>CAVYNE010000035.1:0-150736 GCA_963769715.1 uncultured Actinomycetes bacterium
GGTGATCAGCTATCCGGCCGGTAGCGGCGATGTGTCACCCGCCAGCGAGATGGGACCGGCGGTTCGCCACGACCTAGGGGCCACCTGGCCGGGTTACGTGAGCATCATGGTGTGGCTGGGGCGGGGTCGTCAACCGGGGTGGGGCGGGGCGCTGGTGTTCAGTCGCCAGGGCTGCCCACGGACCGACCTGGGCGGGCCGAACTAATCAACTTGAGGATGCGCGGGGCTGTGCAGGCCGGGAAGCTGGTGGGCAGCGGTGGCCTGGTCTGCGTGGCCGGACACGGAGTGACCGGGCTGCCGGTCAGGGAGGAGCGTTCATGGACGCGAGGGTGACGGCTGCGGCTGCGGGCACGATCGACGTCGGCGGCGATCTGACGGCGAACCGGATGGGATTCGGCGCCATGCGCATTACCGGCCCGGGTATCTGGGGTGAACCACCGGACCGGTACCGGGCCAAAGCCGCGCTGCGGCGGGCCGTGGAGCTCGAGGTCAACTTCATCGACACCGCGGACTCCTACGGCCCGGAGGTCAGCGAGAGGCTGATCGCCGAGACCCTGTACCCGTATCCCGAAGATCTGATCATCGCGACCAAGGGCGGCTTGGCGCGGCCGGGCCCGGGGCGGTGGGAGCCCGACGGGCGACCGGAGCACCTGCGGCGCGCCTGCGAGGGCAGCCTGGCCCGGCTGCGGCTGGACATGATAGACCTCTACCAGTTCCACCGGCCCGACCCCAAGGTGCCGATCGCCGAGTCGATCGGCGCGCTGGCCGAGCTGAAGGCCGAGGGCAAGATCCGCCACGTCGGGGTGTCGAACTTTACCGAGGACCAGCTCAGGGAGGCGGAGCGGGTTACCCCGATAGTGTCGCTGCAGAACCGCTACAACGTGACCGACCGGTCCTCCGAATCGCTGGTCGACCTGTGCGACCAGGAGATGCTGGTCTTCCTGCCCTGGGCGCCCATCCAGGAGGCCGAGGACAAGCCGCGCGGTCCTCGAGGCCGCCGCACACCACGGCGTGAGCCTGCGCCAGGTGGTGCTGGCCTGGCTGCTGGCCCGGTCACCGCAGATCCTGCCGATCCCAGGCTCGAGCTCCCCGGAGCACGTCGAGGAGAACGTGGCGGCCGCGAGCCTCGAGCTGAGCCCGGACGAGATCCGCGCGATCACCAAGGGCGCGTGATGCTGGGCCGGCGGGTACCGGTAGCAACCACGCGGGAGGGGCTGAGCTGATGATCACGGCGGAGACGGTTAACCGCATCCTCGAGTTCCACGGAAACGGCCTGCCGGTGGTCTCCCTCTACGGCCGCATCGATCCGGGTGCGAGCCCGAGGGAGGTGCACACCCGGATGATGAGCCTGCTGGACCAGGTCCGCCCGCTAGCCAAGGACCAGACGCTCGAGCACCAGTCCCGCCTGTCGGTGCGCGCTGACATCGAGCGCATCAAGGAGGCGGTCGACAGCAACCGCTGGCCGCCCGGCGCGGTCGCCATCTTCTCCTGTTCCGGCCGTGACCTGTACGAGGAGGTACCGCTGCCGCGGCGGGTGCGCGAGCAGGTCATCGTGGACGCAACCCCGTTCGCCCGTCCCATGCTGGCGGTGCTCAGCGAATATCACCGCGCCTGCGTCCTGGTGATCAACAAGGCGTCGGCCCGCGTCTGGGAGATCGACCAGGACGAGATGCGCGAGGTGACCAAGTTCAAGGATCCGGTGCTCCGCAAGCCGGATTACGCGGCCAATCTCGCCGAGGACCGGGTACGCAACAAGGAAGAAGAGCTAGTCAAGAAGCACTACCGCCGGGCGGTGAAGGTGCTGGAGGACCTGCAGCAGACCGACGGGTACGACATCGTGATCATCGGCGGGCACGAGTACGAGGTGCCGGAATTCATCCAGATCCTGCCGAACGACCTGCGCAATCGCGTGGCCGGAACGTTCAGCGTGGACCCGGCCACCGCGCCGCTGGCCGAGATACGCAGCAGCGCCAGCTCCATCCTGGAGCGTTACGAGCGCGAGGAGGAGCTGCGGCTGGTTTCCGAGGTGTTCGAGAAAGCCGCGATGGGCCAGCCCGCCGCGCTCGGCCTGGAGAGCTGCCTGCAGGCGGCCCCGGTGGCCGCGATCAAGACACTGCTGGTGCTCCAGGGCGCGATCGCGCCCGGCGTGGTGTGTGACGAGTCCCGCTGGCTGGCGGCCTCGGGGGACATCTGCCCGGTGTGCGGGAACCCGACCCGCCGTACGCCCGACGTCATCGACGAGCTCGTCGCGGTCGTGATCGACGAGGGCGGCTCGGCCAGGCATGTCGAGGCCGATACCAAGCTCAGCGAGTACCTGGTGGCAGCGGAGCTGCGGTTCCCGCTGCCACCGTCAGCAGTCAGCCCGTGACCCGTGGGCACGGGCAGTCATCAGGGAGGCACCGATGCCGGGCGTAATAGGACTAGGCGGGTCCCTGCGAGCCGCTTCCACCAGCCGGGCGGCGCTGCAGGTGACGCTGGACGGAGCGGCGGCGGCGGGCGCGGCGACCCGGCTGCTGTGGGTCCGCGACCTGGACCTGCCGCTGTACACGGCAGAGCATTCAATCCCGCGGTCCGCGCGGGAGCTCGCGGACACCGTCTATTCCTGCGACGCGATGATATGGAGCAGCCCGACCTACCACGGCTCGATCAGCGGCTCGTTCAAGAACGTCCTGGACTGGCTGATCCTGCTGGCCGAGCGTGATCCGCCGTATCTGACGAACAAGCCGATCGGGCTTGTGGCCACGGCAGGCGGGGTGCAGGGGCTGCAGGCGGTCAACTCGATGGAGTTCATCGTCCGGGCGCTGCGCGGCTGGGCCGTGCCCCTCGTCATGCCAGTGGCGCAGTCATGGCAGTCGTTCGACCCCGATGGCCGCCTTACCGACGAAGCGGTGGCCGCGCAGTTGCGCGCCCTCGGCGCTGAGGTCGTCCGCGCGGCACGCCAGTTCCAGGCGGAGGGCACCTGCGACTACGCGGGACAGTACGGGCCCAATGGCAGCGGGCAGCGGGCCGTTTCCAGCTCCGCCGTGCTGTGAGGTTACCGCCCGGGAGAGGGGAAGAGCCATCATGAGCACCGCCCAGCCACAGGCCGCGATCCGGGAAGAACTCCGGCTCGTGGAGGAAGACCTGGCGCGGATCCGGGAAACGGCGGCCGACCTGCGGCGGCGTATCGGCGAGCGCGCGGACTACCCGACCGACCCGGCGGAGCTGTCTGCCTTGATCGAAGAGGCCGAGGAGCAGGAGTTCTTGGCCGACGAGCTCGAAGCCAGGCGCGAGGAACTGCTGCGCCGCCTCGGGAGCTCACCATGAATGTGACCGTTTACGGGGACTTCAACTCCCTCCTCAGCTATCTGGCCAGCCAGCGGGCTGACTGGCTGGTCCGGACCGCCACGGCGGAGATCGACTGGCGGGCCGTGGAGCACTGCCGCCAGATGCCGGTCACTGGCATCCGGTCAGACCCAGGCGACTCGGGCTGGCAACGGGAGCTAGCGGAGACCGGAGCGCTCGCCCTGCCTGGCGAGCGACTGCCCGCCGCGCCGCCGCCGGTGGTGAGCAACACCAGGGCGTCGGTCGCCGCCTACGCCGAGGCGGTCACCGATGGCGTCGAGGACGAACTGCGGCGCCGCCTGTTCGAGGCGATCTGGGTGCAGAGGCGCAATCTGAGCGGCCCATACGACGTGCGGGGGGTGATTGCCGAGGTGATGTGGCCTACCGAACCTATCTACTTTCACCTGATGAGCCCCGACCTGCCCGATCCGATCCTCCATGACCCCGACCCAATGCGGATCGTGCGCCGGGAAGGCGGGACGGTCACGCCCACGGCGGGCCCCTGACCACCACCGGACACCAGCGAATCCAGCAATGGCGGCAGCGCTGGCTGGCGCTGCCCCAGCAGGTCATCCCGGCGGTGGTCAGCCCGTCCGGCACCGCCCATTTCGGCGCTGACGGGCTCCGCTTCCTAGCCGGGATCGCGGGTTCACCCGCCATCGCCCGTGATACCGCGCCACGGCTGCCCGGCGGGCACGCCGCGGGCGTATCGCCATGACCACGCCTCCTCCGCACAGGTCAGCGACCGCGTCGAAGCCGATTACCCGGGATGCGGCCAGCAGCGCGTGACGGCCGCCCGAGCACGTGCCTATGATGCCGACTTTGCCGTTGCTCAAAGGCAGGGCCTTCAGCCACCTGAGCGCGGCGCCGCAGTCGGCCACGACGCTGTCGTCGCGGACACCGCCTCGCGACCGCGCCACGGCGGCGATGTCATCGGGTGCACCGTGGCCGAGGCGGCAGTACAGGTCCGGGCAGATCACGCTGTACCCGTGGCGCGCGAGCCGCTCTGAGAATTCCCGGTAGAACTCATCCCAGCCGGGCATGTGGTGCACCGCCACGATCCCCGGTACTGCTGTGGTCGACTCGGTTGCGATCGGCCTGGCGAAGTAGGCGTGAATTTCATCGCCATAACCGCCCGCATAGGTGATCACCTCTGCCTTGATGCCAAGGCGGGCGTCCGTACAAAACGAATTCCACATGGCTAATGCGGATTTCTAGTGCGCCCAGCAGGATGGGAGGTGACACCATGACCTAGCGCCATGGTGTTTCGTCGTGTCCGTAAGCTCGTCGCCGCTTGCCGGTGAAAGTCCGGTCCGGGTCGCTGCCAGTGAGGAGGCCCGGTAGCAGGCTGGCGGCTCGGTCTGGAAACGGGCCGGGTCGGAGCCCAGCGTCAAAGGCCCTCTAAGTGCTCGCGCAGAAACTACAGGGCGTTGTCCGAATAATCCCCTGGTCGTTTGTGGTATGTCGAATGGATGCTGACTGACGCGGAGATAGCCGCCCGATACGTCAAGATCCGGCCGTACCTCGATGAGCGTCAGCGGCGATTGTGGCTGGGGGTGGAGGCGCAGGCGCTGGGCCGGGCCGGGGTCGGGCTGGTGGCGCGGGCGACGGGGTCCGATGTCAAGACCGTGCGCAGGGGTCGTGACGAGGTTGAGGCCGGCCTGGAGCCGGACGGGAGGGTGCGCGGCCCGGGCGGCGGGAGGCCCTCGGTGACCGACCTCGACGCCGGGGTACTGCCTGCGCTGGAAGCGCTGGTCGATCCGGCGACCAGGGGCGACCCCATGTCACCGCTGCGCTGGACGACGAAGTCGACCGCCCATCTGGCCGGCGAGCTGACCAGGCAGGGTCACGCGGTGACGGCGCGGACCGTGGCCAGCCTGCTGGCCGGGGCCGGGTACAGCCTGCAGGGCAACGCCAAGACGGTGGAGGGGAAGCAGCACCCCGACCGTGACGCCCAGTTCCGGTACATCAACGCCCAGGTCACAGTGTTCCAGGACGACGGCAGCCCGGTGATCAGCGTGGACGCCAAGAAGAAGGAGAATGTCGGGAACTTCAGGAACGGCGGCGCGGAATGGGCACTGGCCGGGCAGCCCGAGCGGGTCAGCGTCCACGACTTCGCTGACGAGGAGCTGGGCAAGGCGGTGCCCTACGGAATCTACGACCTGACCGCGAACACCGGCTGGGTCAACGTCGGCACCGACCACGACACCGGCGCGTTCGCCGTCGCCTCGATCCGCTCCTGGTGGAACGGACTCGGCCAGGCGGCCTACCCGCACGCCCGGCGGCTGCTGATCACCGCTGACTCCGGCGGGTCCAACGGCTCACGGCTGCGGCTGTGGAAGACCGAACTGGCCGCCTTCGCCGCAGAAGCCGGCCTGGACATCACCGTGCTGCACCTGCCACCGGGAACCAGCAAATGGAACAAAATAGAACACCGGCTGTTCTCCGCGATCACCATGAACTGGCGGGGACGCCCGCTGGTCTCCCACGAAGTCATCATCGAGACCATCAGCGCGGTCACCACCAGGACCGGCCTGAAGGTCACCGCGGTCCTGGACACCAGCATCTACCCAAAGGGCATCAGGATCCCGGACAAGGACATGAAGGCATTCGAGGCCCGGCACCTCCAGCGCCACGAGTTTCACGGCAACTGGAACTACACCATCCCAGCAGAACCGCCCGGCGAAACGACACGCCCGAATGAAGGGAATTAATTATTGCGCGAGCGCTAAAGGGGAGCGACGATGCGGTCCGTAGCATGACGCGAAGCCTGCGGCGTCGTTAAGAGTCCTGCCCGTGTGGGCGGGGTGCAGGGAGTGCCGAGCCTTTGGATCGGGGTGAAGGCCATAGAAGCGGTGTAGAGCCTGGAAGCGCAGCCGTGAGGGACTCCCCGGCGTAGGGGGCGCGGAACGCATCGAGAGTGGCGGCGGGAACTGGGGAGGCCCTCCCCGGCCCGGCAGCCTGCGGATTTCTGCTGCCGGAGCGTGGCGTCCTATAACCGGTGACCCCGGGAAGCCACATCCACAGACTGGATAGTTGACGCCGGCCGCCATGTCCACGGGATCGCCAGGAGACCTCTCGTCCGATTGGCTGGCCGCCGCAGTCGGCGACGTCCTGCCGATGAAGCCTGCTCCGGCGGGCCCAGCTGTCCGTCTGGCATGGCTGGTTGCGACGGGCTCTTGCCATCCTCAAGGCAGGGCCCGTCGTTCACGTCCGACTCGTTTCGACATACACGGCTTCAGGAAGCCGGAAAGCTGTCCAGGGACCGTACACCACAGGAGTAACGCGATGCTCGGCCGCGACAAGGAATGGGGGAGATACTCAGCGTTCTGCGCCGCGCCATAGACGGGCAGGGAGGTGTGGTCCTGGTTATTTAGCCCTTCGGGAGCCCGCCGCATAGGTCAACCATCCACTCGGGGGATGCGGACCCATCGGTGCAGCGGTGAGGCTGAGCTACGAGCATGGAAGGAGGTGCAGCCTGTGGTGATGACCGATTGGCGCTGCCACGCGCGGTCCTACGCGCAGTGTGAGCCGAGCGAGTTGACCGACGGGGAACTGGCCGGGCGGGTATACCGGCAGGCCCGGTGCGCCAGTTCATGCCTCGATCCTGACGAGTGGTTCCCCCTCGCCCTGGACGCAGCGAAGGCGCGGGACCAGGCGGCCAACGCCATCGCGATCTGCACCGACTGCCCGGTCCGCGCGGATTGCCTGGAACTGTCGCTGCGGCACCCGTTCGATATTGGCGCCTACGGGGTGTGGGGCGGGCTGGTCGAAGGGGAACGCCGAGCGTTTCGGCGCCAATGGCTAGCGGGTACCCGCGTCACCGAGTTCCTCTAGACGTTCATCTAGGTCGGCAGCCGGTCCGGTTTAGCGTCGGCGCCAGCCCGGCCGGCGCAGTGTCGGTCCGCAGGACTGAGAAGCCGTCAGCCTGGGCATGGCCGTGCTGGTCGACTGCCGCGTGCCGACCGGGTGGGGCTCTGCCGTCAACACCGCGAACGTCGCTCCCGGCCGAGCATGACCTGCCTTTTTCCACCTGGAGCCTGGCTAAGCTGGCGGAGTTCCTGGTGGCCGAGGGGGTGGTCGACGACATCAGCCACGAGGGCCTGCGGGTCCTGCTCCGCCAGGAGGGCGTCACCTTTCAGCGCCTGAAGACGTGGAAGTCGTCGAAGGACCCGCGGTATGCGGAGAAGAAGGCGCGGGCCGAGCAGCTGTACGCGATCGCCGACCGGGAAGCGGTCCCGGAGGACGGCGATCCGGAGGTGATCTTCTGCGTTGATGAGTTCGGGCCGCTGAACCTGCAGCCCCGGCCCGGGCGGCAGTGGGCTGCGATCGGCGGCAAGGGCAAAGAGCCGGGCCGGGCGCCGCGTCCGCGGATGCGCGCGACTTACACCCGCAAAGCCAGGGTCCGGCACCTGTTCGCCGCCTGCGAGCTGGGTGAGGACAAGCTGTACGGGCACATCAAGCCGCGCAAGACCCGGGCCCGGTTCCTGGAGTTCTGCCGCTACCTGCGCTCCCTCTACCCGGTTACCAGCCGCATCGCGATCATCTGCGACAACTTCAGCCTATCGGCGGAACACGGTGCGCGCATCACCGGGCCGGGCCCGGGGCATGCACGGGCGGAGAGGGTGCGCCTGGCGGCGGTTGCCGGACCGGGCTGCATGTGTGCTGCCGAGCCCGGGGTCGTAGGCGTCCAGGACCTGCGGCGTCACCCTCGATCACGTGGCGTGACCGCTGACCCCGGTCGTGCGCGCGAGTAACCGCCTCTTGGTAGTGCGTCCTGAAAGGGGAGTGAGGCGATGTAGAAGGTCGCCGGCATGAACCGTGCTGTGCCAGTGATGGAGGTAGGTCCTCCGGGTTCGCCGTGCAGGCGGGGAGCCCAAACCACCGCAAGCTGCGCTGGTTAAGAGCCGGGGTGGTGAGCGTTGCGGAAAAGGCCCGCTGTCAGCGGGTCAGGTGTGCGACGAGAAGACGAACGTGTGTGAACCACTGCTGACGCATCGATAGGCGGAACGATGGCATCAAAACCGGGGAGGTACCGAGTTCCCGGGACAAAGGCACGCCGTGCTGGCGTGCCCTCAGCCAGGGGGCGGCCTGCGTGCTGCCCTGGCGGTGCCCGGTGTAGAGGTGGCGTGAGCTCGTCGCGGGCGCTGGCATGGAACAGGAGAACCTGTCGCCCCGATAGCGGCGGCCAGGTGCCAGGGGTGACCCGGCCCGGGCCGCGAGAGGGAGGACCGCGAGCGGCGGACACCGCGAGCGGCAGAGTACCGATGCGGGGCACAGGGGCGGGACGGCTCATAGTAGCGGGGAAGGTCCTGTAATGGGGCTGGAGCCAAGGAGCCGTGCAGACCAGGGTCAGCCCGGGGCCAACCCGCCAGGGGAGGAGCCGAGGGCCAGGCCCGAGCCGAAGGTGAAGTCGTTCGAGGTCGATAAGCGCCTCATTTACGGGGCGTGGGAGAAGGTCCGGGCCAATAACGGGGCGCCGGGCGTGGACGCGGTCGGCATCGGCCTGTTCGAAGAGCAGCTGAGGGACAATCTCTTCAAGCTGTGGAACAGGATGAGCTCGGGGAGCTATTTCCCGGGTGCGGTGCGGGGCGTGGAGATACCGAAAGGTCATGGGGAAGGCGTGCGTTTGCCCGGCGTGCCCAATACGGGTGACCGGGTGGCGCAGACTGCGGCGGCGATGCTGCTGGAGCAGGTACTGGAGCCGGTCTTCCACCGGGACAGCTACGGGTACCGTCCTGGGCGCAGCGCCCATGACGCGCTGGCCGTGTGCCGCCGCCGGTGCTGGACGAAGGACTGGGTGCTGGACCTTGATGTCCGGGCCTTTTTCGACTCCGTTCCGCATTCCCTGTTGCTGAAAGCGGTCGCTCACCACACCAGCGAGCGGTGGGTCCTGCTGTATATCTCGCGGTGGCTGAAAGCGCCGATGCAGATGCCTGACGGGACCATTGTGCCGAGGGAGAAGGGGACCCCGCAGGGTTCCCCGATTTCGCCGTTGCTGGCTAATCTGTTCATGCACTATGCGTTCGATATGTGGATGGACCGGGAATTCCCGGGCTGCCCGTTTGAGCGCTACGCGGATGATATCGTCGCTCACTGCGACACCGAGGGACAGGCCCGGAAACTGCGGGCCGCGATCGCTGAGCGGCTCGGGACCTTGGGTCTTGAGCTGCATCCCGTGAAGACGAAGGTCGTGTACTGCAAGGACGCGAACCGCCGGGGGAACTTCGAGCACGCCAGCTTCGATTTCCTCGGCTATACCTTCCGGGGCCGCCTGGCCAAGGGCCGCAGAGGCTACTTTACTGGCTTCGGTCCGGCCATCAGCGCCAAGGCGAAGAAGGCGAAAGGCAAGCAGATCAGGGACTGGCACCTCAAACGCCGCAGCAGCGCGGACCTGTCCAGCCTGGCCAGGGAGATCAATCCCCAGGTCCAGGGCTCAGGGCTCCTGACATAGCGCAAAAGATCATGTAGTGGCGGGGTGTTCTTTGACGTCGTAGTGCAGGGTGAGCGTGGTGCCGGGGTAGGGGGCCGGGGTGGTGTTCAGCTGTTCGCAGAGGGCGGCCAGGGCGCGGGTGCGGCGGGGTGCGGAGAGCGGGTCCAGGCGGATGTGCAGGGTGCTGCCGCGGATGGTGATGTCGCCGCAGGCGTGCAGGGCTTCGCGGATCAGGGCGTAGGCTTCGTCGCCGGCGCGGGCGTAGCGGCCGTCCAGGGCGCGGGCCAGGATGGTCTCGGTGTTGCAGGCGGCCATCCGGATGGCGTGGGTGATGAGCTTGGTCTCGGTGTCCAGCTTGACCATGGCGGGGTTGTGCTGGGAGAGCGGTATTTTCGCGGGGATGGCCCTGGCGGCGGCCTGGGCGGCTTGCAGGTCGCGGCGGGCAGCTGTGACGGGGGCTTCTAGCCTGTTGAGCGTCGCGTTGGTGATGATGACGCTGGTCCCGGGGGCGGGGCTGCGCAGGGCGGCGAGGTTCGCTTCGCGCGCGGTCTGGGCGCTGGCGAGGGTTTTCTTCGCGGTCTTGACGGCGGCGGCGGCGGTTTTCTTCGCCGGGTTCGGGACCATCCGGGCCGGGTCGTCGGCGGTGACGGCGTAGGAGTCCAGGGCGTCGAGGGCGAAGTGGGCGCGGCCGTAGCGGAAGTAGTTCTCGATGGTCTAATCACAAATGGCAAGTTCTGCTGTGTGCGGCGGGTGCGGCTGAGTTTGACCTGGTGGCGTCTGCCGCTTCGGCTGCGGCGGCAGGGTATCCGGGCCGGGGCAGGAATGCCGCATGAAGACTCAGACCTGGAGTGTGCGCCGGCAGGCCATCCCTCGCCGCGATGGCGAGCGCCGGTGGGATCAGGCCTACCAGCTGCTGGTGCGCTGGGCGGCTGTGCAGCCCGGCGAGATCTGCCCGGCGGCACCGATCATGCAGGAGGTGCCTGATGCGTGTCGCGGTCTATGCGCGGGTCTCGACGGCCCGCCAGGCGCAGGCGCAGACTATCGAGCAGCAGCTTGACCGGTTGCGCGCGGCGGTTACCGGACGCGGCTGGGGGCTTGACGACCAGCACGTTTACCGTGACGACGGGTATAGCGGCGCCAGCCTTGGCCGGCCGGGGCTGGACCGGCTGCGAGATCATGCGGCACTGGCCGATCTTGATGTGGTCCTGGTGACCGCGCCGGACCGGCTGGCCCGCAACTACGTGCACCAGGTGCTTTTGCTCGAGGAACTGGCCCGGCACGGCTGCCGGGTGGAGTTCCTGGACCGGCCGATGAGCACTGACCCGCACGACCAGCTGCTGCTGCAGATCCGCGGGGCGGTCGCGGAGTACGAACGGACGCTGATCGCCGAGCGGATGCGGCGTGGCCGTCTGGCCAAGCTGCGGGCGGGCGTGCTGCTGCCATGGACCCGGCCGCCGTTCGGGTACCGGCTGGACCCGGAGCGACCGCGCGATCCGGCCGCGGTGCGGGTCGAGCCCAGCGAGGCGGCGCTGGTCGTGCAGATGTTCGGCTCCTACCTCGAGCCGCGGGTAACCCTGTATCAGCTCGCCAAGCGGCTGACCGATCTGGGGGTGGCCACCCCGACGGGCAAGCCGCGGTGGAACGCCGCCAGCGTGCGCGGCATCTTGCGCAACCCGGCCTACGCCGGCCGGGCGCAGACCAATCGCACCCGGGTCACCCCGGCCCGGCAGCGCAAATCCCCGCTGCTGCCGGTCGGCCCGGGCGAAAGCCACGCGCCACGCCCGCCGGAGGAGTGGATCGAAGTCCCGGTGCCGCAGATCGTCTCCGAGGAAACCTTCGCCCAGGTGCAGGCCAAGCTGGATACCAACCAGCAGACCGCGGCGCGCAACACCCGGCATGAGTACTTGCTGCGCGCCCTGGTCAGCTGCGGAGCCTGCCGGCTGGGGTGCCTCGCCCGGCAAAACCCGGCAGGCTACCAGTACTACCTGTGCCGCGGCCATACCGACGCGCTGCGAGCGGCCCGGGGACAGCGGTGCACGGCCCGCTACATCCCGGCCGGACGGCTGGACGAGCTGGTCTGGGCTGATCTGTGCGCGCTGCTGACCGACCCCGCCCAGGCCGGCCGCGAGCTGGGCCGAGCACGAAGCGGGGCCTGGCTGCCCCAAGAACTGCAGGCCCGCCAGCAGACCGTGGCCCGCGCCCTCGGCCAGCTGCAACGCCAGCAGCAACGGCTGCTGGACGCCTACCTGGCCGAGGTGGTCACACTGCCGGAGCTGGAACGCAAGCGCCAGGACCTGGACCGCCGCCACGCCACGCTCGCGGCTCAGCAGCGCCAGCTAGACGCGATCACCCAGCAGCGGCTGGAGCTTTCCGCTGTCGCCGACGGGATCGAGGCATTCTGCCAGACCATCCGGGCCGGGCTGGCCACCGCCACCTTCGAGCAGCGCCGGCAGCTGGCCGAGCTGCTCATCGACCGGGTGATCGTCACCGACGGCGAAATCGAGATTCGCTACGTTCTCCCGATCTCCCCCGACGGGCCGCATCGCCCTTTTTGCCAGTTGCGTAAAGACCATCTCCTCCCGCCACCGTGAGGTCATCCGGTAGATCACCCCGGCGGCGGGCAGGGCTGCAGGGGGCGGGTGGTCAGGATGTGCACCTGGCGGGTGTCGCCGGGCTTGCGGCGGGCGACCTGCCGCAAGGTCAGCACGCGGCCTTTGTGCTCGCCTTCGCTGACAGTCAGGTCCGTCGTGGTGTCGGCGAGGTCGTAGGCGTGCTCGCGGCCGTCGTCGCCGGTGCAGCTGGCCATGGCGAACGCGGCTCCGGGCAGGTCGGGGATGTCCTTGCCTGGTCGTTCTTGCGGTAGGTCAGCAGGTCGAACCCGGCGTCGGTGATGTCCGGCGAACAGGGCCGGGGACCAGCCGCCGCGGTCGAAGCACAGGACCGGCTTCGCGCCGGGCCCGGTGATGTCGCGCAGCGCGGGCAGCAGGTCGCGGATCTGGGCGGCCAGGGAGGATGACGGCTGGGCCATCACGACCAGCAGCGGGTCCCCGGCGCTGCCGGTGACCCAGGTCTCCTCGGTCGCCGGGCCGGGGAACTTCAGCCTGGCCAGGTGCATCTTCTGGATGTCCCGCTTGCCGAAGTACGCCCGGGTGTGCCCGTCGATGTAAAGGAACCCAGGGTGCCCGGGCCGGCCGCGGCGTGGTGGCGGGCCAGCGCGAGCTGCAGGTCGGCGGCCTTGCCGGCGGCGGCGAGCTCGCCGAGCTTGCGGCGGATCGTCTTGACTTCCGGGGCCCGGTCCAGGCCCAGCACCCGGCCCAGCGCGTCCGGCGGGATCCGGGTGGCGCCCTCGGCGCGGGCCTCGCGCAGCAGCGCCATGAACACCCCCGCGACCAGCATCACCTCCAGGCCGTAGAACCCGTTCCGCAGCCGCCCGTATACCTGCCGGGCGCAGTCCAGCAGCCCGGTGCCCGCCAGCGGCGGCAGCGCGAGCAGCAGCCCGGCCAGCGGGTAGCGCGCGCCCGGCGTGAACGCCGGCGCGGCGCCCTCGCCCAGCAGCCCGAACCGGGCCAGCGCCCGCTCCCCGTCCCTGGGCACCGGATCCGGCAGCACCGGCAGCACCTCCGGCTCCGGCGCCCGCGTCCAAGCCCGCGGCCCGGTGTCTGCGACGTCCGTGCCCGCGCTGCCGGTGTCCGTGCGCCTGCGGGGACGCCTGCGGGGACGCCGTCCGCGGCCGGGCGGGCCGGGCGCAGCACGCTGCGGACCGAGGATTCCGACACCCCCGCCGCGGCGGCGATCGCGGCCTTGCCGGCGCCGTGGCGGTCCAGCTCCCGGATCCGCGCGATCACCTGCGGGGTCAGCTTCGAGGCGCGCTGCGGCCCCTTGACGGCCGGGACCAGGGCCGCGACCCCGCCGTCGGCCAGCGCCCTCGCCCACCGCCACACGCTCACCGGGATCACCCCGAACGCCTGCGCCACCTGCACCTGGGTCGCGGCCTTCAGCTGGACCAGCTGGACCGCGGCCAGCCGCCGCGCCGCCTCATCGCCGGCATCCCACGCGAACGTGGCCAGCCCGTGCACCCACACCACGCCGCCGCCGTCCGGGCCGGCGACGACGCCCACCCCCGGGGCGATCTCCGCCGCGTCGTGCGGGAGAAGCGGCAGCGGCACCTGGGTCAGCATCCGGGCCATCATCCCACCCCCGCCAGCGGCAGCAAACCTTTCATCTATTATTGCGGAAATGTGGCGCCGAGGCAAGCCCCGGCACACAGGAAAAGGAATAAAAGACCAGATCAGCAGGCCTGCGACACCCCGTCACCAAGCCGCTATGTCAGGAGCCCTGGGGCTGGATCAACTATTACGGAGCCTTCTACCGCTCCGAGTTGCGTTTCCTGGCATGGCGCATCAACGAGCACCTGGTCCGGTGGGCCATGCACAAGTTCAAGCGATTCCGCGGCAAGTACGCCAAAGCGATGGCCTGGCTGCAGAAGGTGTATCAGTACAAGCCCGGCCTGTTCGCCCACTGGCAGCTCATCGCGTTCACCTAAAGGATGGACTGTGGGGGCCGGATGACGGGAGACTGTCACGTCCGGTCCTGAGAGCGGCGGGGGGTGAGATTCCCCCCGCCGACTCACCCGCCTGGGTGAGACGGCGCCCGGTTGGCTACGGCCGTGCCTAGCGGGGGTGATCTGTGCGGCTACTTTCATGGCTGGCACGACTGGCCGACGTCCGATTCTGCGAAATGAGGGCGTTGCCTATGCGCGCATTTATGCACAGCCATGCATAATCTTCCATAATTGAGCCGGCGGGCTGACGTCGCAGCGGCAAATTGCTGCGCCACCTATTCGTATAGGTGAATAGAACGGAAGCCCCAAGTGTTATGGCCGGGCGATGTGGATCCCGGTGCTGTGGTCGAACCGCTCGTGATGCTGGCGGAGTAGATCGATACCGTAGTCGCCGCCGTTTGGCGTGCGGATGATGGTGTGAATGTGATTGCGCGATGGCACGACATTGTCGAACGCGACGCCCGGATGGTGATCGAACTCGATGAGCACGACCGGGCTCTGGACCCGGTAGTAGAAGGGGCCATCATCGGCGACCGCGCCCATCCAGGCGAAGTAGGTCTCATCCAGATGCTGATCCACTTCGGACATCTTCACCCCGGAGTGGCCCTCGCGCGTCCAGCCGACATAGGCGGCAACCAGAGCCCGCAGGCACCGGCGCTGGATACCGGTCAGGTCAGCGGCGCAGACACCCGCATAAGCAACCACAGCGTTGTCCCGGAAAGCACCGGCCTGCATCCGGCCGTCGAGGAAGTCCTGCAGCTCCGGGGGGAGGTCATCGGGATAGATCGACGGCCGCAGGACAGCCTGGGCCGCCTGCCGGTCATCAAGGGAGCGGATGAGCTCCAGGCCAGCCCGCTCCTCAGCGGTGAAGACCATCGTGCCGGCCAGCGGACCGTCGAACACCTGACACGGTTCTGAGCCCATGAAACCGGGTGTCAGCAGGAACTGGTCACCGATGACGGTGCCATTGAGGCACAGGTGGTGGCCGTCGATCTGCCACGCCCACGGCCGTTCGGCGCTGGGCTCACCATAGAAGGACAGGAAGTACGGCCACTCGCCGAAGTCGTCGGGGAATCCTGTCACCTCGGCGAGGAGGCGGTTCAGCCGCATGATGTCGCGGGCCTGCGCGAAGCCCCGGGCCGACAGGCTGGCTTCGAGCAGCCGCAGTCCGAGTTGACGGGTCGCGGGCGGCAGATCCTCCAGCATCACGCCGTGGCGGAACACGAAAGGGTGGATGTTCAACCACATCCGACGCTCCTCAGCGTCAAGCGGAAACACGGCCCGCTGGCGCTGCTCAGCGCTGAGCGCACCGAGGAAATCGCTCGCAGCGTCGGTGATCGGCGCCGTACTCACACCGGTCGACCGGAGGGGGAACAGCCCCGGCCGCAGGGTGCCGTCCGAGGTGAGACCCTGCAGCGGCTGCTGGACGGCGCCGGCCCGTTCACCGACAAGCGCCTCTATTGGCGGCGGGAACTCAACCTTCTTGCGCGCCGAGAAGGAGGGAAGCTGACCCACCCCGAAATCCGTCCAGTGTTCCATGACCCGCCCCATGCTCCCAGCAGTGCGCCCTGCGTGCGGTCACCCTAACATGGTCGTAGCGCTCGACGCTTCCCTCACGAATCCGGAGGCGACGTCTTCTCCTCGACCCGCTACCACACGGTCTGGGACGGACCACCCAACCGCTCAGAGCCGAAGTACCAGCAGTTCCGGGATCCCGGCCGATCGCCGTTGCCCGCCGTCCGATATCGGCACGTACCCGGCGCGCCATGCCCGCGGCCTTCCTGGCCATGGTGCTTGAGGACGCACCAGCGACGGCTCCCAGAAGACTACGTCGCGGGAGGCGTGAGCCACCGGTGGAGACCATAGGCGGGTCGGAGCGGGTTATCTGAGGATCTCTTTCGTGTCGCTGGCCGCTCTTAGCAGTCCCGGTTATGGCCCAATGGACGAGCAGCCTAGCCGTATATTTATACATCGTCGCGCTTGAGGTGAACGTCCTCAATTGCCGCATAGGGCGCGCGCCAGGTCATACGAGATCCAGCCGGTGGCGGCCCGGTGTTCGTCCGCAGGATCGACGCACACCTCGCCGGACGGCGACCTTCAGACCGGTCATGCCGCACTGAGTTGAGGTCCGGCATCGGCAGACGTCATCACGCTGAGTGACGGAGAACCTCAGGAAGAACGCGCTCATTTACGGCAGTTGTAGTTCGTAATCTGGGGCGCGTCGTTGCAGGTCACGGCTGTCCCCGCGGGGCATCACTGGCCTGGCACGGCAGCGATATGGACCGATGCACGGGAAAGCTGGCGCGACTGCCGTGATCATGCCGGCTTGTGGAACACAACAACGACCCGGCAGCCGCTGCTGCCAGCGTAGATCATGCCGCGCATGCCGGCCTGCTCGATGACCTGATGGCCCGGGTAGCGCCGTGCTTTGCCCGCCGCGAGACGCGGCTGACCTGCCGCGACATGGTGAACGGGCTGCTGTCCGAGCCGGAGGATCACAACTGCTGGACGCTGGCCGAGGCCGCCGGGCACGCGAGCCCGTACCGGATGCAGCACCTGCTGTCCCGCGCCCGCGTTGATGAGCGGCAGATGCTGGACGCCGCCGCGGACTGGGCGGCCGCGCGCCTGACCGCGGGCCAGGACGAGGACGACGTGGTGCTCATCGTCGACGAGACCGCCGACGAGAAATCCTCCGCGGACTGTGCCGCCGACGAGGAGCGCCGCGAGCTGGCCGGAGTTCCCGACGAGATCATGTTCGCCACGAAACCCCAGCTCGCGGGCAACCTGCTGCAGCACGCCCACGACCGGGGCATCCGCGCCGGATTCACCGTCGGCGACGAAGTCTACGGCGGCCTTGACCTGCGCAAGGGCATCCGGGAACGCGGCGCCGGCTACGTCATGGACGTCCGCTCCAACTACATGGCGACCCTGCCCTCCGGCCGCCGCCTCACCGTGAAAACAGCCGCCAGCCTGGTCAAACCCGGAATGTGGCAGCGGACGCGGACCGGCTCGGCGACCAAGGGCGCCAAGGACTACCACTGGGCAATGATCGAGATCACCCCTGACGACACCCCCGAGGGGCAGGACCCCGGGCACGCCGCGCTGCTGCTCCGCCGCCACCGCTATACCGGCACCGTCAGCAGCTACCTGTGCTGGACCCCGGACCCGGTGCCGCTGGCAAGGCTGATCAAGGTGGCCGTCACCAGGCGGAGAATCGAGGAAGATCATCAGCTGTCGAAGCAGGTCAGCGGGCTGGACAGCGGCCAGGTCACCACCTGGACCTCCTGGCACCGCTGGACCGCGATCAGCCTGCTCGCCTGCGCGTTCCTCGCCGTGGCCGCTGCCTGGCAGCGTGCCGCGGACATCGGCGCGAGCGTGCTCGACCTGATCCCCGTCACCGTGCCTGAACTGCTCAGACAGCTCCGCGGCACTGTCATCCCCGACCCCCGCCGCGACCGGCCGCACCGTGACGCCTGGGCACTGTGGCGACGCCGCCACCAGCATGGCGCCCAGCAAGCCCGCCAGCGATGGCATGCCTACGCCGGCGAGACGCCACGGTAACGATCTAAAACTGCCGTAACTACACCGATGACTGCTTGCGGACGCGGAAGCGAAGAATGGTGACGGCTCCATGCCGCGTGCTGTCAAGCGGTTCCAGGTCTATCCTCGCGAGACCCGGGGAGGTGTAGAACCGGATGCCGTCGCCGAGCAGCACCGGCAGGACATACACCAGGATCTCGTCCACGAGTCCCCGCCGCAGGCACTGGCCGGCCACGTCAGCACCGAGGATTTCGAGGTTCTTCCCGCCCGCGGCGTCCAGTGCCGTGGCGACCGCTTCCCCGATGTCACCGCTGAGGTACGTGACATCCGGGGCCGGTGGGTCCGGCGGCCTATGAGTGAGGACGAACGTGGGTCCGGAGAAGGGGTAGCCTTCGTCGCTCGATGCTGCCCCCCGCTCCTCGTCGGTGTCCATCCTGTCGCCTACCTGGTCGGTCCGCCGGCCGACGAGCATGGCGCCGGTGGCCGCCGCGATCTCCGTCAGCCAGGCCGCGTCCGGCGCCACGAAGTCGAAGATCCAGTCCATCGCGTCACCGGGACCGGCGATGAAGCCGTCAAGCGACATCGACCTGTTCACGACCACCTTGCCGCTCACCTCGCGACCGCCCAGCCGTCGAACTTGATTGCCACGGCCTCGTCTCCTTCCTCTGTCGCGGGGTTGTCCCCGCAGTCAGCAGTGATGACGTTACGGGCACCCGGTTCTCATCGGCCCGGCAGCGCCGCTCTGGGCTGGAGCTGGGTTAGCTTGATGCGGGAGGAGCGGGGTTCCGAGCCATCCACTCCTCAAGCCTGTTCACGACTGCCCCGGCATCGAGCGCGGAGGTGTCCAGGCGGAACATGCCGGTGCCTGACTTCCGCATCCGCGCGGCGGCGCGGAGGAAGCCAGCGACCTCCTCCCGCGTGTGCTGCCGCCAGGTCCCGGACGCTGCGCGCGGCTCGATCCAGGCCAGGCGCACAGCGTCCGTGCAGTCGAGCAGGCAGACGGCGACGCCCTCCAGCCTGTCGACGCAGCCCGTTCACCATGTCGCGGCAGGTCAGCCGCGTCTCGCCTCGGGCAAAGCACGGCGCTACCCGGGCCATCAGGTCATCGAGCTGTCAACGGCCAAGTGCGTGTCGCCACTGGTGGCCAGTTAAAAGTCCCCGTTCCTCGGGTTACTGCTGCTGGGTTTTGGTGGTCCGGGCACCGCCTCCTTTGGACCGGGCCTGGCGCATGCCGAACGACGCGCCCCAGATTACTGCTGCTGGGTTTTGGTGGTCCGGGCACCGCCTCCTTTGGACCGGGCCTGGCGCATGCCGAACGACGCGCCCCAGATTACGAACTACAACTGCCGTAACAGTGCCGCCTGATTGAGCGCTCTGCCGAAGGTCGTCGCCAGCAATCGGCTGGGCGCATAACGGGGTGATCTGCGCGCGGCCGCCAGGACGCCTGTTGGGAGCCTGACCGGCGCGCCCGTCGCTGACCTGGGGGGCCTGATCCTTGATCGCCTGGTTCGCCAGGCTGGCCGGGCCGTCAGCCTCTACTTGCTTGTGGCGGCTCCGGCCGGCGATGACCAGCAGGTGCTCGTCAACCCAGGAGACCTCGGGGCCGGGCAGGCGGGCCAGGAAGGTTGCGATGGCTGCGCGCAGCTCCTGCGGCGTGTAGAAGGAGAATGTCGAGTAGTGGCGCCCCTGGGCCTGGGCCCCGAGCCGCTCGGCTGTACTGGTGCGCGGGTGCTGGAGGATCTGTGTTGCGATCATCGCGAGCCCATCGGTCCGCCGGACGGCGTCCCGGATCGCGGCCTGGCTGTGCAGGCGCTGCTCGTGCTCGGTGAAACCGGGGAAGTAGCTGCCCCAGATCGTCCGCGCGTTCTGCTGCGGGGTGCGGGTGTAGATGAACAGCTGGCCGCCGGGCTGCAGCACCCGGGCGACGGCGGCCAGGAAGCGGCCGAGGTCGAAGTGGTGAACGCAGTTGAACGCGGTGACCAGGTCCAAGCTGGCGGTCCGCAACGGCAGCTCTTCGGCGGCCGCCAGCAGCGGGACCGCCCCCAGGGCGTGGCCGCGGCTGGCGGCCCTGAGCTGTGCCAGCATGGCCGCCGAGACGTCGGCCGCGACCAGCAGCGAGCCGTCCGGCAGCAGCCCGCGCAACAGCCGCGTGTACCGTCCCGTCCCGCAGCCGATATCCAGGCCGGTGACGGGCCGGCCGGGCAGGAACTGGCCGATCGCGCGCACCGGCGCCTCGTCGGTGGTGCGCAGCGATTCATAGACCACGGCCACCTGCTCGAAATGGTCGCCCGCAGTCATGTCCGGTGCCTCCCCGCGCTTGGTCTGCTGGCTACCATCATGCGCTCGTCTTGCTCAGTTCACCCACTGTTCACCCGCACGGCAGACCAGGAGCCCTCACCGGTGCCGTGTGGCGTGCGTGCGGCGCACGGCAAGGTCACCGCGACGGACCTGGCATCATCAGATCTATGAGCAATCCAAGTTCCCGCCGCCAGCCTCCGGCAGCGGCAGGTGCGCCTGGATCTGGTAGTGGTTGCGGCGGCTGTCCTTCTGCTTGACGAGGTAGTCGGCTGCGGTCAGGTCAGTGATGATGCCGTGGGCGCTGCGCTCGGTGATGTCCAGGCGGGCGGCGATGTCGCGCAGGCCCGTGCCCGGGCCGTGTGTGATGCACATCAGCACCCCGGGCGTGGCTGGTCAGGAGACCCCAGTTCGGCATAATCCAACGGTCTACGATTGATTCTAGTAATCTATTGCTAGTTTTTAATTGCAGATATAGGCTCAGGGCAGCCCCAGGGGCCCGGCCGCCGAAGCTGCCGGCCGGAGTCGGCCATGCCCAGCGCCGGATCATAATCGCCTGGGCGGCGGGGGCTGCGCGTGGGCGGCATGAGTTCGCTGGGCCGACCCTCGCCAGGCACCTGCTGACGTGAAAGCGGCGGCACCACGAACGCCTGCACCGACAACGACCTCAAGGTTCCGGCCCCTCGCCGAACTCACCGAAGGATGAATCATGATGGAGATCACCGAGCACGAGCGGGTGCTGCTGGTCAACTCGCTTATCCAGACGATCAGCGAGCTCTACGAGCACGACGGGGACAAGGACCGCCCCGCACTCGCAGCGCTGCTTGCCCGCATGACGGCGGCCCACCAGGGCCCCATGCGACGCGTGCGGGAAGCCGCATGAGCCGGTCCGCCAGGCAAGTGCCCGAGATGACCACCTACGTGCGGACAGGTCACTTCCAGCGACGTGCGCCGGCTGGTGCGGCTGGTGATGAGCACCGCGCTGCGCCCCGCCCGGCTAGTGCCTCCAGGAAGTCCAGGAGCTCCTGGCAGCCCGCCTCATCCAGGGGTGGCGTCGCCCCGCCAGGATCGGGCATGGACCGGATGGTCTAGAAGTTGTCCCAGATCAGCAGCAGCCGGTGCTCTGCCAGCAGGTCCTGAACTGCCCTCCGGCGGTCATCTGGCTGCAGGGCCGCGGAGCCGGCGCCGAATACGGCTAGCCCGATCTCGGTGATCATCCGGCCAGGCCGAAGGACGCCACGCCCGGCTCGAAGGAATGCCAGAACACGAACCGCGGATCGTCCATGCCGCCGGTGTCACGCCACCAGCGCCCGAACGCCTTCGCCAGCTCGGTCTTCCTGTGGGGTGCCAGAAGCCTGCCCGGCCTGTGAGCTGCAGCGATGCGCCTGTGGGGTGCCAGAAGTCGGCCTATGGCCGTGACCTGGCGCGATAGGTGCGGCGTGGCTGCTGGGCATAATGACCGGCCGTGTCGTTGCGTCCGCTCTATCTGATCTTCGTGCGGCTTGCTGGCTGGCTTGTCCTGCTGGGTCGTTCGCCGGCATTCAAGGATGCGGAACTGCTCGTGCTGCGGCACGAGGTCGCGGTGCTGCGCCGCACCTAGCCGAGGCCCGGTGGGACTGCGCCCACCGCGGTGCTGGCCGCGCTGATCAGGCTCCTGCCGGGAAGGCTGCGGGCGCACCGGCTGGTCACGCCGGGCACCGTCCTGCGGTGGCACCGTGGCCTGGTCACCGGGAAGTGGGCCTATCCGCGCCGCACGGGACACCCAGTCCGGACGAGGTGTCCTTTGCCGAGCGGTGATTAGGTGTGCAAGGAGGGAGCAGATCGAAGCGACAAGGCTGGACGCGGCCCGCGGGCCGTAACGGCGCGCCGTTGGCTGATGTGACCGCGGTGCGCGGCATGCCGTGCGCGTTCGCTCCCGGCGTAGCTGGGCACACTGCCCCGTTGCCCCAGGCCGGACGGGGTGAACCCCGCTGCCGACGGGAACGTTTTACTTGTGCGACATTCGCGTGCGCGACGTCGCCCGGCGCGCGGGCTAGCATGCGAAGGGACGAGCAAGATTTCAGTTGCCTCGCCGACCGCTCGGTGAGGGGGCGACGAGATGTTCGAGAGGTTCACCGACCGGGCGCGGAGGGTTGTGGTCCTGGCTCAGGAAGAGGCCAGGATGCTCCACCACAACTACACCGGCACCGAGCACATCCTGCTCGGCCTGATCCGCGAGGGCGAGGGCGTCGCCGCCAAGGCGCTGGAGTCGCTGGGGATCAGCCTGGAGGCGGTCCGCCAGCAGGTCGAGGGGATCATCTGCCAGGGCCAGCAGGCACCCTCTGGGCACATCCCCTTCACTCCGCGCGCCAAGAAGGTCCTCGAGCTGTCGCTGCGGGAGGCCCTGCAGCTCGGTCACAACTACATCGGCACCGAGCACATCCTGCTCGGCTTGATCCGCGAGGGCGAGGGCGTCGCGGCCCAGGTGCTCGTCAAGCTGGGCAGCGACCCCAGCAGGGTCCGCCAGCAGGTGATCCAGCTGCTGCAGGGCTCCCAGGGCAAAGAGCCAGCCGCGGCAGGCGCGCCGTCCGAGACGGCGCCCTCCACTTCCCCCATACTCGACCAGTTCGGCCGCAACCTGACCGCCGCCGCCCGCGAGGGCAAGCTCGATCCCGTGATCGGCCGGGAGAAGGAAATCGAGCGGGTCATGCAGGTGCTGTCCCGGCGCACCAAGAACAACCCCGTGCTGGTGGGCGATCCCGGCGTCGGCAAGACGGCTGTCGTGGAGGGCTTGGCCCAGAAGATCGTCAAGGGCGAGGTGCCGAAGACCATCAAGAACAAGCAGCTTTACACCCTCGACCTGAGCGCGCTGGTGGCCGGCTCGAGGTACCGGGGCGACTTCGAGGAACGGCTGAAGAAGGTCCTGAAGGAGATCAGGACGCGCGGGGACATCATCTTGTTCATCGACGAGCTGCACACGCTGGTCGGCGCTGGCGCGGCCGAGGGCGCGATCGACGCCGCCTCGATACTCAAGCCGATGCTGGCCCGCGGCGAGCTGCAGACGATCGGCGCGACCACGCTGGATGAGTACCGCAAGCACCTGGCGAAGGACGCGGCGCTCGAGCGCAGGTTCACGCCGGTCCAGGTGGCCGAGCCGACGATCGCGCACACCATCGAGATCCTCAGGGGCCTGCGCGACCGCTACGAGGCACATCACCGCGTGTCGATCACCGACGACGCCCTAGTCGCCGCCGCGCAGCTGGCGGACCGCTATGTCAGCGACCGGTTCCTGCCGGACAAGGCGATCGACCTGATCGATGAGGCCGGGTCCCGGATGCGGATCCGCCGGATGACCGCGCCGCCGGGCCTGCGCGAGTCCGACGAGAAGATCGCCGGCGTCCGCCGGGAGAAGGAGTCGGCCATCGACTCCCAGGACTTCGAGAAGGCCGCCGCCTTGCGCGACACCGAGAAGCAGCTGACCGGGAAGAGGGCAACCCGGGAGAAGGAATGGAAGGCCGGCGGCATGGACACCGTCGCCGAGGTGACCGCGGAGCTGATCGCGGAGGTCCTGGCGACCGCCACGGGCATCCCGGTGTTCAAGCTGACCGAGGAGGAATCGCAGCGGCTGCTGCGGATGGAGGACGAGCTTCACAGGCGGGTGATCGGGCAGGACGTGGCCGTCAGGTCGCTCTCACAGGCCATCAGGCGCACTAGGGCCGGGCTGAAGGACCCGAAGCGGCCAGGGGGTTCGTTCATCTTCGCCGGCCCGTCGGGGGTCGGCAAGACGGAGCTGTCCAGGACGCTCGCGGACTTCCTGTTCGGCGATGAGGACTCACTGATCCAGCTGGACATGAGCGAGTACACGGAGAAGCACACGGTGTCCCGGCTGTTCGGTTCTCCGCCCGGGTACGTCGGGTACGAGGAGGGCGGCCAGCTGACCGAGAAGGTGCGCCGCAAGCCGTTCTCCGTGGTCCTGTTCGACGAGATCGAGAAGGCTCACCCGGACATCTTCAACTCGCTGCTGCAGATCCTCGAGGACGGGCGCCTCACCGATGCGCAGGGCAGGGTGGTCGACTTCAAGAACACGGTGATCATCATGACCACCAACCTGGGCACCCGGGACATCTCCAAGAGCGTCTTTGTCGGCTTCGGCACCGCAGGCGAGCCGCGCGGCTCGTATGACCGGATGAAGACCAAGGTGCAGCAGGAGCTGAAGCAGCACTTCAGGCCGGAGTTCCTGAACCGCGTCGATGACACGATCGTGTTCCACCAGCTCAGCCGGGAGGAGATTCTCACCATCGTGGACCTGATGATCGCCAAGGTGGATGAGCGGCTCAAGGACCGGGACATGGGCCTGGAGCTGCTGCCTGCGGCCAGGACGCTGCTGTCCGAGCGGGGCTACGATCCGGTGCTCGGTGCGAGGCCGCTCCGCCGCACGATCCAGCGGGAGATCGAGGACAACCTGTCCGAGAAGATCCTCTTCGGCGAGCTGAGGGCCGGCCAGATCGTCACGGTCGATGTGGAGGGCACCGGGCCGGAAGCGCAGTTCACGTTCGAGGGCGTGGCCAGGCCCGAGGCCGTGCCCGATGCGCCGCCCGCGGTGATCTGAGAGCAAGGCGGCCGTCGGCGGGACCGGCGGGCGCTAGTGCCTTCTGATGCTGTCCTGGTCGTGTGGGCTGCAGTCCTGACCGAGATGGCCGCGCCTACGGGCCGCGCGGGTAGGCCGGCGGCGCGGCAAGCAGGGCGAGTGCCGCGACGAGCACTTCGGGTGCCTTGTCGGCGCGGAACCGGCCGGTCAAGGCCAGCCGCGGTGACGACAGTCCTAGCCGCGGTCCGGCCGGCAGTCCTTCCAGGCGGTATCGCGGCGTGGACCGGATCTTCCTCGCTCAGCATCCTGACTTTCCTGCTGAGCCCGCGTTGCTCGATGTGCTACCAGCGTGGCCACTTGCCGAGGCGGTACCGCTTGAGCCGGGGCCGCTCCGGATCCGCAGGTCGGCCATCGCCTGCTCCAGGTGCCGGGAGGTGAAATCCGGGCCGTGGTCGACGTGGAACGCGGCCGGGATCCCGCACAGGTGCCAGTCCGGATGTTCCTTGCGCCAGATCGCCTGCCGGAACGCCAGCGCGGTGTTCAGCGCGGACGGGGCGCCGAGGTTGAGCCCGTACCCGGCGACCGCGCGGGAGTGGTCGTCCTCGACGATCGTCAGCCAGGGCCGGGCTGGCTGGCCGGACGGGGTGATCACCCACAAGTCCAGCCGGGTGTGATCGGCCTGCCAGATCTCATTCGGCTTGCCGGCCTCCCGCCATCGGAGGTCAGTGACCCACTCGTCGAGCGTCTTGAAGCGCGTTTTCGCCGACCCCGGCATGCGCTCCTGACAGGGACGGACTGCCTTACGGGACAGACAACTCCGTGTTGGTGCCGGATCCTGGGGGAAGGGCAGCCACGAGAGCGCTGCGACGACGTGCTTCCGCCGCGGGGGAGTCCTCATGGCTCCCGAGATTGCTCAGTCGTCGATCTCTTCCCAGACTGTCTGCTCGTCGTGCTCCTCCCAGTCGGCGCCTGGCAGCGCGATGGCCCAGCTCGTCCAGGTCCCGGCCGGCCGGGCCGGGGCGGTCCTCACTCTGGCGCGGACGGACATGCCGGGCGTGAGCTCCACCGGCGAGCGTAGCGGGGCCGTCGTCATCCCCCAGTGCGTCGGCGGATCACCGGGTCCCACAGAAAGCGCGATGCCGGGCGCGAGCTGGGCGCTGAACCACAGCGCGAGCGCGTTGGCCGTTCCGTAGTCGCGGACGGGGAGCACTGTCTCGGCTTCGTGAGGCGCCTGCGCCTGCTGAAGCGGGATCAGGTCCGCCTGCGTCGTCCACAGCCGGCTCGCATCGGAGCGCTTGTCACGCGCCGCGAGGTGACGGAAGGTGCCGGAATAGAAGATCTCGTTGACGGTCTTCTCGAGTAGGTCGTCGAACCTGAGGCCGTACGGGCTGGCCCGCAGGAACTCCACCATCTCCGCGAGATGGCGGTCGTGCACCAGCGCGGCCCACGCCGTGACCAGGCGGGGGATCATGACCCCGCCCGGCTTGAGCCAGCGATCACGGGCGGCAATGACCGGAACGAGCATCCCTTCGTCGATCCCGAACCCGCCGAGCCACTCCGAGACGATCACATCGACACGTTCGGGCAGCTCGATGTCCATGACGTCGCCGTGGATCACCTGGACGATCTCCGCGACCCCGTTCGCGGCGGCGAGCTCCTGCGCCAGGACGGCGGCCGACGTCCGCTCGACCGCGTAGACGCGCGCCGCACCCGCCCGCGCCGCGAACACGCTCAGGATGCCGCTGCCGGCCCCGACGTCAAGAACGATGTCGCCGGGGCGCACCACCGAGTCGATCGCACGCCGGAAGGCCCCGGTGCGGACGCGGTCGCAGATCATCGTCCGGTGTACCTCGAACTCCGCGTACATCGGGTCTGGCGGGTTCCTGATCGGCGTCCGCACGTCAGCATCGTAGCGCCGCCGGGTGACCGGTGTTCTCCGCTGACGTCAATGCTCGCCTGGAGGGCATGGATCGGTCAGGAATATGGATCGGTCAGGAATTACGCGTGGATGCAGCTTGAGACCAGGAGCGGTGGATGACGGTGGGTGTGGCGCCCAGGCATCGGGGTTGTTGACGGGACGGCGGCGTTTTGCGTGGGCCCGGGTGGGCGAGATGTCGACCTGGCCGGCGTTGCGCCGGGAATGTCACCGGCTGTTCCCCGAGGAGATGTTCGTCGCCTTGGCGGCGCCACCGCCTTCGCTACTATCCGCTCCTGCATGTAGACATTGGCCAAACAATAGGCGAGAACCTCCTCGCCGTCCTCCATCAACTCTTCGTCCAAGGAATTTGGCTACCGTCGGCGCCGTCGGCGGGACCTGAACGCTCACGCCGAAGAACGGCCGCTTAAGGTTCACGTGCCCAGCGGATCTCAGAGTCTTTGCTCCCGAGGCGCATGCAGTCGAGCGTGCGTGTGCCGAATACGGATAGTTTCGTGTCAGACTGGTGATGCGGCGATGGACGCGGAATGTTCAGACAGACGCAGGTCGGCCGGACTGGAAGGAGTTCTCCATGGGTTTCAGGCGACGTGTAAGGCGGCGGGCACTCGTGGTCGGAGCGGTGGGCGGCGCGGCGGTTGCTCACCACGCGGCCACGAGGGCCGGGGAGCAGCAGCAGGACTACGACCAGGCGCCTGCCGACGACCAGGCGCCTGCCGACGACGGCCAGGACCAGGCGCAATATGCGCCCCCTGCGGCGGACCCAGCCGACGAGATCGAACACCTCGCACAATTGCACGCCTCGGGTGTGCTCACAGACGAAGAGTTCACGGCGGCCAAGGCGAAAATACTCGGGACCTGAAGGCATGCCGGATGGCCAGAAGATGTTGAACAGATCGATTCCCGGCAGGAGCAGGGGCTGAAATGAGTGGATCGCGCAAAGAAGTGCTGTCGAACGCGCTCAAGGCCGAAGTCGGTGACGCATCGGTTGATCTGAAGACCCTGTTCACCGATGACGTCGTCGGCTGGTCGCCGTACGTCACTGTGTCAGGGCTGACGGCAGTCGCTGCCCTCTCCGCCCTCCGCGAGGCAGCGTTCTCCAACGTCGTGATCACGTTCCGGGGACTCGACGAAGTGGGCAACAAGGGGTTCGCCGAATGGCTCGTCGAAGCCGATCACACCGGGCCGCTCGTGCTCAGCGAGGATAGCGTGCTGGAAGCAACTGGACGGCACGTCCAGTTGCCCGGTGTCACCGTGGCCGACTTCCGCGAGGGGAAGATCCGGTCCTTCCGGACGTACTTCGACGACCTCTCGCTGATCGAGCAGATCGTCGGTGCCTGACGCGCCGGCCGCCGAGGAATTCCGCGTCGAGGACCATCCTGATCCGCTCGACCTCGAAGTCCTCGAAACGCAGATCCGCCGTGAGGCGTCCGCCGCCATGGGACTCGGCGACGAAGTCGACCTGGCAATCTTCGTCCGCGACGCTGGCAGGATCGTAGCCGGCATCAGCGGGTGGACTTGGGGCGACTGCTGCGAACTGCAGAGCCTGTGGGTGGAGCCGAGTCTGCGTGGGCGTGGTCTGGCTACGCGGCTCATCGCCGCCGCCGAAGCAGAGGCGGCGGCGCGCGGATGCTCGCAGACCGTCCACTTCACCTACGCCTTTCAGGCCCGGGCTCTGTACGAGCGGAACGGCTACGAACTGGTGGGCTGCGTCGAGGACTTCCCATCAGGAACGGACGTCCTCTGGTACCGCAAGCGCCTTAAAAGCCCGTGACGTTCGAGGTCGAGCTGTCCTTTGAACGTGTTGTTGACCGACTCAGCCGCCCGAAGATCCTGGCCGATCTGGCCAGAGGTTGGACGCGCATTGTCGATCTCGGGCCGTTAGCTGTCTTTGCGTGCGATGGCTGATCTCGAGGAGTACCAAATGGTGCGGAGATTGCCCCAGTCGGGGTAAATCTCGACGATGCGGGCGACGATCGCGGCTGCGGTGGTCTCCTCGGCCACGATGCGGGAGAAGTCCCGGAGGTACTGCTGTGATTCCGCGATGATCTTCGGGTCGTTGCCGTTGTCGACCTTCTTGTGACCGGCGACGACAACGGCGGGATCGAGAGCGGCAACCTCGTCGAGGTTGGCGATCCACTGTGCCCGTTCGGCATCGCCGGTCTCGGCGGTCATCATGTGCACCTCGTTGTACGCCAGATCCCCGGTGACCACGGCGGCAAGCGACGGAACATGCAGGACCGTGGATTCGGCGGTGTCGGCCTGGCCGATCCGGATGACCCGCAGCTCGTTGCCTTCCAGGTCGATGGCGTCGTCCGGCAACAGCTGCGGTAGCACCTTGTCCGCTCCCGTGGGGACCTCGCCGGGGAAGATTCCCTCCCAGTACCCGGCCATGCCCGGCCCGGCTTCGAATTCCGCGCGGGCCAGCACCTCAGCCGTGGCCAGACCCGTCGCGCCGGGGAAGCGCTGGATCATTCTGGCCAGGCCGAGCCAGTGATCACCGTGCCCGTGGGTGATGTAAATGTGCGTCAGCCGCCGCCCCCTGGACGCGACCCAGTCGGCCAGCGCATCCGTCTGGCCGAAGGTGGCGGGCACGTCCACGAGGACCGCGTCGTGCTCGCCGTAGATCAGCGTGGCCGACGAAGGAGACCACATCGGGACGTCACCCGGGCCCTCGGACTTGGTCGCGCTCACGATCGGTCGCCCCGGGGTCGTGTAGACCTCGAGCGTGAGCTGGGCCGGGGTGGGCGTCGCGTCTTCGGATGTCATCGTTCCGCCTGTCTCGAGGGGCGAACGGCCAGCGGCTGTCAGCCGGTTGCAGATGCATATCTAGCGGATGGCTGTCATCCACATCTGATGAGGATGACGGATGCAATCCTGTTAGTCAACCCGGCATTCCGCCGTTAGCGGATCAACTAGTCCGCGAATGCTGGGGTTGACCTGCGGGAGCGTGTGTGGGGGCGCCGGGTGGTTGGGCTGCCCACGCCTTCCGGACACGCGCCCCAAAATCACGAGTGCGCAGGGACCCGCCAGAATGCGCTGACCGGCCTTGCCCGCAGCCTGTCCCCGAACGGCAGCGTGGATGTGCCGGTGTACAGAACGATGCCGGCGAGGGTGTCCGGCTGTCGCCCGGACGCCGGGCGCACACATCGGCACACCCGAAGATCAATTACGGGCAGCGCTTAGTTCTGGATGCACTGTTTCAGTCCGGCTGCGGCGTTGGCCAGTATCTGTTCGGACAGCTCAGGGTCGTCGACGGCCCTGGCCATGGAGATCGCGCCGACGAGAACACTGAGGGTGAGGACCGCTTCGCGCTCGCCGATCTGGCGGTCCGGGTTGCCGATGAGGTCGGCTAGCACGGCGAGGCATTCCTTCACCTGACGGGTGTAGCTGCCGCGGGCCGGGCCGCCGGCGCGGGCGGCATCCGCGGCGACTCCGGCCACGCCGCAGCCGGACTCGGGATGATCCCGGTGCCAGGTGCTGAGGTAACCGTCGACGAGCGCGGTAAATCCCCGCTGCCCGCCGAGCTTGGCGGACGCCATCGTCCATTCGCTGCCCTGGGTCAGGGCCCGCTGCGCGGCCTCGGCGACGAGCTGCTCCCGGGAGTCGAAGTGCCGGTAGAAACCACCGTGGGTCAGCCCGGCCTCCTTCATGAGCTCGGCGACGGCGAGGCTGCCGATGCCGTCGCGGCGGATGCGCGCCGCGGCGATGTCGAGGATGCGGTCATGGCTGGCTGCTTTCGCGGCTTGAGACGTGCCCACGGTGGATCCTCCAGGTGCTCGACCCCTTGACTCAAGAAGATTATATCTGTCATCCTCATCTTTGATGTAGATGACGACTGTCCTCTTGATGTGGGGCAGGCGCCATCCAGACCGTCTACCATCAAGACAGGCGGAAAGTCGTGACCTCCGACGACACTGCGCAGGCCCCAGCTCACCTCACGATCGAGGTCTACACGGCCCCGGCCCGAACGTTCGTGAGCGCGACGCCACCCCAGGCCCCGGATGACGAGCCCACGTGGTCCCCGATGTCGGCCACGCTGATCTACGGCGAGCGCGACGCGATCCTCGTCGACACGCTGGCCACCTACGACCAGGTGGACGTGCTGGCCGACTGGATCGAGGCTAAGGGGCGGCGGCTGTCGCGCGTCTACATCACCCACGGCCACGGCGACCACTGGCTCGGGCTGGCCCGGCTGACCCGGCGCTTTCCGGAAGCGACGGGTCTTGCGACAGCCGGGGTTCTCGCCCGGGCGGAATTCGAGACGACTGACCCGCGCATGGGCGGGTACTGGAACGCGCTGTTCCCCGGCGAGGTTCCCGCCGCCGCGGAGAGAGTGCTGCCGCACCTGCTGACCAGCAACACGCTCGATTTGGAGGGCAACGAGCTGCGGGTCATCCGGATCGGTCAGGCCGACACCGCGGAATCTACCATCCTGCATGTCCCGTCGCTGGCCGCGGTCGTCACCGGGGATCTCGCCTACAACGAAGTGCACATGATGACCGCCGAGACCGGCGAAACCGAACGCGAACAGTGGATCGCCAACCTGGACGAGGTTGCCACGCTCGAACCCGCCGTGGTCGTCGCCGGTCACAAAAAAGTCGAGAACGACAACAATCCGAAGATCATCGGAGAATCCCAGCAATATCTCCGGGATTTCTCCCGGATCGCCGCCGAAGAGACGACAGCAGCCGGCGTCGTCGGCCGGATGGTCGAACGCTATCCCGACTGGCAGAACCTACGCACGCTCTGGTACTCGGCGAGCACGGCCGTGAAGCGGACGAGCAGATAGATGACGAGCACGCTGACTCAATTCACGATCACCGGGCCGGCGACCGGCTACTGGCGGATGACCTTCAGCAACCCGCCCATCCACCTGATCGGCCCAGACACCATCCTGGAACTTCACCTCGGCAACCTCGACGCGGAACAGTCCTGATGACGACCCGCACAGGATCCCTGGCCTGGGCTGGGAGCTTGTGCACCAGGCTGGGGCTGGTCACCGCCGACGGCGGCACCCGCGCGCTGGCCAGCGCGCCGGGCAAGAACGTGATCGAGCCGATCATCGCGAAGCCCACGATGAAAACTCAGCACTGAGCACACGCTGAACACGCGGCTACGGAACAACCGCATCGGCAGGATGGGTTCGGCCGCGCGCATTTCCACCAACACGAAGATCACCAGCGCCACGACCGACGCTGCGAACAGGCCGATGATGTACTCGTAGGCGTGGTGCCCCAGGTACAGGTCGCAGGCTTGAAGCAGCGAGACGAGGAGCACTTCCTTGCTCCCGACGTGGTGCAGCAGCCCGGCGACGGTCAACCCGCAGCTATCGGCGAGCTCTTGCCCTTGGTAGGTAAGAGCGCGACCGTCAAGGGCGAGAACGATCGGCCCGGCGGTGGTGGACGCGCTGATGACGGCCGTCTACGTCTGCGCTCGGCCTCCCCGCCCGCCGGAGAAATGGCCGCGGCATTTTTACATGCTTAATGAAGTATTCATTAAGCGCTAATTCTTAACCGGCCCGGAGTGTTAACCACTTGGGCAGAGTAATTCGGAGATAGCTTGTAGAGCGGATAGCCTGAATGCGAGTAAGGCGCCGACGCTTGGCGCCCGAGCGGCCGTGGCACGGCGCTGGCAGTCGAGGGTCTGGCTGCTGGGCGCCACCCGTATCGACGGCCTGGCCGCGCCGATTGAGGAGCTAATGTGCCGGGGGAGAGCGTCGGTCTTATGGTCTTTATTCACACCGTGCACCGCTTGCGTAAGGTCGGCCAGGCCACCCGGGTGCGGGCCGTATTCGGCTGGCTCCGGCCGGTCGGTCGGCGGCCGGATCGCGGCTCAGAAGAAAACCACAGCTTGTGGTCACAATTCCTTGAGCCTGGTGCGTCAAGGTAGCCCCGTGATGCGCCACTCGCCGGTCACCCCGGCCCAGGGGGCCGGCACAGGATCCGCATCCGTACGTGCGCACCGGCCAGGTCCCGCGCCTCGGCCCCGGGTCGTCGACGCATGCGCCGCGTTGGCCGGTCTCGGGTTCGGCGTAATCGTCGGCACGGTCATTATCGGCGAGGACCGGGGATCGCTGGCCGCGCCCGGAGGGCTGTTCACCGCCGAGGGCCGGCTCGCCGGCTTCACCGGCGCTTATCTGATGCTGATCATGGTGGTGCTTGTCGCCCGCTTGCCGTGGCTGGAGACCTCGGTCGGGCAGGACCGGCTCGTCCGCTGGCACCGGCAGGTCGCCCCGTGGGCGTTCGGGCTGATCGCCGCCCATGTGGTCCTGATCACGCTCGGCTACGCGGAGGCCGCGAAGGCTGGGGTACTGCGCCAGCTGTGGGTGTTCATCAGGTCCTATCCGGACGTGCTCGCCGCGATCGCCGGTCTCGGTCTGCTGGTGATGGCCGGGGTCACCTCGATCAAGATCGCCCGGCGCCGGCTCAGGTACGAAACCTGGTGGGTCGTTCACCTTTACGTCTACCTCGGGCTCGCGCTCGCGTTCGCCCACCAGATCGTCACCGGCGTCCCGTTCATCGGCCACCCACTCACGCGGGCGATCTGGATCGTCATCTGGGCGGCCACAGCCGGGATGGTCATCGTGTTCCGGGTCGCTCAGCCGATCTGGCGGAGCCTCCGGCATCAGCTGCGGGTCGTCGAGGTCCGCGAAGAGGCCTCAGGCGTGGTCTCGGTTATCTGCCAGGGCCGGCGGCTGGATCGCCTGGCGGTTTCGGGAGGTCAGTTCTTCCTCTGGCGCTTCCTCACTCCGGACCTGTGGTGGCAGGCGCACCCGTACTCGCTGTCCGCACTGCCACAGCCTCCGTATATCCGCGTGACCATCAAGGGGCTCGGCGACCAGAGCCGCGCGGTGCGCCGGCTCCCGCCGGGTACCCGCGTCGCCATCGAGGGGCCTTACGGAGCGTTCACCCGCCATGCGCGCACCTATGATCGTGTCGCGCTGATCGGCGCCGGAGTGGGCATTACCCCGTTGCGCGCGCTGCTTGAGGACCTGCCGGGCGGGACCAACGTGGTCGTCATCGTCCGGGCGTCGACCGTCGACAACCTCGTCCACCGGGACGAGGTCGCTGCTCTGGTCAAGCGGCGTGGCGGTCGGCTCTATGAGATCGTCGGCTCCCGGCGCAGGGTTCGCTTCGACGCCCACGTGTTGCGACGGCTGGTTCCCGACCTCGCCGTACGCGACGTGTACATCTGCGGGCCGGAAGGGTTCGGCGCCAATGTCATCGACGCGGCCTTGCGGCTAGGCGTAACCGAGGAACAGATCCACCAGGAAGCGTTCGAGTTCTAGGTTGCGGAAAATTCGGACAGCACGTGCGCTCAAAGGAATAGCTCAATGAGACGAACCCCGATCGTGATAACGGCTACCTTGGCCGGTCTTGTCGGCGTGCTGGCCTTTCACACCACCCCGGCCAAGCTCAGCCTGGGTACCGTGCCCGGAGCTTCCGGGTCCGCGCAGCCTTCAGCTGCGGCCAGCCCGGGCCGATCGCAACGAAGCCAGAACGCCAGCGGCGCGAGTTCTCCGCCCCGGTCCGGTCCGACCGCGAAGGCGAAACCAGGTACCACCCGGACCGTCGTCGGCCCCGCTGTCAACTACAACTTCGGCGTTCTGTCGGTCTCGGTCACGGTTTCCGGTAACAAGATAACTAAGGTCGGGATCGGCTCTCTCGATGACGGAGGGAACCAGCGCTCCCAGTTCATTGATCAGCAGTCGATACCGATCCTGGAACAGGAGACCTTGCAGGCGCAAAGCGGCAACATTCAAGGCGTATCGGGCGCCAGCTACACCAGCGCTGGTTTCCAGCAATCGCTCCAGGCGGCACTGCATACACTCGGCTTTCAGTGACGGCTGGTCGTCAGGCTGTGGCCGTGCCGCCCGAACTCCCCGCGCGCTCGATTCACCACCGTGAAGACGTGATGGGCACGGTCGTGACCATCGATGTCTTTACCATCGACGCCACCGCAGGCGCCGAGATCTCCCGGCGACTGGCCACGGCACGGGCGGTGCTCCAGCGCGCGGACGCGGTCTTCAGCACCTGGAAACCGCACAGCCCGGTCAGCCGGCTGCGGCGAGGGGAGATTACGTGTGCTCAGGCTCCGGTGGAGGTTTCCGAAGTCCTCGAGCAGTGCGCCGTCGCACGCGAACTGTCCGGCGGATGGTTCGATCCGTGGGCTATGCCCGGGGGGATCGACCCCACCGGATACGTGAAGGGCTGGGCCGCGCAGAGGGCGCTCGGCGCGTTCCGCGCAAGCGGAGTTCGCGGCGCGATCGTGAACGCGGCCGGGGACATCGCGAGCTTCGGCGGCCTGGGATACGGCCAGCCCTTCCGGATCGGCATCGCTGACCCCTTTTCGCCGGGCCGCCTGGCCGAGATTGCCTATCTCACCGGGGCGATCGCCACGTCGGGTACCTACGAGCGCGGTAGCCACCTGATCGATCCGCATTCCGGCCGGCCGACCGCGCGGGTCGCATCAGCGAGCGTGACCGGGCCCGACCTTGGTCTCGCCGACGCGCTCGCCACGGCGATCGCGGTCGCCGGCGAGGCCGGCATGGACGTGATCGAGGCACTCGATGGCTATGAAGCGCTCATTATCACCATCGATGGCCGCCGCCGGTGGACGCAGCATTTCCCGTTCGCCCCGCGAGAGGCCTCGGGCTAGTGCCCGGCGGTCCGGCTGACGTCGAGGACGACCTTGCCGATAGCCTTGCCGTCGGCGACATGGCGCAGGGCCGCGGCCGCGTCGATGAGGCCGAACGTAGCGCCGATATGAGGCACTGCCCGTGTGCACGGTGCTCGATCGGCTCGCCCTTGCCGTCGAGCCTGAGGTCGTAGTACATCCACCGGGTTTTTTTCGCGAGGCGCTCAAGGTCGATCACTGGTTGCCCACCTCGTGCTCCAGGTACTCGGCGTACTTCGCCCGCGCCGCGGCGAGACGCCTGGGGATGTGCTGGGAGGGCCACAGGTCGTCGCTGGGGGAGTAGTCGCGCAGCACCTGGCACCAGGAACATCGACATGCCCTTATAGGCGCAGGCCATCCCGTTCTGGTCCTCGGTCGCCGCGGCGTTCAAGGGCAACGACGCGGTGATCTTCGACCTGTTCAACGAGCCGTACGCGTCCCGTGCCGACAACAACAACTCGGCCGAGGGATGGCAGTGCTGGAAGACGGGCAGCCCGTGCACCGGGATCAGCTACCCGGTGGCTGGCATGCAGCAGATGGTCAACGCCGTCCGCGCCGCCGGCGCGAACAACGTGATCATGCTGGGCGGTGAGGAGTACGCGAACGACCTGACCGGCTGGCTCGCGAACGAGCCGACGGACCAGGACAACAACCTGGTCGCGTCCTGGCACTCCTACAACTTCAACACATGCAGCAGTCAGTCCTGCTGGACATCCCAGATCGCCCCGGTGATCGCCAAGATTCCGGTGATCGCGGGCGAAATCGGCGAGAACGACTGCGCCGGAACCTACATCAACCCGCTGACCACCTGGCTGGACCCGCAGAACATCAGCTACCTGGCCTGGGCCTGGAACGCCGACTTCAACTGCTCAAGCGGTCCCGGCCTGATCACCAACTACGTCCCCGGCGATCCCACCAATTACGGCGCCGCCTACAAGGCCCATCTCGCCTCGCTAGGACTGTGATCGCATGCGCGCAATCCGCGATACCCTCCCGCTGCTCCTCGCGGCTTGCGCGGCCGTCGCCCTCTCCGCACTGGGCCTGAACGCGCTGGGCGCGGCAAACGCCGCGCCCAGCGCCGGAGCCGTCGGCTCCGGGTACTGGCATACCAGCGGCAACCAGATCCTCGACTCGGGCGGCAACCCGGTCAGGATCGCGGGGATCAACTGGTACGGCTTCGAGACCCCGGACGAGATCGCGCACGGTCTGTGGGCGCAGGACTACCACGCGATCATTAACGACATCAAGAACCTGGGCTACAACACGATCAGGATCCCGTTCTCCAACCAGATGGTGGAGACGCCGATCGTGCCGCAAAACCTGAGCTTCTACAACACCGGCCCGATCAACACCGACCTCAAGGGCCTGAACTCGCTGCAGATCCTGGACAAGATCATCGGCTACGCGGGGCAGACGGGACTCAAGGTCATCCTGGATGACCACCGCTCAGAAGCCGGGGAATCCGCCGAGCAGAACGGCCTGTGGTACACCAGCGCGTACCCGTCGTCGGCCGGGCGCGCTGATCTTCTGCGAGGGCATCGGCGAGAATCCAACGTCGTCCGGCGGGATCAACTCGACCTGGTGGGGCGGCGACCTGGCGCTGGCGGGCCAGTATCCGGTCACGCTGTCCTCGCCGGGACACGTGGTGTACTCAGCGCACGATTACGGGCCGAACCTGTTCCAGCAGACGTGGTTCAGCTCCTCGACCACCCCGGCATCCTTGGACGCGGTGTGGAACGGCAACTGGGGCTACCTCTACAGCGGCGGGACAGCCCCGGTCTGGGTCGGCGAGTTCGGCACCGACAACAACGCCGCGGACGTGTCAAACCCGGCGGCCGGCTCGCAGGGCCAGTGGTTCTCCAGCCTCGTCGCCTACCTCAACTCGAACCCGTGGATGGGCTGGACCTACTGGGCGCTGAACGGCGAGGATCCGTACGACCTGCTGGACGGCAGTTACGACCCGGCCCCGGTTTCCGCCGCGAAGCAGTCGCTGCTCGTCATGATCCAGTTCCCGCTGCCCGGCGCCGGTACCGGCACGCCGTCCCCGTCCGCGTCGGGCTCCCCGTCCGCATCGGGCTCCCCGTCCCCGCCCGGCCTGACGTGCTCGGCCGTGTACTCGCTGGTCAATTCGTGGTCCGGCGGATTCCAGGCACCCAGTCCGGCGAGCAGGTCGCCGCGACCGCGGAGGCTTACAACGCCACCATCTCCTCGTCCGGTACGATCACGATCGGCTTCACCGGCACATTCACCAGCAACGACACGGCACCTACGGCATTCTCCGTCAACGGCACCGCCGGCGCCTAGAAGAGCGGTCCCGTGCGCGATCATGGTGATGCCGACGACCAGTCGCAGCAGCAGCGCGACAACCTGGGCGGGTATCGCCGGTTTCCTGACGATGGCCGAGCGCACGGCACGGCGCGAGGAGGTGCTGGCCGCGGTGGCGCACGCCCTGGCCGCTGACACCGCCGCGGCCTGGGAGTCCCGGCTCGGCCGGCTGGGTGTCCCGGCCGCGGCCGGGCGCACGCTGCCGGAGGCGCTGGCCGCCGCTCCGGACGTGATCGTGACGGCTGGCCACTAGCGCGGCCGGCCCTCAGGCTGTCCTCGCATTGCCCTCAGGCCGTCCTCCCATTGCCGGATCAGGCGAGTACCTTTGCCTTCTCACGGTCGAATTCCGCATCTGAGATGACTCCGCGGTCGTGAAGATCAGCCAGCTTCGCCAGCTGGTCGGCCGTGCTGGCCGGTGCCTCCGCCGCTGCCTGCTGGATATATCGGCGCGCTTCTGCGTCCTGCTGCTGTACCTGCCGCGCTGCCCGCTCGTGCATGGAGCCGCCGCGGGCGATCAGGTAGACCAGCACGCCGATCAGTGGGATGAACAGCACGAACACGAACCACAGGGCCTTGGCCCCGCCGGACAGATCAGCGCTACGGAAGATGTCGATGAACACCGAGATCAGGATCCAGAACCAGACCACCCACAGGAAGACCTCGAGAATCGTCCAGAAAATGCCCAAGAGCGGATAGGTGTACGAGCCAGCCGCGAGTGTCATTCCTGCTCCTTCACGCCGGGGGTTGCGGTTAGCGACTATGCTCCGGGGCCGTGGTCCCGGGATATACCCAGCATGCGCTCACATCCGATCGGCAGCATCACCCGTCACGAGTGGGTTGACACCCGTGCACCGGGACCGGATCGATGGCCTGCTGGCTGGGCTCGTCTTCGACGTGCAAGGACACCGAAGCGATGGCGATTACGCCCCGCGTTGGCCGGGCGCGGATGGTCAGGGCCGCGAAGGTGCCACCCTCATGATGACGCTCCACATCCCAAAGATCAGTCACGCCTCCAGTGTAATGGAGACTCTCTCAATCCGAAAATGTGATTCTCGATTAGTCCCGGGCGAACCCCCGGGCGCAGAAGTCCCAGACCTCCTCGGCGCTGAGGGGATGACCGCCGTCGGCGTCGGGGGCCTCGCTGGACTGCGCGATGCACATGATGGTCTGCATCGTCAGGGCGGCCGCACGGCGGGGCTTGATGGCCGGACGCAGTTCACCCGCGGCCCCGGCCTGCTCCATCAGTTCGGTCAGCAGCGCGAGCAGCGGGGCGTGGGCGACCTTCACCTCGGTGGGATGGGAGAGTAGCAACTGCGGGGCGAGGTCGGTGAACAGCGGGCGGCGTGCCGTGGGGTCGGGACGGGAGAGCTCGAACAGCAGCTGGACCGCGACCTTGAGCCGGTCCAGGGGATCGGACTGACCGGACGCGGCCGCGCGGATCTGGTCGGTGGACCGGCGCAGGGCGTCTTCGAACAAGGCCAGCAGCAGCTCATGCTTGCCGTCGAAGTGCTGGTAGAAGCTGCGCAGCGACTGGCGGGACCGGTCGACGACCTCCTGCACGGTGAAGTCGGTGCTGCCCTTCTCCGTGACGATGGCCTGGGCTGCGTCGAGGAACCGCTGCACCCTCTGCTCGGCCCGGAGCTTGGCGGCTCTGGTCGAGCGCTCGACCGCGCGCTGCTTCCAGGCCGGCTCTTCGCTCGGAGTGCTCATGAGCGGCTCCATCTTCTGCATCATGCGCAGAACCTTACTGTACGGTTTCGGTAGGCAACCTACCGCTCAGGCTGCGTCACTCCCCGGCATCCTGGGATCATCGTTTTCATTCTCAAGCATGTTATTCCAGCTTGGTTTGTCCGGAATACCGGTAAAGGATGGCCGGCCTGGCGAATCTCTGGCCGGAGAAGGCATGGCTGCATCACCTCACAAAAGAACGTGGCTGCATCACCTCACAAAAGAACCAGTCGCGGGGCGGAGCGTTCCCTCCGCAGGAGGACCACGCCGGTGACCCCGAGCGCATCCCGGGTCCCCTGGTCGCGCCCAGCCGCCACCGCACCGTGCGGTGCAACAACGTCCGCTCGCCCGCCTAGGCTGGCGCGGAGAGCAGGTAGACGCGGCTGCTGAGCTTGCCGATCATGCGGTAGATGTGCCACAGGCAGTCGCCGAGCTTGATGTCGTAGCTCTCACCCGTGGCCGCTGCCGGGCAGCGAGTGATTTACGGCCGCCCCCAGGGCGACCACGAGGGCCGGGCGCGAGGCCAGCGGGGTGGCTGCCTCGCGCACGGCCCTCTGAGATGCCGGCGTTCCGTCGAAGCCGATGATTACCGGATCTGAGTGCGTCGCACTCGCACGTTATTACTCCGCCGGCGGCGCTGCCGGGTCACTCACGGTCCAGACCGTGGGTGGGACGGGGATGGGGTTGCGCGGCACGAGCGTGGCCACCGAGACGTGCGGCCAGCTGAGGCCCTTGAAGTTCAGGAAGACTTGCTGTGAGTACTGGATCTGCGGTGACCTGACCGTGATGAAGCGCGGCTCCCTGATGGGGACCGGCGGGTTCACCAGGAACTTGGGCACGGGCTGCCCTTCGGCGCCAGTCGGCGGCCGAAGGACCAGCGGCGGCTGGCCCGGTTCGAAGACGGGTACCTCGAGGGTGTACTCGACCGTCTCGATCCAGAACTGCGCGTCCATTCTCACGGTCTGGGCGTTCGGGTTGGTGGCGGCCGGGTCACCCAGCAGGAAGGCGATGTTGTCCGTGCCCCCGCCGAACAGGGGCGAGGCCGGGTCACTGGAAATCAAGATGACGGTCGTGGACGTGATGTTCTGCGACGCGATGTGGTTGCGCAGCAGGGTGTTGGGATCGGTCAGCATGTCCTGCGTGATGGTGCCGGCGGCGATGAAGGGGGCCAGGTTCTGCGGGATCCGCAATGTCTTCTCGTCGGTCGCGGTCTGGCTGGGGAATGGGATCTTCGTGCCGTTGGAGATCAGGAACGGGGTGATGTCCACGGCCCGTATATCCGGCTTTCCGGCGATGGTGAACGAGGTTCCCTGGGCCTCGACCGTCGTGCCGTGGGGAATCGACGCCATGCGCGCGACCGTCGCGCCCTCGGCGGGGTTCGTCGTAGGCGGAACGGCCAGCCAGATCCCCGGCTCGAAGTGGATGCCGACAGGCTGGCTGGGAATGGTCACGTCCTGGATGGTCTGCAGGTAGGGAACGCCGTTCAGGAAGGCGTCAGGCTGGTTTCCCGAGCCACGGTTGGGAATGGAACCAAGACTCGGCGAGAACGACAAGGTCTCGCGGGTCAGGTTGAGTTCGAGCACGTTGTCGTTGGTGCGTGGAGGGGGTGGTGGGGGGACCGATACGGGCAGCGGCGTCGGCGATGCCAGGCTGTCAGGCCGGAAGATGGTGTTGAAGCCGCGGCCCTTGAACGTGCCGGTGAAGGCGGCGAGTGGGCCCAGGCTGGGGGCCGACGTAGCGACCGCCCTGGTTTCAGTGTGGTCCGATACCTCCCTGATCCTGAAGCCGCTGGGCAGTGAAAAGGCTGACTCGAGTTCTATTTCGCTCATGGTTTCTCCTCCGATCAGGCCCCTGCGGTCCACCCGCGAGCCCCCATGGCGGATCCGTAGCCGGAAAGCGTCACCGGTCGAGTCGGACCAGCGACGCTTCTGGGCTAGTCGTCGTCACCTACTCAGAGGGGTCGGCGCCGTATCTGATACATCTCGAGATCGGACAGTCAGGCGGCGCGGCGGTGCAGCAGCCAGATCGTGGCGCCGAGTGCGGCGGCGGTGAGGGCCACGAAGATGCCGGCCTCGATGAACTGGAAGGTCCAGAACCGGTCGGCGGGCTGGTAGGTGACGACGTTGCCGTTGATGCTCAGCACCAGGTCGCCGATGCGGCCTGTCGCCTGCGGCACGAAGCCGATGCCCTCGCCGCATCCGCCCTGGCTGCAGTTCTGCGAGGCGGTCAGCGGGGTCATGAAGTGGGGCCGGAGTAGGAACTCGACCACGAGCCGGATGGCCAGCCACGGGATGAACGCGGCGATCATGGCGGGGATGCTGCGTCGTATCAGCAGCCCGGCCAGCACGGCGAACCCGAACGCGCACAGGATGTAGGCGGTCAGGACCAGGCCCTCGAAGTCGTAGATGTTGTGCAGGAAATGGCCGGTGAGCCGGTCCATGGGCGCGCGGTACCAGGTGATCACCGCGGTCATCGCCGCGCCGAGGACGATGAGCCCGCCGGTGACCAGGGCCAGCTTGACGGCCAGCCATCGGGCCCGGGGGATCGTCTGGCTCCAGGCCAGACGCCAGGTGCCATATTCCAGTTCCCGGGCGATCAGCGGCGCGCCGACGAGGACCCCGATCAGCCCGGGGACGATCAGGGCCACTGACCAGAACGCGATGTTGACCTCGGAGCCGAACTCGTTCATAAAGGCGGTAACCGCGGCCGGGCAGCTGGTCCCCTGGCTGTGGGCCAGGCACGCGGCCAGGTTGTCGTTGCTGAACGCCGTCCGCATCGAGGTGCTCTCGATGATCGCGTATACCGCGAGGGCGGCCAGCAGGGCCAGGCAGGATATGGCCTGGCCGCGGTGCTGCCGCCAGCTGACCCAGATCATCGCGTGACCGCCTTTGTGCTTGGCCCGGACCGCGCCGCGGCCTGGGCAGGATTGCCGGTGGCTGTCGCCTTGGGGGAGCGCTGCAGGTAGGCCAGGACGAGCTGTTCGAAGCTCACCGGGTCGGTCGGCCAGCCGGCGTGCCCCTGCGCCGCCAGCAGGACAGGATCGGTGCGGACCAGCACGGTGGAGTGCCGGTCGCTGTCGGTGCGGTGGACAGCGAGCCCGGGAAGCTCCGCGTCCGGGGTCGCGCGGGGGACGGTGAGCAGCCGGTGCGCGGCGATCAGGTCGTCGGTCGGCCCGGCGAGCTGCACGTGTCCGCCGACGAGCACGATCAGCCAGTCGCAGAGCCGCTCCAGCTCGGCGACCACGTGCGAGGCGATCAGCACGGTCAGGCTGGTGTCGACGGCCGCGGCGATCAATTCCCGCATGAACTCCAGCCGGGCGATCGGGTCCAGGCTGGAGACCGGCTCGTCGAGCACGAGCAGCGGCGCGCGCTTGGCCAGCGCCATGGATAGCGAGACCTGGGCCCGCTGCCCGCCGGACAGGGCCTTGACCTTGCGCTTGAGCGGGATGCCCAGCGCGTCCATCCGGGCTAGGGCCAGCCGCTGATCCCAGCTGGGGTTCATCGCCCGGCCCAGGTGGAACATGTCCGCGACGCTGAAGTCGCGGTACAGCGGATGGTCCTGGGCGACGTAGCCGACCCGCGCCAGCCTTGCCGCCATAGGCGCGTGCGAGGTCTCGCCGAAGACTGACAGCTGCCCTTCGGTGGGCTGGAGCAGCCCGATGATCATTTCCAGCAGGGTGGTCTTGCCCGCCCCGTTCGGGCCCACCAGGCCGGCTATCGCGCCGGCCGGCACTTCAAGCGTGCAGTCGCGCAGCCCCCACACTCGTCCGTAGCGCCTGCCCAGCCGATCGGTCCTCAGGGCCGGGGTGCTGCCGTCGGCGTCGTTCTGGGTCATCGTCAGACCCTCTCTTTCCTCAAGTCGTGGCGGGCCACGGCGATCAGCGCCGTCACCGCTTCGTCGCTGAGCCCGGCGTCTTCGGCGGCGCGGAGCCATTCCTCCAGCGACGTGCGCAGGGCCTGCTGCGCGTCCGGCGCGCCCGGAGATGAGGTCGTGATGAACGTGCCCTGGCCCGGCCGGCCGCCGGCCAGCCCCTCGTGCTCGAGCTGCCGGTACGCCTTGACGACCGTGTTCGGGTTGATCGCCAGGTCGCTGGCGACGTCCTTGACCGTGGGCAGGCGGTCCCCTTCCCGCAGGTAGCCCAGCAGCAACGACTGCCGCACCTGGTGGACGAGCTGCAGGTACGGCGGGACGCCGGAGGAGCTGTCGAGCCGGAACCGGAACATCCGCCTTCTTCCATCATCACATTATTCTATGATGTTGGTATAACGGTAAAGGCGTCCTGGGACACTGTCAAGCTGTTTACGGACGGTTTCAGGCTCTGCGGCGTTGGCTGGGGTCACGGCCTGGGCGGCGCCACTCGCCGCTGGTCTTGTCCGGCCGCCCGACGTTCACGACCTGGACGGGCAGGCCGCCAGCCGCGCGGAGGACCTGGTCCGCCACTGTCGACCCGTTCAGCAGACGCGACCAGTGCGAGCGGCGCCGCGATCCGATCACGAGCTGACAGGCGCCGGCTTGGCGTGCCGCCCGGATCAGCCCGGAAGCGGTGTCGTCGGCCCTGACTTCGAGCAATGTCCCGTGTAGTTCGCCGAGCAGCCTGCGGTCCTCATCCAGCCGGGCCTGCGGTGGCTGGTCGAGGTTATCGATCGCCCAGACGTACACCCCCTGGAGCCTGGCCTCGGACAGCCCGGCGAGATGGGCGGCGTAACGGATGAGCCATTCGTCGGCGGGCGACCCTTCCAGGCCGACCACGATAACCGAGGCCGGCACGGGCTCGCTGATACCGCGGGCGGCCAGGAACGTCGTGACGGGATCGGGAACGGAGTCATCCAGCCACAGCTGCGCGAGCTCCCGCAGAGCGGCGAGGTTCGCGAAACGGAAATAGCTCGACAACGCCGCATCCACCCGCTGCTCGGGGACGACGAGGCCCTGGGCCAGGCGGCGCCGCAGCGCCGCGGGCGCAAGGTCGACGAGCTTGATGTCGCCGGTCCGGACGAACGCATCCGGCACCGGCTCGGCCCGGTGCACGCCGGTGATCCGGGAGACGACCTGGCCCAGCGATTCGACATTGGCGACGTTGAGGGTCGTGTAGACGTCGATGCCGTTTGCCAGCAGGTCGCCGACGTCCTGCCAGCGTCTGTCGTGGCCCTCACCGGGGAGGTTGGCGTGGGCGAGCTCGTCCACCACAGCCAGCTTCGGACGGCGGTCCAGAACCGCTTCGACGTCCAGCTCCGCAAAGCTCGCGCCCCGGTAGGTGACCGTACGGGCAGGAAGCACGTCGAGATCGGCGAGCTGGGCGGCTGTCGCCGGCCGCCCGTGCCGCTCCCATTGGGCGACCACGGTGTCGGCGCCCGAACGTTGCCGGGAGCGTGCGTCCCGCAGCATCGCGTAGGTCTTCCCCACGCCGGGGGCAATCCCGAGGTAGGTGCGCAACACGCCCCGATCCGGACGCTATCCGGTAGGAACACCACATGCCAGCGGTCCCATACCGCAGCTCTCCGCCAGGCGCTATACCGTCGAAGGCGTGAGCCAGACCGCGGAGGCGGACCCAGACGCCGCCGGCGAGGTCGAGCCGGGCGGCCGCTCACCGAGGCGCTGACCAGCGGCCTCGAGGTCGTCCCCCGCAAGGCGGTCGACTACCGGGGAAGATGACCGGGGCGCCGGTCCAGGAACGGGTACCGAACTGGGTCGTGCGCAAGGCCGACCAGATCGAGCTGGCCGACTCCTCACCGGAACAGCTGCGCCGCCGGATGCTGCACGGCAACATCTACCCGAAGAAAAAGGTCCCGCAGGCCCTCACTCATTTCTTCCGCACCGACAACCTGATCGCCTTGCGGGAGCTGGCGTTGCGGTTCGTTGCCGACGACTCCGATGAAGAACTACTGGAGCACCTCAGGCGGCGCCAGTCTGGAGTCCTGTGGGAGACGACTGAGCGCATCATGGTGGCCGTCACCGCAGCGCCGGGTACCGACGTGCTGCTGCGGCGGGCCGCCCGCATCGCATTCAGGGTCAAGGGGGAACTCGACGTGAGGTAGAAGATGGCGATCCGGCCCGGGCTCTGATCAGCTTCGCTCGGGAGCACCAGATCACCCAGATCGTGATCGGGTCCGTCCAGCGCGGCTGGTGGCAAATCAGGGACGGCGGGCCGATCGTACGACGGGTTATCCACGAGGCCGGCGCGTTCGGCATCGACATCCTCCTCATCGCCCGCCATGAGCTGCCTCCCGCAGAAGGTACGGAAGAAAACCGGTCGCTGCAGGCTTGACCTGGGGTGGGAAGGACGAGCATGACCAGCCGGGTGAGCCAGAAGGCCGCCGTCAGCGTGGTGTACGTGGCGGCGATGTTCATGACGATCATGGACGCGACGATCGTCAACGTCGCGCTGCCGTCGATCGGGCGCACCTTCGAGGTCGCGTCGACCTCGGTGGCCAGCATCTCGATCTACTTCCTGGTGAGCCTGGCGGTGTTCATGACCGCGTCGGGCTGGCTCGGCGACCGGTTCGGCGGCAAGCGGGTCCTGCTCACCGCGATCGCGGTGTTCACCGCCGCGTCGGCCCTGTGCGGCATGGCCAGCTCGCTGCCCATGCTTGACGTCTTCCGCGTGCTGCAGGGGCCGGCGGCGGGATGATGGCCCCGGTCGGGCTGGCGATGTTGTTCCGCGCCTTTCCTCCGGCCGAACGGGTGCGCGCGTCGAGCATCCTGACCGTGCCGACCACGCTGGCCCCGGCGCTGGGGCCGGTCATCGGGGGCCTGCTGGTGACAGAATTGTCCTGGCGATGGGTCTTCTACGTGAACGTGCCGCTGGGGATACTCGCCATCGCCTTCGGCGCGCTTTTCCTGCGGGGCGGGAACGCGCTGCAGCCCGGCCCGTTCGACGCGGCCGGCTTCGCGCTGGCCGGCTCCAGCCTGGGGCTGCTCATGTACGGCGTGTCGGAGGGGCCGATCCGGCACTGGAGCTCGGACATCGTGCTGGCCACCATTGTCGCCGGAGCGGTCCTGCTCCTGGTCTTGGTGCTGGTCGAGCTGCGCAAGCGGCAGCCGCTGATCGACCTGCGGTTGCTGGGCAACCGGCTGTTCCGCTCGACGAACGGCGTGATGTTCCTGGCCTCCATGTCATTCATCGGGACGCTGTATGTGGTCTCGCTGTTCTTCCAGGACGGCCGCGGCATGTCCGCGCTCGGCTCGGGTCTGAGCACGTTCCCTGAGGCACTGGGGGTGATGGCGGGAGCGCAGCTGGCCAGCCGGGCGCTCTACCCCGTCCTCGGCCCGCGCCGGAACATCGCCCTGGGTCTGCTCGGGGTGACCGCCTCGATCGGGCTGATGAGCCTGATCGGCGCGCAGACGAGCCTGTGGTGGATGCGACTGCTGATGTTCTGCCTGGGAGTCGCGATGGGCCAGGTCTTCGTCCCCGCACAGGCGGCCGCGTTCGCCACCATCTCAGGCGAGGCCACCGGCCGCGCCTCGACGATGTTCAACGTCATCCGCCAGCTCGGCAGCGCGGTCGGCGTCGCCGTGCTCACCACGGTCATCGTCGCGGTCGGCAGCGCGAAAACCCCGGCCGGCCGGGCCGCCCCAGACCTCGCCGCCTACCACGCCGCCTTCCTGGTGGCCGCCGCCCTGGCCGCCGTAGGCGCCGTGGTCGCGCTGACCATCCATGACGCCGACGCGGCCGCCACCATGATCCGCCGGGGAAGCCAGAAAACAAGGAGTCAGCTCCGAACCGGAGCCGCCAGGCGGTTACCACCCGGCCCCGGATATCCGATTACCTCCGCGTTAGCATCGCTAAATAAGTTGACGGCGTTAACCGGAATATTGGATACTCATCATGATAAACGGTGTAAACACGATCATGACAAGGGGACCTCAGATGATCGATATGCAGCTCCTCGACGGCGTACTCGTCGCTCTGGCGGTTCTCGTCGGCGCCGCGATCGCGCTCTCGGTCGCGATCCTGGCTGTGGCCTCAGTTACCAAGCGCGGCCAGGCACCGTATGGCGGAACCCGACGTGACCTGCCACCGCTTCCGCGGCCTGATACTGACGACGCCCGTGAGCTCGTACTGCGCTGACCGCCGGCACTGATCGGGGTCGGGGACGGCGCGCCCCCGCGGGCCTCAGCGCCGCTGGCGGGTCGGCTGGATGGTCGGGAAGAAGCCCTTGACGGTGCCCTCGCTGATCAGGGCCACGACCCGATCGCGATCGAACTTCTTGCTGTGGTGGCTCTCGAGGGCCAGGATCAGCGCCATGCCCATCACGGCGCGGGCTGAGATGTCGGGAGACTCGAACGGGGAACCGTACCGGTCCTCGACCTCGCGCCACGCCTCGGCCAGGCGGTCCATGGCTACGGCGAAGTTCTCGCGGTAAAACCGCTGAGCCACCCGAGGATCGCCGAAAAGCACCAGGCCAAGCAGCGGGAGCACCTGCTCCAGCGTCGAGGTGAGCTGCCGGTAGAGGCCCGTCATGGTCTCGAGCTGACGCTGGGGCGTCAGCGGCTCGTCCCGGTCCGCGACGGCGGTCGCGGCGACGAGATCGTCCACCGCCTTCTTAAGCGGTTCGACCACGGCCTCGAAGAACAGCTGGTCTTTGCTCTCGAAGTGGCGGTAGATCACGCCTTCGCTGATGCCGCTGTGCTGGGCGATCACCTTGACAGTGGTGCCGTTCATGTCGCCGGTCTCAGTGAAGGCACGCCTCGCGGCAGCCAGAATCGAGTTTTTCCGGGCCTCGGCGGTGAGCCGCCGGCGCGGGAGCGGTGCACCGCCGGTGGCCACGGTCGGCTGGGCCGCTGCCTTAGCCACGAGGTGTCCTCGCTCCCGGAACTCCACCTGCGATGAGTGTGCGCACACTTTCATGGTAACTAACTGCGAGCAGCCTGGCGCAATTCGCCAGCATTTATCGCAGCGCGCCTCACCGGCCCAGCCGGCTGGCAGGTCGTCATCGCGCTGCCCGACGATACGGTGACGGCGGTCCAGAACGCAGGTGCTTTTGTCAGCAACGGCATCTCGCGGAGGGCACCGAGACGATCCCGGTGGCCTGCACCTTCAACGGAATCGCCTGCGGCTAGTCGAGCCTGGCGGGCGAGCGTCCGGGACGGCTCAGGCAGAAAGCAACGTCCCGGGCGGCCACGAAAGGCCCGCCCGGGACGTCAGCCGAGGGCTACCGCCACCTGCCGAGGGCTACCGCCACCTGCCGGTGGCGGCTACCTGCCGGTCGTGGCGACCGGTCTCGGGGGCACTGCTGACCACCAGGATGAGGTAGACAACCGCCGAGACGAAGAACCCGACGAGCCATGAGACGTCCGCGCCGCCGAGGTGACTGACGAGCGGGCCTACGTAGTCCGGCTGCGAAACGAACGGCCATTCTGCGGCGAGGCCTGCCGCGTACGCCACAAGCCCGCGCCACGAGATTTTACCGTAAACGCCATCCGGGATGAAGAATGCCGTCACGTCGTAATTACCCCGGCGAACCAGGAAGTAGTCCGTCAGGTTTACCGCGGACCACGGAATGAAAATGACCAGCAGTACGTCCAGGAAGTTGGACAGGTTGCTAACGAAATGCTTGTAACCGAGCAGTGCGATCAGGACGCCTACCGCCATCACGCATAGGAATGGCACCACCCGCAGCATCACCGATACGGATTTAAAGCGGCGCCACATGTTGCCGAGGGCCAGCACCTGGAAAGCGCCGGTGTACGCGTTGAGCGTGTCCGAGTTGATTAGGCTCAGGGTCAGGATGACGAGCAGGGCGGCGCCCGCGAGGAACAGGCCGACCGTCGGCGCGGTCATGGTCGTCTCCTTGGCGGGGAGAGATCCGTACCGCAGGCCCTGGATGAGCATGATGATCATCGACAGGCCGACGACGACGATCGTCACCTGCATGACCCGGTGAATCCACCGGTAACCGAAGATCCCGATTATCGCCGCCGGGACCGCGAGGATCAGGATCCACTCCGGGATGCTGACAGACCCGATGACCCCTTGTGCGCTCTGCGCCTGGATGACAAGCTGCGCCGCGATGAAGCCGACGTTGAGGAGCAGGACGCACGGGAACAGGAAAGCCGCCCCGTAGAAGCCGAACTGGCCGCGGGACTGGATCGTCTGCGGCACCCCGAGCCGGGGACCCTGGGTCGCGTGCAGGGCAATGAACAGCGCGCCCGCCAGCGTCCCGGCCACGATCGCGATGAAGGCCCACCAGAACGTGAGGCCGATCGACACGACCACGCCGCCGAGCACCACGTTGAACACGTTGATGTTGGCGCCCGCCCAGAAGGCGGCCTGCTGCCACGGTTTCCCGTGCCGGGCACCGGCCGGGATCATGTCGATGTGGTGCGTCTCGACATACCGGCGCAGCTGTTCGTTCTGCACCACGGTCTCATTCATGACCTAAATTACCCTTCCGAAAAGGAGCTGCTCACGTCGTCATGTTGTATCGCTTTGGACCATTGGGTCACCTAGGCCACTGATCACGGCCTTGATCCGATCGACGCAGGATCGTGAAAGGTCGCATCCAGACCCATTGAGTATGCGTCCGGGTGCACGCATCAGGACTGCGGCGATTCTGGAGCGTGCAGGTGTGCCGGAGGTTGCTAACGCGGGATTTCCTCCGATCGGTATATATCGCCAGTCGGTGCAGCCGGAGACGGGCGGCCGGCCGAGGCTAAATATATCGGTCGATCTCGTCGTAAATAGGCGTTTTACCTAGAGGAAACCGATCAAATGCGATCGCCCGCCCGTTGTTACCTGACGGGCCTGCCGCGCAATTATCATCCTGTGATGCTAGTCAGGGTCTCTCGCATCTTCTGCGTCAGCGGATCGCCCGGCGGAAGGGCCCGCTCGCCGCGCGCGATGATGTCGGTGAGCAGCGCCATCGCGTCACCCAGTCGGCCCGTGGCATAGTATCCGCGCGCCAGGTCCGCCTGGCAGGCCAGGGTCGTCGGATGGTCGGCGCCGATGGCGCGCTCGTAGCCCGCGCAGGTCTCTTCGTAGAGCTGCAGCGCCGGGGCCATCCGCCCGGCGGCGAAGTTAGCCGACGCGAGGTTGCCGCGGGCCAGGAGCGTGTCCGGATGGTCCGGGCCGAGCAGGCCTTCCCGGTCGGCGAGGACCCGCTTGTACTGGGCGATGGCGTCCTTGGGATGCCCGCCCGCCAGGTAAGCGTCGGCCAGTCCCAGGCTGGCGGTCATGGTGTCGGGATGCTGCGGCCCTTGAAGGCGCTCCCGGTCAGCCAGCGCGTGCCGGTACGCGCGGACCGCGTCGGCGGCCCTTCCCGCGGCCTGCGCCGCGGCGGCGTACTCTTCTCGTGCCGCGAGGGTATCGAGATGGTCGGCGCCGCGGACAAGCTCGCTGCCGGCGACAGCCTCCTCCAAGATGGCGACCGCGTCGTCGGGCTGGCCGATGGCCACCAGGGCGCGGCCGAGGCTGACCTTGGCCGCGATGGCGGCTGGATGATCAGGCCCGAGCATGCTCGAGCGGCCGTCGAGGACCCGCCGGAACCACGAAACGGCCTCCGCCGCCTGCCCGGTCACCATCAGGGCGTCACCCAGGTAGCCGATCACCATGAGGGTTTCCAGGCTGCCGGCCCCGAGAAGCCGTTCGCTGTCCGCGGCGAGCTCGCGCCAGTAGACCACGGCCGGGCCGGTCAGCCGCGCGCTGTCCATGCTCTGCCCGGTCAGCACCAGCAACGGGTGACAACGGCCATCCGCCCAGAGCACTTCCCCGGCCGCCTGCCGGAGGCTGACAGCGCACGATCGCAGGTCCGCGGCCAGCCGCGACCGCGGCTCCTCCTGGGGCCAGATCTCCAGCAGCGCATCCGCCGCGGCCCGCGCCGCACGTTCATAGAAGTCGTTGGGCACGGCCGCACGAATCGCTGCCTGGATCACCGGGCTTATCCGGACCGCGGGCAGCGTGCCTGGCGGGTCGATGGCCACCAGCCCCGCTTGCCTCAGGCTGAGAACCGCGTTCCAGCTCCGCTGCGGATCCGGCGGCGGCGCGGCGCCGTCGCTGATGAGGTACTGGCCAGCGGCCTTGGTGGTGAACACGGCCCCCGGTATCCCGTGGCCGTCGAGCAGCGCGGCCAGCGTCACCAGCGACCGGATGCTCACCCCCGGCGACAGATGTTCGGCGTACTCGGCCGAGAACGTCCAGGTGACCGCGGCCGCCGACGTCTCGGCCCGGCCCGCGTCCACGAGTTGCTTCTGCCGCTGCGTGAAGTATTGCCGGTAGTCGCGGCAGGACATGCCCGAGCTGGCGATCACCGCGCTGGCCTGGCCTAGCGCGAGCGGCTCGCAGCCGAGGTCCCCGATCAGGTCTATCGCTCCGCTGCGCTGGTCCGGGTCGGTGCTAAGGCGCCCGGATAGGTAGTTCATGGCCTCCCGGGTGCTGAAGGCCGGTACCGGCAGGGCCAGCGCCCGGCGCTCGGCGGATATGGCCGCCGGATGGGCGGTGGTGATCAGCAGCCTGCCCGCCGGGCCCGCAGGCCAGAGCCCTCGCAGGTCCGCCGCGTCGCGCAAGTCGTCGAGCACGACGAGCCACGGCCGGCTGGTCTTACCGAGCCAGTCGACGAACCGGGCCGCCACCGACTCGGCGTCGCCCGCGTCGCTGGCTCCCATCGCCGCGGCCGCCTGCACGAAGCCGGACAGCACCGACGCCCGGCTGCTGGCCACCACCCAGGTCAGCACGTCCACTCCGGGCGAGCGCCACAACGACTCGGCGAAGTACCGGGCCAGCTGGGTCTTGCCGGTCGACCCCCGCCAGTCCCGCGCCGCCGCAGGCAGCTGGTCGGGTACCAGGGCCACCATGGCACCAGGGGTCAGTGTGGTCTCCAGGTCAGGAACGGTATCGGGCCTGACCGTGAAGCCATCAGCGAGCGGAGGTACCGGACCCGACCAGATCGGCCACGTTGGGGTGCGACCCTCGCGTCCTCCTGGCCCGCTGGGCTGCACTGAGCCGTCCGCCGACATTAAACCGTAACTGCCGGTATGCACCCGGTTCCTCCTGATACGGCCGGTTGGTGCAGTGACCAACGATACGGCCCGCCGGGGCGGCGCGCTGGGAGATCAGTGCCCTTCGTACGCCTGTGCTCAAATAGAGACTCCAGGGTCGCTGACCTCGGGGTCGCGAAAGGAAGCCATGCTAGGAGCCGATCGCGTTGCGCAGGCCGAACACCCGCCGTTCCCGCCGTAGCGCTGAGGCCACCACCCGGTCCCGCCACGGCGTGCTGACGGCCGCCCGGTAGCGGGGATCCTCGAGGACCTCGGGGCCCGCCAGCTCGTGCACGGACAGGAAATCGGGCGCCGACCCGTCCATGCCGCGGACGAGCCGGAACCTGCGGATGCGCCGCCACCCGGGGACCTCGAGCAGCATCGGGATGTGCTCGCGGGTGTACCAGGCGGTCAGGTCGTCCTCGCTGTCGGCTGGCACCGATATCGCCACGGCCAGGACCACCGGGGCCGGGCGGCCCACCGGCGATCCGTCGTCGCTGAGCTGGGAGTAGATCCGCCGGTCCAGGGTGGCCAGGTCGGCGGACACCGACTTGTCCCGGTCGCTCGCCTCGGTGGCCAGCGCCTTGTACTCGGGGCTGTCGATGACGTCGGGGCTGTCCAGCTCGTACAGGGCCAGCCACGGCGGCTTGGCGTCGTCAAGCGCGCGGTACCGGTAGGCGGCGCGGATCCCCGGCACCTTCAGCCGGGCCGGACCATGCTCGTGGTCGTACCAGTCGTGGAACTCCGCCTCGTCGACGGAACCCGGTTCGGTGTAGACGTAGAAGAGCCCTTCGGCCATCGCGAGCTTGACCTTCCGGTAGGCGACGAAGACTTACCCGATCGTATGCCAGGCCCCGCCGCCAGCAGTGCCACCGGGGTAGGGCGAAGGCCCCGCGACGGCGAACCGTCGCGGGGCCCCAAGGCCGGTACAGAAACTCAGTCGACCGGCGCCGCCATCGGATTGACCCCGGCCAGGTCTTCCCGCTTGACCCGGATCGTGATCAGCGTGATGATCAGCGCGAGCAGCATGATCCCGGCCGCGACGATGTATCCCTTGGAGAAGCCGGTCGCCAGGGCGTGGTTCGTCGCCGCCTTCTGCAACACGGCCGCCTGGGCCGCGGACAGGTGCACGGTAGCCGTCTTCGCCGCCGCGGCCGCCGCGGCCGCCTGCTTGTGCAGGCTGTTAGACACCGCGCTCCACGCCACGGTGCCGAGCACCGCCAGCCCGAGCGCCCCGCCGACCTGCTGACCCGTGTTGAGCAGGCTGGAAGCCACGCCGGTGTCGTTGGTGGCCACCTTGGTCAGCGCGATCAGCGAGAGCGGCACGAAGATCAGCCCCAGGCCGGTCGCGGTCAGCATCATCGGCCCGAGCAGCCCGGAGACATAATGGCTGTGCTCGGTGATCCGGGACAGCCAGAACATCCCGCCGGTAGCGATCACGCTGCCGGCGATCATCAGCGGCCGGGCGCCGATCCGGCTCACCAGCTGCGACGCCACCGCGGACGCCACCAGGATCATGGCCACCATCGGCAGGTAGGAGACGCCGGTCCGCAGCGCGTCGTACCCCCACACGTTCTGCACGAACAGGGTAAGGAAGAAGAACATGCCGAACAGCGCGGTGCCGACGCACAGGCTGATCAGGTAGGCACCGGACCGGTTCCGGCTGCGCAGCACCCGGATCGGCATCAGCGCGTGCTTGCTGCGCGTCTCGATGATCCCGAACGTGGTCAGCAGGACCGCGGCCGCCGCCAGCGACACGATTACCTTGGTGTCGCCCCAGTGCGAGACGCCGTTGATGCTGGTCGCGGCGCTGGACAGCCCGTAAACGAGCGAGGCGATGCCGAGCGAGCCGGTGATCGCGCCCGGCAGGTCGAAGCGGCCCCGCCGCCGGTCCGATTCGGGCAGCACGCGGGTCGCGAGGAACGCGACCAGCAGGCCGATCGGCACGTTCACGAAGAACACCCAGCGCCAGCTGGCGAACTGGACAAGCAGGCCGCCCGCGATCAGGCCGACGGCGCCGCCGGCCACGCTCATCCCCGCGTACACGCCCATCGCGCGGTTGCGCGGCGGGCCTTCCGGGAACGTGACCGCGATCAGTGACAACGCGGTCGGCGCGGCGAACGCGGCGCCGACGCCCTGGAAGACACGCGCGGTGAGCAGCCATGCCTGGCCGGTGGCGAACCCGCCGACCAGCGAGGCCAGCGTGAACAGCAAGATGCCGGCGATGAAGACCCGGCGGCGCCCCAGTAGGTCGCCGGATCTTCCGCCGAGCAGCAGCAGCCCGCCGAACGCCAGCGCGTACGCGTTGACGACCCATTCCAGGCCGGTGCCCGAGAAGCCGAGCGCGGTCTGGATGTGCGGCAGGGCGACGTTGACGATGGTCGCGTCGAGCACGACCATGAGTTGCGCCGTCGCGATGACGGCGAGGGCCAGGCCCAGCCGCCGCGTCGGGGCGCCTGAGCTTGGCGTGGCGGTGGCGCTTGACGCCGCCGCGGTACTGACCTCCCGGGTGGGTTGCCCGGTGTCTGGTGATGTGGCGGACAAGACAATCTCCCTAAATTGAGGGCGCGCTAAACTACCGCCGTGACCGGCGAGGTAGCTGCGAAGGTCACGCGCCGTACGTCTTCAAAGCCTTTTTCGGCCCGAACGAGCCGCTACTTGTCCCCGTAACGTCTCTTCCTTCCCCGTGTGGTCGCCTCAGTAGCTATGACGACCGTGCGGCCTTCCTCTCATCGTTGACGAGGCAGCCGCCGCGGTTGTGACACCATCACCTCCCACCACGGCATTTGAGCATCTTGCGCATTAGCCCGAGCAGGCACCGGCGCTCGCCGGTGTCGAGTGCGGTACACCACGGCGCCCGGGTCAGGATCTCGCGGAACAGCCGGTCCCTGACCGCCTCGCCCTCGGGGGTGAGCACGATGTTCTTGCTCCGCCGGTCCCGCAGCGAGGGCTCTCGCCGGGCCAGCCCGTGCTTCTCCAGGGCGTCCGCGATCGTGGTGACGAAGGAGGGGTCGCAGCCCATCCGCTGGCCGAGTTCCTTCATGGTCATCGGGGTGTCGAGCTTGAGCAGGGCGATGGCGTCGCTGCCGTTCATCCCGAACTCGGTCGCGATCCGCTGCCCCAGGTCATGAAAGTGCTTGATGAGCTCGGGAAGCGTATCGCTGATCTGCTGGTTGAGTTGATCGTCGGTCAGCGGCCCGGTGGTCACAGGATCCATGGTCAGCGGATGAACGTGCGGGACCGGCTCGCTGAGCAGGTCCGCCTGTGAGTCAAGCACCGTGGCCGGGCTCCGTTGGTCGTCCATCGATACTCACCTCCGCCCTTCTCCCCAGCTGCCGGGTATCCTCTGGCTAACTACCTGACCACCTTAACCATTGAGTAGCTCAACTATATTTCCGCTTGCTGGTGCAAGCAAGTCAATAACGGGCAGATTCCTCAGTGTTCAACTATCTGGGATCCCGGGGCGTCTTAACCGCTAGGCGTTCACAGTGGGAGCAGGTCGAGGGGAGGCTCACGCGATGGCTAAGGTCCAGGGTCGGCGCGCGTTCCTGCGGTTGGCGGCGGCAGCGGGAGGGGCCGGGCTGCTCTCCTCCTGCAGCCCGGGCGGCGGGACAAGCGCCGCGGGCACCACGGCCAGCGGGGCGGCGAGCCCGGCCGGGACGATGGCCGACGGCGCGGCCCGCGCCACCGCCGTCCCCCGGGCCACGGGATCGCCCACCCCCGCCGACTGGACGGCCCTCGGCCATGACCTGTCCGGTCGGCTGGTCCGCCCGGGCGAGGCGGCCTACATCGTGTCCAAGCGGCTCTTCGACCCGCGCTTCGACTCAACTCACCCGGCCGGCGTCGCCTACTGCCGCAACCCGCACGACGTGGCGACCTGCCTGGCCTTCGTGCGCAAGTACGGCGTCCCGGTGGCCGCCCGATGCGGCGGGCACAGCTACGCGGGGTGGTCCTCGACCAGCGGCCTGATCGTGGACGTAACCCCGATGGCCGGGGTGAACGTCAGCGGGAGCACCGCCACCGTGGGGGCCGGTACGCATCTGATCGACTTCTACAACGGGCTGGCGGCGCACGGCCGCGCGGTGCCCGGCGGGTCCTGCCCGACGGTCGGCATCGCCGGCCTCACCCTGGGCGGCGGCGTTGGGGTGGTGTCCCGCGCCTACGGACTGACCAGCGACAACGTGCAGTCCATGCAGGTCGTCACGGCCGACGGCCAGGTCCGGACGTGTAGCTCCAGCCAGAACTCCGACCTGTTCTGGGCCTGCCGCGGCGGGGGCGGCGGCAACTTCGGCGTGGCCACCTCGTTTACCTTCACCACGCACCCGGCGGGTGGGATCGTGCTGTTCTTCCTGTCCTGGCCGTGGTCGCAGGCCGCCCGGGTGATCTCGGCCTGGCAGTCCTGGGCGCCGCACGCCCCGGATGCGCTCTGGTCGAACCTGCACCTGGCCGCGGCGCCAGGCGGCTCGGTGCCGTCCATCGAAGTCGGCGGCACCTACCTGGGCAGCATCAGCGCCGCATCCGCGCAGCTGGAGAAGCTGTACGCGGCCGTCGGCTCGACTCCGTCCTCGCCGTTCACCCAGACCACCTCCTGGCTGCACGCGATGCTGGTCGAGGCGGGCTGCGCGAGCCTGACCGTAAACCAGTGCCACCTGCCCACCCAGAACCCGGCCGGCCAGCTCTCCCGGGCCTCGGAGTACGCCAAGTCCGACTTCTTCACCGAGCCGCTGAGCAGCCACGGGATCGGCATCCTGCTGTCCGGCGTGGAGACCTTCCAGCGGGCAGGCGGCGCGCCCGGCGCGTCCGGGGGGATCGCGTTCGATGCGCTCGGCGGCGCGGTCAACCGGGTCGCCCCGGGCGCGACCGCGTTCGTGCACCGCAACGCGCTCTTCCAGGCCCAGTACACCACGACCTGGCCGGTCGGCTCGGCGTCCGCCGCGGTGTCCCGCCAGCACGCCTGGCAGCAGTCCTACTGGCAGTCGATGCGCCCCTACGCCAGCGGCCAGGCCTACCAGAACTACATCGATCCCGCCCTGACCAACTGGCGGCAGGCCTACTACGGCGCCAATTACACCCGGCTCACCCAGGTCAAGGCCCGCTACGACCCGGACCGCGTGTTCACGTTCCCGCAGGCCGTCTAGGCCGGACGGTCCGGCGGGGTGTGCCGGGCGGGAATGATGGTATCTCCGTAATTGTTGCGCTGTGTTCCCGTACGCTAGCTAGCCCTCCGACGATGCCAGCTCGCCCGACCGATTTAGGTTTCCGATGACAAGTAATGCTGAACTCCAGGCCGCGGCCGCTCCCGCCAGCGACGATCAGGTACAGGTCCTGCTCGTCGAGGACGACGACGGCGACGCCCTGCTGGTCGGTGAGCTGCTGCGCGAGGTGGGAGCCGCGGTCGTGGTGCGGCGCGCGCGGTCGCTCACCCAGGCCAAGGCCCTGGTCTCCGATGCGGCCTGCGTGCTCCTCGACCTGGGCCTGCCGGATTCGCAGGGCCTGAACGGGCTCAGGCAGCTGCTCCAGGCTGAGCCGGAGGCGGCCATCGTGATGCTGACCGGCCAGGCGAGCGAGCACCTGGGAGAGCAGGCGGTCCGGGCCGGGGCTCAGGACTACCTGGTCAAGGGCGACGTCGCCGGGCACCAGCTGAACCGGGTCATCCGGTACGCGGTCGAGCGGCGGCGCGCGGAGGAAGCGCAGCGGGCCCTGCAGATGGCACAGGTCCACGCCCAGGAGAACGCCCGGCTGGAACGCGGTCTGCTGCCGTCGCCGCTGCTGGCCGACGCGCGGCTGACCGTGTCGGCGCGTTGCCTGCCCGGCGGCAAGCACATGCTGCTCGGCGGGGACTTCTACGACGTGGTCGAGACCTCGGACGGCTGGGTAAACGCCCTCATCGGCGACGTCTGCGGGCGTGGCCCGGCCGAAGCCGCGCTCGGCGTCTGCCTGCGCGTGGCGTGGCGCACCATGGTGCTGGCCGGCCGGCCCGCCGACGAGATTCTCTCCACACTCAGCGAGCTGCTCGAGCACGAGCGGCAGGACGACACCATGTTCGCGACGCTGTGCATGATGTCGGTCCACCCCGACCGGACCACCGGCTGGGTGCGGATGGCCGGCCACCTGCCGCCGCTGCTGCTCAGCCGCGGCGCTGTCGTCGAGCTCCCCACCCTGCCCGCTGCGCCCCTGGGCCTGTCCGAAGTGCGGGACTGGCCCGGCACCCAGGTCAGGCTCGACGGCAGCTGGTCGATACTGCTCTACACGGACGGGCTTATCGAAGGCCGGATCGGGAAGGGGTCAGAGCGGCTCGGCAGCGAAGGCCTGATGGACCTGATCAGGGAGTCCCTCGGCACCCTGGACAGGCCGGGGGAGGAGCTGCTCGACCAGGTGATCGACCGTGTCCGCGAGCTCAACGGAGGAGACCTGGACGACGACCTGGCCGTCCTGGCCCTCGGTTTCTCGTCCCCCGAAGACCATGACTGACGTAAACGCCGCCCCCCAGGAGAGCCCGCCCAGCTCGCCACCCGCCCCAGCCAACGGGGGGGCCAACGGGGCCAACCAGGCCGGGCGGCCTGGGCGAGCCGGCGCCGGGGCGGATCGTACGGCGGCCGCAGCCGAGGCCGCGGGACGCTGGCCGCTCAGCCGGATTATCGGCGTCGCCCTGCTGATCCTGCTGCTGTTCTCGCTGGCCGCGATGGTGGCAGGCGGGATCGCGCTGCTCAACCTGCACGACAACAGCCAGCGGCTGATAGCCACCCTCGACCCCGCCGCGATCCAGGTTCAGCAGCTGGACGTCGCACTGCTCGACCAGGAGACCGGCGTGCGGGGCTACGCGCTGAGTGCCCAGCTGCCCTTCCTGACCCCGTACACCAACGGCGTGACCGAGGAGCAGAGCGCGATCAAGGCCCTGCAGGCCATCACCCACCAGCTGCCGGCCGGCGCCGCGGCCGACCTCGAGAGCGTGCTCACGCAGGCCCAATACTGGCGCGTCCACTACGCGGTGCCCACTATCAACCAGGTCAGCCGCACCGGGAAGCCGGTGTTCAGCCCCGACATCCTGACCGGCAAGGCGGATTTCGACGCCTTGCGCGCCAAGATAGCCGCACTGCAGACCGAGATCTCGGCCGCCAGGGCCAGTGCGGTCGCGGCCCTGAACGACTCGGCGGCCGTCCTGGACGCCGTGTTCATCGCGGTCGCGGTCGGCCTCGCCGCGATCGTGGTGCTCTTGGCGCTCGGCCTGCGGGCGACGGCGATCAGGCCGTTGCACCGGCTGGCCGAACAGGCCCGCCGGGTGGCCGACGGTGACTTCGAGCACGAGGTGAGCCTGGCCGGTCCGCGGGAGGTGACCAGCCTGGCCGCGGACGTGAACAGGATGCGTGAGCGGATCTTGCAGGAGCTGTCGGCGACGCAGCACGCCAATACCGTCCTGCAGGCTCACACCGAGGAACTGGAGCGCTCGAACTCCGAGCTCGAGCAGTTCGCCTACATCGCGTCGCACGACCTGCAGGAGCCGCTCAGGAAGGTGGCGAGCTTCACCCAGCTGCTGCAGCGCCGCTACGCGGGCCAGCTCGATGCCCGGGCCGATCAGTACATCGAGTTCGCGGTGGACGGCGCCAAGCGGATGCAGGCGCTGATCAACGACCTGCTCTCCTACAGCCGGGTGGGCCGGTCGGCGCGCGAGCCCGCGCTGGTATCGAGCGACGCCGCGCTGACCCAGGCCAGGACCAATCTGGCCGCGGTGATGGAGGAGACCGGCGCCACCGTCGAGACCGGGCACCTGCCGCTGGTGCTGGCCGAGCTGACGCTGCTCACCGCGGTGTTCCAGAACCTGCTCAGCAACGCGCTGAAGTTCAGCGGCGGCAAGCCGCCGCGCATCGTGATCACCACCAGCCGCGAGGGGTCCCTCTGGCAGTTCTCCTTCACCGACAACGGCATCGGGATCGAACCGGAGTACGCCGAGCGGATTTTCGTGATCTTCCAGCGCCTGCACGAGCGGAGCGCCTACTCGGGGACCGGCATCGGGCTGGCCATGACGAGGAAGATCATCGAGTATTTTGGCGGGCGGATATGGCTCGACACGACCTACACCGAAGGTTCCCGCTTCCTGTTCACGCTGCCCATTCCGGACGAGACGATGAACCCGACCCCAGAGGACGAGATCTCGGAACCGTCAGGAACACTGACCCAGGAACCAGCCGACGCCCTGCTGCGCGAAGACGAGGAAGCCGATGTGTGACGAGTCGAAAATGATCGACGTACTGCTGGTGGAGGACGACGAGGGCGACGTCCTCATGACCAGGGAAGCCTTCGAGTACTACAAGATCCGGAACCGGCTCCACGTCGCAACCGACGGCGAGCAGGCCCTGCAGTTCCTGCACCGGGCCGGCCCCTACGCTGATGCGCCGCGTCCGGGACTCATCCTGCTCGACGTCAACCTGCCTCGGCGCAGCGGCCTGGAGGTGCTGGCCGAACTGAAACAGGACGACGAGCTACTGATGATCCCGGTGATCATGCTGACCACATCGCAGGCCGAAGAGGACATCGTGCGCAGTTACTCGCTGCACGCCAACGCGTTCGTCAGCAAGCCCGTCGACTTCGAGCACTTCATCGAAGCCATCCGACAGATCGACACGTTTTTTCTGACCCTCGTTAAGCTCCCCGTCTGAGGTGGAGCCGAAACGGGACTACAAGGGAGCCTGATGTACGACGCGACATTGGCCGAGACCGTCACCATCCGCGGCGACGGCGGGGACGAGATCGAGGCCTATCTGGCCAGGCCGATGAGCCAGGGGGCGTTCGGCGGCGTGGTGGTGATCCACCACATGCCGGGCTACGACGCCCCGACCAAGGAAATAGCCCGCCGGTTCGCGGTTCATGGTTACAACGCGCTCATGCCGAACCTCTACCACCGTGACGCGCCCGGCGCCAGCCCGGACGACGCCGCCGCGGCAGTGCGCGCCCAGGGCGGCGTGCCCGACGCGCGGCTGATCGGCGACGTGGCCGGCGCGGCGGCCTATCTGCGCTCCCTCAGCAACTCCAACGGCAAGGCCGGCGTGATCGGCTACTGCTCCGGCGGCCGGCAGTCGGTCCTGGCCGCCTGCAGCCTGCCGCTCGACGCGGCCGTCGACTGCTATGGCGCGTTCGTGGTCGGCGCACCCCCAGAGGGCATGCCGCTGAAGGTCGGCCCCATCAAGCACCTCATCAAGGACCTGTCCTGCCCGCTGCTCGGCCTGTTCGGCGCGGACGACCAGTACCCGTCGCCCGAGCAGGTCGACGAGCTCGAAGAAGAGCTGAAGGCGCAGGGCAAGACCTATGAGTTCCACACCTACGAGGGCGCCGGCCACGCCTTCTTCGCGGTGAACCGCGCCGCCTACCGCCCCGAAGCCGCCGTCGACGGCTGGGAAAAGATCTTCACCTGGTTCGGCCGCTACCTAACCTGACCCCGCCCGCCAACTCCGTCACCCCCGCCAGCCCAGACCTCCGCCCCTCCAGTCCCTGAAACCTCCAGCCCCCTGAACCCCGCGCCTCCCTCCAGCCCACAAAACCGAGGCTCCAGCATTTATCGTGTGCAGTTACCCCCGGAATAGAATAGGGGGGGCAACTGCACACGATCCTGGCAAAAGCGCTCAGTGCGCGCTCGAGGCGGCCCAGATGTTGATGCCGGCTTCCACGGCGTCGCGGTCGATAGCGGCCAGCTCGTCCTCGGTGAAATCGCTACGGCCAGCCGCGGCGAGGTTCTCTTCGAGCTGTGTGACGCTGCTGGCGCCGATGAGCACCGAGGTCACCCGCGGATCCCGCAGCGCCCAGGACAGCGCGAGCTGGGCCAGCTTCTGGCCCCGGGACGCGGCGATCTCGGCCAGCGCCCGGACATGCACCAGGGTCCGTTCGGAAATCTGGTCGGCCGACAGCGAGCCGTCCTGGGCGGCCCGCGAGCCCGCCGGCACGCCGTCCAGGTACTTGCCGGTCAGTACGCCCTGGGCCAGCGGCGAGAAAGCGATGCAGCCCACGCCCTCGCGGCCGAGCACGTCGAGCAGCCCACCCTCGATCCAGCGGTTCAGCATCGAGTACGACGGCTGGTGGATCAGCAGCGGCGTGCCCATCCTCCGCAGGATGGAGATCGCGTCCATGGTCCGTTCGGCCGAATAGGAGGAGATGCCGACGTACAGGGCCTTGCCCGACTGGACCGCGGTGTGCAGCGCGCCCATCGTCTCCTCGAGCGGGGTGTCCGGGTCGAAGCGGTGCGAGTAGAAGATGTCGACATAGTCCAGGCCCATCCGGCCCAGCGACTGGTCCAGGCTGGCCAGCAGGTACTTGCGCGAGCCATGGTCGCCGTAGGGGCCCGGCCACATGTCATAGCCGGCCTTGGTGGAGATGATCAGCTCGTCGCGGTAAGGGCGCAGGTCCTCCCGCATGATCCGGCCGAAGTTGATTTCGGCCGAACCGTATGGCGGTCCGTAGTTGTTGGCCAGGTCGAAGTGCGTGACCCCGAGGTCGAGCGCGCGGCGCAGGATGGCCCGCTGATCGTCGATCGGCTTGACGTCACCGAAGTTCTGCCACAGCCCGAGCGACACCTCGGGCAGCATGATCCCGCTGCGCCCGCAGCGGCGGTAGGGAAGTTTGCTATAACGGTCACCCGCAGCGACATAGGGCATGGCGGAATTCTTTCACTACCGGCGGGCCCTGCACCGGCTGGCCCGTGAAATCATGTTGCGGGCTGTATACGACGCGAGAGAGGACGGGCGATGTACGACGCGATGCTGGCCGAGAGCGTCACCATTACCGGGTACAACGGCGACGAGATCGAGGCGTACTCGGCCCGGGCGCTCCAGGAAGGACCAGTCGGCGGCGTGGTGGTCATCCATCACCTGCCCGGCTATGACCGGCAGACCAAGGAATTCACCCGGACGTTCGCGGCTGGCGGTCTCAACGCGGTGATGCCGAACCTCTATTACCGCGAGGCGCCGGGGGCGGACCCGGACGACGCGGTGGCGGCGGCGCGGGCGGCGGGCGCGATCCCCATCCCGGACGAGCGGATCGTGGGCGACGTCGCGGGCGCGGCGGCCTACCTGCGCGGGCTGAGCAACTCTAACGGCAAGGTCGCCGTGATCGGGCACTGCTCGGGCGGCCGGCAGGCGTTCCTGGCCGCGGTCAGCTTGCCGCTCGACGCGGCCGTGGACTGCTACGGCGGCTTCGTGGTCGGGACCCCGCCCGAGGGCCATCCGCTGCACGGCGTGCCGCCCCTGGTCGACCGGGCCGGGAACCTGTCCTGCCCGCTGCTGGGCCTGTTCGGCCGGGACGACGTGGCCCCGTCTCCTGAGCAGGTCGCCGAGCTCGCCCGCGCGCTCAAGGCGCACGGCAAGACCTACGAGTTCCACTCCTACGACGGCGCCGGGCACGCCTTCATGCAGGTGGACCGGCCCAGCTACCGGCCCGAGGCCGCCGTGGACGCCTGGCAGCGCATCTGGGCCTTCTTCGGCCGTTACCTGTTATCGTCCGTGGTTGGGAAGGAGTCGCAATGTGCACTTACCTGACGGAGAAGGTCTCGATCAGCGGCAGCGGCAAGGGACCATCGGGTTGGTTCCGGCTGACCGACGCTAGCGTGTACTTCGACCACCCAGTGCACGCGCAGGCGGAGCACACCCTCAATATCGACTTCCTCGACCCAGGGGCCGGCCCCTCGGCGCGGGTCGCGGTCGAGCTCACCGCGGAATCGGCCCGGGCCCTGGCCAAGGCGATCCAGGCCACCCTGGATTCGGCACCTCCCGGCCTGGTCACCTAATTCCGAAGTCGCCCCACCCTGCAGTGCTGGCCCCCGGGAAGCCCCGGGAATGTCAGTGCCTCGTGCCACTATGCATCTAGGGCCCCCGCGCAGGGTGGCACACCGGATGGAGGCGGCAGGGAATGCGGTTCATTGTCGAGCGGGACGCGCTGGCTGAAGCGGTCGCCTGGGTCGCGCGCTCGCTGCCATCGCGCCCCGTGCTTCCCATCTTGTCGGGGCTGCTACTCGAGGCCTCCTCAGACGGCCTGACCCTCTCCTGCTTCGACTATGAGGTGTCGGCCCGGATCCAGGTGGACGCCGAGGTCACCGAGGCGGGCGCCGCGCTCGTCCCCGGGCGCCTGCTGGCCGAGATCACCCGGAGCCTGCCGCCACTCCCGGTCGAGGTAGATTACGAGAAGGACGACGTCACCGTGACCTGCGGCCCGGCGTCCTTCACCCTGGTGACCCTGCCGGTCAAGGAGTATCCGCGGTTGCCTGAGCTGCCCCGGCTGGCGGGGACCGTCGACGGCGGTGTGCTCGCCACGGCGATCGGCCAGGTCGCGCCCGCGGCCAGCCGCGATGACACGCTGCCGGTCATCACCGGCGTGAACCTCGAGATTGACGGCGACACCATCAGGCTGGTGGCGACCGACAGGTACCGGCTCGCCATCCGCGAGTTCGGCTGGAATCCCGCCCACCCGGACTCCCGCGGCACGCTGCTCGTACCGGCCAAGACGCTGTCCGACGCGGCGCGGATGATGACGCCGGGCCTTCCCGTCCGGGTCATGATGCGCGGCGAGCCAGGCGGGGGAAGTACCGGCGCGAACTCGGGGGACTCGCTGCGCGCGGGCGACGCGATGATCGGGTTCGAGTCGGGCGGGCGGCGGCTGACCACCCGCCTGATCGCCGGGGAGTACATCAAGTACATGTCCAGGTTCCCGGAGGATTTCGGCAGCCGCGGGGACATGCCGGCCGTCCCGCTCGCCGAGGCGGTCAAGCGGGTGGCGCTGGTCGCGGAGCGAGGCAGCTCGGTGCGGCTGTCGTTCGGGTACGGCAGGGTCACCATCGAGGCGGGCACCGAGGGGCAGGCGCGGGCACGGGAGACGGTCGCCGCCGACTTCTCCGGGGAAGAGACCGCGATCGCGTTCAGCCCGCACTACCTGATGGACGGCCTCGGCGCCGCCCTGATCGCGGCCACCGGCGGATCGCCGGCCGCCGACAAGCCGGAGAACACCGAGAAGGCCCAGAACACCGAGAAGGCCCAGAACTCAGAAAGGGCAGGGTCCATCCCCGACGAGGCACGGATCCGCCTGCAGTTCACCAGCCCGACCAAGCCCGCCCTGATCACCGGCAGCGCCGGGCCCGGTGACGAATCCGCCCCGGACTACCGCTACCTGGTCGTCCCGCTGCGTGCCCTGGCCAGCGACTGATCGGCTAAGGGGGACCCCCACCGGGGTAGTAGTGCGGGTACTGCGCGGGGAAGTAGGAGTGCCGGGACATCCAGGCCATGATCAGTATCCAGGTGGCCAGCGCGAACAGGAGCATCGCGAAGACGAGGAACCGGCCTGCGTCCGGCGCCGGGACCGGCGCTGCAGGCTCTGCGCGGGTGACCTTGGGCGGCCGGGGGAGATCGGCCACCAGGCGGTCGATCTGGCGCTGGGTCTTGGCGATGAGGGCCGCGTCGATCCGCTCGGTCAGCTCGTCGAAGGTCAGCCGGCCCGCGACGAAATGCTCGCGCAACTGGGTCATGGCACCGTCGCGCTCCGCGTCGCCGATCCGCAGGTCGTAGTCGTACCTGGTGCGGTCGGGCACGTGCCAGCCCGGTACTAGTTCTTCGCGTGGCGGCACCGCGTCAGGGTCCTCGTCTATCATTCCGGTTCGGACGTCATATCGCCTTGTCATCGGCTCCCAGAATTCGCCAGGCTGGCTGCCTCACACTCCAACGATAAGTCGAGCCGGCCCGGCGCGGAACCCGCAGGTGGCGATAATCACTATCGGCGACGTCCGCGGGGTCCCCTGGGACCCCGCGGCCCGCCGTAGCGACGCCGCCTGCTGAGCCCGAACAACCGCCTGACCAGCGCCATTGCCGCGAGGAACAGGACAATCGCCAGCGGCCTGTCGCCACCACCGAGCCCGAAGAGAAAGACGCTGCCGAGGATGACGAAGAACCAGATCAGGCCCATCAGCGGCGCGAAGGCATTTCCCATTCCGCGCGGTCGCTGGTTGCCTCCCCAGCCGCCGTCGCCGTAGTCCTGCCCCGGCCTGGGGGCCATCGGACCCGGCCAGGCCGGTCCCTGCCACGCGGTGCCCCCGTACGGCATGCCGGAGACCGGCTGCGGAGCCTGCGGGAGGTCGCGCATCACGGTGTTCAGGTCAGCCTTGGTCTTAGCCGCGAACGTCTGGTCCAGGCGCTCGTTCAGTTCCTCGAGTGTCAGCCGCCCGTCGGCATAGTGCTCACGCAGCTGAGTTGCAACCGCGTCACGATCAGCATCCCCGACACGCACGTTGAATCCCGTAGCCATCGTGCCCTCCGTAGCAAGAACGGGGAATCCCAAGTAATTAGCACGATATATCGCGAGACATCGGACGGCAAGTTGAGTCGGCGTACACGTATCAACGAAGCCGGAACGGCCTCCGACTAGATGCTGCTTCACCGGGGCGAGCGGCAGGGGGGAGACCATGATGCGCCAGTCACTCCAGCAGGTATGGCCGGAACGCGCCCGCGGGGGGCTGGGGCCCGCCGCAACTGGGGGGATAGCCCCGCTGAAGTCGGGCGTTACCACCATCGGAACGCGTTCGGCCCCCGCGTACGGTGGACGAGCTATGGAGGTCCTCGTGTGGCGCCAGCGGGCGCCGCGAGCGACGTTCCGGCAGCGTGTCGCCGCCTGGCGAGCGCGCAACTGGCGCCGCGCCGTGCTGGCCTGGTTCGTGCTGTCCCTGATCATCATGGCCGTCGCGGCCGAACCCAGGACGGACTTCCCCAAGGCACAGGCCCGTTCGGTGCCTGCCGTGCGGATGGTCCTGCGCGTGGCGGGCGGGCTCACTGCGGCCGGCGTTCCCGTGCTGCTCATCGTCCTTCCGTGAGGCCAGGCCGCGGGCAGGTCACTGCTGGTGGCCGCCGCCGCGGCAGTCGCCGCCGGCTAACACGCGCCGGTGCCGCGGTGGCTCGCATCCCGCTCACTGATCGGACGGTTATCGGTGTGCCCGGCCGGACCCGTCTTCACGGTTACCGCCTTTGGAAGCGGCCTGTCTGCGGGGTCCGGCCGGGCTACTGCACTATGGATGGTCGGGGTCAGTTCGCCGGGCTGTTCTGGTAGGCGGCGACGTACCACTGCTCGTTCCGTTTGGTGAGAACCCAGGTGGCTCGAACCAGGTGTTCGGCGGGAAGTTCGGTCTGGCCGGCCATGAGAACGCCGCCTTCAGTGATGACCACGGCGGTGTCGGACCCGAGGAACCGGACGCTTTGCGGCTCGTCGAGGACGCGGGATCCCTTGAGAGGCCCGGCGAACCCGGCGGCCATGGTGGTCCGGATGTCGTCGTTGTTCTTTTTGTGGATGCCCGGCTGCACCACCGTCGCGTCGTCGGTGTAGAGCTTGGCGAATGCGTCGGCGTCGCCGTCCGCCCAGGCGTCGTAGACGGCTTGGATAACGCTCACGACGCTGTCGGTCGGACTGTTGTTTGTCATGATCTTTGCCTTTCGATCCTTTTAGTACATTTCTGTCCAGTTGAGGGTCATGTCTGTGGCTGGCTCCAGGTCGAACCGCGCAGCCGAAGTGCTTGATGGACGTTCAGTGGCGATCTGGGATGGGGTCTCCCACCGGCTGGCAGGCTGACATGGGTACCTACCGGGCCGATGGCCGGGATTCATCGCTCGGACCGATGATTTCTGCCACACCGTGGAGTAGATATCTGTGTGGGACAAGGAGGAGTGGCCGTGACTGCCCTCAGGGACGAGTTCGAGCGCCAAGCCGATCCGTTTCGACGCGAGTTGCTCGCCCACTGTTACCGGATGCTCGGATCGGTCGACGAGGCCGAGGATCTGGTGCAGGAGACCATGCTGCGCGCCTGGCGCTCCTACGATCGCTACGACGACCGGAGGGCCTCGCTTCGCACGTGGCTGTACCGGATCGCCACCAACGCGTGCCTGACCGCCCTGTCGGGGATGAGCCGTCGCCCCCTGCCGTCGGGGCTCGGTGCCCCTGGGGAAGATCCCGAACAGGCCCTGGTCCCGGCGTTCGATATCCCGTGGGTCCAGCCGGTGCCCGATGCGATGCTCGGCGCGGGTCCAGAGGACCCGGCGACGACGGTCGGCATCCGCGGCAGTTTGCGTCTGGCGTTCGTCGCGGCGATCCAGTACCTGCCGGCTCGCCAGCGCGCCATCCTGATCCTGCGTGACGTGCTCGAGTTCTCTGCCGTTGAAGTTGCCAATATCCTGGCCACGACCCCCGCCGCGGTGAACAGCGGCCTGCAGCGCGCCAGGGCCCGGCTCGATGACGTCTCAGTCGCCGAGGACCGGATCGAGGAACCATCCGACCCGGCGACCCGCGCCCTCATCGACCAGTACGTCGTTGCCTTCGAGACGGCTAACGTCCCTGCGCTCACCCGGCTGCTGACCGATCAAGTGGTACTGGAGATGCCGCCTGTTCCGCTGTGGTTCCTCGGCCGCGAGCACTACAGCCAGTTCATCGCCCGGGTCTTCCGGCTGCGAGGCCCAGACTGGCGCATGCTCCGCACCACCGCCAACGGCCAGCCGGCGGTCGGAGCGTACTTCCGGGGCGACCAGGACAGCTACGAGGCCCACACCCTGCAAGTGTTCAGCCTCACCTCATCCGGAATCAGCCGCAACGTGGTCTTCCAGGATCCGCACCTCTTCGAGCTGTTCGATCTCCCGCCCGCCCTCGACGCCGCTTCGGTCACCGCTACACGACCGGTGCGGGCACCGTCCGGAGGCTGAATCCCGGCGCACTTCGCGGATCCGCCGCCTGGTCGCGGTGGGCGGAGCGGTCCTGGCCTACGCGCTGGTCGTCCTGCGCGCCGACCGTGATGTTCCCGGCACCGTGACGTCGCCGCAGCCAGTCGTGGCGACCGCCGTACCGGCTCGCTAAAGTCGGCTGCAAGGTAGCAACGACGCTCAAGCGGGAGGCCAGCATGACGAGTTCACACGTGAGCATCGGATCCGGTGACCACCACGTGCTAGCCGTGCACGGCTGGTTCGGCTCGTCCCGCGGCTGGGGCTCGCTGCCGGAATTCCTCGACCGGTCGACCTATACCTATACCTTCATGGACCTGCGTGGCTACGGTGGCCGCAAGCTGGTCACCGGCGAATTCACCATGGAGGAGGCGGCGGCCGACGCGATCGCCCTCGCCGACGAGCTGGGCTGGGACCGGTTCTCGGTGATCGGCCACTCGATGGGCGGGAAGGTGGCCCACCAGGTGCTCCTGCAGGCCCCGGACCGGGTGGACAAGCTGATCGGCCTCAACCCGGTGCCGGCCACCGAGGTGCCCATGGACGCCCAAGGGTGGGAGCTGTTCTCCGGCGCGGCCACCAACGCCGGGAACCGGGCGGCGATCATCGACTTCACCACCGGCAGCAAGCTGACCACCACCTTCATCCAGCAGGTGGTGCGGCACTCGATGGAGAACTCGACGGTGGAAGCATTCGCCGCGTACCTGAATGCTTGGGCCAAGTCTGATTTCTCCGGTAAGGTCCAGCCGGATACCAGCACGCCGGTCAAGGTGATCGTGGGCGTGAACGACCCGGCCCTGTCCGCCGATGTGATGGAGCAGACGTGGCTGGTCTTCTTCCCCGAGGCCGAGATGACCATCCTCCCCGACGCCGGGCATTACCCGATGTTCGAGTCACCGGTATCGCTCGCGACCTCCATCGAGGAGTTCCTGGGGCGGCCATGACGGCGACGGCCAGCCCGGCCCGGCCTGATACCGAGGTCGTCTTCGACCCGGCCACCTACACCAGTGGCGTGCCGTTCGAGGCCCTGGCCCGGCTGCGCCGCGACACCCCGGTGACATGGGTGCCCGAGATCCCCGTCCTGGGCTGGCCAGAAGGTCCCGGGTTCTGGCTGGTGCTCAGGCACGCCGACGTGGAATCGGTGCTGAGACGGCCGGCCCTGTTCTCTTCCGCGCTCGGCGCGACCCAGATCCGGGACCCGGCCACGCCGCAGGCGCTCGGCTACGTCCGGCGGATGATGCTGAACATGGACCCGCCGGAGCACTCCCGGCTACGGCGGCTGCTGAGCCGGTCGTTCACACCGCGGGCGGTCGCTCAGCTCGAGGACCGCATCCAGGGCCACGCCCGGGCCATCTGCGATCGCGTGTTCACCGGGCCGCGAGGTGACTGCGACTTCGCCAAGGATGTGGCCGCCGACCTGCCGCTGCTCACCCTGGCCGACGTGCTGGGCGTGCCCGAGCAGGACCGCTGGCTGCTGTTCGACTGGTCCAACCGGGTCATCGGCTACCAGGACCCCGACTACGCTTCCTCGGCCGAGTTCGACCCGGCGCGGGGCACGGCCATGGCCCGCGAGGCGCTGTCGGTCCGGCCGGTTCCGGACGCCGACGGCCGGATGCCCGACCCGCGCACCCGGGAGGGCATGCCCGACCTGTACGCCTACGCTCACCTGCTGGCCGGACAGAAGCGGCGCCAGCCGGGGGATGACGTGATGTCGATCCTGCTGGCCCAGTCCGACGATGGCGACGGGCACGTGTCGGTGGCCGAGTTCGAGAATATGTTCTGGCTGTTCGCCGTGGCCGGCAACGAGACGCTGCGTAACGGCCTGCCCGGCGCGTGCATCGCGCTGCTCGAGCATCCGCAGGCCCAGGACGAACTGCGGGCCGACCCGGCCCTGCTGCCCGTCGCGGCCGACGAGATGCTGCGCTGGTGGACGCCGGTGATGACCTTCCGCCGGACCCCGACCGCCGACTGCGAGCTCGGCGGCCAGCAGATCCGCGCGGGAGACAAGGTGGTCGTCTCGTTCACCTCGGCCAACCGGGACGACGCCGTCTTCGCCGACCCCGGCCGCTTCGATATCCGCCGCCACCCCAACCCGCACCTGGTGTTCGGCCACGGCCCGCACTTCTGCCTGGGCGCCCACCTGGCCCGCACCCAGATGCGCGCCCTGTTCGCCGAGGTGCTGGCCCGCACGTCCGGCATCGCCTACGCCGGGCCGCCGTCCTACCTGCGCTCCAACTTCCAGCGCGGCGTCAAACGCCTCCCCGTCGCCTGGATCGCCTGACCTACCCGGAGGGGGCACGCTGCGTCGGTGCGCTGCCCGATTTGATCGGCCGCGCGGACCGCCTTACCTGCGCGGCGACGCCCGGCGGAGCAAGGTCCGCCGGGCGTCGCGCGCTTACGCCCTCGGGGAAGTACTGCAAGCCCGCTGGCCTGGAGCCCGAGGACCACGCGGAATGTCGGTGGGTACCGCTAGGTTGGACTGGGGCAGTTTTGGTGATGGGAAGAGGCCTTGGTCACGTACGAAGCAAAGGACCAAGCCGCGCAGCGGCCGGGTGAACGGCGGCGGGCGGAGCTCGGCGAGTTCCTGAAGGCGCGCCGGGCCCGGCTCAGCCCGGCCGACTTCGGCATGCCGCCCGGTTCCCGGCGTCGTACGCCGGGGCTACGGCGCGAGGAAGTGGCGCTCCTCGCCGGCGTCGGCGTCACCTGGTACACCTGGCTGGAACAGGGCCGCGAGATCAACGCCAGCACCCAGGTCCTCGACGCGGTGGCCACCACCCTTCGGCTGGACCGGGTCGAACGGGAACACCTGTACCGGCTGGCCGAGGCGACGCCGCTGCGCACCGAATGCTCGCGGCAGGCCGTGCCCGACGCCATCAGCGAGATCGTCCATTCGCTCGACCCGCTCCCGGCGTCCCTGATCAACAGCCGGTTCGACCACCTGCTGAGCAATAACGCTTCCGAGGAGCTGTTCTGGGACTGGCACTCGCTGCCGTGCGTCCACAAGAACACCCTGTGGTGCTGCGTCACCGAGCCGGCCGCCCGGGGCAACCTCCTGGAGTACGACGCGCACGTCCGCTACCTGGTGGCGCGGATGCGCTCCGCCTACAGCAGGCATATCGGCGACCCGGACTGGGAGGAGGACATCCGCCGGCTGGCCAGCCTGAGCCGCGAGTTCGCCGAGCTGTGGGCCCGGCACGAGGTGGCCGACGCCGAGCCCCGTACGCTCACCTACCGGCACCCGCAGGCCGGGACGCTAAAGGTGACCGTGAGTGAGCTTCACGTGCCGGCCATGCCCGACGCGCGCATCGTCGTCTACACGCCGCGGGACGACGACACCCGGGCCAGGATGCCGCTGACCCGGCGGACCGCGCCTTCCGTGCCGGTCGCCGGGTAGCGCCCAGGAGATCACCACCCCCCGGGCAGGCCGCCGGGAGTGCCGAAGTTCGGCGGTCCTTCCGCTAGGCGCTGGCGGCGTGCTATACCGTTATGATGCAAACGGTTGCAGCATCGGCCGCGGGCGGCCGGGCAGGAAGCATGGTGATCAGGAAGTACGAGCCGCGGGTCCCCGAGGGTGTCGATGTCACCCGGCCGAGCATTGCCCGGATCTACGACTACTTGCTCTTCGGCAAGGACAATTTCGCCGCCGACCGCGCCGCGGCGGACAAGCTGATGGAATCGCGACTCGACCCCAGACGGCTCGCCCTGGCTAACCGGGGATTCCTCTTCCGTGCTGTGCGCTTCCTCGCTCAGCAGGGTGTATCCCAGTTCCTCGACCTGGGCAGTGGCCTGCCCACGTCGCCAAGCGTGCACGAGGTCGCGCGCGACGTCATCCCGGCGGCGCGGGTGGTGTACGTGGACCACGATCCGATCGTGGTCGCCCACAATGACGCGCTGCTCGCCACGCGAGACGGCGTGATCACTATCCGCGCGGACGTGCGTGATCCGGACGCCGTGCTCGGGAACCCCGCGCTGGCCGAGTGCATCGACTTCAGCCAGCCCGTCGCGGTCATGCTGCTGAGCATGCTCCACTTCATCAGCTCTGACGAAGACGCGCCGGGGATCATCGCCAGGTTCCGCGAGCGCATGGCGCCGCGCAGTTACCTGGCCATTTCCATCGGCACGTCGGACGGCGCCGATCCGGAGATGCTCGCCGAGGCCACGAAGACCTATGCGGGGGCTCGGATGCCGTTCACGCTCAGGTCGCGCGCCCAGATCATGGACCTGTTCGACGGCTTCAACCTGGTCGAGCCCGGCCTGGTCCCGCTGCCCGAATGGCGACCGGTCTCCAGCACCGACCGCACCCCGCTGAGGGGTCCCACCGTCGCCGCCGTGGCCCGGCTAGCGGCCTGACCGCCGGGGATCAGTTGAGGAAGTAGCTGCTGCCGCCGGACTCGGGGTTGGTGACCATTGCGATGACCGTCACGGTTCCGGCGTTGGCGAAGGTCAGCCGCAGCGTGATGTCCTTGCCGTCGTGCATGGCTCCCGCACCGGTGATCAACAGGTGGAAGGAGTCCGGGTTGAGCAGGGTCATCGAGTTAGCCGGAAGGGGGATGTCCGGCACGGTGCGCATGGTCATGATGCCCGAATGCCGTCCCGCCGGGGCCCGCAACTGCACCTTGCCGCCCACGCTGGTCTGCGCGGAGATCAGCTTGTCGGGCCGGCCGTTGTTGCGGATGTCCAGGTACGCGACCGTGGTACCCGGCGTCGTTGGTTGCGGCACGTACGCGCTGGCCACGACGATGGACGACGCAGCGCTGGCCGACGCGCACCCGGTTATCACGAGCGCCGCCAGCAAGGCCACGCCCGCGATCGGTAGGACCGACCTCAGTCTGCGCATGGGCACAGGCTACCGCCCCGCAAATCCTGCGATTAGCCGCGGTCCACGGCGGTGCCGAGCAGGCCGAGAGGAGGGGAACCCAGGTCCAGCATCGCCTTGTGGAAGCGCTGCAGCGTGAAGCCGGCGCCCCAGTCCTTCCTGGCCCGTTCGCGGAGCTTGAGGATCTCGAGCTTGCCCCAGGTGTACCGGCCGTAAGTCGGGTCGAAGGTGGCCCGCCTGGCCTCGGACAGTGCCGTCGGCCCGGACAGGTGCGTATCCTCTTCGAACCGGCGTGCCGCGTCCTGGATCGTCATCCCGGCCGTGTGCACGCCGATGGCGCACGCCAGCCTGGTCACCCGGACCAGCGCCTCCAGCCAGATCCCGACCGGGATCCGCGGGTCGTCGGCGCCGAACCCTTCCTCCACGCAGAGTTCCTCGCCGTAGTGCGCCCAGCCCTCGACGAACGCGCTGGAGTGCAGCGTGCGCCTGACCTCAGAGCTCAGGTGCCGCAGCGCGCGGCCGTGCGAGAAGTGCCCGGGCGCCACCTCGTGCACGGTGATGCCGGGCAGCGTCGTATGACTGAACACCTCCAGCCACTCCTCTTGCTCACGTTCCGGCCAGGAGTCCTCCGGCGGCGTGATGTGGTACCACGAGGGGCCTTCCGGCTCGCCGGGCGCCGCCCACGACATCATCGCCATCGCCCACCGTCGTGACTCGGGCGCTGGACCGACCAGGCACACGCCGTCGTGGTAGGGGACCAGGTCATGGTCGCGGGTGAACTCGATGGCCCGTTCGGTCCACACCCGGGCCGCGTCGATCACCCCGGCGCTGTCGGGGTGATCCCGGACCAGGTCGCGGGCCACGTCAAGCGCAGGCCGACCGGGTTCGAACTGGGCGCACCCGTCGGTCAGCAGGGCGTGCAGCCGGTCCCGTTCGGCGTCGGCCTGCTCCGCCAGCCTGCCCAGGTCGACTGGCAAGGCCTCGGCGCTGCCCATCAGGGCGGCGAACCCGGCACCGCCGAGCGCCGGATCGGGGTCGCCCTCCGTCGCCGCGCGTTCGGTGTGCGCGACCAGCCGCGCGTGCGCGGCCCGCGCGGCCGCCAGGGCGGCCTGGCTCGAGCCGCTGGGACCCGCGGTGAGCCCGGCCGCCAGTCCGCGTATGCCGCCGAGCAGCGCCTCGGCGACCGGCGCGCTCACCTGGTCGAGTGATTCGATGGCCGCGTCGGCGACCCGCGGCCAGGCTGCGAGGTGCTCGGCCCGCGCGACGTCCCGTACCTCCTGGGGCGCGTAGTCCCGGTCGTAACAGGCCAGGTCGAGCTCGCCGAGGTGCAGGATCGGGTTCCTGCGGTGCAGTTCGAGCTCGGCGTAGGCGACCCGTTTCTGCTCCTCGGCCGCGGACAGGTGAGCCTCGTCGTGCGCGTCCGCGAGCCGCTCGCCGTCGGCCCGCGCTGCCGCCAGCCGGGCGAGCCCGGCGCGGACGCCAGCCGGGGACAGGTCCTGCGGCTTACCGTCGTACTCATGCCGGCCTGCGGATTCCCGTACCTCGGAGACATCGAGATCGCAGACGGCGCGCACCCGCGGAGAGAGGTCCATGCGGCCGACGTTACCGTGATGTCAGGGTGTGGTTCCCTGGACCCCCTGGCCGGCCCGGACGGGCATGACGGTCAGCAGCGGCGCGCTGGCCGACGAGCACGCGCTAAAGGCGTGCCCGGCGCCAGCCGACACACAGGCCATCTCGCCGCGGCTTGATGAGAAGATCGGGTCATGGGCGAAATCCCCGAATTCACGACCCGGCCCGAACTGGCGGGCACGTTCGGCATGGTGGCCTCGACGCACTGGCTCGCCTCGGCGGCCGGGTTGGCAGTGCTCGAGCACGGCGGTAACGCGTTCGATGCGGCCGCCGCCGCCGGGCTCGTGCTTCAGGTCGTCGAGCCGCACTTGAACGGCCTCGGCGGTGAGGTCCCGGTCATCGCCCATCACGCCGGCCGCGGCGAAACCTTCGTGCTCTGCGGGCAGGGGACCGCGCCGGCCGCGGCCACCCCGGAGGCGTTCGCCGACCTGGGGCTTGACCTTGTGCCCGGCAGCGGGCTGCTGGCCGCTTGCGTGCCCGGCGCGTTCGGGGCCTGGATGCTGCTGCTGCGGGAGTACGGCACGCTCCGTTTGCGAGACGTGATGGCCTACGCGATCGGGTACGCGGCCAGCGGCTACCCGCTGCTGCCCGCGATCAGCTGGGGTATCGCCAGCGTGGCCGAGCTGTTCCGGGATCACTGGCCGACCTCGGCCGAGGTCTATCTGCCGGACGGCCATGTGCCCGCGCCAGGCTCACTGTTCGCCAACCCCGTGCTGGCCGCCACCTACCAGCGCATTCTGCGAGAGGCGGAAGCGGCGAGCCACGATCGCGACGAGCAGATCGAGGCCGCCCGGCGGGTCTACTACGAGGGTTTCGTCGCCGAGACGATCGCCGCCTACGTCGCCTCCACGGAGGTCATGGACGTGACCGGCCAGCCGCACCGGGGGCTGCTGTCCTACGCTGACCTGGCGGGCTGGCACCCGCGGCTCGAGGAACCGCTGACCTATGACGTCGGCGGCCTGACCGTGTGCAAGACCAAGCCGTGGGGGCAGGGTCCGGTGTTCCTCCAGCAGCTCGCGCTACTCGAAGGCTTCGACTTGGCGGCCATGGGCCCTGGCACCGCGGACTATATGCACACCGTGACCGAATGTGCCAAGCTCGCGTTCGCCGACCGGGAGGCCTGGTACGGCGACCCTGACTTCACCGACGTGCCGGTCAAGGCGCTGCTTTCCGCCGAATACGCCGAGGCCAGGCGTCAGTTGGTCAGCTCCGAAGCGTCCGCCGAGCTGCGTCCCGGCGCCCCGGACGGCAGGCCGCCCCGGCTGCCGGGCTTCGCCACCGGCACGGTCACCGGGAACGGCGACGACGGGAGCGTGGCCCCGAGCCTGGACGTGGAGCCGCCGCGGCTGGACCCGGGCACCGGCGAGCCGACGATGCGCATCAGCGGCGCGGACCCTCAAACCAATCGGGGCGGACCCGCGGCGTCGAGCTACCGAGCGGGCGACACCTGCCATCTCGACGTGGCCGACCGGTTCGGCAACATGGTCTCCGCCACGCCGAGCGGTGGCTGGCTGCAGTCATCGCCGGTCATTCCCGGCCTCGGCTTCTGCCTCGGCACCCGGGCGCAGATGTTCACCCTCACCCCCGGACTGCCCGCCACGCTCGCGCCGGGCAAACGGCCGCGCACGACGCTCACCCCGAGCCTCGCGCTGCGCGACCGCGAGCCGTACCTGGCGTTCGGCACGCCCGGCGGCGACCAGCAGGATCAGTGGTCGCTGCTGTTCTTCCTCAACCACCTGACGTTCGGCATGAACCTGCAGCAGGCGATCGACTTCCCGTCGTACCACTCCGCGCACATGCCGTCGTCGTTCTACCCGCGCCAGGCGCAACCCAGTGTGCTCGACGTCGAGTCGCGGGCCGGGGCTCCCGTGATCGAGGAACTGCGGCGCCGCGGCCACCTGGTCAACGTCCGCCCCGCCTGGTCGCTAGGCCGGGTCAGCGCCGTCGCCCGTCGCAACGGCGTCCTGTACGCCGCCGCCAACCCCCGCGGCATGCAGGGCTACGCCGTCGGCCGCTAACCCGCCCGGCCCCTTAGCCAGAAGTTAAACAGCCGGTCGCGGCCTGTTCACTCAAACGACCCTGAGTACGGTGTGTCACCGGCCAAGGGATGACGCATGTCATGGGAGGTTCCTGAGGGACGGCACTACCTACCCGGCCGGCTGAATGGTGGTATGAGAGCACCGGGGGTCAGGGCCGGAGAGACCGGCCACATGAAGTCCGAAACAGGGGAACTACATGAGCCAGTATGGGACGGATTACGGCGTTTCCGATACTGACGGAGGCGGCTCAGAGCATGCCAGCCGAGACGGCCGAGACGGCCGAGACGGCCGAGACGGCTACGCCGGCACCTTCGGCCACAACACGGTAGCCAGTTACGGAGCCGGCCGCGGGGGCGCGCCGGTGGTCTCCTTCGAGAACGTGTCCAAGCACTACGGGAGGCTACGGGCCGTTGACGGGCTGACCCTGGACTTGCGCGCCGGCGAGACCACCGCCTTGCTCGGCCCGAACGGCGCGGGCAAGTCCACCTCGCTTGACATGCTGCTCGCGCTGCGCAAGCCCACCAGCGGGAAGATCCAGATGTTCGGCTCTGATCCGTACCATGCGGTGAAGTCCGGGCGGGTGGGCGCCATGCTCCAGTCCGGCGGCCTGATGCCCGAGGTGACGGTGCGCGAGCTCGTGGCCCTCGTGACCGGCCTGCATCCCAGGCCCGAACCTATCGAGACCACGCTCAGGCGGGCAGGCATCGCCCAGTTCGCGGACCAGCGGGTGGACCGGCTGTCCGGCGGCCAGACCCAGCGGGTCCGCTTCGCGCTGGCCATCTGCGGCAAGTCCGAGCTGATCGTGCTGGATGAACCGACCACCGCCATGGACGTGGAGACCCGCAGGCTGTTCTGGGGCAGCATGAAGGAAGAGGTCGCCGAGGGGCGCACGCTCCTGTTCGCCACGCACTACCTGGAAGAAGCCGACCAGGCCGCGGACCGGATCCTGGTCATCAACCGGGGCAGGCTGCTCGCCGACGGCACGCCGGCCGAGATCAAGGCGCGGGCCGGGGCCAAGCGGATCTCCTTCCGGCTGGACCGGGTGGACGAGCCGTTCCTGCTCGGCCTGCCCGGCCTGGTGAACCTCGAGGTCAGGCACGACGTGGTGCAGATCCAGTCCAGCGACTCCGACGCCACGCTGTACGCGATCCTCGACGCCGGCTACCGGCCGCGGGAGATCGAGGTCAGCAGCCTCGGCCTCGAGCAGGCCTTCCTGGCCATCACCGCGGAAGACGACGCGACCAACGACAAACGCACACGCGGGAGAGGCGATCTGACATGAGCGGCACACTGTTGCTGGCCAAGGCAGAAATATCAAGGCTGCGGCGGAACAAGCGGTACCTGATCTTCACGGTCGCCCTCCCGGTGATGTTCTACCTGATCTTCGGGAAGTCGAACACGACCGGAGACGGCGTCGCGTTCGCGGCTTTCTACATGGTCGGGATGGCCTCGTTCGGCGCCTTCAGCGGAGCGTTCAACAACAACACGATCCGCATCTCGCAGGAACGTAAGGACGGCTGGATCAGGCAGCTGCGGCTCACGCCGCTGCCGGCGAGCGCTTACGTGGTCGCCAAGGTCCTGGCCTCGATGGTGACCACGGTGCCGTCGATCTTGATCGTGTTCCTGCTCGGCCGCTTCTACGGCCACGTGCAGATGCCGATCTGGAAGTGGATCGTGTGCGCGCTCGCCATCTGGGTCGGCACGCTCATCTTCGCGGCGCTGGCGGTGGCCCTCGGCTACAAGCTGGATCCGGATTCGGTGCAGCCGGTCGCCATCGTCATCTTCTTCTTCTTCTCGATCTTCGGCGGTCTGTGGTTCCCGCTCAGCGGTGCGCTGCAGAAGTTCGGCGAATTCACGCCCACCTACCAGATCGTCAAGATCAGCACGGACGTGATCGGCCAGGGCAGCATAGCGCTGGTCAACGTGATCGGCGTCGTGGTCTGGTTCGCGATCTTCGTCGCGCTGGCCACGTTCGCGGTCCGGTCAACTGCCGAGACCGTCTGATCCAGCGTTGACCCGGCCGGCGCGGGGGCCCGGCCGGGTCAACGTGGCAGCATGGAAGGAGAGGTGAAGTGAGATGGCGATAAGGTCCACCGAAGCCGTCAGCAGCGCCCCGGACCAGGAGGGGTGCGGGCCCGGGCTGGGCCCGGCCGCCCTCCGCCAGAGTGGCGTGCCGGGCACCGGCAACCCGATGCGCTGGTTCTTCTCCGCCGTCTGGCTCGTCTACCTGATCTCGCCGGTCGCGGACCTTTTCGGTCACCACCACGGGGTGGTGTGGATCGCCGGCGGCCTGGCCATCACGGTCGCCTTCTGCGCCATCTACCTGTCGGTCCTCATGTACGACGACGAGCATCCGCGGCTGGCCCGGTACGGGCTCGTGGCTATCGCCGTGCTGGCGGCGCTGGCCTGCGCGGTGTACGGCAAGCAATGGACGCCGCTGTGGATCTACGTGTCCGCCGCCACCGGCATGGTGCTCGCGCCCGCCGGGCGGCGCGTGGCCATGCTGGGCATCCTGGCCGTCGGGGCCTGCTATACGTTCTTCAGCTGGCTGTCTCATTTCGGCCTCGGGAACTTCGTGGCCGTGCTGCTGCCCGTCCTGCTCGTCGGCGTGGCCATGGTGGGGTTCCGATGGCAGATCACCCTGATGCACGAGCTGGCCCAGGCCCGCGAGACCGTCGCCAAACTGGCCACGAACGAGGAACGACTGCGGCTGGCCCGGGACATGCACGACCTGACCGGCCAGTCGCTGTCGATGATCACGCTGAAGTCCGAGCTGGCCGCCAAGCGCCTGGCTAAGCTCCCGTCCTCAGCCGAGCGCGACGCGGTGCTCACCGAACTGGGTGACATCGGCCGGGTCAGCCGGCAGACGCTGCACGACATCAGGGAGGCGGTCAGCGGCTACCGCAGGCCGACGCTCGCGATCGAGGTCATCACGGCCAGGAACGCCCTTGAGGCGGCCGGCATCGGGCTCGACGACGACGCCGAGCTGACGCTGCGGTCGGGCACGTTCGACCCGGATACGGAGGCGGTGCTGGCCTGGTGCCTGCGCGAGGCCGTCACCAACGTGATCCGCCATTCCCGCGCCCGGCGCTGCCGCATCCGCCTCGCCGACCACGGGAGCGAGCTGTCCCTCGAGGTCAGCGACGACGGCCTCGGCTTCGCGAACCAAGACCCGGAGACTCCCGGGGGAAGCGGATTGCGCGGCATGTCCGAACGTCTGTCCGCCATCGGCGGCCGCCTGTCGCTGACCCGGGCCGAGCCCGGCCTGGGGGGCCACCACGACCGCGGCTTCCGCCTCATCGCGACCGTTCCCGCGGCCCCCGCCGTGGCCGCAGCCGGCCATAATGGCCCGCCATGACCGCGCAAGAAACCCCGGAGAACCAGGAGGACAAGCAGAACAAGGAGCCGGTCCGGCTGCTGCTCGCCGAGGACCAGGTGATGATCAGGGAGGCGCTGGCCGCGCTGCTGGAGTTCGAGGGCGAGTTCGAGGTGGTGGCCCAGGTCGGCCGGGGCGACGAGGTCGTCAGGGCGGCGGAAAGGGCAAACCCGGACGTGGCCGTGCTCGACATCGAGATGCCGGGCATGGACGGCCTGACGGCCGCCGCCGCGCTGAAGAAGCGTTACCCGGATACCAAGATCGTGATCCTGACGACGTTCGGCCGGCCCGGGTTCCTGCGCCGCGCGATGGAGTCCGGGGTGTCCGCGTTCCTGGTCAAGGACTCCCCGGCCGACAAGCTTACGCAGACGATCCGCCGGGTGCTGGCCGGCGAGCGGGTCATCGACCCGGACCTAGCCGCCGCCGCGCTCGCCGACGGGGTCAACCCGCTCACCCCGCGCGAGCGCGACGTGCTCGAGGCCTCCGCGGACGGCCGGACCATCGCCGAGATCGCCGCCAGGCTCTACCTCTCCGAGGGCACGGTGCGGAACTACCTGTCGGCGTGCATCCAGAAGACCGGGGCCAGGAACCGCGCCGAGGCACGTCGCATCGCCTCCGAACGCGGCTGGCTCTAGACCGCAGACCATAGGATGAAGCGCGTGACTTCGTCTGGATACCTGCGCTACCCGCACGTTCACGGTGATCTCCTCGCCTTCGCCGCCGAGGACGACATCTGGCTCGCCCCCGCCGACGGCGGCCGCGCCTGGCGGCTAACCTCCGACCGCGCCCAGGTGAGCTACCCGCGCTTCTCCCGCGACGGCGCCAGGATCGCCTGGACCAGTTGGCGGGACGGCAACCCGGAGGTCTACACGGCCGATCCGGAAGGCGGCGACGCGAGCCGGCTCACCTACTGGAGCGACAGCAGGACCCGCGTGGCCGGCTGGACCGGGGGTGGCGAGGTGCTCGCGATCTCCGCCACCGGTCAGCCCGAGAACTACCTGACCTGGGCCTACGCGGTTCCGCTCGAGGGCTCGCCGCCGCGGCGGCTGCCGTTCGGCCCGGTGGGCGATCTGGCCCTGGAGGAGGTGGGCAGCGCCCTGCTCACCGGCCGGACGGACAACGAGCTCGCGTACTGGAAGCGCTACCGCGGCGGCACCAGCGGCAGGCTGTGGACGGCCAACGCCGACGATCCCCCACCCACCTCCCCATCCCCCTTCACCCGCGTGCTCGCCGACCTCGACGGCCAGCTCGGTGCCCCGATGCTGATCGGCGGGCGGTTGTTCTTCCTGTCCGACCACGAGGGCACCGGCAACATCTACTCCTGCGCGCTGGACGGCAGCGACCTACGCCGGCACACCGATCATGACGGCCTGTACGCCAGGAACCCGTCTACCGACGGGCAGCGGATCGTGTACCACGTGGCGGGCGACATCTGGATCCTGGACGGCCCGGACGTGGCGGAGCCCCGCGAGCTCGACATCATCCTCGGCTCGCCAGCCGCCGGCCGGGCCCCCCGGCTGATCTCGGCGAAAGACCATCTGGGCAGCCTCAACCCCGACAAGACCGGTCAGGCCAGCGTGGTCGAGGTGCGCGGCACGGTGCACTGGCTGACGCACAAGGACGGCCCGGCCCGGGCGCTGCACGTCGACCCGGCGGCCCGCGCGAGGCTGCCGCGGGTGCTCGGCGACACCGGCCAGGCGGTCTGGGTCACCGACGCTGCCGGGGACGACGCGCTCGAGATCGATTCGGTGATAGATGAGCCGGAGACCGAGACCGTCCGGCTCGCCGAAGGCCTACTCGGCAACGTGCTCAGCCTGGCCGCCTCCCCGGACGGGGCGACCGTGGCCGCCGCCGCCCACGACGGCAGGCTGCTGGCCGTGGACGTGACCTCCGGGCGGGTCACCGAGCTGGCCGCGTCCCACGACGGGGCCATGGACGGGCTGGCCTGGTCACCGGACTCGGCCTGGCTGGCCTGGTCCCAGCCCGGCACGCAGCCGCTGCGCCGCATCCGCATGGCTCCCATTTCCGGGATCGCCGATGGCCAGGTCGAGGTGATCAACGTGACCGACGGGCGGTTCACCGATACCGACCCGGTGTTCTCACTCGACGGCCTCTACCTCGCGTTCATCTCCCGGCGCAGCTTCGACCCGGTGTACGACGCGCAGACCTTCGACATGTCGTTCCCCTTCGGCAGCCGCCCCTACCTGGTGCCGCTGGCCGCGCAAACCCCGTCGCCGTTCGGCCCGCTGCCCGGTGGCCGTCCGGTGGGCCAGGATCCGCCCGAGCCGGACAAGGACACATCAGATTCTGCCGAACGGACCGAGGTTTCCGTGGACGCCGAAGGTCTCCCTGGCCGCGTGGTGGGCGTGCCGGTGATCGAGGCCAGGTACTCCCGGCTGCGTGCCACCAAGGGCGGGCTGGCCTGGCTGCGCGAGCCGGTGTCCGGCGTGCTCGGCGAGGGCAATGCCAGCACCGAGGACGACGCGCCGCGGCCGGTCCTGGAGCGGTTCGACCTGCGCAAGCGCGAGGTCACCGAACTGGACGGCGAGCTCGACTGGTTCGACGTCAGCGGCGACGGCACCCGGCTGGTGGTCAGGGACCGGGACGACCTGCGGGTCCTGCCGGCCGAGCACAAGGAGGACCGCGGCTCGGGCGAGTCGGTCACCGTCGACCTGTCCCGGGCCAGGTTCCAGGCCGATCCGGCCGCGCTGTGGCGGCACGCCTTCGACGAGGCCCGGCTGATGCGCCGCGACTTCTGGACCCAGGACATGTCCGGGGTGGACTGGGACGGGGTGCTGGACACCTACCGTCCGCTGCTCAACCGGGTCCGCAGCGCGGACGATTTCGTCGACCTGATGTGGGAGGTGGTGGCCGAACTCGGCACGTCGCACGCCTACATCATCAAGGCCGACGCGGACAGCCAGGTCCGCGACGCCGCGGCCGTCGGCCTGCTCGGCGCGGACCTGTCCCGCGACTCCTCCGGTCGCTGGGTAGTGGACCGCGTGCTGCCGGGCGAGTCGTCCGACCCGCGGGCGCGCTCGCCGCTGGAGGCGCCCGGTGTGGTCGTCCGGGCCGGGGACGCGCTGATCGCGGTGGACGGGCGCCTGGTCGATCCGGTGCTCGGCCCGGCGCCGCTGCTGGCCGGGACGGTCGGCAAGCCGGTCGAGCTCACCATCGCCCCGCAGGCCGGCGATCCGGAAATCCGGCGCCGCGTAGCGGTGGTGCCGCTGCGCGACGAGCGGCGACTCCGGTACCAGGACTGGGTGACCGGCCGGCGCCGCCTGGTGCGCGAGCTCGGTGACGGACGGATCGGCTACCTGCACATCCCGAACATGATCGGTGAGGGCTGGGCCGACTTCCACCGCGACCTGCACACCGAGATGCGGTTCGACGCCCTGGTCATGGACGTGCGCGGGAACGGCGGCGGGCACATCTCCCAGCTGGTGGTGGAGAAGCTGGCCCGCCGCGTCATCGGCTGGGACGAGGGACGCTGGATCCAGCCGGTTTCCTACCCCCAGGACGGGCGGCGCGGCCCGGTCGTCACGATTGCCGATGAGTTCGCCGGATCCGACGGGGACATCGTCACGGCCGCGATCAAGCTGCTCGGGCTCGGCCCGGTGGTGGGCACCCGCACCTGGGGTGGCGTGATCGGCATCGACGGTATCCCGGGCCACGAGCTGGTCGACGGCACCCACATGACCGTGCCCAGGTACGCGTTCTCGTTCGACGAGTACGGCTGGGGCGTGGAGAACCATGGCGTCGACCCGGACGTGGAGGTGCTGATCACGCCCGACGACTGGGCCGTCGGGCGGGACCCGCAGCTGGAGACCGCGGTGCGCCTCGCGCTCGAGGCACTGGAGAAGCAGCCGCCCAAGGTGCCGGCCGACGTGGCGACCGGCCCGTCCAAGGTCCGCCCGCCGCTCCCACCCCGGGCACCTCGGGGGCCAGAGGGTACCGCCTGATGTCGGCTGGATACCTGCGCTACCCCCACATTCACGGTGACCTGCTCACCTTCGTGGCCGGCGACGACGTCTGGCTCGCCCCGGCCGTCGGCGGCCGCGCCTGGCGGCTGTCCGCCGCCGACGTGCCGGTGAGCTACCCGCGGTTCTCCCGTGACGGATCGCGGGTGGCCTGGAGCAGCACGCGCGACGGCAACCCCGAGGTGTACTGCGCCGAGGTTGACGGCAGCGCGGCGGCCCGCCTCACCTACTGGGGTGACCCGCAGACCAGGGTCACCGGGTGGACCGCGGCGGGCGAGGTGCTGGCCGTTACCGCGGTGAACCAGCCGGCCGCCAAGTACCGGCGGGCGTACGCCGTCCCCGGCGACGGCGCGCCGCCCCGCCTGCTGCCGTTCGGTGCCGTCAACGACGTGGCCATCGAGGCGGCGGGTACCGCCCTGCTGACCGGCAGCGTGGCCGGCGAGCCCGCGTTCTGGAAGCGGTACCGCGGCGGCCGGACCGGCAAGCTGTGGACCGCCACAGCTACCGACCCCCTGTTCACCCGGGTGCTCGCGGACCTGGGCGGCCAGTTGGGCAGCCCGATGATCATCGCCGGGAGGCTGTTCTTCCTATCGGACCACGAGGACACCGCCAACATCTATTCCTGCGCGCTGGACGGCGGCGACCTGCGCCGGCACACCGATCATGACGGCTGGTACGCCAGGAACCCGTCTACCGACGGGCAGCGGATCGTGTACCACGTGGCCGGCGACATCTGGATCCTGGACGGCCCGGACGCGGCGGAGCCGCGGCCGCTGGGGATCACCCTCGGCTCCCCGGCGGCGGGCCGCGCATCGAAGCTGATCTCGGCCAAGGATCACCTGGGCGCCCTGGATTGCGATAAGACCGGTCAGGCCAGCGTGGTCGAGGTGCGGGGCACGGTGCACTGGCTGACGCACAAGGACGGCCCGGCCCGCGCGCTGCACGTTGATCCGCAGGCCCGGGCCAGGCTGCCACGCGTCCTCGGGGACACCGGCCAGGTGGTCTGGGTCACCGACGCCGCCGGTGGCGACGCGCTGGAGATCGCCCCCGCGGAAGGAGCCGCTGAAACCAGCGTCGTTCGGCTCGCGGAAGGTCTTCTCGGGCACGTGACCAGCCTGGCTGCTTCCCCGGACGGGGCTACGGTCGCCGCCGCCGCGCGCGACGGCAGGCTGCTGGCCGTCGACGTGACGTCCGGGCAGGTCACCGAGCTGGCCGCGTCCGACGACGGGGCCATCGGCGAGCTGTCCTGGTCGCCGGACTCGGCCTGGCTGGCCTGGTCCCATCCCACGGTCGGTCCGCTGACCCGGATCCGGATGGCGAGGATCTCCGGCGGAGAGGCCGGGGTCCAGGTCGAGGTGGTCGACGTGACCGACGGGCGGTTCGCCGACAGCAGCCCGGTGTTCACCACCGACGGCCTCTACCTGGCCTTCCTGTCTCAGCGTGCGTTCAACCCGGTCTACGACGCGCAAACGTTCGACCTGTCGTTCCCGCTCGGCGGCCGGCCCTACCTGGTGCCGCTGGCGGCGGGAAGCCCCTCGCCGTTCGGCCCGGTGCCATCCGGGCGGCCGCTGGGCCAGGACAACGGTGACGACCCGGCCGCCGAGCCAGCCGTCGTCGTCGATCCGGCCGGCCTCGCCGAACGGGTAGTGGCCATCCCGGTGGAAGAGGCCCGCTACCGGTACCTGCGTGCGGTCAAGGGCGGCCTGGTGTGGCTGCGTGCCCCCGTCACCGGCGTGCTGGGCGAAGGCGGCGCCGACCCGGACGACGACGGGCCGCGTCCGGCCCTGCAGCGCTTCGACCTGCGCAAGCGCGAGGTCAAGGAGCTGGTGGGGGCGCTGGACTGGTTCCGGGTCAGCGGCGACGGCACCCGGCTCGTGGTCCGCGACCACGACGAGCTGCGGGTGCTGCCGTCCGCGCGCAAGCACGACGACGCGGGGGAGACCGTCACCGTGGACCTGTCCCGGGCCAGGTTCACCGCCGACCCGGCCGCGCTCTGGCGACACGCCTACGGCGAGGCCGGGCGGTTCTTGCGCCGGGACTACTGGACCCCGGACATGTCCGGAGTCGACTGGGACGGCGTGCTCGCGGAGTACCGGCCACTGCTGGACCGGATCCGCAGTGCGGCCGATTTCGCCGACCTGATGTGGGAGGTGCTCGGCGAGCTCGGCACGTCGCACGCCTACGTGACCGCGGCCTGGACAGGACCGCGGGACTACGTCCCGGTGGGCCAGCTCGGCGCGGACATCTCGCGTGATGACTCGGGCCGCTGGCTGGTGGACCGGGTGCTGCCGGGCGAGTCGTCCGACCCGCGGGCGCGCTCCCCGCTGGCCGCGCCGGGCGTGGTGGCCGGCCCCGGCGACGAACTGGTCGCGGTGGACGGGCAGCCGGTCGACCCGCTACGCGGCCCCTGGCCGCTGCTGGCCGGTGCGGCGGGCAAGCCGGTCGAGCTTTTGCTGGCCGGGGGGACGACCCCCCCAGACCCCCCCGATCCTGGGGGGAACCATCCCCCCAGACCCCCCTTGGGAGGGGCTTCGCCCCCCCGGGGCCCCTTGCGGCGGGTCGTGGTGGTGCCGCTGCGCTCGGACCGGCGGTTGCGCTACCAGGACTGGGTGGCCGGGCGGCGTCGGCGCGTCCGCGAGCTGAGCGAGGGGCGGCTCGGCTACCTGCACATCCCGGACATGATGGGCGAGGGCTGGGCGGACTTCCACCGCGACCTGCGCACCGAGATGGCTCGCGACGGGCTCATCTTCGACGTCCGCGGGAACAGCGGCGGTCACATCTCCGAGCTGGTCGTGGAGAAGCTGGCCCGCCGCGTCCTGGCCTGGGACATGGGACGCTGGATCCGCCCGGTTACCTACCCGCAGGAGGCGCGGCGCGGCCCGCTGGTCACGGTGGCCGACGAGTTCGCCGGCTCCGACGGCGATATCGTCACGGCCACGGTCAAGCTGCTCGGCCTCGGCCCGGTGGTGGGTACCCGGACCTGGGGCGGCGTAGTCGGCATCGAGGGCCGTCAGAGCCTGGTCGACGGCACCTCCATCACCGTGCCGCGGTACGCATTCTTCTTCCACGAGTACGGCTGGGGCGTGGAGAACCACGGCGTCGACCCAGACGTGGAGGTGCTGATCACCCCCGACGACGGGGCGGCCGACCGGGACCCGCAGCTGGAGACCGCGGTCGAGCTCGCCCTGGGCGCGCTGGCCGAACAGCCGCTCCCGGTCCCGCCGGAGGTCGCCACCGGCCCGGTCAAGTCCCGCCGCCCGCTGCCGCCCCGCCAGCCCCAGCCCGGCACGGTTCCCGCGATCAGCTCCCACGGGTCGGGTACCTGATGATCGTCGATCCTGCCCAGCTGCGAGTACGCCGGATCCGGGCGCTCACGGTCATGTTCTGCGTCGCGGTCGCCGTGCTGACGGCCGACGCGATCTCCAAGGCGCAGGTGCTCGGCAAGCTGTCGGGGCACCCGCCGGTCAGGCTGCTGCACGGGCTGGTCACGCTGGACCTCACCTTCAACGCCGGGGCCGCCTTCGGCGTCGGCCCTTCCTACACCGCGGTCATCGCCCTGATCGTGTGCGGCGTCATCGTCTCCATCATCCGCACGGCCCGGCGGCTGCGCAGCCTGGCCTGGACGATCGCCCTCGGGCTGCTGCTCGGCGGGGCCATGGGCAACCTGGGCGACCGGCTGTTCCGGGCGCCCGGCCCGCTGCGCGGCCGGGTGGTGGACTGGATCAACCTGCCGCACTTCCCGTGGACGTTCAACCTGGCCGACGCGTCGATCACCTGCGCGGCCGTGCTGATCGCAGTGCTGGCGCTGCGCGGTATCCGGATCGACGGAACGTCCCCCGCGCACGCCGCCGACCGGATCGAGGCTCCTCGTAGTACTTTGTTAGGTCGGGGTGAGCAGCTCGGGCCCGGCCGCGCGCAGTTCGGCCACCGAACGCACGCCGAGCAGTTGCATGGTCCGCCGGAACTGTTCGGCCAGGATGTCCAGCGCCTTGTCCACCCCCGGCTCGCCGCCGGCCATCAGCCCGTACAGGTAGGCGCGCCCGATGGCGCAGGCGTCCGCGCCGAGCGCCACCGCCACGGCGATGTCCGAACCGTGCCGGACGCCCGAATCGACCAGCACCGACACCTCGGGCCCGACGGTCTCGCGGACGTCGGCGATCAGGTCGGCCGGCGGCAACGCCCGGTCGAGCTGGCGCCCGCCGTGGTTGGAAAGCTGCAGCCCATCGGCCCCGGCGGAGATGGCGTGCGCGGCGTCGGCGGGACCGAGCGGGCCCTTGATGACCAGCTTGCCCGGCCAGCGCGCTCGCAGCTCGGCGATGTCGTCCCAGGTGATGGCCGGGTTGAACAACTCCCCGGTGCCCTCGATGGTCGCCGCCGGGTGCCCGGCGAAGTTGGCGAAGTCGATGGCCGGGCTGCGCAGCATCCGGATCCAGTAGCCCGGCTTGCCCGCGATGCTGGCCAGCGTGCGCGCGGTGAGCTCGGGCGGGATGACCAGGCCGTTGCGCCGGTCCCTGGTCCGGTGCCCGGTCACGAAGGTGTCCACGGTCACCACCAGGACCCGGTACCCGGCCGCGGCGGCCCGGTCGACCAGTTCCTTGGTGAGCCCGCTGTCGCGCAGGATGTATAGCTGGAACCACAGGTCGGGTCGGGCCCCCTCGGCGACCGCCTCGATGGTGGTGGTCGCCATCGTGGACAGCGTGTAGGGCAGGCCGTGCCGCTGCGCCGCCCGAGCCGCGCCGATCTCGCCAGCCGGGTGCATCATCCGCGTGTACCCGGTCGGGGCCAGGGCCAGCGGCAGCGGCGCCACCGAGTCGAGGAACCGCGCCGAGGTATCAGCTTCGGACACGTTCACCAGCGCGCGCGGCTGGAACCGCCAGCGGCGGAACGCCCTGGTGTTACCTCGGACCGAGAGCTCTTCGTCGGCGCCGCCGTCGACGTAGTCGAAGACCGGGCGCGGGGTCAGCCGACGTCCCGCGACGCGCAGGTCAGCAATGTCATGGCAGGCGGAAAGCCGTCGGCGCGTGGCGTCGAGCTCGACCGGTTTCATCTGGATCAGCTGGCGAATCTCCGATGCCCTCATGTCACGGACGATAGTCGAGCAAGCCCGGCCAGGGAACGCGCCGGCCCGGCCGCGGGCCAGCCCGGCGCCGCCGGGCTACCTTCCTGTAAACTAAATCAATCGGAATTATCGCAATTAGCCGAAGGAGCGATGGATGTCTCTGCGCTTCCACTGGTTCCTGCCTACCAACGGCGACGGCCGCGACATCGTCGGCGGCGGCCACGGCGTCGCGACCGGCGCGGCGGGCGCGATCCGCCCCGCGAGTCTCGCCTACCTGGGCCAGGTCGCCCGCAGCGCCGAACAACTCGGCTTCGAGGCCGCGCTCACCCCGACCGGTGCCTGGTGCGAGGACGCCTGGCTGACGACGGCGATGCTCACCGAGGTCACCGAGCGGCTGAAGTTCCTGGTCGCGTTCCGCCCCGGCCTGATCTCCCCGACGCTGTCCGCGCAGATGGCGGCCACGTTCCAGCGTCACTCGAAGGGTCGGCTGCTGCTTAACGTGGTGACCGGCGGCGAGGCCGCCGAGCAGCAGGCCTACGGCGACTTCCTGGACAAGAAGCAGCGTTACGCTCGCTGCGGCGAGTTCCTGGACATCGTGACCCGGCTGTGGCGCGGCGAGACCGTCAGCCACCGCGGCGAGCACCTGCGGGTCGAGGGCGCCCGGCTGGCCCGGCGGCCCGACCCGGTGCCCGACCTGTACTTCGGCGGGTCCTCGCCCGAGGCGGGCCCGGTCGCGGCCCGCTACACGGACGTCTACCTGACCTGGGGCGAGCCGCCGGCCGCAGTGAACACCAAGCTGCGCTGGATGGACAGCCTGGCCCGCAAGGCCGGGCGCGCGCCGCGCTACGGCATCCGGCTGCACGTCATCACCAGGGACACCTCGCACGAGGCGTGGATGCAGGCCAACCGGCTGATCGAAGGCGTCGACGAGGCCATGATCCGCACGGTTCAGGAGGGGCTCGGCCGCAGCGAGTCCGAAGGCCAGCGCCGGATGCGCGAATTGCACGGCGGCTCGCCGGACGACCTGGAGGTGTCGCCGAACCTGTGGGCCGGCGTCGGCCTGCTCCGCGGCGGCGCCGGGACGGCGCTGGTCGGCAGCCACGCCGAGGTGGCCGACCGGATCGAGGAATACGCCCAGCTCGGCCTGTCCGAGTTCATCCTGTCCGGCTACCCGCACCTGGAGGAGGCCTACTGGTTCGGCGAGGGCGTGCTCCCCATCCTGCGCCAGCGCGGCCTGTGGCGGCACCCCGATGCGGATACCCTCGACGACACGCTGAACGTAACTCCGTTCGCCCCGACGTCGGGCCCCCTCGCGCCCCCGGCTGACCGGCCGCGCCACCCCGCCGCCGTACCGTAAAGTTCTTTTTCGGACCGAACGAGCCGGATATCAGCCCCGCTCCCGGCTATCCGTGAACGGAGGTAAGACGCCATGCGGATCGCCGTCGTCACCGGCAATCCCAAGCCCGCGTCCCGCACCCATGGCGTGGCCCTGGCGGTAGCCGACGCCCTAGCCGCCGGACTGACCTCGCCCGCCGCGCAAGCCGTGCCCGCCGCGCAAGCCGTGCCCGCCGCGCAAGCCGTGCCCGCTGCGCAAGCCCCGCTCACCGGGCGAGCGGCCCTGCCTCTCCCCGCACCCCCGACCACCTCTGCCGCCCCGGCCACGCTAGTGGTCGACCTCGCCGAACATGCGTCGAGCCTGTTCGACTGGTCCCACGCCGAACTCACCCGGCTGACCGCCGAGGTCGCCGCCGCTGACATCGCCATCTTCGCGTCGCCGACCTACAAGGCCGCCTACACCGGGATGCTCAAGGCCTTCCTGGACCGCTACGGCAGCAACGGCCTGGCCGGAACCGTCGCGGTCCCGGTGATGACCGGCGGCTGGCCCGGCCACCTGCTGGCCGTCGAGGTTCACCTGCGCCCCGTCCTGGTCGAACTGGGCGCCACCGTCCCCGCCCGCGGTCTGTACGTCACCGAGCCCGAGTTCGGGAACCTGGACGACGCCGTGGCCAAGTGGACCGAAACCGCCATCCCGCTCATCCGCCGTGCCCTAGCCCCCGAGTAACGTGACCGGCGGCCCTAAGCCGCGCCCGGCTTATGGCGCGCCCAGCACCGGCCGCATAACTTGTGGCACTTGTCCACGCTGCCGGCCGGGGCGCGACTCATGAGCTCGCATGTCGGCGCGTGTCTCGTCGGTGCGCCCACCGGGCGGGGCCAGATCGTGACCGTTCCCGCCGTGCCGCTGGCCGCCGGGCGGCCGACCGCCCTGCCCCGGCGGCAGTTGCCCCTGCGACCCGAGGGAGCGGCGTTCCTTGCGGCGTTCCTCGATCATTGTGCCTACGACAATCATCAGGAAGGGAAGCCCGACGACGAGATCGAGTATGAACATGATGACCGCCACCTGCGCAAGGATTTCGCTGCTAAAGACAAAGGCGGCCGCCAGCGGGGCCAGCGGACTGAGCACAGACACGATGGCCCACTCGAGTACCTTCTTGTCCCCCAGCGACGGGCCCGGCGCCCGGGCCGACCGGGATGGCGACCGGGTCTGCCCGGCGGGCAGGTCGGCGGAGAGCGCGGCCAGTTCCGCGTAGGTCTTTGAGGCGAACGCCTGGCCCACCCGCTGGTCGAGCTCGTCCTTGGTCAGCCGGCCTTGCACGAACGCGGCCTTGAGCGTGTCGATCACGCGCTCGCGGTCCGCGTGGGATGCCCGCATGTGGCCGCGGCCCGCCGCGGCCATCGGGTCTGATGGCTCTGTCACCGCAGGCACCTCCCGCCCTGAGCACGCTGCAGGCACAGCCTAACGCGGCCGCTTCCCGGGAGGCCAACCGCAGGCGGCCCTCAGCCGCAGGCAGGGAGGTCCTGCTCGGTCAGGGAGGCGTAGCTGCCGCGGAAGAACACCAGCGGGCCGTTGGGGTGGGCGCTGGTTTCCGCGTGCCGGACCCGGCCGACGATGATCTCGTGATCGCCGCCGGGCAGCGCGTGCTCAACGGTGCATTCCAGCACCGCGAGCACGTCCTCCAGCCGAGGGCTCCCGGTCGGCCCGCGCCGGTGCCGGACCCCGTCCCAGGCCGCCGTCAGCCCCCGCCGGGCGAAGTTCCTCGACAGGTGCTGCTGCGGAGCCGCGAGCACATTCACCACGAACGCGCCGTGGCCGCGGATCGCCTGCAGCGTCAGGCTGCCGAGATCGAAGCAGACGATGACCAGCGGCGGGTCAAGCGACAGCGAGGTAACCGCGTTGGCCGTCGTGCCCACCGGCTCGCCGTCCGCATCGACCGAGGTGACCACCGTGACCCCGGTGGCGAAGTGCCCCATCGCGTCCCGGAACTCCGCGGCCGATACCCCAGCCCCGGATACCCCAGCCCCGGATACCCCAGCCCCGGATACCCCAGCCACAGATAGCCCACTCCCGGATATTCCATTTCCGGAATAACCGGTTCTGGATTGTGCGGTCATCGTCAGATCTGCCCGTGGTTGGGCGGCAGGACGTCGTTGAGCAGGTAGTTACCTATGTGGTGATACTTCCAGGCCACCGGATCGTGGCTGGCGTGGGTGCGGGCGTTGCGCCAGTGCCGGCTCAGGTCGTAGCGCTCGTCGGCGGCGCTGGCCCCGCCGAGCGAGAACATGTCGCTGGCCACCTCAGCGGCGACCTCGCTGCCGAACGCCTTGGCCTGGGCGATCGCGAGGGACCCGCGGGCGGCTGCGGCGGCGTTCCGGGGCGTGCGGGTCACCTCGTCCAGGGTCGCGGCCGCCGCGGCCAGCAGCGCCTCCGCCGCGTGCACCCTGGTCGCCAGCTGGCCGTAGCGGTGCATGGTGTGCGGGTCCGAACTAGCGGTCTGCGTCCACCCGGCCCGCGCGGCCTCGAAGAACGGGCGCGCCCTGGTCCGGATGAACTCGCCGGCCTCCCGCAGCGCGCCGCCCGCGATCCCGACCTCGATCGCGGCGTGCACCAGCTGCGCCCGCGCGCCGAACTGCTGCGGGGCCTCGAACGCGCCCTGGTACGGGATGACCAACTCGGGATCGACCGGAACGTCCTCGAATTGAGCGCCGCCGCTAACGGTGGCGCGCTGGCCCATCACGTTCCAGTCCGAGTCCAGGTGCACACCGGGCGCGTCGCGCTCGACGAAGGCCAGGACCATGCGGTCGGCGTCGTCCAGCGCGGTGACCCCGATCCAGCGGGCCGTGATCGCCCCGGTGCAGTAGTACTTGCGCCCGGTCAGCCGCAACACCGGGCCGCGGCGGGACAGCCGGGTCTTCAGGTCCTGGGCGTGCTGGCCGCCGCGTTCGGCCAGCCCGTTGCCGAGCCGGCCGCCGACCAGCACGTCGGCGAACAGGCGGCGCCGCTGTTCGCCCGTGCCGAGCACCGCGAGCACGTCCACCAGGAGGAAGTGCCCCTGCGGGATCTGCGCGATCGCCGGGTCGACCGCGGCGATCTCGCGTATCACCTCGGCGAGCACAGTGGCAGGCACCTCGGCGCCGTGATACTTGCGCGGTACGGTGATTCCCAGCAGGCCACTGGCGTCGAGCGCCGCGAGCTCGCGGACCGGCACCGCGCCCGACCGGTCGCGGTCGATCACGCCGTCCGCGATCGAGGCCGCGAACTCCCGTACCGTCCTGATCGCCTCCGCGCCCGAAGCGATAACCGCCGCGGTCAGCTGGATGGGCGCCGTATCCGTGGGCATGGAGAACCTCCAGTCAACTGAGCTGGCGACCGCACCTCCAGGCTCCCTCGGCCCGCGCTAAAAGTCAAGTATTACGACCAGATTAATAGACTTATAGCGGGGGGACAATGCCCCCCGGACGTGTCTCACCCAGGTCACGGCCGGGCGGTGCGTCTATGCGGCCGGGCGGCCAGGTGAAACGATCGAGCCGTGACGCCACCGCAGCCAGGCGAGATCCAGATCGAGGATCAGCTTGAGCGCCGCATCCGCAAGCCGGTCGATCTGCTGCGCTGCGTCCTGTCCTGCGTCGAGGTCGTCGCGCTGGCTGGAGCCGGCATCGCGGCCAGGGCCACCACGGCTGCCGTCCAAGCCGACATCGTGGGTGCGAGCAGGCACATACCGCTCGCGCTGCTTACGCTGGCGCGCTCGCTGGCGCTGTTTGCCCTGTTCATCCTGCCGGTAGCCCTGGCCGTTCAGCTCCTCGCCCGGCGCCAGTGGCGGCGGCTGGCCGAAGCGGTGGCCACCGGCGTCCTGGCCGCCGGCGTCACCGCGGTGGCCAACGACCTGCTCAGCCGGGAGCCTGCCAGCCGGCTCTACGACGCGATCATCATGTCCCACCCGGGCACGAGCCACATCCCTGCCCTCGACCCCGCCGTGGCGGGCCTGGTCGGCTACGCCACCATGGTCGGCCTCGTCGGGCGGCCGGCCTGGCGGAACGCGCTGTGGGTGGCGGTCGGCGTGTACTCGGTCGTGCACGTGGTTTTGCTGCACACGCCGATGCTGACCCTGCTGATCACGGTGATCGCGGGCCGCGCGATCGGCCTGGCGGTCAGGTATGTCGCGGGCTCCACCTCGCAGCGGCCCAGCGCCCGGGACATCGCGGCCGCCCTGACCGCCACGGACCTGCTGGTAACCGCGATTAGGCGGGTGCGCCACGAAGGAAACGGGATAGGCGGATCGCGCCACTACGGGGTGACCGACCGCGACGGCACCAGGCTGGACGTCGTCGTGTACGACCGGGACCAGCAGGCGGCCGGCGCCATCTACCGGGCGTACCGCTCGGTCCGTCTGCTGGCGCCGGTACCACGGAACACTCCGCTGTCCGTGGACCGCGCGGTCGAGCACCGGGCGCTGCTGTCCTACGCGGCGGAGGACGCGGGCGCTCCCACGCCCCGGCTGCGCGCATTGGTAAGAGTTGGCCCGGAAGCCGCCGTGCTCGCCTACGAGCACCACGACGGGAGGACGCTAGCCAAGCGGAATCCTGGGTGCAGCGACGACGAGCTCAAGCAGATCTGGGACGCGGTGGACCGGCTGCACGCGCGGCACGTGACGCACCGCGGGCTGACCGCGGACCGCATCCTGCTCACCGACGACGGGCAGGCCATGCTGCTCGACCCAGGTAACGGCGACGTGGCCGCCAGCGACCTGCAGGTCCGCCTGGACATAGCCCAGCTCATCGCCGAACTTGCGCTCTACGTCGGGCCGGATCGGACCGCCAGCCTGGCCCTGGAAAAGGCGGGCGCGGACGAGATGCTGGCAGTGGTGCCGCTGCTGCAGACGGTCGCCTTGGCCCGCTCAACGCGTAAAGCGCTGCGCCGCCGCCGGGACGTGCTGCCCGCCCTGCGCACGCGACTGCTCGCCGCGGTGCCGGGCGGCGAGGTCGCGCCGGTCCAGCTGGAACGCATCCGGCTGCGCACCCTGCTGACCCTGGTCGCCAGCGTCGCCGCTGTCTACCTGCTCGCCGGCGAGCTCGCCAAGGCCAGTCTCGGGGGCGTGCTGCGCTCGGCCAACTGGCACTGGGGGATCGCGGCGCTGGTCCTGTCGGCAACTACCTACGTCGGCGCCACGATCGCGCTCTCCGGGTTCGTCGCCGAGCGACTGCCCTTCTTCCGCACCCTGCTCGCTCAGGTGGCCGGCTCCTTCGTCACGCTGGTCACCCCGGCCGCCGTCGGCGGCGCCGCGCTGAACATCCGGTACCTGCAGCGCAGGAAGATCCCCGCAGCGGTCGCGGCGGCCAGCGTCGGCGTGGCCCAGGTGGTGGCGTTCGTCCTGCACATCCTGCTGATCCTGGTCTTCGCCGCGATCGCGGGCACCTCGGCCAAGGAACCGATCCAGCCGCCGCGGTGGGCCTGGTTCGTGCTGGCCGGCTTGGTCGTGGTCGCGCTCGGGTTGTTCGCGATCCCCGCCGTGCGGCGGGTGCTGCGCGCCCGGGTGTCGCCGATGCTCGGCCAAGTGCTGCCGCAGCTGCTCGAGGTCGCGCAGCACCCCCGCAAGCTGGCCCAGGGCATCGGCGGCGCGCTGCTGCTGAGCCTGTCCTACATCTTGTGCCTGGCCGTCTGCGTCGCGGCGTTCGGCCGGTCGGTGCCGATCGCGAGCATCGCCGTGGTCTACCTGACCGGCAGCGCCATCGGCTCTATCCTGCCCACGCCGGGCGGCCTGGGCGGGGTGGAGGCCGCGCTGACCGCCGGGCTGACCGCCGCGGGCCTGCCGGGCGCGGTCGCGGTCAGCGCGGTGCTGCTGTTCCGCCTGCTGACGTTCTGGCTCCCGGTTCCCTTCGGCTGGGCCGCGCTGAACTACCTGGAGCGCAAGCAGGCCCTGTAAGCAGCACCCTGTGACTTCCGCCGGTCCCGAGGTAGCGTGGAAGAGCGAGGCCACGACCCCCAGGGGAGCGCGACATTTCCACATTCCTGCGACTGACCAGGACCGCCGCCTTCTACCTCGTTACTTTCCTCATCGTCACCGCGGGCTCGATCTGGCTCGCGTTGCAGGTCGCGCCGCTGCAGACGGTGTCGGCAGCCGGGCAGACCGCCCAGGTCGGCGCGGCCCTCCCGTCCCTCAGCTGGTCGGGTCCGGGCGAGCTTGACCTGTTCGGCCAGGTGATGCCGACCAAGCCGCAGTTCCAGGGCCCGATCCGGCCGCTGCTCCAGCTCACCCACATCACCATCGACGCCCAGGTCGCGCAGCTGCTGCGCTCCGACAGCCCGCGCAGGCTCGAGCTGAACCTCAGCCAGCAGCTGGCGCAGGGCTGGACGCGCTACTTCGAGTGGGAGACGCTCATCGCGGCGGGCCTCGCCGCCGTCGGGCTGATCGCGGTGGCCGGCGTGCGCAGGCAGTCGCACAAGACGATGGCCAAGACCGTCATCGCGGGCCTCGTCGTGGTCTGCGCGGTAAACGTCGGCGGCGTCCTGCTGACCGCGTCCAGCACGCCCGCGGTACTGCGCAGCGTCAGGACCCTCGACGACCTGGTCGGCGCCGACCCGCTCGCCACGCCCCCGCCAACGGTCAGCCACCAGCTGCCCGGCGTGCAGGCGGTCGTGATCGGCGATTCCACCGCCGCCGCCGTGGGCAACCCGGTCGTGGCCAACGCCACCGCGCTGGACCGCGCCTGCGGGCGCAGCGGTGAGTCCTACGCCGCGGACCTGGCCGCGGTGAACAACTGGAACGTGCTGAACCTGGCCTGCAGCGGCGCGACTGTCCAGAACGGCCTGCTCGGCGTCCAGGTGCTCGGCGACGGCCAGATCGCGCCGTCACAGCTGGTCGAGGCGGAACGGGCCACCCACGCCAAGGTGATCATCGTCAGCGTCGGGGCGGACGACGTGCAGTGGTCTATCATGACGCGGCTCTGCGTCGCCAGCACCGTGTGCAACGACAAGGTGTCCGCCGCCTTCTTCAGCACGCAGATCGGCGACTTCACCCGCAGCTACTACGACCTGCTCGGCGACCTAGCCGGGCTGCCCGGCAGCCCCCGCGTCCTGGTCAACCAGTACTACTCGCCGTTCGGCGCGGACCTAAGCTGCCTGGCCAGGTACGGCATCAACACGGCCAAGGAGAAGGTGCTCACCGCCCGCCTCGGCCAGCTGAACGCGGTGCTGGCGCAAGGAGCCGAAACTTTCGGCTTCGGGGTCACCGACCCGCCGTTCACGGGCCACGAGCTGTGCACGGCGGACCCCTACGTCCAGGGTCCGGGCGACCCGGCGCCGCTGCACCCGACCGCGGCTGGCGAGCTGGCCATCGCGCTGGCCGACCAGCAGGCCCTGCCGAAGGCCGAGGGACTGGTCCCGGCGCCGACGCCGACTCCGACGACCCCGGCGGGGACGAACGGCCTCAGCGCAGCGCAGGGATGATCTCGTTGCGGTAAGCAGCGAGGGTCTGCTCCTCCTGGTCGTGCATCAGGTAGAGGGCGAACTGGTCCGCCCCGGCCGCCGCCAGTTCCCGCAGCCGGTCGACGTGCGCGCCGGCCGGGCCGAGCAGGCAGAACCGGTCCACGATCTCGTCCGGCACGAAGTCCACCGACGGGTTGTCCGCCTTGCCGTGGTGCGCGTAGTCGTAGCCCTCGCGGCCCTTGATGTAGTCGGTCAGTGCGCCCGGGACCGGCCCGTCGGTGCCGTACCTGGCCACCAGGTCCGCCACGTGATTGCCGACCATGCCGCCGAACCAGCGCAGCTGTTCCCGCTGGTGCGCCAGGTCCGTGCCGACGTACCCAGGCGCCGCCACGCAGATGGTGATCGAGGCCGGATCGCGCCCGGCCGCCTCCGCCGCCGAGCGCACCGAGCCGATGGTCCAGCGCGCGATGTCCGGGTCGGCGGTCTGCAGGATGAAGCCGTCGGCCCGCTCGCCGGTGAGCTTGAGCGCCCTCGGCCCGTAGGCGGCCATCCAGATCTCCAGCTTGCCGTCGCGGACCCACGGGATGCGCAGCGGCTGGCCGTGGTGGGTCACCTCACGCCCCTCGGCCAGGCCCTTGATCACGGTCATCGCCTCGGACAGGGTGGCCAGCGTCATCGGCGACTGGCCGATGACCCGCCGCGCCGAGTCACCCCGGCCGATCCCGCAGACGGTCCGGTTGCCGTACATGTCGTTCAGCGTGGCGAACAGCAACGCGGTCACCGACCAGTCCCGGGTGCCCGGATTGGTCACCATCGGCCCCACCGTCATCGCGTTGGTCGCGGCCAGGATCCGCGCGTAGATGACGAACGGCTCCTGCCACAGCACGTGCGAGTCCCAGGTCCAGCCGTAGGAGAAACCCGCCTCCTCGGCCCGCTGCATCATCGCGATCACGCCGCTGGCCGGCGGGTTGGTCTGCAGTACCACCCCGAAATCCATGATCTCTCCCCACAAAGACAGGTACCGAACGAAGTGGCTCTCAGCTATAGGAGGTACTGATTCAGCCCACGGGGGAGGAACGCGCCGTGGCCCGGACTGCCCTGGTAAGCACCGTCGTCGATCACCACGTGACCGCGGGACAAGGTGGTCACCACCCGGCCGGTGATCTCCATGCCCTCGTACGCGGAGTAGTCCACGTTCATGTGGTGGGTGGCCGCGGACAGCGTCTGCCGCGCCTGCGGATCGTAGATCACGATGTCCGCGTCCGAACCGGCCGCTATCACGCCCTTGCGCGGGTACAGGCCGAACATCCGGGCCGGCGTGGTCGACGCGACCTCCACCCAGCGGGTCAGCGGGAGCTGGCCCGCCGCCACCCCGGCGTGCAGCAGGTCCATCCGGTGCTCCACGCCCGGCATGCCGTTGGGGATCTTGGAGAAGTCACCCCGGCCGAGGTCCTTGCCGTCCTTGAAGCAGAACGGGCAGTGGTCCGTCGACACCACGGACAGGTCGTTGGTCCGCAGGCCGCGCCACAGCGAGTCCTGGTGGTCCTTGGGCCGCAGCGGCGGCGAGGCGACGAACTTCGCGCCCTCGAAATCCGGCCGGGCCAGGTCGTCCAGGGACAGGTAGAGGTACTGCGGGCAGGTCTCGGCGAACACGTTCTGCCCGGTGTCCCGGGCTTCCGCGACCGCCTCGAGCGCGTGCCGGGCGGACAGGTGCACGATGTACAGCGGGCAGCCGGCCACCTGGGCCAGCGTGATCGCCCGCCCGGTGGCCTCGCCCTCCAGCTCAGGCGGCCTGGTCAGGCCGTGGTTCACCGGCTCGGTGCGGCCGGCCGCGAGCGCCTGCGCGACCAGCTGGTCGATGGCGATGCCGTTTTCGGCGTGCATCATCACCGTCGCCCCGCTGCGGGCCGCCTGCTGCATGGCCAGCAGGATTTCCCCGTCGGTGGCGTAGAACACCCCCGGGTAGGCCATGAACATCTTGAAGCTGTTCACCCCGGCGGTGATGCAGGCGTCCATCTCCTTCAGCGTCGTGTCGTTGACGTCGGAGACGATCATGTGGAAGCCGTAGTCGATGGCGCAGTTGCCGTCCGCCTTGGCGTGCCACTTGTCCAGCGTGGCGAGCAGCGAGGCGCCCTTGGCCTGGACGGCGAAGTCGATGATCGTGGTGGTACCGCCCCAGGCCGCGGCGCGGGTGCCGGTCTCGAAGGTGTCCACCGAGAACGTGCCTCCGAACGGCATCTCCATGTGCGTGTGCACGTCGATCCCGCCGGGCAGCACGTACTTGCCGGTCGCGTCGATGACCCGGTCCGCGGCTTCGGCCGCAGGTGCATCAGCCGGGGGGCGGCCAGGCTCGCCGGTCAGGTCCCGCGCCATGCCCTGCCGGGGGGGTCTGGGGGGGTCGTCCCACCGGGCCAGCACGGCCGCGATCCTCTCCCCGGCGATCAGCACGTCGGCGTCGATCGTCCCGGACGCCGTCACCACCGTGCCGCCGGAAATCAGGATGGTCATGGCTGGACCAGCGACTCGTAGGCGTCGGGCCTGCGATCCCGGTAGAACTGCCACAGGTTCCTGACCTCGGCTAGCTGCTCCATGTCCAGGTCGCGCACCAGCACCTCGTCCTTGTCGTCGTCGGCGGCGTCGCCGACGAGCTGCCCGCGCGGGTCCACGAAGTAGGTCTGGCCGTAGAAGTCGTTGTCGCCGAGCGGCTCGACGCCGACCCGGTTGATCGCGCCGATGAAGTACTCGTTGGCCACCGCCGAGGCGGGCTGCTCTAGCCGCCACAGGTACTGCGACAGGCCGCGGCTGGTAGCCGACGGGTTGAACACGATCCGGGCGCCGGCCAGGCCGAGTGCCCGCCAGCCCTCGGGAAAGTGCCGGTCGTAGCAGATGTACACCCCGATCCGGCCGACCGCGGTGTCGAACACCGGGTAGCCCAGGTTGCCCGGCCGGAAGTAGAACTTCTCCCAGAAGCCCTTCACCTGCGGGAGGTGGGTCTTGCGGTACTTGCCCAGGTAGCTCCCGTCGGCGTCGATCACCGCCGCGGTGTTGTAGTAGACCCCCGGGTGCTCTTCCTCGTACATCGGCGCGATGATCACGATGCCGTGCTGCCGCGCCACGTCCTGCAGCAGCCGGGTGGTCGGCCCGTCCGGGATCGCCTCGGTGTAGGAGTAGTAGTCGGCGTCCTGCACCTGGCAGAAGTACGGCCCGTAGAAGAGCTCCTGGAGGCATACCACCGCAGCGCCGTCCGAGGCGGCCGTCTGGATATGGTTCACCGCCGCCGCGATCATCGATTCTTTGTCCCCGGTCCAGCGCTGCTGGATAAGCCCGGCCCGGACGATCTCAGCCATCGGGTCCTGCCCTCCTGTTAGTCCGCGTAAAGCCCCATCTTAGGTCTCAGGCTGGTGGCGGAGGTGGCGCGTCGCCTCGGGCCACGTACGGCAGGACCAGGCCGGCCGCGGCGATGAGCGCGCCCGCCGCTACCAGCCGCAACAGCGCCGAACCCCCTCCTGGTCCGGCCGCCGGGAGCATCCCGGCGCCCGCGCCGAGGGCAAGCAGCGCCGCGCCGGCCGCCAGCACGCGGACCTGCGGCCGCAGCGCCCGCGGGGACGCGCCGGATTCGGCCAGGTGCGTGGCTAGCAGGTAGGCGATGAGCGCGGCGCCGAGCACCGCGGTGTGCCACGGCCGGGACGGGTGCAGCACCTCCAGCCACAGCACCGCCAGCAGCGCGCCTTCCTCCCAGGGGATCGATCGGAGGATGGCCAGGAACCTGAGCCAGCCGCGCAGCGCCGCGGGCAGCAGGTAGGAGTCTTCCGGCACCGGGACCGCGGTCAGCGCGAGCCGCAGCGTCCCCGCCGCCACCCCGAAGATCGCCAGGAACAGCGCGAAGTCCGCGGTGCCCTTGTGGACCTGCGGCACGGTCGCCCACACGACGCAGCCGACCCCGAGCAGGGCGGCGGCGACGCGGATGCCGACGGCACCCCCGGCGATCCGCGCGCTCCCCATCCGAAGGCCGGCGCGGTTCACCGGCGGGCCGCCATCGGGCGACGGGTATGCCCGGCCAGCGGCAGGTCCAGGGATTGCTCGCCATCCCAGTGCACCACCGGGACGCCGAGCTCGCGCAGCGAGAACCTGATCGCCTCCTGTTCCATCCGCCAGATCCGCCGGGCCATCCGGTCCACCCGGCGCTGCTTGGCCGGCGGCTCGGCGTTGAGCACGTCGACGACCAGCATGGTGAAGCCGCGCTCGCGCATGTCCCGCAGCGTCTCGACGAACCGCTGGTCGAGCAGCGGGCTGAACACCACGACCAGCGCGCCCGGCGGCAACGCGGCGCGCGGCAGCCGGCGGAAGCTGGCGCCGCTCTCCCAGCCTGCGTCGCTGGCCAGCATCGAGTCGATGATCCGGTACACCTGGCGGCGGCCGAGCCCGGGCACCAGCCAGCTGGCCCCGCCCCACTGGCAGGTGATCACCCCGACCCGGTCCCTGGCCTCCAGATAGGCGCGGGCCGCGGCCGCCACCCCGCGCAGCGCGAGGTCCAGGGCGGACATGCCGGGCTCGCCCACGTCCGAGGTGGCGTCGGCGAGCAGCACCACGTCCTGCGAGCGTTCGGCGGCGAAGGTGTTCACCTGCAGCCGCCCACGCCGGGTGCTGGCCGGCCAGTTGATGCTGCGCTGCCGGTCGCCGGGCACGTACTCGCGCACGCCGAAGAACTCGATGCCCTCACCGGAAACCCGGGCCGGATGCTCGCCGAGCCGGTTCGGCAGCCGCCTGAGCACGACTCTGGTCCGCTGCTCGGCCGGCGCGGGGTAGCAGTCGAGCGTGGGCAAGGTCATGGTCGCGTGCCCCTCGACCAGCCGCCAGCGGTCCCGCAGCACTACGTCCAGCGTGCCGATCTGCCGCCGTCCCCAGCGCTCCGGGGTGAAGGTGAAGCGGGCCTGCGGCCCGTCGGCCACCGCGGCGCCGACCGGGGCGATCTCCCGGCCCGGGTGCAGCGTCCACTGCACCGTGTTGCCTGGCACCGTGTTGCCTGGCACCGTGTTGCCTAGCACCGTGTTTTCTGGCACTGGGCCGTCGCCGGAGATGTCGCCGGGGATGTCAACAGTCACGTCGAGCGCCATCAGCTCGCCCTCGAAGCCGCGCCGCGAGCTCGGCTGGGCGCGCACGGTGATCCGTGGCGCCTGCCGCTGGACCCGGCCGGACCCGGCTCCCGCGAGCAGCAGCAGCGCCGGGGCCGCCAGGCCGGCGAACTCAGGGCGCCGAGCCAGCGTGGCGACGAACACGCCGAACAGACCCAGCGTGAGCAGCCGCCGGGCATGCCGGGACGACCGCCAGCGGACCTCGAGTTCGGTTCCGCGAACGCGAGAGTCTGGATCGTTCGGCACACTGGACGACATCAGCCGGTGACCGCCCGGGCCGGGTCCGTTTTGGGCGTGGGCACGGCCAAGAGCAGCTTGGCCATCACCTCGTCGGAGGAGACCTGGCGAACCCACAGCTCGGGCCGCAGCGTCACCCGGTGGGCCAGGCCGGGCACCGCCACCTGCTTGATGTCGTCGGGGATCACGTAGTCGCGGTTGGCTAGCAGCGCCTGACCCCGGGCCAGCTGGACCAGCGCCAGGCCGCCGCGCGGGCTCGCGCCGATCTGGACCTGCGCGTCGCGCCTGGTCGCGGTGACGATGGCCACGATGTAATCGAGCAGGTCCGGGGTGACCTCCACGCGCTCGAGCGACTCCCGCATGGCCAGCACCCCGTCCGGGCTGGTGACCGGGTTGAGTTCCACGTACTCGGTGGCCCGGTCCACCCGGCGCCGCAGCATGGCCGTCTCGTCGCCGGTGGTCAGGTAGCCCAGGCGCAGCCGCATCAGGAACCGGTCGAGCTGGGCCTCGGGCAGCTCGTAGGTGCCCTCGTACTCGATCGGGTTATCCGTGGCCAGGACGATGAACGGCTCGGGCAGCCTGCGGGTCACCCCGTCCACGCTCACCTGGCCCTCGCCCATCGCCTCGAGCAGCGCCGCCTGGGTCTTGGGCGGCGTTCGGTTGATCTCGTCGGCCAGCAGCAGCTGGGTGAACACCGGGCCCGGCCGGAACACCATCTCGGCCGACCGCTGGTCATACAGCGGGGCGCCGACCACGTCCGAGGGCAGCAGGTCGGGGGTGAACTGGATGCGGGTGAAGTCCAGGCCGAGCACCCGGGCGAACGACCGCGCGATCAGCGTCTTGCCCAGGCCGGGCAGGTCCTCGAGCAGCACGTGGCCGCCGGCCAGGATGCCGATCAGCACGAGTTCCAGAGTCCGGCGGCGCCCAACGACCGCCCGCTCGAGCTCGTCCAGGATCGCCGTGCACACCCGCGCCGTTTCGTCGGGGCCCATCAGAGTTTCTCCAATCGGTCGATGAGGCGCGCCAGGGTGCGCTGGGGAATCCCCCGTTGCTCGGCGTCGCGCACAGAGGCCTTCAGCTTGGTCGTGCCCGGGCCCGGGTCCGGGTCCAAGGGGTCCGGGGCGATCCACGGCCACAAGTCGGCGTCGCGGCGGCTGCGGCACAGCAGCCTGCGGGCGGCTTCGGGGTCGGTGTACAGGTTCACGCCGTGGCGCTCGGCCAGCCGGGCGGCCAGCAGGTGCTCCAGCACCGGCCGCAGCTCGCCGGTGTAGAAACCCAAGCTGGAGGTCGAGGTCTGCACCACGAACCTGCGGTGCGAGTAGCCGCTCAGCGTCCGCGCCCGCGCCTTCTCCCGGGCCTTCCGGGCCTGGTCCGGCGTGGCCTGGGGCAGCAGGGCGCGCACCACGACCATCGCGATCGCCGCGGTCGAGACGGCCACCACGGAAAGCCCCGCCCACCCGGCCATGGCATAGCCGGCCAACGCCACCGCCAGGACCAGCGCGGCCGCGATGAGCAGTTCCGGTGTCGTCCCGCGCCACGGGCTGACGGTGCCGTCGTCCTCCCGCGTCTGTCGCGCATCACCAGCCCCGCTCCGCCCGGCCCCGCTCATCCGCCCGCTCCGCCCGGCCCCGCCCCGGCTGTCTCGGTTTCCGCCAGCGCGGCGGCCAGTTCGTCGAGCGCCTGCTCCGCCGCGTCACGCTGCCGGTGGTCAAGCGGGTGGCTGGAGAACCTCGCCTCGTAGAAGAGCGCGGTCAGCCGGGCGGCCGCGGTGCCCCGCACGGTGCCGCTCTGCCGGGCGCGGGCCAGTAGCTCGTCGGGCGTGTCCGCGATGGCCCGGGCCGTGCCGCGTTCGGCCAGGCTGCTCTCCATCGCGACGTAGCATGCGATGATCGCGGCCCGCGCGTCGTCAACGGTCCGCAGCGCCGAACGGCCCGATTCCACCGCCTCGAGCAGGTCCTGCGAATCATGGGCGATGAAGCCGTCCTCGAGCGCCCCGATCGCCGGCCGCAGCCGCCTAGCCCACCAGATGCTGAGCACGACCCCGACCAGGAGCACCACGATGAGCAGGGCGTACAGCACGGCGGCCACCGGGATATGGAAAACCGGACCTCGTGCCGAACCCGGCCGCAGAGCCCGCCGCGAGGGCGTCGCCGCAGGCGGCACATGGGTGCCAGGCGTCTTGGGTAGCGGCGTGAACAGGTGCAGGTGCAGGCCGACCAGTGTCGCGATGGCCACGGCCACCGCGCCCGCGCCGAGCGTGAACACGAGCACGCCGCGCAGCTTGCGCGCGGCCGCCTCCTGGCTGCCTGATGCGATGCGCCCGAGCGTGACCACGAAGAGGATCACCAGCACGACCTCGAGGGCGATGCCGATGGTCACCCCGTCCCGGTGCAGCGGCCCGTCCCACCGCGGGGTCGCCACCACGCCCCGCAGCCCGGCCAGCCCCAGGATGATCAGCAGCGCCAGCGGCAGCAGCCGCAGCCAGTCCCCAGGCGCGGCTCCCGTCCGACGGCTGGTCATAGTCTCGCGATCCTGGTGTTAACGGGGTGGCCCCATGGCTGCGCTAACTGAGCAAGGTGCGCCTGTAATCCGACATCGTGGACATCTACCCGCGGCAATGAGGGGTAGATGTCCACGATAATGGCCGGCGTTACCCGCGCCGCTCTCCCGCAGCCGCGCGAGTAGGGCGGGGTCGGCCAGGCAGCTGATGCCGTGCCCGATCCGCTCGGCCGGACCCCGTGCTCCGAGAGGGCCGAACGGGCCGCGATGTCCAGCGCCTCGGTGAGGTCAGCGACCGCCATGCCGAAAGCGGTGAACGTGTACGGGGTGACCGTCAGCTCGGCGTACCTGACGTTCTGCCCGGCTAGGTCGCGGGCCGCGCCGAGGACCAGTTCGGCGACGTCGGCCGGCTCGCGGACCAGGCCGCTGACCGCGGCGTAGACGTCCGCGAAGTGCGGGAAGTCCCGGAACTCGTAGAAGGCGGCGAGCTCGGCGGCGGACTGCGGGACACCACCGTCCGGATGCCGCCGCGCCAGCTCGAGCACGGTCGGCACGGACGCAGAACCAACCAGGTGAAGGTGAAGTTCTACCTTCGGCAGCCGGTCGATGAACGCCTCGATGGACTCCATAGCCCCGACGCTAGCAACGCGCAGCCACGCCACTGCATGTACCTGACACAAGAATGTCAAGAATTAGGCCCGAACGATGTGGGCAGGGAGCCCGACCTACTAGGTAAGCCCCGGGCTACGACGTAGTCGCCTTGGCCTTCGCGGCCGCCTTCATCGCCTGCTTGTGGGACCGGACCTCGCCGAGTGACTCCGCGTCGGTGATGTCCGCCACCGAGAACCGCGTCCCCTCGGCCCCGAACGTCCCCGCCGCCTCCCGCCAGCCGGGCGGCCGCACGCCTAGCTGCTTGCCGAGCAGGGCCACGAAGATCTGCGCCTTCTGCGCCCCGAACCCCGGCAGCGCCGCCACCCGCCGCAGCAGCTCGTCACCAGACCCGGCGGTCTCCCATACCCGGGCGGCGTCGCCGTCGTACTGCTCCATGATCAGCCGGGCGAGGTCCTGGACCCGGGCGGCCATCGCCCTCGGGTAACGGTGCAGCGCAGGCCGTTCGGAAAAAATCGAGGCCAGCGCGTCCGGGTCGAACTCGGCCAGCTCGGCGACGGTGGGCTCGCGCCCGAGCCGCCGGACCAGGTCCAGCGGCGCGCTGAAGGCCCGCTCAAGCGGGACCTGCTGGTCCAGGAGCATGGCGATGAGCAAGGCGAGCGGGCTGCGGGTCAGCAGCTCGTTGGCCTCGGGCTCGACCGGCATCCAGATCGTCACGGCGCCCTCCCCAGCGTCGACCAGATCACCCATGCCCGCAGCGTACTCTGCCAACCAGACCGGGCCGCCGAGACCCAACCGATGATGCCCCAACGCGCTATAAGCTAGAAGCAGCTGGGCCGGCCTGGGGGCCTCCCGGCCCGGGACAGATGATATGGAGTCAGCATGACACCGCACGCCAAGTGGGGAATTGCCGGGATCATCATCGGCTTCATCCTGCTTTTCATCGTTCCGTGGGAGATCGCTCTCGCACTCATCGTGCTGGCGATCGCCGTCCCCGCCGGAGCCTGGATGATGCTCGACGAGTCCCAGCGACGGCGGTACCGCGAGCTTCGCCGTCGGCAGCGCGGGCAGATCCGCTTAACCGCGGTCCGCTAGGCGCGCCGCACACCCAGGCCGGCTGATGTGCCGATGATCAGCTAGGTCCGCACGTTAGGGAATGACGTCCGTCCGGCGGGAATTGCAACAGCTAGCGATTCACCGAAGGAAGGAAGCGCAGATGGCCGTCCGGCGCTTGAACCACGCCGTCCTCTACGTGCATGGTCTGGAGCAGACCGTCGACTTCTACCGAACCACCCTGGGCTTCGAGGTCCGGCTGGAGATCCCCGGCCGCGCCGCGTTCCTGGGCGCCCCGGGTTCGGCCAACGACCACGACCTCGGCCTGTTCGAAATCGGCACCGCCGCCAAGAGCCGCGCCCCCGATCGCCCGGAGCGCCCCGGGCTGTACCACCTGGCCTGGGAGGTCGGCACGCTGGCCGACCTAGCCGACACGCGGGCCAAGCTGGCGGCGGCCGGCGCGCTGGTGGGGGAGAGCGACCACCGGGTGTCCAAGTCGCTGTACGCCAAGGACCCCAGCGGCATCGAGTTCGAGGTCATGTGGCGGGTGCCCGCCGAGGACTGGGCCGTCGAGACAGCCGACGGGGACATGATCCTCCCGCTCGACCTGGACGCCGCCATCGCACGCTGGGGCCAGGACCAGGCGACCGGCGCGGCGGCCGGCTCACCCACCTGAACCTGCCTGCTACCGCGCACCCCGAGCCCGCCCACCTAGCTTACCGTCCGCCCCCCGGTGCGTTCGGCGCCGCGGACCCACGAGGCGACCTCGGCATCGTCCGGGCCACCTCCAGGTGCCGGCTGACCGCGCCGAACCGGGTGAAGGACTCCTTGACCACGACGCGTTCGGCCTCGCCGAGCAGCAGCCGACGCCCCTCCTCGTACGGCTGGCCGGGTGCGCGGCACTGCGACCAGTCGAAAAATCCCGGCCACGCCCTCCATGTCGAACGAGATAAAGACCTTCACAACCCCAAGAACTTATATCCCCGAACGCCCCCGCTGCACGCCCCGGCACCCGCCACCACCCGGACGCCCCGGTGCGTGCCGCGCACCCTCCCGCCGCCCATGCACCCTTCCCATTTACGCAAACCAGACATTTCCCCCAGTCTAAATTCAATGAATGCGACGCTCTAATGAATCTATTGGGTAGAGCGCCACATTCATTGAATCGGATGCCGGGCCGCGCCGCTGCGGCCGAGGCGTTTTGGCGGTCAGAGCTGTCCCGGGAACAGCAGCGCCAGTTGGTGCGGATACCCGGCGATCAGGCCGAGCTCGTCGTCGGTCAGCGGCTTGCCTGTCGCCGACGCGCACAACTGGACCAGGGAGAACACCAGCTCTTCCGCATCTGAGGCGACCGCGATGCCCAGCCCGTCCAGAACGTGCCTGAACCCGGCCTTGCCGCCGTATTCGCCGGTCAGCACCACCCGGCCCGCGCGCGCGTGCCAGTCGGAGGGGAACGGCCCGAGTACCGAATCATCGTAGAGCTCGTAGTTCCCCCGGTCCTTCAGCGCCCCGTCGGCGTGGATGCCCGACTCGTGCGCGAACGCGTTGCGGCCAACCCCGGGCCAGGCGGGCGGCACCGACTGCCCGAACGCGTACGCCGCCCACAGCCCGAACCGCCGGGCCCAGGCCAGATCGAGCGGATCCCCGATCGCCGTCGACCCGATGACCTCACTGATCCCGAACCCGTACCGGAACGCCAGGATGCACGACAGCAGGTCGGCGTTGCCGGCTCGCTCGCCGATTCCGTTCACGCACGTGTTGATCCAGGCGTCCTGGCCGGCGTCGAGGTCACCGAGCGCGCCGGACACCGAGTTCGCCACGGCCATGCCCAGGTCGTTGTGGCAGTGCGTCTCGACCGGGATGCCGACGGCGGAGGCGAGCTTGGCGAACCGCTCCCTGATCCGCCCGGGCGAGTCGCCGCCGATGGTGTCGCAGTACCGCACCCGCGACGCGCCGGCATCCCTGGCCGCGAGCGCGAACTCGAGCAGGCACCCGTCGTCGGTCCGCGACCCGTCCTCCGCGTTGACCCCGATGCTGTGCTCGCCTGGCGCGCCTCCGGCACGACCCAGCCCCGCCTGCGCAACCGCCACCGCCGCGGTCATTTCCTTGATGATCGCGGCGCGGTCCAGCTTGCCGCGGAACTTGTGCGCGATCATCTGGTCCGACGTGGAGATCGACAGGTTGTAGTGCCGTAGCCCCGCCCCGGCGGCCTGGACCGCCACGGCCGCCTCGACGTCGGGCGTGACGGCCCGGCACCAGCCGGACAGCCGCAGGTCGCCGAACGCGCCCGCCTCCGCCAGCGCCAGGCAGGCCCGGACGTAGGGCACCTCGTGGAACAGGAACGGGAACCCGATCTCGGACTGCGCTACGCCCAGCCGCCCCAGGTAGAAGTTGACCATCACCTTGCCGAACTTCGACAGGCCCGTCCGCGCGGTCTGCACTCCGTCCCGGTTGGTCACGTCAAGAAAGTGAATCGATGGCGTACCTCCCAGATTGACGAAATGATCAATAGTGGTCAATATTGATTAAAATCAATAATCCCGAACGAGGCCGGCTTCAGCCCCGGTAACCGGACTCGGGCCCAGGCCGCGCCGCCTGCTGGCGGAGCCGCGCTTCTACCAGCGGGAGCAAGCGGATCAGCGACGCTCCGTTCCCGCCGGGCACCGTGCCGCGGATGCTCATGATCACGGTCAGCGGGCCCACGTAGAGCACAGTCTGGTCGCCAAGCAGATAGCCGTCCGCCAGCCCGGGAACGGGCCATCCAGTTTGCGCCGCAGTCCGGCTGCCCGGCGGGCGTCTCGTGTCGCGCACATCGATCCTCAGCACGGGAGTGGCCTTCCTGGCCGGCTGCCAGGTCATCGCCCGGCCGACGGGGCTGCTGACGTGATTACCCTGGACCGGGCCGCCGAGGACGGCGGCCGCTTCGTCGACTGTCACCAGGTCGGCTGGGTCGGGCAGGCCACCGGTGGCGGCCCGCTGCTGTTCGGCCGCGACGGCCGCGAGCGGGCGCGCGACGGTCGGCCGCTCCACCGGCTCAACCGCCTCCTGGTCCCGGTTGCGCAGGTTCACCCGGGCGTGCACGAACGTACCCGGCGTCAGCAGCCGGTACGGCTCGCTGCCGATGGTGAGGTCCCATGCCTTGGCGCGCATCCCGTCGTCGATCGCGACGTGGTACTGGTCCGGGCTCTCGTCGCCCTTGACCACCCACTGCCTGATCACCTGGCCGTCGAACTCGGCGAACCGCGGGAACAGTGTCTGCCGCGCCAGCCACACGCCGACACAAGCGATGACAGCCGCTACGGTCAGGCCCACGATTTGTTCGGCCAGCGCCGCCATGCCGTGCGTACCCAGCCAGATCACCACGAGGACGTAGAGAATGGGCCCGAAGATGAGCGCCACCAGGAGGAGGATGACCCGCGGCCAGCGCCACGTGCTGGTCTCGATCTCGATCTGCTGCCAGCCTCCGCGGTAGCTGGACCATGCCACGTTGGTGCCGCCCGGGGCGAAGACCGCCACCGCGGCGGGCGCGGCCCCGAGGGCGGCCGCGTAGGCCAGCACCCGTCCCCCGCCGCCGGAGGCGGCCAGGCCAGCAGCGCCGCCGGAGGCGGCCAGGCCAGCAGCGCCGCCGGAGGCGGCCAGGCCAGCAGCGCCGCCGGAGGCGGCCAGGCCAGCAGCGCCGCCGGGTACCTCCGCGACGGCCGACCGCCACCGGTCCAGCGCCGCCCGGCCCGCCGCACTGCGGCGCCGGCTGGTCCCGACGCCGATGGTGACCCCGCACCCGACGAGATACGGCAGGCCCACGTAGACCAGCGCGCCGTGCCGGTGCGCGGCGATGACGGCTGCGAGCAGCGCTCCGGCCGGGATGAGCAACAGCGCGCACAGCAGCCCGATCCGGCGTCCGCTGAGCCGGGGTCTGGTCAGCCCGCGCTGGCGCGCATCGTCCTCGACCTCCTCGCGGAACGCCTTCATGAAGTCGGTTTCCCCGCCCTCGAAGCCATCCGACAGGGCCGGGGCGGGAACTTCGCCGCGGGCGCCCGCCCGCAGCGCCACGTGCGCCACCACCCGCCGCTCGAACGGCGCGAGCGGTTCACCCGGTGTCTCGGCGGGCACCACGCACATGACCGACCCCGCCGGTCCCCCGTCTCCGCCCAGTCCAGCCGGCGCCTGTCCCGCCAGCCCGTTCACCTGGAACCAGCCGCGGGCGGCCAGGTCGATCAGGGTGGCCCTGAAACCGAGCTTGTCGAGCTTCCCGGTTAGCAAGCTGATCACCGCCGGCGGCTCGCCGCCGCCGTGCGGCGGCGTCGGCGCAGTACCACCCTCCAGGCCGGCGTCCCGGCGCGGCCCAGAAGACGGTACGACCAGCAGCAGGATGAACAGCAACAGCCATCCCGCAACGGCAACAGCGGCCACAGGAAACACGACATTCCCCTCCGCCCCAGCTATCACCCCAGGTCGCGAGCTTGGTCGGCCCTGCCGTCCGGGATTCTCCTCCGCCGTAACCTGTCACGGGCGCTGCGGCCATCTGGTTCAGGCCCCCGTCCCGTCCCAGGACAGGATTGACAAAAGGCGAGCCCTCATCAATATTGATTGAATTCAATGTCCCGAACGAACCGCGGGTGGCAGCGCATGGCCGACTTCCTGACCGCCCGCGAGGCCGCCCAGCGGATCGGTGTCAAGCCCGCCACGCTGTACGCGTACGTCAGCCGCGGCGTGCTCAGCCGGGGCAAGGCGGCGGACGGCCGGGTCAGCCTCTTCGACGCCGACGAGGTCGAGCGGCTGGCCAGGCGGGGGAGGCCGCGGCGGCCCGCCGGGGTCGCGGATTTCACGGTCGAGTCGGCCATCACTGAGATCACCGGCGACAGCCTCCGTTTCCGCGGCCTGGACGCCAGCCGTCTCGCGGTCAGCCGCACCTTCGAGGATGTCGCCGAACTGCTCTGGACCGGCGAGTTCCGGTCCGCGCGGGAGCCGTGGCAGGCCAGGCCCGCGGCGCTGGCCGCCGGGCGGGCCGCGCAGGCGGCGCTGCCCGCCGGGACGCTGCCGCTCGAGCGGCTCCAGGTGATCGTTCCGGCGATGGCGGCCACCGATCCGCTCCGGCTCCAGTTCGACCCGGCCGCCGTGCTCGCGGCCGGGCGGAGCATCATCGCCGGCATGGTGGACTGCCTCCCCTCGGGTGGCACTCCCGGGCTGGGCGAGCCGGTCGCCGGGCGCCTCTGGTCGCGGCTATGCGACCACCGGGCCAGCCCGGGCCTGCTGCGCGCGGTGTCCGCCGCGCTGGTGCTGCTGGCCGACCACGAACTCGCCGCCTCGACGCTGGCCGCCCGGGCCGCCGCCTCGGTGCGCGCGGATCCGTACGCCGTGGTCGCGACCGGCCTGGGCGCGATGAGCGGGGCGCTGCACGGCGGGGCATCGCTCGGCGCGGAGATGCTGATGGCCGCGGCCAGCGGCCCGGATGACGTTCCCCGGGTGGTAGCCGAACTGTTGCGCCGGGGTGAAAAGGTGCCCGGCTTCGGGCACTTCGTGTACCGCGGCGGCGACCCGCGCGCCATGGTGCTGCTGGACCTGGTGCGCCGGGCCGCGCCGAAGTCGGGCCAGCTCGCGGTGGCCGACGCCGTGCTCGCTGAGGTCAGGCAGAAGTCCCTGCCCGAACCGAACATCGACTTCGCGATCGCCACCCTGGCCCGGGTGGCGGGCATGGTCAGGGGCGCCGGGGAGGCGATATTCGCGGTCGCCCGGACGGCGGGCTGGATCGCCCATGCCCTCGAGGCCTACGCCGGGCCCGGCCCGCTGCGGCCTCGGGCGGTCTACACCGGAAGGCCCGCGACCGACGGCTCGTGACGCCGTACTGCGGGTGACCTAACGCGGCTACTCGCCGGTGGCGCCGTCGATCTGCTCGCGCAGGAGGTCGGCGTGGCCCAGATGCCGCGCGTACTCCTCGATCATGTGCAGGTAGATCATCCTCAGCGACATGAGCTCATTGCGGTGAGTGAAGGTATCGTCCAGGGAGGCGTGCGCCACGGCCGCGTCGGCGAGCTTGAATTCCTCGGTCAGCCGGGCGTAGTCGGCGGCGGCCCGGCCCGGATCGACGCGCTCGAAATCAGCCGTCTTGTCGCTGCCGAACGGGTCGTCGACGGGCTCGCCCGCGAACCGCTGGCGGAACCACGCCCGCTCTACCTTGGTCATGTGTCGCACCAGCCCGAGCAGCGACAGGCCTGATGGCGGCACGGTCCGCCCGGCCAGCTGCTCACCGGTCAGGCCGGCGCACTTGTACAGCAGCGTCGCGCGTTGCCAGTCGAGAAACGCCTGCAGCATCGGGCGCTCGGGGCCAGTTAGCGGTCCCTCTGGCCGCTCCACATCCGGGGCTTTCCACGTCACGGCGCCTATCATTCCACGTCCGGCGGGGTGAGCCGGCGATGAGGCGGCTACCTGCGCAGGGCGAGTCGCCCGGGCGGGCGGGTGGCGATCTCCACCGTGCCCTTGTAGGCGATGCCGCGCACCTGGATCACCGGGGCGTCCGCCGGCAGCCGGTAGCCGGGGTCCTCCTCGTCATCCTGGTCCTGGGTGACGCCGAAGCCGGTCATCTCGACCCGGACGCTCGGCGGCACCAGGATCGTCATCCGGGACTTGTAGGCCACCGCCACGAACGTGGTGACCGGGCCGCTGAGTTCGGCCGCCCGCAGGTCGAGCCAGCCGCCACCCTTGTAGACGACCGTCGTGTAGCGTTCCGGCACCCGCCAGCGCCCGGCCCGCCGGACCGAGCTCTTCAGCGCGATGGCGAACCGGCCGGGGCCGCGGCCGGGAATCGCGGGCGCGGCGGCGGGCGCCGCCGTCTGCGCGGGCAGGTCGGCGAGCAGGACGTCGAGGTCCGCGTGCGTGCGCGCGGTAAGGGCGGCCCGGGTTCGCACGTCGAACTCGGCATCGTCCAGGCGGCCTTCGGCGAATGCGTCCTGCACCCGCTGTACCACGGCGTCTCGCTCCCGGTCCGAAGCCCGAGTCGCCGTCTCTTGCACCTCTGGCACCCCAGAGTCCCCGTCGGTCGCCGCCATGACATTCCCTTCCGCCCGATTAAGCGATCGAGATGTATCGTAACTCGATTCGCCGGGTGATGCGCAGCTTGGACTGCTGATGCGGAAGTTCTTCCCAGTCTGTCATGAATTGTCCGGTCAGGCCGTACCGGTCGGCCAGCGCCACCAGGGTCTCGGTCCGGTAATAGAAGTCCTCGCGCAGCACTTGGTGCTCGGCGCCCTCGGTCCGGTCGAAGGTGAAGTCGAAGAAACCGTCCGGCTTAATGACCCGCCCGACGTGGGCCAGGCAGTCCTCGATTATCTCGATGGGGGAGTGCGAGAACACGCTGTGCGCATGCGCCACGTCGAAGTGCCCGGACGGCAGGAACGCCAGCTTCAGGTCCTGGACCAGGGTCAGGTGCGGCAGCTTGTCCTGCAGGCCGACCTCGGCCAGCGTGCGCTGCGCGGCCAGCAGGATGTCGGGGGAGATGTCGATCCCGTAGTAGTCGCCCGCGTCCAGGTAGTCGATGAACAGGCGGCCCGCCCGCAGGTTCCCGCAGCCGATCTCGAGCATCCGCATGCCTGGCTTGAGGCCGTGCGAGACCAGGTAGTCGAACTGCATCTGGCCGATCTTGAGCCAGGACTCGTGCGTGTGGCTGCCGACCGCGCCCTCGTCGCTGCGGGCGGCATCGGACTTCATCACCGCGCGGTAGTAGCTCACGTGGTCGCGGTTCTTCAGCCGCAGCGCCGCGTCGCGGGCCAGTCGGCGGACGTGCGGCGCGATGCGCTCGGGGTGACGGGCGGCGTAACGGATCATGAACGTCAGCCGTGAACGGTCGTTCGGATGCATGCCCCATAGTGAAGCAGAATCCGTCCCGCCGCGGACGCCAGCCACCCGGGTCCGCCTGCGTTCCCGAGTCCCTGGCCGGCGGCTAACCCGACAATTCGCACGGCGAGCAACGCCGAGGCCATTATCGTGGACCGCTACTGCCCTAATAGAGCCTGTCGCGCACCCGATCCCCGGCCGGTCCCCGCCTCCACCCCCCTGCCCGGGCCCGCCCCAGCCCGCGCTCGCCACTGCATCCCCACCCATCCCCCTCTCCCCGCCCGCACCATCCCGTTCGCCTCCCCGAGTCAATGAACGCGCCGTTCTACTGCAAAGAATCACTAGAACGCCGCGTTCATTGAATCCCGCGGCGCATGCACGCCACCTGGCCGGGGACCGGTATGGGGGGAATGTGCTGGTTTGGTGAGGGCGGGGCGGTGAGGTGCCGGGGCAGCGAGCGGGAATGGCTACGGCGGGTGCTGGTGCCGTGATCGCCCGGCGTCAGGAGTCATCGTGGTTGTCAGGCCCGGGGCCAGGGCCGTGCCCACGGCACCGGCCGCCTGCGGCTGGCCTTGGCGCGGCAGCCAGAAGAGATACGCGACAGCCTCAATAGGGGTCGCGCTACCCTGCCGCGGGGCGCTGGCAGAGTTGAGTTATCTAGACTCAAGAATATCGACACTCTGGCGAAATAATTCTTTGGTCACGCGAAGGCCGGGTCTGGCGGGCGATTTCCGTCTTCCGAAACGGCCCAAGTTGGGTCTATGTTACTCAATTTAGTTGAGCATGGTATCTGGTACGGCCATTGGCCGGGTGGCACGATCCGGTTGCATGAGGCGCGAGTGGCTGCGGCGCAGAAAGTGGGGGGCAGGGGAGGTGGGTGGGGTGCTGGCGGAGCGGAACTTCCGCCGGTTCTACTCCGGCTACGTGACGTCCTTGCTCGGCTCGTCGATGTCCACGGTGGCGATCGCCTGGGCGGTGCTGGACAGCGGGGGGAGCGCGACCAGCCTGGGATTCGTGTTCGCGGCCGGCGTCGTACCGCAGGTGCTGCTGCTGCCGTTCGCCGGAGCGGTCGCCGACCGGCTCGGCCGGCGCCGGGTGATGCTCGCTGCGGACGTGCTCCGCTGCGGTGCGCAGGGCTCGCTCGCGGTGGCGCTGTTCGTGGGCCGGCCCGCGCTCTGGCTGTTCGTCCTGCTGGCCTGGCTTCAGGGCGCGGGGGAGGCGTTCTTCATGCCGGCCCTCGACGCGCTGACCGTGGAGATCTCGCCCCGGGACCAGCTCGGCAACGCGAACGCGCTGTACGGGCTGGCCACCTCGGCCACCAGGATCGCCGGGCCCGCACTGGGCGGGCTGCTCGTCGCCGTGGCCGGAGCGGCCGTGGTGGTGGCCGCGGACGCGGCGTCCTACGCCGTGAGCGTGCTGGCGCTCAGCCTGCTCCGTGTGCCCGACGGCGGGCGCGGCGGGAATCCTGCGGTGCGGCGGAGCCTGCTGCGCGACATGGCCGAGGGCTGGACGGAATTCCGGTCACGGACCTGGCTGTGGGTGGTCACCGTGCAGTTCGCCTTCTTCAACCTGATCACCTGGGCGCCCTGGATGCTGCTCGGCCCGGTCATGGGCCGCGCCTACCTGGGCGGCGCCGCGATCTGGGGCCTGATCATGGCGGTGCAGGGCGCGGGCGCGATCGTAGCCGGGCTGCTCTCGCTCGGCCGCCGGCCCCGGCGGCCGATGGTGGTCGCGACGATCGGCACGTTCTGCTACGCGCTGCCCGACATCCCGATGGCCCTGCACGCGGTGGCCGGATGGGTGGCCGTCGCCGCGTTCGCCTGCGGTGCGGGCTCGGCCACCTTCGGCATCTTCTTCGGCACCGCCATGCAGCAGCAGGTGCCGCCAGACATGCTGGCCCGGGTCAGCTCGCTCAGCCTCTTCCCCGCCTACGGCGTCGGCGTGATCGGGTACGCCATCGACGGGCCGCTGGCGGCCGCGGTAGGGCCGTCGGCGGTCTTCGCCGTGGGCGCCGTCTACGGCCTGCTGAGCAGCGCGGCCGTGCTGACGCTACGGTCCGTCCGCGCCGTCCGCTGGTGCGACCAAGACGACGAGCCCGTCCCCGGCCGAGGCAGGAGGAGCCAGGGCCGGCCCCCGCGATTAGTGCTTTCTCACCGCACCGCGGAGGGCGGCGAAGGCGGCTAGCCGGGCCGCCACGGTGATGACGACCGCGACCGGCAGGATCTGGGCCAGGTCGGCCGCGGGGGTGAACGCGACCAGGCCGAACGCCACACCCACCCCGCCCACGGCCAGGGCCAGGGCCAGGGCCACCCGCGGGGCGCGCAGCGTCCGGCGCACCAGCAGGCGCGCCTCACGCGGCAGTCGCAGCACCATCCACGTGAAGCAGGCCGCGGTGACCACCGCCATGGTGCCGAGGGCGATCACGAACGGCAGCCGGTCCACGTGGGTGACCGCGGGAATCCAGATCAGGATCAGCGCGATCAGCGTGAACACGTAGATCGTCCGCGACACCGTGCGCAGCAGCACCACGTCGATGTTCCTGCTGTAGATGCGCTCGTCCGGAGTGGCCCGGGCAGCGCTGATGAAATGCCTGATCGCGCCCGCGGTGTCGTGCCGCCTGAGCCTGATCCGGCCAAGCTCGTTCATCGCGCCGCTGTGCCCGGGGTCGAGTGCCAGGGCCCGTTCCTGGTGCTCGCGGGCGCCGGCCAGATCGCTGCGCGCCAGGCTCACCTTGCCGGAGAGGAAGTGCACGTCCGGCTCGTTCGGGGCCAGGCCGCGGGCGCGGGCCGCCGCCTCGGTGGCGACGTCCAGCCGCTGGGCGGCCAGCGCGGCCTGGGCCACGCACACATGCGTCTGCCAGTAGCTGGGCGCCAGGCGGCACGCCTCATGCGCCGCCCGCAGCGCGTCCGGGTACTTGCCCACGTGGACCAGGGCGTTGCTGGCCAGCCGGTGCGGCCACTCGTCGGCCGGATCCAGGGCCGCCGCCCGGTGGGCGGCGGTGACCGCCTCGGTGTAGCGGTCCGCGCCCAGGTGCGCGCGAGCCATCAGGCACCAGGCCCGGCTGCTCTCCGGTTCGGCCGAGACCACGCGGGCCAGCAGCTCGGCCGCCTCGTCGAAACGCCTGACGTCGAGCATCGCCGATGCCCGCGCCAGCTCCTGCCTGAGCTCGATCACGCCCGGGCTCTCATAACTGCGCGCTCATAACCGGGCGTTCAAATCAGGCGGCGCTTACGCAGGTAGGCGGCCAGGTCGTCGTAGGTCCCGCCCTCGTTGGCGAACAGCGCCACGTTGCGGGCCACGTCGAACCACGCGCCGAGCGACGGCTTGACCTCGGCGATGGCCGCCTCGAGGTCCGGCGTGCCGATCATCCGCGGCTCGCCGCGGCGGACCGAATCCATCAGCGCCCGCTCGGCGGCCGTCTCGCAGATATGCGCGATGTCGGCGCCGGAGTACCCGTCGGTCTGCTTGGCCAGCTTGGCCAGGTCGATGCCCGCGACCGGGCGGTCCTTCAGGTGGTACCGGAACACCCCCTCGCGCGCGGCCGCGTCGGGCGGCAGGACCAGCAGGGTCCGGTCGAACCGGCCGGGCCTGCGCAGCGCGCTGTCCACGTCCCACGGGTGGTTGGTGGCCGCCAGCAAGAAGACGCCCTCGTTGTTGCCCGAGACGTCGTCCAGCTCCAGGAGCAGCTGGTTGACCGCGCTGCGCATCGGCGTGTGCCGCAGCTGCGAGCGCTTCTGCCCGATCGCGTCCACCTCGTCCAGGAACAGCACGCACGGCGCGTTCCGCCGGGCGACCTCGAACAGCTCGTGGATGTTCCGCTCGCTCTGCCCGACGAACATGTCGATGATGTCGGCGAAGGACACCGAGATGAAGCTAGCCCCCAGTTCGCCCGCCACCGCGCGGGCGATGAAGGTCTTGCCGCAGCCCGGCGGCCCGTAGAGCAGCAGCCCGCCGCGTAGCGACTTGCCGTAAAGCCGGCGCAGGTCCGGGTTACGCATCGGGGCCAGGAAGGCCGCCTCCAGCCGCTGCTTCACCTCGGTCATGCCGGCCACGTCGGCGAGCGTGAGGCCGGCGTGCTCGGCGTCGTACGCGTCTGCCTCGTCGATGCCCGCCGAAGCCGAATCCGCCGCATCCCCGTCGCCGACGAACATCGCGGGCAGCACGTCGCGCAGCTCGTCTTCGGCCTGAGACCAGTCATAGTGTGACGCCTTGCCCGCCTCGCCCGCGGGCGGCCCAGGCTCGGCGTCCGGCGGGGAGGCGTCGAGCGGCGGCGGGGCAGGCACCCCGGTCCGTTCGGCCGAAATGACCAGGGGATCGGCCGGTGGCTGGCCTGCGGGCTCAGCCGGCGTCGGCCCAGCCCCATTGAGGTCCTGTAGCAGGCCGAGCGCGCGTGCGTTGCCCGGGTCGCGCTGCAGGACGGCGCCGATCTGCCGGACCGCCTCGTCCCGCCGGCCGGCCTGCAGCAGCATTGTCGCCAGGTGCAGGCGGAGCGGCACGTCGTCGGGCATCGCCTCGACCGCCTTGCGCAGGCTGTCCAGCACGGTGGGTTCGGGTTCCATGCATCCGTCCGGTCCGTAAAAAGTCGTTTCGCGCTCGTTGGTTTGCTGCCTGTCGCTCCCCTTACAGGGTAGTGTGCCGGCCCGCCCTCAGGCCCATAGCTCGGTCACGCCGAACCCCAGGGCCGCCAGCAGCCGCCGCAGCAGCGGCAGCGAGACGCCGAGCACGTTGCCGTGATCGCCGTCGATCCCGTCCACGAACCAGCCGCCGCGGCCGTCCAGCGTAAACGCCCCGGCCACCGCGAGCGGCTCGCCGGAGGCGACGTAGGCGGCGATTTCCTGCTCGGACGGCGCGCCGAAGCGGACCGTGGTCGCGGCTACCCCCGCGGCCTGCTGGCCGGTGGCCGCGTTGATCACGCAGTGCCCGGTGACCAGGGTCCCGGTGCGCCCCGACATCTCGCGCCAGCGGGCAACCGCGTCGGTAGCCGAAGCGGGCTTGCCCAGCGCCCGCCCGTCCAGGTCGAGCAGCGAGTCACAGCCGATCACCAGCCCGTCCGGCAAGTCGGCGGCGACCGCGGCCGCCTTGGCCTGGGCGAGCAGCCCGGCTAGTTCGGCGGGCGTGCCGGCCGAGAACGCGGCCTCGTCCACGCCGCTGACCATGACCTTGGGCTCGAGTCCGGCCGCGCGCAGCACCGCGAGCCTGGCCGGAGAGGCCGACGCGAGAACGATCTCCGTCACCCCCCGACCCTACCGGTCACCAACCCGTCGGCTAGGGAACGCACCAGGAGGGCAGGGTGCTGGTCACGATCGTGCGGGAGTCGTTATACCTCGTCCGTATCTTCACCCGGGTCGTGAGTGAGCTCGTACCGCGCATGCTCGAAGGTGATGGTCCGATGGGCTCGGTTCTTGGTGAAGGTCAGGGCTCTCGTCCAGTTCAAAATGGCGGCTAGCCGATTGCCCCAGCCGATCAGGTAAAGCACGTGAATGAAGGCCCACATCGTGTAGCCGACCACGCCCGTGAACTTCATCCCGTACGAGTCCGCGACGGCCGACAGGTGGCCGATGGTGGCCATGCTGCCTTTGTCGCGATACGCAAAGGGTGTCATGTCGGTCTTGCCTGCCAGCCGGGCGCGGATCAGCCTGCCCACGTAGGTGCCCTCCTGGATCGCGGGCTGGGCCACCCCTGGCAGGTCGTTCAGCCGGACCATGTCCCCGATGGCGAAGACCTCTGGGTGACCGGGCAGGCTGCAATCCGGCCGCACCGCCACCCGTCCCGCCCGGTCGGTATCGGCACCGGTCGCCCCGGCCAGCATCGCCGCCAGCGGGGAGGCTTGCACCCCGGCCGCCCAGATCCTCGTCCGGGCCGGAATACGCCTGTCTCCGCCGGGACCCTTGACGGTGACGCTGGACTGGTCCATGGCTCGCGCCGCAGTATTCAGCAATATGTCCACGCCCATCCGCTGCAACCGCCGCCGCGTGTAGCGCTGCAGCTTGGGGGCGAACGCGGCGAGCACTTCCGGGCCCGCCTCGATCAGCAGGATCTTCGCTTCCGTCGTGGCCACCGATCTGTACTCCCGCGGCAGTGCTTCGTGCGCGAGCTCAGCGACCTGGCCGGCCATTTCAACCCCGGTTGGTCCAGCTCCTATGACCGCGAAAGTCAGGTACGCCGCTCGCTCGGCCGGGTCGGTGGCCAACTCGGCCATCTCGAAGGCGCCGAGGATATGGCTGCGGAGGTGACTGGCGTCCTCCAGGGTCTTCAGGCCGGGCGCGAACACCGCCCATGCCTCATGCCCGAAGTAGGCGTCCGTGCACCCAGCCGCGACCACCAGACTGTCGTACGGCAGCGTCAGCTTCTGGCCGTCAGGGGTCAAAGCACGCACGACCCGGCCGTCCAGATCCAGGTGCTGCACCTCGGCCAGCACGACGCGCGCGTTGGCCTGCCTCCTGATGACGCTGCGCAGCGCCGGCGCGATGAGGCCATCGGGCAAGATCCCGGTGGCGACTTGGTACAGGAGCGGCTGGAACAGGTGGTGATTGGTCCGGTCCACGATCGTGATGTCGACGTCAGCGCGGGCTAGGGCGCGCGTGACCCTGATTCCGCCGAACCCGCCACCGACGACGACCACCTGGTGCCGTCGCTCGCTCACCAGGACAGCATCTCAGCACGCGGCTTTCCCCGGCTAGTATCCAGCCTGGTCTGTGCAGTGGAAGAAGTCTGACCGGTAGGGTGCAGGCGTGATGGAAACGACCACGCTGGGCCGCGGCGGGCCGGTGGTGTCCCGGGCCGGACTCGGCCTGATGGGCATGTCGGGCATCTACGGCCAGGCCGACGACCACGAGAGCATCGCCACGATCCACGCCGCCCTCGACGCCGGGATCACGCTGCTCGACACCGGCGACTTCTACGGCATGGGCCACAACGAGCTGCTGCTCCGCGACGCGCTGCGCCGGATCCCGCGGGACAGCGTGTTCATACAGGTGAAGTTCGGCGGCCAGCGAGACCCGTCCGGAGCGTTCATCGGGCACGACGCCAGCCCGGCCGGGGTGAAGAACTCGCTGGCCTACACGCTGACCAGGCTCGGCACCAACTACGTCGACCTGTACCAGCCCGCCCGGCTCGACCCGCGGGTGCCGATCGAGGACACGGTCGGGGCGATCGCGGAGATGATCCAGGCCGGGTACGTCCGATACATAGGCCTGTCCGAGATGGGGGCGCAGACCATCCGCCGGGCGCACGCCGTCCACCCGATCGCCGCCTTGCAGATCGAGTACTCGCTGATGAGCCGGGGCATCGAGACGGAGATCCTGCCCACCGTGCGGGAGCTCGGCATCGGCGTGACCGCCTACGGCATCTTGTCCCGCGGCCTGCTGAGCAGCGGCACCGCGCGTCTGGCCCCCGGCGACCCGCGGACCCGCTTCCCGCGGTTCACCGACGAGAACCACCTGCGGAACCTGGAACTGCTCGCCGCGCTCGAGACGATCGCCGAAGACCACCAGGTGACCGCCGCCCAGCTGGCGATCGCCTGGGTGGCCTCCCGTGGCGAGGACATCATCCCGCTGATCGGGACCAAGCGCCGGGACCGGCTGGCGGAGGCCCTGAAGGCGCTCGACCTGACGCTGAGCGCGGACGACCTGGCCGCGGTCGAGGCCGCCGTGCCCGCCGAAGCGGTCGCGGGGGACCGGTACGAGGCGGCCCAGGTGGCCACGCTGGACAGCGAGCGCTGAGCCTGACCCGAGGATCCCGCCGACGGTGACCCGTGACGGTCGAATGTTTCAGCTGTGCCGCAGGTTCGGCTTCAGCAGCCTCACGAGATGGGCTCAAGCGTCCCCGGTATTAAGCTCGCCGGAGGCCAGCGGCTCGATCGGCGTCTCTGGGTACAGCACCCTGTGCATGCCCGCCGCCACGGCGCCTCCGACCAGCGGCGCGACGATGAACAGCCATACCTGGCTCAGGGCGGTCCCGCCGACGATGAGGGCGGGACCGAGGCTGCGCGCCGGGTTCACCGAAGTGCCCGTGATCGGGATACCGATGAGATGGACCACCGTGAGGGAAAGACCGATGACGATGCCCGCGGTTGCGGCATTCGCGGTCTTGCTAGTGGCGGTGAGCACGGCGAAGACGAAAAGGGCGGTCATAACCACCTCGACCAGGAAAGCACCTCCCGCGTTGATGTGGATATGGCTCGCGGCGCCCCAGCCATTCGTGCCCAGGCCCGTCTTTGACCGGCTGTAGAGGGGTGAGGCACTGAAGGTACCCCACAGCAGCAAGGCCCCGAGGATGGCACCCACGAACTCAGCGACCCAGTACATTACTGCCTCGGCCAGCGGGATCCGGCCGGAGAGCCAGACGCCAATGGTGATGGCCGGATTGATATGGCATCCGGAGATGGGCCCGAGCACATAGGCGAGGACCAGCAGCACGAGGCCGAACGCGAGAGCCGTGGCGACGACCCCGGCGGCAAAACTGAGCCCTGCGGTGCCAAATCCGAACGACAGGGTGGCAACGCCGACCCCAAAATAGACCAGCAGCCCAGTCCCGAGCAGCTCCGCCATCATCTTCCGGACCATGACGCCCCCAGGTCTTTTCCGGGAAGAAACCCCTAGGCCGTCACTTTTGACCCTTCTGCCCGCGATGTCAAGGTCAGTCTCGGCTGACCATGTGGCCAAGGCGCAGTTTTATGTTAGTTAGTGCTGGTATTCGTCGGCCAGGTCGCGGAGCCGGGCGTGTGCGCCTTCCATCGCGCCACCGAGGCTCAGGTAGCGCTTGGCCATCTTGGCGATCGAGGTGTAGTTGGTGTCGCACACGTTGGCCAGTGGTGATTCCACGGCCTGGGTGACCAGCTGATACGCGTCCAGCGGGTCGAGCCCGCAAAGTTCGGCGACCCAGCTGACCATGTCGTGCTGGGCGATGCGGAACGCGTCCTCGAGCGGGCGCGCCGAGCCGGCCGACATGATGTGCGTATCCGACTCCAGCCGCGGCCACGGGCAGGGCTTGCCTTTGATCAGGTCCACCACCAGGACGGTGTTCATCGCGCACTCCACCGCGACCCCGCAGGTCTCGCCCTCGCCCTGGCGGGCGTGCCCGTCGCCTAGCGAGAGCAGCGCGCCCTCGACATTGACGCCGAGGTAGCAGGTGACCCCGGCGCGCATCTCCGGCGTGTCCATGTTCCCGCCGAACGCATCCGGCACCAGCGCGCTGCGCACCTCGAGGTTCGCGGGCGCCACCCCGACCGTGCCGTGCATCGGGTCCATCGGCAGGTCCACCTCGAACGAGCTTTGCCGGGCGCTGAACCGGCAGGTGCGCCTGGCCGCGTCCAGCTGCCACAGCCAGACCACCTCCGGCAGCGGGTCCTGCAGCAGCGCGGTCAGGTGGGTCCCGGTCAGCGCGCCGAACAGCGGCACGGTCGTCGAAGCGGCCCACGACCTGGCCGGCTCGATGGACACGAAGTGCACCGCCACCGTGTCGCCCGGCTCGGCGCCCTCGATATAGAAAGGTCCGGTCTGCGGGTTCAGGAAGGGGAACTCGCAGACCCGGGAGACCAGGTCCTGCTCGCTGCGGACCCGGCCGGCGAAGCAGTCCTCGGTGTACACCTCGAGCACGGCCGGCGTCCGGATCCGCATCGCCGGGGCGGCACCGCCGAACGTCCATGCGTACTGCCCGGGTTCCGGCCGGAACGAGACGACTAGCAGGTCGCTCATCAGCTGCCTTCCTCGACTGCGTCTAGGTGCACGAGCCCGACGTCGGTGATCCGGCCGGGGTTCGTCCGGTACAGGTAGATCAGGTAGATCACGCCGAGGACCATGAAGCCGCCCACCCCCGGGGCCATATAGGACAGCGGCGGGGCCAGCGGGGTCACGAAGGAGAACACCTTAATGCCCGCCGCCGTCAGCCAGGCCGGGACGAACGCGGCGATGCCGAGCAGCGGGATGATCAGGTACGATAGCCAGTTGAACCCGCTCCAGCCGCGGCGGGCGAAGAACCCGATGCAGGCGGCGTTCATCAGGATGTAGATCGCCACGAGCACGATTACCAGCCCCGTGCCCACCATCGCGAAGGCCACGGTCGGGGTGTACTTCAGGCCGAGCGCCAGGGTCACCGCGACGGTGATGACGAAGGCGACCAGGACGCTGTAAATCGGGGACCGGTGCTTCGGGCTGACCACGGCGAGGAAGCGCGGGAACGCCCCGATGCGCCCCATCGCGTACGCGGTCCGGCTCGACACGTTCACGCCGGCGTTGGCGTTGGCGATGGTGGAGTTGACGATCGCGAGGAACACGAAGAACCAGAAGATCCCGTAGAGCGAGCGGGCCAGGCCTACCCAGGACGCGTTGCCGGTTTCGCTGGCGAAGGCGGTAAAGCCCTTCGGCCCGTAGGCGACGTCGACGGCGTAGGTAGTGAACACGTACAGGAGGCCGATCAGCAGCGTCGCGAGCAGCACCGCGCGCTGGATCGTGCGCCGCGGGTTCCTGGCCTCCTCGGCGAGCGGGGCGGCGCCCTCGAAACCACCGAAGGCGAGCAGCGTGAACACCGAGCCGCCGATCACGCCAGTGAGGCCGGTCGGGGAGTAGTGCGTGGTGAAGACCTGCCCGGTGTTGTGGCTGCCCGCGTGCACGACTAGGAATACGGCTAGGACTCCGAAGACCGCGATCTCTGACACCCCGAGGATGGTGCCCAGCCGGGCCGAAGTCCGGATGCCGTAGTAGCCCGCGGCGAGCACGATCACCGCGCCGGCCAGCGACCAGGGCCACCACAAGTTCGCCGGGTACCCGTGGAATTCGGAGTTGATCGTGCTGGCGGTGGTGAATCCGAGCTGAAGCAGCACCAGCGGTGGGATCAGCCAGCCGACCAGAACATATCCCCAGGCCACGAGGAAACCCACGCTTGGGTGCAGGCCGCGGGCCGCGTAGGTGGCCAGCGATCCCGCGGCGGGCATCTCGCGGGCTAGCAGGCCGATGCACCAGGCGCAGAGCAGGCACGCCACCAGGGCGAAGACGACCGACAGCGGCAGCGAACCGCCGGCCAGCGCGGCGCCGGCCGGGATCGAGGCGGCGATGGCGGCCCCCGGTGCCATGTCGGTGATCGACTGGAACAGCACCTCACGCAGGCCGATCGCGTCGCGACGCAGGCCAGGCGCGGTTCCGGTAACAGTGTGTTCAGTGGCCGCCATGGCGTCATGATCGCACGGACATTTCCCCGCGCACAGGCTTGACCTGGTGCCCTTCGGAAGATTTACCAGAACGTAGCCGCTGTGCCGTCCGCTGCACCACCAGGACCAGGGCGACCAGGAGCCCGGCCACAATTCCGTCCAGCCAGAAGTGATTGGCTGTCACCATGACGACGAGCAGCGTGAGTGCGGGGTAGGCCGCGGCCAGCCACCGCCAGCGGCTCCGCGACACCGTGATGACCGCGATGGCCACGATCAGCGCCCAGCCGACGTGCACCGACGGCATGGCCGAGAACTCGTCCGCGTCGAAGCCGCCGTGCCAGGAGTAGACCGACTGACCGTAGCGCACGGCCGTGTCGACCATACCGGTACCTGGCAGCAGCCGCGGCGGCGCCACCGGGATCAGTTGGATGAGCAGGCTGACCCCGGTGAACAGGGCCACGGTGGTCCTGACCGGCGGATAGGACTCTCGGTGCCGGGTGTAAAGCCAGATGAGGCAGGCGCCGAGGACCGGGAAGTGCAGGACGTCGTAGTACAGGTTGAACGCCTGGACCAGCGCCGGATGGGAAAGGAAGGGCCGCTGCAGGCTCGTCTCGCTGGGCAGCAGCAGCACCCGCTCGGCGTGCCACAGCCAATGGGCCCTGGACACTGCCCCGGCCGCGCTCATCACCGTGAACGACCCGGCGAACTGCCACAGCGCGTACAGCCCGAACAGCAGCGCGGACTCCGCGGCCACGCCGCCCCACAGCGCACAGCCGGCCGAACGCCCGGCCAGGCGGCCCACCCTGATCACGGTCGCGGCGATGGCCAGGACGCCGGCGACGGCCAGCGCGTACTGCCACGAGAGCATCAGATGCGGCATGACCGAGCCCCCGAATCGTCAACCGATCACCTCAGCAGGTCTCAAAGATGATCATACGTAATCGGGAGGCACCCTCCGCTTCGGCCCCGCGTAACCTCACGGACCCGCGTAAACCTCTTAGCTCATGCCGTTGCGGCTGAGCCCGGAGGGGTCGGGCTCAGCCTGCGGCAGCGACACGCTGCCGGTCACGTCCGCGGCCAGCCGCACCCGATCCCCGTCGACCAGCCGCACATCCGTACCGGGCAGCACCCGGTCGTCGTTGACGTAGGTGCCGTTGGTCGAGCCCTCGTCCCTGATCGAGGCGTGCCCGGCGTCGTCCACCTGGACCGTGGCGTGCCGCCGCGACACGTTGTCGAAGCGGGCGAAGGCCGCGGCCACGAGCGACTCGGCCGGGTCCCGGCCGAGCAGGACCGACGTTCCGGCCGGGATATCCACGTTGCCGGTGGGGAAGGTGATCCGCATGACGACCGGCGAGATCCGGCGGCGCCGTCCGGTCGGCAGCGGGTCCCCGCAGGTGGAGCAGATCACGTCCGCCGCGTCGGCGACGGGCGTGCCGCAGTTCGGGCAGAAGGCCCCGGGGTCGGACCCGGCCGCGATGAACCGCTGCGAGATGGTCGGCGTCAGCAGGTCGTCATCGGGTCCGGGGATGTGCGGCAGGTTAGCGCCGCACCTGAAGCAGATCAGATCCTCCGGCTGGACCTTGACGCCGCAATCGGGGCAGCTCAGGCTGGCCATGTTCTCGCTCTCATGTTTGGGTATCGGCCCCCGTTAGACTACCGCCGCGGACGGGAGATTCGCAGCGGGCTCTATTACCTCGGGGGGACGACCCCCCAGACCCCCCCGATCCTGGGGGATTCCATCCCCCATACCCCCTGGCCCCCCATACCCCCTGGCCCCCAGACCCCCTGGCCCCCAGACCCCCTGGCCCCCAGACCCTGGCCCCTGGTCTTGGGTCATGCGAAGGTGTGGCTATGGTCAGTTACCAGCTTGCGCCGGAGCAGCAGGAGCTGCGGGACTCCGTCGCGCAGTTCGCCCGCAACGTCGTCGCGCCGGTCATCGGCGGCTACTACGAACGCGGTGAGTTCCCTTACGACATCGTGGCCAAGATGGGCAAGCTCGGCTTGTTCGGACTGCCGTTCGCCGAGGAGTACGGCGGCATGGGAGGCGACTATTTCGCCCTCTGCCTAGCCCTGGAAGAACTAGCCCGGGTGGATTCCTCGGTCGCGATCACCCTGGAGGCCGGGGTCTCGCTTGGCGCGATGCCCATCTACCGGTTCGGCACCTCCGAACAGCGCGGCCGGTGGCTGCCCGACCTGTGCACGGGCGAGCGGCTGGCCGCATTCGGCCTGACCGAGCCCGGCGGCGGGTCCGACATCCCCGGCGGCATGCGCACCACCGCCCGGCTGGAGGAGGGCCGGCTGGAGGAGGGCCGGTTGAAGAAAGGGGAGTGGGTGGTAAACGGCACCAAGGCGTTCATCACCAACTCGGGGACCTCGATCACCTCGCTGGTGACGGTGCTCGCCATCACCGGCCGCGACGACCGCGGCCGCAAGGAGATCTCCTCGGTCATTGTCCCGGCCGGCACCGCGGGGTTCGTCCCCGGGCCCGAGTACTCCAAGGTCGGCTGGTGTGCCTCCGACACCAGGGAACTGTCCTTCAACGATTGCCGGGTCCCGGCGGAGAACCTGCTCGGCGAGCGTGGCCGGGGCTACGCCCAGTTCCTGCAGATACTGGACGAGGGCCGGGTGGCGATCGCGGCGCTGGCCACCGGCCTGGCCCAGGGCTGCGTGGACGAGTGCGTCAGGTACGCCAGGCAGCGCGAGGCGTTCGGCCGCCGCCTCGAGCAGCACCAGGCGATCCAGTTCACCGTGGCCGACATGGAGGCTCGGGTGCACGCGGCCCGGCTGGCCTGGTATGACGCCGCGGCCCGGCTGGTGGCCGGCCAGCCGATCAAGAAGGAGTCGGCGATCGCCAAGCTGACTGCCTCGAACGCGGCCATGGACAACGCGCGGGCCGCCACCCAGGTGTTCGGCGGCTACGGCTTCATGAATGAGTTCCCGGTCGGCCGCTTCTACCGCGACGCGAAGGTCCTGGAGATTGGCGAGGGGACCTCGGAGGTCCAGCGGATGCTCATCGCCAGGGAACTCGGACTCGGTTCGGGCGGGTAGTGCCCGGCGGATAGTCCTTCTGGGTAGCGGGAGTTGCTATTCCAGGTAATCCTTATGAGTTAATAATCGGTGCGTAATTATCATCATTATGGGTTCATTAGCCGGCGGTTAGCTCACGTGAGTCGTCGGCCGGGTGTGGCAGGCCAGTGGCCTTGGGCTCAAGCGAACGCCGAGCGAACACCGAGCCGGACGCGACCCGTTATGTCCCTTACCGCCGGGCTGCTCGCCGGGTCGCCGGCGCTGGTCATCTGAGCACCACCCGGGCGTGGCGCCCGAAAATGAGATACTATACGAGGAGTTACTGTCCTGTCACTCAGAACCGCAATGATGTGCTTCGGTCATGACCCGGTGAGACCGTGCGGTAACTTACGTCGGGAAGATCTCGTCGCTTTACTGGCGAATGCCCCGTGGTGGCTCCCCGGAAGATGATTATATGTCCTTACCCGTTTTGTAACGCGAGAGTGTGGCCTCGGCCGCCCTGTTGACCCGAGCAGCGGCGATCGTTGCAAGGGAAAGAGGGGTGCGTATGGTGAGCGGCTCGTGCCGTCTTAGCCTTGCATGCGCGCTGGCCAGGTTTGCCGATGCGAGGTGCGAACGTAGTGCGTAGACGATCGGTGACGAACCCCGGTGAAACAGCTGATGAGACCGGGGCCGTCAACGGAGCGCAGGCCGACGGGGGAGGTTCAGGGCTTCTAGCGGGAGGAAGTGCTGCGGGCGACGGCAGAGTGGACGCGGCGGGCACGGGTCCGCAGGCCGCCGTCGGGCAGGCCACGGCCGGGGCCCAGGCCGGACAAGGGAGCGGCGCCGAGGCGACCCAGACCCCACCAGGCGCACCGCCCGCGGCCAGCATGGTCCGGGCCACCCACCCGCATCCGAGAAAGCCGGCCTCGGCCCGGTCGCGGTTCGCCCTGGCCAACTGGCGCGTCCGCTGGCGGCTGGCCGCGGTGATCGCGGTCCCGACGCTGACCGCCGCGGTGCTCGGCGCGCTGACGATCTACGGGGACGTCAACAACTGGCAGGCGAGCGGGCGGGTCCAGCACCTCGCGCAGATCAACGCCGACACGATCAGGCTCAGCCAGGCGCTGGAGGACGAGCTCAACGTCTCCGCCGCGTACGCGGCGACCCGGCCGAACAACGCCGCGCTGGCCAGTTCGGTCAAGCAGGCGCAGAACGTCACCAATAGCGCGGCCAGCGCGGTCATTAACGACTCCTCGGGTGTCACCACGGCGGCCGGGTACCAGCCGGGCACCGTACAGGACCTTAACGGGGTGCTGGCGAGCATTAACGACCTGGGCAACGACCGCCAGGGCGTCATCGGCACGAACTCGCAGTTCCCTGCGGCGGAGGTCGTCCGGGTCTTCAGCGGGAACCTCATCACGCCCGCGAACACGTTCAGCGCCGCCATCGGAACCGGCGCCAACGACGCGACTTTGCAGGGCAACGTCACCACGCTGGGCGCCTTGCTGCGGAACGAGAACCAGGTGTCGGTGCAGCGGGCCCTTCTCTACGCTGCGCTCATCTCCCCGCAGGTGACACTGCCCTCGTATAACCTCGGCCTCCTCGAGCAGGCTTCCGAGCAGGCCAAGGCGGACCTCGCGGACTTCGACGCCTCCAGCGACACGGCCGAGCAGCAGAACTACAGCAACATCGTCAGCGGTGCCGAGGTGGACGTCGCGGCATCGAACGAGATCCTGGCCGAGCAGATGGCGGCAGGCCAGCCGTCGGTCCCGCTGACTAACAGCAGTCAGCTGAGGCCCGGGACCTGGAACAAGGACATGACGGCCACCATTGTCGACACGCGCGATGTGGCCAACCAGCTGACTACCGCCATTACCGACCGGGCCAGCACGCTGAGGTCCGAGGCCACCACGCAACTGCTGGTCACCAGCCTCGTGACGCTGCTACTGCTGCTCCTGGTGCTGCTGGTCTCGACGACCGTGGCCCGCTCGCTGATCCGCCCGCTGCGCAAGCTGCGGACGGATGCGCTGGACGTGGCCGGCCACCGGCTGCCCGAGATGGTGCGCAGGCTGAGCCAGAGCGAGGGCAGCGACGAAGGCGTCGAGATCGAGCCGATCGGGGTCACCTCCACCGACGAGATCGGTGAAGTCGCGCGGGCCTTCGACCAGGTTCACCGCGAGGCGGTCCGGCTGGCGGCCGACGAAGCCATGCTGCGCGGCAACCTGAACGCCATGTTCATCAACCTGAGCCGGCGCAGCCAGTCGCTGATCGAGCGGCAGCTGTCGCTGATCGACTCGCTGGAGCAGAGCGAGCAGGACCCTGGTCGGCTCAGCAGCCTGTTCCGGCTGGACCACCTGGCTACCCGCATGCGCCGGAACTCCGAGAACCTGCTGGTTCTGGCCGGCCACGAGGTGACCAGGCGGTGGAGCCAGCCGGTGCCGCTGGTCGACGTCCTGCGCGCGGCCATCTCCGAGATCGAGCAGTACGAGCGGGTCGTCCTCAACGTGCAGCCCGGGATCGTCGTGGTCGGCCAGGCCGTCAACGACGCGGTGCACCTGGTCGCGGAGATCGTGGAGAACGCGACCACGTTCTCCCCGGAAGACACCCAGGTGTACGTGTCCGGCCAGCCGCTGAGCAGCGGCGGAGTGCTCCTCGACATCACCGACAACGGCGTGGGCATCTCGGACCAGGAAATGTCGCACGCCAACTGGCGGCTCGACAACCCGCCCGTGGTCGACGTGGCCGTGTCCCGGCGGATGGGCCTGTTCGTGGTCGGCCGCCTGGCCGCACGGCACGGTGTCAGGGTCCGGCTGCGGCACGCGCAGGCCGGCGGCCTGACCGCGCTGATCTGGCTGCCGGACACGGTAGCGGCGCCCGAGGTCGCGCCCCCGCTAGGCCGGCTCCGCCGGTTCGAAGCGGATGACTACGGGCCCGCCGCCTCGCTGTCCGCGCCCACCGCGACCCAAGGACCCACCGCGGCCTCGCAGGCCACTGCGGCCGCGAGGATCCCCAGGTTCTCACCCACGGCGCCTACCGGTCCCGCGGCTCCCCCGGCTCCGTCCTTCAGCCCGGCCGCAAGCGCCGGGGCGCCAAGTTCCCCAGCGGCGCCCGCATCCTTCGACCCGGACGGCCCGGGCGACCCTGCTGTCGACGTACCCAGCCAGCCCAGCCAGCGCGCGCCCGCCGAGGGCGGCACCCCCGCGGGCAACAACTGGGAGCCGGCCGGCAACGGCTGGGACCTGGGCAACGGCCGGGCCGACCACGAAGGGCCGCCGACCAAGGCGCTGCCCGTCCGCAACGGCAACGGGGCGGCGCCGTCGAACGGCAACGCGGTCGGCGACGGAGCCGAGCCACGGACCTCGGCTTCCGGTGGCCCGAGCGGTCCGAGCACGATGCCCGCCTTCACCGGACTCGGGAAGCAGCCCCCGCAGTTCCCGATCGGCAGCCAGAACATTCACGGCAGCGACGGACCGAGCGTGGCCGACGCGGCCAGCGTGACGAATGGCGCGGCCGCGGGCGGCCCGGGTAACGGCGAGGCGGCCGATGGTTCCGGGCCGGTGACGGTCCCGCTCGCCGGCCAGGAGCAGCGGCTGCCGATTTTCGACTCGCTAGAGTCTGACTGGTTCCGGCGGAGCGGGGAAGCTGTCACCACCGCTCAGCAGCGGCCCCAGGGCGCGCGGACCGCGCCGTCGGCCACGCAGGATTCGTGGACGTCACCCGCAGACGAGGGCTGGCGTGCGGCTCAGGCGGTGGCGACGCCCGCGGCGGGAGAAACCACCCAGGCGGGCCTGCCGAGGCGGGTTCCGAGGGCTAACCTCGTACCAGGCTCTGTCGGCGGCGGAAACGGCGCAAGCGGCGGCCAGGGAAGTGCGGGAAGTCCCGAAACAGAAGCCGAAGCGCCCGTAAGGTCGCCGGATGTGGCTCGTTCGCGCATGGCCAGCTTCCAGCGAGGCGTGCGCGAGGGTCGCGCCGCCACACCCCAGATCGAGGAGCCGTAGGACCAGATGAAAGCTCAAGGCCCAGGCACAGCGACACGAGGAGGAACCTGTATGGACGGGCGACGAGAGGAGTGCCCATGAGCACGCCAGGGCGCCCAGCGCAGGACCTTAACTGGCTGATCACCAATTTCGTGGAGCGGGTGCCCGACGTGGCGCACGCCGTGGTGGTGTCCTCTGATGGCCTGCCGCTGGCGTTCAGCGCCGGTTTCCCGCAAGAGCGGGCCGATCAGCTGGCGGCGGTGACCTCGGGGTTGACCAGCCTGACCCAGGGCGCGTCGCGGGTGTTCGAGGGTGGCGCTGTGGTGCAGACTGTAGTGGAGATGCAGCGGGGTGTTCTGGTGATCATGGCGATCAGCAATGGCTCAAGCCTGGCTGTGCTCGCTGCGTCCACCTGTGATCTCGGGCTTGTGGCTTACGAGATGACCCTGCTGGTTGAGCGGGCCGGGCGGGTTCTTACCCCCGCCACCCGCGGTGTCATGCAAGCAGCCATCCCGGGTGATGGACGACGGTGACCGGAGGTTTCAGTGGCGGGCCAAGGGCGAGGTGACAATCAGTCGCCGTTCGTGGGCTTGCCCGGTTCCTGGCAGGGACGGGCCGGTCTATGGGATGAAGGGCCGGGACCAGGACGTTCTGGTTTCGGCGGCTTCGCGACTGAGGAAGATGGTGCGACCAGGCTCGTCCGGCCATATACGGTTACTGGAGGCCGGACTCAGCCGAGGTATCAGCTCGCCATTGAGGCACTGGTCACGGCGACTGTCCTTGAGCCTCGCGACCTGTCGGTGCTGGCGCCAGAATGTCAGGCTATCCTCCAGTTCTGCCGGGACTGGAGGTCAGTGGCCGAGGTGTCGGCGGTGCTTCGGCTGCCGCTCGGCGTGGCCAGGATTCTCATCGCGGATATGGGCGCGGATGGGCTTGTCCGCATCCACCAGCGCGATGATTCTGAGGGCCGTCCGGACCTCAATTTGCTCGAAAGGGTGCTTAGTGGACTCCGTAAGATCTAGCGTCGCCCAGCCCAGGTCCGACGCTCCTTCCGCCATGACGTCGGTGAAGATCGTGGTGGCTGGTGGATTCGGTGTAGGCAAGACGACATTTGTAGGCTCGGTTTCGGAGATCACCCCGCTGACGACCGAGGCCGTCATGACGGTGGCCAGCACGGAAGTCGATGACTTGTCGCACGTGCCGGACAAGACGACAACGACGGTGGCCATGGACTTCGGGCGGATCACGCTGGACAAGGATCTTGTCCTTTACATGTTCGGGACGCCGGGCCAGCACCGGTTCTGGTTCATGTGGGACGACCTGATCCAGGGCGCGATCGGCGCGGTCGTCCTGGTAGACACCCGCCGCCTGGCCGATTCGTTCCCCGCGGTGGACTACTTCGAGGCGTCCGGGTTGCCGTTCGTGATCGGCATCAACGGATTCCACGGGCAGTTCCCGCACCGGTCGCGGGACGTCAGCGAGGCGCTGGCGATCTCCCCGGACGTGCCGGTGATTCCGTGTGACGCGCGGAACCGGGAGTCGACCAAGGCGACCCTGGTCACCTTGGTCGAGCACGCCATGTCGATGCAGACGGCGGGACGGTTCTGATAGGTGGCCGCTGGCTCCTACACGACCAGCACCGCTTTTCTCGAAGCCCTGGCCGAGGCCGGGGTCAGGTACATCTTCGCGAACCTCGGCAGTGACCATCCTGGCCTGATCGAGGCACTGGCCCAGGCTAACGCCGGGGGGTGGTCCCCCCGGGGTAGCAGAGTCCCGCGGCTCATCGTGTGCCCGCACGAGAGCGTCGCGCTGTCCGCCGCGCACGCCTATGCCAGCGTCAGCAGGCAGCCGCAGGCCGTCTTGGTGCACGTCGACGCGGGCACCCAGAACCTCGGCGGCGCGGTCAGCAACGCGATGCGCGGCCGCGTCCCGGTGCTCATCTTCGCCGGCGCCGCACCGTTCACGACCGCCGGTGAGCTGCCCGGGGGGCGGAACGAGTTCATCCACTGGATCCAGGACGTGCCTGACCAGCGCGGCATCCTGCGCGGCTACGTCAAGTACGACAACGAGATCCGCACCGGCCGCAACGTCAAGCAGCTGGTTCACCGCGCCTTGCAGATCGCGCGCAGCGAGGCCAGGCCCGGTCTACCTGGTCGGCCCCCGCGAGGTGATGGAGGAGCAAGTCGAGCCCTACGCCGTCGATCCCGCGGAGTACTCGCCGGTCGCGCCCGCCGCGCTCACCGCCGAAGTCACGCAGGAGATCGCGAACGCGCTGGCCGGCGCCAGCCGCCCGCTGATCATCACGTCCTACCTGGGCCGCAACCCGGACGCGGTGCCCGCGCTGGTGGAGCTGGCCGAGCTGCTCGCCATCCCGGTCCTCGAATCGGCCGCCTTCCACGTCAACTTCCCCGGTGACCACCTGCTGCACGCCGGGTACCAGTTCACCACCTCGGAGCAGAATCCGGTCCTGGCCCAGGCCGACGTGATCCTGGTCGTCGACAGCGACGTACCGTGGATCCACGCCACCAGCAGGCCCTCGCCCGATGCCGCGATCTATGACATCGATACCGACCCGCTGAAGTCTGCGATGTCGATGTGGCACATCGCCGCGCGCCGGTTCGCCGCCGCCGATTCGAAGGTGGCGCTAGAGCAGATCGCCCGGTTCGTTCGGGATAAGGTCCTTATCGACGCCGGTAAGGTCGAGGTCCGGCGGGCCGTGGCCATGGACGCCAGCCGGGCGCGCCGCGCCGCCCTTGATTCCCTCGAGCAGCCCGAGGCCAGCGTGATCACGCCCAGGTACCTGACCGCGTGCGTGCGCGAGTTGCTGGCGGATACCGACGCGCTGGTCCTGACCGAGGCGATCACCAACTACCAGGTGGTGGCCGAACACCTTCGGGCCAGCCGGCCAGGATCGCTGCTAGGGTCCGGCGGCGGTTCCCTGGGCTGGGCCGGAGGCGGCGCCGTCGGGGCTAAGCTCGCTTGTCCCGAACGGGCTGTCGTGTGCCTCACCGGAGACGGCTCGTTCTTGTTCGGTGTGCCGTCCTCGGCGCAGTGGGTCGCCCGGCGGTACGGGACGCCCGCGCTGACCATCATCTACGACAACCACGGCTGGGCGGCACCCAAGTTCTCCACCCTCCAGGTCCACCCGGACGGCGCCGCGGCCAGGGACGATGATTTTCACGTCAGCTTCGATCCGGAGGTCGACCTGCCCGGCGTGGCCCGGGCGGCCGGCGGCGCGTACGGGGTGACAGTGTCCGATCCCGGCGAGCTTCCCGTCGTGCTGAAGGACGCGCTGGCCGTCGTGCAAGGCGGCCGCTCCGCCGTGGTCAGCGTGCAACTGCCCCCCGTCTGATCTCATCTGCCGCCGGTGATCTCCCGCCCCGGTAAGCGCAGGGCTCAGCGCCCGCCGACCGCATGGGCACGCGCGATCGCCGAGTAGACGGCCGCGCTCGGCTTGGGCCTGCGCACGAACGTTTCCCGGTCGACCTCGTGCAGCCCGAACCGGACGTCATAGCCGAAGATCCACTCGAAGTTGTCCAGCAGCGTCCAGTGCAGGTAGCCCAAGACCGGCACGCCATCCTCGATCGCGTCGAGCAGCCCCGCCAGGGCCGGCTCGAGCAGCGCCGCCCGGCAGGCGTCGTCGCTGTGCCCCAGCCCGTGCTCCGTCACGAGCACGGGGACCCCCGTCGCCTCATACGCGTAGCGGACCGCTCTCGCCAGCGACAGCGGGTAGACCTCCGAACCCATCTGGTTCAGCGTGGCACCCGGCGGGGGAGGCACGGGTCCGTCGGCGTCGTACCGGGCGCGCTCGTAGTTCTGGACGCCCACGAAGTCGTCGTCTCGCGCCAGGGCCAGCCACCTGCCGTACACCTCGGCCCGCTTGCGGTCCCGGACCGACGCGTCGTCGCCCACGACCTGGTCGTCGATGATCGCGAGGCTGAACCCCACCGGCAGGCCGGGACGCCGGGCCTTGATGGCGTCCTTCGCCACCCGGTGACCGGCCGTCATGCCGTCGGCCATGGCGTCCATCTCCTCGGGGAGCATGACGTTGGCGACCCGGTAACGAGGCACGCCGGCCTGCTCGCTCGCCGCGAGCAGCGTCGCACGCTCGAGCTCGCGTACCGCGCCGGGGATATCAAGCCAGCTCAGCAGCCGGGCGAGGTTCGGCTCGTTGAACGTCACGGCCCAGGCGATGCCGTCGCCCAGGCGCTCGGTGACGACATCGCAGTAGCGGGCGAACACCGCCGGTGCCCGCGGGTCGAGCCACCCGCCGCGCCGCGCGAACCAGTGCGGCGAGGTGAAGTGGTTGTACGTGACCACCGGAGCGATCCCCGCCGCGAGACAGCGGTCGACGATCGCGCGGTAGTGCGCGAGAGCCTCCGCCGAGAACTGGCCCTCGGCCGGCTCGACCCGCGCCCACTCGACCGAGAACCGGTAGGTGTCCAGACCCAGCCCGGCCACGAGGTCGACGTCCTCCCGCCACAGCTCGTAGCTGTTGCAGGCCCGCCCCGACGGCTCCCGGAACACCGTAGGCCGCACGTGTTCGAGGAACCACGTGTCGCTCCGCGTGTTGCCGCCCTCGGTCTGATGACCTGAGGAGGCCACTCCCCAGCGGAACCCCTGCGGGAACGTCCGTGCCACCCGGCCAAAGCTAGCACCTACATACCAAGATCATTGGACCGAACGAAGTGGGCGCGTGCCGTCCCGCCGCAACGTCTCCGCCCCGGGACGGTGCTGCTCGGCGTGCATCTTCCTCCAGTCTGATTTAGAGTTCCCCACGGAGCAGTGAGGGGAGAACGCCGTGAGCGCGCAGACGGAGCAGGAGAGCTTCAGCTTCCAGGCGGAAGTGGTCCAGATCCTGGACCTGATGGTCCATTCGCTGTACAGCAACAAGGAAATCTTCCTGCGCGAGCTGATCTCGAACGCCTCGGACGCCATCGACCGGCTCCGGCTGGAATTGCTCTCCCAGTCCGAGCTTCCCGACGCCGACGGACCGCTGCAGATCCGGGTCAGCTATGACTCCGGCGCGCGGACGATCACCGTCGCCGACAACGGGATCGGCATGAGCCGCCAGGAGGTCATCGAGCACATCGGGACCATCGCCAAGTCCGGGACCCGCGAGTTCCTGCAGGCCCTGACCGGCGACCAGCGCAAGGACGCCTCCCTCATCGGGCAGTTCGGCGTGGGCTTCTACTCCGCGTTCATCGTGGCCAACCGGGTCACGCTGACCACCCGCCGGGAGGGCCTGACCGCGGCCGAAGGCGTCCGGTGGGAGTCAGACGGCCGGGGTGAGTACACCCTGGAGGCGGTCGGGCAGCCCTCCCGCGGCACCACGGTCGTGCTGCACCTGCGCGAGGGCGAGGACGACCTGCTGAACGGCTTCCGGCTGCGCACCATCATCAAGAAGTACTCGGATCACATCAGCCTGCCCATAGTGATGCCCGCCTGACCCGCGAGGTGTCGGCAGGCGGCTCGCCCGGAGTCGCCGGCGGAGTCGCCGGTCAACCAGGCCTCGGCGCTGTGGGCCCGGCCCAAGAGCGAGCTCACCGAGCAGGACTACCAAGACTTCTACCGGCACGTGGCTGGCGACTTCACCGACCCACTCTCTTGGGTTCATAGCAAGATTGAGGGCACTTACGAGTACACGCTGCTGCTGTTCGTCCCGTCCCGCGCGCCCTTCGACCTGTGGATGCCGCAGGTCGGCCGGGGTATCAAGCTGCACATCAGGCGGGTCTTCGTGCTGGAGGACTCCGGCCAGCTGATGCCGCAGTACCTGCGGTTCATCCGCGGCGTGATCGACTCGAGCGACCTGCCGCTCAACGTTTCCCGCGAACTGCTGCAGGGCAGCCGCGTCGTCGACAACATCCGGTCCAACGCGACCAAGAAGGTGCTGCGGCTGCTCGCCGACACCGCGGAGAAGGAGCCGGAGAAGTACGCCACGTTCTGGCAGGAGTTCGGTGCGGTCCTGAAGGAGGGCCTGGCCGAGGACTTCGGGAACCGGGACGAGATCGCCAAGCTGCTGCGCTTCACCTCCACCAAGTCCGCCTCCGACGAGCCGGACGTCTCGCTGGCCGATTACGCCGGCCGGATGAAGGAAGGCCAGCAGCACATCTACTACCTGCTGGCGCCGGGCCTGGCCGCCGCCCAGGCCAGCCCGCACCTGGAGGCGTTCCGTAAGAAGGGCATCGAGGTCCTGCTCCTGGGCGACGGCGAGGGCATCGACAACTGGGTCGTGGCCAGCCTGCGCGATTTCGACGGCAAGCGCTTGCAGTCGGTCGCCCAGGGCAGCGGCGACCTGTCCGAGCTCGAGGACGAGGCGGAAAGAGCCGCCAAGGAGCAGGCCAGCGCCGAGTTCGCCGGGCTGGTCGGCCAGCTGAAGGCGGCCCTGGCCGGCCGAGCCTGGGACGTCCGGGTGAGCAGCCGGCTGACCACCTCGCCGGCCTGCATCGTGGCCAACGAGCCCGAGATCGACATCAACCTGGCCCGCCGGCTGCGCGGCTCCGGCCTGCCCAGCCAGCCGGTGCTCGAGATCAACTCGCAGCATCCGCTGCTGCGCCGGCTCAACCACGAACCCGCCGACCCGGACCTGGCCGCATGGGCTAACGTCTTGTTCGACCAGGCGGTGCTCACCCTCGGCGCGCGGATGACCGAACCCGCCGCCTTCGTCCGCGGTCTCAACGACTTGCTGGTTACGCTCAGCGGAGCCGCCGAATGCCGTCCCGGACGTGGCCCCGGCCCCGGACGGGGACCCGGCCCCGGACCCGGAGCCTTAGCCGACATGCCGGATGCTGCTGCCGCGCCGGGGAAGCTCCTGGCCGTCAGCGACCTGCACGTGTCCTACCCGCAGAACCGGCAGTGGGTCGAGGACCTGCCGCCCGGCTCGCCGGGGGACTGGCTCTTGGTCGTCGGCGACGTGGCCGAGAAGGTCGCGGACATCGAATGGACGCTGCGCACGCTCCGCGGCCGGTTCGGCACCGTGGTGTGGGTGCCAGGCAACCACGACCTCTGGTCTCACCCCTCGGACCCGGTCAAGCTGCGCGGCGAGGAACGGTACCAGCACCTGGTGGCGCGGTGCCGCGAGCTCGGCGTGATCACTCCGGAGGACCGCTACCCGGTGTGGCCGGGCGTCGGCGGCCCCGCGGTGATCGTCCCGCTGTTCCTGCTCTACGACTACTCGTTCCGCCCGGACGGCGCCAGCACCAAGGCCGAGGGGCTGGCCCTGGCCTACCAGGCCGGGGTGGTGGGCACGGACGAGCGGATGCTGCACCCCGACCCGTACCCGAGCCGGGAGGCGTGGTGCCAGGCGCGGCTCGACGCGACCACGCCACGGCTGGCGGCCCTCGACCCCCGGCTGCCGACCATTTTGGTCAACCATTTTCCGCTCACCCGCGAACCCACCCGGATCCTGCGCTACCCGGTGTTCGCCCAGTGGTGCGGCACCGAGCAGACGGCCGGCTGGCACCTGCGCTACCGCGCCCTCGCCGTCGTCTACGGCCACCTGCACATCCCCAGGACCACGTGGCAGGACGGCGTGCGGTTCGAGGAGGTATCCCTCGGCTACCCGCAGGAGCAGGAGAAGTACCCGAGCCGCCCGCGCAAGCTGACCCAGATCCTGCCGTCCGAGCACGCGTCGACGGTGGCCTCCAACTTGGTGTAATGTGCACCCGTTGCCCGGGGCGGTAGCTCAGCCGGTCAGAGCAGCGGACTCATAATCCGCCGGTCGTGGGTTCGAGCCCCACCCGCCCCACGTAATATATATTGAATAAAGATTCGAAAAATTTCGTTTGGCAAGCAGCTCTGTCACCGTTTACGGCGCGACGCTAGGTTCGCCGATCCAGTTCACCTGGATGATGACGACGCGTTCGCTGCGGACGTCGGTCAGGTAGACGAGCATCAACGCGCCTCGCTGGACGGTGCGCAGCCCCGGCGGCTCGCCTGTGAACTCCCGCCCGTCGAGGAAGATCATCGATTCGCGGACGGTCAGTTCCTCGGCTACCTGACGGACCGCTGCCAGGGCGGCAGGTGGCAGCTCGTCGAGCAGGTCATCGGTGACGGGTTCCCAGTGCCAGTCAGCCGCCCGCGACCTCGCGGTAGGCCGCCTGGACGATCTCGGCGGCTTCCCGGACTGCCTGGTCCCGGACAGCGGGGTCGGGGTCGGCGAGGGCTCGTTCGGCGGCGTGGAGCCGGGCGGCGACCGAGGGCCGCCGCTCGATGGCGATGGCGGCGCCCCAGCGCTGGTAGAAGTGGCGGATGGGGAAGACACTGTCCTCGTCGCCAGCCTGGGTGAAGGCGTCCTGGATTTCCTGGAAGAACTCCGGCAGCCGGGACGGCGCGACCGTGGCGACCGCCTGGCGCAGAGCGGGGAGCGACAGGGCGGGCATGGGAATCAACGGCTCGTCACCCTGTGGGTACTCAGCAGTCATCCCAGCCCGCCTCCTCTCACGTCAGTAACAGAATAAACCGTGCCAGGCCTCGAGGCGGTATCTGGCTACTCGAGCAGCGCACGCCCGTTAAGATCGCGGCAGATGGTCCCGCCAGCTCGCGACACGGAGGCCGAAGGGTCGCCTGATTTGTGCTAGGAGTGCTACGAGACCCGGTTGTTACGAGCCCTGCGAGCCCCCGGTTGCTACAAGGCTGGGTGCCGAGCCCGGTCTCTGCCACACTTGGGGGATGGATCAGACGTCGATCACCGCTGCCGGTGCGATCGACACGTTCCTGGTGCTGCTGATCGGTATCGGGCCGAAGATCGCGCTGGTCCCGTTCGTGGAGATCACCGCTTCCCTCGACCCGGCTGCCAAGCAGCGCGTGCTGCGCAAGATGCTGACCACGGCGGCGGCGGTGGCCGTGGTACTCATGGTGCTGGGCGAGCTGCTGCGCGCACTTGCTGCACTTCACGATCGGATCCTTGTCGATCGCCGGTGGCGTGATCTTGCTCGTGGTGGCGGTGTGGATGGTGCTCGGGCCAGCCGCTAGCAGCAGCCACCGCGCCGCTGGGAAAGACCCGATGCAGCTCGCGCAGTTCCCGCTGGCCGTGCCGTACCTGCTCAACCCGGTCGGCATCGTCGGCCTGATGACGATCTCCGCCGAGGCGGAGTCGCTCAGCGTCTTCGCCGTGGAGTTCGGCATCCTGGTGTTCGTCCTGCTGCTGGACGTGGTGGTGTTCCGCTGGGCGAACCGGGTGAGGGAGAAGCTCGACGAAGGCCGCATGCTGGTCACCGAGAAGGTCTTCGGCTTCCTGATCGCCGCGATCGCCGTGCAACTGGTCCTCGATGGCCTGGCCATGGCAGGAATCATCGCGCCCGTCCCGCACTAAAGCGCGTGAATCAACTGGCGCCCAAGCGAGGTCCTAGGGAGATTCGTCCGCGAAGCTCAAGATCGTCTTGATGTCGTCGGGCCTGCGGGTGTAGGCGTCGGCCCACTGGCCGAGCGGCACCTGGCGGGTGATGAGGTCGGCGAGCCAGCCGGGTCGGCCTGGGCGAGAGCCTCGGCGGCCAGTTCGTAGTGGTGCCGGTTGGCGTTGACCGAGCCGAACAAGACAGAGTTCTGCAGGACCATGTTGCGGTTGAGGAGTCCCGGGTCAACGGCGGCCTCGGCGCCGGCCGCGGAAACCCCGGTGAGGCAGATGATCCGGTGGCGGACGTGCTGCGGGCCTGCCTCGAGCAGCATCTGCACGTACCCGGTGCATTCGATGACGATGTCCGCCTCCGCGGCCGCCTCGCCGAGGTCTCCGCTGTGGAAATAGGTTGCCCCGAGGCGGCGGACCATTTCTGGTTTGCGGCCTTCGGTGACCCGGTCAAGGACGTAGGTCTGGTAACCCCGCTGAGTGGCCAGCAGGGCGGCCAGCAGCCCGATCGGCCCGGCGCCAGTGATCAGTACCTTCTCCGGTGCCCACGCCGCCCGGCGGCCGATCTTTTCGATGTGGTCCCAGGCCTTGGCCACGACGGTGGTCGGCTCGAGCAGCACGCCGAGGATCCCGAGGGCCGGGATCCACCGCGACCAGGTACTCGGGGTGGATGCGGTACCGCTCGGACGCATAGCCGTGACGGCCCTTGATCCCCCGCTCGGTGTACCGGCCGTTCATGCACATATCCCAGTGCCCCGCCGCGCACGCCGGGCACGGAACGGGGTCGCGTCGGCGGACGATGCCGACCACCAGGTCCCCGGCGCCGAATCCGGTCCCCGGGGCGGCCTCGGCCACGCGGCCCAGCGATTCGTGGCCGATGATGAGGCGGTCCTGACCTGGCGGGGCCGACCCGTACTCGCCGCTGATGATCTCCAGGTCGGTGCCGCAGATGCCGATCGCCTGCGTCTGGACCAGGATCGGCCCGTCCTCGTCCGGAGGCTCCGGCATGTCGGTGAGCGCGACGGAGCCTTGCTGCCCGGGATGACCGTGATGGCCCGCATAGCCTCACCATAACAACGAAGCTGAGATCTCTTCGACTACCTGCCGGACGCTGGCTAGCTCCTCTCAGGTGCCGAGGTCTTGGACGGTTGCCGGGGGAGAAAACGCCGTGGTGACAATGGCCGGCTGCGCAAGTTAGCATCCGAGCAAGGCGGCCTGGATCGTCCGGCATCCAGGCGAGGCCGCCGGTCTGCCCGGTCACCCGCCGTGGCTTGGCTGAGGCACTCCCTCATGCGGGTGCCTCGGACGGCGCACATGGCCGGGACCGGGACGGCGGGTCCTGCGTGGCGGCGGACCCGGACAATGGCGCGGAGGGCAGTTGTGATGCCTGAGATGACGGATTGGATAGACGTGTCGGTAACCGTCAGGCATGGCATGCCGCACTGGCCTGACAATCCGCCGATCGTGCTGGAGCGGGTGATGGACCTGGGGCACGGCGATGACTGCAACGTCTCCCACCTGGCCATGGGGGTGCACAGCGGCACCCACATGGACGGGCCGGTGCACTTCATTCACGGGGCGGCCGGGCTGGATGAGATGCCGCTGACCGCGACGATGGGCGAGGCCCGGGTGATCCAGATCGAGCATCCCCGCGAGATCACCGCGGACGAGATCCGCCAGCACCGGCTGCAGGCCGGGGAGCGTGTGCTGTTCCGGACGTCGAACTCGGCGCGGTGCTGGCATAGCGGCACCTTCGTCGAGGATTTCGTGTACATCTCCGAGCAGGCCGCCATGCACCTGGCCCAGACGAAGGTGCGGACCGTCGGGATCGATTACCTGTCCGTCGGCGGGTACCGCTCCGATGGGGCCAAGGTCCACAAGATCCTGCTCCAGGCCGGTATCTGGATCATCGAGGGACTGGACCTGTCACCGGTGACCGGCGGCCGGTACGAGATGATCTGCCTGCCGGTCAAACTGCACGGCAGTGACGGGGCGCCCGCCCGGGCCATCCTCAGGCCCCTCGGCGGCCACGGCCCCGGCCAGGCCGTTTCCGCCGAGGCGGCGCCATGAGGCTGCTGGTGGTCGGCGGCGGCCCCGGAGGCCTCGCGGCAGCAGTACAGGCGCGGGAGCTGGGCGCCGACGTCACGCTGCTCGAAGCCGGGCAGGTCGGCGGGACCAACCTGAACCACGGGCCGGCGCCGGTCCGCACCCTGGCCCGGGCCGCCCGGCTGGCCCGGGACTGGTCCTCATGGGAGCGCTTCGGCCTGGAAGGCCCCCGGCCGGTCCCCAACCTCGACGCGGTCCTGGCCAACACCGCCCGGGTCGCCCGCTACGCCCACGACAAGAAAGACATCGCCGGCCACCTGCGCCGCAACGGGATCGACCTGAACGAGCATCTTGGCCCCGTCCGGTTCACCGACTCGCACACCGCGCGTGCCGAAGACGGCCGCAGCTGGCACGCAGACCGCATCGTCATCGCGGTCGGCTGCCGCGCGGCTCCGCTGCCGGTGCCGGGCGGTGAGCTCGCGCTGACCTATCACGACATCTGGTCCCTCAAAGCCCTGCCGCACCAGGTCACGGTCATCGGCGGGGCCGACACCGGCTGCCAGATAGCATCGATCTTCGCCGACCTCGGAGCCGATGTCCGGCTCATCGAAGCCGGCCCCCGGCTCGTGCCCGGCGCTGACACCAGCATTTCCACCGCGCTGGGCCAGGCGTTTGAGACCAAAGGCATCAAGGTCATCACCGGCGCGAAGGTCCAGGCCCTAGAACGCAGCGGCGAGCAGGTCAGCATCCAGTTCACCCGCGGCGGCCCGGCCGAGCACGCAACGGCAGACGCCGTATTCGCCGCCGTCGGCTGGCCCGCCAACCTGCACAACCTCGATCTTGACGCCGCCGGAGTCACCAGCGACCCGCGAGCCATCCCGGTCGATGACTACCTGCGGACCAACGTCGGGCACATCTTCGCCGCTGGCGACGTCAACGGCCGGTCCAAGCTGGTCCAGAGTGCCAGGATCGAAGGCCGCATCGCGGCGTGGAACGCCGCCCGCGGCCCCACCCGCCAGCCCGGCCACGACGTGGTGCCCAGCGGCAGCTTCACCGACCCCGAATACGGCACCGTCGGCCTGACCGAGGACCAGGCCGCTGGCGATCACGACATCGCGGTGGGAATCGCCCGGTACGACGACCTCGTCCGGCCCGTGGCAGACGGCCACCCCGACGGCTTTTGCAAGCTCATCGCCGACCGGCACAGCCATCTCATTCTCGGCGCCCATGTGCTCGGCGAATACTCGGCCGAAACCGTCCAGGTCGTCGCGACCGCCATGCGTGCGGGCATGAACGTCGAGCAGCTCGCCGAGATGCAGTTCGCCTACCCGACCTTCACCGAGGCGGTCAGCATGGCCGCCCAGAAGGTCTGCCGCACCATCGGCATCGGGCAATTCCCGCCCGCCTGGAGTTACCTCGGCCACCCGGAATGAGCCGCCACCTGACCTAGCGGACGGACTCAGCCGGGCTCAATACTGACCGAGCCCGGCTCTTAATCCGCGGGTCCGGTTGTGCCCACCGCGCCCGGTCGAACTCTGACGATGCAACGGTCCGTCCAAACGAACATCCCGACGGACCCATGGCGGTTCCCGTAACGAGGAAAGCCATTCAAGCGGGGATCAAGGCCGGGAGTCGGACCTAGATCCCGGACAGATGGGCCGACCTCTCTGACCTGGTGCGGCAGGCCCGGACGGTTTGGGCTTGCAGGGTGAACCAGGCTCACGCCATGCTGGAACGAGGAGGCGAGATGACGCTCGAGGCTGCATCAACACGGCATGCCGCCAGCGGCGGTGATCCCGGCAGCCCCGGACACCTCGGGCAGGCAGCGGAATCTGCGCCGTTGGCCCCGGCGGACAAGCCGTAGGCAATGGCGTCCGCCGGCCAGGACGGGGAATCGCCGGGAGTTGCCGCGGACGGCGGGCGCGGCCAGCGGGTCCGGCACGCCATCGAGGCCGCCAAGGGGAAGTATGCCGGCTCATCGGCTGAGCATCTGTGGCGCCGGCTGGACGCGATGGATTTCATCAACCGGGGCATGCTCTTCGCGGCCACGCTGCTGTTGTGCTTCTTCCCGTTCCTGATCGTCGCCAATGCCCTGGCCGGCCGGTCGGCGGCCAGCGGGCTGGCCCGGCACCTGGGCCTGAACCAGCAGGCCGCCGCTGACGTCGGCGGCCTGTTCACCTCCTCCGCTGCCACCTCCAGCGCCGTCACCGGGACCGCCTGGGTGTTCTTCATCCTGGGCGGTATCGCCGCGGGCGCGGTGATTCAGGAGCTGTACGAGCGGGCCTTCGAGCTGGACCGGCGGGGGGCCAGGGACATGCCCCGCAGGCTGATCTGGCTGGCCGTGCTGGTGGGCTGCTCAGTCCTGGCCGGCTGGGCCGGGCCCGGGCTGCGCGGCGCGGGCGGCCCGGTCCTGCTCGCGGTCACCGGCCTGGTGGTGCTCACCGGCTTTTGGTGGTTCACGATCTGGTTCTTGCTGGCGGGGCGGATCTCCTGGCGGGATCTGTTCCCGGCCGCGGTCGCCACGGCCGTGTTCTGGCTGGGCATGGAGGCAGTCTTCTCGGTCATCTTCTCCGGCATGGTGACCTCGGATGACAAGAAGTACGGGCCGATCGGCGTGGTCTTTGCCCTGATGTCCTGGTTGATCGCTATCGGGGTCGTAATCATCCTGGGCGCGGTGGCCGGCATCGTGTGGCAGGAGCGGAATCTGTCGTTCAGGGTGGCCCTCAAGAAATTGCCGCGTTTCAGGCCGCCGTGAAAGAAGGCAAAATTGAAGCCACCACCGACATCTAAGACCGCACCCACAGCCGCGCACCCATTCCGGGAAACGGCCGGGTGCGCGGTGACCCGGCCGCCCGAAGGCCGGGCGCCGCTGAGCCGCATGCCGGCCCGACGCCGCGGCCGGGCGCAAGGCACCCCGGTGAGTGAGCCGGCGGCGGCTGCCCCGGCCGATCCGGGTGCGACGATGCGGAGCAAGCCCTACCGGGTCCTGCTGGTCTTGGCCGCGCTGCTCGGCGTGCTGGTCTCGTTCGCCTCGTGGTGCTTCCTGGAACTGGTCCACTGGATCCAGACCGAGGTGTACCAGCACCTGCCCAGCGGACTGGGACTGCATCCGGTGCCCTGGTGGTGGCCGCTGCCGGTGCTGGCGGTGGCCGGGGTGCTGGCGGCCATCGCGATCATCCGGCTGCCCGGCCACGGCGGGCACATCCCCTACGAAGGGATCAAGGCCGGCGCCACCCAGCCCGCCGATCTGCCGGGCATTCTGCTGGCCGCGCTGGCCACCCTCGGCCTGGGCCTGGTGCTGGGACCAGAAGCCCCGCTCATCGCCCTCGGCTCCGGCCTGGCGGTCCTGGCCGTGCGCCGGGTCAAGAAAGACACCCCCGACCAGGCCATGGCGGTGCTCGCCGCCAGCGCGGCGTTCGCCGCGATCGCCACCGTCTTCGGCTCGCCGGTCATCGGCGCGATCATCCTCATCGAGGCCGCCGGGCTCGGCGGGCCGATGCTGCCGCTGATCTTGCTGCCGGGCCTGATGTCCGCCGGGATCGGCTCGGTCATCTTCCTCGGCATGGGCCACTGGACCGGGCTCAGCTCCGCCGCCTACGCGCTGAGCCCCATCTCACTGCCCGCGTTCTCCACGCTGACCGCCGCCGAGTTCGGCTGGGCCATCCTGCTCGCAATGGCCGCCGCCCTGGCCACCTTCGCCATCCGCGACCTGGCCCGCCGGTCAGCGCAAGTGGTCGCCCGGCAGCCCTGGCTGCTGATCCCGGCGGCCGCCCTGGCCGTCGCCGGGCTGGCCATCGGGTTCGCCCAGATCACCCACCAGCCCGCCGATACCGTGCTGTTCTCCGGCCAGGACGCCTTCGGCTCCCTGATCAAACAGGGCACCGCCGTGTCCCTGTCCACCCTGGCGTTCCTGCTCCTGTTCAAGGGCCTGGCCTGGAGCATCTCGCTGGGCAACTTCCGCGGCGGCCCGACCTTCCCGGCCCTGTTCACCGGCGCGGCCGGGGGCCTGCTCGCCGCGCACCTGCCCGGGTTCTCCGAGACCCCCGCCGTGGCCGTGCTGATGGCCGCCGCGGCCGTGTCCATCCTCGAACTCCCGCTGTCAGCAACCATCATCACCTTGCTGCTGACCTCCAAAGCCGGAATCGCCACCGCCCCGCTGATCATCGTCGCCGTCGTGGTCGCCTACCTCACCATCAAGACCCTATCGGCGGCCCGCGGCCCCGCCACGCCCGCCACGCCCGCCACTGAGCTCCAGCCCGCCGCGCCCTCGCCCGCCACCGCAACCGCAGACCCAAGCGACAGTCAGACATGACCACCGGGAACTATGACATGCCGGAGCTCATCGCGGAGAACGGCGAATCGACGGTGCGTGCCACCCTCGAGACCCACCTCATCTCGCCCACCGCGTTCGACATCCTGCTCCGTGACCCGTTCACGCCGGACGACTTCGAGGCGTTCATCGCCGAACGCCAGCGAACTATCCAGGCCGCGATCGAGGATCTGCTCGTCAAGGAACGTCTCGATCTCCCTCCGCAGCTACGCGAGCTCGACGCACAGGTAGAGGAAGTGGAGCTCGGCATCCGCCGCGTCATCGCCGACGCTCTCGACGGCGACACGTCTCGCCTGCCATCCCACGTCCAGACGCGGGTCAAGGAGCGGCTCCAGACCGCAGCTCGGAAGAATCCCGCCGTCGACTCGAACCATTACGAGTCCCTGGCAGGACAGCTTGAGTATTTCGATCTCCGCGAATTGCAGGACACGATCGTCAGCAAGGCGCTCTGGCCTGCGTTCCAAAGCCGCTTCGGCACGAAGGGATACTTGCCGAACGGTTCGATCAGCTCGCTGAGCTGCGCAACTGCATTCGCCACAGCCGCGCAGTCGACGAGGTCACCCGGAAGCTCGGCGAGGCAGCGATCCTCTGGTTCCGCCAAGTCCTAGACAAGTGACCCGGCCGCGCCGAGCCTTGTGAACTCGCGGTGTAGGAACGGCGGATGTCGATCGTGTCACGCTGGGTTACGGTCATGCGGTATTGCCTGCCGCCACGCGTGGACCGGTTCGTGGACCGGCGCGCCAGATAGGCCCAGAGCAGCAAGAGCCGTCAGTGCGATGATCCGTGCCATTGTTGCAGCTAGCGCACACGG
>CAVYNE010000036.1:0-19804 GCA_963769715.1 uncultured Actinomycetes bacterium
GTCCTGTCCACACCGCGACTGGGTGGCCCGCGTCACGTAGTTAGTTGGCGCCGATGACCTGGAAGTCCTGGTTGACGAAGACGTGGTGCGGCCAGTTGACGCCGATGTTGTGGACCTCGTACTCGCCGTTGCTCAGCAGGACAACACGGTCGACGATGCCCCCCGGGTAGGCGGCCAGCGCAGCTTCCGTCGCCTTATTCGCGGCCGTTCCGCTGACGATCGTCCCCGACCCCTGACTGTAGGCCGCCGGGATCTGGCCGGCCGTCTTTGACGTGCTCGGCGCACCCTGCTGGAAGGGGACCACCCCGGCCGCCGAGGAAGCCGCCGGTCCGCCGGTGCCAGCCGGTTCCACGGTGACCTGCGCGGCCGTGATGGTCGTATTGCTGACCGTCCCGAGGACGAGGACGCTTTCGCCTGTGGTGATGGCACTCGCCGAGGCCGGGCTCGTCCCGTTCTGGTACGTCGTGGCGGATGCCTCGTCGACGGTCACCTTCTGACCCGCTGATGTCGTGATCGTGAAGCCCGAGGTGGACACGCTGCCGACCGTGCCGGATGATCCCCCCGCGGCCGGTCCCGACCGGGCGTTCGATCCCCCGCCGCCGGAGCCGTGAAAGCCGCCAGCGGAGCCGCTGCCGGCAGCGGGTGAGCCGCTGCTGGCAGCGGGGGTGGTACTGGCAGCGGCTGAGGCGCTGCTGGAGGTTGCGCTGACGATCCCGTAGGAACCGGCCGCGACCGCGATGGCCGCGGCACCGACAACGATGGACCTGGTGAGCTTGCGGGAAAACATTACTGAGTGCCTTTCGTGGATGCCATAGATCTGAGAGTGGCAGCCGACGCTGGAAGTTCGAGGGAAGCAACCCGGAAGGTTGCCGAAAGATGAGCCGGCGTTGGCTGACCCCCAAGCGTCAACCAACGTCTCGCCAAGGGAACCGCAAGATCCGCCAGGAACCGTGCGCCGGCTCAGTCGGCGAGTGCCTGGTCGAGGTCGGCGATCAACTCGTCGCGCCACCGAAACCACCCGGCATTTGCTTGGCGGCCAGCAGGTGGTCGGGATGGCCGGGCAGCCCCCGGTAGTGCACCCGCCGTACGGCCGGGTGCGCGGCGAGGAATTCGGCGATCCGCTGGCTGCGCGGTTCCGGCCGGATCGCGGCGGCCACCGCGTCTAGGTCACCCATCGAACGTGCATTGTCGCTACCCAGGTCGTACCCTGTGCCGGATGCTCAGGAAAGGTGACGCGATGAGCGAGCTCAAGACCGAGGCCGAGCCAGCCGAGGTAGGCCTGGATCCGGACCGGCTGCAGCGGATCGACCGGCACTTCGCTCGCTATGTCGACGACGGCCGGCTGCCCGGCTGGCTGATCACCGTGAGCAGGTACGGCCGCCTGGCGTACGTGTCGAGCTACGGGTCCAGCGACGTCGAGGCCGGGCGGCCGGCTGGGACGGACACGGTATGGCGGCTCTACTCGATGACCAAGCCGATCACGTCGGTGGCGGCGATGATGCTGTATGAAGAGGGCGGATTCGAGCTCACCGATCCGGTCAGCTCGTTCATCCCGTCTTTCGCCGACGTACGGGTCTACTCCGGCGGCTCGGACCTGCGGCACGTCACCGTCCCTGCCACCGAGCCGGTGCGGATCTGGCACCTGCTCACCCATACGGCCGGCCTTACGTATGGTTTCCACCGGGTACATCCGGTGGACGCCATGTACCGGGCCGCCGGGTTCGAATGGTCCGCGCCTCCCGGCGCGGACCTGGCCCGGGCGTGCGACATCTGGGCGGGCATCCCGCTGCTCTTCCAGCCAGGCACGGAGTGGAACTATTCGGTGGCGACCGACGTGCTCGGCCGGGTGATCGAGGTCGTGTCCGGGCAGCGTCTGGACGAGTTCTTCGCGGCGAGGATCCTGCGCCCGCTCGGCATGACCGACACCGGCTTCTACGCCGGGGACACTCAGCTGTCACGGCTGGCCGCCCTGTACACGCGGGGGAATGCCGGTGCCGCGGTCAGGCTCGACGCGCTGGGCGACGCCGCCCGCCGCCCGCCGGCCATGCTCGGCGGGGGCGGCGGCCTGGTCTCGACCGCTGCGGACTATCACCGGTTCACCCAGATGCTGCTGCACCGCACGGACAGCCCGGCCGGGGAACTGGACGGCACGCGGCTGCTGAGCCCGCGCACGGTCGGCTACATGACCCGCAACCACCTTCCTGGCGGCCTTGACCTGGAGAGGTTCGGCAGGCCGCTGTACGCCGAATCCCCGTTCCGCGGTGTCGGCTTCGGACTTGGCTTCGCCGTCGTCATCGACCCCGTGCCAGGTAAGGTGCTGTGTTCTCCGGGCGAGCTGTCGTGGGGCGGCGCGGCCAGCACCACGTTCTGGATCGACCCGGCGGAAGAGCTGACCGTCTCGTTCTTTACCCAGCTTCTTCCATCCAGCGCGTACCCGATCCGCCCGCAACTGCGTCAGCTTGTGTACCAGGCACTGACCGGCTAGCCGGGTCCATCCGCCCGGCTCGGCGACGTACCACACGCCGTCACGGCCACCACCTTGGCCAGCAGTGGTCGGGCTTCAGTCTCCGAGAAGGGCGTCCAGCGAGTGGCCGATGTTTCCCTGCACTTGGTCGAGGTCGGCGCGGAAGACGGGATTGGCCTGGGCGGTGCCGGTAAACCACAGTCCGAACGCGACGTCGCGGGCAGCGATGAAGTCATCGAGTTGGGCGAGGTCGCCGGGCGGCGGCCGATGCTGGGTGTAACCCTCGATCAGCGCCGCCCGGAACTGCCCGTAGTCGTTTCGATGTCGAAGTTCCCACAGCGCCACGGCGATGTCGTAGAGCCAGTAACCGAATCCGCAGTCGTCGAAATCGATGACCCTGACGTCGTCGCGCCAGAACAGCGCATTGTCGAGGTGCAGGTCGGCGTGGATGAGGCCGACCTGGTCGGTGCCGTCGCCCAGCTGCGTCATCACGCGATCCATCCGGACAGCCACCCGGTCAAACCTCCGCCGCAGGTCATCGGGAAGAAGATCCCAGACATCTGCCGCGTTGATTCCCCCGTAGACCATCGTGTCGCCGAAGAACGTCTCCCAGTCCCAGCGGATCCGTACGAAACCGGGCGGGACGCGCCACTGGCCGGCATGATTGTGCAACCGCGCCATGACGCTTCCGAGTCGGCGCAGGTGCACCGGCCGGGGCGCGGCGGTATGGACCCGGCCGTCCATCCATCGCAGCACCGAACACACTCGTGGCTCCGGCACGTCTCTGGACGCGGTCGCCGTGGTCAGATTGCCTCCGATCGTGCGGAAGGGTTCCGGGACCGATAGATCGGTGTCGGCCCGCAGCGCCGTCAGCCAGTCCAGTTCGGAACCGATCGCGGCCGCTGAGTCGACGTGCCGGCCGTGACGTGCCGGGCGGTGCACGCGGAGCAGAAAACGATCACGGCCATCGAGGGCTGTCGCATCGACCCGGAACGTGGTGTTCTCCCCATGAGCGACAAAGCGCAACTCTGGATCAGAAAGGGGATACGCGTCGAGGGCTCGCACGGCCAGATGCCGCATACGGGCCACCTGCTGGCGGTTCGAGAGCATGCGCACCCTCCCACGCTGGCACGGCGCGCAGCAACGATATACGTCGCCGCCCGGCGAGAATATAGGTCGCAGCGGGCACGATGGCGAAGGGACATGATGGTGCGAGGCAGTTTGACGGCGCAGCGGAGCCGCAGGGATGGCTGGCGGCCGGCGCGACAAAGCCTGTCAGGCCAAGCCCGGGTGAGCGTGGCCAGCCTGTTCGCCGGGGTTCTGCTGCTGGCAGGGTGCGGCGGCTCTAACCCTGCGGCGGGCAGCAGTACAGCCGGTCAGGCCGGGTCGCCGGTGATCAGCGCCTCGCCGTCCGCGACGGCGGGCTCTCAGCCAGCCGCGGTCCCCGAGCCGGCGCACACTGTCGTGGTCGTGATGGAGAACCACTCGTACGCGGACATCATCGCTAACCCCGCCGCGCCCTTCATCAATGACCTCGCCCGACGGGGCGCGCTGTTCACCCGCTCCTACGCGATTACCCATCCGAGCGAACCGAACTACCTGGCGCTATTCTCCGGCAGCACCCAGGGGATTACCGATGACGGCTGCCCGTACCGGTTCACCGCGCCGAATCTGGCCGCCGGCCTGATCAAGGCGGGCAAGAGCTTCGCCGGTTACGCCGAGGGTTTGCCCGGGGTGGGATCACCGGTTTGCTCGGCGGGTGAGTACGCGCGCAAGCACGTGCCATGGACAGATTTCAGCAACGTGCCTGGATCGGTCAGCCTGCCCTACACCAGCTTCCCCGCGACGGCCTTCGCCCGGCTGCCGGCCGTGTCCTTCGTAATCCCTGACCTGTGCCACGACATGCACGACTGCAGCGTCGCAACAGGCGATACCTGGCTGCGCGCTCACATCGGCGGTTACGCGGACTGGGCGATGACGCATGACAGCCTGCTGATCGTTACCTGGGACGAGGACGACGGCAGCCCGGGTAATCACATAACCACGATTTTCGCGGGCCAGAAGGTGCGGCCCGGCAGCTATTCCGATCCGATCACCCACTACAGCGTCCTGGCCACCATCGAAGCCGCCTACGCGCTGCCGCGCGATGGCCAGGCGGCCACCGCGACGCCGATCACCAACATCTGGCTATCGTCGCGGAGCTAGCTTGGCCAGCTGCCGCGAGGAGATGGGGGGTGCGGTGCCGAACGGTCCTGCTGCTCGCATGCCGGCCAGCTGGATGTCGAGGAATCGTTGCCAGGCCCCGGGAGCGACCTCTCCGGCGGCCTGCACGAGCCCGCGCATGGCCCAGATGAGCGCCATGACGTCCCCGGCGGTGATGTCCGGGTTCACCGTGCCGGCGGCTGCGGCGCGTGCGGTGAGCTCGTCGATCGCTGCTCGTATCCGGTGTGAGGTGGCGTCGTCGGTGTGGCGCGCCAGGAGCAGGTTCGCGTAGCGGGCGTGGTCGGCGAAGGACTGGCCAAGGGCGCGCAGCAGCTCTTCGAGACCGTGTCCATCGGGGCGCGCCAGAGCCCGTTCGGTAGAAGAAAGGAGCTGTTCCAAGGCCAGCTCCAGCAGTTCATCGATCAGCGCGTCCTTGCTGGCGAACCGGCGGTACACGGTGCCGACACCCACGCCGGCGCGGGCGGCGATCTCCTCCATACAGGCGTCGGCGCCGGACTCGTCGAGTACCTCGCGAGCGGCGGCGAGGATGCGGTGATGGTTGCGCACGGCGTCGCGCCGTGCGGCCGGAGCCCGGGGTCCGGTCACTCGCTCTTGTCCCCGACGATCGTCCCGCCGGCCACGATCGCCATTTCGGCGTGCTCCGGCTCACCGGCCATCCGCCGCAGCCCGCGCGCCGAGGGGATCAGCAGGCCAGCGAGCGCAGCCAGCACAAGACCGGCGGCCATCACCGCGAACCCGGTCGTGTAGCCGGATTCCGTCGGCAGCCCGGACGGCTCGAGCTGGGAGGTGACGATGCTCGCCATCACCGCCGCGCCGATGCTGCCGCCGATCGTGCGGATGTTCGCGTTCATGCCGCTCGCGACGCCGGTCTGCGAGGTCGGCACCGCGGCGACCACCAGCGCGGACATGGCCGAGAAGGCAAGCCCGAACCCGACGCCCATGATGGCGCTCGACAGGTAGATCTCCCATACGTGCGCGTGTGCGAAGGCGAGGATCGCCATGGCCACGGCCCCGATCAGGCACCCGGCCACCACCAGAACCTTGCCTCCCAGCAGGCGGGCGAGCCGGCCCGCGAACATGCCCACGACGAACATGGTGACCGCCGAGGGCAGCAGCATCAGCCCGGAACGAGTGATACTCGCGCCGAACCCGTAGCCGGCCGAGGAGGGCGTCTGCACAAACTCGGGCAGGAAGGCGAACGTCGCGTACATCCCCACGCCGATCAGCAGCGCGACCAGGTTATTCGTCCACACGGCCGTCCGCCGCATCATCTTCATGTCGATCAGCGGTGTGGCCGCCCGCAGCTCGGCGAGGATCCAGCCCGCCGCCAGCACCGCCGCAACTGCCAGCAGGCCGATCACCCGGCCGGAGGCCCACCCCCAGGTCGGCGCCTGGCTCAACGCGACCAGCAACGCGACCAGCCATCCCGAGAGCAGCACGGCCGGCAGCCAGCTGATCCGCCCTGGGGTACGCACTGGCGACTCGGGCACGAACAGCACCGCCGACACCGCGGCGACGACCGTGAGGATCATCGGCAGCCAGAACAGCCAGGGGTAGCCCAGCAGGTTCACGATCGGGCCCGCCAGCACGATGCCCAGGCCAGCGCCCACCGCCGTCAGTGACGCCAGGGCGCCGACCGCGCCGGCCACTTTGGCGGCCGGGAATTCGTCCCGGATGATCCCGAACGCGACGGGCACCATCCCGCCCCCGATCCCCTGGATCACCCGCGCGACGATCATGACGCCAATCGACGACGCGACCGCCGCCAGCAGGGAACCCGCCGCCAGCGCGATCAGCGTGGCGACGAAGACCCGCTCCTTGCCGATCATGTCGCCGAGCCGTCCCAGGATCGGCGTCATGATCGACGCGGACAGCAGATACGCGGTCAGCACCCACGTCGCGGCGCCCTGCGTCGTATGCAACTGGTGCTGCACCGTGGTCAGCACCGGAATCACCAGCGACTGCAACAGCGCGAACGCCGCGACGCCAAGGGACAACACCGCGAACGTCAGCTGATAGTGCGCGCGCCGGCTGCCTACGGCCACGAAGACCTCCCCGAAGCGGAATTGATCTTCCGATTACCGAATCCTAGCAAACCGGAATCCAGATTCCGAAGGCTCACTCCCCGGGGGCCGTAATCCAGGCCGCCGTGTCCAGCTGACCGGCCAGGTTTCACGGCTCGGCTCTATCATGCTCCGGGTTAGCCGGGCCCCGGCGTTTGCCGCCCGCTTATCGAGGTGGGCTGTATCCGTATCCAGAACGGACGTTCCACCGCCGTTACCCACGGGTGCAGGCCTAGGCGGCTCAGGCGCTGGATCTCGGCGTCTTCGTAGACCGCCTGGGCGCGGCCATTGACCAGGACGCTCCATCCAGACTGGGTTCGCTCGTCGTATTCATCTGCCTCGAACGCCACCAGATTCTGGCCTTCGGCCGCGGACAACTTTGACCCGCGTGCGGTAATGAAGACCGGGGCCTGGCCGTCCACAACGTGATTTACCGGCAGCACCACGATCTCGCCATCGGCGAAAAAGCTGACTCGTCCGACGGGGACCGTAGCCAGCAACTGCAGACACCTGTCGAACGGCAATATCTCAAGCCCTGCGTGATCGGTCGGGTATTCTGCCATTTCGCGCTCCCTGACGTGGGCCGCAGATAGCCCGCGGACTGCGGGGCGGCACCCCGATGCGATCGGGTGCTGCATCCGACGCTGGCCCGCTGCCAGGGGCGTTGACAACGGTCGGAGGTCCCGGCCAACCGGGTCTTTCGGCTCCGCTGGCGGCGGTAAATTAGGCCGCAACGGTACTGGTCGTTTTGCGACCGGATAGTGAGGGCACTGGGTGCGACGGGCAGGGACCCAGCTTCGGCGAGGACTTCCTGTGGGCCCTGCTGGCCACCAAGGACCGAAGCGGACCATTGATGTGAGCTCGATCACTACGTAGGATGCATTCTGCATCGGTGATTACTCGCGGAGGAACACCAGTCCGTGGGTGCAACCCGCGCCGCTCGAGCCCAAGGGAGGGTTCATGTCCCGCCGTGATCTCATCCACCCAGATGTACGCGAACCCCTGGACCTACTGCTCCAGGCAATTCCCGGCGGTCTTAACTCCATTCCCGACATCGTGCAGCGCCGGGCCACCCTGACCCAGCTGCTGGCCGCCATGGAGATCCCGCCCAACCCCAACGTCATCTCCGAAGACCGGATGGTGCCCGGACCAGACGGTGCGCCGGACATCAAGGTGCGGATCTACCGGCCCACGGACGCTACCGGGACGCTGCCCGGGATCTATTTCATCCACGGCGGCGGCATGATCCTGGGGGACATCGACGACGAGGACGCGGTCGCAACCCAGATCTGCGAGCGGGTCGACGCGGTGGTCGTCTCTGTCGAGTACCGCCTGGCTCCGGAACATCCCTATCCGGCACCGGTCGAGGACTGCTACGCCGGCCTGGTGTGGATGGCGCGCAACGCCAGCGAACTTCGCTTCGACCCGGACCGCCTCGCCGTCTACGGTGGCAGCGCCGGAGGCGGCCTCACCATCGCCGTCTCGATGCTCGCCCGTGACCGCGGCTTCCCGGCGCTCCGGTTCCAGATGCCGATCTACCCGATGATCGACGACAGGAACGAGACTCCGTCGAGCCACGAGATCACCGACATCGGGCTCTGGGACCGCGCGGGCAACATCGAAGCCTGGAAATGGTACCTAGGTGACGGCAAGCCCGACCAGTACGCCGCCCCGGCTCGCGCGGAGGACCTGACCGGTCTCCCGCCGACCTTCATCGACGTCGGCACCGTCGACTTGTTCCGGGACGAGGACATCACGTTCGCCATGCGGCTTATGCAGGCTGGTGTCCCAACTGAACTGCACGTCAATCCCGGTGCCTACCACGCGGCCGAGGTGTTCGCGCCGGAATGCGAGCTATCAGGTGTGATCTGGGCACGCCGCATTGAGGCTTTGCGCCGCGCCCTCGCCTGATTCCAGCTCGGCCCGGACCTCGGCGTAGATCTGCCGGTAGCGGGTGATGGCTGCCCGCGTGTCGCCCTGTTCCAGCAGCATGAGGACTGCTGTGTACCCGTTGATCCAGGGGCGCCACTGATCGCTGTCCGGCGTGAGTCCGAGCAGCCGCCGCATCCGGGTCACGACCAGGTCCACGTGGGTCTGCAGTTCCCGGTTGCCGCTGGCCGAGATCATGATGGTGCTGAAATCGGCGCCCGCGGAGGTCGCGGTGGTCACGTCGCCGGATCGCAGGCAGGCCAGCAGCTCATCCAGCCGCTGGCGCATCCGGGCCAGGTCGGCCGCGGTCAGGTTGGGCACGCCCCACTCGACGCCCGCGCAGGCCAGCACGCACATGACGTCGATCAGCTCGAGCGCGTTCTTCTGCGAAACGTCGGTGACCCGCCGGGTGCGGTTCGGCGAGATGTCGATGAGACCCTCGGCGGATAGCAGCATGATGGCTTCCCGGACCGGCGTGATGCTGACGCCGAGCCGGCCGGCGACTTCCGCATCCTTGATGACCGTGCCGGGAGCCAGCCGTCCGGTCACGATCTCCTCGCGCAGGTGCCGCGCGATGGTCTCGGTGCGAGTCAGCGGAAGGGAGTAAGACACCACACACCGTTACCGCTCATGGCGCGCCAGCACCAGCCCCTCGTAGCCTTTCTCCGCAACCTCGTCGCAGATGGCGCGGAACGTGCCCACGCCGCCGACGTAGGGATACAGCGTCCGCGGTTTCCCGGGGATATTGGCCCCGACCCACCAGGAGTCCGTGCCGAGGAGCAGGGTCGCCGAGGCGACCTCGTTGTGGTGATCGACCCACTTGTCTTCCGCGTCCTGCGCGGGTTCGGCCACGTCGAGACCGTGCGCGCGCATGTACCGGATGACGCCGGCGATCCACTCCACGTTCTGCTCGATCACCACCGGCATGTTGGACAGCACGGAGGGGCTTTGCGGCCCGGTGATGACGAACAGGTTCGGGAAGCCGCGGGTGGTGAGGCCGAGGTAGGTGCGCGGGCCGTCCTCCCACTTGTGCTGCAGCTTCAGCCCGTCCCGGCCGGTGATGCCCATGCCGAACAGGGTGCCGGTCATCGCGTCGAAGCCGGTGGCGAAGACGATCGCGTCGACCTCGTACTCGCGCCCGCCAGTCCGGACGCCGCGCGGGGTGATCTCCTCGATCGGCGCGGCCCGCACGTCCAGCAGCGTCACGTTGTCCCGGTTGAAGGTCTCGTAGTAGCCGTTCTCCAGCGGGGGCCGCTTGGTGAAGAACGGATGATCCTTGGGCGCCAGCAGCTCGCCGACCGCCGGGTCCTTGACGACCTCGCGGATCTTGCCGCGCACGAACTCGGAGACCGTGTCGTTGCTCTCCTTGTTGACCAGGAAGTCGCTGAACGTCTCCAGGCCCATGTAGAAGCCGCCCTTGGCCCAGGCCGCCTCGAAGATGGGCTCCCGTTCTTCCGGCGAGTAGTCCAGCGCGGACCGCTCGGCCACCTGATAGGGCAGCCCGAAGCCGGACTCGCGTGCCTTCTGCCACAGATCCTTGTACGCCGCCTTGACCTGCGCGGCGTAGTCAGGTGCCAGCGGCCTGTTCCGTCCCGGCATGTCATAGTTCGGGGTGCGCTGGAAGACCCAGACGTGCGCCGCCTGCTTGGCAATCTCCGGGACGGCCTGGACTGCCGTGGCGCCGGTACCGATCACCGCCACGCGCTTGCCGGTGAAGTGGACGCCCTGATGAGGCCAGGTGCCGGTGTGATAGCTTTCGCCGCCGAAGGTCTCGATTCCCGGGAATTCCGGGGTGTTCGTCGAAGACAGGCACCCGACCGCGGTGACCAGGAATCGCGCCGATGACGCGCTGCCATCTGCCAGCCGGATATCCCAGGAATTACGTTCGGCATCGTAGACCGCGGAAACTACCTTCGCGTTGAACTGGATATCCCGGCGCAGGTCCATCTTGTCCGTGACGAATTCCAGGTACCGAAGGATCTCTGGCTGGGCCGCGTAGCGTTCCGTCCAGTTCCACTCGCCGAGGATCTCCTCCGACATGTGATCGCTGAACATGTAGTAGACGCTCTCGCTGTCACAGCGCGCGCCCGGATACCGGTTCCAGTACCAGGTGCCGCCGACACCGCCGCCCTGCTCGTACACCCGGACGGACAGCCCCAGCTTGCGCAGCGAGTGCAGCATGTAAAGACCGGCGAAACCCGCGCCCACCACGACCGCGTCGAAATCCGCTGACCGGCCATTTTTTGCGGGATGCGCCTGAGTCATCTGGTTCTCGCTCATCATTGAGGCGCCTTTCGAACCCTGGGCCGTTTGTTCAGTTGGCAGTCGTAGGCGACCGGCCTCGGTCGCATGAGCGCAGCTCGTGCGCGCAGGCGGCGAAGGCGTGACCTCATGTGCCCTGGCTTGTAAACCTCATGTGCCCTGGCTCGACCCTAAAATGCATCCTGCATCACGTCAATGTTAAATATTTTATCTTCGACTTCTTTAGCCACTTCAGTCACATGGCACCACCGAGCGCTCCCTGCCTCAAGTCAGGGAGCAGCTCACCACTCCACCCCATGATCCATGCCCGGCGATCCGGAAGGCCTGGGGGTGCTGTGGGGCGGGATCTTCGGGTTCGCCGCCCACCTCGCGACCCGCGGCGAGCGTGGATTCAGCTCACTGCGCGGGCTGTCCGCGGCCCATTATGACCTGGTCGCGCGTGAGGGCGGCGCTGAGCGGGCCCGCGCGGCGCTCGGCCAGGCCGGGTTGCTGCCGGCCGATCCCCGCTGATCCTGGCCTGCTCGAGTACTAATAGGCGGCACGCCGCGAAGGCATTATCGCGCCGAAGAGCCAGAAGAATGGCAAGAAGATGCCAATGATAAAAATGACCCAATGGCCCTTCCTGAGCGTCATAACGCCAAGAGTGACGATGAGTACGAAGTAGAGGATAGCTCCACCAATGGCCCAGAACATTTCGATCTCCTTTGCAGAAATTGTTACTGTCTTCCGGCGGCGCCGGGTACCGGTCACCTTCAAACCGGAGCTTCTGGTTTCGCCGAGGCCGCTGGTCTAGCCCCGGCTGGTCGGGCCTGCTTGCGTCTGGCCAGGAGGTATTTCACGCCTTCCATAGCGAGGAAGGCGGTGACGACGGCGATGAGGATGGGCGCGGTCTGCAGGGCCCCGACCTGGGTCAGGAACGCGGCCAGCAGCACCATCGAGAACGGCGCGGCCACCGCCGCCCCCGGGACGGCGGCGAGCAGGCAGGTGAACGCCAGTCCCAGCGGCACGCCGGGGATGACCTGGTGGACGATGACCCCGGCCGTTCCGCCGATGAACAGCGACGGGAAGATGGGCCCGCCCACGAAGCCGCTGCCCTGGCTGACCGCGAAGGTGAGCATCTTCGCGATGAGCGTGGCGACGAGCAGGCCCAGGCCGAGGGTCCCCGCGCCGCTAAGCACGGTATTGAGCTGGTCGCTGCCGCTGAACATGGTCAGCGGCAGGGCCACGCCGACGATCCCGAAGATCAACCCGCCCAGCACTGATTTGGCGATGTCCGGGACCTTCAGCCGGGCGAACAGCCGCGCCGCCCCCATCATGAACCCGCCCAGCAGCGTCACCACCAGGACCGCGAACAGGCCGAGGGGAATCCCGGCGAGAAGCTGCCAGTCCTTGAACGTGTACTGCGGCACCTTGTAGTCGTCCAGGAACACGGCGCCGGCGATGGCGAAGTAGATGCCGAACGAGACGCTCGACGCCACGATCTGCGCGGCCAGGGCCTTGATGAGCTTCTGGCCGCCCGGGCGGGCGACCTCCATGATCAGCATCACCACGATCACCGTGCTTGAGAACAGCCCGCCGTAGGCGCCTGCGAAGCCGGCCAGGGTGTTCACCTGGGAGTCCTCTGCGTCGAGGCCTCTCCGCTTGGCGATCCAGCTGCCCGCCCCGCCGCCCATGGAACCCAGAGCCTTCTCCGGGCCGAGGCTGGCGCCGCCGATCAGCGACACCAGCGAGACGGCCGCGATCCCGGGCACCAGTCCCACCTCGACGTGCCCGGTTTGCAGGTCGTCGAACAGGCCGGGGGTCTCCCAGGGCAGGCGGGTCAGGCGGCGTACCAGGCCGACCGCGACGCCGGCCGCCACAGCGACCGCCACCCACCACCAGTGCCCGCCGAACCAGCCGGGGTGGGAATCGCTATACCACTTGCCTCCGAGCTTGATCGCTCCGACGAAGATCAGGCCGGCGAACGCGCCGAATATCCCGAGGACCAGCGCGCATGCCATCAGGACCCAGAACTCCCGCTTCTGGGTGACCGGCGGTGCGGCGGCCGGCCCGGGCGGGGCGGTCACGACGGGCAACGCTCACTCATGCCTGACCAACTCCCTTGCGACGGGGTGATATCAGCCCGGGACTCATCCATCATTCGAATTCTGGGAGGTGCTGGTCGGCGCATACATCACCCGTGCCGGATGACCGTTCGGGTTCGGCCCGGTGGCCGACCCGTCCTAGGCCCGGGCGTCATCGGCTGGCTGGCGGCCCGTCCGCCCGGCCGCGACCACGGCATCGACCGTACGAAGGAAGCCGATCAGCGCGATCGCCAGGAACGCCGCACCGATAAGCGCCAGGATCTCCGCCTCCGGCCGTCCGGTCTTGCGGGCGATCGCACGGGCCACCGGCTGAGCTGCGGCCCTGGTCCGGCCGGTCAGGCCCGCCTGGCCCATCGCCACCAAGTTCCACTTCGCCATCCGAGGCGCTCCTTCCCTCTATCACCGGAACAGGTGAGCCTTCGCGTTAAGCGCCTTTTCGGCCATTTCTCATGAGTCCGACGCCTGTCGCACGGTGCTGCTATCGGGCTAGCTCAGGCCCTTGGCTGCGTCCTGGACCGCCTTGTCGACGTCCTTGGCGCTGGCGTTGACGTCGGCCCGGGACATGCCACGCCATAGGTGGCCGCCCACTCCGCCGACCGCTCCGCCGACCGCTCCGCCGACGATGATCGAGGGCGGGAACAAGATGCCGACGACGGCGCCGACGGCAGCGCCGCCCCACGCCCCGTGCCGGGCGGCCATCTCATCCTTGTTCACGTGCACCTTGCCCGTGTTGTCCTTGGTCACCACGGCCGCGTCGTAGGTCCCGACCGCGCCCACCGCATGCAGGTCCTTGACGACGGCGTAATCGTCCCGCGCCGCCGCCTCACTCGGGTAGGTGCCGATGTAGATGAATACTGCGTCGGGCTTCGCCATGTCGTTTCTCCTGCTCTGGCCGCATGCGCAACGAACGCGGCGAAGGTGTCAGCCACATCACGAAAGGACCATAGGCGGTAGGCCTGCAAGCGCCCAGGCGGTGCAGCCTTCTCCCTCGCTACCACGATGCGTGCGGACGTCATGGCTCCGCCTCACCCTGGCGGGGTGAGGCGGAGCCGTAACGCGGTCGGCGGGTCCTGTTACTGCGGCGGCGGTTGCGGAGCAGTGGCCGCGGCGCGCTAACGGATCGAAGCCAGGATGGCGTTCTCAAGTCCCTCCTCCCCCCAGTGGGATTTCCCGTCGATGCGGACTATCGACGGGGTGGCGTGAGGCCGTTTCGGGCACCTAGTCAGGCCTTCTTCTTCCTGCCGGTGCGGGCGATCGCGCCGGCGGCCGGCGCGATCACGAGCCAGAGCCCGATCGTGACGACCATGGACGTGATGTAGCCGAACGGCCGGATACCAGTATCTGATCCGGTGATCCCCGCGAAGAGCATCAGCAACCAGGAGCTGACGAAGAATGCAGGCCCTGCGGCGACGATCCCGAAGAAGTCATTCACAGCGTTCACCTTCTCGTTGTGCGTACTGACCCGGAGGGCGTGCTGACGTGCTGCCACCGCCAGGCGAGCAGGATCTCGGCCATGCCGATACCCGCGATGACGGGCTGCAAGAAGAAGTACCGCCGCAGGATCAGCAGTTCCACGGCGATCCAGGCCACCAGCAGCAGGCCGACCAGGTACCCGGCCGCCAGGCCGCGCCGCCCGCCTGCGCCGATGAGCGCAGCGCCGGCTAGCTGCGGGACGGCGACGCCGATCAACAGCGCCACGCCGGGCAGCACCCACCCGGTGATCGGGGTGTCGGCGAGCCAGCTGTCCGGCATGCCGAAGCCATCGTGGATGAGCTGGAAGGCGCCCCACACGGCGGCCGCGCCAGTGAAGCCGGCCACGGCGGCCAGCGTCCAGGGGAGCCAGCCGCGGCGTGCCGCGATCGGCAGCCGGGTCGCGACAGTGACGCCGGGCACGCCGCCGGTCAGGCCATTCAGCAGCAGGGCGGCGGGGATCAGCCCGATCACGGCCATGACCGCAAACGCAGGAACGAGCGCTGCGGAGGCAACCGTTGATGCCGGGGCGGCCGCATGCCCATACCACTGGTCGGTGGCGATACTGATGCTCTCCAGGACCCACATGACCAGGCCCGCACCCGCCAGCAGGTAGCCCCACGGCCGACGCCGCCACAGCCAGGCCGCGGCCAGGGCCAGCAGCGGCAGCCACAGCGCGAGATCTTGGACGTAGACCACGTTGGTCGTCATGCCAGTGCCACGCAGGTAACCGGGTGACCCGCCGGCGGTGACGGCCGGCATGATCCTGACCAGCCAGGCGGTCGCGTTCAGGGCCACGATCGCCCACATGTAGACGGCAATCCCCTTCACCGGCGTCCGCCGTGAGAACAGCCCCCCGAGCGCCGCCACATCCGCCTGCCGCAACACCGCGCCCGCCGCCCAGGCCCCCAGTGCCAGCATGGTCAGGTACAGCAGGAAGAGCCGGTTCGCCGGCGTGGCGAACACGAACATAAGCGAGTTGTACAGCAAGAACGCGATCGAACCCAGCCAGGTGATCACCGCGGCGGCCGATCCCCGAGCCGCCAGCAGCATCGAGCACGCCAGTACCGGCACTCCGGCCAGCAGCACCACCAGGGCAGTCCCGCGAGCCGACCCGTTCATCACCGCCGGGCCGCGCAGCACCGCCGGGATCGTGAACGTCAGCAGCGAGCCCGCAGCGGCGGCCACGGCCAGCGCCGCCGATAGCCAATACGCCGGCCCGGCCGGCTCGAGCACGCGTGCGCCGGCACTCTCTGCCCGCGGCTGAACTGCCTGCGAAAACACAGTCGCCATTACCACCACCTGCTCACGCTTCCGCGTCGGCAGCCATTTGCTGACATCGTTACAGGCTCAGGCTGGCCGTTTCCGGGGCGGCCAGGTAGAGCAAATAGTCCCATCCGTCAGGTCCGATAGACCTGACGGAGGGCCTTGGGCCCGCTGACCTGTGATTTTCGCCTCCGGTCCGCCGCCTAGCGTCCCCGGCCCGTGGGTCATCACCAAGATCACTTACGGGTAATCTGCTCGCGGGCGAGGTCCTCGGCGCGCTGCTTGATGCCCAGCAGCATCTTGCGCTCCATGATCAGGCTGCCGGGTTCCATGACGAGCAGGTTGAACAGGCGGACGGGCGGCAGCGCGCGCGGCGTGGCGATCCGGTTCCGGCTGATCAGCCTGGTCTGCCCGTCCTCGGCGGCGAGCGCGAAGATCCACACCCAGTTCCCGTCGGCGAACCGGATCGTGAGCGTCCGCTCCGGGTCGCAGACGGCTACCTGCATGGCCGGTCGGCCGGGGCCTAGCGGCAGCTCGTCGCCGACCTTGACGTCCTGGTACTGGGGCAGGATCTGGCGCGCGCTGTGCATGTTCAGGCCCAGCAGGTTCTCTATCCAGTCGTAGGTGTACACACCGCCTCGCCCGCTGCCCATCTGCACCAGCCATGGCCAGATCGCGGCGGGCGGCGCATCGATCGTGATCACCCGCGTGGACACGATGTCGGCGTCGGCGAGCAAATCGTCGCCGGGCAGCTTCCTCGACACCTCCTCTGGCCAGGCGCCCCAGGTGAGGCACCAGCGCCGGAAGAAGAGCGGGTAGGCGAGTGACCCTAGCCCGATGGCCAGCGCGACCCCGCCCCCGAAAGCCGCAGTTCGCGTGCGCTTGCTCAAGTTTGCCTCCTTATGAGTGGCCGACCTTATGAGTGGCCGGCGGAACTGGCAGCCGTGCTGTCGTTCCGGAACGCACCGGCATCCTCGCCGAGCGACAGATACGCCTCGTCCTCCTGCACGGTGTGCAGCCGCAAGATCGCGTACAGGCCGTACAGGGCGCCGCGGAGATCGGCGATGTCCGCCTCGTCGGGAGCCCGGTCGCCGATTTCGGCCAGGAGCCGGCCGAGCCGGATGATCTGGTAGCCGATCTCGGCGTGTGCCCGGCTCATGGCGCCGGTCGGGTCAGTGCCGCCGAGCAGTCGGTTCAGGGCCGGGTACAGATCTGCCTCCTCGGCGTTCTCATGCGGCCAGATATCGCCGGTGAGCAGGGCGTGCGCGTGGCGGACCTGGGTCATCGCGGCAGGCGCGGCGACTGGATCGCTGGTGAGCGCGTCGGCGGCGATCCGCAACTGCTCGATATCTGCTCGGATGAGCTCGTGCTCGGCGCGGAACCGCCGGGTGAGCGCGGCGTCGGCGGCGGTCATCCGCTCGGCGGAGGCAACGGGCCGCAGCGCGCGCAGCGCGTTGAGGATGACGGCGACATCGATAGCCTCTTGCAGCAGCGCGCCCCATACCGCGGGAAGCAAACCGGCGGCGGCCAGCCCCATCGCGGCCACTGACATTCCCATCCCGGCCAGCACGCTCTGCACCGCGATCCGCTTGCTGCGACGGGCCAGCGCCACCGCCTCGCCGAGACGGCCAAGGTGATCGACGGTCAGGACGACGTCGGCCGCCTCCGACGAGGCGGTGGATCCCCTGGCCCCCATGGCGACCCCGACGTCGGCGAGGGCCAGGGCAGGCGCATCGTTGATCCCGTCGCCGGTCATGATGACAGGCGCCCGCCGTCGTTCCTGGCGCACCGCGTCCAGCTTGCCTGCCGGTGTCAGCTCCGCGAGCACCTCATCGACTCCGGTAAGCGCGCCGACGGCGTCGGCTGCTTCGGCCCGGTCACCGGTCGCGAGGACGATCCGCGTGATGCCACCGCGGCGCAGTGCCCTGATCGTCTGCCGGGCGTCCGGCCGGATCCTGTCCTCGAGTAGGAGCGCGCCCGCAGGCTCGCTGTCAACGGCGACGAACACGGTGAGCGCGCCGTCAAGCCAAGCTCGCCTGCGCACCGCCCTGACCCACGGCGGAGCGCCGGTCACCGCGGCCCATTCAGCGCGCCCGAGCCTGATCTGCCTGCCCGCGACCGTTCCCTCGATGCCCTGGCCGGGCTGCTCGGTCACACCCGCGGGCTGGTCCAGCAGGCACCCGCGCTCAGCCGCCGCGCGGACGACCGCCGTCGCCAGGACGTGGCTGGAGGTCTGGTCAAGCGACGCCGCGAGGGCCAGGATCTCGTCCGGCAGGAAAGTGCCTGCGGGCACAATAGCCGTCACCGCGGGCTGGCCAGCGGTGAGTGTCCCGGTTTTGTCAATCAGCACGGTGCTGCAGCGGGCGAGGCGTTCCAGCACTCCGCCGTTCTTTACCACGATCCCGCGGCGCGCCGCTGCCGACAGCCCGGAGACCAGCGCGACCGGCGCCGCGAGGATGAGCGGGCACGGTGTGGCGACGACCAGGACTGCTACCGCCCGTGCGGCGCCGCCCAGCGCCCATGCCGCTCCGGCGACGGCCAGGCTCACCGGCAGGAACCACATCGCGTATCTGTCGGCGAGCCGGACGAAGGGCGCCTGGGAGTTTTCCGCCTCGCTGACCAGGCGGACGATGCCCGCGTAGGTGCTGTCCGCCGCGCTGGCGCTGGCTCGCAGGTCGAATGGCCCGGCGGCGTTGATAGTGCCGCTGCGCAGCGTGTCGCCTTGGACGTGCTGGACCGGCAGGGCCTCTCCGGTGAGCGCGGATTCGTCAAGCACGGCGACGCTGGCGGCCAGCGTACCGTCCACGGGGACGACGTCGCCTGCCGCGACGAGGAGCAGGTCACCGGCCCCGATCTGGTCCAGCGGCACAATCTCGATGGACCCTTCGCGGTAGCGCCGCCCGGTCCGCGGCACCCGGGCCAGCAGGGCGCTCAGGTCGTGCCGGGCGCGGTTGGCGGCCCAGGCCTCCAGGGCGCGTCCGCTGGTGAGCATGACGCTGATCACCGCCGCGGCCAGCATCTCGTCCACCGCTATCGCGCCGGCCAATGCGAGCAGCGCGATCAGGTCGACACTAAGGCGGCCGTGAGCGATGCTGGCGGCGGCGATCCAGAAGGAGTAAGCGAGCCCGCACGCCGCCCCGGCGAGCCACGCCGCATCGGCGGCCCCGCTGGCGCCCGCCAGGCTGGCCACGCCGCCCGCTGCCAGTCCGGCTGTCGTCACGACGAGCAGCAGCAGCGCCGACCGCCGGACCAGCCATTCCCGCACGCTGTGGCCACCAGTTATGGTCATGGGTCCAATCTCGGCCACCGGGACCGCCAGAGCACCGGGCTGGAAGGCATCAGATCATGGGCCCTTAGACCCGGTTTCTCGACCAGGTCCCGCATCAGCCTCGCCCGGCTTGGGTGCTGACGCCTTGCCTCCCGGCTACGATCAGCCCGGCTGACCACCCGGGGGCCCGGCCGCGGGCAGGCATCTCGATCGCATCGGCATGGTGGCCGCTGCGGGCCAGCAGCCAGGCGATCAGGGAGTTGGAGTTCCACATCTCGCCCGCATGGAGTTCATCGCGACCCCAGGTGACCGCCGGGAAGGCGGGAACGAGGTCCAGCAGCCGTCGCGTCCGGACGACGTCGGTGCTCAGATGCTGAGGGCCGGCGACGGCATCGGCGATGTCCGGGATCGTGCCGTTCTTCCAGCACCGGATCTCGTAGCGGAAGAATCGTGACCGGCCCAGCCGCGGCAGGCCCACGGCGCCTTCGCTGACCACACCGCGATCTGGTGCCCTGTTGCCCCACGCCGGGGTCATCTCGATGACGTAACGATCGCCGCTGAGGTGCACCGTCAAGGCGGAGTGATACAGGTCGCGCGGCTCGCGATGCTGCTGGCGGGCCATGATCGCCTCGAAGATCCGGCCGTTCCAGCGAACGCAACCAAGCGCGTCGCCCGCGCCCAGCGGCAGCCAGTACAAGTCGACCCGAGCCAGGCCCTGGTGCGCCGGATCCATGTCAACCTCCCCTCGGTACCAGCAAAGCAGGCTCCGATCGTC
>CAVYNE010000037.1:0-16515 GCA_963769715.1 uncultured Actinomycetes bacterium
CAGCCATATCGTGCTATTCACCATCAGAATCCGCTAAATGACTAGGACGAGAGAACTCCTTCGGCGTCTAGATGATTAGGGGAGGATCAATGCAATCAAATCTTGTCATCCAGAGCGGTTCGTCATGGTCACGGTTCGGCCGCGCCACGACACTGCTCAGCCTAAGAAGGAAACTGGGAATAGCGCTTAGTGCAGTTGCAGCGCTTACCTTGGCTCTAGTAATGGCAGTTGCCCCTTCGGCTATGGCCGCGACGGGCTACTCGACATACCCCGGCAGCAACTGGAATGTCCGGTCGTGCCCTGCGACCTGTAGTGTTCTAGGCACCATATCGGGTTCGATACCTGATCTGGTATGCCAGACCAGCGGCCCAACAGTAAGCGTTTCAGGTTTTGGGACCTCGACCATCTACGACCTGGTACGCATGCCTTCTGGCGCCCTTGGTTACATGTCTGATCTGGGAATACAGCAAACACCATACGGGCAATTCAGTCCGAACCTGCCGCGCTGTACCGCAGGACCAGGGCCAGCTACCGAAGCCGCTACAAAGTCAGGCTACGGCTGGATTGCAACATGCACAGTCAGCTGGGCAACTGGCCGCGTATGGGCATGCTGGGCCGCCGGGCTTCGCTGGCTATTCGTACCCGGCTCGGCCAGCTGATCCTAGCGAAATCTGGCGGGGTGCCTGGACATCCGGGTGCGGGCACCCCGCCAAGTCGCGAGGCTCCTAGCTCAACCCGCCAAAAAGGGAATAAGCATACGTGCATGTCGTGCGCTCATCGGCAGATCCGGACGTCGGCTGACTGTCGGGCCAGGCCATGCGCGTACCGGCACACAGATCGCCCGGTTCGGCACGACACCGGGTGGCTACCCTGGCGGCTAATTAGGTTGGCGACCATTTGGGCGGATATCGCGCACCGTGTCTCGAGTCGGCTGCTACCGTCCGTGACGCGAGCCGGGATAGGCGCGAGTCGTCTGGAGTCGCCATGTCGAGCATCTCGGCGCCAGCCCGGCGAGATCCCCGGGATCGGCGCCGTCGACCCGGATCCCAGAGCAAATACACCAGATCGTTACCAGGCAATAACTCGCGAGCTAGGTCCCGATGCTGGTTATCGATCACAAATGTTACGCCCTGCCAGCCCGACCCGCATGGCTAGTTCAGGTGGGCGGCCAGGTCGGTGAGGCTGCGGAAGATCGCTGTCCCGAACTCCTTGTCCAGATGCGCGTGGTTGACCGCGGTGTTCCAGGCTGCGCTGTCCGTCACCACGATGTCGCAGTAGGGGATGGTCATGGCGAGTGCCGCGTTGTCGCGTAGGTCGTTGATCTTCCAGTGCTTATTCGAGTCCTTGAGATAGTGGTACTGGAGCATCGTTGCGACGCGACGTGAGGGCATCGAGGTCAGGAGCGTCGTCAGCGATTCCCTGTCGCACAGGGGCGGGCGCCGGTTCATCGAGTACCCGGCGTTCAGAAGCGCCTGAACGAAGTTGTTCTCGATATCGACAGTGAGCTGACGTGCGTAGATAGCGTCCAGCGGACGTGATCGCAGGTCAGGGTTCGTACGAAGCGCGTTGACCATGACGTTGAAGCTGGCCAGCTCCCGGTCGGCCTCACAGCGGGCGGCATAGGGGTCGTAGCCGGGGATAGTGCTCCAGTACGCCTTTGGCGGCTGCTTCAGCAGCTCGTACTCGCTGACCGCGTTGACCCTCGCCTCCATCTCGGCAACCGACATGCCCAGCATGGCTTCAAGCTGCCTACGCGAGTCATCAGTGCCGCCGGTCAGCGTGAACTGCTTGATCTCGCCGGTGAGGGCGAAGTTGGCGCCGAAGCCGAACTTCTCCACCCTCACAGGGAAGGCAGGCCATCCGAACATGCGGTTCAGCGTGAGTCCGAGTTCTTCGTTGACGATCCTCTTCGTTGACGTGATCGTGCTGAAACGCGCCAAGAGCGTCATGACCTTAGCGGCTTCCTCGCGCTGATGGTCACGAGGATTCTCACTTAGCTCGATATAGTTCACCGCCGAGAGCGGGATCACGATCCGACCCTGCTCGACCAGGCGGACCAGCTGGTGCAGCACGTCCACATGCCCGGGCTTCTGTGGATGGCCAGCCATCGCCTCACCTAGTGCATACCAATGGTTGATGTCGAGATAGACAGTGCGGCGTCCGATGGTCTTCACGGGGAGGAGGCTATCCGGGCGGTCGGCCAGCGCCTACGGGTTTTGCGCTGGCCGGGCTGCCTGCGACCCGGCACGCCGACCTCGTGAGTTCTGTGCTTGCCCCGTCGGCTTCGGTGCTGGCGGATGCGGCAGCCACAGGCCTTTGAGTCCCTGGTGCCGCGCCCTAAGTGCCATGCTCTTGTCGTACGTCACCATCGTGACCCCGCGACCGGACAAAATCTGCACTGCCAACGCCCGGTCCACGATCTCGGCATCGTTATCCGGCAGCCGTTCATGGTCGGGCGGGTCAAACAGCAACTCCATCGTGACCGGCCCCAAGCCGGGCGAGCTACCGTCACGCAACCGCCCCATCGGACGTTCGTCGCCGACATTCCCGAACACCTCGTCCAGCGTCTTCAGGGCCGTCCGCGCGCGACTCCGCGCCTGATTGTCACGCTTCAGCCGGTCAAGCTCGTCCACGACCAGCAGCGGCACCAGGACGTGCATCGCCCAACCGGGAGTCGTCGCGGCCGTCAGCCCGGCGAGGTCGGCGTCCGGCAACTCGTCCGGGTGCTCAACGTAGAAACACGTGTCCAGCACCAGCAGGTCACCGACGTTCCGCCACCGCTCCTTATACGCCTTCAACGTCTTGATCGCCTCGTCGAAGTCCTGCACCCGCTGGTCCAGTTCTTGCGACACCAGGTCGTTGACCACCCGCTGCACTTCGACATCTGAACTTGTCAGCGTGCCAGCATTGGCCAGCAGCAACTCATACCGCCGGTTGAACACCAGCGACGCCAGATCCTTGTCACTGATCCGACCACGAAACATCCGCGCCGCCCGTCCGGCCCATTCCAGGTAGGCCAGCAACCGCTTGTGCGCGGTATGCGCGCCGCCACCACCTCGAAGGTTGAACGCCTCAGTGCGGGTGGAATCCAACGTTTGAATAAGGTCGTCCAGGCCAACGCCCGGGCGGGGAGTAAGCAGCATGGCTACAGCCTGCCACCGTCCGGGGTGGTTCCACGATATTGACCAAGCCGACGCTGCCGTGGCCCAAGATCGGCTGGTAATTGCCACTATCAGTGACCGGCGTCGGAACGTTACGGTCAGGTCGATGCACGCGGAAGGCCGAATATTCTCGTAGACCGGGTTGGCTGACCGGATGGCTGAGAGACGCGCAGATCGTCCATTACGGCACCGCCCACCACCAACCACCCACTACGTCGCCCGATCATTCTTGGAAGCCGGCGGCTTCAGACTCCGGCTACACCCCGCGGTCGCCGGTGGTACTTTCACCGACATGGCAGCGAAGGTGCAGGAACAGAACCTCGCCGTGTTTGGTGAGAGCGGCAGCGGCAAGACCGTCCTGCTCTCGTCGTTCTACGGTGCGTCACAGGAACCGTCGTTCCTCGCCGAAAGCCTCTACAAGGTGCTCGCTGACGACACCGGCCAAGGCACGCGCCTGCGCCAGAACTACCTGCGGATGCGCAACCAGGCTGAAGCCCCGAAGACCAACGCCTTCTTCGCGACGCCCTACTCCTTCACGCTGAAGGTGAAGGACTCCGGCGACGGCAAGGCGGCCAGGGCAAAGCCCTTCAACGCTCTGCGTCTGGTCTGGCACGACTACCCTGGCCAGTGGTTCACGGAAGATCCCAGCAGCACCGAGGAGGCGGCCCGCCGGGTCGAGACGTTCACCAAGCTCCTGAAGTCCGACGTGGCCCTGGTCCTTGTCGACGGCCAGAAGCTGCTCGACTACGCGGGCCAGGAGGAGAAGTACCTTAAGTCGCTGCTGTGGGGCCTTCGCGACGGCCTGGAGAAGCTCAGGGACGACATCCTTACCGATGGCGGACCACTGACCGAGTTTCCTCGCATCTGGATTCTCGCGCTGTCGAAGGCAGACTTGCACCCGGGTCTGAGCGCAGTAGGGTTCCAGGACCTCATCGTCGAGAAGGCCGCCGACGATGTCTCTGCGCTACATGACACCCTCAAGACGTTTGTTCAGCTGCCCGAGGCACTGTCCTTGGGCGAGGATTTCATGCTTCTGTCTTCGGCCAGGTTCGAGCCCGACAAGATCGAGGTCACCGAGCGCGTCGGTCTCGACCTCATCCTGCCGGTGGCCACCATGCTCCCTTTTGAGAGACTCGCCCAGTGGGCCGGCAAGTTCGACATCCCGCTCAAGGTCCTGGGCGGGCTGGTGGACCACGCCGATGCGCTGGCGGCACTGCTTACCGGCGGGGGCGCGGCTGCCGCCGCAAAGTTCCTGGCCAAGATCCCGAAGATTGGCCCGATCCTCGCCCCGATCGCAATCCCCGCGCTGGCAGAGGCGGTCAAGCTCGGCCACTCGAAGTTGGAGGAGGTCCACGCCCAGGCGCTGGCAGACCGCGACTTCCTGACCGCGGTTGTGACGCAGTTCAGGCTCGACCTCGACCATGGCGTGGAGGACCGCCTTTTCGTCAAGAGCCTGTGGTGAACCTCATCTGGGCTACCTGCGGGCGCACGTGGGGCTTCCGCTTCGTCCTCGACGGGGGATACTCCGACCCGCTCCCTGTCTACGAGCGCGCTTTCGGGGGAACCGAGGGCGATTCAGCCACGTGCCGGCACGTCGGCAGCCATGTTGCGCTGCGATTCCCTGACCCCCAAGGTCGCCGGGATGCTGCGGGGCGCACGATCCCCCATGACGTTGTCGTCCTGCCACCGCTGGCGTACGAGATCCACTCCGCCGAGGACGGTCAGCGGCTTATCTGGCCGCTTCTCGCCGATGCTTTCGCCCATCTGTGGGACCTGCCTGAGCCACCCTCACCAGACGAAGTCACGCAGGCGTTCGGGGCCGAGTGAAGTAACCTCGGGAAGCCCGACGCTGCCCTAGGTTAGCTCGGACTCGGTGGGTGAACCAGCACACCTTCCGCTAGACACATCGCGGCTGTGACCGTTGCTGGTCAGGCGGAGAGCGTCCTGTTTGAGTTGAGCGACGCCATCGCGGGTGGTCACCATGCGGCGGGCGAGTGGCTCTGCCCAGCTTCCAAGGCAGGCAGGGTGAGTGCATCGGCGAAGACGCTGGTGCTCGCGACCTGAGCGTGTTCCTGGTTCTTGGGCTCGTGCTCGCGGGGATCGGCACCGGTGGTGCGACCGGGGCTGCCATCGCGAACGACGTGCGGGTCATCGTCCCGGCGGTCGGAGCCTTCGTAGTGATGACCGTCTTCACCCGGTGGGCTGAGCCACCCTCGCCCTACTCGTGAACCGGAGCCGCGCGTCACGACGATGACCGCCCCACAGCATGCGAACCGCCCGCGGCTGTGCTGGGGCCCCAGGAGCTGCGAGTCTGGCGTGAGCAACTGTATAGACCGGCGAACGGTGAGGAGCTCCACGACGCTGCGCGATCGCAGGTCAGGGGAATATGCTTTCGATTATATTCGGATAAATATGGGCGAGAATCGAACTTGAGACCGACAGATCATGAGTCTGCTGATCATCGGGAACCGTTGACCTGAACTGCACAACCATGCATTCCGGCGAAAGCTTCAGCCAACTTGACCGCGTATTTTCCACAGCCGCAGGCCGGCATCCAGATTATGTTCCCAGCGTCTGCGCCATCGCAGGACGAAACATCCTCTTCAGATGATCCAGTTATGAGCGGCAAGCAGATACTTGACGCTCTTCACGCCTCTCGGCCTCATCATCCCGGTAGGTACTGACCCACTATCTTTGGTGACATACGAGAGGGTCGGGTCGGTGCTCACCGAGGGGGTGGTCCAGATGGCTGGGTTAGCTGGCCCTGGTGACGACCGCCCATGGCGGGTGTTCATCTCGCACACCTCCGAGCTCCGCGAGTTCCCCGAGGGGACCTCGTACGTAGCGGCGGCCGAGCGGGCGATCTCGGCCGCCGGTCACGCGATCGTCGACATGGCCGACTTCGGCGCGTCCGACCAGCCTCCCGCCCACCTGTGTGCCGAACGGGTGCGAGGCTGCGACGTCTACGTCGGCATCCTGGGTACCCGGTACGGCTCCCCGGTACGGGACAAGCCGGATGTCTCGTACACGGAGCTGGAGTTCCACACCGCGACCGAGTCGGGCCTGGACCGGCTGGTGTTCCTGCTGGATGCCAACGCCGTCGACGTCGGCATCCCGCCGTCGCGGTTGATCGACCGCGAGTTCGGCGACCGCCAGGACGCGTTCCGCCGCCGGGTCCAGGACAGCCAGCTGGTCACGCAGTCTGTCGCCAGCCCGGCCGCGCTCCAGGGCCTGGTGGAGCGCTCGCTGCGGGACCTGGCCGACACGCGCGCCCGGGCCGGCCGCGGGATCCGGCGCGAAGCGCGGCCCGGTGATCCAGTCGGGCGCCCGCTTGCCGAATTCGCCGCGGACCCGCGGCGCCTGGATATCCACGACGCCATCGACCTCGGCACGGACGCGGCCGGCCGGTCCTTCCTGCCGCTCTACGTACCCCGTCCGCACGACGAGGACCTGGCCACGGCAGTTGGCCGGGCCGCCGGGGGCAGGAGCGCCCTGGCGATCCTGATCGGTGACTCCTCCACCGGAAAGACCCGCGCCTGCTGGGAGGCGGTCCGCGCGCTCGGCGAGCCGTGGCGGCTCTGGTACCCGGTCAGTCCGAGTCCGGCCGAAGCGCTGCTCGTCGGCCTGCACCGAGTCGGCCCGCACACCGTCATCTGGCTCAACGAGGCGCAGCAGTACCTAAAGCCGACCGGAACCGGCGAGGAGGCCGCGGCCGGGCTGCGAGACCTGCTGGCCGACGGGTCCCGCGGCCCGGTCCTGGTCCTCGGTACCATCTGGCCGGGATACTGGAACGAGCTCACCGCGAACGCCAAAGACGGCGCGCACGATCCGCACGCCCTGGCCCGGGCGCTGCTGGTCGGCTCGGAACTGCTCGTCCCCGGCGAATTCAGCCGCGCCGACCTGGACCGGCTGACCGGCCTGGCCGACCAGGATCCTCGCCTCGGCCGCGCCCTCGCTGAGGTCAAGAACGCCGAGGTCACGCAGTTCCTGGCCGGCGTCCCGGCGCTGGTCCGGCGCTACCGGACCGCTCCGGTCGGGGCCAAGGCGCTGATCCACGCCGCCATGGACGCCCGCCGCCTGGGTGTCCGCGCCACCACCCTGCCGTTGGCCTTCCTGGCCGGGGCCGCGCCGGGTTACCCGACCGACGTGGAGTGGCAGCAACTGGACGAGGAACGCTGGCTAGACCAGGCGCTCGCCTACGCGGGCCAGCCCTGCCGCGGGGTGCTGGGCCCGCTGACCAACCTCAAGCCGCGCACTCCCCGCCCGGGCCAGGCCGACTCCGGCTACCGCCTAGCCGATTACCTCGAGCAGCTCGGCAGCGCCGAACGGGCGGCCGAGCTGCCGCCGTCCACCTTCTGGGACGCCGCGCGTGACGCCCTGGACCCCTCGGATCAGGTCGCCCTGGCTCGCGCGGCCGAAGCACGCGGCCTGCACCGGTACGGCGCGCACTTGTTCCGTGATGCCATCGCGCGCGGCGCCACCCGGGCATCCAGCGGCCTGCTGACCATCATCGAGGCCGTGGATCCGGCCGGCGCCGAACAGGCGGGGCGCTGGCTGATCCAGCACGCGAACTGGTCCGACGCGGGCGAGGTATGGTTCGCCAATTATCTGCTCAACGGTTACGGGCTGTCGCACCTGGCCGGGTTGCTGCGCCTGCACGCCGCCGCCCTAGTCAAGCCGCGTGATGCCGCCAGCGCCGCTCGCTTTCTCGAGCTCATCCAAGACGACCACGACGCTCTGGCCGTGTTTCTCGCCCGTGACATCTGGCCGGGCGTGGCCGCGGGAGACCTGGCCGAGGTCGGCGGCCTGCTCCGGACTCTGCACGCCCTCGGTGCGACTGAGCATGCCGATGCCCTGGCCGCGCGCGTGGCAGCGGACCTGGGGCCGCGTGATGCCTGGTGGGCGGCCGTGCTGGGTGAACTGGGGTATGCGTCACTGCAGGCAGAAGCGGTCACTCGGATGGCCGCCCGGGCCGACCCCGGGGATATCGCCGGCCTGTCACGGTTTGTCGATGACCTCAGCGGCGCTCAGCTGGCCGTGCACCGGGAGTCGCTCATCGGGCGCATCACGGACGCCGGCGTGGTCCACGCCGTCGCGCTGGACGAGCTCGAGCTGTTCCGTCTGCTGCGGATGCTGGCGCAGCTAGGTGCCGGCGACCAGCTGACAGAGCTAACCGCACGACTTCGGCGCCACGCCGCGAAAGCCCCGCCCAGCTGGGTGGCCTTCCTGCAGATGATGTCGGTCGAGCTTAGCCTCGATGACCACCTGAGATCATTCCTGCCGCCGCCGCCGCGCCCTGCGGACCTCGACCTCACTGACCACGAAACCGTCAGGTGGATCGTGCGCGCCTGGTCAGAAACTGATGACCAGGCCGCGATCGCCGAGTTCGATGAGCTACTCGCCTCGCGCGTCCTGGCGGCCGGCCCTCGGCCCAGTGCGGAGCACCTGACCGCGCTCCTGAGCCTGGCCGGAACCGGCCTGCTGGTCAGGCTCGCCACCGAGATGCCGCTCGGTCATCCCGGCCTGGCCGCCTGGCTGCTCCGTGAGCTTCGGCAGCGTGACGGCGATCCCGGGCTCGAAGCGCTGCTGGCGCGAAGCCCGGCGGGTGCCGCAGACCTTCACGGCGCCGACGCCGGTGATGTCGCATCGCTCATGGCCGAGCTGAAGGTGCTTGGCCGGGACGACCAGATTGCGATCCTCGTCGGCCGCCAGCCGGCCAGCCGGGTATCGGCGGCTTCCGCACGAGGATCTGAGGTCCTGCTGCGCGAGCTCACCAAGGCCGGAGCAAGGGCCCAGGTCCTGACCCTTGCCGCCCGGGCGGCCGTCGGCGCCGCGCTGGACAACGTTCTGGGGTGTGTGCGCGTTGCTCAGTGCGTTCGCCGTTGCCGACACCGCGGATGCGCTCGCCGTCCTTTCCGCCCGGGCTGCCGATCAGGTCAGCCTCGTCGATGCCAGCGACACGAACATACTGCTCAAGACGTTCCGCGAGCTGTCGCTGACACCCGCGATAGCCCAGCTGGCGTCGCGCGACCCGGCGGCGCATATCGAGCTCGGTGATTCGCGGCTGGATCGGCAGGCCTGGCCAGCGCTCCTGACCGCGCTGAAGCTCGCCGGATACGACAACCAGGTCACGACCATGGCGACCCGGATGGCCGCACACGCGGATCTGTCTCTTCCCGGGACCACGGCGGCCTGGGCCGATGCCATGCGGGAAGCAGGAGCGCACGACCAGGCCCTGCGACTGGCCCGGCGGGCCGCAGACAGCGGCGCGTTCGGCCTCTTCCTCACGATCGACCGGGATGCCGCCCAGCGCTTCAGGTACGGTCGCGAGCCCGACCGGACCCCCAGCCCGCCGTGGACCTGGGCGGACCTCGAAGCAGACTGACCGAGGGTTCCCGCCGCGGCCGCGGGGTGTCGGTGACCGGGACCGGCCCGCAGCGCAGCGTGGTGGTGGCGAAGGCGCGTGAGCTGGTGGCCGTGGCGCGCCGGTACGGGTACCGGCCGGACGAGCTGACGGCGCTCATCGAGCAGGTATAGGTGGAGCTGCCGTGAAAACCGCGCCGCCCGACGCGCGGGCCGCGCCGGAGGCCCTGATCAAGGAGGCGCGCAGGCGGCAGCGCCGCCGCTGGCTCGCGGTCGGCGTGGCCGTGGCCGTGGTGCTGGCCGACCTGGCGGGGCTGGCGGCGGGCCTGGCCGGGCAGCGGCCCGGCCGTCCTGGCCCACATGGTCGTCATCCGGGGCCGCAGCCAGCGCGGCAGGCCGCGACGCTACTTGGCCGATTTGCCTGGTACGCAGCCGGTCTTGACGACGGCGCACTGGCCGGGAGTCTACTGTGTGCCGTATGGGGATGACAGGGCAGGATATCGGGTCGGCGGATGGCCTGGGGCTGGCGGATGCGATCGGGTTGCTGCGTGACGAGTTGCTGGAGGCGCAGGCTGCCGGTGCGGGCTCAGAGATCCAGTTGCCGGTCGAGTCGATGACGGTGGAGTTGAAGGTTACGGCGACCAGGTCGGTGGACGGCAAGGCAGGTTTTAAGGTCCCAATCATAGAGCTGGAGGTGGGCGGGGACGCGAGCCGGGAGCGCGGCTCGGAACAGACGGTGACGGTCGTGTTCGGGGGTCCAGTGGATCGTGACGGGCGCCCGGTCAAGGTGGCGCAGGAGTCGGCCCAGCGCAAGGGCTGAGCTCGGCCGGGACTGGGGGTGACGTTGCCGGTGGTGCCACTGCGAGAGCGGGTGGTCGAGATCGAGGCCGCCGTCGGGACCGGGCTGGCCGCGCGGTACCGGTATGGGTCGGGATTTCGGCTGGGCGGGCGACTGGTGCTGACCGCCGCGCATGTCGTGGCCGGCGCTGCTGCGGCGGGGATCGTAGTGCGGGGCCCGGATAAGGTGCCCCATCTGGCGCGGGTGGTTGACGGGCTGGCCGGGGATCCGGACACGGTGGATCTGGCGCTGCTCGAGCTGCGCGACCAGGCCGCTGAGCTGCCCGCCCAGCCGGTGGCGGCGGTGGACCGGAACGCGCCGGTGCCGGTGCCGGTGGAGGGCTGCTGGGCGGTGGGGTACCCGCTGTTCCAGGAGATTCTCTCGAGCACGGGAGTGGTGCGGGAGACCGCGCAGGTGTGGGGGATGATCCTGCCGGCCGAGAATCTGGTGGGCGGGTTGTTGTCGCTGCAGGTGACCAGTGCCCCGCGGGCGCTGCCGCCGGGGCAAGAGGCGCTGGGCCAGTCACAGTGGTCGGGCATGTCAGGGGCGGCGGTGCTGGCCGGCGAGCGGCTGATCGGCGTAATCAGCGAGCATGCGCCCCGCCGCGGCGAGTCGACGATCACCGTGACCCCGCTGGCCAGCCTGGACCGGCTGCCCGCCACGGCCGCCGCGCAGTGGTGGGCGCATCTGGCCGCTAATCCGGGGCAGCTGATCATGCTCCCGGCCCGCCGTGAGCGAGCGGAGCCCGCGTACCGGGCGACGCTGCGGCAGTTGCGGGCCCGTACCGGGGTGCTGCAGGGCCGCGACGGGGAGCTGGCGGCGATCGGGGCGTTCGCCGCCGGGCGGCCCAGCGCGCTGGCTCCGCCGGGAAGTCAGCACGCGTGGCTGGTCGGCGGTCCGTGGGCAGGCAAGACTGCCCTGCTGGCCGAGGCGGTGCACGCGCTGCCGCCCGAGGTCGACTGCGTAGCCTACTTCTTGACCCGGCCCACCGGCGATGCTGACCGTGAGCGGTTCCTGGCCGCCGTGGTGCCGCAGCTTGCCTGGCTGCTCGGCACGGACCCGCCGTCCACACTGGATGTGCACGTGTTCCGGCAGCTGTGGGAGCGGGCCGCGCAGCGCGCCGCGGAAACGGGCCGACAGCTGCTGTTGATCGTCGATGGGCTGGATGAGGATCTGCGGCCCGGCGGGCAGAGCGTCGCCGGGTGGCTACCGAGTCGGCTGTCTGGCCTGCCGGCCCGGGTGCTGGTCGCCAGCCGTCTGTACCCCCGGCTGCCCGACGATGTCGACCCGGTCCACCCGCTGGCAGCGTTTACGCCGGATGAGCTGTACCCGTTGCCAGACAGCCCGCACGCTGCCCGGCTGCGTGAGCTCGCCGACCAGGAGATCACCCAACTGCTGCGCCGGGCAGACGATGACCTGGCTCTAGACGTGCTCGGCCTGCTTACCGCAGCGCGCGGCGGCCCGCTTTCTGACGCTGACCTCACCACGCTCACTGGCAGCCGGCCGTGGAAGGTGAGCGGGGTCCTCGACGGGGAGGCAGCGCGCACCCTGCAGCAGGTCGGACTAGCAGACACGCCGCGCTACACCTTCGCCCATGAGACACTCCTCGCCCGCTGCCAGCAACAAAGCGTCGGGGATACGGGCCACGCATGCCGCATTCACGACTGGGCGGCGACATGGCGGGACCGCGGCTGGCCGACAGCCCATGACAGCAAGCAGGGAACCCCGCTATACCTGCTGGACAGCTACCCGCGGACGCTAGACGGCGATCCACCGCGGCTGGCCGCATTGGCCAGCGATGCCGGCTGGGTCACCGCCGCCATCAAGACCCTCGGCGTCGACGCGGTTCTCGCCGAACTGAAAACGGCTGGCGCCGCTGCCCCCGGCGAACCGCAGCTGGCGGCCATTCACGCCGTGGTGCGGGGCCAGGCTCACCACCTGCGCGGCCTGGAAGCGGTCGGCGATACCGGATTCGTGCCGCGCCAGCTGTGCCTCCAGGCGACCGAGCTCGGCGAGACCCGCCTCGCCGCCGACTGCCGAACCCGGCAGCTTGCCTCCGATGATCCCGGCCCGGTGCTCCAGTGGACCGCGCAGCGGACAAGCCCGGCCCTGATCCTTGAACTCGGCCGCGACAAGGGGATAGAGGCGATGGCGGTGCTGCCGAACGGGCGGGTGATCACCGGCGGCCTGGGTTTCGGCGTCGACGGGCGGGTGCTGGTGTGGGACCCGGCAGAGCCAGGCATCAGCCCCGTCGAACTCGGCCGCCCCGAGGGCGCAGTGAGAGCGGTGGCGGTGCTGCCGGACGGGCGGGTGGTCACCGGAGGCGACAGCGGGCGGCTGAGCACAGGCCGCGGCGGGCGGGTGCTGGTGTGGGACCCGGCGGAGCCAGGCACCGGCCCGGTCGAGCTCGGCCGCGACGAGGTCCGAGTGAGGGCGGTGGCGGTGCTGCCGGACGGGCGGGTGGTCACCGGCAGCGGTTTCGGGCGGGTGCTGGTCTGGGACCCGGCGGAGCCAGGCACCGGGCCGGTCGAGCTCGGCCGCGACGAGGACGGGGTGAGGGCGGTGGCGGTGCTGCCGGACGGGCGGGTTGTCACCGGCGGCAGGCAGGTGCTGGTGTGGGACCCGGCGGAGCCGGGCACCGGCCCGGTCGAGCTCGGCCGCGAAAAGCTCGGGGTGGGGGCGGTGGCGGTGCTGCCGGACGGGCGGGTGGTCACCGGCGGCGGTTTCGGCGTCGACGGGCGGGTGCTGGTGTGGGACCCGGCAGAGCCGGGCACCGGCCCGGTCGAGCTCGGCCGCCCCGAGGGCGAGGTGGGGGCGGTGGCGGTGCTGCCGGACGGGCGGGTGGTCACCGGCGGCGGTTTCGGCGGTTTCGGCGGCTTCGGCGGGCGGGTGCTGGTGTGGGACCCGGCGGAGCCGGGCACCGGGCCGGTCGAGCTCGGCCGCGACGAGGGCGGGGTGGTGGCGGTGGCGGTGCTGCCGGACGGGCGGGTGGTCACCGGCGGCTCCGACGGCCGGGTGCGGCTGTGGGACCCGGGTGCGGCGCAGCGCGGTCCGGTCGAGTTCGGCCGCGACGGGGTGGTGGTGGCGGCGGTGCTGCCGGACGGACGCGTTGTCACCGGCGGTGGACGCGGGCAGGTGCTGGTGTGGGACCCCGCGGAGCCGGGCACCGGCCCGGTCGAGCTCGGCCGGGACGAGGGCGCGCTGGAGGCGATGGCGGTGCTGCCGGACGGGCGGGTGGTCACCGGCGGCGGCTTCGGCGACTTCGACGACTTCGGCGACTTCACCGGCGGCGGGCGGGTGCTGGTGTGGGACCCGGCGGAGCCGGGCACCGGCCCGGTCGAGCTCGGCCGCCACGAGGGCGAGGTGGTGGCGGTGGCGGTGCTGCCGGACGGGCGGGTGGTCACCGGCGGCGGGCGGGTGCTGGTGTGGGACCCGGCGGAGCCAGGCACCGGCCCGGTCGACCTCGGCCGCCAGGGCCTGGTGGGGGCAATTGCCATACTGCCCGACGGGCGGTTGGTCACCGGAGGCTGCTTCGACGGCGGGCGGGTGCTGGTGTGGGACCCGGCGGAGCCGGGCACCGGCCCGGTCGAGCTCGGCCGCCACGAGGGCGAGGTGGTGGCGGTGGCGGTGCTGCCGGACGGGCGGGTGGTCACCGGCGGCTGCTCCGACCGGGTGCTGGTATGGGACCCGGCGCAGCCTGGCACTGGGCCCATCGACCTTGGCCGCCACAAGGGCGGGGTGTGGGCAGTCGCCGTGCTGCCCGACGGGCGGGTGGTCACAGCCGGCTGCGACGACCGGGTGCGGCTACGGAATTTGCAGAGCAGCTCACCCGGCGCACTACTCGCATGCTCCGCGCATGCGCTCGCTACTTCCCTCTGCCAATCTGAAGCTCGCCTTTTCATCGGTCACGGAGTGGGCGGGATTTCATGCTGGGAGGTACGCCCAGCGACGCAGAACACGCCTGGAGCCCGGCAAGGTGCGGGTAAGGCGACGCATCAACAGACGTGAGTGTCCCAAGATCTAGGGTTGAATGGCGGCCCGGCCGAAGAGCAGCAGCTTTCTCGTCTCGGATACGGCCGATTTCCCGCAGACGCGTTGCCGAGCTCGCCCGCCAGAGGAGTCCGACACCGTGCGCGGCTTGGTCATGGCACAGCGACTGCACAGAGGCTTCTGCCAGGAGCTGCAAGTGCAGAAGGCCGACTGCGAGCCGAGATCACCGGTGCCGGCCCACCGCCCGGCAGCCCGCTCCGCCAGGCCGACCGCGCCTACACCACAGCCATCGCCGACCTCGCCAGCCGGGCCTCACTCGGCATCCAGCCACCCTCTGCCACAAGCGCCGCTCACATCATGCACCAGTAGTAACACGCAACCCAAGTTGACTCGACCAGAGAAATCCCTGCGGGGAAAGATGTCTTATGAAGAAATGACTAAATGGCGTAAGGCGGATCAAGACGTTCAGAACAAGAACGCGGGTAATTTTCTTGGACAGCTTCCCAGGGGATGCCTCTGCACCCCAGAGTGGGACGGAACTCGCCAAGCTCCGCAAGCGCCGGGCCCGCCTCCGCGCTAAGGCCGTGTCGGTCAGGAAGGCCAACTGGAGCGTGAGGGCTATCGCCGGCAGGCCTGGGATCCCGGCGGTCTGGGTGCGGAACGAGTTCGTGGACATGGCACTGTCAGGCGTCCAGCTGATCGGGGACCCGTCCGACCGCAAGCTGTCGGTCAAGGAGGACCGGCCCCCGGCCGCCCGGCTCATAACCCCCCGCGGCGCGGCGCTCCGCGTCTTCCTAACGGCGTTGCTCGAGGCACAGGCCCGGGTCCGCCCCGGCCAGCGCCCCGGCAACACGCGCCCTTGAACTCGCGTCCCGGCGGCGTGATCGCCTGGATCGACCTGCTCGCCTCCGAAGCCGAGCCCTACGGCAAGGGCAAGCACCACATGAGCGTGAGCGCCAAGGAAACCAGGCAGATGGCGAACGCGATTAAAAAGCTCGCCAAGGAAGAACTCGTCGAGCTCACCGGCACCGGCGAGCCCGGCGCCAAGAAGTACGAGCGCTTCCTCTTGATGAACGAAGGAGGCCACCGCCCGCACGGCTCCGCCATGCCCTACACCGTCCCGGTTGTGCCGCCAGAGCAGGCATTCCCCGTCCCGGTCACCCTGTTCACCAACGGCTGGATCCACGTCCTGGAAGACAGCGAGATCGCGTTCATCCTGATGATGGCGGCCACCCACCACACCAGGGGCGGCCAGCCGTTCATGATCTCCGCGGAGGACCGCCTGCACCGGTTCGGCATGAAACATGACGGATACGAGGCCCACAGGATGCTCAGCCGGCTCGGCCTCGTCAACGTCACTCCCGATGGCCGCCGCCGCCCTGACGGGACAGTCGAAGAATTCAACTCTGAGGGGAAACCGCTCCCCCACGTGCTCAGCTTCACCCCAGCCGACTTCGACCGCGACGCCTTCACCACGCTCAGCAAAGAGATCGACCGCCGACTCGGCCTTGCCTCCTAGCGGCACAGCCGCTGAGACTACCTCGGGCCCCTGACCGCTCCCGCCGCCACATATCGGACCGGCCCACTCTGCTCGCGTCCTCCGCCACGTCCCGCACATGTTCGTGACGCAAATTATCTGGCCAGAACGGACCTAACAGTCCCGCAGGTCGGGAAACTGGGGCGTCTCGCCGGATTCCACATGGTAACAGCGCTACTTACCTCAGTCGTCCTACTCTAACCTCCATCCCCATGGATTGCATTACCGCCTGCGCCATCACCGAGTTAGCATACCATCTGCTATCCGCTATTCCAGGCCCGACTGCCAATATGCCCCTCCACGGCAGTCGCCTATTGGGCAGCATATACAAGGCTCCTGCCCTATGATTGCCATCGATTATTGTATAAGGGCCAGCTTCGCTTGAAGCTATAAGTACAAGCGCATGCTCGGTGCCCTCGGCATCATAGTCGGCCAGGTGATTCTGTAGCTCCTCTATCCTATCCCGATGCCTTGGATACCAGGGGCCGTGCCCGTCATCCACGCTCCGGCCTGGCTGCAAATTACCGGGAAGGTCACTTAGCAAGAACGAGCGGCCTGTATCAAGATACCAGTCATTACTCGGCACAATATAGAGACGAGGCAGATCTGCCTCATGAATGTTTACT
>CAVYNE010000038.1:0-84209 GCA_963769715.1 uncultured Actinomycetes bacterium
AGGTAAGGGCCAGTGCTATCGCCAAGGCCTGGTCCACGCCGCGCATGGAGGCCGGCGACAAGGCGCCGAGGTATTCGCCGAGCTCGTCCTTGCCCAGCTGCTCGATGCAGTCGGCGTTGGCGTAGCCGGTGAGCGGGTCGGCGGGGGAGAGCTTGACCCAGGTCGGCAGGTCGCGGGCAGTGGTGGTGAGCCTGATCGCGATGATGTCATCGAGCAGGCGGTTGCGCGCGTTGTTGGTTACCACAAGCCATGGCTTGAGGCCGTACCCGAGGTCGCAGCGGTAGACCTGGCCTCGTTGCGGGCTGGCGGTCACGTGAGCGTGTCGCGCTCTTGCCGGACGCGGCGGCGCGCGCGCAGCACGGCGGCTTCCTCGACCGACTCGTAAGGGTAGTGCGGGTTGTCGGCAACCGCGGCGGCGTACCCGGCTTCCAGCTTCTCGGCCTGGAGTTGCCGCCACGCACTATGGATGGCGTCCTGGATGGCAGCGGACCGGCTCGGGTAGTGCCCGGCGAGTTCGGCGAGCTCGCGGGATGTCTCCTCGTCGAGCCGGACTGTCATCGCGTTTGTCATACTCATATGATACCAAGCCGGTCATACATACACGCGCCGCTGCACTCAGCGGTGAGGCCCGAGAAGCCACAGGGGAGAAGGTTTCTGAAGGGTCGGGCAACCGTGTCCGGGCCGGTTGGTACCTGGCCACCTTGGGAACTCACCCAGCTCACTGCGGGCCTCGCTGGCATCCCGCCACGGCCGCGGCGGCCCGACGACGCGGCCAGGCCCCTACTGGCCACTGGCGCTGCGCGCTGGCGGATGCGATCGCGGCCCTTCCGGCATGACAATGGCAGGGAGGCAGCGGCTGACCGGTTATCACCTGGCAGGATGGGGCCATGGACGCGTGAGCTGGCTCGCGGCCGGAACCGCGGCCCGGATCAGGGCAGGTGCTCCCAAGGCCAGCGCCAGCTCCGGATCCCAGCGAAAGACAGAGGTAGAAGGTAGAGGTAGAACAGATGTCCGAGCAGACCGACGTCGCCGCCCCGGCCACGGCAGGAGACATCATGCGGCCACCGCTGACGACGGTAGAACAGGCCGACCACGTGGCTGCGGCCGCCTACCTGATGAAGCACGCGGGCACGACCGCTATCACGGTCCTGGACGCCCGGACCGGCCAGCCGGCAGGCATCATCACCGAAGCGGACGTTGCCCACGCGGTCGCCGACGGAAAGGACGTGAACAGCACCCGGATCTCTGAACTGATGACCACCCGCCCGACCGTCATCAACACCACGACCAGCGTCCGTGACGCGGCCAAGGTCATGACGAGCGGCCATTTCCGGCACCTCCCGGTCGTCGGCGACGCCGGCCTAGTGGGCATCGTCGACATCACCGACGTGTGCCGCGCGTTGCTCGACCCCGACGTTTTCCGGCCGCCCGGCGGCGTGGCCTAGCCGAAGTAAGCTCCAGGGCGACTCCTGCTCGGCTCCGATGCCAGCAGGCAGCATGCTGCTCTCGCCGACCGTGGTCAGGCTGACGGCCGCGTGGAGCTGACTGCGGGAGGTGATCCCGAGCTTTGGGAACATCCGGTTGAGGTGGTAGCCGACCGTCTTGTAGGAGATATAGAGCTGCTGCCCGATTTCCCGGTTCGACAGCCCCTCGGCCGCCATGCGGGCAATCTGAAGCTCCTGCGGCGTGAGCTGATCCCAGGCCTGGGGTGTCGGACGACGGCTCGTCTCACCGGAAGCGCGCAGTTCCTGGCGGGCGATGCCGGCCAAGCTCGAACGCCATCTCCGCCGCTACCAGGAGCCGGTCCCCGCGGCGTGCCGGGACCTCGCTGAGCCCGGCAGACCGCTCCTGGGCCGCGATCGCCACCGCCACCGCCCCGCGGCGCCGAGCCCGCGACGCGGCCTCCTCGAGCTCGGCCGCGATCTGCTCGTCAGGCCCCAGGGCCGCTGCCGCCCGATGCCAGACGTGCCGGTCTGGCTGGCGAGCGAGCACCTCGGACAGTGCGGCGTGCGTCGCCTGACGCCGTGGCACGCTCGCCGCCTGGTAAATCGCGGAGCGGACCAGCGGGTGGCGAAATCGCAGTCCCGTCCCCTCGGTCTCGACCAGCCGGGCCGCAACCGCCGGCACCACTGCCTCAACCGTTAGGTCCGAGTTCTCGACAATGGCCGTGGCGTGCAGCAACTCTCCGAGGCTGGCGCCGTCGTCGTCGGCGGCGGCGGCCAGCAACAGCGAGCGGGTAGCCGCTGGCAGCTGCGACGCCTGCATCGCGAAGGCCCCGTTCCAGCCGGGCGGTCAAAGGCAGCCGTGCCGGCGGCAGCGCGTCGCCGCCGAGCTGTTCCGGGCCCAGGGCAGCGGGCAGCTCGACCAGCGCGAGCGGATTGCCCGCCGCCTCCCGAAGCAGCCGTTCCCGCAGCGAGGGTTCAAGGCCGGGCGCCTGCGAGTCCAGGAGTGCCGCGGCGGCGTTCTCGTCGAGTCCCTCCAATTGCAACTCGGGGAGACCTGCCTCGTCGAGTGAGCTCTCCGGCTCGTCACGTACCGCCATCAGCATGACGACCGGATCGGCCCCCAGCCGCCGTGCGACCAGGGCGAGGACGGCGCTACTGGTCTGGTCGAGCCACTGGGCGTCCTCGGCGATCAACAGAACCGGCGACCCTGCAGCCTCGTCCGTGATCAACTCGAGCGTCGCGAGAGCGATCAGGAAGAGCTCGGGAACAACCTCGCCGGACAGGCCGAACGCCGCCCGCAAGGCCGCTCGCTGCCGGGGAGGCAGCCTTTCGGCTCGCTCCAGGATCGGTCGCAGAAGCTGGTGCAGGCCCGAGAACGGGAGGTGCATCTCTGACTGAAACCCGGCCGCTGACAGGACCTTGATCCCGTGGTCGGCGGCCCGGTCGGCGACCACCGCCAGCAGGGAGGATTTCCCGATTCCGGCCACGCCTCGGACGACGAGAGCCCCGCCGGCACCTTCGCGTAGACGGTCTAGCAGCCCAGTGAGAACGCCTAGCTCGCGATCACGCCCGTACAAGGGCCGCGCGCTCGCGTCACCGAAGGCGAGATTTCCGGCCGGAACCCGCTTCGCCGCGCTGGCCCTCATGGTGCACCTCCGACCGAGATTACCAGGCTACGTCGGCCGCCCCCCGCGGCAAGTGCCGGCCATTGGACTAGTCATTCGCCAGAAGCGGGGTTGGTTGCACTAGCCCTACGGTCAGTTCATGCTCACGATCCAGCCAGGGATCCAGATCAGCGCGTCCGGCCATCTTGGGCCGGGGTTGCCGGGCCGAGGCAGCGAATGCGACCTGCTGCCGGGGAACTCGAGCGCTCGGCCGGCCGGGCGCAGGCCCGCGGGGGCCTGGCCGCGGCGGCCGCGTTCCTCGAGCGTTCGGCGATGCTGACACCGGACCCCGGTCGCCGCGCGCAGCGCCTTCTCGATGCGGCCCGGGCGCAGCGCGACGCCGGCGCGCTCGACGCGGCACTCGGACTTCTTGTCGCGGTCGAGGCTGGGCCGAAGGACTGGGTGCAAGCCCCGGACCTCGACCGGTTCCGCCGCGCCGACCCACGGCAGATCGTCGCCGGGGCCCTGTCCGGCCTCGAACGGTACTCGCTTCCCGATGCCATCCGCGAGGACTACCTGAGGTCTTATGAGGGTGACCGGATGGCCGAGTCGATGCGCTACGTGCGCGCCTACCCCGCGGAGCTTCCGGTCCTGCGCGATCTCCTGCCGCAGATACAAACGCCAGTGCAGATCATCGCCGGCCTGCGGGACCCGGCGGTGCCGCCGGCCAACGCCGAGTTCCTCCATGACCGGCTGCCCCGCAGCAGGCTCGACATCCTCGACGCCGGGCATTTCACTTGGGAGGACGCAGCCGATCAGTACGCGGAGCTGGTCACCACCTGGTGGAGCGGCGGCTACACCGCCAGCAGCTAGGAGCCCAGCCCAGGTAGTGAGGAGTCCGCCATGTCCAGCCCGATGCGCCGCTACGTATTCGTCGCCCCATACCGGCCGATCGCCGGGCTGATACTCCCGATGAGCAAGGGCGAGGCGACCTGGCCGGCCACCTCGGTCTCGCTGATCACCGGCGAGCGCGACGCGGTCCTGATCGACGCGGCCCTCACCACCCAGGACGCGGAGCAGATCGTAAAATGGATCGAGGCGACCGGCAAGAACCTCACCACGATCTACATCACCCACGGCCACGGCGACCACTTCTTCGGCCTGACCACGACCTTCCCCGGCCAGATTCCCGCCCACCCGGCCGTGCCCGGCGCCCTCGACGGCGACGTCATCGACCTGGAGGGCCACCAGTTGCGTATCATTCTCGTCGCGCAGGCCGACACCGTTCCCTCGACGATCGTGCACATCCCGGACCTAGATGCCGTCATCGCGGGCGATGTCGCCTACAACGGCATCCACCCGTGGCTGGCCTTCACCGACCACGACATCCTCGGTGCCACCAAGACCTACATCCGCGATTTCGAGCGATCGCTTTCCGGGAGCTATTCGGCCCAGGCGCTGGTCGACAAGATGATGGCCCGGCACGGCGATCTCGGCAACCCTTACACGCTGTGGACATCAGCGCAGACCGTCATCGAGCAAGGACAGGGGGCATCGTCATCAGCACGCCGGTGACCCAGCCAGGAGCCTCGCGGCAGTCTGAGGCCGGCCGTAACCCGGTCCTGGACGCGGCGCAGCTTGAGGTACTGCACAGGTATGGCCGTGAGCACGAGATGGCCGCCGGAGACGTCTTGTTCGCCGACGGGGACGTGAGTTATGACCTGTTCGTGGTGCTGGCTGGTGAGGTGCGGCTCGTCGAGCGCCGCGGCCAGCCGGGCGAGACGGTCATCACCACGTACGGCCGGTCGCAGTTCCTCGGCGAGATCGGCCTGCTCACCGGCCAGCGTGCCTACCTGAGCGCGGTGGCGAGCACGGCCGGGCGGGTGCTGCGCGTTCCCGTGGAGCAGGTGCGGGTGGTCATGGCGCAAGAGCCCGGTCTCAGCGAGCTGATCTTGCGGACCTTTCTCCTCCGGCATTCGATCTTGACTGGTCGGGGTTCGGGCCTGACGCTGATCGGATCCCGCTTTGATGCCGGCACCCGGCGGCTGCTGGAGGTCCTGGCGCGCAACCGGCTGGTCTCGAAGTGGCTGGAGCTGGAAGGATCACCGGACGCCGAGGCGATGCTCCGGGAGCTGGCTGTGCCCGTCGCGGATCTGCCGATCGTGGTGGTGCCGGGTGGCCCGCTGCTGAGGAACCCCAGCAGCCGTGACCTCCTCGACGCGCTGGGCATGTCCGGCCCGGGCGACACCGAACTGCCCGGCGTGTGCGACCTGCTGATAGTGGGAGCCGGTCCGGGCGGCCTGGCCGCCGCCGTATACGGCGCCTCCGAAGGGATGGCGACGGTCCTGGCCGAGGACACCGCGCTGGGCGGCCAGGCGGGAACCTCATCCCGGATCGAGAACTTGCTGGGTTTCCCCGCGGGCCTGTCCGGCGAAGAGCTGGCCGCGCGGGCGGCCCTGCAGGCGCAGAAGTTCGGGGTCCGCATCAAGCAGGCCGCCAAGGCGGTGTCACTATCGTCGGAGGCCGGCCTGCACCGGGTCAGGTTCGACGACGGCAACGTGGTCACCGCGAAGGCGGTCATCATCGCCACCGGAGCGCGCTACAACCGGCTGCCGCTGGCCCGGCTGGCCGAGTTCGAGGGGGTCGGCGTCTACTACGCGGCCACCCAGATGGAAGCCCAGGCCTGCCGGGCCGACCCGGTCGCCATCGTGGGCGGCGGCAACTCCGCCGGGCAGGCCGCGCTGTTCCTGAGCCGCAGCAGCGCTCACGTGCACGTCATCATCCGGGGCGACACGCTTGAGACCTCCATGTCGCGCTACCTGATCGACCAGATCGAGCGGCATCCCCGCATTACCGTCACGCCCCGGACGCAGGTCACCGCGCTGCTCGGGAAAGAGCAGCTGGAAGGCGTGGAGCTCCTCGAGGCCGGCCGGCCGCAGAGGTCGGCCCTGGCCGTCCGGGGCCTGTTCGTCTTCATCGGCGCGCAGCCCGCCACCGGGTGGCTGGCGGGCCAGCTCGCCGAGGACACCCGCGGGTTCCTGCTCACCGGCACCAGCATCGCGCCCGCGCAACTCGAGGACGCCGGCCGGACGCCCCTGTTCCTGGAAACCAGCCGGCCCGGGGTCTTCGCCGTCGGCGACGTCCGCAGCGGGTCAGTCAAGCGGGCCGCGACCGCGATCGGGGAAGGCTCGATGGCGGTCCGGCTCGTGTTCGAACGCCTCCAGGCCACCGGGAGCGCGATCCCATCCGCATAGCACTAGGAGAAGCCACACCATGGGAGGGGCGGCTGCAGTGATCGAGGAGCTGGCGCGGGATCGTCTGGGCTTCCGGCAGCTTCGTCCCGGGCAGCTTGGCGCGGTGGAGGCGCTGGCCGGTGACCGGGATGTGCTGGCTGTGCTGCCGACGGGGGGCGGGAAGTCGGCGATCTACGAGCTGGCGGGGCTGCTGCGGACGGGGCCGGTGGTCGTGGTGTCGCCGCTGATCGCGCTGCAGGATGATCAGCTGGCCCACCTGCGGGCGGCTGGGCTGCGGGCGATCGTGGTGAACTCGCAGCAGGCGGCGGGCGCGCGGGCGGCGGCGCTGCTGGCCTCGTGCGATTCGGACACGTTCGTGTTCCTCGCGCCCGAGCAGCTGGCCAACGAGGAGACCCGCGACACGCTACGGCGGGCCGGGCCGGGGCTGTTCGCCGTGGACGAAGCGCACCTGATCAGCCAGTGGGGCCACGACTTCCGCCCCGATTACCTGCTGCTCGGCGCGCAGGCCACCTCGCTCGGCGCGCCGGTCCGCCTGGCCCTGACCGCGACCGCCGCGCCGCCGGTGCGGCAGGAGATCATCCGGCGGCTCGGCCTGCGCGATCCGCTGGTGGTGATCGGCGACTTCGACCGGCCGCACCTCCATCTCTCGGCGCACCACGTGAGCACCATTCCCGACAAGGAACGCGAGCTGGTCCGCGCGGCGCGGGAGTTCGCCGGCCCGGGGATTGTCTACGCGGCGACGCACGCCAGCGCGCAAGCGGCCCACGATGCGCTCGCCTCGGCCGGGGAGCGGGTGACGCTCTATCACGCCGGGCTGTCCGGGCGCGAGCGGCGCCAGGCGATGACGACGTTCCTGGACGGCCCGGCCCGCATCATCGCGGCCACGGTCGCGTTCGGCATGGGGATCGACAAGCCGGACGTCCGCTGGGTGCTGCACGCCGACCCAACGCCGTCGCTGGATGCGTACTACCAGGAGATCGGGCGCGCCGGCCGGGACGGCCAGCCATCGCACGTGCGGCTGCTGTACCGCTATGACGATTTCGAGATGGCGCGCCACCTGATGTCGAGAGGGATCTCCGGCGCGGCCGTCGCGCAGGCCGCGACCGCGCTCGCGGCCGGGCAGCCGGCCGGGCAGCCGGCTGGACCCGGCGCACGGCAGCAGACGGCCGCGCTGGCCCGGCTGGCCGATCTCGGCGCGGCGGCCTGGCAGGCGGACGGCGACATCCGCTGGACCGCGACGATGACCGTCGCGGCAGCGGTGCAGGCCTCGGAGGCGGAGACCGAACGCGAGGACGAGGTGGAGCGGACACGGCTGACGATGATGCGCCGCTACGCCGAGCACACCGGCTGCCGTCGTTCGTTCCTGCTGACCTACTTCGGGCAGGACTACCGCGGCCCGTGCGGGAACTGCGACAACGATCTCGGGCCCGCCGAGGCTGCGCCCGCTGAGGTCCCATTCGCGGTGGGCGCACGCGTCGTGAGCGAGCGCTGGGGCGAGGGCACGGTGCAGCGGTACGACGGCGACCAGATCACCGTGCTGTTCGACGAACACGGCTACCGCCAGCTGTTCGTGCCGGTCGTAGTGGAACGCAGCCTCCTGCGGCCCGCGTAGGGCTGGCCGCGAGCAGCTCGGGGGAGGCACGAACCCACGCCGTTCGGGATAATAACGGCCTCAGCCGCCTGCGGGCCGTATCCATGAAACCCTCGGGAAGCCGAACGGGCCCGGATGCGCGCCCCGACTCAGCTGATCCCGCGTCCTGGCGAGATCGATGCCGTCACACTGGTGAAGTCACCGTTAACCTGAACACCGGAGTGTCACGGAACAGCCATAACGGCGGAAGAGCAGGATGTCATGAGTGCGTCACTTCGCTACGAGGGGTACGGTGCCCCAGCCCGGACCCACACCCTATTCGCGCAGACGATGGCATACGTCGCGGCCACCGCGGCCCTCTTCGCGGCCGGCGCGTACCTGGGCCGCCACCTGACCTACGGCGCGGGCTTTGTCGCGTTCATCGCCGCCTTCGCCGCCCTGATCGGCATGCGGTTCGCGGCGCGCAGGTCCACTGGGCTGACGGTCGGGCTGCTCGCCATCTTCGGGCTGCTGATCGGGGTGGCCGTGGCGCCGACGCTCGCCTACTACGCGAGCGTGAACCCGCAGGCGCTCTGGCAGGCGGGCGGCGCCACCGCGCTGTTCATCGCCGGGTTCGGGGCGGCCGGCTACGCCACCGAGCGCGACCTTTCGGTGATCGCGCGGGCCTGCTTCTGGGCGCTGCTGGCCCTGATCGTGTTCGGCATCGTGCTGATCTTCGTGCGCATCCCGCACGGCGAGCTTATCTACTCGGTGATCGGCCTGGTCATCTTCGCCGGCTTCACCATGTTCGATTTCCAGCGGCTGCGGCGCTCGAGCGACATCGCCTCCGCGCCCTTCCTGGCCGCGTCCATCTTCCTGGACGTACTGAACGTCTTCCTGTTCTTCCTGCGGATCTTCTCCGGCTCGGGACGGGACTGAGCGGCTGCCCCGCCGGCGTGCCGGGTCATCCCTCAGCTGATGGTGGCCCGGACATCGGGGAAGGCCACTACTTCAGCGACTAGGGCACCTGACCGTGGCGGCGCAGCAGGGCCGCGACTTCGGGGCTGGGCGGCTTGGGGTCATCGGGTGAGAGGTTGATGTCTTGGGCGCAGGCGCCTGCCTCGAGCAGAGCCTGTACAGCGGCCATCCAGTCGGGGTGAGGATGAGGTACCCGCCACGAGACAGCCCGCCATGACGAAGCCGGAATTGAGCAAGGCATGTGACCGGTGCGGGCCTGCGGTCCGCGCGGCTTACCGCGCACCGGAACGGCGAGCTCTACCTGTGCCGGCATTGCGCCAACCGGCTGTGGTCGGCGCTCTCCGCGCAGGGATGGACGGTCGGGCCCCTCGATGAGGATGCGAGACTCCCCGGCGCCCTTCAGGGTGCCCGTATCGTCGGCGAGCGTTTCGTGCGCTCCCGGCGGCAGCAGAACCCCGAGGGCCGGATGCCGCTCATGGATCACCTCCGTGAGCTGCGCAACCGGGTCGTCAAGATAGCGCTCGCCCTGATCGCGGGGATGATTCTCGGGTTCATCTTCTTCACCCCGGTCTGGTACGTCATCGAGCATCCGCTGTGCTCGACCCCCATCCGCGGGCACACCGGGTGCAACACGCTCGGCACCGGCACACTGGTCCTGAACGGCCCGCTGGACGCGTTCTACCTGCGGGTCAAGGTCGCCCTCGTCGTCGGGGTGATCGTGTCCTCGCCGGTCTGGCTCTACCAGATCTGGGCCTTCGTCGCGCCCGGCCTGTACGCCCGGGAGAAGCGGTGGAGCTACATCTTCCTGGGTGCGGCCGTCCCGCTGTTCCTGATCGGCAACGTGCTCGCCTACCTGTCGCTCGGCCGGTCCATGCACTACCTGCTCGGCCTGACGCCGCACGGGGTGCAGAACCTGATCCAGGTCGACCTGTACATGAGCTTCGTGATGACGATGATGCTGGCGTTCGGGATCGCGTTCGAGGTGCCGCTGCTGATCGTCATGCTGAACCTGGCCAACCCGAGCCCGGACCCGATCACCATGCTGATCCTGGGCGGCGCCTGCGCGGTCCTGATCGAGGTGGCCGAGCTCATCGTGTGGTCCAACGACCGGTGAAGAAGCTTGCCGGCCAGCCCGGTTACCAGGCAGCGGCGTGATCGGCATAATGAGCCGTATGCGCAGTCAGCCGCTTTTCCTCGTGGCAGCTCTGGCCGCACTGACCTGCGCGATCCTTGCGGGCTGCACTGGAGGCGCGACGTCCAGTACAGCCCATCTCGCCACGTCCTCGCCCTCTCCACCCTTGGCCGGCCACCCACGAGCGACCGCGCGGATCGGCAGCCCAGCCAATCCGCTGCTGCTGTCATGCGCCGAGGAGTCATTCCTCGACCCCCCGGTGCCGCAGCAGCCGCAGCCGGGTGACCTGGTCATCGGGCCGCTGTTCATCGTCGGCGGTAAGGGGCTAGCCACAGCGAACCCCGCGGACTACGGAGACCACGGGTCTTACAAGATCCCCCTCGTTCTCACCCCGGGATCGACGGCGACGGTCACGATCGCGGCCCAGGCACGCGGGCAGGTTGTGATCAGCAACCCCTACGCTCCTGTCGGCGGTGTGGTCGCTGCCTCATACCATTCCTGCTCGCAGACGCCAGGGTTCTTCGCGCAGGGCTTTGCCTTCACCGGCGGCCGGACCCGGGGCTGCGTGCCACTCGACGTGAGCATCGACCATGAGCCACGGGTTCATCACGTCACAATCTCCCTGTTCGCGGGATCGTGTGGATCATGACCCTGCTACGCATCCGGCGTCCGCCGGGTGGTCGTGGCTGACCCGAGGCTGGCCGACCCGCCATTAACACCTGCCAGTGCAGGAGTCCCTGACCGACGCTGCTCCGGCCGGCACGCTCGGTGGGTGGCAACCCTGGCTGATGCCCTGGTCGCCCCCGTGGGTTACGATCCGCGTCGTGAGCCCCCTGGACATGCTGGTAAGCCGCCTGCCCGACGGCGCGGTGCGGACCGACGCGGAGATCCTGATGGAGCGGGCCATCGATTCCTGGGCGCTGGCGCTGCTGCGGCGCGTCCGGGGCGACGAGCTTGCGGTCCCCGCCGCGGTGGTCTTCCCGGCCCGCACGCAGGAGGTGGCCACGGTCCTGGCCTGGGCGTCGGAGACGTCCACGGCCGTGATCCCCCGAGGGGCCGGCTCCGGCGTGTGCGGCGGGGCGCAGGCGCAGGCCGGGTCGGTCGTCCTGGATCTATCCCGGATGAACCAGATCACCGACATCGACCTGGTGTCGCAGGTGGCCCACGTCCAGGCCGGCGTGCGCGGCGACCAGCTCGAGCAGGCCCTGGCCGAACACGGGCTGACAACCGGCCTCTACCCGCAGTCGATCGCCATCTCCACGGTGGGCGGCTGGATCGCCGCGTCTTCGGCCGGCCAGGCCTCCACGGGCTTCGGGGCGATCGAGGACGTGCTGCTCGGGCTGACCGCGGTCCTCCCGCCGGGCGAGATCCTGCGCTGCAGGGCGGTGCCCCGCTCGGCCGCCGGGCCGGACCTGCGGCGGCTCCTGGTCGGGTCCGAGGGAACGCTCGCGGTGGTCACCGAGGCGACCCTCGCGTGCCGGGCCCGGCCCGCGGGCTGGGACTGGCTGGCCTTCGCCTTCCCGGATTTCACATCACTGGCCGACGGACTAAGGCAAGCCGTGCGCGGACAGACCGGCGCCGCCGTCATCCGCGGGTACGACGAGACCGACGCCCAGCTGAGCTTCGGGGCGCTCGGCCATCCCGGCGGGTGCGTGGGCATGCTCGGCTTCCCGGCCGGCGGTCCGGGGCTGGCCGCCAGGAAACACGCGGCTGCCGAGACGCTACAACACGCCGGGGCGTCAGGCGACCTCGGCTCGGTGTACGGCGAGCACTGGTGGGATCACCGCAACGACGCGGTCGGAACGTACGCCCAGATCATGGGGCCTGAGCGCGCGTTCGGCGCCGGGGTAATCGTGGACACCTTCGAGGTCGCCGGGCTATGGTCCGACGTCATGCCGCTGTACGACAGCATCCGGGCGGCCCTGGCCGCGCACGTCCAGGCCGTGGGCTGTCACCTGTCCCACCTGTACCCGTCCGGCTCGTCGCTGTATTTCACGTTCCTGATCGGCGGCGCCGACGACCGGGACGCGGAAGCGCGGTACCTTGCGGCCTGGGATCAGGCTGTGCGAAGCTGTGCCGCCGTGGGCGGAACCATCACACACCATCACGGCGTCGGCCGCCTGAAGGCCGGGTACCTGGGAGGAGAACTCGGCCAGACCGGCGTGGACGTCCTGGCCAGGATCAAGGCCGCCCTCGACCCGGCCGGGATCATGAACCCGCGGGTCCTGCTGCCATGACCGTCCGCCCTGCCGTGACCGTCCGCCGGGGTCCGCTGTGACCAGCCCCTTCGGCCCACTGGTCCTCATCGTCAACCCGCGGGCTGGGCGCGGCCAGGTGGAAGCGGCGCTCCCGCAGGTCGAGAACGTCCTGCGAAACTCCGAACTCGGCTACCGCATCGTGCGGACCACCCGTCCCGGCCACGCTACCCAGGCCGCCCGGGACGCCCTCCTTAACGGTGAGCGCTTCCTGGTCGCGGCCGGCGGCGACGGAACCGTGCACGAGGTGGTCAACGGGATGATCTCCGGCGGCCGGCCGGTCGCGCCCGATGCCGTGCTCGGAGTCGTGGCGGCCGGCTCCGGGTGCGACTTCGTGCGGTCGTTCGGCCTGCCCGGCGACGCCGTGCAGGCCGCCCGGCAGCTGGCCGGAGACCGCGTCCGCGCCATCGACGTGGGCATCCTCACCTGCACGGACGGCGCCACCGCCAAGACCAAGACTAGGTACTTCGTCAACATCGCCGAAGCTGGCCTGGGCGGCGCGGTGGTGGCCCGGGCGGCCGGGCTCACCGGGGTGGGCCGGTTCCTCGGCGGCGCCAGGTACGCCTGCGGCTTCTGGCTGACGCTGCCGGGCTTCCGCCCGGCGACGGTCCGGCTTGACGCCGATGGCCAGGCGTTCGCCTGGCGGGCGTACAACGTGGTGGTCGCGAACTGCCGGTTCTACGGCGGCGGCATGCAGATCTCGCCGAAGTCGCAGCCCGACGACTGCCTGCTCGACGTGCTCGTGATGACCGGACCGAAGTCCGACGCCTTCACCACGCTGCCGAAGGTGTACCTGGGCACGCACCTTCCGCACCGCAACATCGCCGAACTGCGGGCCGGCCGGGTGCTCCTCGACGCGGACCGGCCCTTCCTGATCGAGGCGGACGGGGAGATGCTGGGCACCACGCCGGCCACGTTCGGCATCATCCCGGCGGCCATCCGCCTGAAGGTGTGAGCCGGGTTCTGCGCACGTAGACGTCCTCGTCGGTGAGGGCCATCTCGCGGCTGCGGGCCAGGTTCACCTCGACGCCCAGGACGGGCAGGCCGCTCACCACCGGCTCGCCGAGCGACGGGTCCGCTGCGATCATGCGGACCGCCTCCCGCCAGTCGTCGCCGTAGCGCCGCACCAGCCGGGTTCCCGTCCACGGCGGCAGACCCAGCCCGGCCACCTCGGCCCGGGCCAGCCGCGCGGCCGCGGCCGCGGACCCGTGCAGCCCGAGCGGGATGCTCCGCGTCCGGCACGGCCCAGACCGCCTGGCCCCGCCGGGCCCTGCATCCCTAACCGCGGCATCCCTAAGCGCGGCATCCCCGAGCGCGGCGGCGACCCGGTCCACCAGGTCTTCGGCCATGGCCCGGTACGTGGTCAGCTTCCCGCCGGTAATGGTGAACAGCCCAGGCGGCTCCTCGAAGACCGCGTGGGTCCGCGACAGGTCGCTGGTCCTGGCGTCGCCCAGCTCCTCGTCCTGGCTCAGCAGCGGACGCAGGCCGGCCCAGGAGGCCACCACGTCGCGCCCGGTCACGCTCGGGAAGTTCGCCGCGACCGCCGACAGGAGGTAGTCACGGTCGGCGTCCTCGACCGCCGGGTGGTCCAGGTCGCCCGGGTACGGGGTGTCGGTTGTCCCGGCGTAGACCCGGTCCTCCCACGGGACGATGAAGATGAACCGCCCGTCGTGTGCCCCCGACGGAGCGACCAGTGCCGCCTTGGTCCGGACCGCGCCCGGGGCGAACACCAGGTGGACGCCCTTGCTCGGCATCAGCCGGACGCCGCCCCGGCCGTCGCCGGCCAGCTGGCGGACGTCGCCGGCCCAGACCCCAGCCGCGTTGACCACGGTCCCGGCCCGGACCTCGAGCCGCTGCCCGGTCACCTCATCCGCCACGACCGCGCCCGTCACCCGGCCGTCGCCGAGGAACTCCACCACCCGGGCGTGGTTGGCCAGCACCGCGCCGAAGCCGTGCGCGGCCCGGGCCACCTCGATCGTCAGCCGGGCGTCGTCCACCTGGCATTCGAAGTACCGGAAGCCCCGGGACCAGCCGCCGAACCCGGGGATGGCGTCCCGGACCTGCCCGGCGCTCACCGACCGGTGGTAGCCGATGTTCCGGCCCGCCGCCAGCAGTTCGTACCCGGTCAGCCCGACCCGGTACGTGGCCCGGCTGCGCCAGTCGTCCGCCAGCATGTACATCGGTATCGGCCGGACCAGGTGCGGCGCCAGCCGGAACAGGATGCCCCGCTCCCGCAGCGACTCCCGGACCAGGCCGAACTCGCGATGCTCCAGGTAACGCAGGCCGCCGTGGACCAGCCGGGAGGAGCGCCCCGAGGTGCCCGCGGCGAAGTCGTCCTTCTCCACCAGGGCCACCGACAAACCCCGCGCCGCGGCGTCGAGGGCAATGCCGGCCCCGGTGATCCCGCCCCCGATGACCAGCACGTCGAACCGGTCCTCGGCCATCCGGGCGAGGTTGGCGATGCGGGTCTGGGCGGAGAACGGCAACACCAGCAGATGGTAACGCCCGGCGGTCCGGTCCGCTGGCGTCGCACCAGGCTCAGGGCACGCACCTCGGCCCGTTCGGCAAATAGATCTTTAATCATCCCGAACGGACCGGGTGTCACGCACCGGTTCCCTCAACCCCCGGATCGAGGGCTATCGCAAGAGTCCCGTTTCCGCTATAAAAAGGCATCATCGCCGGAGTTGCGTCTGCGGGCCGGGTCAATAGAATTACTTTGACCAGTACGACGCCATAAGCGATATCGGTGACATTGGGGTGGGATTGGCGTGGTGCAAGAACTTCAGCCTGCGGACCCACGGGTCATTGGGCCTTACCGGCTGCTCCGGCGGCTGGGCAAAGGCGGCATGGGGCGGGTTTACCTGGGTCTTTCGCAGGCAGGCCGGCCGGTGGCGGTGAAGGTTATCCGCGCCGAACTGGCCGCGGACCCGCAGTTCCGGGTCCAGTTCCGGCGCGCGGTAGCGGCCGCGCGGCCGGTCAGCGGCCCGTTCACGGCGCTGGTGGTGGACGCGGACGTCGATGCGGAGGCGCCGTGGCTGGCTACGGACTATGTGGCGGGCCTGTCGCTGGCCAGGACGGTGCGCGAGCACGGGCCACTGCCCGTCGATTCGGTGCTGGCGCTGGCTGCGGGGCTGGCGGAGAGCCTGAGCGTAATTCACGCCGCGGGGGTGGTGCACCGGGACCTGAAGCCCTCGAACGTGCTGCTGGCCGAGGACGGCCCGCGGGTGGTCGACTTCGGGATCAGGTGGGCGGCGGAGCCGGGCTCACCCGGATTCATGTCCCCCGAGCAGGCCGAAGGCGGTGATGTCGGGCCGTCGAGCGACATGTTCAGCCTGGGCGCGGTCCTCGTCTTCGCCGCCAAGGGCCAAGGGCCGTTCGGCAGCGGGTCTACCGACGCACTGGTTCACCGTGTGGTCCACAGCCCGCCGGACCTGCACCGGGTGCCGGCCCAGGTCCGGCCGCTGGTCAAGCGCTGCCTGGCCAAAGACCCGAGCCAGCGGCCCGCGGCCGCCGACATCGGTGCCCTGGCCGACGCCGTCAAGCCGGTGGCGGGCTGGCTGCCTGAATCGATCACCCGCGCGTTCCCCCGCGATCCAGTGCCTGCCGAAGAGCAGACCTTCATGTCCGGAGAGCAGCCTGCGCCGCCCCGGCCGGCCGCCGCCCAGCCCCCGTCAGCACCCGACCCTGCGGCCCGGCGACGCCGTTTCTGGCGGCGTTGAGGATGGCAGCGCCTGGACATCACTTCGGTCCCGAAGGCGCCAGCCGGTATTCCTGCTATTCACTCCGTTAATGAAAGCTGAGCTGAATTGCGGATTAACTGGCTCAACTTCGGCGCCAGCCGCCAGGTATACAATGTGCTCGGCCCGGCCGGTCGTATACCGTCGACACTTATATCGGCCACAATTAGCTGATAGCCGGCCCCGGAGCCGGATGCCTGGGCATTGTCGGCATCAATGGCTCCGGCTCGATAGTCGTCATGTCGCCGGCGGGCCCCTGGCGGCGCCGTGATGGCGGCAGCGAAGCCGGTCCAAGCCGGCTCAGTGGTGTTCGCTCATCCATACCGAGACGTGGGCGGGTTCCAGCCAGGTCAGCCACGATGCGGCGAGCGCCAGGAAGAACAGGGTCTGGGCCGTGCCCCACCAGGCTGTCCCGCCAGCCGGGCTATCAAGGACCATGAGCGTACCGCCCGCATCCAGGCGCACCTGATGCCCGGCAAGGGCGCCAGCTGCGATCACCAGCTGGGTGTGAGCGGCCGTCCTCGCGTCACACCACAACGGCGGGCTCCCTCAGCGACAGGTGGTAACCCCAGCCGCCCGTCATGTAACAAACCGGGACTGTAGTACCGGGCGGGCACCCCGCGTCATGAGCCCATAATCAGGTCATGACCTGATGATCGCGGTATGGCCCGGCCTGAACGAGTGGCCGTTCCAGTACCAGGTGGTCGTGGCGAGCCCGGAGGGGCAGCAGTCCCCGTCGGAGGAGGCGTACCAGGCCTCGGTGGTGACGATGCGCTCCGCGCCGATGCTCTTGACCACGATGAAGGGAATGTGCGGCGCGGAACGCGGCCGGTACTGCGGAGTCAGCGTGCCCAGCGAATGCAGCTTGCCCCCGGCGCCGCTGAACACGATGAGGCCCTCGGCGAGCTGGCCCGCCGCCGTCCCGCCCTGGTTGCTGCACCAGACCTGGAGGGCCGCGACCTGCTGGCCGTCGCCGAGTTCGCCGTAGGCCGGGCCGAACGCGGACACCTCAAGCGGCCCGTAGCCGCTGTGGCTGATCCTGGCCTGGCCCTTGTGCAGCCGGATCGAGCCCTTGACCCGGCACAGCTGGCCGGGGATGGCCACGTCGCCCCAGTTCACGTGGTGCAGATTCAGCGCGTGCCGCGGCGGGCACTTGGCCGGCCGCGCAAACGCGGTCCCCGCCGCGGCGACGGTCACCACCGCCATCATTACCGCGGTGATCAGCATGGTCAGGCTGGTGTGTCTTATGCGTGTCATGGTCCCCCCAAGGTGTTCACGCTCGTGTGCTCTATGACGCGTGACCCCAGGTAACCGTGGTTACGAGGCGGTCGCGATCCGGTAACGGCAGAGCGTGCGGTCACTCCGTTCGGCCCATCTGACATCCCGGGTCCCTAGCCGCCCTTGGCTTCCGCCGGTCCAGCCCGGCGGACGATCAGGCGCCCGGGCCTGTTGCCTGCTCTCCCTGGTCACCGCGACCGTCGGCTGGGCCGGCGCCGCCGCCTGGCTCTGTTCCTCGCCGCCATCGGCTGGCTCAGGGGCTAGTCACCTGGGAGGAGGTCGTCGGCGCGACAGCACGCTGCGTCAGCTCTGGCGTGCGCGGCGCGCATTGCCGGGTGCCTCCTCCGGCGTCATGGGCTGACCGGCCAGGTTGTGGCCGGCGAGGCGGCCAGCCAGGGCCTGCACGGCGTGCGCGGTCCAGGCGGAGGGGCGGGGGCGGGCGCCGTCCGCCAGGCCGTTCCAGTAGATCGACCAGGTGCCCGCGACAACGCGCCGCGCGACCGGGGCGGTGAGCAGGCGCGTGACCGCCAACGCGGTCCTCGGCCAGCGCAGCAGCGCGCTTTGCAATGCCGACGCGCCGGCCATGTACCGCCCGAGCGCCGCCTCGATCGCCTCGGCGTATGCGGGGCCCGCCTGGGCTGGTCCGGCGAGCACCGCCTCGGCGGCCAGCCTGGCGCTGACCATGGCCGGGCCGATGCCCTCGCCCTGCAGGGGGTTTATCAATCCCGCGGCGTCCCCTGCCAGCAGCACGTTACCGGCGGCAGGCGGGGTGCCGGTGCCGCCCATGCGCAGCCATCCGCCGATGACTGGCCCCGGCCGCGCGTCCCCACTCAGATCGCCACGCTGGCCGAGCAGCGCGACCAGCCGGGCCAGATCACCTCGCAGCGACGCCTGCCCGCGGCCGCTGCCCAGGCCGACCCCTATGCCCACGTTCGCCTGGCCATCCTCACCGGGAAACAGCCAGCCGTACCCAGGGTAGATACGCCACGGGCTGGCGTCGAGCAGGACCAGCAGCGGCAGCGGAACCTCCGCCGGCACATACGCGCGGATCGCGAAACCCCACTGCGCCGTCTCCCGGTCGAGCATCCCGGCCAGACGGGCGACCGGGCTCAGCGCCCCGTCCGCGGCGATGATAACCTCCCCCGCCAGCCGCTGCCCGTCGCTGGAGATAACGGCATCGACCCTGCCGTCCCCGCCCGCCTCGACCGCGGTGATCCGGGCTCTTACCGGGACCGCGCCGGCCTCCAGGGCCGCCCCGCGCAGCGCATGGTCGAACGCGAGCCGCGGCGCGATGATCCCGTGACCGGGGTAGGTGCGCCCGGTGAAGGCAGGCAGCCTGCTCCGCCGGCCGGAAGGGCCGACCGCGAGCAGGTCAGAGCCCTGCCCGGCGTCGGGGACACGCAGCCCGAGATCCGCCAGAACCTGCACCCCGCGGGGCCCCACCAGATCCCCGCATGCCTTGTCGCGCGGGAAGGCCGCCTTGTCGGCGAGCGCCACCCGCGCACCAGACCGGGCCAGCACCAGCGCGGCGATGCTGCCGGCGGGCCCGGCGCCGACCACTACCGCATCGAATCGAGGGCTCACCGGGCCAGCACCATCGCCAGCACGGCCGTCACCCGCCACACCGCGCGCGGGCGTGCCGGGGGCCCGCTGGCAGCGGAAGAAGGCGGGCACCGCGGCTGCCGCCAGCGACAGGCCCAATGCCGGGCGCAGGCGCCCGCAGGCTCCATTGCATTACCCCTTCGCCACACGGTGGCACCGGACCCCACCTTCACCTTCGTCACGCCCGGCCAATCTACCTCTTGCCCGAACAGCAGCGGCACGAGCTGCGTAATACGGGTAATGGCGGCACCCGGGAGTTCGCGGCGGCGCTTCGGCCAGCACCCATCATGACGCCAGCCGGGCGAGCCCGGCAGGCGATGCCGCCTCGGGAGGCGCCGCCGGTAGTGGTGGCACCGTCGCAGGATGTCCTGCTTGGGGGGATCTGGGTGTTCAGATGCTCTCGGCGGCTTTCTTCACCAGAGCCCACAGTTCCTCGACGTCCTGACGCTCGGTGGGCTCGGCTCCGATCGAGACCCGGACCGACCAGGTGCCGTCCAGCAGGGACGGTGTAACCAGAGTCGCGCCCGAGGCGTTGACCGAGTGCACCCAGGAGAGGGTGTGCACGTTCAGCGCGTCGGCGTCCAGTACGGCGCCAGTGCCGGAGACGACGCCAGCGGGTTCGTGCCTGAGCACGACGGTCTGCAGGTTGACCGGGGCCAGGACACGCCAGCCGGGGGTCGAGGAGACCTGCTCAGCGAGCCAGCGAGCGTTGTCCAGGTCCCGCCGTAGCCTGGCCCGGATGGCCTCAGCTCCGTCCAGCCGGAGGTGGAACCACAGCTTGAGCGCACGGAACCGGCGGCCGAGCGGGATGCCCCAGTCCTTGTACTGGGTCACCTCACCATCAACAGCAGAACGAAGATAGGACGGGTTGGTCGACATGACCCGGATCAGATGGTCAGGGTCGGCGACGTACAGCAGCGAGCAGTCCAGCACGGTGCCCAGCCATTTGTGCGGGTTCCAGGCCAGTGAGTCCGCGCCTTCTACCCCGTCAGCCAGCCAGCGCATCTCCGGCAGCAGCAAGGCCGAGCCCGCCATCGCCGCATCGACATGCACCCACATCCCGTACTGGCGGGCCAGCGGGATGATCTGCGCGAGCGGGTCCACGGCCGTGGTGCCGGTGGTGCCGACGCTGGCCACGACGGCTGCCGGGCGCCGGCCGGCCGCCACGTCCGCCGCCAGTACCGAAGCCAGCGCCTCGGGACGCATGGCATACGTGACCGGGTCGACGCCGACGAACCTCAGGTTGTCTTGCCCGTAGCCAGCCAGGGCAACTGCCTTCGGGATCGAGGAGTGAGCATGTTCTGTGGTGTAGACCGTCAGCGGCGCGCTCTCGGCCTGCATCCCGCCGCGTGCCTCTGAGTAGTTCGTGACGCGCTCGCGCGCGGCCAGCAAAGCGACCAGGCACGCGCTGGAAGCCGTGTCCTGGATGACGCCCTTCCACGACTCGGGCAGCGCCGTCAGCTCGCGCAGCCACTCAACCACGACTTCCTCGACTTCCGTCAGCGCGGGGGCGGACTGCCACGTGATCCCGAGCGCTCCGAGCCCAGAGGCAGCCAGGTCGCCCAGCACAGAACTGAGGGACGCGTTGGACGGGAACCAGCCGAAATAGCGAGGGTGCTGAACCTGCGTCACGCCCGGGACGACGACGCCTTCGAGGTCGGCCAGCACCCGGCTGAACGGTTCGGCCTCCTCCGGCGCCCGGCTCGGCAGCTTCCCCGCCACCTCACCCGGTTCCACCTGTGCCTGAACCGGCAGCTGCGGAATCCGGGCCCGGTAGTCCGCAATCCAGTCGATCAGCTCATGGCCAGCTGCCCGGAACTCCTCAGGCCCCATATCGCATCTTCGCTTCCTCACAGCCATATAGCCCAGATTCCCAGACGCCGCCCAGGCCAGGCCCCAGCACGTTCCCTCACAGCACCAGCAGCGAGCGCCTACCCGAGCAGGTTAGCGAAACATTCCTAACCCTTCAGGCCTGGCATGCTCCACGACCGCAATGCTCACGACGGGGAATGACGCACAGCCGCTGAGGCAGTGTCGATGTCGGCCAGCCGGATGGGCGCGCTGGCCTGGACGGACCGGATGGCGGCCAGCGCGATGGCCAGAGCGGCGCGGGCGTCGCGGCCGGTGACCCGTGGTCCAGGGACGCCCGCCCGCGGCCGGGAAGACGTCGTCGCGCCGCACCTGATCGTCCGCGGTACGACTGCCGCCCCGCGCCGGTTCTGGCACGACTTAAAGGCCGGCGTTCTTCCGTATGATGCCGTTCATGTCAGAGTCTTCGCCAGCGACGCTTCCGGTCACCACGGGCCTCGGGCTCCCGGGCATGACCATCGAGCGCGACCTGGGACTTACCTTCGGCCTCGTCGTGCGCAGCATGGGCTTCGCCAAGTCATTCGGCGCCGGGCTCACCGCGCTGCGCCAGGGTGAGGTGCCGCAATACACCTCGCTGCTCGAGGACAGCCGCCGCCACGCCATCGACCGCATGATCGACAACGCGCGGCTGCTCGGCGCGAACGCGATCGTCGCGATGCGGTTCGACTCCTCCGAGATCAGCCAGCAGCTGACCGAGATCGTGGCCTACGGGACCGCGGTCGTCGTCCGGCCCACGGGGTAGTCGTGCCCGGTCCAGGCGGCCCGCGGCCGTTGGCCGCCGAAGCCGACCGCGAGCGGCTGGTCGCGCTGCTGCGCGAGCACTACGCGGTGGGACTGTTCGGCCTGGACGAGCTGGACCGCCGGGTGGGGATGGTGCTGAGCGCCCAGTACCTGGACGAGGCGGCCGCGGCGGTCACGGACCTGCCGCAGGTCACGGCGACTGGTAGCGCCGCGCCGCCCGGCACCGCCGCGCCGCGGTCCGCCAGAAAGCGGCGCGGCCACGCCCATGCCGACCGGCCCGCCGCCGGCTGGATACCGACGGAGGAGCGGTTCCGCGACCCCGCGACGCGCGCCGTCATCCGGGTCTGGGTCGATCCCGCGGACCAGAGCAGGCACTACATCCCGGAGCCGGACGCCTGACCGTCTCGGAGCGGGACGCCTGACCGTCAGCATCGATCCGGGTGAACCGGCCGGGGCTAGCATGAGGGCATGCCGGGTTCTGCGGGCGTGGTGCTGGCCGGCGGGCGGTCGTCCCGGATGGGCACGCCCAAGGCGGTCCTGGAGTGGCACGGGTCCACGCTGCTGCGCCGCACGGCCGGCATCCTGGCGCGGGCGACCGGCGGCCCGGTCGTCGTGGTCCGCGCCCGGGGCCAGGACCTGCCCGGGCTGCCGCCGGACGTCGAGGTGGTGGATGACCCGCGGGAGGGCCAGGGACCGGTCCAGGGCCTGGCCGCCGGGCTGGGCGCCCTGATGGACCGCGTGGACGCGGCCTTCGTCAGCTCCACCGACCTGCCGTTCCTGCACCCGGCCTTCGTCCGGCGGGTGCTGCGCGCGGTGCACGAGGGCGCCGACGTGGGCCTGCCGGTGGCGCGCGGATACCCGCAGCCGCTGGCCGCCGCCTACCGCACGGCGCTCGCGCCGGCCGCGGAGCGGCTCGTCGGCGGCGGGCCGGCTGCGGCCTGCGTTCTTGTTCGAGGAGTGCGTGGTGTCCCGGCTGGACGAGGCGGCCCTGAGGGACGACCCGGTGCTGGCCGCGCTCGACCCCGGCCTGGATTCGGTGGTCAACATCAACGAGCCAGATGATTACCGGACGGCCCGGTCCCGGCCCGGTCCCGAGATCACCGTGCAGCGGTTCGGCGTGCTGGCGGCCACCCCAGGACCGGGCGGTCACCGGGCCCCGGAGACGGTCCGCGCGGCCACCGTGGCCGAAGCCGCGGCGGCCGTCGGCGTCGATTTCGGCGGGCACGTGACCGCGGCGCTGAACGGGGACCAGATCACCCGGGACGGCCAGACGCCGCTGGCGGCGGGGGACACCGTCTTCTTCCTGTCCGCCGACGCGGGCGGCTGAGCCATGCGGAAAGCGCCGCATCCGGTGACCGGTACTGACGAGGCCATCGGCGAGTGGCGGCAGTCCGGGACCTTCGCCCTTTCCGGGTAGTGATTTACGTCTCTTCTGGCTGGCCTCGGCGCGAGCCAGGATGACAGCATGAACGCGAAATTCTCCCACCCAGCTAACGGCGGGAGCTCCGCACCCGCCCGCATCCACGACGACACCATCGAGGCCCGCCAGGCGGTTGCGGTCGGCTCAGCCTGCTGCTGCCCCGCGAGGCCGGTCGTGCGGGTGGTCATGCCGCCGACCGCGACCCGACCCCACCGGACCGAACTGCTGCTGTGCGGTCATCACTACCGTGTCTCGCGCCGCGCGCTGGCCACGGTGAACGCCACGGCCACCGAACTCCCGGGAGTTCCCGGACACGCGCTGGCGCTGCTGCCTGATCTTCGCGATCCTCGCGTCCCCGTCAGCTGAGACGACCGGGTCAAGGCCCAGCGGCGGCCGTCCCGGTCAGGGGAAGACGCAGCGTGTACCGGAAACCGCCCGGGATGGGCTCGGTATCGATGCTGGCTCCGGCCCTTGCGGCCAACTCCACCACACCCACCGGTTTCCTGGCCGCCCAGTCCAGGCCGTCGGCATGCGGCCGCGCCGTGGCCTCGATCACCGTCACGCATGCTTCCGCATCGCTAGTGACGCTGATGCTGGCCGGGACGGCGTCCGGCCCGATGACGACGAGGGTCTCGCGCAGCAACTGGATGAGCCCGGTCCCGTTGCCAGGGTGCATGGCGCCGTCGACCGGGCCGCTGAAGCTGACCTCTGGTGGCGGCGACACGCCCTCGCACAGTTCCAGGATTTCCCGGCGCAGCCCACGGTCGCGCAACCCCTGCTCCAAGCCGAAGATCGTATCCCGCAGCAGGCGCAGCACCTGATCCAGGTCACCGGCGGCAGCTTCGACCCGCTGCCGCACGCCAGGCTGGTTGGTCAGGGACGCCGCGCTCTGCAGGGCCAGCCCGGCGGCGAAGATCCGCTGGATGACTTCGTCTTGAAGGCCGGCCGCGATCCGGTCCCGGTCCTGCTGCACGGTCACCTCCCGTAGCTGTTCTTGCAGCCGCGCGCTTTCCCGCTGGGATTGCGCGATCCGGTCGCGCAGGCCGTGGGTGGCCACGGAAATCATCGTGCCCAGTGCAGCGAACAGCAGCGCCCGGCGGGCGATCACCGAGTCGGCGGCCGCCGTCGGGACCAGCGAGGTGACCACTTCCACGGCCACGACCGCCACGACGACGCAGGCAGACTCCCAGCGCCGATGAAACAGTGCCATCCACACCAGCGGGACCAAGATGACGAGTCCGACGCCGGCCGTTTCGCCCGCCGCCAGGATCAGGGCCAGGACCGACCCGGTGTAGGCCAACGGGACCAGTACCGTCGTCCACGCCGGGAGCCGGCGCCACGGCAGCGCGAACGCCCCGGCCACCGCCAGCAGCAGGACGATGCTGGCGATCATGGCCGGCTGCGAGTGCACCCCGACGGGCAGCGCGAGGCTGGCCTCGGCCAGCACGGCGACCACGGCGAACGGGACCACCCTGGCCAGCAGCCCAGGTCCGCGGAACGGGAAACCGGGTGGTGGCTGTCCCGGATCAGGCGGCGTCACCGGCCGCACCGGGGACTCGGCTGTGGACCCCATCTGTGACTTCCTCCGGGGACCGCGAGATCACCGGGAAAGAACTGCCCGCACTCATGAGCCTGAGCCGTGGCAGCGCGATCCTGGCGTTACCCCGCGCTGGCATGGGCATCATCTATCCGGAGAAGAGCATAACGCCCGCACTCTGGCCCGCCTAGGCGCGGTGGTGCGGTCCGGGCGCGGGCGCCGCGCGTCAGTTCGCTAGCTCAGGTAGACGGCCGGTGTGGTGGTGTAGGTGCGTCCCGACGGCGCCCACCAGACCAGGACGCCTGGCTCAGGCTGGGTAAGGACCCAGCCTTCTCGCTGTTTCATCCGGTGGTGCCTGCGGCAGAGCGGTGCGAGGTTACATTGACACGTCAATCCCCCGCGTTCCCAGGCGGTGGTGTGGTCGTCGTCGCACTGGGCGGCGGGTCTTCGGCAGCCCCAGTAGGAGCAGGTGGGAGTGCGGGCGTGGATCTTGTGTCGGAGGCGCCGGCTGGGGGTATAGCCGGCTTCGGCGTCGTGGTGGTCGCAGCAGGTGGTGGCGATGGGGTCCAAGGTGACGCCCAGCCCGGCTAGGTACTGCGCGATCAGTTCTTTGGGATCGGGGCCAGTGCTGTCTTCGGGGCCAGTGCTGTCTTCGGGCCCGGCGCGGGATGCTGGACCTGCTCGTGCCTGGCCGGCCCGGGGCTTAGGGCCGCGGGCACATCCGTGGGCGACGGCCCGGCCCTCGGCATCGGTCACGGTCAGGCACCATCGGGTGCCGTGGTGGTCAGCGGCGGTGCGGGCCAGGTCCCGGGCGGCCGCGCCATCCAGGGGGCCGAACGGTCCGGCGTCCCCGGGTGCGTTGCCGAGCTCAAGCAGGGTGGTCAGCGGGATCGTGAGGTTGATCCGGGCCGCGACCCGTTTCCCGCGCCGCTTGTTGTGTTGTCTGGGCTGTTTTCCGCGCCCGCCGGGCCTGCGCGGGCCGCCGGGCCTGGGCGGCGGCCGGGTTCCACCGCTCCCGCCGCCTTCAGGGCCGCCGTTCTCCTGGTCGGCATCCGGGTCGTCGCCGTCCTGGCTGCGGCTGGTGTCCGCGTCCCGGGCGGCAGCGGGCGTGCTGGCCGGGTCTCCGGTTTCGTTCTGCTGCGAATTCAGGTGATATGCGTCCCGGTCCGGCCACTGATCGCGGTCATCCCAGTCCTCATCCTCCTCGTCGTCCTGGTCAGCAGCGCCTGCCCTGGGCTCATCCAGTCCGTACTCGTCCTGGCCGTACTCGTCCTGGCCGGGCCGGGGGCGGGAGTCGCGGCCGGTGATCTGGTCGATGAGGGCGGTGGCGCGCAGGTAGTCCAGCGGGCCGTCCAGCCCGGCCGCGCGCAACTCCAGCGCCCGTGCGGTCAGCGCCCGGTCCGCGGCCAGGGTGTCATCGGGCGGAAGGTTCCGCCCGGCCAGCGCCCCGGTCCCGTCGTATTCGCGCCACCGCTCCACCCGAGCCCGCTTCTCCGCCCGCTTCCGCCGCCGAATGGTGCCCTGGGGATCCACCCGCAGCACCGCCTTGCCCACCGCCATGCCCAGCGCGACGTAGGTCTGCCGCCCGGCGCCGGGCAGCACCAGTGCCTCGACCGCGGCGGCGTCCGTGGCGGAAAGCTCGGCGGTGGCCTCAGCGATGATCCGGGCCCTGACCACGTCGATCTGCCCGTCCAGCATGGCCGCCAGGGTGGGGCGGAGCCGGTACCGCAGCGCGACGGCGAGCTCGACTTGCCGGGATGCGCCGCCCTTGGACAGCCGTAGCACCGGCATCAGCTCATCGGGGGCGAACTCGTCATAGCCGGGCGGGTCGGCGGGTTCCCCGGCGGCCAGCGCCGCCTGCGCCGTCTTGGCCGCGGCAGCGTGCAGGGCGGCACGGCCGGGAGTATGGTCATCCGGGCGGCGGGCAGCGTACTCGGCGATGCCCTCCAGCAGCATCCCGGCTGACCACGCCGCGATCTTCTGGCAGCCGCCCAGGAACCCGGCCAGCGCGTCATCGCTCAGGGCCCCCAGCCCGGCCCGGGCGCACCCAAGCGCCGCGGCCAGCCCCGGTCCCGGCGCCGCGGCATCCAGCGACCCTCCCGCCGCGAACTGTCCTGAGCCGCCCGGCGGGTTCCCATCTCCTGCTCGGTCCGCGCGGCGCGGGTCACGATCTGGACGCGGGTCGCGGCGGGCGTCGTCCTCGGGGGAGTCTGAGTGCGGATCTGAGGGCATGCACCACACCTCCCGTCCGGGATCACGAGGAGAATCTCATAAGAACAGGTTAGCAGTCAATGGTGACATTTTAGCCTCTTTACGAAATTTCGTTCGAGAAGATCGTCTCATTCCGACGCTACCGCCGCTCTGGCACCATAACCGACACCCGGCGTCGGGGCCAGCCGGGACCGCGCCGCCACGGCGAAACCACCATGACGGCGCGGCCCCACCTCTGCCTCGTTACCGGCCAGGGGCGAAGGCTCCGGTCACCAGTTCGCTGACCGTAGCGGTCATCTCCTTGCGCAGGACGGCCGACTGGTCGTCAAGCGACGCGGCCAGCTTGAGCAGTTCCGGCTGGATCTCGTGCAGCCGCGCGTAGTACTCCGCTTCGGGGAGTTCGGCGTAGGGCCGCTCGAGAACCTCGCGGAGGATCCAGCACCACCACCACCAGACGATGTACTGACGGCCCAGCCAGATCCTCCCGCCGGCCGCGGAGCTCTCATCGAATTGCGGCGAGTCCAGCGGGTTCCTGACCGTGTTGGCGTAGCCGAAGGCCTCGGTGGCTTCGATCCTGCCGTCCCCGTTGGTGTCCGGGTTGAACGCCAGGGCCGCCCCGTAGGGGTCGTGGCCCGCCTGGGCGGCGAACCAGTCCCGGGCGAAGGAATCCCAGTGCCCGTCGGGTGAGGCGAACGAACTCTGGGTCGCGATCGCCGCCGAGGCGACGCTCGTCGCCTGGGCGGTGCTGTGCTTGATGATCGGCTGGTTGAACCCGCCCGAGTTGCACTGCTCCATCATCACGATCAGCGACCGGTAACGGGGCAGCTCGCCGAGCTTGGCCGCGAAGTCGTCGGCGAAGTAGTCCCCAAAGCTCGGGTAGGTGCACAGGAACGACCCGCTGCCGAAATTGTCACCGTGGTTGTTGGTGTGGATGAACAGCAGGTCATCCTCGTGCAGCCGCGGCTTGAGGGCGTCGACCGCGGCCTCGAACGCGGCCCGGTCGCCCGGCCCGTTCACCACGATCTGGTAGGGCGTCCCGTCACCGGGCCAGCTGGTGTTCGCGCCCTCCTGGGTATCCGTCGTCCCGTCGAAGGACAGGACGGTGATGTCGCGCGGCGCGAACCCGTAACGGTGCACCAGGGTGCGGTACCCGAACTCCATGTCGTTCAAGTGCCGGGTATTGGACATGCCCGAGTAGAAGATGGCGTGCCGCCTGCCCCGCGGGAACAGGACGGGGCACCGCAGCTCCGGCTTGACGTGGTAGAGCAACTCGGTCGGCACCGGCCGGACCGGCTGGTAGAACGCTTCCAGCGACTCGGGGATCCGCGCCTCCCACGGCGGGAACCGGGCCGGGAGCTCGGCCCGCAGCTCGCCGGATCCGGGGTCGAAGAGCAGGTAGCGGCAGGAGTGGCCGAAGTTGGCCGTGGGCTCGTCGTCCACGAAAACGAGCACGCTCGGCTGCGGCGCCCGAAGTCCCTGGAACGCCGGGCCCAGCTGCTCGCCGGCTTCGCGTACCCGATGGTCGAGATAGAGGTTCACCTGGCCGAGGCGGCCCGGGTCGAGGGCCCGGAAGGCCCGGTCCTTGATCGCCGCGTCCCTGCTTGCCGAGGATGGGCTGCGGTCTTCGCCGGAGCTGGTCATGAGGATTTCCTTTCGTGCGGCAGGTCTAGCTGGATGGCCTGTGCACCACCCGCCACCGGTCGTCGCCTGCCATGAAGGCAGGGAACCGGCGCGAGTGAGAGGTGACCTCACCCGTGTGCGCGTCGATCAGCAGGTAACGGCAGGCGTGTCCCCAGTTCGCGAGCGGCTGCGCGTCGATGAACGCGACGTAGCCATCGCGGTCGATCGCGATCGGCTGCCGCGGGACAGCCAGTGTCTGGCCCGCGGCGAATGGCGTCACGCATAGGTAAGCGACGCCATGGGCGCGTTCGGCGGGTTCGAGCGCCTCGATCACGATCGAGGCGATCCGCCCGTCCGCGATATCCCCCTGGGACGGTTCTGCCATCACATCCCCCTAGCCCTGCGGGCTGTTATCACTGGTAAGGAGGCGGCAGGCCATCGGCTGATACATCGCCGCGGGCCCGCCCCGCGGCGATGTATCGGACCGAACCTCGTCAGTCCGAGCCAGCCGACCCCGCAGGCTCCGGCCGCTCAGCAGGCTCGGGCGGGCGCGGCGCCTGACCGGGATCCGGAGCCTGGGCGCGGGCCAGGTCGAAGAAGCGCTCGGCCCGGCTCACCATCTCCTCGGCCCGCTCCCTGAACTCGTCGAACCGCAGCAGGACCTGGCCGACCCGGTCCGGCATCCAGTCGGCGGGCTCCCCGTGCGTTTCCGAGCGTCCTAGGCGCTTCGGCGGCTTCGGCGGTTTCGGGGGCTTCGGCGGCTCTGGGATAGGGCCGTCCCAGCGGCCCCGGTGGTAATGGACCCGGCGGGCCCGGTACCGCGGTCGGCCGCCAGATTCCCCGGCGTCCCCCTCCTCGCAGGCTTCCTCCTCGGCCTCGCAGGCTTCTTCCTCGGCCTCGTCGGCTTCATCCTCGGCCTGTTCGGCGGCCGCCACCGCCCGGGCGGCCTCCTGTTCGGCCCGGTCGGCCCGGCGCTGCGCCTCCTGCGCCGCGGCCCGGGCCTGGCCGGCCCGCCGCTGTGCTTGCTCTTGCTCCTGCTCGTCGGCCCAGCCGCGGGTCAGGGTGGCGGCTTCGGCGGCCATATCGGCGGCGTCGTGCGCCATCATGGCCGCCTCGTCCGCCTGCTCGGCCCGCTCCCGGGCCCGTTCGGCCCGCTCGTGCGCCTGCTCGGCCAGATCCCGCGCCCGGTCCGCGCGCTCCCGCGCACTGAACCCGGCCTCGCTGGCCCCGTCCCCGATGCCGCCGGCCTCGCTGGCCCCGTCCCCGATGCCGCCGGCCCCGCTGGCCCGGTCCTCGCCGGCCTGGTCCTGGACGGCCATGTCCACGTCGGCTTCGGCGTACTCGCGCTCGACCGCGTGCCTGGCTACGCTGTAGGGTTCGCCGGTCTCGGCCATCCGCTGGCGGGTGGCGGTCTTCCGGGCCTTGTCCTCAGTCATGATCATTTCTTCCCCGGCGGGTCGGCCCGCGTCTGCCCGCCATGGATGAATGGCATGACCAATAGCCCGCCATGGTGAATGGCGCGACTGACGATGCACGCGAGTCGTGGACCCTTGTCCTCGTCGCCATCGCCGGCGCGGGCCGGCCGGTGGCTCGGAAGCGGGCAGGCGGTGCACTGCCACTACCAGGCAGCGTACCCAGCCGTGACGCCGACGGCAATGCGGAAAACCCGACCATTGGCCCGGTGGAAAACCCGACCCGCCGTGGCCGGGGGCGTAACACTGCGGCCCGTTCGGTCCATCAAAATCTTTATCCCGAACGGACCCGGTGCCCGCCCCGCAGCCCGGTCCGAGCCCGGCCCGGCGGGCGGATCATTTCGTCCACGCCGGAGGTCCAGCGGGCCTCGACGTGGCCGAACCGCCAGTGGGCCAGCCCGTGCCCACCGGGGCGTTGGTTACGCGAGGTGCGCCCGGTTGTGGAATCCTGAAGCGGTGCACCTGCTGCCTGCGGACCGGTCCGATCACCGGGTCATCGACGCCGAACGGATCTGCCAGGCCATCGCCGCCCTGGACAGCCCCGAGGTGATCCAGGCCCGCGCCCGGCAGTTCGCCGTGCTCGCCGATCCGACCCGTCTCACCCTGCTGACCTGCATCCGGGCCGCCGGGCCGATCAGCGTCTCGGACCTCGCCGCCGCGACCGGGATCAACGACGCCACGGTGTCCCAGACGCTGCGCTACCTGCGCGCCAGCCAGACGGTCATCGCCGAGCGTGAGGGCCGAGTCGTCCGCTACCGGCTCGCCAGCACCCCCATCACGGCGCTGCTGGCCGGCCAGTAGCACCGTGACCGACCTCGCGCTGGTCAACGCGAACGTGCTGACCATGGACCAAGCCCGGCCGCGGGCCTCGGCGGTCGCCATCGCGGGCGGCCGGATCGAGGCGCTGGACGCGAGCCTGGACCGCCTGAACGAGGCGGACCGGGTGGTCGACCTGCGCGGGGCGACGGTGCTGCCTGGGTTCCACGACGCGCACAACCACATGGTCGGGTTCGGCATGTCCCTGGCCGAGGTCGACCTGCGCTCGTCCGCGGTCGGCAGCCTGGACGAGCTGTACGCGGCGGTCGGCCGCCGGGCCGAGACGACGGCCCCGGGGGACTGGGTGATCGGGGCCGGCTACGACCAGAACAAGCTGGGCGCCCACCCGCACCGGGACGCCCTGGACCGGGCCGCGCCGGGGCGGCGGGTCTGGCTGCGGCACACCTCCGGGCACATGTGCGTGGTGAACAGCCTGGTCCTGGCCGACCTCGGCCTCGACGCGGCCGCCACCGAGTTCCCGGGCGGCCGGGTCGCCGCCGACGACGGTGGCCGTCCCACCGGCCTGCTCGAGGAACGGGCCCAGCTCCTGGTCGGCAGCCTGGTCTACCCGTACCCGCTGGCCGAGCTGACCCAGGCCATCAGCCGGGCCGCCGGACAGTACCTGAAGGAAGGCGTCACCAGCTGCACCGAGGCCGGCATCGGCGGCGGCTGGGTCGCGCACAGCCCGGCCGAGCTCGCCGCCTACCAGATCGCTAAGGACACCGGCAGCCTCGGCGTCCGGGTCGAGCTGATGACGGCCAGCGAGGTCCTGCACCCACTCGGCGCGCACGCCGGCGACGGCCTGGTGGCCGGGCTGGACCTGGGCATCAGGACCGGTTTCGGGGACGACTGGCTCCGGCTCGGCGCGGTGAAGATCTTCGCCGACGGATCCCTGGTCGGGCGCACCGCCGCCCTCATCGATCCGTACGCCGGCGACGGGCCCGGGAATGGACCGGGCCCCGGGAATGGGCAGGGCTACCTGCAGGCCGACGCGGCCGACCTGCAGGCCACGATCATCGCCGCGCACCGCTCCGGCTGGCAGGTCGCCACGCACGCGATCGGCGACCTGGCCATCGACGTGGTGCTCGACGCGTACGAGCGGGCGCTGTCGCAGTACCCGCGGCGCGATCCGAGGCACCGCATCGAGCACTTCGCCGTGGTCCAGCCCCGCCAGGTCGCCCGGGCCGCCGGGCTCGGCGTGATCGCCGTGCCGCAGGGCCGCTTCGCCACCGAACTCGGCGACGGCATGCTCGCCGCGGTCGGGCCCGCGCGGCACGGCTGGCTCTACCGGCAGCGGTCCCTGCTCGAGGCGGGCATGGTGCTGCCGGGCAGCTCGGACCGGCCGGTCGTGGCCGGGGCGCCGCTGCTCGGCATCGCCGACATGGTCAACCGCCGCACCGCCTCCGGCGCGCCGTTCAACCCCGGCGAGGCGATCACGGCCGAACAGGCGCTGCACGCCTACACCCGCGGGTCGGCCTACGCCAGCCGCCAGGAGCACGTCAAGGGCTCGATCGCCCCGGGCATGCTCGCCGACCTGGTGGTGCTGTCCGAGGACCCCACCGCCGTCAGCCCCGAGCGCATCGCCGGCCTGGCCGTGCTCGCCACCATCGTCGACGGCCATCCCCGCTACGAGGCCGGCGCGTTCGACGGCCTCAGCTGACCCGGCCCGGCCCCGGCCACGCAGATGCGCATCCCGGTCAGGATGCCGGGCAGCGCGGACCGGATCTGCACGTGCAGCAGGGTGTAGAGGCGGGAGGCCCCCAGCGTCTGCTCCCAGATGTTCAGCAGGAAGTCGTGCATGCGCAGCCGGGATGGCGTGGAATCTTCGGCGCTATCTGACCGGTTTGCCTGGTGCGCAGCCGGTCTTGACGACGGCCGCCTGGCGTCCTCGGTAATGCTCGGGGTTGGTGACCACAGCCTTCTCCTGGTCGGCAGCCGCGCCGGGCCCCAGGGGTGGTGCCGCTGCGGCCTGGTGCGGTTGGCCTGTACGGCTGCTGCTGCCTGCGGTTATGGTACGGGCGTGGGGGTATCCGCGGAGGTCACCGCGGCCGGTGGCGTGCATGGCTTCCCGGCCGAGCTGACGAGTTTTATCGGCCGCGCCGGGGCGGTGCGTGAGGTCGCTGGGCTGCTGGAGCGGTACCGGCTGGTGACGGTGACCGGGCCGGGCGGTGCGGGGAAGACCCGGCTGGCCGGCGAGGTGGCGAGACAGGTGGCGAGCCGGTTCGCGGATGGGGCGTGGCTGGCGGAGCTGGCGCCGGTGCGGGATCCGGCGCAGGTGGCAGCGGCGGCGGCGGGGGCGCTGGGGGTGCGGGACCGGCCCGGGGTGCCGACGGCGGATGGGCTGGCGCAGGTGCTGGGCCGTCAGCAGGTGCTGCTGGTCCTGGATAACTGCGAGCATGTGATCGGCGGGGCCGCGGTGCTGTGTGCGGGGCTGCTGCTGGCCTGCGATGACCTGAAGATCCTGGTGACCAGCCGGGAGCCGTTGCAGGTGACAGGAGAGGCCCGGTACCGGCTGGGGCCGTTGTCCCTGCCTGGCCCGGAGGGTGCGGCGGAGGCGGGCGGGTCTGAGGCGGTGGCGCTGTTCGCGGACCGGGCCCGCGCGGCTGATCCGCGGTTCGCGCTGGACGGGGAGAACGGGCCGGCGGCGGCGCGGCTGGTGCGGCGGCTGGACGGGATGCCGCTGGCGATTGAGCTGGCGGCGGCGCGGGTGGAGGCGCTGGGCGTGCCGCAGCTGCTGGACCGGATCGATGACCGGTTCGCGCTGCTGGTGGTGGGGGACCGGCTGGCAGCCGGGCGGCAGCGGTCGCTGGCGGCCACGGTGCAGTGGAGCTACCAGCTGCTGGACGAGCGCGAGCGGGGGGTGTTCCGCGCGATGTCGGTGTTCCCGGCCGGGTTCACGCTGGAGGCCGCGGAGGCGGTGGCGGGGGATGACACGGGCCCGGTGGTACTGCGGCTGGTGGATTGCTCGCTGGTGGTTCCGCCGCAGGCGGGCCCGGATGGCCGGTCCCGGTATGTGATGCTGGAGACCCTGCGGGCCTACGGGGCGCGGCTGCTGGCCGAGGCCGGGGAGCTGGAGGGGGCCGTCGCCGGGCTGGCCCGGTATGCGCTGCGGGTCGCGGAGCAGGCCGCGGCCGGGCTGCAGACCAGCACGGGTGAGGTGGCCGCGGCCAGGTGGCTGGATGCCGAGGACGCCACGCTGCGCCGGGTGCTGGCGTGGGCCACGGAGCACGACCAGGACATCAGCCTGCGGCTGGCGGTCGCGCTCGCGCCGTGGTGGCTGCTGCGCGGGCGGCTGGCCGGGCAGTACCAGCTGCTGCGCGAGGTGGCCGGGCGGGCCGCGCCGGGCAGCCAGGGATGGTGCGACGCGCAGTTCTGGCTCGGCCGGACGGCGGTGTATTCCGGCAATATGACCGCGGCGCTAGGTCATTTCACCGCGGTCGGCGAGGCCATCGGGGACCGGGGACCGTCCCGGGCGCTGGCTGACTGCCTGGCCGGCCGGTCGCTGACCCTGGCGAACCTGAGCCGGCTCCCCGAGGCGGCCGACGATGGCCGCCGCTCCCTGGCCCTGGCCCGGGAGCTGGGCTACCCGGCCGGGGAGGCGCTGGCCCTGGAGGATCTCAGCATCACCGCCTGCTATGCCGGGGATGTCGACGACGCCGCACGGCTGGCCCGGCAGGCCGGGCAGCTCCCGGCCGACATCCCCGGCTGGATCGCCCGGGACTGCGGCAGCACCTTGACGATGATGCTCATGGAGGCCGGGGACCTGGCCGCCGCCGAGGGCACCGGCGCGGCGTGGCTGGCCCGGGCCCGGGAGCTAGACGACCTGCAGATCCTGGAGGAACTGCTGATCGTGATGGCGATGCTGGATGTGCGCGCGGGCCGGACCGGTGACGCCGCCGGACACCTGCGGGAAGGACTCCAGGTCACCGCGCGGACCGGGGGCTGGCCCGGGCTGGGAAACGCCCTGGAGTGCTGCGGGTACCTGTGCGCGGCGACCGGCCGCCAGGCCGAGGCCCTCACGATGTGGGCGGCATACCAGGCCTACATGCGACCCGAGGAGCACACCGAGCCGCCTTCCAGCGCCCGGCTCCTACGCAACGCCCTGCGCGACGCCCGGCAAGCGCTCGGGACGGCCCGGGCCCGGGCGGCGGAGGAACGCGGCGCGGCCATGAGCCCGGCCGTCGCGGCCGAGTACGCGCTGTCGCTCACCGCCCCCGCCGGTCCGCCATCGACGGCGTCGCCGCCGGGCAAGCTCAGCGCCCGGGAACAGGAACTAGTCACCCTCGTGGCCCAGGGCCGCAGCGACGCGCAGATCGCCGAACAGCTGTACATCAGCATCCGGACCGTCCGCTCTCACCTGGACCGGATCCGGGACAAGACCGGCTGCCGCCGCCGCGCCGACCTGACTCGCCTGGCCCTCAGCGCCGGACTCATCTGACCCGGGCCACGGCGAGCCGCCGGATCCGCAGCATCTGCGGGTAGTCCTACCCCGGCCACCGTCAGCGCTGCGAAAGGGGTATCGCGACCCCTGCCGGGCATCAGCCCTCGCGGGCGAACCTGCCAGAAAGGCCGGGCAAGCCGGCCAGTTCCGGACAGGCAGGAGACGATCATGACCGGACACTTTTCCCGCTGGGAAACCCATCGGCGTGCCACCGCGCGAACGGCCGCCGCGCGGCTGCGCCGGCTCGCGGTGGCCCTGGCCGCTGCCACGTGCGGCCTGCTGGCATCGGCACTTCTCATCCCGGCCGCCTCGGCGCGGACGACGCTGCTCCCCGACCCGGGCGGGGCAGCCACCGTCCCCGCCACCCCGCCCCCCGCCAACCTTGGCGTGGTTCCCGGCGGCATGGCGGGCTGGCAGATCGCCTTGATCGCCATTGGCGCCGCTCTGGTCGGGGCCACCATGGCGGTGCTGCTGGACCGGGCGCGGGCCGCCCGCCGGCCGGCCCCGGCGACCCTCACCTGAGGCGGCCATCGACCGTGAAGACAGAAAAACAGTGGCCGCGCCTGGTCCTGGTCAGGGTCCAGGCGCGGCGCTTGCCGGCGCACGTTGCATCAGTAAGACGATGCACACGCGGCCGAACCGGATAAGACCACCAGTCCGGTTTGCGTCCACAGCTGACAGGCATCGCAAGCGCCGCACACCAATCGGCGGGACTGCGAGTCTCTCCGGAAAGGCGCCGGTGACGGCCGTCCCGGAATCGGTCATTTCCGGGACCGCCGCCGCCGACAGCGTCCGCCCAGGTCAGCCCGTCCCGGAAACTAGTCCCGGAACCTCGTGTCGCAACCCGGGTACCGGGACGGTATCCGAGACGATGGCGCCATGACCGCCGCGCCTGCCTTTGATAACAGCGTCCGGATCGGCTACACCCACGCCGGGCCGTTCAGTGTCGATGCCGGCAACGGGACCGTCACCCATCGCGTCGACGTCTCGCTGTTCCCGAACTGGCAAGGCCACAACCAAGTCCGGCGGGTCACCATCGAGGCCGGACGGTTGAGCATCATCGCTTCCGACCGAACCTCGGCGGACGGCCGGACCTTTCACAGCGAACTGATCTGGCTGAGGGTCTGAGCGGACGCCAGGATACGGCGTGACCATCGCAGGCCGCGGCCTGGACCTGCGGTGTCGCAGATACCCCGTCCGGACGAGATCACGGTCAACGCGATCACCCAGACAGAGCAGCTGCCAGACTAAGGGACGTGGATGAGGAGTCGCTCGCCGGGGTGACTGAGGGGGCCGGGGGCAGCAGCGCCGCGCTGGTCGCTGCGGCAGCGCGGGCCCGGCGCGATCCGGGCTCCTGTGCGGTCGTGCTGGTGGAGGGCATGAGCGACCAGGCCGCCCTGGAGACGCTGGCCGCCCGCCGCGGTCGTCACCTGCGCGAGGAGGGTGTCTTCATCGTGCCGATGGGCGGCGCGACCAACATCGGGCACTTCCTCGGCTTGTTCGGCCCGCGGGGGTTCGGCGTCCGGCTGGCGGGCCTGTGTGACGAGGGGGAGGAGCGCGATTTCCGGCGCAGCCTGGAGCAGGCCGGGCTCGGTGTTGGCCCGGAGCGGGCCGGGCTGGCCCGGCTCGGTTTCTTCGTCTGCGTGACGGACCTGGAAGACGAGCTGATCCGCTCGCTCGGCGTCGGACGGGTCGAGCAGCTGATCGAGGCGCAGGGCGAGTCCGGCCCGTTCCGCACCTTCACCAGGCAGCCCGCCCAGCGGGACCGGACCCGCGAGCAGCAGTTGCGCCGCTTCATGGGAACCCGCTCGGGCCGGAAGATCCGCTACGGCCACCTACTCGCCGCGGCGCTCGATCTCACCCGGCTGCCCGGCCCGCTGGCCGGCGTGCTGTCCCGCGCGTAGGCCGGCGCCACGCCGACCTGGCCACTGCGCCCGGGGTGGCTACTCGCCCCGGCTGGTCGGCGCGCCGTGTCCGGAAGTGTCCGCGCCCGCAGTCTTCCCCGCCGCCCGGCTGCACGCTCCCGCCATTCGCGGCCCTGGTCCTACGCCCGGACGGTCAATGACCCGGCCGGTCCGGCGCAATGCACCCGAGGCCATTCTGCTGGCGCATGTCGCGTAATGCAGGTCAATTGCCGATTCATTTTTATGTTTCCCTCGATCAAAATAGGAGGCCGTTTGTCCGGTGTGACGCAGGTCCAGTTGACCGTTAGCGATCAGGAGGCCGATGAGATGGCGCAGCGCGTGTACAAGACGCTGCTTAAACCCGCCCCGGACGACGCCCGGGCGCAGCTGGAAGAGCTGGCGCTCCGGCACCAGCCCGCTGAGTACGCGGCCGGTGAGCGGCTGCGCGCGGTCGCTGCGGAGCTGGTCAGGCGGGGCCTGGAGGTGACCGCCGTCGACTACCGGGACGGGTCGCAGGAGCTTGAGGTGGTGCTATCGCCCGCCGGGCAGGCCGGCTCGGTCACCGTGGACCGGGACGGTGGCGGCCAGGGCTGCCAGCTCAGCTGGGAGGAATGGGTGGATATCGCCGATGAGGCCGGGGTGAGGCGGGCTGCGGACATCGTGGACGCCGTGCTGCGCGGTGTCGCCGGCCCGGCCCGGTGACCGATGAGCCCGGCGAACTGGCGGCCCAACTGGCGGTACTGCGGGACGCCTTCCCCGGCTACCGGTTCAGGCGGCGGGACTTCCACGGCGTGCCCACTTACGTGGCCGAGGCCCGGCGGGCCGCCGACGCGCCGCTGGCGGCCGCCCGGAGTCCGGAGATCCTGGCGGACATGCTGGCCGCGGCGGCGGGACGGCCGGTGCGGCTGCGGCCCGCCGCCGTGGCCGCCGCCTACCGAGACCGGCTGATGACGGTGCAGCAGTGCGCCGCGATGTTCGGCGTGTCCCGGACGACGATCATGAAGTTCCTGGCCGCCGAGGGCGTCGCCCTGCGCCGGCCGGACGACGGCGTCGATGACCGGGCCGTCGTGACCGCCTACCGGGACGAGGGACTGAGCCTGCACGACTGTGCCGCGCGGTTCGGGATCAGCCAGCGCCGGGTCGCCGCCGTGCTGGACCGGCACGGCGTTCCCCGCCGGCCGGTAGGCCGCCCGCCGCGGCGTCTTCCTCATGCCTCCGCGGCACATTAAGCATGCAGCCATGCGGCCGGGCCCCGCCAGGATCATCGGTGTGTCACGGATCCAGGGCGAGCAGCTTGGCGGCGACCTCGGTCAGGTCCTCGCCCACCACGTCAGGTGGCTCGAACGGCGCGCCGAACCCGCCGGACTTGCGGCTCACCCAGCCGGTGGTCAGCCCGGCCCGCTTGGCGCCGTGACAGTCCCAGTCGTGCGCGGCGACCAGCGCCAGCCGTTCCGGCGGGACGTCGAGCACCTCCGCGGCGTACAGGTACACCACCACCGCAGGTTTCCACCGGTAGACCTCGCCGACCGTGACCACCCGGTCCACCAGCGAGCCGAGCCCGGTGCGGTTGATGAACGACGACGTGAGGTACGCGGACCCGTTCGTCAGGCAGGCCACGCGCACGCCGGCTTCGGTGAGGGTGGTCATCGCGGGCAGCGCGTCGGGGAAGGCGGGCAGTTCGCTGAAACCCGCCATGACCTGCGCCACCTGCTCGTCGCTGATCGTGTAGCTGGTGAGCCCGCGCAGCGCGGCCTCGGCGACGTCGGTGAACGGCGCGAAGTCGCCGGTCGCGGACAGCGCCATGCCGTCCCGCAGCGTGCGGGTGTACCAGGCCTCGAGCAGGTGCGGGGGCTGGCCGATCTCGGTGAGCCGCTCGCGCAGCGGCTCGAGTGACATCAGCGTCTCGATCACGTCGAACGCGACCACGGCCGGGCGGTGTGTCATGACGACCCGAACCCGGTAGCCCCGTTAAGTTCCTTCAGCGCATCCTCGATGGCCCGGTGGAACGTCGGGTACGCGTAGGGCATGTTGCGCAAGGTGGCCACCGGCACCTCAGCCCGGACCGCGACCTGCAGGGCGGACAGGACTTCACCCCCGCAAGGGCCGGCTGAGCTCGCGCCGACCAGTACGGACCGTTCGGCATCCTCGATGACCTTGATGAAACCGTCGTTGCCCGCCTTGTGTATCCAGCCCCGGGCCGAGTGAGGCACCTGGCTGACGCCGGTGCGCACGCGCAGCCCGGCCGCCCTGGCCTGTTCCTCGGTCAGGCCCACACTGCCGATCTCCGGGTCGGTGAAGGTGACCCGCGGCACCGCGCGGTAGTCGGCAGGCTCGCCGCCCTGGCCGAGGATGTCGCGCACCGCGATGTCCGCCTGGTACATGGACATGTGGGTGAAGGCGCCTTTGCCGGTCACGTCGCCGATGGCCCACACGCCGTCCGCGGCGCGCATCCACCCGTCGGTCGGGATGGAGCGCGCGCGGGTGTCCAGGCCGATCGCGGCGACGCCGAGGCTGGCCAGGTCCACCCGGCGCCCGGTCGCGACCAGCAGTCGCTCGGCGACCAGGGCGCCATCGCCCAGGTGAACGGTGAAGTGGTTGCCGTTGTGGCTGACCCGCTCGGCCGGGGCGCTGGTGCACACCTTGATGCCCTCGGCGGTGAAGATCCGCTCGATCAGCTCGCTGGCCTCGGGTTCCTCGAAGGACAGCAGCCTCGGCAGCGCCTCGACGACGGTGACGGCGGTGCCGAAGCGGGCGAAGACCTGGGCGAGTTCGGCGCCGATGGCCCCGCCGCCCAGCACGACCAGCGACTCCGGCACCTGCTCGGCCTGGACTATCTCCCGGTTCGTCCAGTACGGGGTGTCGGCCAGGCCCGCCAGCGGCGGGATGGCGGGCTCGGTCCCGCAGTTGATGACGATGCCCCTGCGGGCCGCCAAGACCCGGGTACCGTGTTCGGTGCTGACGGTGACCTGGCCGGGCCCGGTGATCTTCCCGTGGCCGCGGACCAGGTGGCCGCCCTTGTCGGCGAACCGGTCGGCCGCCACCTTGTCGTTCCAGTAGTCGGTGGCCTCCTCCCGGATCCGCAGCGCAACCGGTGACCAGTCGGGGGTCACCGTCGCCTTTCCGGCCATGCCGGGAACCCGCCTGGTCTCGGCGACCAGATTGGCGGCGCGAATCATCATCTTGGAAGGTATGCATCCGTAGTACGGGCATTCACCGCCGACCAGACGGGATTCAACCCCGGTTACCTGCAACCCTGCCTCCGCGAGCATCCCGGCCGCGTATTCGCCGCCGGGGCCCAGGCCTATCACGACCACATCGGTGTGCTCTGGATGGTCCATGCCCGACTCCTGCCCTGTGTGGCTTCCCATCATGCGACTCCGGCCCGGTCAGGCATACCTTTTCGCGGTAACTCATCCAGTCGGGGGAGAAGCGGGGGCCGGCAATCCCGGGACGGGGCTATTCCTATGATCATGCGAGTTTGGCGCCTTTTGCCGCCTTGATTTACATCAAGTCACCCGTCGGCAAGATTTGCCAGATCATTTCAGTGGGCAAGCGGCTTCGCGCAGTGATAATCCCGCGTCATGTCGCTGTCGCTGTCGCTGTCGCTGTCGCTGTCGTCCTCGAGGTCCGAGATGTCCAGTTCGGGCTGGCCGTGCACGAACGTGCCGGGATTCTCCAGGTCATCGGCCGCGGGCAGCAGGTCCGGGTGGGCCCACAGCGCGTCCCGGCCGTCGATCCCCCGGGCGTCGGTGAGGCCCTGCCAGATGGTAGCCGCCTCACGCAGCCGACGCGGGCGCAGTTCCAGGCCGACCAAGGTGGCGAACGTGCGCTCCGCGGGTCCGCCGGTGGCCCGCCGCCGCCGGATCGCCTCGGCCAGCGCGTCGGCGTGCGTAAGGCGCTCCCGTGCGGCCGCGCTGACCACCGTCGCGACCCACCCTTCCACCAGCGCCAGCGCGGTCTCCAGCCGGCTCAGCGCGGCCTTCTGGGCGGGCGTGTCCTCCGGCCGGAACAGGCCTTCGCCGGACAGCGCGTTCTGCAGCGCTTCGGGGTTGGTGATGTCGACGTCGGGGATCGCCTCTTGCAGCCGCGCCATGTCGACGGTGATGCCGCTGGCGTACTGCTCGACCGCGCCGAGCAGGTGCGCGCGCAGCCACGGGACGTGCGCGAACAACCGCTGGTGCGCGGCTTCGCGCAGGGCGAGGAAGAGCCGGACCTCGCCGGCGTCGACGGACAGCCCCTGGCCGAACTCGGCCACACCCGCAGGCAGCAGCGCGGCCGTGCCCTCCGGGCCGAGCGGCAGCCCGATGTCGGCGGAGCCGATCACCTCGCGGGCCAGCTCGCCGACCGCCGTCCCGGTCTGGCTGCCGATCATCGCCCCGCCCAGCTGGCGCATCATGGCGGCCAGCCCGCCGAGGCCGCCTCCGCCGCCGAGGGCGCCCAGCGCCTGGCGCAGCTCCTCGGGGACTTCCTCGCCGAGCTGCGCGGGATCGGCGCTGAACATGCCGCTCATCGCCTCGACGCCCTTGGCCGCGATCGGGTCGCAGAGCTTCGCCCAGATGGGGAAGGTCGCTTCGAGCCACTCCGACCGGCTCCAGGCCTCGATCTTGCGGATGCCCGAGGGGAAGGCCGCGGCCTCGTCCAGCCACAGGTCGGCCAGCCGGACCGCCTCGGTGATCTCCCGGCGCTGCGCGTCCAGGACGCTCGGGTCGCCCGCCGCCGCGATCGCGTGCCTGGCCACGTTCTTGGCCAGGTCCCAGTTGACCGGGCCGCCGCGCCAGGACAGCATGTCGGCGAACTGGCGCAGCGCGTCGGCGAACTGCTGCGGGTCGCCCATGGCCCCGAACGGACCTTGGGACCCCATCGGCCCACCCGCACCCGGGAACCCGCCGGGCTGGCCGGGGCCGCCGGGGCCCACGGGCCCACCGGAGCCGGAGCCCGAGCCGGACCCCTGGCCGCCCTGGTCTTCCGGCTTATCGGGCAATCCGAAGCCGAACGGGCGATCAGCCATCGTTGGCTCTGCGGCAGGATGGAAGGGTCATGACCGTCACGTTATCTCGGGAGCAGCACACTGTGACAAACGCCCGGCGGCCGGTTCGCCACGAGCGCAGCGACAAACACCAGACTATGCCCGTCGTGGCGGTGACTGGTGCCGCCAGCGGCATCGGGCGGGCCCTGGCCGTCAGGCTCGCCGCGTCGCCGGAGGTCAAGAAGGTGATCGCGATCGACGGCCACCGGGGCGACATCGCGGGCGTGACCTGGCGGGTCGCCGACGTGCGCGACCCGGCGCTGGCGGGGCGGCTGACCGGCGTCGACATCGTGGTGCACGCCGATTACGACCTGACCCCCGACTCCGACGCCAGGCCGCGCCGGGCCTTCAACGTGCGGGGGGCGCAGACGGTGCTCACCGCGGCCGCGGCCGGGCGGGTCGGCCGCGTGGTCCTGGTGACCAGCGCCATGGTCTACGGCGCCCGCCTGGATAACGCCGTCCCGCTCCCGGAGGACGCGCCGCTCACTGCGGACACCGACAGCAGCGTGGCCGGGGACCTGCTGGAGATCGAGCAGCTCGCCCGCCGCTCGCCGCGGGCCAACCCGGGCATGACGGTGACGGTGGTGCGGCCCGCCGCCCTGGTCGGGGTGGACCCGTATGCGGTTGACACGCTGGTCACCAGGCACTTCGAGGCGCCGCGCCTGCTCACCGTGAAGGGCTGCGCGCCCCGCTGGCAGTTCTGCCACGTCGACAACCTGGTCTCGGCGCTTGAGTTCACCGTGACCGGCGGGATCGACGGTGACTTCGCGGTGGGCTGCGACGGCTGGCTCGAGCAGGACCAGGTCGAGCAGATCAGCGGGCTCAAGAGCATCGAACTGCCGGCCCGGCTGACGTTCGGGACCGCGCAGCGGCTGCACCGGGTCGGGGTGACCCCGGCGCCGGCCATAGACCTTCGGTATGTGGTGTACCCCTGGGTGGTGGACTGCGCCGCGCTTCGCGAGGCCGGCTGGCGCCCCCGGTTCGGCAACGAGGAGGTGCTGCGCGTCCTGCTCGACCAGCGTCAGGGCAGGCACGCCCTGGCCGGCCGCCGGATCGCGCGCAAGGAGGCCACCATCACGGCGACCGCCGCCGGGGCGACGGTGGCCGTGATCAGCACCGCCGCCATCGTCCGGCGGGCGCGCCGCCGCCACCGCGACCCCAGCGGGTAGCCTTTGACGGTGAGCGTTGTGCGCCTGATCGCCGTGCGCGATCGCGAGTTGTCCCTCGACGAGGTCCGGGTCGCGGTCGCGGACCCCGCGGCCGGCGGCATCGCGCTGTTCGCCGGGGCGGTCCGGGATTCCGATCATGACCGGGGGGTCACCGGGCTGTCGTACAGCGCGCACCCGTCGGCGGAGGCCGAACTCCGGCGTGTCGCGGAGGCGATAGCGGAGAAGTTCCCCGTCATCGCGGTCGCGGCCGTGCACCGGGTAGGCGACCTGGTCATCGGTGACCTGGCGGTGGTCGTGGCCGTATCCTGCCCGCACCGGGCGGAGGCGTTCGACGCGTGCCGGGCGTTGATCGACGAGCTGAAGGCCTCGGTGCCGATCTGGAAGCACCAGCGCTTCGCCGACGGCACGGCTGAGTGGGTCGGCACCCCGTGATCGAGACAGTGCTCGATACCCGGGATTCGCGCGTAGTCTTCGCACCATGTCCCGACGTTCCCTGACGCTGCTCATTGCCGCCATCGGCACGGCCGTGGCGATCGCGGTCGGCGTCCTCGTGCCGGTTCCCTACGTCATCCTCGGGCCGGGCCCGACGCTGAACACGCTGGGCAATGACTCCTCCGGGCACCCGCTGATCACGATCTCGGGCCACCCGGCCTATCCCACCAGCGGCCACCTGAACATGGTGACGGTGAGCTATCAGGGTTGCCAGGGCGACCAGTTCAACATCTTCACCGCCCTGGTGGCCTGGCTGAACCCGCACGAGGCGGTCGTACCGGAAAGCGAGATATGCCCCGCCGGGCAGACCCAGCAGCAGACCCAGCAGCAGGACACGCAGCAGATGACCAGCTCGCAGGAGACCGCGACCGCCGCCGCGTTCACCGAGCTGCACATCCCCTACTCCACCGAGGTGGTCGTGGTGCAGACGGAGAAGGGCTTTCCCGCCGCGGGCGTGCTCAAGGCCGGGGACGTCATCACCGCCGTGGACGGCAAGCCGGTGACCAGCCAGTCGGGCCTGACCGGGCTGATCTACGCGCACCCGGCGGGCAGCACGCTGACCGTGAGCATTTCCAGGAACGGCCAGCCCATGCAGGTCCAGGTCGGGACAAAGGAATCCGGCGGCCATCCGGTGATCGGCGTGAAGATCACCGAGCAGTACAAGTTCCCGTTCCAGGTGACGATCAGCGTGGGTGACATCGGCGGCCCGAGCGCGGGCATGATGTTCGCCCTCGGCATCATCGACAAGCTGACGAGCGACAACTTGACCGGCGGCAAGTTCATCGCCGGGACCGGGGAGATCGAGGCCAACGGGAAGGTCGATCCCATCGGCGGCATCCAGCAGAAGATGGTGGGCGCGCGCAACGCGGGCGCGACCATCTTCCTGACCCCCGCGTCGAACTGCGCGGACACCAAGGGCGCCGTGCCGGCCGGGCTGCGCCTGGTCAAGGTGAGCACCCTGACCCAGGCGGTTAACGACCTGGAGGCCATCAAGGCGGGCCAGCCGGTCCCGTCGTGCTGACCGCCGCACGCGGGGGAACCGGGGCACGCAGTCGGTCCGTTCGGCGAATAGATTTTCCGTCATGAAGGTTGCTGACGCGGTGGCCGTGGCCGGCCACGAGGTGCACGTATGCCGCTACCGCGAGGCCCGCACGCTGCTGCGGTGGCTCGGGGAAGACCTGCGCGGCCTGCGGGTGCTCGACGTGGCGGGCGGCGACGGGTACTGGGCGGCCCAGGCGCGCGGGCGCGGGGCGCGGGCGGTCGCGCTCGACCTCGCCGGGGCCAAGCTGGAGCGGGGCCGCCAGCTCAGCGCGCCGCCGGCGCTCATCCGCGGGAACGCGCTGGCGTTGCCATTCGCCGACGCGAGCTTCGACCGGGTGATGTCCATCTGCGCGATCGAGCACTTCGACGACGGCGGCCGGGCGCTGGATGAGATGGCCCGGGTGCTGGCCCCCGGTGGTGAGCTGGTTATGTCCGCCGACGCGCTGACGCTGGCCGAGCAGTGGCCGCGGCTATACCGGGCGCACTGCGAGCGGTACCACGTGCAGCGCACCTACTCCCACGGCGAGCTGACCGCGCTGCTTTCCGCCCGCGGGCTCGACGTGATCGCGCACGCGTACCAGTTCAGGAGCCGGTGGGCGCAGCGGATGTACCTGGGCCTTTCCGCCTACGGCGGCAAGTTCGGGTTCAACGCGGCGGCGCCCGCGGCGCCGCTGGTGGCTGTGTCGGACCGCGGCGCGCACGGCGACGGCGGCGCTATCGTGCTCGTCCGTGCTCGACGCGGGCGACAGCCTGCGGCGGGCCAGGCGGGAAGTGTTAACCGGTGACTGGCGCAGGGCGTAGGCTTCGTTGTTGACGGGACATCCACGAAGGCATGCCGGGGCCGTGCGGTTGACGCGAGCTCTGCGTCCTCTGCCTGCCCGGGTGGCCCAGGGAAGGAGCAAGTGCGGTCGTGGCACCTCGCGTACTAGTTGATGCGACCGACGTGCCAGCCGACCGGGGGGCGCTCGGCCGGTACGTTGACGGGCTGATTGGCGCGCTCGATACAGCGGGCGCGGACCTGGCCGTTGTCTGCCAGCGCGCCGACGAGGAGCGGTACGGGCGGCTCGCCACCAGCGCGCGCGTGGTCACCGGTCCGTCGGCGCTCTCGCACCGCTCGGCCCGGCTGGCCTGGGAGCAGAGCGGGCTGCCGGTGGTGGCCCAGCAAGTCAACGCCGACGTCATTCACGTGCCCTATTACTCGATGCCGCTGCGGCCGGGGCGGCCCACCGTGGTGACCGTTCATGACGTCACGTTCTTCACCGAGCCCGAGCTATACAGTTCGGTCGGCGCGATGTTCTTCAAGTCGGCGATCCGGACGGCCGCGCGCCGCGCGGCGCGGCTCATCGTGCCGTCCAAGGCGACCAGGGATGAGCTCGTGCGCGTGCTGGGCGCCGATCCGACCAAGATCGACGTCGCCTACCACGGCGTGGATCACCGGCTCTTCCACCGGCCCGACCCGCAGCAGGTCTTGCAGGTGTCCAACCGTCTGGGCCTGCATGGCAAGCCGTATGTGGCGTTCCTCGGCATGCTCGAGCCGCGCAAGAACATCGCCTCGCTGATCACCGGCTGGGCCGCGGCGGTGGCCGATATCGACGATCCGCCCGCGCTCGTCCTGGGCGGCGGCGGGGGCTGGAGCGAGGAGGTGGACGCGGCCGTGGCCTCGGTGCCGCCGCACCTGCGCCTGATCCGCCCCGGCTACCTGCGCTTTTCCGACCTGCCCGGGTTCCTGGGCGGGGCGACGGTGGTGGCGTTCCCGAGCCGCGGGGAGGGGTTCGGGCTGCCGGTGCTCGAGGCGATGGCGTGCGGGGCGCCGGTACTGACCACGCACTGCACCTCACTGCCGGAGGTGGGCGGCGAGGCCGTCGCCTATACCGAACCCGACTCCGAGGCCATCCGCGACTCCCTTCGCGCCCTGCTCGACGACGCCGCCCGGCGGGAGTCGCTTGGCGTGGCCGGCTACGCCCGGGCCCAGGAATTCACCTGGGCCGCCTCGGCCGAGGCGCACCTGGCGAGTTACCGGCGCGCCGCGGAACAGACCGCCGCTGACGTAAGCGCCGTGTAGCCTCATCTCTCATGCCGCGTGAACCACTAGAGGCGATTGTTCTGGTCGGGGGTCAGGGAACCCGGCTGCGACCGCTGACCCTGTCCGCGCCGAAGCCGCTGCTGCCCACCGCGGGCGTCCCGTTCCTGGCTCACCTGCTGGCCCGGGCGGCGGCGGGCGGCGTCACCCACGTCGTGCTCGCGACCTGCTACAAGGCGGAGATGTTCGCCTCGAGCCTGGGTGATGGCGCCGCGTTCGGGCTGTCCATCGACTACGTCACCGAGGACGTGCCGCTGGACACCGCGGGCGGCATCCGCAACGCCGCGTCGTCGCTGCGCGGCACCGGCGCGGCCGACCCGGTGGTCGTGCTCAACTCCGACGTCCTGTCCGGGCACGATCTGGACGCGCAGGTCGACCTGCACATCAAGACCGACGCCGCGGTGACCCTGCACCTGGTCGAGGTGGCGGATCCGTCCCGGTTCGGTGTGGTGCCGACCGATTCCTCCGGACGGGTGACGGCCTTCCTGGAGAAGACCCCGGACCCGGTCACCAACCGTATCAACGCCGGCTGTTACGTGTTCCGGCGCGACGTCATCGACCAGATCCCGGCCGGGCGCCGGGTGTCGGTGGAACGGGAGACGTTCCCGGGGCTGATCGAGGCCGGCGCGCTCGTCATGGGCTATCACGAGTCGGCGTACTGGCTTGACGTCGGGACGCCGGAGACTTTCGTGCGCGGCTCCTGTGACCTGGTGCTCGGGCGGCTGCCCGCCCCGGCGGTGCCCGGGCCGCCCGGCCCCTCGCTGGTGCTGCCCGGTGCCACGGTGGCCGCGGACGCCACGGTGGCCGGCGGGACCGTGGTCGGCGTGGGAGCTTCGGTCGGCGCCGGGGCGACGGTCTTCGGCAGCGTGCTCTTCGATTCCGCCACCGTGGGCGAGGGTGCCGTGGTGCGTGACTCGATCCTCGGCCGCGGCGCCGTGGTGGCCCCGGGCGCCGTGCTCGACGAGGCGGTGGTCGGCGACGGCGCGTTCATCGGCCCGGGCAACGAACTGGCCCGCGGCATCCGGGTGTGGCCCGGCACCCGGCTCGAGCCGACCTCGGTCCGCTTCTCCTCCGACATCTGACGGCCTGGCCTTGACCGCGGAACCCGCCCTGATCCCGGCTGTGGCCGCGGACCCGGCGGCGGGCCTGGTCCGCGAGTGGCTGGTGCCGTTCCCGCTCGACGTTCGCCGCACGCTGTCGGTGCACCGTCGCGGCGGCGGTGATCCGGCCTACGGCACGGACGCGGCCGGCGCCGTCTGGCGCACGTCGCTGACTCCCGACGGCCCGGGCACGCTGCGCGTCAGGTCGCGTGGCCCGGTGGTCACCGGCCCTGTGGTCACCGGCACGGTCGTGACCGGTCAGGCCTGGGGGCCAGGCGCGGGCTGGCTGCTGGACACCTTGCCCGCCCAGCTCGGCTTCCACGACGACCGGGCCGGGTTCACCGCGTGCCATCCGGTAATCAGCGAGCTGGCGCTCCGGTACGAGGGCCTGCGGGTCGGGCGGAGCGGGCGGGTGTTCGAGGCGCTCGTGCCCGCGGTCCTGGAGCAGAAGGTGGTCGGCCGCGAGGCCCACCGCGCCTGGCGGTTCCTGCTCGGCAAGTTCGGCGACGCGGCGCCGGGTCCCGCTCCTGACGGGATGCGCGTGTTCCCGTCGCCCCGGACCTGGGGGCGTATTCCCTCCTGGGACTGGCACCGGGCCGGCGTCGAAGGCGTACGGGCCCGGACGATCATCACCGCCGCGACGGTCGCCGCCCGGCTTGAGCAAATACTGGACCTGGACCCGGCCGAGGCGGACCGCCGCCTGATATCCCTGCCCGGCATCGGCCCCTGGACCTCGGCCGAGACCAGGCAGCGGGCCATGGGCGACCCGGACGCGGTCTCGGTGGGCGACTACCACCTGCCCAACGCGGTCGGCTGGACGCTGGCCCGGCGGACCACCGACGACGACGGCATGCTCGAGCTCCTGGCGCCCTACGCCGGGCACCGCTACCGGGTGACCAGGCTCATCGAGCTGGGCGGCAGCCGTCCCCCGCGCCGCGGCCCGCGCATGTCCGTCCGTGACTATCGCGCCATCTAGCCGCCGCCCCCGCGCATGCCCGGCCGGCCAGGGGTCGCGCGAGCGTGAGAAGTTCGCCGCGTAAGGTGCGAGCATGAGTGTTTTCCGCGGCGACTCTGGTAACGGCGAGGTAGAAGGGTCGAAGGAGGGCAGAGAAGCCAGCGGGGCCAGCGGGGATCCGGACGTGGGCTCGCTGTCCGGGATCAGCGAAAACGGGACGGCGAACGGCGTCACGGCGTCGGCCATGCGCCGGACGCTGGCGCGGGCCAGGGACGGCAAGGCGCTCGACCTGGACGAGGCCACGGTCCTGCTGCACGCGCGCGGCGACGACCTGGACACGCTCCTGACCTACGCCAGCCGGACCAGAGACGCCGGCCTGGAGACCGCTGGCCGGCCACACATCATCACTTACTCCCGCAAGGTCTTCATCCCGCTGACCCGCCTGTGCCGGGACCGCTGCGGCTACTGCACGTTCGCGACCGTCCCGCACCGGCTGCACAGCTTGTACGCCGAACCGGACGAAGTGCTCGCCATCGCCCGCGACGGCGCGGAAATGGGCTGCAAGGAGGCCCTGTTCACCCTGGGCGACAAGCCGGAGGACCGCTGGCACCAGGCCCGGGACTGGCTGGACGCGCACGGCTACGACGACACCCTGTCCTACGTGCGGGCCATGGCCATCCGCGTGCTCGAGGAAACCGGCCTGCTGCCGCACCTCAACCCGGGCGTGCTGAGCTGGCAGGACCTCCAGCGCCTCAAGCCAGTCGCCCCCTCCATGGGCATGATGCTCGAGACGACGGCGACCAGGCTGTTCAGCGAGAAAGGCGGCCCGCACTTCGGCAGCCCCGACAAGGACCCCGCCGTCCGGCTGCGCGTGCTCGAGGACGCCGGCCGCAGCAACGTCCCGTTCACCACCGGCATCCTCATCGGCATCGGCGAGACGCTGGCCGAACGAGCCGAATCGGTCTTCGCCATCAGGAAGGTCGCCCGCGAGTACGGCGGCATCCAGGAAGTCATCGTGCAGAACTTCCGGGCCAAGCCGGACACCAAGATGCGCGACGTGCCGGACGCCGAACTCGATGACCTGGCCGCCACGATCGCCGTGACCCGGCTCATCCTCGGCGCCAAGGCCCGCATCCAGGCGCCGCCGAACCTGGTCGGCGCGCAGTACGACCTCATCCTGCGGGCCGGCATCGACGACTGGGGCGGCGTCTCCCCGCTGACCCCGGACCACGTCAACCCGGAGCGCCCGTGGCCGGACATCGACGAGCTCGCGGCTCACACCGCCCAGGCGGGCTTCACGCTGCGCGAGCGCCTGACCATCTACCCGCCCTACCTCCGCGAGCCGTGGCTGGACCCGCGGCTGAACCGGCACGTGGCCGCACTGGCCGACCCGGCGACCGGCCTGGCCGCCGACGGCGCCCGGCCGCACGGTCTCCCGTGGCAGGAACCAGACGGCGGCTGGGCCAATGTCGGCTGGCAGAGCACCGGCCGCACCGACCTGCACGTCACCATCGACACCACCGGCCGCACCCATGACCGGCGCGATGATTTCGCCGAGGTCTACGGCGACTGGAATGAGATTGCCGAACGGACCACGGTGCCTGCCCCGGGCCACGCCCCGCGCCCCACCGCCGGGGGCGCCCCGGCTGCGCTGGCCGCCGAAGGTGCCCCGGCCGTGCTGGCCGCCGGAGGTGCCCCGGCCGTGCTGTCCGCCGGCGAGGTCGCGTCCGCCCTCCGGCAAGCCGAACGTGACCCCGCCGCCCTCACCGACGCCCAAGCCATCGCCCTGCTGGCCGCCGACGGACCCGACCTCGAGGCGCTGGCCGGCCTCGCCGATGCGCTCCGCCGCGACGTCAACGGCGACGACGTCACCTACGTCGTCACTCGCAACATCAACTTCACCAACGTCTGCTATACCGGCTGCCGGTTCTGCGCGTTCGCGCAACGCCGGACCGACGCCGACGCGTACACCCTGTCGCTGCAGCAGATCGGCGACCGCGCCGCCGAAGCTTGGGACGCCGGTGCCACTGAGGTGTGCATGCAAGGCGGCATCCATCCCGATCTGCCAGGAACAGCGTATTTCGAAATCGCTTCCGAAGTCAAGCGGCGACGTCCAGATCTTCACGTCCACGCGTTCTCACCCATGGAGGTGGTGAACGGCGCTTCTCGCACCGGCTTGCCGATTAAGGAGTGGCTGGTCCGGGCCAAGGAGGCAGGGGTCAGCTCGCTGCCGGGGACGGCAGCGGAGATCCTCGACGACGAGGTGCGCTGGGTGCTGACCAAGGGCAAGCTGCCGGCCTCGGTGTGGATCGAGGTGATCACCACAGCGCACGAGCTCGGCCTGCCGACCTCGGCGACGATGATGTACGGGCACGTGGACACGCCCGCGCACTGGGTCGGTCACCTTCGGGTGGTCCGGTCGATCCAGGAGCGGACCGGTGGCTTCACTGAGTTCGTGCTGCTGCCGTTCATCCACGAGAACGCCCCCATCTACCTGGCGGGCCTGGCCCGGCCCGGGCCGACGAGGCGGGAGAACAGGGCCGTGCACGCGATGGCCCGGCTCATGCTGCACGGGGCCATCGACTCGATCCAGTGCTCCTGGGTCAAGCTGGGCGACGAGGGCTGCCGCGACGTATTGCGGGGCGGCGTCAACGACCTCGGCGGGACGCTCATGGAGGAGACCATCAGCCGGATGGCCGGCGCGGATCACGGGTCCTACAAGACGATCAGCCAGCTCCGCGCGATCGCCGAACCCCTCGGCCGGGCGATGCGCCAGCGCACCACCACGTACGGCGAGGTCCCAGCGGAACGGCAGGCCGCCGCGGCCGCCTCCGACGGCGTCTGCGCGTCGGTCCGATCCCCGCTGCCCGTGCTGGGTTAGGTAACCGGGTCAGCAGGAAGTCCCCGAGGTCGCGCGGCGGGCGGGGCCTGGCCTGCTCGGCCGGGTGGCCGACCGCGATGGCACCCATCGGGCGCCAGCCGGCCGGCAGGTCCATCGCGCGGGCGGCCACGTCCTGGCAGAACAGCGTGCTGGAGATCCACGCGGAGCCGAGCCCGTCGACGGCGAGCGCGATGAGCAGGTTCTGTACCGCCGCGCCCATCGAGACGGTGAACATGGCCTGCTCCGCGGCCGAACGCCGCTCGTCGGGATAGTCGTGCGCCGCGTCGGTGACCAGGCACGGCACGACGATCAGGGGCGCCTGCCGCAGCGGCTCCCCGCGCCGGATCCGGCGGGCGATCTGCTCCTGCGTGAAGCCGTCGCGGCGCAGGTCGGCGATCCAGGCTTCGCCCATCGCGTCGAGCAGAGCCGAGCGGGCCGCGGCCGAGGAGAGGATCACGAAGCGCCACGGCTCGCTGTGATGCGGGGCGGGCGCGGTCAGCGCGGTGGCGACGGCCCGGCGAACCGCTCCGGCATCGACGGGCTCACTGGTGAACGCCCTGATGGTCCGGCGGGCCAGCGGCACGTCCGCGGACCCGAACCGGAACATGTCCTCATCGGCCGGCCTGATCAGCGCCCGCGCGCCCGGGCCGTCCTGCTCGGTGACGAACTCGGCCAGCCCGCGCACGACCGCGACCGGGACGCGCCGCGACTTGCCCTTCACCAGGTCCGCGGCCGCGGCGATCTCGTCGGCGACGGCGGCGACGGTGACCTCCAGGATGTTGCCGAACGTGTCGGCCTCGCCGCGGTAATCCCGCAGCGGGACGATGCCTGCGGCGCCGATGGCGTTGTCGGTCTGCCCGGCCCGCCACGGCCTGCCCATCGTGTCGGTGACGATGACGCCGAGGCTTCTCGGCGTATTTGGGCTCAGCCCGGTGCGGTGATGCAGCGCCTTGCGGAGCCGCCGGGCGGACTCGTCCGGGTCCTCGGGCAGCAGCACGACGGTCCCCGGGGCGGTGTTGGACTCATCCACGCCGGCCGCTGCCAGGACCAGGCCGTGCCGGGTCTGCGCGATGGTGGTGCCGCCGCGCTGGGCGACCACCCGCACCGTCTCCGCCTCGATGGCCTGCTCCCGGGAGACGGCGACCACCCGGCCTTCGGCCTTGCTCACGATCTTCGAGGTGATGACGAGGATGTCGCCCGCACGCAAGTCCGGGGCGGCCGCGGCGATGAGCGCCGCCAGGTCGCTGCCCGCCGTGATCTCGGGCAGCCCGGAGACCGGCATGACCGTAACCGGCGTAGCGGCCATTACCTCAGCTCCTGGGCCAGGTCTAGCGCTGCGCGGGCGATGGCCGCGGTGGCGGGCAGGTCGCGCATGTAGAGCGGGAGGGCGCGGACCTCGATCCCGGCCAGGGCCGGGTCGTCAGCCGCCGCCTTGTCCTGATCGTCGACCAGCCAGCCGTTGATCAGCTCGGGGCCGTAGTGCGCGCCGACCGCAGCGGCCGAGGTGTCCACCCCGATCGCGGCTAGGCAGGCGTCGGCCATCCCGCGCACCGGCGAGCCGCCGATGATGGGCGACACGCCCACTACGGTCTTGGCTTCGACCGCCGCCCTGATGCCGGGAACGGCCAGGATGGTGCCGATGCTGACCACGGGGTTGGACGGCGGGAACAGGACCACGTCGGCCGTGCCGATGGCGTCGAGCACGCCGGGGGCCGGGGCGGCGTCGGCGGCGCCGGAGGCGGTGATCTGCGCCGCGGGCGTCTCGGCCCGCAGCCGGACCCACCACTCCTGGAAATGGACCACCCGCCGCTCGCCCGGGCCCTGCAGCACGACATGGGTTTCGACCGCGTCGTCGGACATCGGCAGCAGCCGCACCCCGGGCTGCCACCTGGCGCAGAGCACCTCGGTGACGGCGGAAAGCGGCTGGCCGGCCGTCAGCAGCTGGCTGCGCAGGATGTGGGTGGCGAAGTCCCGGTCGCCGAGCGTGAACCAGTCCGGGCTCGCGCCGTAGGCGGCGAGCTCGGCCCGGATGCTGAAGGTCTCCCCGGCCCGGCCCCAGCCCTGCTCGGTGTTGATGCCGCCGCCCAGCGTGTACATGACGGTGTCCAGGTCCGGGCAGACCCGCAGGCCGAACAGGGTGATGTCGTCGCCGGTGTTCCCGATGACGGTGATCTCGGCTTCGGGTGCGGCTTGCTTCAGGCCGACCAGAAAGCGGGCGGCACCCACGCCGCCCGCGAGCACGGTGATACGCATAACTGTAAAGTGTGGCAGGTTCCATCCGGCGTCATGGGTCCCGGTCCGCCCGGCCGCGGTTCGGGCCGTGCCCGCGGTCCGGATGGGATCCCCCGGCCCCGCTCTGGCCACCCTGGTTCCCGAGTGCGGCGTTGGCCGATAGTGACCACCGGTGTCGGTGAGTCACGAGAATAGTAACGCTTCGCGTTTCTCGGCATTCTCTGAGTAATTTATCTCGCATCTCGGACAACCGGGGGACCACTATCACCTTTTCCGCTTGACTTGAAGCAAGACACGCGGGTGTAATTTCATTGATGTGATTCTCGTCCTCCGGGGGAGTGGGGGCGGGGACCGGGGGCTCCGAGTGGGGAGGGAGGATGCGCTGTGACTGAGGTCATCGTCCCGCTGGCGCAGGTCTTCGTCAGTCCAGATGAGGACGACGAGCTGGGCTGGCAGGACCAGGCGCTGTGCGCGCAGACAGATCCGGAGGCGTTCTTCCCGGAAAAGGGAGGATCGACCCGGGAGGCTAAGCGAGTGTGCCGGAGCTGCGAGGTCCGGGCCGAGTGCCTGGAGTACGCGCTCGAGCATGACGAGCGGTTCGGCATCTGGGGTGGCATGTCAGAACGCGAGCGGCGGCGCCTGAAGCGCCAGGCCGTATAGCGGGGTTTCGAGGGCCGTCCCCCGAGGCCATGCCCTCGCGGCCGGGTCTTTGGGGTCGTCCCCCCGGGCCATGCCCTCGCGGGGGGTCTTGGGGGGTCGTCCCCCCGGGCCATGCCCTCGCGGGGGGTCTTGGGGGGTCGTCCCCCCGGGCCATGCCCTCGCGGGGGGTCTTGGGGGGTCGTCCCCCCGGGCCAGCAGAGCCGACCGGACATCCCGCGTTCACCCTGCTGCCCGAGTCCGTGCTGTGTATCTTTAGTCCTGCGTGAGCGCCGGGGGGGTTGTCGTTCACGCAGTCCACGCGCTCTTGCCGGGCAGGGTAGCCGTGCGGGGCGCTGTCGCCCAGGCCACCAGACAGGACCCTTGTCACAGAACGCAGCGCACCTCCGTCACGTCGTCACCGCCGTGGTCGTCGCACACGACGGCGCGCGGCTGCTGCCGGGACTCATCCACGCGGTGCGTGAGCAGACTTTTCCCGTGCAGCGCGTCGTCGGGGTGGACACCGGCAGCCAGGACCGCAGCGGGGCGACGCTGACCGAATTGCTCGGCCAAGACGCGGTCTTCGGCATGGAACCAGACACGGGCTACGGCGCGGCCGTCGCCCGCGCGCTGCAGCACTCCGCGGCCCGCGGGCCCGCGCCGGGATCGGCGGGCGGCCCGGTTCAGGGGAGTCAGGGGGTTCATGGGGCGGAGTGGGTATGGCTGCTGCACGACGACTGCGAGCCAGCCCTTGACGCCCTTGAGCAACTGCTCAACGCGGCCAGCCGCAGCCGGTCGGTGGCGGTCCTCGGGCCGAAGCTGAAAGACCTGTCGGACCGGCGCGTGGTGCGAGAGGCGGGCATCACCACCGACCGGGCGGGACGGCGCCTCACCGGGGTCGAGCCGGGCGAGATCGACCAGGGCCAGCACGACGGCAGCCGGGCCGTGCTGGCGGTCAGCTCGGCGGGCATGCTGATCCGCCGCGACGTCTGGGACACCCTCGGCGGCTTCGACAGCAACCTGCCGCTGTTCCGCGACGACATCGACTTCTGCTGGCGGGCGCACGCGGCCGGCTACGAGGTGCGGGTGATCACCGACGCGGTGGTGTACCACCGCGAGCTCTCAGCCAGGCAGATCCGCAAGACGCCCGCGACCGGCGGCCATCCGCGCCTGCTCGACCGGCGCAGCGCGCTGTATGTCTTCGCGGTCAACCTGCCGTTCTGGCCCATGCTCGGCGTGCTGGGCGCCTGCCTGGCCGGGTCGCTGGTGCGCGCGGCCTACTTCCTCATCACTAAGCAGCAGCGCAAAACGGCGGCTCACCTCGGGGCGGTGGCCTGGATCTTGCGGCACCCGCTGTTGCTCTGGCGCGGGCGCCGCCGTCGCGCCGCCAACCGCAAGCATGGCTACGCGGTGCTGCGCGGCCAGCTGCCGCATGGCCGGACGCTGGGCCGGCTCGCCGAATCGGCAGCGGGCCTGCTGTCCCGCGGATCCATCTACGACAGTGGCGGGCTGCACCACGCGGTCGTGGACGAGCCGGGCGACGATTTGCCGCTGCCCGCCACCGATTCTGTCATCCGGCGCGTGCTGACCAGCCCCGGCGTCTTGCTCTTCGCGGGCCTGGCCGTGGTCGCACTGGTCGCGGAGCGATCGCTGACCAGCTCGGTGCTCTCGGGTTCGGCCACGCTCGCGGGCGGGGCGCTAGCGCCGGCCTGGGGCGGCGCGGGCAGCCTGTGGCACGAGTACCTAGCGGGTTACCACGACACGGGCATCGGCTCAGCCGCGAGCGCCCCGCCCTACATCGGTGTGATGGCCGCCCTGGCTACTCTGTTCGGGGGCAAGCCCTGGCTGGCCACGGACGTGCTGCTGCTCGGCTGCGTGCCTGCGGCCGGGGTGACGGCCTTCCTGGCCACCCGGCGCCTCACGTCCGTCCTGGCGGCCAGGATCTGGATCGCGGCCAGCTATGCGCTGCTCCCGGTGGCTACGGGCGCCGTGGCGGCCGGCCGGATCGGCACCGCGGCCGCCTTCGTGCTGCTCCCGCTGATCGGCATTATGGTCGGCCGGATGCTGGTCGGGCCCGCACCCACCTCTTCCGTGCACGGGGGGCTCCGGCCCCCCGTGCCCCCTGGCCCATCCCGCTTCACGGCGCGCCGCGCGGCCTGGGCGGCCGGCCTGCTGACCGCGATCGCGGCTGCCTTCGTGCCGTTGGCCTGGCCGGTCGCGGTGATCGCCGCGCTCGGGGCGGTGGTGGCCTGGCCCTGGCTCGGCCGGCGGACCGCGATCAACGCCGCGATCGTCGCCGTGGTGCCGGCCGTCATCCTCATACCGTGGACCTTCCACCTGGTCACCAACCCGTCCGTGTTCTTCGGCGAGGCGGGCCTGGTCCGGCCCGGGCTGGCCGCCGCCGGCCTGCGGCCGAAGTCCCTGCTGCTGCTCAGCCCGGGCGGCCCCGGGCTGCCGCCGGCCTGGGTCACCGCCGGGCTCGTGCTGCCCGCGTTCTGCGCCCTGCTCGCCCGCCGGCGCACCGCCCTGGTGTACGCCGGCTGGGGCGTCGCGCTGTGCGGGCTGGTCATGGCCCTCGTGGTGAGCCGGGTCCGGGTCACGCCGCCGCAAGGCGGCACCGCCGTCAGCGCCTGGCCGGGGATCGCCATCGCGATCGCCGCGGCTGGCCTGCTGCTGGCGGCCACGCCGCTGATCGAGACGGTCACCCGCCCCCTGGGCGGGGATCTCGCCGTCGGTCGGCGGCTCGGCACCGGCTGGCGCTTTCTTGCGGCGGTGGCCGGTCTCGCCGTGGCCGTCTCGGCGCCGGCGCTGGCGGCCGGATACTGGCTGGCGGACGGGCTCGGCGGCCCGGTGGCTGCGGCCGGCCCGCAAATCCTGCCCGCCTTCGTGGCGGCTTCGTCGGCGGGCCAGGATCGGACCAGGACGCTGGTGCTCCGGCAGGATGGCGGGGCGCTGTCCTACGCCGTCCTGCGCGATGCGGACCCCGTACTCGGCGAGCCCGAACTGGCCGAGACCGTATCCTCCACGCATGCCCTCGATGGCGTGGTGGCCTCCCTGGAGGCCGCGGGCGGCGGCGACGCAGGGGATACCGGGCAGGCGCTGAGCCAGTTCGACATCGGTTACGTACTGCTGCCCGCCCCGATTGACCAGGCGTTGGCGCGCCAGCTTGACGCGGCCGCCGGCCTAGAGCCCTTGACCCAGGCGTCCCCGTACTACCTGTGGCAGGTGTCCGGGACGGTGGCGCGCGTCCGCGTCCTCGCCCCGGACGGCACCGCCGTCCCGGTCCCCTCGGGACCGGTCGGCGTGAACGCGGTCGTCAACCCGGATACCTCGGGCACGCTGGTGCTGGCGGAGCCCGCGGGCGGCTGGTCCGCGACCCTCAACGGAAGGCCGCTGACCAGGCTCTCGGCGCCGGTAGACGGGTGGGCGCAAGGTTTCGTGCTTCCCGCCGGCGGCGGTCGGCTGGTCATCAAGCACAACGAAATGGCCCGCGACGTCAGCCTCGGCGCCGAAGCCGCTGCCCTGCTCGTCGCCTTCGTGCTCGCCCTGCCCGGTACCAGGTCGTCGGTCGCCTCTCCGGCGGCTGCGGACTCTGATGCCATCCCCGCCACCGGCCGGCGGCGGGAACGCGCCGACGGCGCGCGGTCGGCCCGCCGCAGACGGCGGCCACAGGTCGCACTGGCCGGCGTCACCGCCGGTGGCGTCGCCCGCGCCGAAGACACCGGTTCCGGCCTCGGCCCGGACACAGGCTCCAGCCCGGACACCGAGTACGGCGCCGACACTGGGTACGGCCCGGACCTCGATTCAGGCGCTGACACTGGGTACGGCCGGGACACCTATTCCGGCGCTGACACCGGGTACGGCGGTGACCTGGAGTATGGCGCGTCGGCGGGCGCCGGACTCGGGGCCACGCAGGGTTTCGCCCCGCATCCAGAGCGCCGGGCCTCGGTCGGAGCCGCACGCTCGGCGTACGGCTCAGAGCCTGCGCCGGGCGTCGCGCCGCCCATCGATGAGGGTTCCGCGCCCTGGGCCGGCCTGCCCCTAGGAGGCCAGGCCCCGCGAGGCGCCCCTGACACCGCGGCCCGTCATGCCCCAGCATCCGCTCCGGTCCTCCCATCCGCCCAAGCTCCGGTTTCTGCATCTGCTCCCGTCCCCGGGGCCGCGGCCCCGCGGCGCGGGCGTGGCGGTCAGCACGCGGCGCGGCACGGGAAGCCGTCGCGACGGCGTCGGGACGGCTCCTCGGACCGGTCCGAGGACCGGACCCCAACTGAGGACCGGACCCTAACTGAGGACCGGACCCCAACCGAGGAACAGACCCCAACCGAGGACCGGACCCCAGCCGGCTCCGGCCAGGACGACGATGGCGGCACCCGGCCGCTGGCCTGGCGCGACGAGGCGACCGGATACGACCCGCGTGTGCCCTGGGAACGCGGTGACCCGTCGTGAGGCTTGTTCACCTGGTGCCGGCCGGGGCGGTCCTGGTGGCGCTCGGCGTCATCGCCGGCGCCGCGCAACTGGTCCATCCCGTGGCGCCGGGCCCGGACTCCGCCGCCGCCGTGACCCGGCAGGTTGCGGTCACCTCAGCCGCCCGCGCCTGCCCTCCCGCCCAGGGCAACGGCTCGGGTCCCGTCGCGCTAATCGCCGGCGCCACGAGCGCTGCCGGACCGGCGACGGCAGGGATTGGGGGCCAGGGGGGCAATGGGGGCAATGGGGGCCAGGTCGAGCTGACCGCGCTGCCGCCGGCCGGCCTGCCGCTGCGCGCCACGGGCCCGGTCCGAGCGCAGGGCCCGGGCGTGCTCTCCCTGCTCACGGTGCCCGCTGGGTCAAGCGCCAGCAAGAAGGGCGCCTCGGTGGCTGAGGGCTGGTCGGTGTCCGCCACCGGCACCATGGCCCAGGCTATGGAGGCCGAAGTGGCGCAAAGCTCCGGGATGGCCAGCGTCCGCTGCGGCGAGCCCGGTTCGGACATCTGGTTCGTGGGACCCGGACAGCAGAACGGCGCGGCGCAGATCCAGCTCGACCTGATGAACGTCGACTCGCTGGCCGCGAGCGTGGACGTCAGCGTGATCACCGACGCCGGCCAGGCCCAGGCGGGCAACGACACCGGGATCACGGTTCCCCCGCACCAGACCGTGACCGAATCCCTCTCCTCGATGGGCAGCGGCTCCAGTGTGGTCGCCATCGAGGTGCACACCAGCATCGGCCGGGTGGCGGCCGACGTCTCTGAGGGCTCGTCCCACGGCGCCGCCAGCTGGCTGCCCAGCGCGGCCGCGCCATCTACTGAGCTGGTGATCCCGGGAGTGCCGCCGTCCGGCAGCGCCGCGGGGCTCTTCCTCGCCGTCCCCGGGACCTCGAGCGCCAAGGTGAACGTGCTCGCGATCACCCCGCAGGGGCACTATCGCCCGTTCGGCTCGCAGACGGTCGACCTGCCGGGAGAATCGGCGTCCTACGCGGCTCTCACGCCGCTCGGCGGCACGGCGGCCGCGCTCGAGATCACCTCGAACGTGCCGGTCGTCGCCGGGGTGCTGGTGCCGGGCAGCGGCGCGGGCGCCTTCACGGCCGCCACCGCGCCCATCAGCGAGCAAGCGGTCGTCGCGGGAAACACGACCGGATCGGGCCTGGCCGCCTCGGTCGTGCTGTCCGCGCCGGCCGGGGCGGCGCGGGTCCGGCTGACCGAGATCAGCCAGGGTGACCGGGGCGGCGCCGGCGCAACCGGCAGCCAGATCGTGTCGGTCCGGGCCGGGCGCACGCTGGTCGCGCCCGTCACGGCGCCGCGGGGAGCCAAGCGCGGATCCCCGTTCGCCGTCGTCATCACGCCGCTGGCCGGGTCCGGGCCGCTCTACGCCGCCCGGGTCGAGACGCAGGGCCAGAACACCATCGTCTCCATCCTCCCCGCCGCTAGCGCTCTGACCACGATCAGCCTCCCCCCGGTCCGCGATTCCTACGACGCGGTATCGCCCCAGGAGGGATAGCCAGGAGGGCCCGGGTGGGCATCCTCCGGGCCAGCACCGTCAGCCGTAGCCGGGGTCGATGATTTCCGGGTCCACCCCGAGGATCTCGGCAAACTCCTCGACGACCACGTCGAAGACCAGTTCGCTCAGCTCCTCCTCGTCTTCGGCTCGGGCCAGCAGCGGCCGCCGGAACAGCACGATGCGCGGTCCGGTGGCCGGGTTCCCCGGGTCGCTGGTATCCGGCGAGCCGCGGACGATGCGGGCGAGCGGCACGCCGTCGTCGTCGATGGCGTCGGCGTCGGGGACCTCCTGAACCGCGAATTCCACGTCGGAAAGCTCGGTCTCCCAGCGCGGCTCGAGCCGCGCCACCGCCTCGAGCACCAGGTCGTCGAACTGCTGGGCGCGGCTCCGGTACAGCGGGACGCCGGGCGGCACCAGCCGGCCACGCAGCCCGCGCCCGTGCCGGTCGCGGCGGCGCGGCCGGGCCCCGGAGCCCCCGAAATGCCCGGAGCCCCCGAAGCCACCAGAGCCTGGCCCTGACCCCGGCCCCGGTCCAGAGCCGGAACCTGGCCTGGAGCCGCCTTCACCGATCTGCACAGTCACCGAGCGTATCTGATCGCGACCTACCTCGGATAGCCATGCCGACACGGGCGAGACGCGCAAAGCACGACACGATTGCGGCGCGAAGCGCGGGTGGTGGCGTTACCGCCCGCGGACAGATACCGTCACGGTTGTATCCGACGCCGTCCTGGGTTCCAGGACAAGATCTCCAGGGTGATGTGAGCGAGGTGGCTGGTGGGTTCTCGTTGCTGCTCGCGCACCGCGTGCAAGCATCCTCCCGTCTACACGCTGACCTACGTGTACCGGGACTCCACCGCGGTCCTCGGCCCGCTGGCGGCCTACGTAGAGCCGCACTGCTACGACCTGTGCGAAAAACACGCCGGTCGGCTCACGGCACCGCGTGGCTGGGACGTGGTGCGGCTACCGGTGGAACCGGTCCAGGACCGCGCCGATGACCTGGAGGCGCTCGCCAACGCGGTGATGGAGACGCAGCCGAGAGCGCGGGCTGAGAAGGAGCCCGTGGGCCAGGGGGTCGAGGTCGTCCGCCGGGGTCACCTCCGGGTGCTGCGCTCAGGGCCGCCGCAGGACCGATAGGCTCGGCAGTGCCGCCCGCACAACGCGGGGCGGCATCGGTCGTGTCACGGGAGGCAGGTCCCGCATTGGGTGATCTTGCGAGCATCGTCAAGGCATACGACATCAGAGGGGTCGTACCCGACCAGCTTGACGAAGGCGTAGCGGAGGCGGTTGGCGCGGCGTTCGCCCAGGTGACCGGCGCCGACACGATCGTGACCATGCATGACATGCGTGCCTCCTCAGGCCCGCTGGCCGATGCCTTCGGCCGCGGCGCGGCGTCGCAGGGAGCCGACGTGGTGGCTGGCGGTCTGGGCTCGACGGACATGCTGTACTACGCCAGCGGCGACCTCGACGTCCCCGGCGCGATGATCACGGCCAGCCACAACCCGGCCCGGTATAACGGCATCAAGCTGTGCCGCGCCGGAGCCAAGCCGGTCGGCATCCAAACCGGCCTGAAAGAGATTAAGGATCTGGCCGAACGAGGCTCGGTTCCCGCATCGGTGCCCGGCACCGTCACCCGGCGGGACCTGCTCTCCGGGTACGCGGACCACCTGAGGAAGCTCGTCGACATCGCCTCGATCAGGCCGCTCACGGTGGCGGTGGACGCCGGCAACGGGATGGCGGGCTACACCGTGCCGAAGGTCTTCGACGGGCTGCCGGTCACGCTGATCCCGCTCTACTTCACCCTCGACGGCACGTTCCCGAACCACGAGGCCAACCCCATCGAGCCGGAGAACCTGCGCGACCTGCGGCGCGCGGTGACCGAGCACCACGCCGACATCGGGCTGGCCTTCGACGGCGACGCCGACCGGTGCTTCGTGGTGGACGAGCGCGGCCAGATCGTCTCGCCCTCGGTGCTCACCGCGCTGATCGCGACCCGGGAGCTGGCCCGCGAGCCGGGCGCGACGATCATCCACAACGTGATCACGTCCCGCGCCGTGCCGGAGATCGTCTTGGCGGCCGGCGGCGTCCCGGTGCGCACCCGAGTCGGCCACTCGTTCATCAAAGCCGAGATGGCGCGGACCGGCGCGGTGTTCGGCGGCGAGCATTCAGGGCACTTCTACTTCAGGGACTTCTGGTTCGCCGACTCGGGCATGCTCGCGGCGCTGCACACGCTGGCCGCCCTAGGCGAGCAGCCGCGGCCGCTGTCCGAGCTGCTCGCCGAGTACAGCAGGTACTTCGCCAGCGGCGAGATCAACTCCGAGGTGGCGGACCAGGCCGCCTCGACCGAGCTGGTCCGGCAGGCTTTCGCCGGCCGGCCGGGGGTCAGCACCGACGAGCTCGACGGGCTGACCGTCGCCGCCGACCGCTGGTGGTTCAACGTGCGGCCCTCCAATACCGAGCCGTTGCTCCGGCTCAACGTCGAGGCGGACACCGAAGCCGCCATGACCGCCCTGCGGGACGAGGTGCTCGGTGTGGTCCGGGGCACCGCGGGCCGTTCCGAGCTCTGCTAGCCCGGGGGGCGACCCCCGGAACCCCCGAGAAGGGAGATTCCCATGCGCATCGATGACTGGCTCCTCGACATCCTGGCCTGCCCGGAGTGCCACGCGCCGCTGCGAGTCGACGAGGACGCCAGCGAGCTGGTCTGCACCAGCGCCACTTGCGCCCTGGCCTACCCGGTTCGTGACGACATCCCGGTGCTCCTAGTCGAAGAGGCCAGGCGGCCAGAAAGCACAACGTGAGCGACGACCTGGACGGCTGGGGCGGAGCAGACTTCGTCCTGGCCGCGGACCGGCTCGATACGCCCGACGTGATCGAGGCGGCGGATCCCGCCGACATGCTGCGGCAGGTGGCCTCCGCGGCGGCCCAGGTGCGCACCGCGCTGCGGTCGTGCACGGAGACCGACCTGTCGGCCTTTGCCCCGGACACCAGGCCGCGCGCCATCGTCGTGGCGGGCATGGGCGGTTCGGGCCTGGCGGGCGAGATGCTCAACGCCATGACCGGGCTCAGCAGCCCGGTCCAGGTGGTGGTCAGCCAGGCCGAGCGACTGCCCGGCTGGGTCGGTGCGGCCAACGCGGTCATCGCGGTGTCCTGCTCGGGTACCACCCCGGAGACGCTGGCCATCGCGACCGAGGCGGCTCGCCGCGGTTGCCGGCTGGCCGGCGTCGGCACCGAAGGATCCCCGCTGCACCGGATCGCCGAGCAGGCCCGCGCCCCGTTCGTCCCGGTGATTCCGGCCGGCCTGCCGCGGGCGGGCACGGGCCCGCCGCAGGCGGCTAGGCCAGCAGGGTCGTCCCCCCCGGAGCTGGCACTGCCGCGGGGGGTCGCGGGGGGGTCGTCCCCCCCGGAGCTGGCACTGCCGCGGTCGATGCTGTGGGCGCTGGCCATCCCGCTGCTGGTGATCGCTGATCGCCTAGGCGTGGCCCGGATCGGCCCGGACGTCTACGAGCTGGCGGCGAGCCGCCTGGAAGAGGTGTCCCACCAGTGCCGGCCCGCCAGCGAGTCGTTCGTCAATCCGGGTAAATCACTGGCGCTCGACCTGGTCGGCACGCTGCCGATGGTCTGGGGCACCTCCGTGCTGAGCGGGGTCGCGGCCCGACGGTTCGCCAGCCAGCTCAACGAGAACGCCAAGTACCCGGCGATCGCCGGGGTGCTGCCCGAGGCGGCGCACAACCAGGTCGCCGCGTTCGACGGGCCGTTCGCCCCGCGCTCGTCCCGGTTGTCCGCGCCCCACCGCCAAGAGCAGGACCGCCCAGAGCCGGGCTCGTCCCTGGCCAGCCCGGATGACGTGGCCGATATCGATGGCTTGCCCGGCTGGGACCTGGACTACGAAGAGGCCGAACAGGCCAGCGGCTTTACCGCGCTGCGGCTGGTACTGATCGCCGATCCCGATGAGAACCCGCGCGTCGGGGCGCAGCGGGCGGCGGTCACCGAGCTCGTAGGGCAGCGCGGGGTGGGGATGTCCGAGCTCGCCATGGACGGCGAGCATCCGCTGGTGCGGCTGGCCGGCGTCATCCAGCTGACCGACTACGCGAGCGTCTACCTGGCCATCGCGTCCGGGATCGACCCCGGCCAGACCGTGGCCATCCAGGATCTTCAGACGCGAATAGAGTGACGCGAGTGCGGGTTCCCTGGCGTGAGATGAGGACGGTGGTCGCCGCCTTCGCCGCCAACCTCGGCATCGCCGTGATCAAGTTCGTGGCCTTCCTGCTCACCGGGTCCGCGTCGATGCTGGCGGAGTCCGTGCACTCGGTCGCCGACACCGGAAACCAAGTGCTGCTGTTCGTCGGACGAGGCCGCTCCATCAGGCCAGCGTCGGACGAGCACCCGTTCGGCTTCGGGCGCGAGCGGTATTTCTACGGCTTCGTGGTGTCGGTGATGCTGTTCACCGTCGGCGCGGCTTTCTCGGTGTACGACGGTATACACAAGATCCTGAAGCCGGAGACGGTGCGCTCGCCTGGAATAGCCTTCGGCGTGCTCGCCCTGTCCGCGGTGCTTGAGGGGTTCTCGCTGCGCACCGGGATCAGGGAGGCGAACCAGGTCCGCGGCGACCGCAACTGGGGCACCTTCATCCGGCGGAGCAAGGCGCCGGAACTTCCCGTGGTCCTGCTGGAGGACACGGCCGCCCTGATCGGGCTGGCGTTCGCGTTCGCCGGGGTGGGGCTGTCCGTGGTCACTGACGACGGCCGGTGGGACGGCGCGGGCTCACTGGGCATTGGTTTGCTGCTCGCGACGGCCGCGGCCATCCTGGCGGTGGAGATGAAGAGCCTGCTGATCGGCGAGGCCGCCAGTCCCGACATGCAGCGGATGATCATCGCCGCGCTCGAGGACGGGCCGGAGCTGGTCCGGGTCATTCACCTGCGGACCGTGCACATGAGCCCGGATTCGGTGCTGGTCGCCGCGAAGGTCGCCGTCCCCGAGAGCGATGCCGCCAAGCAGATCACGGCCGGCATCGACGCCGCCGAACGCCGCGTGCGCGCCGCCGTCCCCATCGCCACGACGATCTACCTCGAGCCAGACATCTACCGCCCCCAGCAGCCCGACTCCACCGACCCCTCCATCCGCGCCGTCCTGCGCGGTCGCTCACCCCGCACCCCACGCCGCGACCGCCCCAAAAATCCCAGGGACCCCAACCAGGACAACCCTGGAGACTCCAGCCCAGGAAACCCCGGAGACCCCAAGTCGGCAAGCCCAGGGAACCCCAGACCCCAGCCTGACCGGCGGGGAACGGGTTCCAACTGACGGCACATCTACCGGCCGCGAGCGGATTCCCAGGAGTGGACCGGCCTCCTGCCGAGAGCGGGATCTCAGCAGAGTTCGAGTTCCGCCGAGGGGCGGCGTTCAGCCGCAGGCCCGGCCTCAAACTGCGGAACCGGCCCAGCCCGCGCTTGCCACTGCATTCCCACCCATCCCCCTCTCCCCGCCCGCACCGTCCCCTGCACCTCCCCGAGTCAATGAACGTGGCGTTCTACCTCAAAGAATCATTAGAACGTCACGTTCATTGATTTCCGCGGCGCGTGCACACGCCACCAGTCGGCGGAGCTATGAATTTGCTGATGGAAATGAGCTTAATGTGATTCAGGAGGTCTCGGCGCCATGTGGGTCCGGTAATGGGACGGGTCAGTTGCGGGACAGGAGGCGGAGGGCGCGTTCCTTCTCGAAGTCGAGGGCCCGGCCTGGGGTGGCAGGGATGCGGCCGAGTCGTCGGGCGAGGTCCGCGACCGCAGCCCGGACCGGTGGCTCGGCGAGCACCCGCAGGCCGAACGCCAGCGACACGGGGCTGATGTCGTAGCGGCGCTCGATTTCGAGCGCGGCGGCCACGGCCTCCAGGTCCGCCTCGCTGAACTGCCGGTGCGACGGCCCGTGCGGGCCTGGCCTCCAAAGCGCCGCTCGCCGGCTCCAAAGCGCCGCTCGCCGGCTCCAAAGCGCCGCTCGCCGGCTCCAAAGCGCCGCCGGCCGGCTCCAAAGCGCCGCCCGCCCGGGCACGGCCGGACGACGCCGGAACGGACGACCAGGACGGGCCGGCAAGCGGGTCGCGGACCTGCGGTAGGAGGCCGAGATCCTCGCGGTAGCGGAGCATGCGAGCCGACGTGCCGAGCCGCCGGGCGGCCTCCGAGATGCGCATGAACACCGATTCTAACAATTTCGTGTCAAGAAGGCCCCCGAAAAAGTGCGGCGACCGCCCACGCTCCCGTAGCGTGTGAGGAGATACGAGCCGCCCACCCCGTTCGGCCGAAAAGGAACTAAGGGAGAACGCATGTCTGCGGATCAGCTTCCGTACCAGGTTGCCGACCTTTCGCTCGCCGCCTTCGGGCGCAAGGAGATCCAGCTGGCCGAGCACGAGATGCCCGGGCTGATGGCGGTGCGCGCCGAGTACGCGCCCAGCCAGCCGCTGCGCGGGGCCAGGATCACCGGCTCCCTGCACATGACGATACAGACGGCGGTGCTGATCGAGACGCTGGTCGAACTCGGCGCACAGGTCCGCTGGGCCAGCTGCAACATCTTCTCCACCCAGGACCACGCCGCCGCCGCGATCGCGGTCGGTCCGGATGGCACCCCCGATGACCCGAAGGGCATCCCGGTCTTCGCCTGGAAGGGCGAGACCCTCGAGGAGTACTGGCGCTGCACCGAGCTCGCGCTGACCTGGCCCGACGGCCAAGGCCCGAACATGATCCTGGACGACGGCGGGGACGCCACCTTGTTCGTGCACAAGGGTGCCGAGTACGAGAAGGCCGGCGGCGTCCCGTCGCCTGCCGCCGAGGACCCCGAGGAATGGGTGATCATCCTCGACCGGCTCCGCAACTCGCTGGCCGACCACCCGGGCAAGTGGACGAGGGCCGCCAACCACATCAAGGGCGTGACCGAGGAGACCACCACCGGCGTTCACCGTCTGTACGAGATGGCCCAGGCTGGCACGCTGCTGTTCCCGGCCATCAACGTCAACGACTCGGTGACGAAGTCCAAGTTCGACAACAAGTACGGCTGCCGTCACTCGCTCATCGACGGCATCAAGCGCGGGACCGACGTGCTGATCGGCGGCAAGGTCGCGCTGGTCTGCGGCTACGGCGATGTCGGCAAGGGCTGCGCGGAAAGCCTCCGCGGCCAGGGCGCCCGGGTGATCGTGACCGAGATCGACCCGATCTGCGCGCTCCAGGCGGCCATGGACGGCTACCAGGTGGCGACACTGGAGGACGTGCTGGAAACAGCGGACATTTTCGTCACCGCCACCGGCAACCGCGACGTGATCACCGCCGATCACATGAGCCGGATGAAGCACCAGGCCATCGTCGGCAACATCGGCCACTTCGACAACGAGATCGACATGGCCGGGCTGGCCAAATGGCCGGGCATCCGCCACACCAACATCAAGCCGCAGGTCGATGAGTGGGTCTTCGAGGACGGGCACGGCATCATCGTGCTGTCCGAAGGCCGCCTGCTGAACCTGGGCAACGCCACCGGGCACCCGAGCTTCGTCATGTCGAACAGCTTCACCAACCAGGTGATGGCCCAGGTCGAGCTGTTCACCAAGACCGACGAATACCCCCTCGGCGTGCACACGCTGCCCAAGCACCTGGACGAGAAGGTGGCCCGGCTGCACCTGGACGCGCTCGGCGTCAGGCTCAGCCAGCTGACCAAGGAGCAGGCGGACTACATCGGCGTCAGCGTCGACGGCCCGTACAAGCCGGAGCACTACCGTTACTGACATCGCCGACGCGGGCCTCGCCGCCGAAGGCGATGCCCGCATCCGATATGCCGAACGGGCCATGCCCCTGCTGGCCGCCCTGTACCAGCGATTCGAATCCGAACGCCCCTTCGAGGGGCTCGGCATCGCCGCCTGCCTGCACATCACGGCCGAAACCGCGATGCTGGTGCGGTTGCTGCGGGCGGGCGGCGCCGTCGTCTCGCTCGCGGCGTCCAACCCGTTGTCGACCCAGGACGACATCGCGGCGGCGCTCGCTCATCGGTACGGGATAGCGGTCTTCGCCCGCGCCGGGGTCGACCGGCGCGGGTACTACCGCCACATCGAACTGGCCCTGAGCGAGCCGCCGGACGGACCGAACCTGGTCATCGACGACGGCGGCGACCTGGTCAACACGCTGCACACCCGGGCCGCGGCGCTGCTGCCCACCGTCAGGGGCGGCTGTGAGTCGACCACCACGGGCGTGATCAGGCTGCGCCGGATGGCCGCCGAGGGCGCGCTGGCGTTCCCGGTGATCGCGGCCAACGACACCGCGACCAAGCGCATGGTGGACAACACCTGCGGGACGGGGCAGTCGGCCATCGACGGCATCCTGCGCGCCACCAACACGCTGCTGGCGGGCAAGACCGTGGTGGTGGCCGGGTTCGGGGCCAGCGGCCGCGGAGTGGCCGAACGGGCCCGTGGCTTTGGCGCCCAGGTGATCGTCACCGAGACCGATCCGGTCCGGGCGCTGGACGCGTCGCTGCGCGGCTTCCGGGTGCTGCCGATGGCCCAGGCCGCGCCGCTCGGCGAGGTCTTCGTCACCGCCACCGGATCTGTCGACGTCATCAACGCCGAGCACCTCGCGGCCATGCGCGACGGCGCGATCCTGGCCAACGCCGGGCACTTCGACGTAGAGATCGACGTGCGCGGGCTAACGAAACTCGCGGTGGCCGTGTACCACGACGTGCGACCGCACGTCGACGCCTACGACCTCGGCGACGGCCGGAGCCTGCTGCTGCTAGCCGAGGGGCGGGTAGTGAACCTGGTGGCGGCCGAAGGTCATCCGCCCGAGGTGATGGACCTGGCCTTCGGCATCGAGGCGCTCGCCCTGGCCTGGCTGGCCGGGGCTGTGCTGGGAAACACGGGCGACAAGCTCCCGGCTGGGGTGCACGAGGTGCCCGCGGACATCGACGCCGAGGCGGCCAGCCTGATGCTGGCCACCACGGGCACGTCGATCGACACGCTCACCCCCGCACAGCTGTCCTACCGGGAGTCCTGGCGCATCGGCTCCTGAGGCCGGCCGGGCTTCTCGGGCTTTCTCGGGCTTTCTCGGGTTCAGGCCCGGCTTCCGGCCTGGGCGGGCACCGCGATGGGCGCCGCGCCGCCCTTTTCCGGAGCGCCACCCTGTTCCGAGGGGTCGGAGGACGGTGGCCGAGACAGGAACATCCACCCGACCAGCCCGATCGGATACACGAAGTACCCCCAGCGGGTCGCTGGTGCCAGCGTGAACATCACCGTGAGCCCGAGCGCGAGCCGCCACGCCGCGGCCCGCGGGCCGTCCGGCGGGCGGACGACGAGCGAGACGGCGAAGCCGAGCCCAGCCGCGACCAGCAGGCCGACCGCGGCCCAGTGGCCCGCCATCCCGGTCATGGCCAGCAGGTGCCCGGGCAGCGGGCTGGCCGCCGGCGTCTTGTGCTCCGTCAGGCCGAGCGGGAACAGCACCGTGTTCTGCAGGAACGCGTAGGGGTGGGCCAGGGCCGTGGGCGCCATCGCGACGGCCAGGACCGCGGCCACGCCCACCGTGACCGCGACGAAACGCCAGGCGGACCTGGCCGTGTCCCGGCGGGCCACCATCGCGGCGAAGACCGGGATGGCGGGCCAGGCGGTCGCCTTCATCGCGCACGCCACGCCGAGCGCCGCGGCCGCGCGGAACAACCCCGACGGCCGGCCGATCAGCGCCAGGGTGAGGAGCATCAGCGCGATGACCGGCGGGTCGGTGATGCCGACCGCCAGCGGGAACGCGATGACCGGGGAGGCGGCGAAGAACACCGTGGACAGCAGGATGTTGTACCGGCACGAGTCGCAGTGCCGGTGCGGCGCCGCGACCACGAACGCCGCCCAGATCAGGGCGATGGAGACCGCCGTGAGCCACAGCCTGGGGTCGGCGAACAGGCCGGTCGCGCCCAGCGCCTTCGGCATGCCGAACACCGCCATGACCGGCAGGTACGGGTTGTAGGACAGCCAGCTGTCCAGCTGCCCCTGCAGCAGGTACGGGGTGCCGTGCTGGAGCAGCTGTGCCGCCGACCGCGAGAGGACCTTTACCTCCGGCGTGGGCGTCACCCGGGTGGCCAGCCAGGTCACCGGCGCGGCCAGCGCCCCGGCCAGCGACACGAGCATCGGCCAGATGACCGGTACATTCATGTGCCGGGTGAGCCAGATGATGAGCGTCGTCACCCCGTAGCCGACGGCCGCCCAGATGGCCCAGGTCCGGTCTGCGTGCCCCGTGTCCACGGCCAGCGCGACGGCGTAGATGGTGAATGCCCCGTTGGCGGCGAGGAGCCGGCTCCGGCTCAGCCAGTGCTGGTGGACTAGCTCTGGGTGCTGGTTGTCTTCTACCTGCGTTCGTTCCTTCTCTATCTGCGTGCGTTCCACTGTGCCGGTACCCACCCGTCCACGCGATATTCCCCTGTTGTTCGTTCAACTGTGGCCATTGAAGACCGGTAGAACTGCCCCCGAAAGCAGGTAAATCAGCCTATCACTGCGGTGTTACCCAGCCGCCTTTCGGGTTACAGGCAGGTGTCGCGGCTACGGCAGTTTCCAGTCGACCGGCTCGGCGCCTTGCTGTTCGAGGAGCCGATTGGCCCGGCTGAACGGATGGGAACCGAAGAACCCGCTATGGGCCGAATACGGGCTCGGGTGCGCCGACTCGATGCAGCCGATGCTCGTGTCGCCGGCCGAGGCGAGCAGCGGCACCAGCGTCCGCGCGTCGCGGCCCCACAAGATCGCGACCAGCGGCGCGTCCCGCGCGGCCAGCGCCCTGATGGCCTGCTCGGTCACTTCCTCCCAGCCCTTGCCCCGGTGCGAGCCCGGCTTGCCTGGCTGGACGGTGAGCACCCGGTTCAGCAGCAGCACCCCGCGCTCGCTCCACGGGCTCAGATCCCCGTTGGCCGGCGCCGGGTACCCGAGGTCCGCCGAGTACTCGGTGAAGATGTTGACCAGGCTCGGCGGCAGCCGCCGCACGTCGGGCGCGACCGAGAAGCTCAGGCCGACCGGATTCCCGGGCGTGGGGTAAGGATCCTGGCCGACGATGAGCACGCGGACGTCGGCGAACGGCTGCTTGAACGCCCGCAGCACGTTCTCACCCGAAGGCAGGTACCGGCGCCCGGCGGCGACCTCGGCCCGCAGGAACTCGCCCATCGCGGCGATCCGGTCCGCCACCGGCTCGAGCGCCTCGGCCCAGGCCGCGTCGATGATGTTACGCAACGGCTCCGCCATGGGCAGCACTCTAGCCCCGGCCACTGACAAGACGAAGGTCGGAGGCTTTAGCCTCTGTCCGCGGGGGTTCCGGGGGTCGTCCCCCGGGCTAGCGCGGACCGAACGAGTCCGGCCTCCCGCCTCAATCCTGCCGCCAGCGCGATCACGGCGGGCGGCCATGGCGGGCGACAGCCGCGGCGAACGCGGACCCGTCGCGGGGCGCGGCGCCGCCCTGGTCGTTGTTGAAGTAGACGTACACGTCCAGGCCCTCGGCCTCCTGGGTCTCTTGGGGTTCTTGGGTCTCTTGGGTCCAGGTCGCCGCGACCCGGTCCGCCCAGGATTGCAGCGACGACTCGCGGTAGCGCGGCCAGGCGGCGCCGTCGCCCTCGTGGAAGCGCAGGTAGCCCCAGTCGGCCGTCCGCCACAGCGGGGTGACCGCGGCGCCCTTCCGGTCCGCCCAGCACAGCGCCGCCTGCCTGGCCGCCAGCACGTCCCGCACCTCGCCCGTCCACCACGACTCGTGCCTGGGCTCGACCGCGACACGGATTTCCGGCGGGAACTGGCGTAGGCACCCGTCGAGCAGCCCTGGGGCGGCCTGCAGGTCCGGCGGCAGTTGCAGGAGCAGCGGACCGAGCCGGTCACCGAGCCCGGCCGCCGCGTCGAGCAGCCTGCGCACCGGCTCGGCCGGGTCGCGCAGCCGCCGCACATGGGTGAGGTAGCGGCTGGCCTTGACGGTCATCACGAAGCCGTCGCCGACTCGCTCCCGCCAGCCCGCGAAGGTCTCCCGCGGCGGCAGCCGGTAGAAGGTCCCGTTGTTCTCGACCGTGGCGAACTGGCTCGCGTAGTACTCCAGCCAGCGCCGTTGCGGGACCTCCGGCGGGTAGAACGTGCCCCGCCAGTCCCGGTACTGCCAGCCCGAGGTCCCGACCCTAACTCTCGGGGGGACGACCCCCCCAGACCCCCCCGATCCTGGGGGGACCCATCCCCCCAGACCCCCCTTGGGGGGGCACGCCCCCCGGACCCGCGCTGCTTCTCGCCGCTCCAGCCTGCTGCTCCTGCCTCCCTCGGGCGGGGCTCACCTCACGAGGGCGATTTGCGTTTGATTTACCCGGTTGCCGGAAAAGCTATCCCTGAACCGGTGTCAGTCGCTGGTAAATAGGGGTAGCCTGCGTCCACGCAGTGTCAATCACATGGAACGATGGGGCCCATGAAAGGTCGTGTTCTTGTCGTCGATGACGACGCCGCTCTCGCCGAGATGCTCGGGATCGTGCTTCGCGGTGAGGGGTTCGAGCCGACTTTCGTCTCCGACGGCGACAAGGCGGTCGAGGTTTTCCGGGATTCCCGGCCCAACTTGGTCCTCCTTGACCTGATGCTCCCGGGTTCCGACGGCATCGACGTGTGCCGTCAGATCCGGGCCGAGTCCGGGGTGCCGATCGTCATGCTGACGGCGAAGACCGACACCGTAGACGTGGTCCTGGGCCTTGAATCCGGCGCCGACGACTACATCATGAAGCCGTTCAAGTCCAAAGAGCTGGTCGCCCGGGTCCGGGCCAGGCTGCGCCGGACCGACGAGCCCGCTCCCGAGATGCTCCAGATCGGTGACATCGTTATCGACGTGGCCGGGCACTCGGTCAAGCGCGATGGGGAGACGCTCAACCTCACCCCGCTCGAGTTCGACCTGCTGGTCGCGCTGGCCCGCAAGCCCAGGCAGGTCTTCACCAGGGAAGTCCTGCTCGAGCAGGTCTGGGGTTACCGGCACGCCGCGGACACCAGGCTGGTCAACGTGCACGTGCAGCGGCTGCGCGCGAAGATCGAGAAGGATCCCGAGCATCCCGAGATCGTCGTGACGGTGCGCGGTGTCGGCTACAAGGCGGGGCCTGGCTGAGTCCAGGTTCATGAAGGTGGCATTGGCACGTACGGGCGGGCGGCGTAGCTGGGTTACTGCCTTCCGCCGGTCGGCTTTCGGCCGGGCCGTCATCCGGCGGCTGCCGGTCCGGTCCAAGCGCTGGCTGCGGGCCGGGCGCCGGTGGCAGCGTGGCGTTGTCGCGCAGGTGAAGATGCGCTGGCACCGTTCCCTGCAGCTGCGGGTGGTCTCGACCACCCTGGTTCTTTCCGTTCTGGTCATCGCGGTGCTCGGTTTCTTCCTGATCCAGTCGATCGTGGCCGGGCTGCTCAATAACGCGGAGAACTCCGCGGACGCTCAGGTCAAGAACGGTCTGGCGTCCGCAGTCGGGCAGCCCAATGTGCTCGACGAGCCGCCGGCCGGCGACGCGAGCGTGGCGAAGGCCACGGCCCGGGCGCTGCAGCAGGCGAGCGGGAGCAGCGGCAGCTACCTGGTCTTCATCCAGCTGACGAACATTCCCGCCGCCACCGTGACCTGGGTCGGCCAGACCTATGTCAACATCGGCGAGACCATTCCGCCGACGCTGATCACGAAAGTGAAGGGCGAGCAGCAGAGCCAGCGGTACGACAACCAGAACGCCGACTCCGCGCCGCCCGTCTACGTGCCGACCACGCTGGTCTACAACCAGGGGCAGGGAACCTCGGTGCCCGCCCTCGCCGTCGGAGTGCCGCTCGGCACGTACTACCAGTTGTATTACGTCTTCCCGTTTACCCAGCAGCAGGCGACCCTGCTGCTGGTGCAGCGCATCCTGGTTGGCGTGGGCGTCGCGCTCGTGGCGCTGCTGGCCGCGATCGCGTCGTTGGTGACCCGCTGGGTGGTGCTGCCCGTCCGCCACGCGGCTCAGGCGGCCCAGCGCCTGTCGGCCGGGCACCTCGGGGAACGCATGGAGGTACTCGGGGTTGACGACCTCGCCGCGCTGGCGACGTCGTTCAACGAGATGGCGGCCAGCCTGCAGGGCAAGCTCCGCGAGCTCGAGGAACTCTCCAATGTGCAGCGGCAGTTCGTCTCCGACGTGTCGCACGAACTGCGGACGCCGCTTTCGACCATCAAAATGGCCGCCGACCTGCTTTTCGAATCCCGTGCGGAGTTCGACCCGGCCGGTGCCCGGTCCGCGGAGCTGCTGCAGAGCCAACTGGAGCGGTTCGAATCGTTGCTCGTGGACCTGCTCGAGATCAGCAGGTTCGATGCGGGCGCGGCCACCCTGGACACAGAACTCGTCGACGTGTGCGACCTGGTGCGGCGTTCGGCGGACGACGCGCAGCAGCTATCCGAGCGCCGGGGCAGCCGGATCGAGTTCCGGCTGCCCGCAATCGGGTGCTTTGCCGAGGCGGACCGCCGCCGCGTCGAGCGCATCCTGCGCAATATCTTGGTAAACGCGGTCGAGCACGGCGAGGGCAAGGACGTGGTGGTCACCACCGCCATCGATAGCGACGCGGTCGCCGTCTCGGTCAGGGACTACGGCGTGGGGCTCCGGCCGGGCGAGGAGCACAAGGTCTTCGACCGGTTCTGGCGGGCCGACCCGGCCCGGGCCCGTGCCACCGGCGGTACCGGCCTGGGCCTGGCCATCTCGCTGGAGGACGCGCGGCTGCACGGCGGCTGGCTACAGGCCTGGGGCGAACCCGGCAAGGGCTCGGTGTTCCGGCTGACGCTGCCGCGGGTCGCCGGGCACGCACTCGCGGGCTCACCGCTGCCGCTCGGCCCGGACGAGGTGGAGATCGTCACCAGCCTCAGCGGGAGCCCCTACCCCGCCAGCGAGATCACCGGGGTGATCTCGCGTGGCTAAGCCAGTGCACCGGGGCAGTGTGCGCCTTGGGACTGGGCGCCTTGGGACTGGGCGCCTTGGGACTGGGCGGCGGTGGCTGGCCCGCGCTCGCCTGGCGTGCGTGCTGATGGCCGTGGTCGCGTCCGTGGCGGGCTGCGTGGGCATGCCTGACAGCGGCTCGCCGGGCACGTTCAGCGCCACCCCGCAGAGCACAACGTCGGATATCGGCTTCATCGGGGCTATCCCGGCCGGGCCTTCACCGAAATGGAACCCGGACGAGATCGTGACGGGATTCCTCAACGCGAGCGCCAGCTATCCGGCGTATAAGGAGATCGCCTGGCAGTACCTGACCAGCGCGGCCAGCAAGAAGTGGAATCCGAACTGGTCGGTCCAGGTGGTCGACCAGATCACCCCCCATCCCGCCGACGTCCAGCATGATGGCCAGCACGCCACGGTGGACGTCTCGGGTACGGTGCAGGCGTCGTTCGACGGGTCAGGCCAGTATGTCGGGGCCCAGAGCGGCGGGGCCGCCCCAACGGCGAGCCAGCTATTCACCTTGGTCAAGGTCAACGGCCAGTGGCGGATCACCAATCCGCTGCCCCAAGGCCGGATGCTGACCGAGCGCGATTTCGCGTCGCTCTACAAGCCACAGGATCTGTACTTCTTCGACTACCCATACGAACAGGTGCTGGTGCCCGACTCGGTGTTCGTGCCGTCCGGAACCTCTCCGACGTCTCTGGTGACTAACCTGGTCGGGGCGCTCCTAGCCGACCCGCAGTCACAATGGCTGAAAGCTCAGACCACCTCCACGCCCCCCGCCGTGACCGCGTTTCTCCCCCATACCAATATCAACGTGGCCGTTGACGGGAACACCGCGACGGTGAATCTCAGCGGGCCGGGGGCGACCAAGAATGACAATGTCCTCGAGCAGATCTCCGCGCAGTTGGTCTGGACCCTGACCGGGCAGGAAACCTCGCCCATCCAGGCGGTCCAGCTTGAGGTCAACGGCAAGGCGTGGATACCGCCCGATCCCCCTTGCGCGGGCGCTGGCGGCCAGAGCCAGGGTCCCGCACAGAAGCTGGCCATGTATAACTGCTACGCCCCGTATCCAGCCGCGGCGTCCACCAGCTTCTACTACGTCGGCAACGGGCAGGCCTGGTCACGGTGCGCCTCGGAGTCTGCGGTGACTGAGGGCTCCATCAGCTCGGTCGTCGCGGTCTTCGGCCGGACGGGTGCGGCTAAGCTCAACCAGTCCTGCGGGGAACCGGTGCAGGCCAGTTCCCCGGCCGTGCCGCCGGCTCAGCCTCGGAGCGTGCCCGCCTTGTCCCGGGTGGCGGTGTCGCCCGGCAACCAGTACGCGGCCGGCGTCTCGGCTGACGGGAAGACCGTTGACGTGTGGGCGTCGGGCGACACCAAGCCATCCAATTCCATGACCACGTCGGGTGTCACCGCGATCAGCTGGGATCGCACCGGTTACCTCTGGGTGGCCCAGGACGGCACCACCTGGGCGGTCCCGCAGACGGGCAACAGCAACGCTAATGCTCAGATCCCTAACGCCTTCAACGCGAAGATCATCGGCCTGGGCATCGCCCCCGACGGCGTCCGGGTCGCCGCCATTACGCAGACCGCGTCGGGCCGCCGCCTGCTCGAGCTCGCGGCCATCGACCATGGCACCCAGACCCCCGGTCAGCGGGAAAACCCCACCACCCGCACATCCACCGGACCGTCGTCCATCGGACAGCCGGTCCGGCTCGGCCCGAACATTAACGATCCGATCGCCCTGACCTGGTACGACGCCGACGACCTGCTCGTGCTCAACGGTACGGGCAACGGGAGCGCGCTGTGGGAGGTTCCGGTAGACGGGCAGCCGGCCACGAGGTTGCCCGGCGTGCTGCCCGGCGCGATCTCCATCACCGCAGATGGCCCGATGAACGCCCTGGTGGTCGGGCTGTCGGGCGGCGGGATGGATGTCTCGGCGAGCCTTGAGGGACCCTGGCAGCAGCTCGGCAGTGGCGGCCAGAACCCAGCCTTCCCGGCTCCGGTGCACCCGCTCCCGGCGCAACCGTAGCCGCCCGGTCCCGGCGCGACCGTAGCCGCCCGGTCCCGGCGCGACCGTAGCCGCCCGGTCCCGGCGCGACCGTAGTAACCCGGCCCGGGGCGACCGCAATATCCGGTCTCCGGGGCGACCGTAGTAACCCGGCCCGGGGCGACCTAATAACCGGGTATCCGGGCAACCGCAATATTCCGGCCCCGGCGCCACCGCAATCACCTGATACAGGCGGTGCCGGCGATCCAGGTGGGGTCGCGCCCGCCCTCGATCCCACGTTATGGAGTCGTTATGTAACTATTTGCGATTGGTCGCCTACAAGTCCCTCCTGACATTCACGCTCTGGCGAGCTAGCGTTCATTCATGGCACTCGCCCGGGCCCGTGGTTGCGCCGGGCGTGGCTCCCCACGGGGGGGCCACGTCAGGCAAGCCGATGCCAGCCGCAGGCGAAACGGCCCACGTAAAGCGACTTCTCGTCGACTGATCACGGTGCGGCTTAGGAGTAAGTCCTGCCTCGCCGGGAGATACCGAGTCTCCCGGACCGGGAGAAGGGTAGTAGTAGCTATAGAGCTGCGAACTCCTCAGCAGGCGAATGTGGGGTCGAAGACCAGGTCGGCCGGGCGGGTGCCACCCACCTCACGCAGGCACTGCTCAATCGGGTCGAGCTCCATCGGATTGGGCAAAATCGGACTGGAAGGGGGATCAAGATGGAAGTCATAGTCAGGGGACGCCACATCACCGTCCCGGCACGTTTCCGTCAGCACGCCGCCGCCAAGCTAGCCAAGCTGGAAAAGCTTGACCAGAAGGCGGTACGGATCGACGTGGAGGTCTCCGAGGAGCGCAACCCGAGGCAGTCTGATCGCCGTGAACGCGTCGAGTTGACGATACGTTCCCGTGGTCCGGCGATCAGGGCCGAGGCGGCCGCGGACGACAGGTACACCGCGCTCGACCTTGCCTTCGCGAAACTCGAGTCCAGGCTCCGCCGGGCGGCCGACCGGCGCAAGATCAAGCACGGCGACAAGGACAACGTCACCGTACGGGGGCCGCACGTGCTGGAGGCCGTACAGTCAGTCGTGGCATCCGCACCGCTGGCGCCTGCCTCCGCGCCGGTGCCGGTCACCCCCGCCATGAACGGCGACGGGCAGGCCGAACCCGAGAGCGGCCTCGTCCCCATCCAGATGGAGGGCGACGGTCCGCTGGTCCTGCGTGAGAAGGTGCACGCGGCCCGGCCGATGACCATCGACCAGGCCCTGCTCGAGATGGAACTCGTCGGTCATGACTTCTACCTGTTCCATGACCGCGAGTGCGACCGCTTCAGCGTCGTGTACCGCCGCCGTGGCTACGACTACGGGGTGATCCGCCTGGTCGAGGAGTAATTTCCAGCCGTCCGGGGCCGGATTACCCTGGCGCGATTTCACGATGCCAGCCGGGCACGGTTTGATGGGATCTTATGGGTTGGTGCCCGGCTTGCATCATGGCCCTAGGTCGGCAAGAGTCTGATCACATGACGTTCATGCCGATCAAGGTCAGCCTGGCTGCCTGGTGAGGCTGATGCGGGCGATGTTCCCGAGGGAGGCAACGAAGTGAGCGCCATGAGCGACAGGGCGGTGACTGCTGCTCGGCGGTCGGACGGTAGCAAGGGCGCCGAGCCCATCCGGGTGCTGATCGCCGATGATCATGCGTTGTTCCGCCGCGGCCTGGAGATGGTCCTGCAGGCGGAGGACGACATCGATCTGGTCGGGCAGGCGAGCGACGGCACCGAGGCGGTGACCGTGGCCGGCGAGTCGCTGCCCGACGTCGTGCTCATGGACATCAGGATGCCGAAGAGCAGCGGTATCGAGGCCTGCCGGGCGACCAAGGACGTGGCGCCGAGCGCGAAGATCGTGATGCTGACGATCAGCGACGAGGAAGAGGACCTGTTCGAGGCGATCCGGGCGGGCGCCAGCGGCTACCTGCTGAAGGACATCCCGCTGGACGAGGTGGCCGAGGCGGTTCGGGCGGTGCACGGCGGCCAGTCGCTGATCAACCCCTCGATGGCGGGCAAGCTGCTCACCGAGTTCGCGACGCTGGCCAAGCGCGACTCGGAGGAAGAGCAGGCCCAGCACGTCGCTCCGCCGAAGCTCACGGACCGCGAGATGGAGGTGCTCAAGCTCGTCGCGCGCGGCATGAACAACCGGGACATCGCCAAGGAGCTTTTCATCTCGGAGAACACGGTCAAGAACCACGTCAGGAACATCCTGGAGAAGCTGCAGATCCACTCCCGGATGGAAGCCGTGATGATCGCCGTCCGGCAGAAGCTGATCGAGTTCAGCTGATAGCCGCCCCGCGGTCGCCCGCACCGCTTTGTCTGCAGGTACGGGTGCCATAACCCCAAAACTGCAGACAAGCCAAGGGGGCGGCAGGCCGCACCGCTCAGGTGGCGGCCAGGGCGGCTGTGAGGCGGGCGGCGTGGCCGGCGGGCTCGATCTGCTCCAGGCGCACGTCGTCGCAGCCGACCCAGGTCGCCGCCTCGCGCAGGGCCTCGGCCATTGGTTCGGCCGCGGTGGCGCGTTCCAGCGATACCTTGCGGGCGACCAGGGTCCTGCCTTCCCGGGCCGGATCGACCCGGCCCGCCAGTCGCCCGCCCGCGAGCAGGGGCATGGTGAAGTAGCCGTGGACCCGCTTGTGCTTCGGTACGTACGCCTCGAGGCTGTGCTCGAAGCCGAACATCTGCCGGGTCCGCCTGCGGTCCCAGATCAGCGAGTCGAACGGGGAGAGCAGCGTGACGCGGTTCCGCCCGCGGCGCCCGGCCGAGGCCTCGGCCAGCGCCGCCGGATTAGCCCAGACCTGAGCGCCCGGAGCCGCCCCAGCGATCGTGACCGGGATCAGTCCAGCGGCCAGTGCCGCGTCGGCCACCAGCCGCGTGTGCTGGGATTTCTCGCTGGTCAGGTAGTTCAGCCGGTGATAGTCGACCAGGTCCGCGTGGGTGACCACGCCGAGAGCCCGGGCGGCGACCCCCGCCAGGTAGGCCAGGCACTCGAGGTCGGACGGCTCCGCGCCGAGCAACTCCTCGGCCAGCACCCGCTCGGGCAGGTCGTAGACGCGCCGCCAGCCCGCCCGCCGCACGCAGATGACGTCGCCGGTGTCGAGCAGCCATTCCACCGCGATCTTGACCTCTGACCAGTCCCACCACGGGCCGCCCGCCTTGGCCCCGCCGAGCTGGGTCGCGGTCAGCGGCCCCTCGGCGCGCAGCCGCGCCAGCACCTTGTCGCAGGTTTCTTGGTGGATCTGGTGCCAGCGCACGCCCCTGGCCCGCAGCGCGCGGCGGCGGAAGGTGAAGTACGGCCACTGCTCGATCGGCAGCACGCAGGCCGCGTGCGCCCAGTACTCGAAGGCAGCGGGCTTGGTGGCGTGCCAGTAGGCCTGCTCGATCTGCTGCCTGGCGACCGGACCGAGCCGCGCGTAGGCGACCAGCTCGTGCGAGCGCGCCAGCACGCTGATCGTGTCCAGTTGCACGGCACCGACCTGGCGGAGCATGGCGGCAACCCCAACCCAAGAACCCCGGGACCGGTTCCACGAGGTCGCGCCCAGCAACCCCTGAGCACGTAGCGTCATCCGGCGGACCTCATCGGGGGTGAGCGTCACCTCAGCCGCGGGAGCGTCCAGACCCATGATCGACAGCGTAACCGGCGGCTACGACATTTCCAGGCGCCCCGGAAGGTCGGCGGAACAATGAACGAGAGGAGAAACCTGGACCGTTCGGGATAAATCTCTTCAGTACCAGTCCTCGAAGATGTTTATCGCGGCGGCGTAGAGACTGCCGATGACCACGATCCCGGCACCGGTCCAGAACAGCCACCAGCGCGGGTGGGGGACCAGCGCGATCCCGCCGACGATAAAACCGACGATGATGGTGACGCTCGCCACCCAGGAGGCTGGCCGGCCGTGGTACTCCTCGTGCCCGTACGACCCGCCCGTCTGCGCGTCAAGGCCGTGTGCTCCGGTGTTTCCCGCGGCGTTCGCCATGGTCCCCGATGCCGCCTGCTCGGTCACTCGTGGCTCCTCTCCTCGTTAAGGCTCCCATTATTCTCCCGGAAGTGCGAGACTAAGCACCGGCCGGCCCCTCATGGTCCCCGCTCACGGGGGCCGCTGACCCCGCAGGTTCCGCGCGGGCTCGGTTTGGTGCCTCATCTCGCCTACGATGACATGTTGAGGCGGTGAACGGGAGCCGGACACGGTCACCGGCCATGATGAGGTCAGACGATCCGCGAGGAGCGCGACGAGAAGTGCCACCCATCCTTGATAGCGTCCTTCGCGCCGGCGAAGGCAGGATCCTGCGCAAGCTGAAGCGGATCAGCGAGCAGATCAACTCCATTGAAGACGACTTCGTCGCGATGAGCGATGCCGAACTGCGGGCTATGACCGATGAGTTCAGGCAGCGGTACGCGGACGGCGAAACGCTCGACGATCTGCTGCCCGAGGCCTTCGCCACCGTGCGCGAGGCCGCCAAGCGCACCCTCGGCCAGCGGGCCTTCGACGTCCAGCTGATGGGTAGCGCGGCACTGCACCTGGGCAACATCGCGGAGATGAAGACCGGTGAAGGCAAGACGCTCACCGGCGTGTTCCCGGCCTACCTCAACGCGCTCGCCGGGCAGGGTGTCCACGTCGTCACGGTCAACGACTACCTGGCCAAGCGCGACTCCGAGTGGATGGGGCGGGTGCACCACTTCCTCGGCCTCGAGGTGGGCGTGATCCTCGCGGACATGGACCCCCCCACGCGGCGCAAGCAGTACGCCGCCGACATCACCTACGGAACCAACAACGAGTTTGGCTTCGACTACCTGCGCGACAACATGGCCTGGCAGCTCGAGGACTGCGTGCAGCGCGGCCACAGCTACGCGATCGTCGACGAGGTGGACTCGATCCTGATCGACGAGGCGCGGACGCCGCTGATCATCAGCGGCCCCGCCGAGCAGAGCCCGCGCTGGTACACCGAGTTCGCCAAGATCGCCCCCCGGCTGCGCCGCGGCGAGGACGGCGAGGGCGACTACGAGGTCGACGAGAAGAAGAAGACCATCGGCATCATGGAATCGGGCGTCGAGAAGGTCGAGGACTGGCTCGGCATCGACAACCTCTATGACCCGGTCAACACGCCCCTGGTCAGCTTTCTGAACAACTCCATTAAGGCCAAGGAGCTGTACAAGAAGGACAAGGACTACGTCGTGATGAACGGCGAGATCCTGATCGTGGACGAGTTCACCGGCCGCATCCTGCACGGCCGGCGCTACAACGAGGGCATGCACCAGGCCATCGAGGCCAAGGAGGGGGTGGCGATCAAGGACGAGAACCAGACCCTCGCCACCATCACCTTGCAGAACTACTTCCGGCTTTACGACAAGCTGTCCGGCATGACCGGTACGGCCATGACCGAGGCCAACGAGTTCCACCAGATCTACAAGCTCGGCGTTGTCCCGATCCCGACCAACAAGCCGATGATCCGCGGCGACCAGGCCGACGTCATCTACCAGACGGCCCAGGCCAAGTTCGAGGCATGCGTCGAGGACATCGCTGAGCGAGTCCAGGCCGGGCAGCCGGTCCTGGTCGGCACCACGAGTGTGGAGAAATCCGAGATCGTGTCCCGGATGCTCAAGCGGCGCGGTGTCCCGCACGAGGTGCTGAACGCCAAGCACCACGAGCGAGAGGCCACGATCGTCGCCCAGGCCGGGCGGCGCGGCGCGGTCACCGTGGCGACCAACATGGCCGGCCGTGGCACCGACATCATGCTCGGTGGCAACCCCGAGTTCATCGCCGACGCCGAGCTGCACCAGCGCGGCCTGTCCCCGGTCGAGACGCCGGAAGACTACGAGGCGGCCTGGCCCGAGGCGGTGGCGAAGGCCAAGCGCGCGGTGGCCGAGGAGCACGAGGAGGTCGTCGCGGCGGGCGGCCTGTACGTGCTCGGCACCGAGCGGCACGAATCGCGCCGCATCGACAACCAGCTGCGCGGCCGGTCCGGGCGCCAGGGCGACCCGGGCGAGAGCCGGTTCTACCTATCGCTCGAAGATGACCTGATGCGGATGTTCAACTCCGAGCGGGTCGGGGCGATCATGGAGCGGTTGAGCATCCCGCCGGACGTCCCGGTCGAGTCCAAGGTCGTCACCCGCGCGATCAGGTCCGCGCAGACCCAGGTGGAGCAGCAGAACTTCGAGATCCGCAAGGACGTGCTCAAGTACGACGACGTGCTGAACCGCCAGCGCAAGGTCATCTACGGCGAGCGCCGCCAGGTACTCGAGGGCGCCGACCTGCACGAGCAGATCCGCGAGATGGTCGACGAGGTGACCGCCGGGTACGTCGCGGGCGCCACCGGCGAGGGCTATCCGGAGGAGTGGGATCTGGACAAGCTCTGGCAGGCCTTCCGGCAGCTGTACCCGGTCAGCATCTCCATCGACGACGTCATCGAGGAGGCGGGCGGCGACCGGGCCGGACTCACCGGCGAGTTCATCACCGAGGCGGTGATCGCCGACGCGCAGGCCGCGTACGAGCGGCGTGAGCAGGAGTTCGGTTCGGAAGTCATGCGCGAGGTCGAACGCCGGGTGGTGCTGTCCGTGCTCGACCGGAAGTGGCGCGAGCACCTGTACGAGATGGACTACCTGCGCGAGGGCATCGGCCTGCGCGGCTATGGCCAGCGTGACCCGCTGATCGAGTATCAGCGCGAGGGCTACGACATGTTCAGCGCCATGATGGACGGGATCAAGGAAGAGTCCGTCGGGCACCTGTTCAACCTGGAGATCCAGGTCCAGGAGAACCCGATCGTCGAGGAGGCCGGCACGGCCGGTGGCATGCCG
>CAVYNE010000039.1:0-24019 GCA_963769715.1 uncultured Actinomycetes bacterium
GTGATGCCTAGGCCGCCATAGTCATGCCTGTCGATCTCTCATTGATGAATCATCAATGAGAGAGTGCCCCGGGGCGTTGGCGTATGGTTCATCCCAGCTTGCCGGTCATCCCCGCACGGGGGCTGGGGACCTTCGCCCCTACCGGCCAGACGGGAATGCGTGTCACCTGAAAGCGCAGCGCGGTGGATGCTCCGGCTCAGACGGGCTGGTGTCAAGAACGTGATCAATGCATCCCCTGGAGGTCGTCATGGGTTCGGTTCCGTATACGGGAAACGAGTCGCCACTGTCGTTCCTGGAACGGTCGGCGCGGGCGTGGCCCGACAAGACTGCTGTGGTCTACGGCGCGCGGCGGCTCACCTACGCCGAGCGGCGGCCTAGGCGCAGCGGGCTGGCGCGGGCGCTGCGGGCCGGCGGTGTCGGGCCCTGGCGCAGCCGGGTTTGCCTACCTGATGCCGAACCTGCCCGAGATGCTCATCGCGCATTCGCGGTCCCGCTGGCCGGCGCGGCGCTCGTCGTGGTAAACACCCGGCTCACCGCGGAGGAGGCGGGGTACATCCTCGATCACTCCGGCGCGAAGATCATGGTGGTCGACGCGGCGCTCCTTCCGACGGCAGCGGCGGCCGCGAAGGACGTAGCGGCAGTGACCGAGCTGGCGGTCGCTGAGGACACCGAGAGTGCGCCTGCCTATCCACACCCGGGGCGACGAGCCGCGGCCGGCGAGCTACTCCGAGCTCCTGGCCCGGGGCACTCGGGAGCCGCTGTCCTGGTCGGTCTCCGACGAGCTCGCCCTCATTCCGCGATCAACTACACCTCCGGGACCACCGGGCGCGCGAAAAGGGCGCCGTCGACACCCACCGGGGCGCGTACCGGAACTGTTTCGGCGAGATCATTCACTCCCGGCACTACGAGAACAGCGTCGACCGTGAACACCGCCGATGCCACTGCAACGGCCCGTGCACTCCCTGGTCACTGACCGCGATCGGCGGCACGAACTTACGCCTGCGCGAGGTCCGCGGCGACGAGACCATCCTGGAACAGCTGCGCGAGCATGACGTCACCGACCTCAACGCGGCCCCTACTGTGGTGAGCACCGACTCCTTGAACGCGGCCGAGGCCGCTTCGCTGACCCGGCCGTACCTGATTACGACGGCTGGCGCGCTGCCGAGTCCCACGACGATCGCGCACATGGAAGACATGGGCTTCCGGATCGTGCACGTCTACGGGCTGACCGAGACCTACGGCCCGATCTCCTACTGCCAGTCCCAGCCACAGTGGGCCGGGCTGTCATCCGACGAGCGCTCCGTGCTGCAGGCTCGCCAGGGCGTGAGCATGATCCAGGCTGAGGGCCTGCGGGTCGTGGACGAGGAGATGGCCGACGTCCCGGCCGACGGCGGCACGATGGGTGAGATCCTCATGCGCGGCAACAACGTCATGGCCAGCTACTACCGCGACCCGCAGGCCACCGCTGAGGCGTTCCGGGGCGGCTGGTTCCACAGCGGGGACCTCGGCGTCATGCACCCCGACGGGTACATCGAGCTGCGCGACCGCATCAAGGACATCGTCATCTCCGGCGGAGAGAACATCTCCACGGTCGAGGTGGAGCAGGCGCTCATGAGCCACCCGGCCGTACTCGACGCCGCGGTCATCGGGGTGCCGGACGAGAAGTGGGGCGAACGCCCGAAGGCCTTCGTCGTGCTCCGGGCAGGCCACAGCGCAACCCCGGAAGAGCTGATCGCGCACGTACGCACCAAAATCGCCCGCTATAAGGCACCCCGCGAGGTCAACATCATGCTCGACCTGCCGAAGACATCTACGGGAAAGATCCAGAAGTTCGTGCTCCGCGAACCCGAATGGGCCGGACGCGCCGGCCGCGTGCACGGCTAGCAGGTTTACTCAATACCCTTACTGGGTTTATAAAAATATCCACTCCGGGATTCCCGTTTCCGGCAGAGGCATATTCGGCCTGCTGCGCTCGCGGGTGCGGCACCGAGTGGCTCGCGCGGCGCTGCCCGCACGTGCGGCGCTGCCCGGTGCGGGCGTTGAGTGCTCACTGTACGGATGGGGTGCGAGTGTCCGACCGTGCCGAAAATGATTATGTGCGTGGGACTAAAGCCACTAGGCAGCGAAAAGCCGCGAGCGTACGACGAATTAGGTACAGCAAATGCCGCGGACCGACGAAGGCTAACCCGGCCCGAGCACCACGGCCCGTACAGATAAGAGGAGAAACCCGATGTCAGACAGAATCGCGATCGTGACCGGAGCAGCCCGCGGCATTGGCGCGGGGACGGCTATCAGGCTGGCCGCCGACGGTATGGCCGTGGCCGTCCTCGACCTCGACGAGGCCGAGTGCGCGGCAACCGTGAAGGAGATCGAGAACAACGGCGGGCGCGCGCTCGCGGTCGGCGCCGACGTCAGCAAGACCGATCAGGTGAACGCCGCGGTCGAGCGGATAGCCGCCGAACTCGGCGAGCCCACGGTGCTGGTGAACAACGCCGGGATAACCCGCGACGCCATGCTGTTCAAGATGACCGACGAGCAATGGGACACGGTGATCAACGTCAACCTGCGCGGCCCGTTCCTGATGACCAGGGCGGTGCAGAAGTACATGACCGGTCAGAAATGGGGGCGGATCGTCAACATCTCGTCGTCGTCGGCGCTCGGCAACCGCGGCCAGGCCAACTACTCCGCCACCAAGGCCGGCCTGGAGGGCTTCACCAAGACGCTGGCCAAGGAAATGGGCAAGTTCGGGGTCACCGCGAACGTGATCGCGCCGCACTTCATCGCCACCGACATGACCGCGGCCATGGCCGTCAGCCTGAAGATGTCGTTCGAGGATCTCGTGGAGACCTACAAGAAGCAGATACCCGTAGCGCGGGTCGGCCAGCCAGCCGACGTGGCGCACGCTATCTCCTTCCTGGTCAGCGAGGGCGCAGGCTTCGTCTCCGGCCAGGTCATCTACGTGGCGGGCGGGCCTTTGTGCTGACGGCAGACGAAAGCACTCCCGAGGCCCGAGTAGCACTGCGCCAGGCGTCGCAGTTATCGCAGGCCTCGGCCGCCTCGGCCGGGGCCGCCGCCAAGTCGGTCGGCTCGACCTGGCGGCGGAGCCGGACCGCGCCGGCCGCGGCCGGCGCGGCCGCGGCCTCCAGCTGCGCCGGCCGAGATCAAAATCATTATCCCGAACGGTGCAGGCGCGTCCCCACCGTCAGCCCGCGAGCCTCGGTCGGGCGTCGCTGACCTGGGTCAGACCGTCGGCTGGAGGCCTCCGTCAGCCGTGGCCGCCCAGATTCTGCCTCGCCGCGTGTCTATTCCCGCGAGAGCCAAGGCCCTGGTCTGCGGCTCGAGCTCGTGCACCGAGGCACAGGCACCGTAGTCTGGAAGACTGCGCCGCGCCAGCCAGGAGGACCGGGACTCGCGCTATTCGCTCCTGCGCTGTGCGGTATAGTTCGTCCTTTTTCGATACGCGACCATATTCTCGCAGCGCCGCATCACTCCGGCATTTGCTGTCACTCGGTTGATATGGAATAAGATCAGCATAGAGATCCCCTCTAAAGGGACACTCCAGCTACGTTTATCTACCCGGTCGAGCGTATCGACAAGGCATCCGCTTGGGTACCGCTGCGCTGGCCTGGGGCTGATGTTCTCCTCGATCCAGGCGATGAACACGGCGGGATTGTGCCGCTCGGGACAGACGGTGATGCCTAGGCCGCCATAGTCATGCCTGTCGATCTCTCATTGATGAATCATCAATGAGAGAGTGCCCCGGGGCGTTGGCGTATGGTTCATCCCAGCTTGCCGGTCATCCCCGCACGGGGGCTGGGGACCTTCGCCCCTACCGGCCAGACGGGAATGCGTGTCACCTGAAAGCGCAGCGCGGTGGATGCTCCGGCTCAGACGGGCTGGTGTCAAGAACGCGATCAATGCATCCCCTGGAGGTCGTCATGGGTTCGGTTTCGTATACGGAGTTGTCGCCACTGTCGTTCCTGGAACGGTCGGCGCGGGTGTGGCCCGACAAGACTGCTGTGGTCTACGGCGCGCGGCGGCTCACCTACGCCGAGCTGGCGGCCGAGGCGCAGCGGGTGGCGCGGGCGCTGCGGGCCGGCGGTGTCGGGCCGGGGGACCGGGTCGCCTACCTGATGCCGAACCTGCCCGAGATGCTCATCGCGCATTTCGCGGTCCCGCTGGCCGGCGCGGTGCTTGTCGCGGTAAACACCCGGCTCACCGCGGAGGAGGTGGGGTACATCCTCGATCACTCCGGCGCGAAGATCATGGTGGTCGACGCGGCGCTCCTTCCGACGGCAGCGGCGGCCGCGAAGGACGTAGCGGCAGTGACCGAGCTGGTGGTCGCCGAGGACACCGAGAGTGCGCCGGCCGATCGATATCTGGGCGACGAGCCGCGGCTGGTGAGCTACTCCGAGTTCCTGGCCCGGGGCACCGGGGAGCCGCTGTCCTGGTCGGTCTCCGACGAGCTTGCCCCCATCGCGATCAACTACACCTCCGGGACCACCGGGCGCGCGAAGGGCGCTGTTTACACCCACCGGGGCGCGTACCTGAACTGTTTCGGCGAGATCATTCACTCCCGGCATGACGAGAACAGCGTCTACCTGTGGACACTGCCGATGTTCCACTGCAACGGCTGGTGCACTCCCTGGTCACTGACCGCGATCGGCGGCACGCACGTATGCCTGCGCGAGGTCCGCGGCGACGCGATCTGGGAACAGCTGCGCGAGCACGACGTCACCCACCTCAACGCGGCCCCGACCGTGGTGAGCACCATCTTGAACGCGGCCGAGGCCGGCCCGCTGACCCGGCCGGTCCTGATCACCACGGCCGGCGCGCCGCCCAGTCCCACGACCATCGCGCACATGGAAGACATGGGCTTCCGGATCGTGCACGTCTACGGGCTGACCGAGACCTACGGCCCGATCTCCTACTGCCAGTCCCAGCCACAGTGGGCCGGGCTGTCATCCGACGAGCGCTCCGTGCTGCAGGCTCGCCAGGGCGTGAGCATGATCCAGGCTGAGGGCCTGCGGGTCGTGGACGAGGAGATGGCCGACGTCCCGGCCGACGGCGGCACGATGGGTGAGATCCTCATGCGCGGCAACAACGTCATGGCCAGCTACTACCGCGACCCGCAGGCCACCGCTGAGGCGTTCCGGGGCGGCTGGTTCCACAGCGGGGACCTCGGCGTCATGCACCCCGACGGGTACATCGAGCTGCGCGACCGCATCAAGGACATCGTCATCTCCGGCGGAGAGAACATCTCCACGGTCGAGGTGGAGCAGGCGCTCATGAGCCACCCGGCCGTACTCGACGCCGCGGTCATCGGGGTGCCGGACGAGAAGTGGGGCGAACGCCCGAAGGCCTTCGTCGTGCTCCGGGCAGGCCACAGCGCAACCCCGGAAGAGCTGATCGCGCACGTACGCACCAAAATCGCCCGCTATAAGGCACCCCGCGAGGTCAACATCATGCTCGACCTGCCGAAGACATCTACGGGAAAGATCCAGAAGTTCGTGCTCCGCGAACCCGAATGGGCCGGACGCGCCGGCCGCGTGCACGGCTAGCAGGTTTACTCAATACCCTTACTGGGTTTATAAAAATATCCACTCCGGGATTCCCGTTTCCGGCAGAGGCATATTCGGCCTGCTGCGCTCGCGGGTGCGGCACCGAGTGGCTCGCGCGGCGCTGCCCGCACGTGCGGCGCTGCCCGGTGCGGGCGTTGAGTGCTCACTGTACGGATGGGGTGCGAGTGTCCGACCGTGCCGAAAATGATTATGTGCGTGGGACTAAAGCCACTAGGCAGCGAAAAGCCGCGAGCGTACGACGAATTAGGTACAGCAAATGCCGCGGACCGACGAAGGCTAACCCGGCCCGAGCACCACGGCCCGTACAGATAAGAGGAGAAACCCGATGTCAGACAGAATCGCGATCGTGACCGGAGCAGCCCGCGGCATTGGCGCGGGGACGGCTATCAGGCTGGCCGCCGACGGTATGGCCGTGGCCGTCCTCGACCTCGACGAGGCCGAGTGCGCGGCAACCGTGAAGGAGATCGAGAACAACGGCGGGCGCGCGCTCGCGGTCGGCGCCGACGTCAGCAAGACCGATCAGGTGAACGCCGCGGTCGAGCGGATAGCCGCCGAACTCGGCGAGCCCACGGTGCTGGTGAACAACGCCGGGATAACCCGCGACGCCATGCTGTTCAAGATGACCGACGAGCAATGGGACACGGTGATCAACGTCAACCTGCGCGGCCCGTTCCTGATGACCAGGGCGGTGCAGAAGTACATGACCGGTCAGAAATGGGGGCGGATCGTCAACATCTCGTCGTCGTCGGCGCTCGGCAACCGCGGCCAGGCCAACTACTCCGCCACCAAGGCCGGCCTGGAGGGCTTCACCAAGACGCTGGCCAAGGAAATGGGCAAGTTCGGGGTCACCGCGAACGTGATCGCGCCGCACTTCATCGCCACCGACATGACCGCGGCCATGGCCGTCAGCCTGAAGATGTCGTTCGAGGATCTCGTGGAGACCTACAAGAAGCAGATACCCGTAGCGCGGGTCGGCCAGCCAGCCGACGTGGCGCACGCTATCTCCTTCCTGGTCAGCGAGGGCGCAGGCTTCGTCTCCGGCCAGGTCATCTACGTGGCGGGCGGGCCTTTGTGCTGACGGCAGACGAAAGCACTCCCGAGGCCCGAGTAGCACTGCGCCAGGCGTCGCAGTTATCGCAGGCCTCGGCCGCCTCGGCCGGGGCCGCCGCCAAGTCGGTCGGCTCGACCTGGCGGCGGAGCCGGACCGCGCCGGCCGCGGCCGGCGCGGCCGCGGCCTCCAGCTGCGCCGGCCGAGATCAAAATCATTATCCCGAACGGTGCAGGCGCGTCCCCACCGTCAGCCCGCGAGCCTCGGTCGGGCGTCGCTGACCTGGGTCAGACCGTCGGCTGGAGGCCTCCGTCAGCCGTGGCCGCCCAGATTCTGCCTCGCCGCGTGTCTATTCCCGCGAGAGCCAAGGCCCTGGTCTGCGGCTCGAGCTCGTGCACCGAGGCACAGGCACCGTAGTCTGGAAGACTGCGCCGCGCCAGCCAGGAGGACCGGGACTCGCGCTATTCGCTCCTGCGCTGTGCGGTATAGTTCGTCCTTTTTCGATACGCGACCATATTCTCGCAGCGCCGCATCACTCCGGCATTTGCTGTCACTCGGTTGATATGGAATAAGATCAGCATAGAGATCCCCTCTAAAGGGACACTCACTAGCTGCCTGAGAAGTAAAATCTTTGAGTCCTTCAGTTATCTTCTCACGTGCGGGCTTGTATTCTCCGCGGTTACAGAGTGCCATAGTCCAGTAGCAAAACGCCCATGCGCGTACGTTAGCGGCGCACGAGCCGCCCGCCCACTGCCCTTAACTTTCCGGAGTTCTGAGGCTTGGTGTCCGGTTTTCTGGGGTTAGGTCACGGTCTGGCGGCGTGTTGGTCGCGGTGGCGTGATGGAGTGCGGCGGTCCCTGAAATAGAACAAAGCTCCTGCTAGGACGGGGGTTGTCGAGACCATTCCGTCCGCCGGGAGCTTTGTTGACTGCCCAGTTTGCCATGCTCGTCATGCCGTCGTCCATCCCGCCCGCGCCGGCCGGGGACGGCGATGCCGTTCCGGGAACGGACCTGGCCGGCCGGGTGCTGTCCGGGCCCGGGCTGTGGCTGGACTGGCTAGGGGAACTGCAGCGTGAAAGCCTGCTGGAAGAACTCCTGGCCGGGGGCGTGATCGCGCGGGCGCTGGAGGAAGCGCCGCACGGGCACGCCTACGACCGGACGCTGACCGGGAAGGTGACCGTGATCTGCGTCCTGGTCGCCTGCCTGTTTCCCGGCGCGGGCTATGACACGGCCCTGGCCGCGGCGTTCGGCCTGCCCGGCCTGAACCTCAAGCCCAGCACGGACGTGCCGACCGGCCCGGCGTTCTCCAAGGCCCGCACGCTTCTCGGCGAGCATGTCATGCGCCGCCTGTTCGAGCTCGACGCCGCCCGCAGCGACGCGGACCTCGGCATCGCGCAGCTGTGGAAGGGCCTGGAGGTCACCGCGCTGGACGGCACCACGATGGAGCTGTTCAGGAACGACGTACTCGCTGACGTGTTCGGGGTCCCCGCGGACGGGGCCAGGCCGCTGCTGCGGATCGCGGCGCACGTCCGCACCGCGACCCGCCGGTGGATCGCCGGCACGGCCGGCGGCTACCTCGATGGGGAGAACCCGCTGGCTGACGACCTGGCCTGGTCCTTCGCGCCCGGCATCCTCAACCTCGCCGACCGCGGCTTCTTCTCCATGGACCGGTGGATCCGGTTCTCCGCCGCCGGCGCCCACCTGGCCTGGCGCGTCAAGAACGGCGCGAAATCAGTCCCCTTCAAGACAATCCGGACCCTGCCCGACGGGTCCGAGCTGGTCATGCTCCGTGAATCAGACGGCATGCGCACCAGGCGGCGCCGTGACACCGGGGACCCGCACGCGGAACGGCTGCCGGACACCACGGCACGGCTCGTCGCCTTCACCGTCACCGCCCGCACCCGCAGCGGCAGGACGAAAACCACCCTCATCCGGGTCCTGACCACCCTCCTGGACCACGAGACGTACCCGGCACGCGAGATCGCCGCCCTGTATGCCGAAAGATGGCAGGTAGAAATCGCATTCCTCCACCTGAAGCAGACCGTCCGCGGCCCCCGCCGCGCCCTGCGCGGCCAGTCCCCCGAACTCGCCCGCCAGGAAGCATGGGCGCTGCTGCTCATCCACAACATGACGGCCACCGCCGCCGCCCGCGCCGCAGCCCTGGCCGGCACCGATCCCGGCCTCATCCCCTTCACCGCCGTCCTCGCGCTGATCCGCGGCCACGTGACGGCCGATACCTGCTGCCGGCACTGCGGACGCCGCCCCGGCGACCCCCTCGCCGGCCTGCTCGCCGCCATCCTCGCCCTGCCCAGGCACCGTGCCGGCCGCCAGCGAACGTCAGGCCGCACATCCGCCGAACGGCGCACAAGACACACCGAAGAAGTCGACTACACCATCGATATCACCAAGTCAAACCTCCCGGAATGGGACAAAAAACCGGAAAGTTAAGGGCAGTGGCCTGAGAAGTAAAATCTTTGAGTCCTTCAGTTATCTTCTCACGTGCGGGCTTGTATTCTCCGCGGTTACAGAGTGCCATAGTCCAGTAGCAAAACGCCCATGCGCGTACGTTAGCGGCGCACGAGCCGCCCGCCTCGCAGGAGTTGCCGGACCGCGAGGCGGTGCTGGCCGCGTGCGCGGACATCCGTCAGACGTACCAGCGCACCGGCTTCGGCCCGGCGATGGCGAAGTTCATCGCGCTGGTCAGCTACCAGAGAGCTCCCGGCTGGTTACGCTGACCAGCCCGGCCCGGATCTGGGCCGCCTTCCGGCCTGAGCACCGACGCGAGCATTCCGGGTTCGCCTCATGCCCGCGACCCTTCAGGCGTTGAGACGCCCGGCTAGCTCGATGGCCCGGAACTCCGGAAGCTGTCCGAAGTGGGTTTCTGCACGATTGCTGTATCAGCCGCTTTGGATGTCGCCTCTTCACAGATGCCTACCGGACCTGATAACTCAGGGACCCGGCGGGTCAGGTGGCGGGCCGAGAGGGACCCGCCGACATCGAGCGAGGAGCCGACAATGGCAGGAACCTGGGCGGATCTGACCAAGCAGCCAGGAGCGAGCGTCGACACGATGCTGCTGCTGACGGACGGCACGGTCATTGCGCATGTGTCGAATTCGCCGAAGTGGCGGCAGCTGACACCGGATGGCAAGGGAAGTTACACCACAGGCACCTGGAGTGACCTGACTCCCATGCCGCCGAACAATGCGATCCCGGCTACAACCGGTGGGCCGACGTATGGTCCGCTGTTCTTCGCCTCCGCGGTCCTCGGTGACGGCACCGTGCTGGTCGCCGGCGGTGAATACAACACCGGGGTGCAGCCTGGCGCCGACGTCGCGGCCGCGACCCGCTTTGACCCGGTGACCTCGACCTGGACCAACGTCACGACCCCGGCCGGCTGGACCAACGTGGGCGACGCGCCGCTCTGCGTGCTGGCCGACGGCCGGGTGCTGATCGGGAACATCAACACTTCTCAGACCGCGTTGTTTGACCCGGCGGCCGGGACGTTCAGCGCCGGGCCGAACAAGAGCGATCGGTGCGCGGAGGAGTCGTTCGTCCTGCTTCCCGACGGCACCGTGCTCGCGGTGGACTGCACCGCGATTCCGAACGCCGAAAAATATGTGCCCTCCTCGAACGAATGGGTGTCCGCGGGTACCACGCCATCGACGCTGCCGCAGGCCTGCCCGAACATCGTCGCTGAAATCGGCCCTACGGTGGTGCTGCCCGACGGCAACGCCCTCACGATTGGTGCGACCGGGGACACCGCCATCTATGTGCCACCGGCCAACCCGTCGGATCCCGGTGCCTGGCAGCCCGGCCCGACCATTACGGACGGCTCAGGCAACACCTTGCACCCGATCGACGCGCCGGCCGCGCTGCTGCCCAACGGCCGGGTTCTGCTAGCGGCCAGTCCCGCGCCGCCATGCAACTTCCCCGGGCCAACCTCTTTCTTCGAGTACGACCCGGCCGCCAACAGCCTTACGGCAGTATCGCCGCCACCGAGCAACGCGTCCGGCCCCTGCTTCACGGGCCGCTTCCTGCTTCTGCCCAACGGGCAGGTGCTGTTCAGCAGCGAATCCTCGAAGGTCACGGTTTATACCCCGGATGGCACGCCGGATCCGTCATGGAAACCGGCGATCACCGGCGTCCCGGCATTCATGGCCGTCGGTCATCACTACGCGCTGACCGGCACGCAGTTTAACGGCCTGTCGCAGGCGTGCATGTACGGCGACGACGCGACGATGGCGACGAACTACCCGGTGGCGCGCCTGGAGCACGGCACCACCGTGATCTACTGCCGGACAGCGCACCATTCGACCATGGGCGTGGCCACCGGGACCGCGCCGGTGAGTACCGTGCTGTCGATTCCGCCCGCCGTTCCTCCCGGTAGTTATGACCTGGTGGTTGTGGCCAACGGTATCCCGTCGGATCCGGTTCCGGTCACCATCTCGGCCACCCTCCCGGCGATCGCCGTCAATATCGCCGACGGCGGCGATTTCGGCACCGTCTGCGGACCAGCCTTCCTCGATCTTGAAGTGTTCAACGTCGGGGACGCGGATCTCATCGTAGACAGCGTCCAGGCGCTGTCCGGCTCGGGCGACTTCGCCGTGCTGCCGCTGCCGGCTCCGCCAATGACGATCGGGTCCGGCAACTCGGTCACGTTCACCGTCGCCTTCAGCCCTTCGGCGGCCGGGGTGACGGAGACCGGGACGGTTCGTGTCACGAGCAACGACCCGAATACGCCGCTGCTGGATATTCCGGTAACGGCGACCGCCGGAACGGGCGTTCTGGTGACGGCGATCGCCGATCAGGGAGACTTCGGCGCGGTATGCTGCGGATCCTTCCGCGATGAGCCGCTGACCCTGGCCAATTCGGGTTCTTGCCCGCTGACCATCACCGGAATCACCTCGTCGTCGGCGGCCTTCCAGCTACCCTCGGTACTTAACTTCCCGCTGAGCGTCGCAGTGGGTACCGCTGTGGAGCTGCCGATTCGTTTTGCGCCGCAGGGGCCCGGCCCGAGCGCGGCCAGCATCACCGTGGACAGCAGCGATTTGGCCGGGCCGCACGTCATCGACGTGTCGGGCCGCGCACCCACCGGCAAGCTCGCGGTCACCGGTTCCAGCTACTTCGGGGAGGTCGACTGCGGCGCGGCGGAGAGAACGATCTCGGTCTGCAACGTGGGCGAGTGCGCGCTGCACGTTATCAGCGTCGCGTTCAGCCGCGAACGTCGTCACTTCACGCTGGTCAATAATCCGTTCCCGGCCACCCTCGTACCCGGCTCGTGCCTGGGCGTCGTGATCAGGTACCAGGCTAGTTGTGAGCCGGAATGCTGCGAACTCGTCATCACCAGCGACGATCCCGATGAGCCCGTGCGGACGCTCGATGTGGTCGCCTACACCCGCTGCAGGTCCGCCGGTGACCATGAGCGGTCCCGCGGATGCGGTTGTGAGGGCCGACGGCGCCACGACACGGACTGACCAGGGGCACGTGATCACCCGGGAGTTCTACCATGTGTCCGGCCTGGACCCGGCCGACGCGCCGGCCCCGCGGGTCTTCACCGGCTCGGTGAGGCCAAAATCACTGGCCGTCACCGGACGGCTGGCCGGCGGCTGGGTCCCGCCCATGGCCTCCGACTGGCGGAGCCAGCTCTACCCGACTCGCGCCCGCGCATCGACGACGCCGCGGCCGCGGCGGGACGGGACCCGGCGGAGGTCGCCACCGTCTACAACTTCAGCGGCCGCATCACGCCGGAGCCACTCGCCGCCACCCGGGGCGAGGACGGCCGCTGGATCGGCGGTTCCGCCCGGCAGTGGGTCGACGAGCTCACCACCGCCGTGCTCGAGCACCACGCGAGCGGCTTCATCTACCGGAGCACGGACGATACCCCGGCCGCCGAGGCGCTGACCCGCTGGGCCACCGAGATTGTCCCAGCCGTCCGCGGCGCCATCGCCAGCTAGCCGACCGCGACCGCTCAGCCCCAGCCCCCTGCCGCTCGCTGGATCGGCGGCCACCTCGCCCGCCGAGACTGGCCTCGCGCCGGTGCTACTCCAGCCGGTCGGCCAGCGGCACCCGCTCCCGCTGCTCGCCTGTCAGCGAGGACGTCTCCGCGGAGACGTCCCACGCAATTGCGCCAGGCGTCTCCGCGGAGACGTCGCGCCGCCCGATGTCCATCCCGAATATCACTGCTGCCGCCACGACGTAACCGTGAGGGCCGCCCTGGCGCACGGTCGCACCAGGAGGTCATGGCTGAGCTGCTCGGCGGTGACCGGTGAAGATTGAATGGTCGCCGACGGCTCGGGCTCCTGCCCGCCGGTGCCTTGGCCGACCAGGACGGAATGCGAGCCATCGGCGCCCGCGGTTGGCGCGCCGCGGCTCAGACGTACTCGTCATGGCGGCGAATCCAGGTCTGGAACGCGTCGCCCTCGTCGCGCCCCTTCGGCGCCCGGTCGAGGATCGGGTAGTAGCCCATCAGGAACTCGACCCCGCGCGCCGCGGTCCCATAGGTCTGGTAGACGGCGCCGTCCTGGAGCGTGAAGGCGCTCATCGCCGGCGCTTCCGAGAGGTATCCGAGGACATCGGTCCCGGTCGCGGCCGCGTTCAGGGCCACGATCGGCGGCAGCCCGCCCTCGTCGAGGCCCCATGAACGTACCTGCTCCCTGGTGTAGGAGCCGCCGAAGTCGACGTTGAAGCCGGTGTTCGCCGATGAGACCCAGGGAAGGCTCCAGCCCATCCTCTGCTTGTACGCCTGAAGCTTCGCCAGCGGGGCCTGCGAAACGAGCAGCAGGGTCACGTCGCGGGCGTGAAGGTGCGGCAGGAGGCCGTCGAGGCCATCGGCCATCGACGAGTTGACTGGGCATCCCGCCTTGTAGCCCGGTCCGAACATGAAGTGGTAGAACAGCAGCTGCGAGCGGCCGTCGAAGAGCTCGGCCAGGGTCCGCGTCCCGTCGTCGGTGTCGAACCGGTACTCCTTCTCGATCGTGACCCAAGGCAGCTCGCGCCGCTGGCGCGCCAGCTCGTCCCCCATTCTGGTGTGCTCCTTCTCGCGCTCAAGCAGCTCGTTACGAGCGGCCTGCCACTCCTGGTGGCTGACCACCTGGTGATCCGTCATCGCGTCTTGTCTCCCTTTCTTGACCTGACCCGCTCTGCTTATGACGCGACGGGCTCTGCTGCCACGAACGCCGCATTCTCGCGCTCGAGCGCCTTGACCGCGCCGTTGCGCCAACTGTCGGCCAGGGTCCGTGACGCGGGATCGGGGAAGATGTCCTCTTCCCCGTTCTCCACCCCGTCGAAGATGGCTCGCGCGACGGACTCGGGGGAGGCCTTCGGTATCTCGAAGCCCCGGGTCATGCCGGTGTCGGTGGGGCCGGTCAGGACGGCATGTACCCGCACGCCCCGCCCGGCCAGAAGGGCGCGCAGCGATTGCGTCAGGTTGAACGCGGCCGCCTTGGAGATCGCGTAGGCCGGAGTGAGCGGCAAGGGGGCGACGGCCATCGTCGACACATTGTTGACGATGGCTCCCCGGGAACGAGTCAGCAACGGCAGGAAGGCCTGGACGACGCCGTAGGTGCCGTAGAGGTTGACGGCCAGGTGCTGATCGAGCACGGCACGATCGCCCAGGTCATCGAAAAGCGCGATGCCGGCGTTGTTGATCAGGACATCGAGAGATCCGGCCTGATCGGCCGCTGCCTGAATCTGCGCGGCGTCGGTCACGTCCAGGATCAGGGGCGTGACGCGCCCGTCCGGGTGGGCCAGGGGCTGGCGCGTGCCGGCGTACACCCGCTTCGCGCCTCGCCTCAAGGCTTCCTCTACCAGCGCTTGCCCGATGCCACGATTGGCCCCGGTCACCAGGACTGTCTTGTCGGCGATGGTCATGTCTGTTCCTCCAGCTCCGCGGTGCTCTTGTGGGTTCCGCGCCGCTTGCTTGGCGGCCCACTTATATAGACCAGCCGGATTCCCGGGAGTCGCCGCGGACCGGTAAGTGACTTTCAAGGCTTCTGGCCGGCCTGGACGGCGATCTCGAGTGCTCCGGTCACCGCGACCATGCTCGCGGTCAGCTCGCGGTCCCAGATGGCGACCCGCCGCCTGGTCCAGCAGCGTTTCCAGGTCCCAGCCCGGACACGGGGTAGGGCGCTGCAGGAGCCGCGGAGTCCCCAGAGCGGCACCGGCGAGCGCGTAACGGACAGCTGATTCGAGCAGCTCCAGCCCTCTGCTCAGCGGGGCCACCGGGATCGCCTAGTCCTGCGCTGGCGCCGGTCCGGACCCAGCACGGTATTCCTGCGGCAGGCCGAACGACCCGAACAATCCCGTGTCCTGGAAGGCGATGATCCGCGCGATCCCCGTCGCGGTGACCGTGGGCACCAGCACGGCGTGCGCGTGGTACGCCCGGCCTGGGTCGCGCTGGTAGACCGCGTACGCCCGCTCCCCGTTTGCCATGACCGGAACCAGCCGGAGCCCTCCGGGCTCGGTGAGAAAGTACGCCGCGATAAAGCCCGCCACGGTCTGGCGGCCGGTGAACCAGGTCAGCAGCGGGGGCATCTCCAGCGCGACATCCTCCCGCAGCAGCTCGGCCAGCGCGCTGCCGTCGGCGTTCTGGATGGCCGCGGCGAACCGGTCAAGCACCGCCCGCCGGTCCGGCTCGGCGGGCTCGGCCAGCTCGTCTTCGGCGGGCAGCGCCTGCGCGAGCTGGACCCGGGCCCGGCGCAGGCTGCTGTTCACCGCCGTGGTCGTCGTGCCCAGCAGATCCGCCACCTGCGCGGCCGGCCACTCCAGCACGTCCCGCAAGATCAGCACCGCGCGCTGCCGGGCCGACAGGTACTGCAGCGCCGCGACGAAGGCCAGCCGGATACCCGCCCGCGACACTGCCACCGCGGCCGGATCCTCGCCTTCCCCGGCCAGCAGCGCGCCGGGAAACGGCTGCAGCCACGGCACCTCCGGCCCCGCCACCAGCGGCGCCTCCATGTCCTGCGCTGGCCCGCCCAGCCCAGACGGCAGCGGGCGGCGGCCCCGCCGCTCGATCGCGGTGAGGCACACGTTGGTCGCGATCCGGTACAGCCAGGTCCGCACCGACGAACGGCCCTCGAACCCGTCATAGGACCGCCACGCTCGCAGGTACGTCTCCTGCACCAGGTCCTCGGCCTCCTCAGCCGAGCCCAGCATCCGGTAGCAGTGAGCCAGCAGCTCGCCCCGGAACCGGCCGGTCAGGCCGGTGAAATCCTCGCTGACCGTCATTCGGCTACCCCCAAACTCACCCGCGCGAACGCCAACGCCGCGCTGGCCTATATATACAGACCTGGTGCCCGGCGCAAAATCGTCGTCCACCCGCGCCGCCTCAGCCGCCCGTTTCCCAGGCTCGGCACAGGGCATTGTCGCCCGGTCGCCCAGGATGTGCTCGAGCGCGGAAGCGCCCGCTCCGGGCGGGTGCGTGGCGTGGCTCGGCTGGGCAAGCTGCTGCGGGTCGCCCAGGTCGATCGCCACGACATGGCCGGGACTTGAACACGGCCCGTCCCGCTCATGGCCCAGTCAGGGCCTCCCGGCCGGCGATCAGCGCGAGTGCTGCCGTTGCGGCCTGCCGGGCGGCAGCTTCGGCTGCTTCCTGACCTGGCCCGAAGGTGCCGTCGAGCAGCAGCATGGCGTGGCCGTGAGCGGTAGCCACGATGACCGAGACGAGCCGCGCGGCCGCAGCCTGGTCGCCGCCGGTCAGTTCGGCTGCCGGGGACAGGAAGGCCGTGCTGATCGGCTGTGCGGCGCGCGCGATCTCGGGATGGCGGTCCTTGTCCAGCCCCCCGGATCCGGCCAGGGCCTGGAACAGCGCGCGCTGCTCATGGGCGAAGCGGACATAGGTCCCTGCGGCGGCGGCCATCCGCCACTCCGGGGACCCGGATGCCGCCTCGCGATCGAGTTGCTGGCTGAGCAGTCCGGCGGCCCGGACCGCCACCGCGGCCAGCAGCGCGTCCCGGTCGGCGAAGTGCCGGTAGGGCGCCGAGGCCGCGACGCCGAGGCGCCGGCTGGCCTCCGCCATGGAGAATGCCGCGGCGCCGCGCTCGCCGAGCAGCCCGATAGCGGTCTCGACCAGGGCACCGCGCAGGTCGCCATGATGGTAGCGCCCGCGTCCGGCTGGCCCCGGCGCGCCCTGACTGCGGCCGGTCTTCCCGCTCATTCCGGGGCGGGGAACGGAACCAGGCGGCGCATGAACGCGTCCCAGCCGCGATCGCCGAGGGCGCGCCGTGCCACCGGGGCCAGGCGTGCCTGGGAGCCCACCCGGTACCGGGCCTTCGGGCGGGGGGCGGTGACCACCTTGAGGATCACCGCGGCCACGTCGGCGGCGTCGAGCACGCCGTGCGCGCCGTCGCGGTGCGCGCGGGCGGCCATCTTTCCCACGTTCGCCGTGTAAGCCGCATACGGGCTGCTGGGGTCGTCTACGGGCTGGTACAGCTCGCTGTTGGCCATGAAGCGGGTCCGGACCGCTCCCGGCTCGATCAGCGTGACCCGGATGCCGAACGGGGCGACCTCTGGCCGGAGCGCGTCGCACAGCGATTCCATCGCGTACTTGGTCATCGCGTAGGGGCAGCCGGTCGGGGGCGTCACCAGCCCGGCGGCAGACCCGAGGTTGACGATCAGCCCGCCGTGCTGGGCGCGCATGCCGGGCAGCACGAGCTGGCACAGGCGGATCACGGCGAACACGTTGGTCTCGAAGGTCTCCCGGACCACGCCGATCGGGACCTCCTCGACCGGGCCGCCACCGCCGTGCCCGGCGTTGTTGACCAGCACCCCGACCGCGCCGTGCTCGGCCTCGACCTGCTGGACAGCGGCGGTCCTGGACTGCTCGTCGGTCACGTCCAGCGCAAGGACGCGGCATCCCGCCCGCTCCAGTTCCGCCAGGCCGCCGACCTTCCGCGCCGTGGCCCAGACCGGGAAACCCGCCCGAGCTAGGGCAAGCGCGGTTGCCTGTCCGATGCCTGACGAACATCCCGTGACGAGCACGGCCTTCGATGGCCGTGCAGCCTGCACGATGTGATGATCATTCACAATGTGAATTGCTATCACTTGATAACGCGCTCTGTCAACCGGCTGGACTACCTCGCCCGATGGCAAGCCGGAGCTTGTCGGGGTTGGTATGTGAGGCTGGCGCGCCGTCGCCTCATATCCCGCGGGGTTGTGTCGTCGTACCGATGAGAACCACACAGCATCCAGCGGACAGAAGAGCTGAGCGCCGCGGACCGGGCAATGCCGATCCGGCACCACCTGCGCCTGCGACCCGCCACAGCACGATCAGCCCAGGAGGCACCATGACTACCCCGATTCCGGCAACACTGTTCGCCGACCCCGCGCCCGCGCAGCGCCTGGAGCGGGCGGCCACTGCGCTGACGGCACATGGTTTCACCGTCGAAATCCTCGACGCCGCCTGGGCGACCACGTCGCCGCCGACCAGGCCGCCCAGCGCGTCCGGTTCGCCGGTCAGTTCGGCCGGGCTCGGCGTGCGGACGTAGAAGTACCGCTACCAGGCCGGCTTGTCCTCGCGCCGGCTGCGAGGCAATCTTGCCCAGGCCCAGGCCCAGGTCGGCGCGCACCACCGGGGTCAGCTTCATGACTCGTGAGGAACCACGGCCGGCCGGCGGCGGCGCCCGGGCTGCGGCCGCGACGCGAGAGACTGGGCCCGAGACCACGATTCTGCGGAGGCACTGACTCATGACGGAACAAACGCACCCAGAGTGGGACGCCAGCTACACGGCCGACCCGTCGGCCCCGTGGGACATCGGCAGGCCGCAGCCGACCTTTGTCCGGCTCGCTGACGAGGGCCGCCTGACCGGACGCCTTCTCGACGCTGGCTGCGGCACCGGCGAGAACGCGCTGCTGGCAGCCAGTCGTGGCGCCGATGTCACCGGCATCGACGTTGCGCCGACCGCGATCGCGCGGGCCCGCGCGAAAGCGTCCGAGCGCGGACTGACCGCGCGGTTCGAAGTCGCAGACGCACTCGACCTCGGCCGCCTCAGCCTTACTGTCGACACCGTGATCGATAGCGGGGTGTTCCACGTATTCGGCGACGACGACCGGGCCCGGTACGTCGCCAGCCTCGCGGCTGTGCTGAGACCAGCCGGCGCTTGCTACCTCATGTGCTTCAGCGATCGGCAGCCAGGGACCTGGGGCCCGCGCCGCGTCCGCGCGGACGAGTTGCGCGCGGCGTTCAGCGACGGCTGGGCCGTCAAGTCGATTACCGCCGACACCTTCGAGATCAACCCGATGAACGGCACGACGCAGGTCCAGGCCTGGCTAGCCGCGATCAGGCGTAACTAACCAACCGGGCCCCGCATGGGCCCCGTACCGCTAGCGTGCAGCGCTAACGCCCAGGCCTTGCGTAGCCAGGCGATCGCGCAGATCACGAAGAAGACCACAACCAGGTCCATCTTCGTGTCACTTCACTTCCCCGATCATTGACCCGTTGCCCAGGCCCGGCGCCTTTGGGTCGCACGCAGTGACACCCATCACCCGGGCGCCGATTCGGCGCCCGGACTTCGGAGCCGCGGACGTCTCTCACTACATCGCCTGATCGGCGCTCGTCTCGAGGGACGCGCACACTCCCGCCCAATTGCGCGGCGAGCGGCCGGTGCTCGTGATCATCCGGGATCGTGAACGTCGCCGCGGCCGGGCTTGCTGGCCGTGCCATGACCTCTATTTCATGGGCCAAGGCCGGCCGCGGGGGAGCCCAGCTGGCGAACGGCGGATGTGACCGGCGGCTTATTGCGTGCCAGACTGCGCTCATGAGTGATGTCGCTGCTCGCACGCTGGGCCGGGTTGCCGCGAATGACATCGAGCTGGCGTATGAGACGTTCGGGGACGCGAGCGCGCCGCCGGTCGTGCTGATCATGGGCTGGGCGACGCAGATGATCGCCTGGCCGGACGAGCTGTGCGCAGGCCTGGCCCGGTGCGGTCTGTTCGTCATCCGGTTCGACAACCGGGACGTGGGCGAATCGACCCACCTGCGGAACCTCCCGCCGCCGCGCCTGGCCAACATCGTCGTGCGGCGCAGGCCGCCGCCGTACTCGATCGGCGACATGGCCGGCGATGTGGCCGGGCTTCTCGATGGCCTGGGGCTGGGCGAGGTTCATCTGGTCGGGGCGTCGATGGGCGGATTCATCGCGCAGGCCGTCGCGCTGGAGCACGCCGATCGGGTCCGCACGCTCACCCTGATCATGACCTCCACCGGATCCCGGCGGGTGGGGCAGCCCAAACCCCGGGTGTACGCCCGGCTGCTGCGGCCGCGCGTGCTCGCCGACCGGTCCGCGGCCATCTCCGCGGCCGTCGAGACGTCCCGGCTCATCGGCTCGCACGGCTTCGCGTCCGACGAGGAGTACGTGCGTGACCTAGCCGGCCGGAGCTGGGACCGCGGGTACGACCCGGCCGGCAACCGGCGGCAGCTCGCAGCGAGCGCGAGCCAGCCCAACCGCACCGCGGCGCTGCGCCGCATCACGGTCCCGGCACTGGTCATCCACGGGCTCCATGACCCGCTGGTCGCGCCGAGCGGAGGCCTCGCGATCGCCAAGGCGATCCCGGACTCCCGCTTCGCGGGCTTCTCCGGCATGGGCCATGACCTGCCCCGGGTACTGTGGCCAGAGTTCGTCAGGCAGATCGCGGCGCTGACCGCACTGGGCGAACAGCGCCGACGCCAGGGGCCGCGAGCGGGCTAGCCGGAGGGCGTGTCCACCGCGATCGCTGGCCGGCTACGGCGCCCTGACTGCACGGGCCGTCATAACCGGCCGCCACCGGCAACTTGCCAGACGATAACCGCCGACTCACCCAGTCTCTCCTCGGGCTCCGGTCACGGCCAGAACGGCTCCGATCTGCTGTTATGGCCGGCGACCTGGTAGCCAATACATGGGCGCCTGTGCCGCGCCCGAGCGGCCAGCTCTGCGCATGAGTTCAGTGGAACAACCCGGTTCGCGTCGCACGCGGGCCCATGGGTGCCGGCCTCGCGCATGACCGGCTCGCCCACGTTATCAACGTCTTGGCCACTACTGTGAGTCCACGGCCGCCTGCGGCCTGGGGACACGCGAGCCGGGCGGTCTTTGTTCGGGGGGTTCGCGCTGGGGCGGCGTCCGGAAGATCTAGTCCGTTGTGGTGATCCCTGGTAGGCCCCAGCGAGCCCGGGTTCTGCGGGAGATGACCTGGCCGTGCGTGAAATAGCCCCGGCTGCCTGCGGAGCAGGGCAACCGGCCGGGCGGCAGGCGGTCAGGCGCGCCGCCGGGCCTGCTCGTCTGTGCCGGCGTCGCCTTGCCGCCAGTTCCGGGCGAGGGCGACAAGGCCGCGAACCACGTCGGGGGGCAGCCCGGGGGTGCTCGCGATGTGCCACAGTGTCGGGTCTTCATACTCGGCATGCCCGAGGTCCGGCGACCCCGCGTCAGGTTCCCCGCCTGCTAGTATCCGCCGGCACGAACCCGGGGCCCAGCCGAGCCGGTTCTCGACCATACCGAGAGTGCTGGGGGAAACGCGCTGGCCGTTCTCGAGCTTTCCCAGCGTTCGCTCGGTTATCCCGGTCGCTTCGGCAAAGGCCCGCCTGTCCCGCATGCCTAGCTCGACCCGGCGCGCGACGACGTAATCAGCGAGCCGCCGCCAGTCCTCACCGGCCATATGACCGTCCTTCCCACGAGCCGCCGCCAGTCCTGCCACCGGCTACCTGACCATCCATACCCGAAGAAGATAGAAGAGTCTAGCTCTTCTGCGGGCGGCTAACGACACGGATCTGCCTCTCTCTTCTCAGCTCATCTTATTCATGCTCTTTACTTCCTATCTATACTCCCTTAGAGTGCCTAAGTCAGCAGATAGCTTCTTACTTCTTCCTATACGTACCAAGATCTGCCAGTTTCTGGATCCATCGGAGTCAGGGCGGTGACCCAGGCCTGGAGTCTCGATGGGCAGCACCGGTGACCCGAAGCGGTGAGCCCAGCCCGGCGCGCTGCGGGCCGGTGGCGTCCTCGCGCAGGCGAGGAGGGGAGCGCAAGGGCGCCACGGCCACGCAGCCGGACAGGCATCTGCCGGCTCTGTCGGATTTGTGCCACGCGCAGTACCGGTTATTATTCCGGCTGGCCGTGTTCCTAACGGGTGACGCCGATGCTGCGGAGCCGTGGTGCTGGATTGCTTTGCCGCCTGGACCTCACCCCGAGCAGGTCGCCGCGGCCTGCCGGGTGGCCCTGGCCGCGCCACTGCTGGCGCCGCCTGGCCGAGGCCAGTTCAGCGCGGGCCGTCATGCCTTCAGACCCCTGAGTACCAGCCGTACCGCGACCGGCAGCGTTCACCGGTCGGCCAGACCAGCCGCGTCGGCCGCGGACCCGCTGTTCCTGCCCGGCCATCAGCCAGTACCAGGGCCGGATCTCGACTAGCTGAGCGGGCTCGGCGCGCCATACCCGATCCTCAGCACGATTTGGCCAGTAGGCAGCGTGACCTGTTGGACCCAGGCAGGATGGTACTCGGCTCGCTGCGTGTCGATGAACGACCGTATCCAGCCGAGATATGCCGCACGCGTGAGGTGCGCCGCCTTGACGGTCGTCGCCACGTCCACCCACCGCAGGAGGCTGGCAGGTCCGCCGCCAGGCGACTGGCCGGCGAAGTCTACAACGTGCAACGGATGGCTATGGGCCATGAGGACGAGAAGCAGCGGCAGCCAAGGGTCAATCTGGCCGCTGAGGAGCTGTTGCTTGGCTGTGGTGGAGAGCCTGATATTGCTGTTGCTCAACAGCTGGGCATCAGCAGCCTTCCTGACGCGCAGCGCCGCGGGCAGGGCGGCGCCATACGCCTCGGCGCCGCCGGGATAGACCCACCGAATGTCAATCCTGGTGTTTCCCGTGCCGAAGCTCGCGATGATAGCCGGGGCATAGACGGCCAGACGGCTGCCGAACTGGTTCCGGACTGTGGCAGTGGCCACCACCAGGTCGGAGCCGAGGGGGTCGTTCGACACAGGCCCGAGCGACAATAGGTCCGAGGACGGGAAGCCGTTCCTGACCAGATTCGCGCATACCTGGACATCGCATGACACGACCGCGGCGGGACTGACCTGGTGCAGTATCCAGGTGACCGCCTGCGTTCTCGCCGTAGCCTCAGCGGCGAGTTGGCTGTTCTGGACGCGGCCACCCGTTAGCCGCTCCAACGATGCGCCCTGCCCGGAAAGAGTGAACGCAAGCCCGCCAGCGCCGACAACCAGCAGGATCAAGGTCGACAGCACAGCCGCCCGCCGGCGCCGCGATGCGCGGCCGTTCTTGCGCCGCCTCCGCCGTGGCCTAGATGCCAGGTCACCGGCGATCAGGCCATCGCCGCTGCCGACCCGCGGCTCGGGCAGCGCTGCAAGCACCTGTTCTGAGCTAGTTGTCTTCTCGTCCGTGTCGAGAGCGGACGCTATCGGCGGCATCGGGCCCATGAGCCGGGCGCCGGCGGCCACCAGCTCGCTGAGCGCGCCGCGGGCCGATGGCCTGACGGCTGGGTGCTTGTTGAGGCAGCGATGGACGAGGGAGCCCAATGGTTCGGGAAGCCTGCCCACATTTGGCTCGGAATGAAGAATGGCGAACGCCGTAGCGGTCAACGACTCGCCCTTGAAGGGCAACTCACCGGTACCCGCGAACGCCATCGTCACAGCCCACGACCACATGTCGGCCGCCGCGGTTACCCGCTCCCCGGCCAGCTGCTCAGGAGCCATGAACGCTGGAGTTCCGATGGCAGCCTGGCCAGAAGGGCCCATGGTGGTCATCCCGGGAACGGCCGCCAGCCCGAAGTCGATCAGCACCGGCCCGTCGGGCCCGAGCAGGACATTGGCAGGCTTGAAGTCGCGGTGCACCATCCCGGCGGCATGCACCACGCCTAGCGCGGTCAGCGTTGCGACGGCGATGCGCTCGAGCGTCGCGCCACCGCGAGACCCGAGCTGCTCGATGACCTCTACCAGCGATGGCCCGTTGACGTATTCGCTGACGATGAACGGCCGCCGTTCGAAGATTCCCGCATCCAGAACTTGCGCAGTGCAGAACCGGGCGACCCGCTGCGCTGCGGCAACCTCCTTCAGAAAGCGGCTCCGGACCTGTGGGTCCGTGGTTGGCGGCAGAAGCTTGACCGCCGCCTGGCTTCCAGCAGGACCGACAGCCAGGAACACCACGCCCTGCCCGCCTTCCCCGAGGCGGCCGAGCAGCCGGTATCCACCCACCTTGCGCGGATCCGTTTCGCGCAGGGGAAGCACTTCCGACATTGCGGACTGACCGGATGTCACCCGGCCATTTTGCCCCGCCGGCTCAGCCCACGCCACAATTCCGTTTCGCCAGTTGTCTGCCGCAGCTTTCCATGCCGCCGCCTACGCTTACGGGAACTGCTGCTTCGGCCCCCCAGGCGCCGCGCCAGACCTATCAATCGGGACCACCGAAGT
>CAVYNE010000040.1:0-251867 GCA_963769715.1 uncultured Actinomycetes bacterium
TGTCCGGCCACGACTTCATACATGACCCGCAACGCCACCCGCTCCGCACCGGACCGGTGGCCTCCATGCTGTTAATGGCGGCCGCCCTATCCGCGGCGCGCAGCTGGTCCCTGGGCGGTGCTGCCGGATCGCCAGAGGAAGGACGGCAGGCTCAGGTGCCCGCGACCGGCGGCCGCCTGCTTGGAACCGCGACCCCTACCCCGCCTCCAGCTCGCGAACGCGCAGAACACCCAGATCTGCACTGCCAGCGCCTCGATCGAAATACAGCGGCCGTCCGCTCCAATCAGGCGGATCTCGCGCACCACTTCCTGGCTGGCCGTCACCGTCGGTGACATGAGCCGGAGGTGGCCATACGCCGTTGGCGCCGTCACGCCGGGCGTGCCGGCGCCAGCGTGAGCGTGGCGGAGACGCCGCAACGGTAGGGCATGCGGCAACCGGCGCTCGCCAGGTGCCGCAAGATGCCCCCGCCGGGCGTCGCGTAGCATTCGGGCGCTGGAGCCGTATATTGATGCGCTGGGCTGTGCGTGCTCGCATCGTCAGCGGGTAGGGCCGCGTGGCCTGGGTGGTGGCGGCCGTCGCACTGGTGGCGGTCCGCCCGGAGCCGGACCGGGCTGTCCTGGTGTCGCTGGTCGAGTAGCTGGCCGGGCTGACTGGGGGAAAGACTGCCCGGCGAGCTGGGCGGCGGTGCTGGCGCGCTGGGCCGGGCGCGGCTGTGCGGGCGGTGCCGGGCGTGCGGCGGCGTACAGCCGTTCGGCGGCGGCGCGGGCTGCGGCGGCCTGGGCGGCGTGCTGCTGGGCGTCGCGGAGTTCGGCGACGGCTTCGGCGAGCGCGGCCAGCCGGGTGATGAGCACGATCGGGGCCATGGACCGGTCGCCGGTCAGGTAGGCGAACGCGGACAGCAGCCGGGCGGCCTGGCGGAGCTGGTTCCCGGCCGGGGACGGCTGAGGGATGCGGCCATAGGGTGAGCGGGCGGCGCGGTCGTAGGCGTCGGCGGCCTGCCGCAGGATGCGGCTGCCGAGCACGGCGGCGGCCACGTGCAGGGTGTCGGAGGTGGCCCAGGCGGCGTCAGCGGCGGCAGCCGGGTCGGTCCAGGTCAGGCGCGGATCTGCGCGGCGGCGTCGGCGGCGGCGCGGGCGGCGTGATCCCAGACCGCGTTCCGCTCCTCGGCGGTGAGCCGGCAGTCACCGGGCGTGGCCCGGTGCGGGGTCCATCGCTGCCGCAGCTTGGGCCAGCTCAGGTCCGCTGCGAGTTTCCCGCCGCCGTACCAGACCGGTCCGCCGTCCTTGGTGGTGTCGCCGGGCAGGGCGACCGAGTACCCGGTGACCTGACCGGGGTTCTTGACGCTGAACCGCTTGCGCACCAGCACCCCGGCCTGGTCCAGGCGGGCGAAGAACTCGTGCTCGCTGCCCGCTGCCGCCGCAGCGGTGGTGACCTGCCGCCGCAGCGTGATCCGCGGGGCCTCGTCCAGGCCACGGCGGGCGGCCTTCTCGTTCTCGGCGCGGGTCGGACGGCGGGCGGCGGTGCGGTCGGCGGGGGCGGTGGAGCGCAGCCCGTACCGCTGCTCGGCGGCCAGGCAGGCGGCGCGGACCTTGTACCGTTCCCAGGACAGGCTGGGCTTGCCGCCGTCCTGGCGGGCCAGCATCGCGACCAGATGGATGTGATCATCGCCGTGCCGGACGGCGATCCAGCGGACGGCCTCGTCTTCCTGACCGTAGGGGGACAGCCCGGTGCGGTGCATGACCTCGTGCGCGATGGCGCGCCCATTCGTCATCGGACAGCATCCGGTCGCCGGGAGCGGCGCGCATCGAGCAGTGCCATACCGGCCGCGGGTAGCCCCGCTCGCCCAGAGCGGCCTGCGGCTGCTTCAGCAGCCCGGTCAGCGTGGCGAAGTCGCGTTTGCCGTCCGGCCGCAGCGGTGGTTCGAGGCTGGCGGGATGACGCCAGCCCGCGACGATGTGGGGATCGGTGTGTTCCTCGTGGCGGCCGGGACCGAACAGGTAATACAGCAGCGGCTCGACGTGCTCCCCGCGCGGGGTGCTGATCTTCCCGATCACCCGGTCACCGCCGCCACCCGCCGCGAGCTTTACCCCAGGGCCTTGCGCACGCGTCGGCAACCTCGTCGATATGGCCGGCGCGGCGGATGGTCCCGGCGGCGTAGCCGGGCAGGTCCCCGGCGGGCTGCCCGGTAGCATTCAGCTTCGCGGTCGCCTGGCTGAGGTTGGTGCCGATGCGGCGGACCAGCCCGGCCGCGCGCATCAGCTCGATCAGCGCCCGCCGGAGCGCCTCCCGGTCGCCAAGGGGCCCGCCGTTCGCGGCGGCGGCCAGCACCGCCTGGGCGATGTACGCTCTGCGGGCCAGCCCCGCTCGCCGGGCTGCTGCTTCGATGACCGTGTATTCCTCGCCGGTCAGCGTGACCTCCACCCGGCGCGTGCGCGGGACCGGCTGCCGTGCCCGCCGCCGACCCTGCCCGCTGACGCTGGCCTGGCTGCCGTCGCTGATAGCGCCCGTCATTCTGTCGTGCTCCCCGCTCGTGGCTTCTATTTCCTGACCGCCTTTGCTTTTGCCTCCCGCTGCTTCCCGGCGGGAGGTTTACCGGAGGCCATGTCCTGGTGCCAGTTTACGTATGGACCGCGCCCGGTCCAGACGTAAGGGGGGGTTTACCGCACATCTTGCTTCTAACAGCGCGGGTTTCATCTGATGAAGAACTGGAATGGTTTCGATGCGGCGTGCTTACCGGTTATGAATGGTGCCGCTGAAGTGCACTGAATGATGCTGGGTGCTGTTTAGTCCGGCGCATTTTGCAAATCGCGGCGGGAGGGTGGCCGGCGTGGCGGCGGGCGGCTGCCTGCGGGGTTGCGCTCCGCCTACATCTGGTGAAAGATTCCTTCATCTGATGTAAGTGACGGAGGGTGGCCGTGATGGGGATGGGACGGGACGGGACGCCGGGGTCGGCGGGCCTGCACCTGGCGGCGGGCGTGCCGCTGCTGCACCCCGATGAGCAGGTGTTCGCGGCGATGCTGGAGGGGTGGCGGGCGCAGCAGCTGGCCCGGAACCTGGCGCCGGCCACGATCGGGCGGCGGGAGGCGATGGTGCGGGCGTTCGCCGCGCACGCCGACGCCATGCCGTGGCAGTGGGGGCCGGGGATGGCGGATGAGTGGCTGGGCGACCTGCGGGGGGTGAAGGGGCTGCGGCGGTCGACGGTCCGGTCCTATGCCTCGTCGGTGTCGGCGTTCTGCTCGTACGTGACCGACCCGGCCTACGGGTGGGCCGGGCAGTGCCAGGCCCGGTTCGGCACCCACCCGGTCCAGGTGGTGCATGAGTGGAACACCGCGGTCCATGTCCAGCAGAACGAGGCGGACCCGCGCAAGCGGGCGTTCACCCTCGATGAGCTGCAGGCCCTGTTCGACCACGCTGACGAGCAGGCGGTCCGGGTGCGGGGCGGCGGGCGCAAGGGGTGGCTGCCGGCGTTCCGGGACGCGGCGGCGCTGAAGGTGGCCTACGGGTTCGGGTTGCGCCGCACCGAGGCGGCGATGCTGGACGTGGCCGACTTCGGCCCGAACCCGCACGCGCCGGAGTTCGGGGAGTACGGGGTATGCCAGGTCCGGTTCGGCAAGGCGATGAAGGGGTCGCCGCCGAAGCACCGCAGCGTGCTGACCGTGTGGGAGTGGGTGCCCGGGGTGCTGGACCAGTGGATCGGCGAGGCCCGGCCGCTGATGCCGTCGGCCGGGGAGTCGGCGGCGCTGTGGCCGTCCGAGCGGGGCCCGCGGATCGGCTCGGGGACGCTGCACAAGCGGTTCTGTGAGTACCGCGATGCGCTGGGCCTGGATGAGGGCCTGGATCTGCACTCGCTGCGCCGCTCGTACGTCACGCACCTGATCGAGGCGGGCTGGGACCCGTTGTTCGTGCAGCAGCAGGCCGGCCACGAGCATGCCTCCACCACCGCGATCTATACCTGCGTGTCCTCGGACTTCCGGATCCGCACACTGCGGCGGGCGCTGGACGCCACGGCGGCCGCCGCGATGCGGCCGGGAAGGGGGGCGTGATGGCGGCGAAACGGCAGGTCAGCTACCAGTGGCGGCTGCGGGAGGTGATGGCCGCCGCCGGGCTGTTCAACGCGTCCGACCTGGAGCCGCTGCTGGCCGAGCGGGGCATCACGCTGTCGTCGGTGCAGGTGTGGCGGCTGGTCACCCAGACCCCGGAGCGGCTGTCGCTGCCGGTGCTGGCGGCGCTGTGCGACATCTTCGGCGTCACCCCGGCGCAGCTGATCGCCACCCGCGCCGAGAACGTCCCGGCCCGCCGCCGCGCCGCCAGCAGCGGCGGCGGCAAGGACGGCGTGACTGACCTGAACGCGCTGCGCCCGGCCCGCGCGAAGCTGCGTCCCGGGTCATGACCCAGCCCGCGAAGAAGCGGACCTGCGCCCGGTGCGGGCACCACGGATACCCGGCCGCCTCGTTCCCCGAGGGGCACCTGTGCTGGCGGTGCCTGACCGCGGCGCTGTCCGCGGCCGGGACCTGCCCCGGCTGCGGCACCGGCGGCCGGCTGCTGCCCGGCCTGCGCGACGGGGTGCGGATCTGCCGGGACTGCGCCGGGATCACCCGCGAGTTCTGCTGCCTGCGGTGCGGCACCGAAACCGGCATGACCGGCCGTCGGCGGGGCCCCAGCCGGCTCTGCGGCCCGTGCTCGGTGACCTGGACGGCCGCCCGGCTGCTGGATGACGGGACCGGCGCCATCGCGGCGCCGCTGAAACCGCTGGCCGAGGCCCTGGCCGCCGCGCCCAGCCCGGCCGCCACGCTGGAATGGCTGGACCAGCCGCACATCCGCGACCTGCTGATGGCCCTGGCCGCCGGCAAGCTGGCCCTGACCCACGAGGCGCTGGACGCCTGGCCCCGCCCGCGGGCGGTGACCTACCTGCGGGACCTGCTGGTCAGCTGCGGTGTCCTGCCTGCTGTCGACAAGCAGCTGCGCGAGTTCGGCGCGTGGCTGGACCGCCGCCTGGAGGCCCTGGCCGGCCACCCGCACCTTCGGCTGCTGCGCCAGTTCGGGCTGTGGCACCAGCTGCCCGGCATGCGTGCCAGGGCCGCCGCCGGGCCGCTGCGCGCCACCGCCGCCCAGTACGCCCGGAGCCGGTTCATCCAGGCCCAGACCTTCCTGACCTGGACCGCCGCCCTGGGCGTGCGGCCATCCGCCCTCACCCAGGCCCACATCGACGCCTACTACGCCAGCCACGGCGCCCACCAGCGCGAGGGCGTCCGCGCGTTCCTGGTCTGGGCGGCCGCGCACGGCCACATCCCCCGCCACCTGGACATCCCCCGCCAGCAGCCCTATGCCGGGCAGGCCATCACCCAGCAGCGCCGCCTGGACCTGCTGCGCCGCTTCGCCACCGACACGGCCATCCCGGTCCGGCCCCGCGCCGCCGCCTGCCTGATGCTGCTCTACGCCCAGCCGCTCAGCCGCATCCTGCGGCTGTCCGCCGCCGACCTGACCCGCGACGAGGCCGGCCAGACCTGGCTGCGGCTCGGCGACCCGCCCAGCCCCGTCCCGGCCCCGTTCGGCGCGCTGCTGCACCAGCTCGCCGCCACCCGCCACGACCACGTCCCCGCCAACCACGGCAGCGACTGGCTGTTCCCCGGCCGCCACGCCGGCCAGCCCGCCGAGTACCGCAGCATCGCCGCCCAGCTCCGCGAGCACGGCCTGCCGCTGCGCACCGCCCGCATCTCCGCGCTGCGCCAGCTCGTCCTGCAGGTCCCCGCCCCCGTCATCGCCGACGCCCTCGGCTTCCACCACACCACCACCACCCGCCAGCACGTCAACGCCGGCGCCACCTGGAGCCGGTACGTCGCAGGCGAACGGCCAGGCCGCGACCCCCGGCAGGACCACGATGACTGACGGCGGCACGCGCACCGCCGAAGGGCACTCCCAGCCACGGGAACCGGCAGGGTCACCGCGGCCGGCAACGCCCGCACCCGCGACGCCGCCGCAGTCAGCCTTCTCCGCACGCAGCTACGGGAACAGGAAAACGAAACAGCCATGCCCAGCATGAACCTGGACGTCGTAGACGCCGCCGAACTCGCCGAGCTCCTGCAATTCCTCACCGGCTGGATCGCCAGCGACCCCGCCCGCCTCGCCCCTTCCCTGCTCGCATTCGTCGGCCACCCCGCCTACGGCCTGCCGCAGCTCCGCAACGACCTGGACCGCTTCACCTTCCTGCTCGGCGGCAATGACGGTGAACCACTCTTCCAGCCCGGCCCGTTATCCGCACTCCGCCCACCATCACCGGCCCTTCTCATCACAGCCGGTAACCCGATATCAGGCTGACCGCCAAACACGTCAACGACGAATACGAGCGTTCACCAGTCCGACGGTTCGGGCTGCTTTCATCCAAAGCAAAAGACGCTGGTAAGCGATCGCTCATCCCATCCTCCTCGCCGCTGAGATGGCGGTCGCTGGCACACGCGGGACAGCGAGATCGAGCCCTGGTAGCCTCAGCTCTCCATGCCGCTGCCAGGGGCACAGGCCGCGCTGAGCCGCAGGCCAGCGGCCCGGACGAATGCGCCTCCGTGAGGCTGCCGTGACACGATCCGGCAGGTCGGCGATCACCACACGGCGTGTTTACGTGAATGCCTGACCACGCCGAATGGGGGCGTATCCCTGGTTTACATGCTCAAGCAAAAAATTCTGCCGCACTATCAGTGCAGTCCAGTACTGTTGAGTGATGCCCAGTGGTGCTGAATGATGCCTGGCGCCATTCAGCGCGGCCTGCGATAGCGCATGTTGATTTGCCGTCCGCCAGCAAAAACGTAGCTTTAAATCATGCCAGGGGACCAGCAGCGCCGTGAAAACGCGGACCGGGGATGAGGAACCGGCCGGGCCTCCAAGCAGCCCGTCCCGGATCAGCCAGGCCCCCGCCCCCGGCCGTGCACAGCCAGCAAGACGAGCGCCCCGGCCACGACGGGCACCCCGACGATGACCATCAGGCCAGCCTGGATGCCTACGTCGCCCGGCTGGTCGATGCCGCCCCGCCGCTGTCCAGCCAGCAGCGTGACACGCTCGCGCTCCTCCTGCGCCGCCCCCGCCGCAGGTAGACCGCCCGGGACGCCCTCGGCTCCCGGCACCGGGGCCGGGGCATCCTGGCCGGGATCAGGCGGCGTCGGGCTGCCGCCAGGTGACCTTGACCGTGGCCGGGTCGAACGGGCGGCGGGCGCCCCGGCCCGGCGAATGCAGCGTGATGCTCATCAGCGTCTTGATGACCGCCCGCTTGCGGCTGACAGGTCCAGCGTCCTCCCACACCTGCGCCGCGTTCTCGGCCGCCACCAGCGGGGCCAGCACGTTCTCCCGCGCCGCGTGCTCCAGCTCGGCGCCGATCTCCTCCAGCCGCAGGTTCGCCCGCCCGGTCGCGGCGAGCAGCTGCGGCCGGGTGATCAGGCCCAGCGCCCGGTCGGCGGCCATCTCCTCCAGGTTGCGGCGGATCGCCGCCGCCTCCTCCCGCAGCGCCACCACATCCGGGCCGCTCTCAGGGACCGCCACCAGGTCAGCGGCGTCCGGGCGGGACAGCCGCCCGACCACGAGCCTGGTCGATGAAGTCCTCGACCGGCTCGGCCTGGCGGGCCACGTGCGCGCCGGGCCAGGACCGGTCCCGGGTCGGCATCGAGCAGCGGTAGACCCGGTGCCCGGTATGCGACGGCCCCCCGGCCACCACGTTGCCGCACGGGCACAGCGCCAGCCCGCCCAGCAGCGTCCGCACCCCCCGCGGCGGCTTACGGGCCGGGTCCTCCAGGATGCCCGCGCACCGCCCGCCACGTCTCCTCCGATCACCAGCGGCTCCCACTGACCCTGGCCGACGATCTCCCCATGGTAGACCGACAGGCCCGCGATCCGCGGGTTCAGCAGGATGCTCCGGATGCTGGCCCGGTTCCACCGGGTCGTGCCGCGCCGGTCCCGCTGCGGCGGCGTCAGCTCCAGCTTGGTCCACTCCCGCATGATCCCGCTGACTGTGCCCCCGCCCAGCAGCGCCGCGCACGCCTCCGCCACCGCCGGGCCTTCCACCGGGTGGACGGTCACGTGGTCCTCGCCGTACCCGAACGGGCGCGGGCCGCCCAGGAACCGCTTGCCGTTGATCGCCGCCTGCTCGTTGGCCAGCTTCTGCCGCTCGGCCTTGCGCTCCTGCTCGGCCTTGGCCACCGCGATCAGGATCCGCGCGTGCCAGCCGCCCGGAGTCGGTGCCCAGGTCGATGTTCCCGTCCACCTCGGCGAACCGCACCCCGGCCTTGTCGAAGCGGGGGATCAGGTACTCCAGGTCCAGCGGCTCGCGGATGAACCGGTCCCACTTAAAGCACAGCACCGCGTCCACCGCCCGCGCGTCGACCAGCCGCATCGCCTCCTCGTACCCCGGCCGGTACTTGCCCGGCTTGGTCGGGTCCTTGCGGGTCACCCCGATGTCGTTATCCGAGAGCCGGTACACCACGGTCCAGCCGCGCTCGCTGGCCTTCTGCTCCAGCTTGGCCATCTGGTTGGCCACGCCGTGCCCGTCGTGGGCCTTGTCCATGCTGATCCGGACGTAGATCAGGCAGCGTATGACGCCGTCGGGTGGCCTGCTGGCCTCGGCTAGCTGTATCGCGTCGCGGATCGTCATATGTGTTAATATAACTGACAGGAGCCGAAGTGCCGTCACGACCATCGGCTCAAACAGCACCCCGCTGGAAGGTGGAGCAGTTCCCTGGACGGCACCCTTCAGATGGACCACCCCGTCCGGCCGTCAGCACACCGCCGAGCTCACCCGCTACCCCATCTGAAGCTGGCGGCCTTTGGCGGCCGAAGTGGCCTGTTGTCCGTCCGTATCGGATGTGAAGGCCGCGAACGAGCTCAGTCCGGTGTCGACGAGCTGGGCGGCTCGGTGGACATCGGCGGTCACTGCTTCGTAGACCTGTGCCGGAGTGCAGGTGCCGTCCAGGTATTTCGACAGGCTCTGGAACTGGACGCGCCACAGGCCAAGCAGGGCGATGGCCGCCATCTGCGGCTCCGGGTGGTCCGCGCTCATCGCGGCCCGTTCGGCCAGGATCGCGGCGGCCACAGCGGTGAACTGGTCCATCATGTCGCTCTGATGGGCGCGCAATGCAGGCGTGGCCGCGATCAGGGTACCGAAGCGCCGGACCATGACGGTGGCCTGGGCCGGGTCGTCCTGGGCGGCCATCCAGGACGTCATGGCGTTCAGTTCACGGTCCAGGATCCGCAGCGCCGCCTGGACCGGTGAGACCCCGGGCTCGGCCAGGCCGGTCCGGAGCGAGGCCACCGTGGACTCCAGGCGGTCCAGGATCAGCGACTCTTTGGTAGGGAAGTAGTTGAAGACCGTCTTCTCCGACACCCCGCACGCCTCGGCGATGTCGGTCACGCGGACGGCGTCGAAGCCGCGCTCCATGAACATCTGTGTCGCCGTGTCTGACAACTGCTGGCGCATCAGGCGCTTCTTGCGCTCCCGCAGTCCCTCGGTCTCCACTGTCCCCGGCACTGCCCAGTCCACCGTCGGAGTGCTCATGGCCGGAAGCATAATCCAGTTGACAGATTTTTTCTGCTGCACTATTTTTATAGTCACTATAAAAATTAACCCGTAGTCCCGTAGTCCACGTCCCAGGCCGAGGAGTTCCCCATGAGCGACATCCGCATCGTGCGTGACTACCCCCATCCCGTCGCGAAGGTCTGGCGGGCCGTGACCGACCCGGCGCTCGTCCCGCGGTGGACCGCGACCGGAGCCGGCGGGCGGCCGGAAGGATTCGCCCCCGTCGTAGGCACGAAGTTCCGCCTCATCGCGAAGCCGAAGCCCGGCTGGAACGGCATCGTCGACTGCGAGGTGCTTGAGGTGAACGAGCCGTCACTGCTGCGCTACTCGTGGACCGGCGACGAAGGCGGCGACGTCACCGAGGTCACCTACCGGCTCGAGTCCCACGCCGGCGGCACGCGGTTCACCTACGAGCACACCGGCTTTACCGGCGTCAGCGGGGTCTTCATGTCGCAGCTACTGGGCCACGTCCGCAGGAAGATGCTCACGGTAGGCCTGCCCGCGGTGCTCAATGATCTCGACGACGACGGCGCGCTTCGCTCCGCATAGAGGATGCCCGCGACGCTCGGCCTGACATCCTGTGGATATGCAGCCTCACCCGCTGCGCGTGACAAGATACTCTGGTATCCGATGGTTGTGATCTAGACTATTGGCTCGTGACGAGCGAGGCAGGCATGTGGGGAACCGAGGTCGCGCGCGGCGACGGGCCGGTGCCGTTTCTCGTCTATGAGCAGCGCCGCCGGCGGGTCACCGAACTGCTCGACGACGCGGCCCGCTGGGCCGGCCGGGACCATCTGGTCCAGGGCGGCCGCCGGGTCACGTTCGCCGCCATGACCGCGGCCGCGGACCGGGTGGCCGGGCAGCTGTCCGCGCGCGGCCTGGGCCCCGGTGACCGGCTGCTGCTGATCGCGGCCAACTCGCCGGAGTGGGTGATCTCGCTGTGGGCGGCCCTGCGGCTCGGCGTGGTGGTGGCGCCGGGCAACCGGTGGTGGAGCGCAGACGAGATCGCCCACGCCATCGAGCTCACCAAGCCCGCCGTCATCATCGCGGACACCGAGATGACCAGGCTGCTGCCCGCGGGGACCGGCCAAGGCGCCGGACCGGCTGTCGTGCCCGTGGCTGACATCCAGGCCGCCCAGAATGCGCCGCCGCTGCCCATCCCCGAGCGGCCCATGGGTGGCGAGGACGATCCCGCGCTGATCATCTTCACCGCCGGCACGACCGGCCTGGCCAAGGCGGCGGTGCTCGCGCATCGTTCGGTCATCGCCAACCTGCAGAACCTGCTGGTCGTGTCGAAGCGGCTGCCGCACCAGCTCGGCGGCGACCGGCCGCCCGAGGTCATCCTGCAAAGCGGCCCGCTGTTCCACATCGGTGGCATCCAGTCGCTGCTGCTGGCCCTGCTAGGCGGCAACACGATGGTGTTCCTGGAGGGGCGCTTCGACTCGGGCCAGGTGCTCGATCTCATCGAACGCGAGCGGGTGAGCGTCTGGGGCGCCGTTCCGACGATGGCGATCCGCGTGCTCGAAGATCCCACGCTGCCCGGGCGCGACCTGTCCGCGGTGCGGTCGATCTCGCTCGGCGGCTCGCCGGTCACCCCCGAACTCTCCGACCGGCTGCGTGCCGCCTTCCCGGCGGTCCGTCGCGGGGTGTCCACCATCTACGGCATGACCGAGGCCGGCGGCACGGTCGCCGCGGCGTCCGGCGCCCTGATGGCCGAGCACCCGCAGACCGCCGGACGGCCGCTGCCGGTCGTCGAGATGCGCATCGGGAAACCGGACGAAACCGGCACCGGCGAGATCGTCGTCCGCACGCCGTCCCAGATGCTCGGTTACTGGGGCGAGGACGCGCCGGGGGTCATCGACGCCGACGGCTGGCTGCATAGCGGCGACCTCGGCCGCATCGACGACGGCCTGCTGTACGTCACCGGCCGGGCCAAAGACGTCATCATCCGGGGCGGGGAGAACATTGCCGCCTCCCACGTCGAGGAGGTGCTGCACCAGCACCCCGCGGTCGCGGCCGTCGCCGTCCTCGGGCTGCCCGAGGCGGACCTGGGCGAGATCGTCGGCGCCATCGTCCAGTTGCGCGCCGCCGCGACCGCCGCCGAGCTCACCGCCTTCGCCGCGGCCCGGCTCGGCCGCTTCGAGGTTCCGGCCCGGTGGCGGCTGCAGGAAGAGCCGCTGCCGATGACCGACGCCGGCAAGATCGCCAAGCACACGCTCCGCGACGCCTGGCTCTCGGAGCTCCAGGAAGAACCCGTCAGAAAGGCCCGCACGCCGTGACCGATCCAGCCCTGTCGGACTCCGTCGTCACCTGGACGGCCGAAGGCCCGGCGTTCGTGGTCCGGCTGGCCAACCCGCCCGCCAATCAGCTCGGCCGGTCGCTGCTCGGCGGCCTGAGCGCCGCGCTCAGCGCGTTCGAGATCTCGGCGGCCCGGATCCTGCTCGTCTGCTCCGACCTCGACGGGTTCTTCGCGGCCGGCGCGGACATCAAGCTCATGGCCGGTGCCGATCGCGCCACGCTGCGGGCCTACGGGGATTCGATGCGCGCCGTTCTCGATCGCATCGCGGCCCTGGACCGTCCCTCGATCGCGGCGATCGAGGGACGCGCTCTCGGCGGCGGCCTGGAGCTCGCGCTGGCCTGCACGATGCGGATCGGCTCCACGTCGGCCCGGATCGGCCTGCCCGAGATCAAGCTCGGCCTGATCCCGGGGGCCGGCGGCACGCAGCGGCTGCCGCGTCTGGTCGGCCGCGGCCGGGCCCTGGACATGATGCTGACCGCGCGCGAGGTCCCGGCTGAGGAGGCGCTGGCGATCGGCCTGCTGGACCGCGTCACCGAGCCGGGTGATGCCCGCAAGCAGGCGCTCGAGCTGGCCGGACAGTTCGGCGCTCTGTCCCGCCCGGCGCTCGCCGCCGTGCTGCGATGCGTCGATGACGCCGCCGAACTGCCGCTCGCTGAAGGCATGGCCCGCGAGGCCAACCGGGTCACGGATCTGCTGGACTCGCCGGACGGCCGCGAAGGGCTCGCCGCATTCGTGGCCAAGCGCCCCGCGAGCTTCGCTTGACCGGCGAGCACCAAGCCAGCCGCGGCTTCGCGATCCTGCGCGGCAGCGTCACCGACGCCGCCGCCACCGCCGCCGAAGCCGAACGGCTCGGCTACCACGCGGCTTGGAGCCCCGAGTTCTACACCCGGTCCGCGATCGTCAGCCTGGCCGCCATGGCCCAGGCCACGACCCGCGCGCGGATCGGCAGTTCGATCGCGTACGCGGTCGGCCGCACTCCGCTCGTGCTCGCGACCGAGGCCCGCAGCCTGGACGAGCTGTCCGGGGCCGGCTCGTCTACGGCCTCGGCACCGGCACGACGAAGATGATGGCCGGCTGGCACGGCGTCGACCCGTCCGGGCCCGCGTCCCGGATGGAGGAGCTGCTGCCGCTGCTGCGCAGGCTGTGGCGGCTGCACGAGGGGCCGGTGCGCCACGACGGCCGGTTCTACCACGTGGACGTCACGCCGACCGCGGAGATGACCCCGCCCGTGCGCGCCGAGATCCCGCTATTCACGGCCGGGGTGAACACCCGCATGGTGGAGGTGGCCGGCCGGGTCGCCGACGGGTTCCTTGGCCATCCGCTGTTCAGCCCCCGCTACTACGACGACGTGGTCCGGCCGGCCATCGCCATGGGAGCCGCGAAGACGGGCCGCGAAGTCGAACGCGTTCAAATCGCCGGGCTGGTGATCTGCTCGGTGGCCGACGACGAGGTCCAGGCCCGCCGCGAGGCGGCGGCGCAGATCGCCTTCTACGCGGCCCCGCGCACCTACGGCACGGTCGTCGACGTCGCCGGGTTCAGCCAGGCGGGGGAGCGGATCAGGGCGGCGTTCGCGTCCCGCGACTTCGACGCCATGGCGGCGGCCGTGCCCGAGGCGATGGTCGACGCGATGTCCGCTTCGGGCACCCCGGCGCAGGTGGGTGCCAAGCTCAAGGAGTTCAGCCGCCACATGGACCACGTCATCGTGTACCCGGCCAGCTTCGGCATGACCGACGAGCGCAGCCGCCAGGTGACCGCCGACCTGCTGAAAGCCGCCGCCCCTGGCTAAGGCCGGACGTCCCCGATGCGTTCCCGCACCTCGCCCAGCACCTCCACGACGCGGCCCGATAGGGCTCCGTCGACGCCGGCCAGCCCGAAGTCGGCGTCGGCCAGCGCCTTGGTCGCCTTGTCGAGCACCTCCTGCCCGGCCGGCGTCAGCACCGCGAGGATGGTGCGCCGGTCGGTCGGGTGCGGGCTGCGCTTGACCAGATTCCGCTTCTCCAGCTGGTCCAGGGCCAGCGTGACGGTGGTCGGGTGGACCATCAGGTGCCTGCTGAGCTGGCCGAGCGGACGCGTGCCGTCGCGGGACAGCTGCAGGGTGGTCATCAGCAGGTAACCGGTGCGGGTCAGGTCGTGGGTGCGCAGCGTCGCGTCGATCGCCGCGGTCACGGCCTGGTGCGTGCGCAAGATGGCGACCATGGCGGTGAACTGGTCGGCCGCGGGCTGGCCGTGGGCCACCCACTGCTCGCGCGACCACTCGACGGGATCCTGCCGCTCGCTCATGACAAGTCCTCTTCCCGGCCACTGGTCCTAGCTTGCTCTAGAACCCTATTATCTAGTCATGGAGAAGTCTACGTACGAGGACGTACTGTACGAGGTCGACGGCCCGGCGGCGGTCATCACCATCAACCGGCCAGACCGGCTCAACGCCTTCCGGGGCCAGACGATCGAGGAGCTGATCGACGCCTTCAAGCGAGCCTGGGCGGACAAGTCAGTCCGCGGGCTCATCCTCACCGGGGCCGGGACCCGCGCGTTCTGCGTCGGCGGCGACGTCAAGCAGCGGGCCGAGACCGGCGACTACGGCCCGACCAGCAACGGCCTGTTCGAGATTGGCTACTTCCACCGGCTCATCCGCGACGTGCCCAAGCCGGTCATCGCGGCGGTGAACGGGCTGGCCATCGGCGGCGGTCATGTCCTGCACGTGCTGTGCGACCTGTCCATCGCCGCCGAACACGCCAAGTTCGGCCAGGCCGGCCCCCGGGTCGGCTCGTTCGATGCCGGTTTCGGGTCCGCGTACCTGGCCAGGGTGGTGGGGGAGAAGCGCGCCCGCGAGATCTGGTTTCTGCTCGAGCAGTACCCGGCCGAACAAGCCGAGCGATGGGGCCTGGTCAACAAGGTCGTGCCGGCCGAGGAGCTGCTGCCCGCCGCCCAGGCCTGGGTGAACCAGCTCGCGCAGTACAGCCCGACCGCGATCCGCTTCCTCAAGCACTCGTTCAACGCCGACACCGATCATCAGGGCGGCCTGTCCCAGATGGCCATGGCCGGGCTGGACGTCTTCGCCGTCACCGACGAGGCCAGGGAAGGTGCGGCCGCCTTCGCCGAGAAGCGCAAGCCCGACTTCAATGCCCACCAGATTGCCCACTGACAAACCAGCAAAGACCTTTCTCCCGAACGGACCTGGTTTCTGCGGCCCATAAGGTGCAGGCATGGACATGGCGACCGCGCTCGCCGAGCTCGGCGTGACCGAGGCCGGCTTGGACACCGATACCAGGGACCAGCTCGACCGCGTCGGCTACGCGCCGCTGCCGGGTGTCTGGTCCGCCGGTCAGCTCGCGGCGATCCGGGCCCGGCTGGCCGAACTGCTGGCCGCCGAGGGTGACCAGGCCGGGATCGAGGTGCACCAGGAGGCCGGGGCCGACCGGCTCGCCGATCTCACCAACAAGGGCCCGATGTTCCAGCCCTGCTTCACCCATCCCCGGGTGCTGGCCTGCATCGCGCACGTGCTGGGTGACTTCAAGCTCTCCTCGCTCAACTTCCGGGCCGCGCTGCCCGGCCACGGCCACCAGTCGCTGCACGCCGACTGGGGCGGACCGGTCCCGTCCTACCTCGACGTATAGGATTTGGCCCGGCCAGGGGAGGGGCAGTGAACGACTATCCAGTGATGATCGTCCCGGTGAACCACGTCGAGCCGGTGCCGCGTCGGATCCGGGCCTACCTCGGAGGCGAGAATGTGCTCGACACGACCCGGGCCTTGTATGTCTGGGAGTGGCCTAACTACCCGCAGTACTACATCCCGCTGGCCGACGTCCGCCGCGATCTGCTTGTCAGCGAGGGACACACCCAGCGGACCGGACGCGGGGTGGCCGAGCTGCACGGGCTGCGCGTCGGCGAGGTGCACCGGCCGCGGGCGGCCCGGCTGATCACCGAGTCCGCGGTCGACGGGCTGGACGGCGCCGTCCGCTTCGAGTGGGCTGCGCTGGACGCCTGGTTCGAGGAGGACGAGCAGGTGTTCGTGCACCCGCGCAGCCCGTACGTCCGGGTCGATGCGCTGCGCTCGAACCGCCCGGTGCGCGTCGAACTCGACGGGGTAGTGCTGGCCGACACGGTGTCCCCGGTGATGGTGTTCGAGACCGGGCTGCCAACGCGGTACTACGTCAGCCGGACCGATGTCCGCTTCGAGCACCTGGTCCCCACCGACACGGTAACCGCCTGCCCCTATAAGGGGACAACCAGCGGCTACTGGTCGGTCCGGGTCGGCGGCACCGTGCACAAGGACCTGGCCTGGGTCTACGACTTTCCCACCCGCCAGCTGCTGCCCATTACCGGCATGGTCGCCTTCTACAACGAGAAGGTCGACATCTTCGTCGGCGGCCAGTTGCTTGAGCGGCCGGAGACGCACTTCTTCCGAAGCGCCTCCTGACCCGGGTCAGCCGTCCCGCAACTGCGCCACCAGGGCATCGGACTGCTCGACGGTGATCCTTCCGATGAGACCGGCCATCGGCAGCACCCGGCTGCCGCCGGCCAGGAAGACCACCTGATCGGTCAGGCACGCTCGCAGATCAGGATGCCGTTCGGCGATCGCGATCTGCTCGCGCAGCATGGCCTCCTGGTGGGCAGCCACGGCCGGCACCACGCGCTCGTTGTAGGCGCGTTTCACGCGGCGGCCGATCGCCCGGCCGATGAACCGCGTAGCCGCGGTCAGGGCGATACCCGCGAGATCGTCCTCGAACGAGGTGGGCGAGCCGTCACCGGTGCTCCCCGATGACGACCTGGAGCTCGGACGCGCTGACCCCGTGTATCCCGGCGGCGGCCCCGGCCCCTGCCACGAGTCAGGGGGCGGTCCCGCCGGATACCCCAGGGGTGCCTCCGGAAACCCCGACGGTGCCGCCGGAAACCCCGGCGGTGAGGGTGCCGCCGGATACCCCGGCGGCGGTGGCGCGTATCCCGGCGGGTACTCGCCCAGCTGAGTCCTGGCCATCGCCGCCAGTTCCTCGACCGAGTGCACGGCGGCGGCACTTCCGCATTGCGGGCACACCGCTCCTACCTGGCCATAAGTCACGGCATCATTGTGCTCCCCCGGTCGGCCCGGCGGGAAGGATTCCGCCCCGCGGCGCGCGCTATATTCGCGACGGCGGTAACTTCACCCGCTGAACTCGGCGCGCAGCCGGGCGGCGGCCGCCGTCAACGTGGTCAGCTTGCCGAAGGCGACGTCGCGCGGCAGGTATTTCATGCCGCAGTCCGGGGCCAGCACCAGGCGGCCGGGCGGCGCGTACGGCAGCGCCCGCCCGACCCGGGCCATCACCGTCTCCGGCGACTCGACCGTCAGGTCGTTCAGGTCCAGCACGCCGGACCGGCCCGGTGACGCGGGGCACCGGGTTCGGGTGGCCGCTGCGGTCCAGCGCCGTGCCGGCGCCCGGGCATCAGGCGATCTTGCGGGCGGCGGGGCCGGGCACCGGGGTGACCTCGCGGGCGGATTCCAGGACATGCCCCGCCGCGCAGGTCAGGTGCAGCCGCACCGGCTCGCCGCAGTCGCGATGCCGCAGCAGGACCGGCGGGCCGTCCGCGTCGCCCTCATAGCGGTCGCCCCACTCCATCAGGGCCACCAGCACGGGGTAGAGGTCAAGGCCCTTGTCGGTGAGCCGGTACTCGTCCCGGCTGCGCTGGCCGCGCTCCTGATAGGGAACCCTGCGCAGCAGGCCTTCGGCCACCAGGCGGGCGAGGCGCTGGCTGAGCACCTGCCGGGGCATGCCGGTGCGGCGCTGCATGTCGTCGAAGCGGCGCACGCCGTTGAAGGCTTCGCGCAGCACGAGGAACGTCGGCCGCTCGCCGAGGACCCCCACGGCCGCCCCGATCGCGCAGTTGGCCGTGTCGTAATCCAGCATCCAGGACTTTCCCATATCCGCATGCTAAATCTAGTTGACAGACTCAGCAATCCCGGACATGCTGAGTTCGTGATCCGAACCCAGCTAGGGCGAACCGATGGCCGTTCTACCGCCGCGATCCGGCCGGTGCACCCGGCGGACCTGGCCGCGCTCAGCGACTTCTTCACGGGACTGTCCGCCGAGACTCGCTACCTGAGATTCTTCGGCCCGGTCTCGCCTACCTCCGCCCTGCTCCACCTGCTGTCAGGCGGCGCCGCTAATGTCCACGCCGTGGTCGCCGTCCGGGACGGCTTCATCGTCGGGCACGCCATGGCCGCGGACCGGACTGAACCCACAGGCGCCCGGCTGACCGATATCGGCGTGGTGGTCGCCGACGCCTGGCAAGGCCGGGGCCTCGGCTCGGCGCTGATGCGCGCGCTGGTCGCCGGGGCCCAGGCCCGAGGCGTGACCTTCGTGGTGATGGACGTGCTGCACGCCAACCCGCGCGTGCTCGCCATGATCACGGGTCACTGGCCAGCGGCCGGCCTTGACGTTTCCCGGGACTGCGTCACCGCCAGGATCCCGCTACCCGCTCCGGCCGCAGGTCAGCTCCGGGGAGATAGCATCCGGGATCATGACCACAGCACGCGCAGGCGGCGCGACGGCGCCCTCGTCACGTGACCTGGCCGCCGCGCTGCGCGCGGCCGGGCTGAGCGAGGTTGACGACTCGGTCCGGCGCCGGGCCGAATACTCCACCGACGCGTCGAACTACCGCGTGGTGCCGAGCGTGGTGGTCTTCCCGAGGCACGTCGAGCAGGCGGCCGCCGCGCTGGACGTCGCCACGCAGTTCGGCATGCCGGTCACCAGCCGCGGTGGCGGTACCTCTATCGCCGGCAACTCGGTCGGCCCGGGCATCGTGCTGGACTTTTCCCGCCACTTGAACCGGGTCCGTTCGGTAGATCCGCAGGCTCGTACGGCGGTCGTGGAACCCGGCGCGATCCTGGACGGCATCACCGCGGCGGCGGCCGGGTACGGGCTGCGGTTCGGCCCCGATCCGTCCACGCACGCGCGGGCCAGCATCGGCGGCTCTATCGGCAACAACTCCTGCGGGTCGCGGGCCCTGCGGTACGGCCGCACGGCCGACAACGTGGTGAGCCTGGACGTGCTGACGGCCTCGGGGGAGCGGCTCGCGGCGCGGCGTCTGGACCGTGACGGCCTGGCCTCCGCCGGGACGATCGGTGCCGCGCTCGACACCCTGGTCGCGGCGCACCTGGGCATGATCCGCACCGAGTTCGGCCGGTTCACCCGGCAGGTGTCCGGCTACTCCCTGGAGCACCTGCTGCCGGAGAACGGCGCGGATCTGGCGAAGTTCCTGGTCGGCACCGAGGGCACGCTCGGCATGGTCCTCGGCGCGACCGTGGGCCTGGTGCAGTCGCCGAAGGCGGTGGCGCTGGCGGTGCTCGGTTATCCGGACATGCCGGCGGCCGCGGACGCGACGCCCGGCCTGCTGCCGCACCGCCCGGTGGCGATCGAGGGCATGGACGCGCGGCTGGTCGAGGTCTTTCGCGCCCGCCGGGGTGCCTCGGCCGTGCCCGGGCTGCCACGCGGTGAGTCCTGGCTGTTCGTGGAGACCGCCGGCGAAACCGAGGCCGAGGCCCGCGCGGCGGCCGAGCGGCTCATCGCCGACGCCGACTGCCTGGACGCGCTGGTGGTTACCGGCGCTCCGGCGCGGGCGCTGTGGCGCATCCGCGAGGACGGCGCGGGCCTGGGCGGCCGCACCCCGGCGGGGGAGCCGGCCTGGCCCGGCTGGGAAGACGCTGCCGTTCCGCCGCAGCACCTGGGCGCGTACCTGCGTGATTTCGCCGCGCTGATGGCCGAGCATGACCTGGATGGCCTGGCCTACGGGCACTTCGGCGACGGCTGCGTGCACATCCGGATCGACTTCCCGTTCTCGACCGCGCCGGACCGCTACCGGCAGTTCGCCGTGGCCGCGGCGCACCTGGTGGGCAAGTACGGCGGCTCGATGTCCGGCGAGCACGGCGACGGCCGGGCGCGTAGCGAACTGCTGCCCTTCATGTACTCAGCCGAAGCCATCGACACCATGGCCGCGGTCAAGGCGATCTTCGACCCGGGCAACGTGTTCAACCCTGGCGTGCTGGTCGACCCCGCGCCGCTGGACGCGGACCTGCGCGTGCCGCAGGCCCGCCCGCTGCGCACCGGGCTGGGTTTCGCCTATCCGCACGACGGCGGTGACCTGTCCACCGCGGTGCACCGCTGCGTGGGCGTGGGTAAGTGCCGAGCCGACACTACTGCCAGCGGGGGTGTGATGTGCCCGTCGTACCTGGCCACGCGGGATGAGAAGGACTCCACCCGCGGCCGCGCGCGCGTGCTGCAGGAACTCGCGAACGGCGCGCTGGTCAAGGACTTCCGCTCGGCGGAGCTGGCCTCCTCGCTTGACCTGTGCTTGTCGTGCAAGGGCTGCTCGTCGGACTGCCCGGCCGGGGTGGACATGGCGACCTACAAGGCCGAGGTGCTCTACCAGCGGTACCGGCGCCGGCCGCGTCCGCCCGCCCACTACTCGCTGGGCTGGCTGCCCCGCTGGGCCCGGCTGGCCTCGCGCGCGCCGGGACTGGCGAACGCCGCGCTGCGCAACCCGGCCCTGGCCGGGCTGGCTAAGCGGCTGGGCGGCATCGACGCCCGCCGCCCGCTGCCGCAGTTCGCCGCGCAGAGCTTCCGCGAGTGGTTCGCCGGCCATCCCGGGCAGGCCGGGGATCCGGTACTGCTCTGGGTGGACACGTTCACCGACTACTTCACCCCCGAGGTCGGCCAGGCCGCCGTGCGGGTACTCGAGGCGGCTGGCTACGCGGTCCAGATCACCGGCCAGCCCGTGTGCTGCGGCCTGACCTGGATCTCCACCGGCCAGCTGGACGCCGCGCGCAGGCAGTTGCGGCGAAGCCTGGACGCCCTTGATCCCGCTCTAAAGGCCAGCACCCCGATCGTCGGGCTGGAACCCTCGTGCACCGCCGTGCTGCGCGGCGAGGTCACCGAGCTACTGCCGGACGACCCGCGCGCGGGCCAGGTCCGTGCCGCCACCCGCACGCTCGCAGAGCTGCTGACCGGCACCAAGATGTGGACACCGCCCGATCTGGCCGGCCTGCGCGCGGTGGCCCAGCCGCACTGTCACCACCATGCCGTCATGGGCTGGCACACCGACTCCGCGTTGCTCGCCAGCGCCGGCGCCGAGGTCACCGCGGTCGGCGGGTGCTGCGGCCTGGCCGGCAACTTCGGTGTCGAGCGCGGCCACTACGACGTATCGCAGGCCGTCGCAGAAACCGCCCTGCTGCCCGCCGTGCGCAACGCCAAGGACGCGGTGGTGCTCGCCGACGGCTTCTCCTGCCGCACCCAGCTCGACCAGCTCGCCCACGTCGGCAGTGTCCACCTGGCCCAGCTCCTGGCCAGCCGCCTGGACGACCGCCAGTAACCTCCCGTCCCGGAGGACCACTATGGCCATCGGGCTCCCAGCTACGCGGCAACGCCACCGCGGCCGCCGCGTTCACCGGTGCGCACCCGGAACTGGTGTCGAACGCCAACTGGCCAGGCAGCATCACCAAGTAACCTGACCCGCAGCCCGCAACTAGTCTAGTGTCAGATACTCGACAAGTAGAGTATTTTTCTTCTAGGCTGGCAGCATGGCGGTCAAGGAATCACAGGCGGTGATGCCGCAGGCGGTCATCACCGACGAGATGATCGCCGCGATGGCGGCCAAGGCCGGCTCGGTCCTGCGCATCGGTCACTCGGTGAACAACGAGCTGGCCTCGCGCATCGCCGTCACCAAGTTCGCCGGCGGAATCGGTGACATCAACCCGCTGTGGACCGACCAGGACTACGCGCGCAGCTCGCCTTATGGCGCGCCCGTAGCGCCGCCGTCGTTCGTCATCGGCTGCTTCTCCGGCATCCAGTTCGGCTGGCCCGGCCTCGGGTCCTTTCATTCGCAGTCGCACCTGACCTTCGAGCGCCCCGTGTACTGGGGTGACGTGGTCAACGCGAGCTGCGTCTACGAGGGGTTCGACGGCCCCTCGCCGAGCAGCTTCGCGGGCCGCACCGTCACCGACAGGTTCCGCAACACTTACACCAACCAGCGGAGCGAGCGGATCGCGACGATCAGCTGGCAGGTCATCAACTTCGAACGCGGCCGCGCGGCGGCCCGCCAGACGGACGGAACAGCGGGACCGGTGCTCCCGCATCCGTGGACCGAGGACGAGGTCGCCGAGATCGAGGCCCGCGTCCTGGCCGAACGTCCCCGCGGTGCCCGGCCCCGCTACTGGGAGGACGTGCGCGCGGGCGAGGCGCTGGACGTGCTGACCAAGGGCCCCATCGGGATGACCGACGAGATCGCGTTCGTCGCCGGGGGAGGGACGCCGATCCCCAGGCTCAAGGCGCACGCCGCGGCCCTGCACGACTATCACGCCCACCCGGCGTGGGCGTTTCGCGATCCCGTCACCAGCGCCCGCGAGCCGATCTACTCGGTGCACTACAACCTGCAGGCGGCGCGGGCGATGAGCGTCGCGTTCCAGTACGACGTCGGGTTCCAGCGGCAGTGCTGGCAGATCCACCAGCTGACCCACTGGGCGGGGGACCACGCCTGGACCAAGGAAGCGCGGGCGCAGTACCGCAAGTTCGTCTACCTCTCCGACGTCGTTCAGCTCCGTGGCACGGTGACCGCGACCCGGATCGATGACGACGGCGATCATGTCGCCGACATCAGGACCGAGGCCGTCAACCAGCGCGACGAGGTCGTCATGCCCGGCCACGCCGTGATCGCGCTGCCCAGCCGCGACGCCGGCCCCTCGCCAGCCGCCCGGCGAGCCAGGAACCAGCCATGACGACACCGACCCTGGAGGAGTTCCTCGCCCAAGCCGATGCCTGGCTGGCCGAGCGCTACCCCAGGGCAACCCGAGATCGCCGGTTCGTCTGGGGCGAAGGCGACGACGAGGTCCGGGTCTTCCAGGAGCCGGACCCCGAGCAGGAAGCCGGCGCCCTGCCCGCGATCCGCCGGTGGCGGCAGGAGCTGTGGGACCACGGCTACGGCTGGATCTCTGGCCCGCCGGAGTTCGGCGGCGCCGGCCTGCCCGCCTCCTACGCGCGCGCCTTCGAGCGGCTGACCCGGCAGTACCGGGTGCCGGGCGACGCGGCGCTGACCGTCAGCCTGGGCATGGTCGCGCCCACAATCGTCCGGCACGGCACCGAGCAGCAGAAAAAGCACTGGCTGCCGCGGCTGTTCAGCGGCCAGCAGATCGCCTGCCAGCTGTTCAGCGAGCCGGGCGCGGGCTCGGACCTGGCCGCGGTCCGGACCCAGGCCGTCCGCGACGGCGACGGTGACGGCTGGCGGGTCAGCGGCCAGAAGGTCTGGACCTCCGGGGCTCACCTGGCCGACGTCGGCGAGCTTATCTGCCGAACGGCCAGCGAGCCGCGGCACCGCAACCTGACCGCCTTCCTGATGGACATGCGCGCCCCCGGCGTGACCGTGCGCCCGCTGCGGCAGATGACCGGCGGCGCGAGCTTCAACGAGGTCTTCCTGGACGACGTGGCCGTCTCCGACAACCGCCGCCTGGATGAGGTCGGCCATGGCTGGAAGGTCGCGCTCACCACGCTCAGCCACGAGCGCAACGCGATGGGCCACTCCGCCTTCGGCGGCGCGGGCATCCTGTCGACCGAACGGCTCGTCGGCCTGGTCCACGCCATGGGCAAGCAGGCCGATCCCGTCGTCAGGCAGGAGTTCGGCGAGCTGCTGTCCCATCTGCGCATCGCCCGGTACACCCAGCAGGTGATGGCCGCGCAAGCCAGGGCGGGCGAGCCGCCGGGCCCCGAGATTGCCCTGAATAAGCTGGCTTTGTCCGCTAACATGAAGCGGCTGGCAGAGTTCGTAGCCGCCGTTCTCGGGCCAGCCCTGGTCGCCGACACCGGTGCCTGGGGAACCTACGCGTGGACCTCGGTGGTGCTCGGTGCACCGGGGTATCGGCTGGGCGGCGGGACCGACGAGGTCCTGAGGAACGCCATCGCGCAGCGGGTCCTCGGGCTCCCACGCCCTGCGTGAGGAGCTGATCATGGCCGAAAGCGACACCCTGGCTCTCAGCGAAGACCAGCATGCCCTGCAGGACACCCTGCGTCGCTTCCTGGCCGACCAGCTCCCGTCCGCCGTGCTGCGCGCCGCGCTGGAGACCGAGGCCGGCCACAGCCCGGAGCTGCACGCCCGCCTGGCGGGTGAGCTCGGCCTGACCGGGCTGACGATCCCGGAGGAGTTCGGCGGCCTCGGCATGTCCCAGGCCGAGGCGAGCGTGGTGCATACCGAACTCGGCCGCGCCCTGTATCCGGGCCCGTTCCTATCCAGCGCCCTGGCCGCCGGCGTGCTCCTGGCGGGCGACCGCGCGGCCGCCGAGTACTGGCTGCCGTTGCTGGCCGACGGATCGGCGATCGGGACCCTCGCCGTGGCCAGCGAGGCCGGCCACTGGTCGCCGGGACCGGACAGCGTCCGCGCCGAGCGAGTGAAGAGGGCAGGGGAGGTGGGTGGGGGCTGGCGGCTATACGGCCACCGGTGGTACGTCATCGCGGGTCACGTGGCCAACATCGTCGTGGTCCCGGCCATGACCGAGTCCGGCCTCGCGATGTTCCTGGTGGAGTCGAGATCCCTGGGGTACACCGCCTCCGGCCAGCTGGGCCTGGACCTGACCCGGCGGGTCTGCGTCACCGCCTTCGATGAGGCCCCGGCCTTTCTGCTTAGCCAGGGCGAGGACGCGGCGGCCGCGCTGGACCGGGCCGAGCGCGACTTCCTGCTCGCGACCGCCGCCGAAGCCGCCGGCGGCATCGCCTGGTGCCTGGACGCGACCATCGAGTACGCGAAGGACCGGGTGCAGTTCGGGCAGCCGATCGGCTCCTTCCAGGCGGTCGCGCACGCCTGTGTCGACATGCTCGCGCACTTCCAGTCCGTCTCCGCGGCCGCCAGGTACGCCGCGATCGCGGCCGCGGACGGTTCGGCCGAGGCCCCGATGGCGGCGCACGTCGCCGCCCTGCGGGCCGGCGAGGCCTACCGCGCCGTGACCGAATCCGCCATCCACGTGTTCGGCGGGGTCGGGTTCACCTGGGAGCACGACGCGCACCTGTACTACCGGCGCGCGTGGTCGGCCGAGCGCCTGGCCGGCGGCCCGCAGGCGCACCGGGCGGCCATCTCCGATCTGGCCGGCCTGTAGGCAATTACGCTCCGCCGGTTCCGCCTGACGGGGGGCGGAATGCGGCGAAGGGGTTGGTGATGATCAGGGTCCGGGCCGCGAACCGGTAGAGCGTGGCTGGCCTGCCACCCAGGGACGTGGGCCGGGCGGCGGCGGGCGTGGCCTCGATGACGCCGCGGCGGGTCAGGACCCGCTGCAGGTTGGTCGCCGAGACCGGATGGCCGACCGAGGCAGCGTAGATGTCCCGCAGCTGGGCGATCGTGAAGGTTTCCGGAGCCAGGGCGAAGCCGATGTTGGTGTAGGACAGCTTGGCCCGGAGCCGGTCTCGCCCTGATTCGGCGATCGAGCCGTGATCGAACGCGGTCGGCGGAAGGTCCTCCACGCGATGCCATGCGGTGTCACCGGGGATGCGCGGCTCGACGTCGGCGGATATCAGGGCCAGGTAGGCCGTGGCCAGGACGCGGCCGCGGGGATCCCGCCCCGGATCACTGCGGGTCTCGAGTTGCTCCAGGTATGCGATGTCGGTGAGGTCAACCTTGGTGGCCAGATGCCGCCCCACGGACGTCCCGAGGCGCTCACGGGCGCCCAGCGGGCCGCCGGGTAGCGCCCAGAGCCCCTCGAACGGCGGCGCGGCCCGTTGCCAGAGCAGGACGTGCAAGCTGTTGCGGCGCACCTGCAGGACTACGGCCAGCGCCTCGTGAGAGAACCGCTCGCCCAGCCAGGACGGCCCGGTCGGCCCTTCAGACGGGTAAGCCTGCGGCTCATCTTCTTGCACTTCTGCCACGTACGCATGGTACTGAGCCAATCGGTTTTAGACTATGAGGCAATAAGTGTTTTACACTCGGAGGCTAAAACCTCGGCGGAAGGTAGGGGCAGATCGTGACCAATACTGAGGCAGCCCCAGTACAGGCTGGCAGGGCGCAAGTCGACAGGGCGCAGGCCGGCCCGGACTGGGCGGCGGAGGTCCGGCGGCTGGCCGCCCAGCGCGATGCCGTGATCCTGGCGCACAACTACCAGGCTCCCGAGATCCAGGACATCGCCGATCACGTCGGCGATTCGCTGGCGTTGTCGCGCCTGGCCGCGGCGAGCACGGCGAGCGTCATCGTGTTCGCCGGCGTCTACTTCATGGCGGAAACCGCCAAGATCCTGGCCCCGGACCGGACGGTGCTGATCCCGGAACCCCGGGCGGGCTGCTCGCTCGCCGACACCATCACCGCGCAGCAGGTACGGGACTGGAAAGCCGAGCACCCTGGAGCCGCGGTCGTCGCCTACGTCAACACCAGCGCCGAGGTCAAGGCCGAATCCGATCTGTGCTGCACCTCGGCCAACGCGGTGCAGGTCGTGGAGTCCATCCCGGCGCAGCGGGAGGTCCTGTTCCTGCCCGACCAGTTCCTCGGAGCCCACGTACGGCGCGCCACCGGCCGGGACAACATGCGTATCTGGCTCGGCGAGTGCCACGTGCACGCCGGGATCAGCCCGGCCGAGCTGCGCCGCAAGGCCGCCGCTGAGCCTGCGGCCGAGCTGTTCATCCATCCCGAATGCGGCTGCTCCACCGCCGCGCTGTGGCAGGCGGGGGAGGGTGACCTGCCACCCGGCCGGACCCGGGTGCTGTCCACCGGAGGCATGCTCGCCGCCGCTCGCACGACCACGGCGCCCGCCGTGCTCGTGGCCACCGAGACCGGCATGCTGCACCAGTTGCGCCGGGCCAATCCCGCCGTGCGCTGGGAGCCGGTCAACCCGGACGCCGTGTGCCGGTACATGAAGATGACGACACCGGCCGCCCTGTTGCGCTGCCTGCGCGAAGGCGTAACGGAAGTGACCGTCGCCCCCGACGTGGCCCGCCGCGCCCGCCGGGCCGTCCAGGCCATGCTGTGAGCGGGCCGGAGCTCCGCCACCTGCCCTGGTCGCAGACACGCTGGGACCGCGAAGCCGACGTCGTGGTCGTGGGATCGGGGGCCGCGGGCATAACTGCGGCCCTGACCGCCGCCCGCCATGGCCGCAACGTGCTGCTGCTCACCAAGGAGGACATCGGCGGGGGCGCCACGCCACTCGCCCAGGGCGGCCTGGCCGCCGCGATCGGCCCCGCGGACGATCCCGGCCGGCATGAGCGGGACACGCTCGACGCCGGCGCCGGCCTGTGCGATCCAGCCGCCGTGGCCACACTGGCCTCGGAGGCCCCGGACGAGATCGCCCGCCTGGCCCGGCGTGGCGCCCGGCTGGAGCGAACGGCGCTCCATCTGGAAGCCGGGCACAGCCGCAAGCGGATAGTCAACGCCGGGGGAGACGCGATCGGCGCGGAGGTTAACCGGGTACTCCAGGCTGCGTTGCGGGCCAGCCCAGTCCAGATCCTCGCCCGCTGCGTCGCCCTGGACGCTCTTATCGACGATCAGGGCTCGGTAGGCGGAGTGCTGGCTGGGCTCCCCGGCGACGATGGAGCCTTGCGGATGGGCATGGTGACGGCGCGCGCCGTCATCCTGGCCACCGGTGGCTTCGGCCAGGCCTACGCGACCACCTCCAACCCGGCCGGCCTGACGGGCGACGGCCTGGCGCTGGCCGCCCGGGCCGGAGCGGAGCTGCGAGACCTGGAATTCGTGCAGTTTCACCCGACGGTGCTGTGGCGGGAATCGGCCCGGGGCCAGTGTCCCCTGATCACCGAGGCCTTGCGCGGCGCTGGCGCAGTGTTGGTGGACGTGGCGGGCCGACCCGTCATGGCCGGGCGTCATCCGCTCGGCGACCTGGCCCCCCGAGACGTCGTGTCGTCGGCCATGCACCAGCGGATGGGACGCGGGGATGGGCCAGGCGATCACCTCTGGCTGGACGCCACCGCGCTGGGCCGGGCCGCACTGGAGCGAGACTTCCCCACGGTGGTGGCCCTATGCCGGGCGCGGGGGATCGACCCGGTTACCGAGCCGATCCCGGTCGCACCCGGCGCGCATTACGCTTGCGGCGGCATCTGGGCCGACATGGACGGGCGGACCTCGGTCCCTGGGCTCTACGCCGTCGGGGAAGCCGCGTCGACCGGCGTGCACGGAGCCAACCGCCTCGCATCCAATTCCCTGACCGAGGCCCTGATCACCGGACGGCGCGCCGGGGACTTGCTCGGGCAGGACGTGCCCAAGCCATCAGCCAGCCTGCGGCTGCCTCCCGCGGGCCTCGGAGTTGATCCCGCGGTCCGGCCGGGGATGGCCGCGGCCATGTCAAGGGACGCGGGGGTGCTCCGCGACCACGAAGCTATGGAGCGCCTCCAGCAGACGCTGGGTCAGGCCCCGCCCGCAGCCGGGGACCTAGACCTGGCCACGGTCGAGGCGACCAGCCTGCATGCGGTCTCGGTCCTGGTCGCCGTGGCCGCCCTGGCCCGCGGGGAGAGTCGCGGGTGCCACCGGTGGCGGAACGCACCGCCCGTTGTCTCCTCCGCGCAGGCCTGCCACACGGTGGTGCGCGTGCAGGCGGGCCAGCCGCGGGCGGCCTGGTCAGCGGCGGAGGTCGGCGGATGACCCTGAACGCGATGACTTCCGCGCGACTGCTCGCCGCCGGCCTGGATCCCGAAGATACCGAACGGCTGGTCCGCGGCGCGCTCGATGAGGATCTGCGTTACGGGCCCGACGTGACGTCGGCCGCGACCGCCGCGCCGGACGCGCAGGCCGTGGCCAGCGTCGTGGCCCGCGAACCCGGCGTGCTGGCCGGCCTCCCGGTCGTCCTCGCCGTCCTTGATGCGGCCGGGATCCGGCCGGAGGCGGTTCTGGGGGCTTTTGGGTCTTTTGGGGCTTTTGGGGTTCTTGGGGCTCTTGGGGCCGAGTCGATTCGCGCAGACGGCGACCGGATCGACGCAGGCACCGAAGTGCTGCGGATCCGTGCCCCGCTGAGAGAACTACTCGGCGCCGAACGAACCCTGCTCAACTTCCTCACCCACCTGTCGGGCATCGCCACCGCGACCAGGGCCTGGGCTGACGCGTTGTCCGGTACCAGATGTGCCGTGCGTGACACCCGCAAGACCACCCCGGGCCTACGTCAGCTGGAGAAGTACGCTGTGCGGTGCGGCGGCGGCGTGAACCACCGGATGGGACTCGGCGACGCCGCGCTGATTAAGGACAACCATGTGGTGGCGGCGGGCGGGATCGCGGCGGCGATCGCCGCCGTACGCGCGGTCGCGCCCGGCCTGCCGCTCGAGGTGGAGTGCGACACCCTGACCCAGGTCCGTGAGGCCCTGGACGCCGGCGCCAAGCTCGTCCTGCTCGACAACATGGACCTGGCCGATCTGCGCGCGGCCGCGGCCATGGCGCGCCGGTATCCCCTGGCCCGGCTGGAAGCCAGCGGAGGGCTGCGGCTGGAGGCGGCCAGGGCCGTGGCCCAGACAGGCGTCGATTTCGTCGCCGTCGGCGCTCTCACCCATTCAAGTCCCGCGCTCGACCTGGGCCTGGACCTCCTGGAGGACGACCACCCAACCAGTTTCTGAATCCGAAACGAACGGAGGCCGGAATGTCCCGCTTGCCACCTGTCGAGCCGCCCTACGAACCTGACGTCGAGGAGCGGCTGTCGGCCATGATGCCGCCCGGGGTTCCGCCCATCCTGCTGTTCCGGACCTTCGCCCGGAACCTGCCGATGGCTGCAGCCATGGACGGCTGGGGCCATTACGAGCTGAGCAAGCGCCTGTCGCTCACCCTGCGCGACCGCGAAATCGTCATCGACCGGACCACGGCCCGCTGCCGCTGCGAGTACGAGTGGGGCGTGCACGTAGCTTTTTTTGCCGAACGGGCCGGCCTCTCCAGAGCCCAGATCAGCTCGCTCACCTGCGGCGACGCCACTGACCCGTGCTGGCCTCGCGATCGGGACCGGCTCCTCATCGAGGTGGTAGACGCCCTGCACGAGGCCGCCGACGTGCCCGACGGGCTGTGGCACCGGCTGGGACCTGGACCTGTCCACCGCCGGGGGCGCGTACCACGGCGGGATGGAGACGCTGCGGGCGCGGCGGGAAAGCGCGGTCAAGAGCGCGCGGGTGCGGGAAGCGCAGGACCGGGGAGGCGCGGAAGGGCCGGCGGACCGGCGGGGGCCAGCGGTGGTTCGGGTATACCCGCATCTACGCCAATCCCGACGAGCCGAACCACAAGAAGCGGCACACGGTGATGAGCGACATTCCCCCCTTGGAGCGGGTCCGCGATGCGTGGGAATCGTGGAGCACCGACCGCCGGCGCGCCGCTATCCGCGCGGTGCTGCACCGGGTCATCATCTAACCGCTGGCCGCCGGCGCAGCGCCCAACGTCGTGGGCAACAGCAAGGACACGGCCGTCCGCCAGGAACGCGAAATTGCGATCCTGCGGCAGCGCACCGGATTCGACTGGCGCATGTAACGTCCCGGGCGTAAAGAGCGGCGGAGACAGGTCATGGTGACCGTCTGCGCCGCTTTTGCGGCTTATGCGGCCGGGTCCCTTTCATCGCTGGTGCTGTCGCCCGGTGGCCGGGGGCGGGGATATTGCGCAAGATCGCGGCGAGCACTCACGGTGATGACTCCGCGGTGGTCCGCCCACGCCAGTGTCCCCGGCTGACCTGGACGGCGCGTCCTTCGCCGGCGTGTCCCGCAGGTGCCGGTACAGTTTCGTGCGCTTCATTCCGGTCATGCGCATGAGCTCGCCTATTTCTGTCCCTTCTCCTGAAGCTAGGCAAAGCGCGAGCCAGAGCGCGTCTCGGCGGTAGCGGACGTGCCGGCGGCCTCCGGTGGGCCGTTGTCGCCTGCTGAGCTGCCTGCGGGAACGGGGCGAGGGCTGCCTTGGGCGAGAATCACGCGCCGCTATTCCGTGTCCAGCTCAGGCCGGTGGCCGGCATAGCGCGCGGCGGTTTCGGTGACGACCTGGCCGGTAAGCAGGTAGCCGCGTGCCCGCCTGGGGGTATCGTAGCCGGTGCGGAGACGAGGAATTTTCCCGGCGCGTTAAGGTTGTGGGCATCCCATCCGGCCCGGAGCATTCCCTGCCCCAGGATCAGGTCCACGTCCCGTGGCTCGCGGACCCGGAAGCATATCAGCAGATCCATCTGAGAGCGCACCGCGCCCTGGCCCATGGCCTTTTGCGTGGGCCGCTGAGTAGCCGCGATAAGAGTTACCGCCACTGCGCGGCCAAGCCGCGCGATGGAATCGGTGTCGCTCATCCCGGCGGGGGCCTCGTAGGCCAGTTCGGCGTATTCATCGATGATGGTGTTGCATTGGTATCAGGTCGGTGCTTTCCGGATCTCGCCATGCAAAGGGAGGCAGGGTTGACGCCAGGGCCTCCCGGGTAGGGTCTGGTGTGGAAGGAGGTTCCGATGCCCCTTCAAGCTGCGGTGGTTCCGGTAGTGACTTCGTTGAGCCCGGCCTCGGGCACGATCGGTGCCGAGGTGACGATCACGGGTTCGGGGTTCGCCGGGGCGACCCGGGTGACGTTCAACACCGCGGCGTGCGAGTTCACCGTCGGTTCAGCGTCCAAGATCACCGCCACGGTGCCCGCGGGTGCCTCGACCGGGCCGGTCGCAGTGACAGGCCCCGGGGGACGGCGTCCAGCCCGAAGGCGTTCACGGTCACGCCGGGCATTGCGCTGTCTGCTGTGAGCGGTCCTCCCACCACCGCCGTGACGGTGTCGGGGGCCGGGTTCGGGACTGATGAGGCGGTGGATATTTATTTCGGCACCACCGATGAGGCACTGGCCAGCGCCAGCAGCACGGGGAACTTCCCGGGCATCGCGGTTCAGGTCCCGGCATCAGCGGTGCCCGGGACGGCTTACCTGACTGCTGTCGGGCGGCACTCGGGCTTGAGCGCGCAGGCTCAGTTCTCGGTCAGCACCAGCTGGGCCCAGTACCGCTTCTCCGGCAAGCACGAGGGATCCAATCCCTACGAGAACGTGCTCTCCGCGTCCAACGTCTCCGGCATCGACATGGCCTGGAGCTTCACCACCGGAGCCGGAGTCTACTCCTCGCCGGGGGTGGCGGACGGGGTGGTCTACGTCGGCTCGCAAGACAGCAACGTGTACGCTCTCAGCGCCGCCACCGGGGCCAAGGTCTGGAGCTTCCCCACCGGAGGCAACATCTTCTCCTCGCCGGCGGTGATGAACGGGGTGGTCTACATCGGCTCCACCGACCGCAACGTGTACGCCCTCAGCGCCGCCACCGGGGCCAAGGCCTGGAGCTTCACCACCGGCACCAGCGGAAACGGCTTCTTCTCCTCGCCGGCGGTGGTGAACGCCGTGGTCTACGTCGGCTCGGACAACGGCACCGTGTACGCCCTGAACGCCGCCACCGGGGCCGAGCTGTGGAGCTTCACCACCGGGAACGAGGTCCCGTCCTCGCCGGCGGTGGCGGACGGGGTGGTCTACGTCGGCTCGAACGACTTCAACGTGTACGCCCTGAACGCCGCCACCGGGGCCAAGGTCTGGAGCTTCACCACCGTAGGCAGCGTCATCTCCTCGCCGGCGGTGGCGGACGGGGTGGTCTACGTCGGCTCGGGCGACGGCAACGTGTACGCCCTCAGCGCCGCCACCGGGGCCAAGGTCTGGAGCTTCACCACCGGCACCGGGGTCGACTCTTCGCCGGCGGTGGCGGACGGGGTGGTCTACGTCGGCTCGCGCGACGGCAACGTGTACGCCCTCAGCGCCGCCACCGGGGCCAAGGTCTGGAGCTTCACCACCGGCACCGGGGTCGACTCTTCGCCGGCGGTGGCGAACGGGGTGGTCTACGTCGGCTCCGTCGACGGCAACGTGTACGCCCTGAACGCCGCCACCGGGGCCGAGCTGTGGAGCTTCACCACCGGGAACCAGGTCCCGTCCTCGCCGGCGGTGGTGAACGGGGTGGTCTACGTAGGCTCGAACGACGGCAACGTGTACTCGTTCGACCTTGCCGGTGGGGTTCGCTGAAGTCACAGGCCTGGCCGCCGGGCAGCTTAACCCGGACCACGTACAGCGACCGCAGAATGGCAAACAATCCTGACCGGGCCGGACTACCTGTGGGCGAGCACCTGCATCAGGCGCTCACCGAAAGGGCGGCCATGAATACCTGCCTCTGGGATATTTACTTCTCCGGTTAACTAAATATCCCAGACCCGCCATATCGCACTCGGCCAATCTCGGCACCTGACCAGTCACATACGACCATGCTTTCCGGGCGGACGTTGCTTAGACTCCGCCAGAGACTGAAGGAAGCGCAGCGGCCCAGACAGGTGCCCGCTCCGGACCTTGGTCTGGCCTGGCCAGAGAACGGGCCTAACTCCAGGCGCACAGGGCGACTGTGACACGTGTCACGATGCAAAATCGCAACCAGTATATGCGGCGGCTGGTGGCCGCCGATCTGCTGCCCGAGCGGGCCGGCCAACCCGTCAAGGTGGTCGCCCACATCAACCTGGCCGACCTGATGATGCTCGACGGCAGCTCCGCGCTGCAGCAGGAGTGGACCGCGCGGGTCCGCGCAGCCTGGGCCGCGCACCGCGCCGCCGCCTCGGTCAGCGGCAGCGACGGCGGTGCGTGGCTGGACGGCGACGACGCCCGCGCCATGGCCTGCGACGCGGCCATGACCCCCGTGGTCACCGGCGACGTCAACCCCGGCGCTCTAGACGACCTCGTTCGCCTCTGCGTGCAACTCGATAAGCTCCGCTACCACGGCGCGGGCAGCGACAGCACCGGCACGGACGGCACCGCCCAGGACGGCACCGGCGGCTCTGGCGTCGGCGCCACCGGCCAGGGCGCGCCTGGCCAGGACACCACCCGGGCCTGGGAAGCCCTAGAGCAGGCCATCATCGGCAAGGCCGTCAACCTGGTCTCGGGTCCGGGCGGGCTGGCGTCGTTCCTGCGCCGCCGGCAGCTCGGCGCCCGGCTCGGCGGACCCAGCCTGCCGCTGGACGTGGGGGTCTCCCGGGACATCCCGGCCGCGATCCGGTACGCCGTTCGAGCACGCCTGCCCCACGCCGCGTAACATGACCCCGGTGACGGGGACGGCAACAGCCGCCGGCTTGGCCGCTGATGACGCAGGCAGATTCGCGGTGCTCCGCGCGAGGCTGGTGTCGCCGATGCCTGATGACGGGTGGTGGGGGTGGCTGGGTCCGCTGCTGGTGACGGCGTTCGGTGCGTTCTTGCGGTTCGACCGGCTGCGGGTGCCGCGGGCGCTGATCTTCGATGAGACCTATTACGCCAAGGACGCCTGGAGCATCCTGAACCACGGCGTCGAGCTGAACCTGGCCGGCAACGCCAATGCCCTGATCCAGGCCGGGCACGGCAATATCTTCGCGTCGTGTAACGGCACGCCGGAGACGTGCGCGGAGTACGTGGTGCAGCCGGAGATGGGCAAGCTGCTGATCGCGGCGGGGGAGTGGCTGTTCGGGCTGAACTCGTTCGGCTGGCGGTTCGCCAGCGCGGTGTTCGGGTCGCTGGCGATCCTGCTGATCTGCCGGATCGCCCGGCGGATGACCCGGTCGACGCTGCTGGGCTGCGTGGCCGGGCTGCTGATGGCGCTGGACGGGCTGGAGTTCGTGCTGTCGCGGACCGGGATCCTGGATATCTTCTTGATGTTCTTCGTGCTGGCGGCGTTCGGCTGCGTGCTGGCCGACCGGGACGTCTCCCGGGCCGCGCTGGCGGAGCGGGTGGCGCGGCGGGAGGGCGGCCCGGCGGGGCCGCGGCTGGGGATCCGCCGGTGGCGGGTGGCGGCCGGGGTCTTCCTCGGCCTGGCGGTGGCGGTCAAGTGGGATGCGGCCTGGTACATCGCGGGGTTCGCGGCGCTGGGCACGGCGTGGGACATCGGCGCCCGCCGGGCGGCCGGGCTGGCCTCGTTCGTCCGCGGCGGGCTGCGGGAGGCCCGCTGGCTGCCGGTGACGTTCCTGGTGATCCCGCTGGCGGTCTACCTGGCCAGCTGGAGCGGCTGGTTCGCCACCGGCACCGGCTATGACCGGGACTACGCCCAGCAGCACGGCGTCCGCATCCCGGTCATCTCACCCCTGTACTCACTGTTCGAGTACCACCTGCAAGCGATCCAGTTCGGCATGGGCCTGAAGACGCCGCACCCGTATCAGTCGCAGCCGTGGGACTGGCTGGTGATGACCCGGCCGGTCGCGTTCTTCTATGAGTGCTACACCGGGCCGGTGGCGGGTCCGGCGCATTACTGCCCGTCGGGCTATGGCGGGGCGGAGTGGTCGCAGGAGGTGCTGGCGATCGGGACGCCGGCGATCTGGTGGGGGTCGATGGCGGCGCTGGTGTTCTGCCTGGGCTGGTGGCTGCTGCACCGGGACTGGCGGGCCGGCGCGGTGCTGCTCGGCGTGCTGGCGGGCTGGGGGCCGTGGTTCCCGCTGGTGTCCCGGACCAAGTTCTACTACTACGCGCTGGAGTTCGAGCCCTTCCTGATCCTGGCCATCGTGCTGTGCCTAGGGCTGATCCTCGGGCCGGCCACCGCCAGCGCCCTGCGCCGCTCGATCGGCGCGGGTGTCGCCGGCGCGTACGTGCTGTGCGTGCTGCTGATGTTCTGGTACTTCTATGCCATCCTGGCCGGCAAGGTCATCCCCTACCACGACTGGTACAGCCACATGTGGTACCGGATAGGTTACGGCTGGATCTGAAGACCGACGACGGTTACACCGTAATGCGCGGACCTGTGGTCCTCTGATCGTCGGTTCCCGCGACGTTAATCTCGGCGAACCGCTGTCGCACCGCCGGCGTCCACTGGGCTCGGAGGGCCTCGATCCGGCGGGCCACCCGGCGGCCGATCCAGTCGGGCAGCAGCGTTTCTGGCAGTTGCGGATCGGTCCGGGGCAGCTCTTGCCACTCGCTGATCATCCGCACGTGCGCGAACAGGATCTCATCCCCGCCTCGGGGGGACAGGTCGGCGACCGCGTCCCACACCTGCTGGTAGTGCTCATCCAGGGCGCCGAGGTCCCAGCCCTGCGCGACGATGTCGGCCTGGGACATCCCGATGTCGTCCACCGCGCCGACGAAGGAGATCGTGTGCTGGCGCAGGCCCAGCCCGTCGATCAGCCTGCCGACCTCGGCCGCCCGTTCGACATGCGGGCCCAGCCAGAGCCCGGGGACGGGGTTGCCGAGGCCGGCCCAGGTGAGACCGGAGTACAGCGGCCGCCGGGCGCTGCGGTGGGATTGCGGGATCGTCACCAGGATGACCAGCCAGGTGCCGTCCCAGCCGCTGAAGGGATCGCTCAAAGAGAAGACCCGCGGGGCGCCGGACTCGATAATCTTGATCATCCTGGGCCCGAGCGACCAGCAGACTTCGCGGCCTCTTCGTTCGGGGACCATCCAGTCGGAGGCCGCCGCGCGCGCGATGGCCTGCCGCGCGGCCTGCTCTTCCACGCCGAGTCCCCTGAGCACGTACACCAGCGCCGACGTCCACACGGGCTGGCCCGTCGGCCAGACCAGTTCGCCGAGAATAGTCATGAGCAGCGACCTGGCGCTCCCGGGAGCCAGGGATGCGCCTTCCGGCTTCAGGAGCGCAGAAGGCAGATCGCTCTGCGTCGGCATCACCCTCGCCAAGTTCGACATACAGAGATACTAAGTCACTGCGAGTGTAGACCATAGCCCGTCAGGCCACGGATATCCCGCCGTTCACGCTGATCGCCTGGCCGGTGAGGCGCGCTGAGCCGGGCCCGCCCAGGAACACCACCAGTGAGGCGAGGTCGTCTGGCTCGGCGACGCCGAGGTGGGCCAGCGACGCGGCCTTCTCGAAGAGCTTCTTGCTGAAGCCGTCCCGGAGCACGGCCTCGGCCGTCGGGGTGCCCGCGATCAGGGACGGCGTGATGACGTTCACCCTGATCCCGTTGCGCTTGGCCTCGATGGCGGTCACCCGGGAGAACATGACGATCGCGGCCATGGCCGCCCCCAGCACGCTCTCGCCGGGAGTGGCCACCTTGGCGGCGTCCGAGGCGATGTTGACGATGCTGCCTCCGCCGCGAGCGGCCATGATCGGCAGAACGGCGCGGGTCAGGTGCATCGGCGGCAGTGCCTGCCCGAGCAGGATGTGGGCGATGTCGGTTATCGCGGTCTGTTGCAGGAGTTCTGGCCGGTAGGGCGCCGTCACCGAACTGACCATTACGTCGATGGCGCCAAGTGCGCGCCGGGCCTCGGCGATTCCCGCCTGCACCTGATCGGCATCGCCGGCGTCGGCCGGGACGAATACCACCTGCACGCCGGGACAGCGCGCGGCGACAGCCTGCCGGGCCGCCTCTCCGCGCTCCTTGTCGCGTGCCAGCAGGGCCAGTCGCCGCACGCCGGCGTCGACGAAACGGAAGGCGCTGGCCAGGCCGACTCCAGAGGTTCCCCCGGCGATGACGACGGCGGACTCCGGGTAGTCCCGGACCAGGGGAGCGGGCATGGGCACCTCCGGTGTACGCCAGACCGTTTACAAAGACTACTCTAAACGACTACATTCGAGCATTAGACTATATTCACCGTCCCGATCGGTAGGGAGCATCATGGTCGCCAGGGCGGTTCTGAAGACCTCGTACTGGCCGGCGGAAGCCGGGCAGGTCCGCGACATCACGGTGTGCGAGACGCTTTACCACGCGGCGGCTACGGTGCCCGGTCGGCTGGCCCTCGTCGACTGCGTGGCGGACGCCGCCGCTCGGCGTGAGTGGATCTACGCCGAGTTCGTGGCGGTCGCCGAGCAGGCGGCCCGGGCCCTCTTGGCGAGGTTCGAACCCGGCGAACGGATCGCGATCTGGGCGCCGAACAGTGCCGAGTGGGTGATCCTCCAGCAGGGCATCAGCCTGGCCGGCATGGTGCTCGTCGCTCTCAACCCGGCGTACCGCACGCGCGAGATGCAGTTCGTGCTCGAGCAGTCCGGGGCCGCCGGCCTTTTCTGCGCCGACGCCTACCGGGGCTTCGACATGCTGGGCATGGCCGAGGCCATCCAGCCCAGCCTGCCGGAACTGCGGGAGATCGTGTCCCTCGCGAACTGGGATGAGTTCCTCGCCAGCGCCGATCCCGGTCAGGTACTGCCGCAGGTGGCGCCCGGGGACATGATCCAGGTCCAGTACACCTCCGGCACCACGGGCTTCCCCCGGGGCGCGGTGCTGCATCACATGGGCCTGGTCAACGAGGCCACGTTCGTGGCCGAGCGGGCCGGCATGAGCGACGGCGGGGTCTGCATCAACGCGATGCCGATGTACCACATCGGCGGCGGGGCGGTGACGTCCTTCGGGGTCTGGGCTAAGCGCGGGACGTTCGTCATACTTCCGGGCTTCGAGCCCGGCCTGCTGCTCGAAGCCTTCGAGGCCTACTCCGGGACGCATACCCTGGTCGTCCCGACCATGCTGATCGCGATCCTGGATCACCCGGATCTGGCCAAGCGCGATCTGTCCAGCCTCCAGACGATCATGAGCGGCGCGGCGTCCGTGCCGGCCTCGCTGGTCCGCAAGACTATCGGCCTGCTCGGCTGCCAGTTCAGCATCCTGTTCGGCCAGACCGAGACCCACGGCGTGATCAGCCAGACCCGGGTCACCGACACGCCTGAGGATCAGGCCGATACCGTCGGCCAGCCGCTGCCCCGGCTCGAGGTCAAGATCGCCGACATGGCGACCGGCGAGCCGGTTCCCGTGAACGAGCAGGGCGAGATCTGCTGCCGCGGCTACCAGAACATGCAGGGGTACTACAACATGCCCGCCGAGACGGCCGCCACCATCGACAGCGACGGCTGGCTGCACATGGGTGACATCGGGTCGATGGACGAGCGCGGTTTCCTCCGGGTGACCGGGCGGGTCAAGGACATGATCATCCGGGGCGGGATGAACCTGTACCCCGCCGAGATCGAGGCGGTCCTGCAGGATCATCCGGCCATCGAGACGGCCGCCGTGATCGGGGTGCCCGACGAGAAATGGGGGGAGCAGGTAGCCGCGGTCCTGCGCGTGCGGGCCGATTTCGCCCGGCCGGCGGCCGCGGAGCTGACCGAGTTCCTCCGGGACCAGATCGCCCCGCACAAGATCCCGGTGTTCTGGACTTTCGTCGACGGGCTCCCCATGACGCCTACCGGCAAGACCCAGAAGTTCGTCCTGCGCCAGCAGGCCGCCGAGGGCACGCTGACCTTCGACGAGGTCCGGCCGCCAAGGTCCCTTAGCCAGACGCAGCCCTAGTGTCCCGCGCCATAAATTCGATGAATATGTAGTCTCTTGGCATGACACGGACAGGACGTACGAACAGCTGAGCTAACGCTGGCAGATGACGAGGGTGTTGGCGCCATCATTTGCTATCCGATGTCTGAGGACCGATGAGTTTCCGTCGTGCGCCTGGTACGTGCCCGTGGGCGTCCGGGAAGGGGCCCGGACCGCAACGCACGGGAGATTGAGTGAGCCACAACATCAACCGCCAGCGGTGGGTGCTCGTACTAACGTCCATCGCGTCGTTCATGGTTGGGCTGGATGTCCTGGTCGTGACGACCGCCCTGACCACGATCAGGCAACAGTTAGGCGCCTCGCTAAGCGAGCTGCACCGGATCGCACTGATGCACGACGGCTTGGCTGACGCGGCATGTCTCCCTGGGAATGTCATCTGGATACGTTAGTATATTCGATATTGGCTGTCCGGCTAGGGTTCCCAGGCGCCAGACCGACCTTTGCCCACACCGGCTATCAAGGACCAGATACAGGAAAGATCAGCCTCATGGCTAACCGTTACCGGCTTTGTCCCACCGCGGCGCGGGAAGCGGCGATGCTCGAGCATTGCGCTCATGCCCGGTTCGTGTGGAACCTGGCGGTGGAGCAGCAGTCATGGTGGTGGCCGGGCCGGAGCGGCGCCCCGGGTTCCGCGGAGCGGCAGCGGCAGCTCGCGCAGGCCCGCGCGGCGGGACCCGGAACAGGAAGGCCACTTCCTCCCGAACCGGCGCCGCCAGAAAGCGAGCCTGAACCGCGGCATCCTCGCATCCTGCTGGGGCTACCTCGCTGCCCGCACCGAGCAGAAGGCCACCGCTTCCGGCGCCGTAGTCGTTTACGTCAACTCCAAGCATTCGTCGCAGGAGTGCCGCGTGTGCGCGAGGGCGTCCCCGCGTCGGCCCCGGGACTACGGGGCGTAAGCCCGCGCAAGACGCCAGACCACGGCGCGGCGGGAACCACCCGGCACGCCGCATAAATGGCCTGCCGGGAAATCCCGGCCCCTCAGGGCCAGGAGGATGTCAACGGGCTGTGCTTTCCGCGTCACTGGCCCAGACCTGATCGTGCGACGTTCGGCGCCTGCACCGACAGGGGATTCGCGGAGATCGTGCGGCAGCTTAATGAACACCTGGCGGCGAGCGGAGCACCATAAGTTTTCTACCCGCCGTCTCACAGCGGCGGCCCTGGTGCGCGTCTTCGGTGTGAGCGCTCCGGAGGGGAGCGGCAGACAACCCGCTAGCAGGAAAGGTACGATCCATGTCGATCGAGGACAACAAGGCCATTGTCGGGCGCTGGTTCACCGAGTTCTGGGGCAAGGACTTCAACCCGGCCGTCATCGACGAACTCGCCGCCCCCAGTATCCGCTTCGAGTACTCGCTGCACGCGCCGTGCCGCGGACGCGAGGAGGTTCGAGTCTTCGCCGCGAAGTTCCGTGCGGCCTTCCCGGACCTGAGCTTCTGGGGCACCGCTGACCTGATCGCCGAGGGCGACTACGTCGTCGGCCAGTGGGAGGGCGGCGGCGAGCACACCGGCGACGCGTTCGACGACATGCCCGTCGGTTCACTGCCGCCCGCCACCGGGAAGACGATGCGCTTCACCGGCACTACCATCCTCAAAGTCGAGAACGGCCTCATCACCGAGGAAATCGGCCTCGACAACGGTGTCACGGTTCTGCAGCAGCTCGGCCTGATCACGGCGGCCTGACCTGTCCGCCAGCGGACCGGGCACGATAGTCACGTCGATCTCACGAAAACCAGCGGCAGGACGTCTACCGGGTATGACGGGCAAGCAGCCGTTTGAGGCGGTCGTCACGCAACACGGGGCCACCGTACTGCGTGTCTGCCGGGCCGTACTCGGCCCGGCAGACGCCGACGACGCGTGGTCAGAGACGTTCCTGTCCGCGATGAAGGCCTACCCCGACCTTCCGGCCGACGCCAACGTCGAGGCGTGGCTGGTCACCATCGCCCACCGCAAAGCCATCGATGTCACCCGCGCGGCCGCCCGCCGCGCCATACCCCTTGCCGAGACCCCCGACACCGTGGCCGCCGACGCCGCAGATGATCCCGGCTCCGGCTTTGACAGCGACCTCGCCGATGCCGTCGCGGGACTGCCGGCGAAGCAGAAACAGGCCGTCGCCTACCACTACCTGGCCGGGCTGCCGTATGCCGATGTCGCCGGCATCGTCGGCGGCAGCGCCAACGCGGTCCGCCGCGCCGCAGCCGACGGCATCGCCACCCTCCGGCGCACCTACCCCGGCGCCGCCGCAACGAAAGGAGAGCCCGATGGAAGCGAATAACCTGGTCCGCGCCTTCCCCAGCACCCCCGGCGACCTGCGTCGGCTGCACGACCGGCTGGCCGCGGCAGCGGAACGGGACGGCATCCTCGACGTCGCCTACCGGATCGTCGACAGCCCCGTCGGCCCGCTGCTGCTGGCCGCGACCGAGGCCGGCCTGGTCCGGGTCGCCTACGCCAGCGAAGGCCACGACACCGTCCTGCAGATCCTGGCCGACCGGATCAGCCCCCGTATCCTCGACGCCCCGGCCCGCCTGGACGCGCCCGCACGGGAACTGGAGGAGTACTTCACCGGGCAGCGGCGCAGCTTCGACCTGCCGCTGGACTGGCGGCTGTCGGCCGGGTTCCGGCGCGCCGTGCTGACCCACCTGCCCGAGATCGGGTACGGGCACACCGCCAGCTACGCCGCCGTCGCTGATCTCGCCGGCCACCCCAGGGCAGTCCGCGCTGCCGCGACCGCGTGCGCGACCAACCCGCTGCCGGTCGTCGTGCCCTGCCACCGCGTCATCTACTCCGACGGGCGGATCGGCCGCTACCTCGGCGGCCCCGACGCCAAGCGCACCCTGCTCGCCCTGGAGGCCGCCGCATGAGCCACACCGCGACCGAGACAGCCAAGGCCCCAGGCACCGCCGACACTGGTCCCGCCGCGACGTGGCGGGACCGGGCCGGGGCCGCCGACTGGGACAGTATCCGCGCCGATCTGGATGCCTACGGCTGCGGCCTGATCGGGCCGCTGGTTAACCCCGGGGAGGCAGCCGAGATCGCGGCGCTGTACAGCGACGACTCCCGCTTCAGGGCGACCATCAACATGGCCCGGCATCGCTTCGGCGAAGGCGAATACCGCTACTTCGCCGAGCCGTTCCCCGCGGCCATCGCCGGGCTGAAGCGGGCCCTCTACCCGAACCTGCTGCCCATCGCCCGCGCGTGGTGGGCCAGGCTGGGCCGCCCGGCGCCATGGCCGGACAGCCTGGATGAGTGGCTCGAGATGTGCCACGCCGCCGGGCAGAGGCGGCCCACGCCGATCCTGCTTAAGTACGGCGAGGGCGACTGGAACGCCCTGCACCGTGACCTGTACGGCGAGCTGGTGTTCCCGCTGCAGGTCGTGATCAACCTCAGTAACCCCGGCGTGGATCACACAGGTGGTGAGTTCCTGCTCTACGAGCAGCGGCCCCGCGCCCAGTCCCGCGCCACAGCGACCCTGATCCCGCACGGCCACGGGCTCGTCTTCACCACCCGCGACCGCCCGGTGCAATCCGCGCGCGGCTGGTCGGCCGCGCCCGTGCGGCACGGCGTGTCCGTGATCCGCTCCGGTCAGCGGTTCACCCTCGGGCTCGTCTTCCACGATGCAGCCTGATGCCGTCCCCCCACCCGGCGGCGAGCATGCCGGCGCAATTCCGGCACCGGGCAGCAAGAAGTACACGCTGCTCGGCGCCGACCGGCGCCCCTACCTGAGCGGGACGCCCGGCCAGTTTGGCGGGCACCGCAAGAACAAGATCTACGGGCGGCTCGACTGCCCGACCGCGCTGCGCGCGATCGCCGCCGGCGGCTATGTAGCCAGCCGCGTCTTCTTCGCCGACGAACTCACCGCCGTCGCCGCCGGCTACCGGCCCTGCGCGACCTGCATGCCCGCCGCCCACAAGGCATGCAAGCGGTCTCAGCCGCGGCCGCATCAACGCGATGCGGACCCTCAGGCCTTAGAAAAAGCCAGGCAGCTAGGAGGGCCTGAGCGCGATGACCGGCCCGAGCTCGACCATCGAGGCGACGGTGCCGTCGCAGTCGGTGCAGGACCGGTCAGACCCGGGCGGCCCTGGAAACAACGGCACCGACATGTCCGCGTCGCCCTGAACCGGTGCCCGCCCGGCTGACTCCATGGCCAGCAGAGCCGCCCCGTAGGCGCCGGTGATCTGCGGGCGGGCGGGCACCTGGACCTCCAGGTTCAGGGCCTCGGCGAGGAAACGCACGGCGGCGCGGTTGCGCGCCACCCCGCCGGTCAGGACGACCGGGGGCCGCTTGCCGACCTGGGCCACCAGCGCCAGGGTGCGGGCCGCGATGGCGCGGTGGACCGAAGAGGCGATGTCGGCCGACGGCAGGCCCTGGGCCAGCAGCGAGACGATCTCGGTCTCCGCGAACGTGGCGCACATGCTGCTGACTTCCAGGTCACGGCCACCGCGCAGGGCCAGGGAAGGCAGCTCGTCCAGTTCACACTCAAGCGCGCGGGCCAGCACCTCGTAGAACCGGCCGGTGCCGCTGGCGCACCGGTCGTTCATGGCGAAGTCCTCGACCAGGCCGTCCTCATCGACTGTGATGGCCTTGCTATCCTGCCCGCCGATGTCGATCACGAGGCGGACGCCGGGGCACATCGCGGCGGTGCCGCGGGCGTGGCAGGTGATCTCGGTGAAGGTCCGGCCCGCGCCGGGCACCAGGCGGCGGCCGTAACCCGTGGCCACCGTGCCGGCCAGGTCCTCGGCCGCCACCCGTGCCTCCGCCAGGGCGGCGTCCACCGCCCGCTGCATGCCCCGCTGGCTGACCGCCCCCATCTGCACCGTGCTGGCGCCCAGGATCGCGCCGCCGGCGTCGGTGACCACCGCCTTCGCGGTGGTCGAGCCGAGGTCGACGCCCAGGTAGCGCCCGGTCATGACAGCGGCGCACCCGTCCCGGCCAGCTGGCCCACACGGGCGCGGCGGACGTCGATGGCCTCCAGCATCGCGGCGAGTCGGCCCTCCAGGATCTCCTCCTTATAGAAGGAGGCGTCGGCGACGTCTCCCTCGAAGAAGATCGACGGTATGCCGAGCTTGTCCTGGGCTGACTTGGCGAGCAGCCGCTGCGGTCCGGTGAAGGCGCGGCACGTCCGGGTGGAGTGGAACACGATGCCGTCGACGTCGTACTCCCGGCAGTCCCGCAGGGTGAGGTAGTCCAGGGTCTTCGTGCCGTGGTTGGTCGGGCAGAGCAGGTAGTGCTGGGCCATCCCGAGGATCGGATCGGCGGTGTCGATGAGCTGCGGCTCTTGCCAGAAGGCATTGTGAATGTAACGACCGCACAGCACGGCGGCGCCGTGCTCGGCGAATTTCCTGGACAGGAACCCGAGCTTGTTCCAGTTCATGATGCCGTCGAAGTACAGCCGGTACTTCTCGTCCCGCACCCCCGAGACGCCGGTCTGCAGGCGCTCGGCGATCTCGTCCCGCACCCCCGCGAAGTAGTCGACGAGGGCCTGGTCGCCGGGCAGGAAGTTGATCGGCGCGACGCAGGCGATCCAGTCCCAGAAGGTGGCCGGGGCCGGCTTGGCCTTGCACAGGTCCAGGCCTTCGCGGCGCAGTTCCGCGGCGCGCTTGATGTAGGTCATGGCCTCGCTCAGCGCGTCGTAGTCGAACGGCCGCCCCGTCTGGGCCTCGAGGAACGAGATGAGCTCTCGCAGCTGGCCGGCCACGTAGCGGGAGGCTGCCTCCCATTCCTCGCCCCGCAGGTATCCCGCGTCCGGCTTGTTGCCCCATAGGAAGGGGTGCGAGATGTTGAAGATCGGCAGTTGCTTGCCGAACACCCGGTAGGAGATCCCGTCCCACTGCTGGCCGGTGCTGCAGCCCGCGTAGTTGTTGACGAAGAAGTCCGGCGACGGCAGCCGGGCGGCCAGCTCCCTGGAGTCGTTCATCCCGACGACGCCGCTGCGCTCGCCCTCCTCTTGCAGGGTCAGCACCGAACAGCCCAGGTGCGTCCGGGCGTAGGAGCACAGCTCGGCGTTGTACCCGTACTCGGCGCCGGCTAGCTGAGCCGGGCCCTCGAGCCGCTGGGCCGCGAGCCGGGCCGCGAACGCCTCGCCGTGGCACCAGGCCAGGCCGGCCGCCTGGAAGAAGGGGTTCAGGGCTCCGCCGTTGTACCAGACGATCTGCTTGCCCTGCTCCCTGGCCGTGAAGAGGTCGTCCCAGTAGTCCGTGATCAGCTGCCCGCCGGCTCGGGTGACGGACAGCCGGTTGGATCGGTCCTGCGTGGCGTCCATGGGGTTCCTTCCTAGGCGGGTACCGGCCGCTTGCGCCGGGCGCGCTCGACCAGCGCCTCGACGCGGGTCCGGAACGACTCGGCGGGCAGCCCCTCGTGCTCGGTCTCGAGCAGCAGCTGGGGGATGCCGGCCGCGTCCAGGCCCTTGCGGAGCTCGGGGTAGTAGAGCATGTGCGGCTCGCAGAACTTGGGCAGCAGGTGGATGACCGCCTCCGCCCCGCTCGCGCGCACCGCGGCGACCAGGTAGGCGTCCCAGTCGGCGTCCTGCTGAACCCGGGTGGGACACGGGATGTTGACGTTGCGCCGCGCGTACCAGCGGGCGATGGCGTCGGTCGGGTCGCCGGTCTCGTCCACGTCCGTCGACACGTAGCGCCGGCCGTGGAAAAGGTCATCGTCGACCACGATGGCTCCGCTGTCCTCGATGAGGTCGAGCAGCTCGCGCTTTGGCGCGTGGCACAGGTGGGCGGACAGGTGAACCCGGACCCGGTCGTCTCGCGGAGCCTCGCGCGCGGCCGCGATCGCCTCCGCCAGCAGCGCGTGGTGTTCGGCCGGGTCCATGATCATGCTGGCGGCGACGATGTCCTGGAGCTGGCGCGGGGTGAAGGCCGCGCTGCCCGAGCTGCGCTCGTTAAATAGCCTGCGGATAAGCTGCCGGTCCCGGTTGTGCGCCCTGATGCTGGACGCCAGCGCCTCGTCGGTGACCGGATGCCCGGTGAAGGACGCGAACTCGTCCCTGAACTCGCCCATCATCTCGGCGATCTGGCCCGGCGCCCAGGTGTCGCTCATCGAGCTGATGAGCATCCCGAAGAACACCGGGGTCTCCGGCAGCACGGCGCGCACGACGTCGGCCGCGCCGATCAGCTGGATGCAGTGGTCTGCCAGGAACAACGCGTCGTAACAGTCCAGTCGGCCGGTGGCCGCCTGGTCGGCGAGGTTCCGGGTGTAACCGCAGTAGAACTCGGCCAGCAGCGAGCGGCCCTCGGTCACTGGCTGCTGGTCGTCCTGGACGACGACGGGGAGGGTGCCGGCGGCGTAGGCGATCTCGCGCGGGAAGTTCATCGGCAGCACGCCCACGACCGGCTGGCCGGGATGGGCGGACCGCCAGCGTTCGATGTACCCCCGCGGATGGCGCGCCACCTCGGCGAGGCGTGCGAGCGGGGCCGTCGCGTCCGGCATCGGCACTTCCTCTGTTTGGGTCTCCCAAAAGACAATACTCTACGGATCTGGAAAACGAGTTACCAAGAGTGTAAAACATGATGCAGGTGCCGAAAAGGACTACCAGGGAGTCATCGTGCCGCCGATCGTGAACCGCTACACCCGACTGGTCGGCATCGATCACCCGATCGTGCAGGAGGGCCTGGGGCCGTTCCGCACGCCCAGACTGGCCGCGGCCGTGACCAACGCGGGCGGGCTCGGGACGGTCTCGATGCCCGGGATGCCGGAGGACCTCGAGGTCGGCGCGCGAACCTTCCGGGAGCACATCGAGGAGTGCGCCGCGCTGACCGACCGGCCGTTCGCGGTCAATATCCCGGTCGGCGTTGATGCCTCCGGTCAGGTGCTGCCGTTCACCGACGTGTACCTGCGCACGGCGCTCGCCGCGCGCGAGTCGGATGCCGCGATCGCCAGGCGGCTCACCGTGCTGACCACCTCGGCCGGGTTCCCCGGCCGGTATGTCGCGATGATCAAGGACGCCGGCCTGGTCCACCAGCACAAGGTGGGGTCGACCCGGCAGGCGGTGAAGGCGGCCCAGGCCGGCGTGGACGTGGTGATCGCCGCGGGCTTCGAGATGGGCGGGCACGCCCCCAGCAAGGCCGTGCACACCTACGTCCTGGTGCCGAACGTGACCGAGGCCGTCGATGTCCCGGTCCTGCTCACCGGCGGCGCCAGGGACGGCCGCAGCCTGGCCGCCGCCCTCGCCATGGGCGCCGACGGCGTCGCCATGGGGACCCGGTTCATCCTCAGCTACGACAACTCCGACTGGCACCCGGCCTACCTCCAGGCTCTCCTGGACGCGCGGGAAGGCGATGATGTCGCCTTCGAAGGCGTCTACGGCCCCTGCCGCGGCCTGCGCAACACGGCGTCCGAGGAACTGCTCGCCCGCCACCCCGGGGACACGAGCTGGAAGATCGCATCGATGCAGCGCGCCCAGGCCGACGGTGACGTCACGAATGGCCTGGTCCTGACGGGCCAGGTCGCCTCGGCGATCCGCGACATCATCAGCGTGGCCGAATTCGTCCCGCAGATGGCCGAACAGGCCGCGGCCATCCTGCGCTCCCTGTGCGCCAGCCTGCCCGCGCCGGCCAGCGCTGCGCCGGCCGGCCAGGAGCGGGCTGCACGTTGACGGCTAGATGCGTTGACAACCAGATGCTCTAGCGTCCTATTATCTAGTCATGGACAAATCTGTGGTGGTCGTCAAGGCCGTGCGCACGACGGTGGGCCGCCGCAACGGCGGGTGGTCCGCGGTTCACCCGGCCCGGTTGCTCGGCGCCGTGCAGCGCGCGGTCCTGGACGGGGTGGATCCGGCCGTGGTCGGCCAGGTGATCGGCGGGACCGTCACCGAGGTGGGGGAGCAGTCCTTCAACGTGACGCGCACCGCCTGGCTGGCCGAGGGACTGCCGCAGCAGGTGCCGGCCACCACCGTCGACGCGCAGTGCGGCTCCTCACAGCAGGCGTTCACGCTGGCCGCGGGCCTGATCGGCGCGGGCATCACCGATGTGGCCATTGCCTGCGGGGTGGAGTCGATGAGCCGGGTCCCGATCGGTGCCAACTACGGCAAGGACCTGGGCAGGCCGCTGCCAAAGGCCTACCAGCGGCATTACGAATTTTTGAACCAGTTCAAATCCGCGGAGCGGATCGCGCAGCGGTACGGCATCGGCCGCGACCGCGCCGATGAGTTCGGCTACCTGAGCCAGCAGCGCGCGGCGAAGGCGTGGGCGCAGGGGCGGTTCGACGGCCAGGTCGTCACCGGCCCGGTAGAGACCGAGGACGGCGAGCCGGTGTCGGTGGCCCGGGACGAGGGCCTGCGGGAAACCAGCCTGGACAAGCTCGCGGAGCTGAAGCCGGTGCTGCCGGACGGCATCCACACGGCCGGCACGAGCTCGCAGATCTCCGACGGCGCCAGCGCCGTCCTGCTGATGACGCAGGACCGCGCCGCCCGGCTGGGGCTGACGCCGCTGGCCCGCGTGGTGGACTCGCTGCTGATCGGCGTCGATCCGGTGATGATGCTGCTCGGCCCGCACGCGGCGGTGCCCGCCGCGTGCGAGCGCAACGGCCTGGCCACCGATGACATCAGCCTGATCGAGATCAACGAGGCGTTCGCCTCCGTCGTCATCTCCTTCGCCGATGAGCTGAAGGCCGACCCGGACGTGATCAACCCCAACGGCGGCGCGATCGCCCTCGGCCACCCGCTGGGCGCGACCGGCTGCGTGCTGATCACCAAGGCCGTGCACGAACTGGCCAGGACCCAGGCACGCTTCGGCGTGGTCACCATGTGCTGCGGCGGCGGCCTGGGCACGGCGACCCTGCTCGAGCGGCTCTAGGGAGCAGACACCATGAGCATCTCGATCGACCTGGCCGGCGACGTGGCCGTCGTCACCGGCGGTGGCAGCGGCATCGGCGAGGCCATCGCCAGGACGCTGGCCCGGGCGGGCGCCGCGGTCGCCGTCGCGGACCTGTCACAGGAGTCGGCGCAGCGGGTGGCCAAGCAGATCGAGGCCGACGGCGGCCGCGCCCTGGCGGTGACGGTCGACATCGCCGACCGGGCCTCGGTCGAGGCGGCCCTGGCCGCCGTCCGCGACGGCCTAGGGCCGGTGAAGCACCTGGTGAACAACGCCGCCACCTGGGCGGTGAAGTCGTTCGCCGACCACACCGCGGCCGACATCGACCGGGTGGTGGGCGTCACGCTGACCGGCACGATGACAGTCACCCAGGCCGCCCTGCCGGACATTATCGGGCAGCGCGGCACGGTGGTGGTGATCAGCTCGGACAGCGCGCGGATCGGCGAGCGGTACATGAGCGTGTACGCCGCGGCCAAGGCGGGCCTGCTCGGGTTCACCAAGAGCGTGGCCCGGGAGGTCGGCCGCCAGGGCGTAAGGGTCAACGCGATCGCGCCCGGCACTACCAACACCCCGGGCGGCTCCGGCTTCATCGAGCAGGCCGGCGGTGCGGAGAAGCTGGCCCGGGCCTACCCGCTGGGCCGCATCGGCGAGCCGCAGGACATCGCCAACGCGGCCCTGTTCCTGATCTCCCCGCTCTCGTCGTGGATGACCGGGCAGGTCCTGTCGGTCAGCGGCGGCTTCACGATGGCCTAGAGCATGCCCCAGACAGAACTGCGCTTCGACGGAGAGGTCGCCCTGGTCACCGGGGCGGGCCGGGGGATCGGCCGCGGTCACGCGGTCGAGCTCGCCCGCCGCGGGGCCCGGGTCGTCGTCAACGACGCGGACGGCCCGGTGGCCAAGGCGGTGGCCGACGAGATCACCGCCACGGGCGGCCAGGCGGTGGCTAGCCACGACTCGGTGGCCACCCCGGACGGCGGGGCGGCCATCGTCGATCAGGCCCTGGACGCCTTCGGGCAGCTGGACATCGTGGTCAGCAACGCCGGCATCCTGCGGGACTCTAGCTTCGGCCACCTGACCCCCGACCTAGTCGACGCGGTGCTCGACGTGCACCTGCGCGGCGCGTTCCACGTGCTGATCCCGGCATGGCGGCACATGAAGCAGCGCGGCTACGGCCGGATCGTCACCACCACGAGCGCCTCGGGCCTGTTCGGCAACTTCGGCCAGGCGAACTACGGCGCGGCCAAGGCGGCCCTGGTCGGGCTCACCCGGGTGCTGGCCGTCGAGGGCCGCAAGATCGGCATCAACGTCAACGCCGTGGCCCCGGCCGCGGCCACCCGGATGAACGCACGTCTGCTCGGCGAGCGGGCGGTCCTGCTGTCACCCGACGCGATCGCCCCCGTCGTCGCGTTCCTCGCGCACCGCGACTGCACCCTGTCCGGCCAGATCCTGTCCGCCGGCGGAGGGCACGTGTCCGCGGTCCTGGTGTCGGTGACCCGCGGCATCACCGACCCCCGCCTGAGCGCCGAGACGGTGCGAGACCGGCTAAACGAGATACTCGACCCGGCAGAATCCTTCGTTCCCCGGCACATTGGCGATGACCTCAAGCAGCTGTTCGCCGCCATCGAAGCCGGCCCGCGATGATCGACTTCGCGTTCACCGCGGAGCAGGAGGACTTTCGCAAAGAACTCCGCCGCTTTGCCGTGACCGAGCTCGCGCCCAGCTACCGGGAGCGGGCGGCCCGCGGCGAGTTCTGCTGGACCGCGCATCGCCAGCTGGCCGAACTCGGCGTGCTCGGCCTGGGCCTGCCGGAGAAGTTCGGCGGCACCGGCGAGCCGGACCCGATCACGCTGGGCCTCGCGACCGAGGCGCTGGCCTACGGCGACGTGAACGTCGCCGCCGCGCCCGTCCAGGTCGGCCTGGTCGCCGCCCAGCTCGCGAGCCAGGCCCGGGATGCAGTAGCCCAGCGGTACGTCCCGGCCCTGATCCGCGGCGAGATCGTCGCCGCGATCGCGGTCACCGAACCCTCCGCCGGATCAGACGCGGCCCGCCTGGCCGCACACGTCCGGCCGGTGTCCGGCGGCTGGCGGCTGTCCGGGGAGAAGGTCGCCATCACCCACGCCACCAGCGCCGCCGTCGCGCTGGTCTACGCCCGGCGCCACGGCAGCCAGGGCCATCACGGCATCAGCTGCTTCGCCGTAGACCTCGGGGCCGAAGGCGTCACCCGCAGCCCCATGCCGGGCATGGGCGCGCTGCCGCTGTGCTGGGGCGGCCTGGCCTTCGACGACGTGTTCATCCCGGCGGACAACCTCCTTGGCGAGGAGGGCCGCGGGTTCGCCGGGGCCATGCACCACTTCGACTTCAGCCGTCCCGCGCTCGGCCTGCTGTGCCTGGGCGCGGCGCAGGCCAGCCTGGACGAGGCGGTGAGCTGGGCGAAGCAGCGGGAAGCCTTCGGCCGCCCGATTGCCGCGTTCCAGGGCGTGTCCTTCCCGCTGGCCGAGCACGCCACCCAGATGGAGGCGGCACGGTGGCTGTGCTACCGGGCGCTGTGGCTGCGGGCGACCGGCCAGCCGCACACCGACCTGGCCGCCATGTGCAAGTGGTGGCCGCCGCAGGTCGCCAAGGAGGCCATCGAGACCGCCTGGGTCACCCACGGCAACCTCGGCTACTCCGCCGAGTCGCCGCTGCAGCAGCGGTTCCGCGACGTGGCCAGCTACCTGGTCGCGGACGGGACCGCCGCGATCCAAAAGCGGATCATCGCTACGTCCTTGCTCGGCAAGGTCGCTACGCAATGACAAAGGTCGGCATCTCGGTGCACGACAGCCTGATGGTCGCCGATCCCGTCCGGCGCCGGGCGCTGCTGCGCCTGATCGAGCAGGCCGGCCTGGACTACGTATGCGTCGGCAACCATGTCAGCTTTCACGACGGCACCGGCTTCGACGGGCTCACCGCCGCGACCGCCGCGCTGTGCGGGGGCGGGCTCCCGGTGCTGGTCGGCGTGTACCTGCTCGCGTTGCGCCATCCGATGCTGACGGCCCGCCAGCTCGCCTCGATCAGCCAGCTGGCGCCCGGGCGGCTGACGCTCGGCGTCGGGGTAGCCGGCGAAGACCGGAGCGAGGTCGCCAACAGCGGGGTCGACCCGGCCACCCGCGGCCGCCGGATGGACGAGTGCCTGGCGGTCCTGCGTGCCCTGGCTAGCGGTGAGGCGGTCGACCACGTCGGCGAGTTCTTCCAGCTCTCCTCGGCCTGCATCAAGCCCGCGCCGGACCCGCCGGTGCCCATCGTCATCGGCGGGAAGGGAGAGGCGGCCGTGCGGCGGGCCGCCAGGTACGGCGACGGCTGGCTGGCCATCTTCTGCTCGGTCCGCCGCTTCGCCGAGACGAAAGAGCAGATCACCGAGGCCGCGGCGGCCCTTGGCCGCCCCGCGCCGCCCTGGTACGGCATCAACGTGTGGTGCGGGCTCGATGCCGACGCCGCGCAGGCCAGGCGGCTGCTGGCCAGCCAGCTCGAGGGCTTGTACCATCTCCCGTTCGGTAAATTCGAACGGCTGACCCGGCCGGCCCTCCGGCCCAGGTGGCGGAGGCCCTGGCCCCCTACCGTGCCGCGGGTGCAGCGAACATTACGCTGATCCCCGCGGCCGCCTCGCCCGAGGCCGGTGTGGAGCACGCCGCCGCCGTCCGCGCCATGCTGAAATAGCCGCTAAGGGGCGGCCTTCCTCGCGGCCAGGGCGGACAGTAGCTCGTAGCCGACGTGGGCGGCGGCGATACCGGTGATCTGGCCGGACCCATTCGGGGAACTCGAGGTCGTAGCAGATCATCACCGCGATCTGGCCGAACCGGGTGGGTATCACGGGAGGGGCGGTGCTGCCGGGGGAGAACCAGAAGCGTTCCTTGTCCCACAGGTGCGCCTTGCGGTAGACGCAGCGGAGCCCGGCCGGGTCCACCAGCGCGGCGCTGTTGAACAGCTCGCCCGCGGCCATTTCGCAAAAGCCGCCTACGATGATGAGCTGGTGATCGGCGGCTAGCCGTGCCCACAGGGTCACCGTGGCGCCGTCGGCTGTCTCTGCGCTGGCTTTGGCTTCTGCCCGGCTTTCGAAGACGTAGCCGCTGGAGACCAGCTCGGGCAGTACCACGACGGATGCGCCCTGGGCGGCGGCGTGCGATATGGCGTGGGCGGCGAGCTCACGGTTTGCCGCCGGGTCGGCCAGTGCCGGGGCGACCTGGCAGCAAGCCACGACGGTGGTGTTCATGGCGTCGGTCCGGGCTGCGGCGACAGGTGCTCGTGCACGGCGGTCCAGCGGTCACCGTCGCGCCGGAACACGATGGTCTCTCGCTCGGTGAGGGTCTGCTCGCCGGGGCGGGTGCGGATCACGGTGGTGACGTCGTGGCTGAACACGCCGGCATTGCCGAGGTCCTGCACGACCGGCTGTGCGGAGGCGCAGGACAGCACGCGGAACTCATCCTCGTCCTCCCACTGCCGCCACAGCCGCTGGTATTCGGCCCGGGAGGCCAGCCGGGCGGCGGTGGTGTGGAAGATGAAGGTCGCGTCGGGGGCGAAGCAGTCGAAGTAGGCCGCGGTGTCGTGCCGCCCGAACGCCTGGACCAGGTGCCGGGCGGCGGCGAGGACCTCGTCGGTGGTACTCACGGGGCGGCTTTGCGAGCGGCCAGGGCGGACAGCAGCTCGTAGCCGACGTGCGCGGCGGCGATGCCGGTGATCTGGGCGTGGTCGTAGGCGGGCGCGACCTCAACGATGTCGGCGCCGACCAGGTTCAGCCGGGCGAACGATCGCAGCGTGGCCAGCAGTTCCCGGCTCGTCAGGCCGCCGGCCTCCGGGGTCCCGGTGCCGGGTGCGTGGGCCGGGTCGAGCACGTCGATGTCGATCGAGACATAGACCGGCCGGTCGCCGACCCGCTGAGCGATGCGCTCTACCATGCCGGGCACTCCCAGCTGTTCGACGTCGGCCGCCGGGATCACCTGGAAGCCCAGTTCGGAGTCCTGGGTCAGGTCGGCGTCGGTGTACAGCGGGCCGCGGATCCCGACGTGCAGGCACCCGGTCCGGTCCAGCAGGCCCTCCTCGGCGGCCCGGCGGAACGGGGTGCCGTGCGTGTAGGCCGCGCCGAAGTAGGTGTCCCAGGTGTCTAGGTGGGCGTCGAAGTGGACCACGGCCACCGGGCCGTGCACCGCCGACACCGCCCGGAGCATCGGCAGCGCCACGGTGTGGTCACCGCCGAGCGTCAGCACGAACCGGGTGCGTTCCAGCAGGGCACGGGCGCCCCGCTCGATGGCGCCGATCGCGTCGTCGATGCTGAACGGGTTGACCGCCAGGTCCCCAGCGTCGGCGACCTGCTGGCTGGCGAATACCGGCACCTGCAGGGCCGGGTTGTACGGCCGGAGCAGCCGGGACGATTCGCGGATGTGGGACGGCCCGAAGCGGGCGCCGGGCCGGTAGCTGACCCCGCTGTCGAAGGGCACGCCCAGGATGGCCACGTCGGCCTGGACCCCTTGCCTCACCTCGTCCAGGCGCGGCAGCCGGGCGAAGGTGGCCTCCCCGGCGTACCGGGGTACCAGGGTGGCGTCCACCGGCCCGACGGTGTCGCCGGTGATGATCCGCGGAACGGAATCGGTCATGTCAGTTTCCATCCTTGGGTGCCTGCGCGTCCGGTTGGCCTAGCTCGGCGGGGGGTGCGGCCTGCCGCGCGTCCGGATGGCCGTGCTCGGCGAGGACCGCGGCCTCGGCGATGACGTCGATCGCCTGTAGTTCGGCCTCGCTGGCCTCGATGGCTGACCGCTCGGCGGCCAGGTCCAGGGAGCGCGACAGCGTCTTGCGCGGCATGTAACGGGAGTAGTCAGACACGTACGGTGCGTAGGTGATGTTGTAGGCCGCGGCCACCGAGAACTGGGCCATGAACGCCGCGAAGACGAACCCGCCGGGGTGATGGTGGCCGACGGCGCCGGCGTGCCCGGTCAGGATGGCGACCGAGATGATCGCTTAGCACGGGAACGAGATGACCAGGAGGAACCGGAAGACCCGGTGCACCCAGTCGTAGCCGAAGATGGCCAGCGCCGCGGCGAGCACCGCGGTGACGGCGGCCACCAGGTGGGCGTTCCAGCCGAACGCGCCGTGCAGCCCGCTGGCCAGCAGTACCTGGTCGGCCACGTTGTGAAGGCCATGTAGGTGAACAGCACGGCGAACAGCGCGACGACGACGCCGCGGTAGCCGAGCTGGGCCCGGGTCTGGATCATCTGGGGCAGCCCGAACACCGGGCCCTGGGTGGCGTGGAAGGCCATGAACAGGGTGCCGAACGCGATGCCCAGCGCGCCGGCCAGGATCGACCAGCCCAGGGACAGGCCCAGCGCGGGGCCGACGAAGCCGATCGGGATGGTGAAGTACTGGAAGTTGCCCAGGAACCACAGCATGGCCTGCTGCCAGGTCTTACCGTGCCGCTCGGTGTCCGGGATCCAGTCGATCGAGTGCACCTCGATCTGGCCCCGTTGCCGAGCAGACCGCGCTCTTGTTCTTCGGCGACCGTGGGTTCCCGCGACTGTGTGGCCATCGCTGCCTCCTGCTGGATGTGACCTGTCTTAGGAGCTATAATGGCCGCAGGTTTCCTGATAGTCAACCTTTGTTTCATAAAGGATCCCAGGGTTTCATCGGAGGTGGGGCCAGTGTCTAACGCCAGCAACGGGAACGGCGCACCGGATGCCGTCCCGGACGGCGCGCGCATCGGCGCGCAGCTGAAGGCGGCCAGGCTCGCCGCCCGGATGAGCCTGGCCGAGGTGGCCGAGCAGGCCGGCCTGACCAAGGGATTCGTGTCCAAGCTGGAGCGGGACCTGGCTAGTGTCTCGGTGGCCTCGCTGATCCGGCTCTGCGACGCGCTCGGCGTCTCCGTCGGCTCGCTGTTCCAGGCGCCGACCGGCGAGGTGATCCGGCGTGGCGCTTACCCGCCGATCAACTTCGGCGGCCGCAAGGTCACCGAGTACCTGCTCACGCCGTCCGGGGAGAAGCGGGTGCAGGCCATCCTGTCCGACATCGAGCCCGGCGGCGGCAGCGGGGACGACCCCTACTCCCTGCCGGCCGACGTGGAGTTCGTCTTCGTGCTGGCCGGGCAGCTGCAGATCACCGTGGCCGGGGAGCAGATCACCCTCGATCAGGGCGACGCCTTCACCTTCCCGGCCAATACCCAGCACACCTTTCGCGCCCCCCCGCAGGCGGGCCGCACCCAGGTGCTCTGGGTAGTCTCGCCGGCCCTTCCCGACGCTCCCCTCTACCCGCAGCCGCCAGCCAGCCCCAAGCACTCCATAGTTGGATAATCTATCGCTAGATAATTTGTGACTAGAGATGTATAACGGGAGGCGAAGCTCCTGTCTATCTGGGGAGGTCGTCGATGACCGCGTACCTGGCTCCCCGGCCCGAGGATGTGTACGACGCCGAGACCGTGGCCGGTTTCCGTGCGGCGGGCTACTGGCGTGATGAGACGCTCAGCGCCGCGGTCGACCGGCTCGCCGGGCAGGACCAGGTCCTGCTGACCGACGGATACGGGGCGCTGACCGGGGCCGAGCTGCGGGAACAGGCGTACCGGCTGGCGGCGGCGCTGCGCTGGCTCGGCGTCGAGGCGGGTGACCGGGTCCAGGTCCAGTTGCCGAACTGGAACGAGTTCGTCGTGGTCTACGTGGCGCTGGCCCGGATCGGCGCGGTGCTCGTGCCCACCATGCCGATCTACCGGCACGACGAGGTGCTGTACGTCCTGCAGCACTCCGGGGCGAAGGTGTCGGTGGTCGCGGGGGAGTTCCGCGGCTTCGACTACCCGGACATGATCGGGGAGATCCGCGCATCGGCGCCCGAACTCCAGCACGTGATCAGCGTCCGGTGCGGCGAGCGGTCCGGCGTGCTCCGGTTCGAGGACCTCATCGCCGGTACCGGAGTGCCGGACCCCAGCCTGCTCGGCGAGCCGCCGTCGGCCGACGCCCCGCACTGCATCATCTACACCTCAGGCACCGAATCGCGGCCGAAGGGCTGCCTGCACACCCTGAACACGATCGCCTTCACCGTCCACGCCCTGGGCGGCGAGGTCATGGCGATGGGGCCCGGCGACGTGATGTTCATGCCGTCGCCCGTCACCCACGCCACCGGCCTGGCCATGGGGGTCATCGCGCCGCTCATCCTGGGAGCGGGCGTCCACCTGATGGACGTCTGGGACGCCGAAGCGAGCCTGCAGCGGATCGCCGATCATGGGTGCACGATGAGCATGACGGCCACGCCCTTCGTCCAGATGACCCTGGACCGGCTGGTCGCCGATCCCGCCTCGGCCGCGCAGCTGGCCACGATGCGGTGCTGGGCCTGCGCCGGAGCGCCCATCCCGGAGGTGATGCTCCGCGGCTGGTCGCGGCAGGTGCCCGGCTGCGCGCTGCTGCCGGTCTACGGCCGGTCGGAGGGCCTGCTGGTGACCGCGTGCACGGCGAGTGATTCGGCCGAGCACGTGCTGTCCTCCGACGGCCGGGCGTTCCCCGGGGTCGTGCTCGAGATCGCCGACGAGGACGGCAAGCCGGTGTCAGGCGGCACCGAAGGCGAGATCTGCCACGGCGGGCCGGGCCTCATGCTGGGCTACTGGCGGGATCCGGAGCTCACCGCGGCCTCGATCGACGACCGCGGCGTATCGCGCTCCGGGGATCTCGGCCGGGTCGACGAGGACGGCTACCTGCGGGTGACCGGGCGGATCAAGGACATGATCATCCGCGGCGGCCTCAACATCTCCGCCGCCGAGGTGGAGAACCACCTGCTGGCTCACCCCCGGGTCGCCGCCGCCGCGGTCGTGGCCGCGCCGGACCATCGCCTGGGGGAGAAGGCCTGCGCGTTCGTGGTCGCGCGGGGTGAGCCGCCCACGCTGGCGGAGCTGACCGACTTCCTGCGCCGGGAGCGGCGCATCGCGCCCCAGAAGCTCCCCGAGATGCTCCAGGTCGTGGACGCGCTGCCGACCACCATGACCGGCAAGGTGCAGAAGTTCTTGCTGCGCGACCAGGCCCGCGCCCTGGCCGATCAGCCGTCGTAGCTCCTCACGGCGCGAGATCCGCCAGCTTCTGGAGGCGGCCGAGGATGTTCGCGTGGACGGCATCCGGCGGCTGGGCTCCGTCGACCGTGAACATCCATTCCCGGCCAGCGTAGTACTCGAGCAATGGCACGGTCTTGTCCAGGTACACCTGCAGGCGGTTCTCGATGACGGCCTCGGTGTCGTCCGAGCCTCGGCGCCGGGAGAGCAGTCGGCGCACAAGCTCTTCGCGTGCGACGTCAAGGTGGATCGCGGCTTGCACCTCGGCGCCGAGGGCGTGAGCAGTGGGGAAGGACGCCTTGGCCTGCTCGACTGTGCGCGGGAACCCGTCGAGGACGTAGCCGCCGTTCTCGGCCGCCGCGACCACGGGTTTGCGCAGCATATCCTGCACCAGGGCATCAGGAACCAGGTCGCCGCGGTCAACGTAGGACTTGATCTTCTGCCCGAGCGACGTCTGGTCTTTGACGTGCTGTCGCAGCAGGTCGCCGCTGGAGATATGGGCAATGCCGAACCGCTTGGCTAGTAGCTCAGCCTGAGTTCCCTTGCCGGCGCCGGGAGCGCCTATCAGTAGAAGGCGCATGTGCCTGGCTCGCGTGTCCTCATGCCGAGATCGTCCTATAGATTCCCCCTGTTCAGCAACAATCCACCTGGATGTCGATCCGCCACAGGTCATACGGAGGGACCATGACGTACCCGACCATCCCAGACCGCGTTCCCGCTGGCGCGACACCCGAAGGCGACGGGGTTGTCGTCGGCGCGGGCCCGGTCCGCGTCGATGCCTTCATCGACTTCCTGTGCCCGTTCTGCAAGCGATTCGAGCTGTCCTCGGGGCCGACCCTGGCTGGCCTGGTGGCCGATGGGCTGGTCAGCTTGGTCTACCACCCCATGAACTTCCTCGACGCGGCCTCGACCACTCAGTACTCGACCCGTGCGGCCGCATCATCGGGCTGCGCCGCGGACCAGGGCCGGTTCATGGAGTACGCGCATGCGCTCTTCGTCAACCAGCCGCCCGAGGGCGGGGCCGGCCTGAGCGAGGCCGAACTCGCCGCCATCGGCCGTAGCGCAGGGCTCGAAACGGCGTTCACCACGTGCTTGTCTGAAGGACCTTACCTGGACTGGCCGCCCTACGTCACCGCGCGCGCCGTCGAGGCTGGCGTCAGCGCCACGCCGACCGTCCTGGTCGACGGCGTCATGGTCACGCCGGAGGCAGAAGTGATCACCGCCGCCGTTGCCCGGGCCGCGCGCGTGCCATGACCGGCGGCCAGGTGTCTGGGCGGTGAACTCCGCCGTCTTAGCTCTCGCCGTCGCGCAGGAAGATCAGGGCGGTGTCCAGCGCGGCTTCCAGATGCTGGCCATCATGGCCGGGCTGACGATGGCCGACCGGAGCTGATCATGCTGTCTACTCGTCCGTCTGGTCGTCTATCTCCGCGTCGGGAGCGTTGTTCTTGACCGACTCGATTCCGTTCAGCGCGGACTGCTTGCGCTCGTAGGACTCGCTGGTCGCGATGACCTGTCCGTTGCCGGCCACCAGGTTGAAGTGGTACTTGCCGGTGGAACCCTTCTTGAGCACGAACTTGCCAGCCATACGTCCTCCTCGACGCGAGCATCTGACTTGTCGGGACGATAGTCATCTTGCCGGGTGGCGGCTGATTTAACCATGGTTCTCAGGATCAACTGCGGCCCAGAGGTCCCGCAGTTGCCGGTTGAGCGTTTCGGGGCGTTCGGCGGGAAACAGCAGCTTGGCTCCGTCGACGTAAGTTCGTACAGGCCTGTGCGGACGGCCTCGCCACCCACGCGTCCCGGGCCCAGTTAGGCACCTGAAAGGAGGGGATGCGTGCGCCTAACTGGCTAGGGAGCTGACCGCGTCGCCGATGAGCTTGGCCGCGATGATCAGGCACAGGACGGACATGATGACGGCGTTGTGCGCGCTCATCCAGTCCTTCAGCCCGGCGAGCAGTTTCTCCGAGCGCTTGCCCATGGCGAAGTAGATGCCGACCGGGATGCCGACGCCGAGGGTGCCGATGAGCGCGAAGATCAGGTAGGCGATGGCTTGCTGGCCGCCGGGGATGCCGGTCTGGGCGATCGTGGCGGCGCCGCCGACGGCGAGCAGCAGGTTCTTGGGGTTGGCGCCGGACAGCAGGGCGGCCAGGCCGAGCGCCGCCGGCGGGGTGGTCTTGTCGATCGAGGCCATCCATTTGGGCATCTGCGCTTCCTCGCCGTCGTGCGGGCGGGAGCGGAACTGGCGGGCCGCGACCAGGAGCAGCAGGACGCCCAGTACGATCTTGACCCAGCTCACCCAGGTGGCCGCGGACCCGGATTTGCTGGCCCCGCCCGTTCCGGCGAGGGACAGTACGATCACGCCGATGATGCCCAGGCCGAGCAGCCAGCCGAGGATGAACGCCGGGCCGTTGACCTTGGCCTTGCGGCTGGTGAGCATGAGTACCACGGCGATGATCGGGATCGGGCTGAGCGCGATCCCGACCGCCAGCGGCAGCGATCCTCCGATGGCCTTACCCATCGCTCCTCCTTGGCGGGCGGTTGCTGGTCGGGCTGTAAGCACTCCCTACGAGGTGCTGCCTCCAGCGAGGGTCCGGGCCATCCCGCGCTGGACCGCGTCGATGAGGTAGGGGCGCAGCCGGGCGGCCGGAACGATGACATCGACCGAACCCACCTCGCGGGCCCGCTCGATGCTGTGCACGCTGTCGAACTCGTCAGCCAGCTGGCCCAGCTTCTCCGCGTGCACGGTCGGCCACACCGAGGCCAGCTTGGCCCGCAGCGCGGACGCCTCGTCGTGGGCGCCGCTGGCGGTGGCCTCGGCGATCGCGGCCTGCAAGTCGGCCACCCGGGGATCGGCGGCGGTGCGCTTCCTGACCTCGGCGGCGAACACCACCGCGGCGGCGGGCGCGCCGCCGATCACCGAGGCGTGGGAACCCTCGACGGCGGCGATCTCCATGTTGTCGTTGAGCGTGCCGGAGAACACCACGAACGCGCCGCCGTGGTAGCGGGAGACCACGCAGAACACGATCGGGCCGTCGAAGTTGACCACCGCGCGGCCGATCTCCGCGCCGTACTCCAGCTGGAGCTGGCGCAGCGACTCCGGTGAGCCGTCGAACCCCGACAGGTTGGCCAGGATCACCACCGGGCGGTTCCCGCTGGCGGCGTTGATCGCCCGCGCGGTCTTCTTCGACGAGCGGGGGAACAGCGTGCCAGGCCGTCCACTGGGACGGACCGTCCACCGGGTAGTGCCCGTGCCGTGGTAGCGGCCGGGACTCGAAGCCGATCAGCGCGACCGGCTGCCCGCCCAGGTGCGCGTCGAGCACCACCGTCGACGCGGCGTCGGCCATGTCGGCCCACCGCTCGAGCGGCGGGTGGTCGGCGTCGATCACGCCGGACAGCAGCGAGCGCATGTCGAAGGGCTTTTTGCGCTCCGGGTTGCTCGCGGCATCAAAGATCTCGCCGAGCGTGCTGAATTCGGTGCCCGGAGCGTTGTGCGGCGACGCCGAAATATCCCGGTCGGCGGGGTCACTTGTCGGGCCCGGCCGGGGAAAGCGCTCGCCCGGCGCGGTGTAGGTGTGCTCGTAGTGTGCGAGCAGCACGTCGACGGCCGTGGACAGGTCGGGCGCCCAGTACTGGGCCTCGCCATTGGGACCCATGATCCGGTCGTAGCCGCCGATGCCGAAGTTGTCCTCGGCCGAGACCCCACCGGAGTAGTCGAGCGACTGCTTCCCGGTCAGGACCATGGCCGAATCCGGGGTCATGATCAGGATGCCCTTGGTGTGCATGAGCATCGTGGCCTCGGCGTTCCAGTACGGCTGGGCGCCGACGTTGATGCCGGTGACTACGACGTTGATCTCGCCGCCGTCCTGGGTGAATTCGATGATCCCGCGGAGCGCCCGGGAGATCCAGTCCATGGTCTCGGTGCCGGAGTCCATCGAGATCTTCGCTCCCGCCGAGATAGCGAACCATTCCAGCGGAGCGTTCAGGCGTCGCGCGAGTTCCACGGCCGCGAGAACCCGGCGGCACTCCGGCTCGGCGAGCGCGCCGAGCGCGCGGGTCGGGTCGCCTAGCAGGACCACCCGGCGTATTTCCTCCGGATAGCGCTTCGTCGACGTGCCGATCACGCCGAGCACCAGGTTCGCGGTGTTCAAACCCGGATCCCGGTCGACCGGCACCGCGGCGCCGGTCTCGTCGAGGTCGTACTCGGTGAACGTGCCTGGGGTGCCGCCGGCGTCCGGTGAGCGGGTGATCAGCGGGATGAGCTCGTAGGGATACACGGCGCCGCGGCGGCGGGCCCGGATCACCTTCTGCGTGTAGGAATTCAGCTGCCGCAGCGGCTCGGGCGGCGGGTCGGTGATTTGCAGGGTCAGCCCGGCACCCGGCGGGCGGGACATCCTCAACATCAGCTCGCGGGACTCAGCGCTTTGGTCGTCGGCCATCCGGAACTGCACCATCACTTGCTCCAGCCCCAGCGCCTCGGTACGTGGCGCGAGCGAACGAATGACCTGGTCGAACTCGGTGAGCCGAGCATCCACGACCGGCCAGACGTAGAGCCTGATGCGGTTCCAGTCCAGCTTCGCCAGCTCGCCGTCGGCGGAGCGGGCGGCGCGCAGGCTGTCCAGGCAGGCGTCCAGGGTGCGCTCGATCTGCGGCAGGCCGCGTATATGTCCGTCCTCGTCGCGCACGACGGTCAGGTCGCGGACGTCGGCCAGGGCGACGAGCCGCTGATCGTCGGGCACCTCGCAGCCCTGGATGCGGAACAGGTGGACGTCGGGGGCCGCGGGCAGCCGGGTCAGCTCGAACCCGGAGAACCGCCACAAGCCCAGTCGTTCGGCGGCCATCGGGTGCAGGCCGCGCTGTGTCCTGTCTTCCACCGCCGCCCCGTCCGGCCCGCCATTGAAGGTAAACCAGGCCGGGCCGCCGCTCTCCGCGTCATCTGGGCCACGAACCGCGACCGCGACCCGCGCGACGGAAGCCGGGATGGGGCCGAGCTTGTCGCGGATCCTGTCCGCGCGGGCATCAGGGTCGGCGTCGCCGTCATTCTCGGGCGCCTGAGAGGTGACGTAGAGATCGACGAGCACGGTACGCCCGGACGGGAGCTCTGCAGGCAGCTGGGGCAGGTCGGTCCCGGCCGCGTTCTCGCTGCCGGCGGCCACGGTCGCGATGACCAGGTAGTCGCGTCCGTCGTGGACATACTCAGCGGTCAGCAGCGGTCGGCCGCTTCGCTCGGTGACCTGGACGTGCTTCAGTGGCCTGATCCGGTAATACCGCCGGGTCATCACCTCGAGCATGACGGCGTGGTGCCGCTCGGCGAAGACGCCCAGGATCGGCTCGCCCGAGGCGACGATGGCGTCAATCTGGGCCGCCCTGGCCTCGGGGTCCGACGACAGCCGGTTGAGTTCCGCGCGCACCTGCTGCTGCGCCCGGCTCCGCCCGGCGGCGATCAGCGGGGCGTCGAAGCAGCGGTAGCGCACCTGCCGGGCCAGGTCGCCGATCGCCGGATGCCGTAGCTGGGTCGCCGACACGAGCTGGTCAACGACCCGTCGGTAATCGTCGCGGGTATCGTCGGCCGGCAGGTCCGGGTGCAGTGAGTCCGGATGGCCCAGCCGCCACCGCAGCAGCTCCGACACGACCGGGACCTGAGCGGTCGCGCGGCGGTGGGCCAGGAAGATCCGGTAGAGGGCTGGGCCTAGTTCGGGCGAAGGCTCCAGATCGGTGATGCCGTAGTGGGCCAGTGTCCGGCGCAGCTTGATCCGGAAAGACTCAGGCATGCCTTCGACATCGGCGTCCCTTGAGCGCAGGTAGGCGTGCAGGTACTCCTGCGGGTTGCGGGCGGCTTCCGCGTCGACGGCGGCCTCGTCGTCGGCTTCGGAATCGTCAGACACCCGGCGATTCCGCCACAGCGCGGACACATCGGCGAAGATCTGCAGGATCTTGGCCTCGCCGGCGAGCAGCTGCGGGTCGTCGGCAGGCAGATCGGCCCGCGCGGCGGTCAGTCTCTGCATCTGCCGCCTGGCCTCGTGCTCGTCGATGTCGAAGCCGAGGACCAGCGCACGCAGGGCCGCCAGCGCGTCGGCGGCGCCCCAAATTGTCGCGGCTGAGTCGCGCTCCGCGGAGACTGCGTCGGCCAGCGCGGATAGGTCGGCCCGAAGCACCTTTTCTCCGCCCGGATCCGGGTCCTCGGTCTGGTCCGGGGCCTGCTCAATCCGGACCAGCTTGGTACCGCTCTCGACCTGGGTGTTGACGTCGGCGAAAACATCGGCGACCCGGCCGGCCACCGGGGCGCGCAGCGCCGTCTCCAGCTTCATGCTCTCTACGATGGCCACGACGTCGCCCTCCGCGACCTCGTCCCCCGCCGCGACCGGGATGGCCACCACCATGGCCGGGGCCGGGGCGCGGACCAGCCCGGCCTCGCCGCCGGAGATCCGGTGCACCGCGCCGTCGACCTCGACGAGGTAGTCCGGGCCCTGCGCGACCGATAGCACGTCGAACGTCTCGCCGCCGACGGCCAGCCTGAGCTCGAACCGGCCCGATCGCTCGACATCCACCTCCACCGAGCGACCGTCAAGATCCACGTGATACCTGTGCGGTCGGCAACACGACACCCGCAGCCGGTAGGACTCGCCGCCTGCGCGGACGTCGACCTGGTGGAACGTCTCGTGCCCGACCTCCGGACGCCCGCGCTCAGCGGATGCGAACAGGCGGTCTTGCTGGCGCCCGGCGTGCGCCTCGTAGGCCTCGAACGCGGTGGCCAGCAGGGCGATGTCGACCCGCCGAGGCGGGACGTAACCGTCGGCCATTATCGTGTCGAGCCAGGTCGTGTCGACCTCGCCGTGCACGAACTCCGGCCGCTCCAGCAGGTCGAGCAGGAAGGCCTTATTCGTGGTCCCGCCGCGGATGACCGTGACAGTCTGCCGGATCGCGCGGGAGAGCCGGGCGCGGGCCTCGGCGCGGTCCCGGCCCCAGGCGATCACCTTGGCGATCATGGAGTCGAACTGCGGCGGGATGACGTCACCTGGGGCCACTCCGGTGTCGACCCTGATCCCAGGGCCGGCCGGCAGCGCCAGATGCTCGATCAGGCCCGGGGCGGGCGCGAAGTCGCGCTCCGGGTCCTCGGCGGTGAGCCTGGCCTCGATAGCGTGCCCGTGGGCCGGCGGCTCGGCCGGACCGATTTCGGCCAGCGTGCCCCCCGCCGCGATGTGCAGCTGCAGCTTGACGATGTCGACGCCGGTGGTGGCCTCGGTGACCGGGTGCTCGACCTGAAGCCGCGTGTTGACCTCGAGGAACGACAGCAGCCGCTGGCTGGGCTCGTACAGGAACTCCACCGTCCCGGCGTTGACGTACCCGGCGGCCCGGACCAGTTCGGCGGCGTGGGAGCGCAGCAGTTTCTCCTGCTCGGTGTCCAGCGCGGTCGAGGCGGACTCCTCGATGACCTTTTGGTTGCGCCGCTGTACGCTGCAGTCTCGTACCCCCAGCGTCCACACGGTGCCCTCGCCGTCGGCGATGACCTGCACCTCCACGTGCCGGCCGCCGCGGATCGCCCGCTCGAGGAAGACGGTCGCGTCCCCGGCCGTCTTCGACGCCTCCGAGCTGGCCCGCTCGAAAGCCTCGTCAAGCTGCTCAGGCGATTGCACCAGCCGGATGCCGCGGCCGCCGCCGCCCGCGGTCGCCTTGACCATCAGCGGGTAGCCGATCGACTCGGCCTGCGCGCGGGCCTCGGCCGGGTCGGCCACCGGGCCGCCGCTCCACGGCGCGAGCGGCACGCCGACCTGCTCGGCCAGCCGCTTGGACTCGATCTTGTCGCCTAGCCGGCGCATGACCTCGGCCGGCGGGCCGATGAAGGCGATGCCCAGCCGGTCGCACAGCTCCGCGAACTCGGCCTTCTCCGAGACGAATCCCCAGCCGGGCCACACCGCGTCCGCCCGGCACGCCCGCAGCGCGCGCTCCAGCTCGGCGTAGTCGAGGTAGGGACTCTCGGCGAAGGCGGCGGCGGCCTCGGATTTTGGGTCCGGCCCGATCAGCACCGCCTCGTCGGCCTCGCGGACGAACGTCGCGTGCCGGTCGGCCGCGGTGTAGACGGCGATGACCCGAAGGGCCGGGCGTCCCTCGGCGTTCCACTCCCGGACGGCGTTGATCAGCCGCATGGCCGGCTCGCCCCGGTTGACGATCGCGACCCGCTGGAAGGGGCTCATGGCGCTAGTCACCGAACGCGGCGCGGATGTCGTCGCTCGTGCTCCCGGCTCGGGGCACCGCTGCGGACTGCGCTGGGAGGACGTCCAGCACCACCTCGTCCGCGACGATCGCCGGATCGATGCGCAGCACCGCGTAACCGCCTACGGCGCCGGCCCCGAAACCGGGCGCGAACACCCGGACCGGGCGGGTTATCACCCCGTCGCGCACCGCGTCGTAAACGGCGATCGGGATGCTCGCAGCGGACACGTTGCCCATCCTCTCGACGTTGAAGTACAGCTGGTCGGCCGATAGCCCGGCCTGGTCGGCCAGGTTGAGGATCATCGTCTTGTTGGCCTGGTGCGGGATGATCAGCTCGATGCTCTCGAGCAGCGTCCGCCCGGCGTCGTCCGGATCCCGCTGTTCACCGAGTTCGCCGAGCATCTGGGCCAGGTAGCGCTGGACGAGCGCCTTGACCTCCGGTCCGTAGACGGTGATGTCGCCGCCGAACTCCTCGTTTGGCCAGATGATCGAGTTGACCTCGCTGTGCGGCCCGCTCGCGTAGGTCTGCACCACCTCCACATCCCCGGTGGGCCCGGGGCCCGGGCCGATGACCATCGCCGCGGCCCCGTCCCCGAAGATCATCCGCGAGGTGCGGACGCTGCCGATCTTGTCGGAGAACTTCTCCACGCAGACCAGCAGGACCGGCCGGCTGACCTCCTGCAGCTGCCGGATGGCCTCGGCCAGTCCGTAGGGCAGCCCCGCGCAGGCCGCCACCATGTCCATCGAGGCGTGCGTCTGCTGCAAGCCGAGCTCGCCGGACAGCCAGCACGCCATCGACGGGATCAGCCGGTTGCTCGTGCACGTGCTGACCAGCACCGCGCCGATTTCCGCGGGGGAGCGGCCTGACTTGGCCAGCGCGGCCCGGGCCGCGTGCAGGGCCAGCTGCTCAGGCTCCCGGCTGGTGTAGCGGCGCTGCTCGATGCCGGTCTTCTTCCTGATCTCCTCCGCGCTCATCGGCGACCAGGAAAAGCTCGCGTTCCTGATCACGTCGTCGTTGTCGCAGACATGCTCGCCGCGCACGATCGCCAGCGCCTCGAGCTTCGGCTGGACCGCGAAGGCTTCCCGCACCCGCACCGGGGGATAGGGCGCGACCGGCTCGACCGCCTCGGCCCAGGCCGGGGCTTCGCGCTGGCTTGGGCCGACGGCTGGCGAGCGCTTCACCCGCTCGATGAAGGCCGTCACGTCGCGGTTGCGCGGGTGGAAGGCGACCACGAAGTCGTCATCCCCGATCTCGGCCGCCCCGCGCAGCTCGGTGCGGGAACGGTCCCACGGGTACTGGTTATGCAGCACCATCGCCCAGCGCATCAGCGCCTCCAGCTCCGGCACGCGCTCGTGGGCATCGAGGATGTCCTCGGTCCGGAAGACCGGGTAGTCCGGGTCGTAGTCGGGCATCACGAACGTCAGCGCGCCCGGCTGGGCGAGGAACTCAGCCACCGTCGGCTTGATGGCCGGCAGCTCGGTGGCGTGGTGCAGTTTGGTGCGGAACACGTCGAACAGCAGGCCGAACACCCTGTTCTCGGTATCGGCGTCCCAGGTGGCCGGCAGCGCCTGGAAGGCGCGCTCGACCGCGGCTACCTTGCGTTCGCTGTCCTCCCACGGGGTCAGCACCGGCAGGAAGACGTCGTCGCGCCGCCTGGCGAGGTCGCGCCAGCGCGTGGGCCGCTTGTCGAACATGGTGATCGCGTACCGGTTGACCCAGTACAGGTTCTGGCCCAGGTCCCGGAGCAGTTCGAAGCGCCCCGGGTAGGCCCCGGAGTCGACGCGGGCCAGGATGTCGGTCCCGGTCGGCGCCTTCGCCTCGTAGTCGCGCCCGATCACCGCGGTGAACTGGTCGAGCGTCTCCAGGACCGAGAAGTCCAGGTCGCCGAGGAAATTGGCCGGGAACACCAGGCGGCCATGCCGGTTAACCACGAACGGTTTCACTGTTACTCCTCCTGGGTGGAGCCCCTTCGGTCCGCCGGAAAGCTGTCTTATCCGGCCGTGCGGCGGTGCAGCCCGGGTACGACCTAGGCCATATCTCTTGCCGTACCCGCAAAGCGCCGGTTATGCCCCAGGGAAGGCGATATTGCCAAGGTTTTTGCCTCGGCTCAGGTTCCGGCCCGGACCTGGTTGAGGAACTGCGCACGCACGTGGGTACGCCGGACCGGTAAGTTCGCCCGGCGGCCGACGCGAAGCAACAATAAGGCTGCGCCTACCAAACGGATCGGTCGTGCATCGAGCCGCCGCGGACGATCAGGTAGACCAGCACGCCGATCAGCGGGATCAACAGTACGAACAGGAACCACAAGGCCTTTTCCCAGCCGGACATATCAGAGCTGCGGAAGATGTCGATGAAGACCGTGATCAGGATCCAGAGCCAGATCACCCACAGGAAGATCTCGAGAGTAGTCCAGAAAATGCCCAAGAGCGGGTAGTTGTACGAGCCAGCCGCGAGTGTCATTCCTGCTCCTTCACGCCGGGAGGTGCGGTTAGCGACCACGCTCCGGGGACGGTTTTCCGGAGCATGGTCAGCATGCGCCGCCAGCGGATCAGCCGCATCACCCGTCACGGGTGGGACAACACCTGGCATCTATTTCGGCGTTCGGCTAACATAGACTGACTGGTCTGTTCAGGAGGTGTCTATGCCGAGCGACGTTGCCGGCGCCCGCGCCAGATCCCGGCGTCCCTCGCCCCGGGAGCGGCTGCTGAAGGCAGCCGACGAACTGTTCTATGCCGAGGGCGTGCACAGCGTCGGCATCAACCGGGTCATCGAGCGGGCCGATGTCGCGCGGGCCTCGCTCTACAGCACGTTCGGCAGCAAGGACGAGCTGATCCGCGCGTATCTGGAACACCGGATGGAGATCTCGAAGGCGAGGCTGCGGGCCGCCGTCGAGGCGCATTCCGATCCGCGCGAGCGCCTGCTGAGCATCTTCGGCGTGCAAGCCGCAGTCTTCGCCCGCCCCGGCTACCAAGGCTGTCCCTTCAACCGCGCCACCGCCGAGGCCCAGCCGGGCAGCGCAGCCTACGAGGTCCCCCGGGCCTACCGCGGCTGGCTCCGTGACTTCCTCCAGGAACTGGCCGCCGCGGCCGGAGCCCCCGATCCGGGCTTGCTCGCCAGCCAGATCCACCTGCTCTACGACGGCGCGATGCTGGCCGCGAGCCTGGACGGTAATTCCGGCATCACCGAGGCGTCCCGGGCGGCGGCCGAGGCCCTGCTGGACGCGGCCCTCGCCAGCCGAGCTAGCGGCCGCCACCGGAGGCAGCTAGAGCCCGTGCAGGCAGGCACTTTCGATTTTTGAACAGGTTCAAAATCGCGACGGCGGTTCACTCGCGCCGGGGCACGCACCAGGTTCGTTCGGCCCAAAGATTTTCATCCCGAACGAACCAGGTTTTACCTTCCCGGTCCCGGTTTGCCGCCATCACCTCCAGGGCGCTGGCCTAACGGACCCGGGCCCTGGAATGATCCGTTCATGAGCGAGCCAGAGGTGCCGGTACTCGAGCGGTTCTCGCTGGCCGGGAAGGTCGCCTTGGTCACCGGGGCCAGCAGCGGCCTGGGCGCGGGCTTCGCGGTGGCGCTGGCCCAGGCCGGGGCCGACGTGGTGCTGGCGGCCCGTCGGCGGGCCGGGCTGGAGGCCACCAGCCGCGAGATCGGCCGTCTTGGCCGGTCCGCGCTCGCCGTGGAGACCGACGTTACCGACCCCGAGGCGTGCCAGGCGGCGGTCGAGGCGGCCGTCGGGCGGTTCGGCCACCTGGACGTGCTCATCAACAACGCCGGCCTGGGCACCGCCGTGCCCGCGCTGCGCGAGACCCCCGAGCAGTTCCGCGAGGTCATCGAGGTCAACCTGCTCGGCGCGTACTGGATGGCTCAGGCGGCCGCGCGCGTCATGCGGCCCGGCTCGACCATCGTCAACGTCGCCAGCGTGATCGGCCTGATGAAATCGTTCTCCCCGCAGGCGGCCTACGCGGCCAGCAAGACCGGCCTCATCGGCCTGACCCGCGACCTGAACCAGCAGTGGTCGGGGCGGCGGGGGATCCGGGTCAACGCGGTAGCGCCCGGGTACTTCCGCACCGATATGACCGCGGCCATCCCGCCCGATCGGCTGCGCGAGTTCATCGCGAACACCTCCACGCTCGGACGGATGGGAGAACAGCACGAACTGGACGCCGCCGTGGTCTTCCTGGCCAGCCCGGCCTCGTCCTACATCGCCGGCGTCACGCTAGCCGTCGACGGCGGCATGTCCGGACACTGAAGCAGCTCAGCGATGGGGGAGACAAGCGTGGCCGATACCGCCGGGGTCCGTGTCCGCCCGCTCGCAGCAGAGGACCTGGACGAGGCCGACCGGATCTGCCGGGTCGCGTTCGGCACGTTCTTCGGGATGCCCGAGCCGGAGAAAATGTTCGGCGATGCCGACATGGTCCGGACCCGATGGAGGGCCGACCCGGGCGCCGGGCTGGCCGCGGAACTCGACGGCTGCCTGGCCGGGTCGAACTTCGCCACAAACTGGGGCAGCGTCGGGTTCTTCGGCCCGCTTACCGTCGCTCCGGAATACTGGGGCCGGGCCGTCGCGCAGCGCCTGCTCGACGTCACGATGGACCTGTTCACCGCCTGGGGAACCCGTCACGCCGGTCTGTTCACCTTCGCGCAAAGCGCCAAGCACGTGGGCTTGTACCAGAAGTACGGTTTCTGGCCGCGTTTCCTGACCGCCGTCATGACCAGTCCGGTGGATCCCGGTTACCGCTCAGGATCGATACGACTGTCCGATATCGGCGACGAGGACCTGACCGGTGCCATGACCGCGGTCGGGGAACTCACCGAAGCCGTCTATCCCGGCCTTGATCTCAGCCGCGAGATCCAGGCCGTGCGGGCGCAGCGCCTGGGGGATACCGTGCTGATCGACGATGGCGCCGGCCTGCAGGGCGTGGCCATCTGTCACGTCGGCGCGGGCACCGAAGCCGGCTCGGGCGCGTGCTACGTCAAGTTCGGCGCCGTCCGGCCGGGTCCCGATGCAGAACGCATGTTCGGCCGGCTGATCGAGGCGTGTCACGGCCTGGCCGCCGAGCGCGGCGCGTCGGTCCTCGTGGCCGGCGCGAACGCGGGCCGCGACCGTGCGTGGCGGGTGCTGGCCGGCCGGGGCTTCCGCCGTGACTTGCAGGGCGTGACGATGCACCGCCCCAACGAGGCCGGGTACAGCACGAGCGATTCCTTCGTCATCGACGACTGGCGGTAATCGCCGGTACCGCCTCAGCCTTCCGGGTTCTGCGCCAGGTCACCGCGGGCTTGGGCGAGCGCGTCGTAACCGTGGATCCAGGCTAGGTGCCGGGGGAGCTGGGCCAGGTAGGCGTCGCGGCGTCGTGTGGCGGGGCCGTCGGGCAGGTGCAGCGCGGCCGACGCTGCCCAGGACAGGAGCTGTACCTGCCGGGTCCGTACCCGGCGCCGGTCCGCGTAGCGGCGCAGCGCTGCCGGGACGTCGCTGGCGCTGTCCAGTTCCGCAGCCAGGACGACCGCATCCTCGATCGTCTGGTTTGCGCCCTGCCCTTGGTGCGGAAGCATCGCGTGTGCGGCATCGCCAAGCAGCACGGCCGGCCCGCGGCTCCAGCATGCCAGTGGCCGCCGGGCGAACAAGCCCCAGCGCGGGGACTGCGGTACGGCGCCGATCATCTCGGTGACCGCGGGATGCCAGCCGGCGAATGCCTTCAGGTGCGCGCCAGGTTCAGCGTCCACCATCCAGGCCGGTGCCGCCCACCGCTCAGGTGTGTCGATCACCGCGAGGAAGTTGATCACGCTGCCGTCGCTGATCGGGTAGTGCAGCAGGTGCGCGCCGGATCCCATCCAGAACTGAAGAGCGCCGGGATCGGGCAGCCGCGGCAGTCGCTCAACCGGGACCAGGCCGCGGAAGGCCGACGTGCCGGAGTAGACCGGCTCGTCGCCACCGGTCACCCAGTCCCGAACCAGGGAGTGCACGCCGTCGGCGCCCACTACGACCCCGGCCTCGAAGGCGGCCCCTGACGAGCAGCGCACCCGCAGCCCCGCATCGCGCTCTTCAAGGGTTTCCACGTGACAGTCCAGGTCGAAGGTCGTGAGAATGAGGACGCGGGTCAGCGCGGGGTCCTCGCGTAGCAGCCGTCGGGTGGCCTCCAGCCCGTCCAAGTCGGGCATCCGGATATCCATCAGCACCACGTCGGACTGGTGGCGGCGGGCGGCGGCGATCGCCTCCAGCCCGTTGCCCGCCTCGGCCAGCACGGTGATGTCGTCCTCGGCTTCGAGAATCTTGCGAAGCAGCCCGGACCAGCTGCTGGTCATCGGCGATGATGACCCGGATCGTCATGCCCGCCCCCTAGCCACGGGCAGCCGGGCGTGCACGGTGAACCCGGCATCGCCGTGGCCGATGTCCAGTGTCCCACCGTAAAGCGCGACGCGTTCGCGCATTCCCGCCAGGCCGTTCCCGGTGCCATTGGCATGCCCCGCCCCGCCCCGGCCGTCGTCGGTGATCTCGAGGTCGAGTTCATGGGGCCGATACCGGATGCTGACCTGAGCTTGCGCTGGTCCGGCGTGCCGAAGTGAATTGGTCAGAGCCTCCTGGATGATCCGGTAGGCGGTCAGATCCACGCCTGGCGCGATGTCGGCCGGCTCGCCCTCAATGCGTAGTTTGGTCGGCAGCCCGGCCTCCCGCATCTGCTCGATGAGGATACCGACCCGGGCCAGCCCAGGGACCGGGGCCAGCGCAGGCTCGTCGTCCGGACGCCGCAAGATGCCGAGCAGACCGCGGAGATCATCAGGCCGGCCAGCGGGCCGGCCCCGCCATGGCTGGCCGGAGCCCACAACTCGATCCACGTCGCCACGGTCACGGCCACGCCGATACCCGCGTCCAGCCACGGGCTGGCGGTCAGGCGCCTGAGCCAGTTCCGGTCCCGCCGCGGACCTGGCCGCGCGTCAGGCGTTCGTCCGGGACTTCCAGAAGGTGACCGCCGATTACCAGGCCGCGGCACGTGCGGCTCTGGCGGGCAACCTGACCGCGTTCCGGGCCGACTTCAACCTAGTCGCACTACACGGCTATCCCACCGGCCCGGACCAAGTAGCACTCGACCACGCCGCTACCGTCTTCCCCTTCAAAGCCTGCGGCAAGGGCCCTGGCCTGTAACGCTGACCGACCCGCCCTCTGTCGGCCTGCCGGTGACGCGTGGTAGGCAGGGGCATGGTCTTGGTGAAGAACCCGTCGGCGCTCACCGAATCTTGCAGCAGTTCTCGCCTCAGACTTGCGGGTCCTGCGAGGTCTCATCGCCGGACGGAGTCTCATCTTCCGACAAGTTCTCGTCGGACGGGGTGTCGATGAGGGGCACCGGGTCCAGGCCGATCTTCGCGGCGATCTCTGACAGCAGTACGTCCTGGGCGGCGAGGTGGCCCTGCACGTGCGCCACTTCATGCAGCGTCGCGCTCGCGTCGTGGAAGGTCGCTTCCGCGCGCTTGTCCGCCGCAGCGGCCTGTACGTTCTGTCCGACCATGATGACCGACAGTAGCACCAGCTGCAGGAAGGTCTGCGCTACCCACGAGACGATCGCCGACGCGCCGTCGCGGATCGCAGACGGCAGGCTGATCAGATCGAACAGCGCGAACGCATATGCGCACCACATGCTGCCGACCACCGCCGTGATGATCAGCGCGACCTTGGTGTTGAACCGGTTGATCGCGGTGCCCCGGGGGAGAAAGTCGGCCACCTTCACCGGGCGGTCGGCGAGCCGCGCGGCGATGCGCGGATGACGTATGTGCTGGTATATCGTCATGACAGGCCTCTCATGGATGGGCCGGGACATTTCGTCCTAGCCACCAGAACTCCGTTAGCGTAACGGCGCTGCGGGCGCCGTTTCGCCGGCTGCACGAGGCCCAGCCCTCCGCGATCAGCTGCCGAATCGGCCGAGCAGGTCCTGGATCGCCTGCTGGACGGCGTCGGGGCGGCGCAGGTGGAGGGTGACGTGCCCAACCCCGTCGATGAGGCGGTTCTCGCCGTGAGAGACCGATTCGGCCAGCGCCGTGTAGAGCCGCCGCTTGCCTTCGATCTCCTGGCGGAGCAGCGATTCGGGCGTGCCGCCCGACACTGCTTGCTTGAAGGGATCGATCCCCATCGAAGTGAGGATGATCAGCGGAACGTCAGGCATCTTGCCGGTACGACGAAGCTCGTCGTTGAGCTGCACAAGGTTCTTCGCCTCGGTGAAACCGACCCCGAACCATTCCGGGCTCACGTGGCAGTCGATGAGGAGCTCGCGGATCTCCTCTGGCCAGTCTGTCATTTCCGCCGCGAACAGGCCCCGGTAGAACTGGATGAGCTCGTCGGGCACCTCGGCGGGAAGCGCCTGGTCAGGGTCCCATGCGTGCCATATCTCGACCAGCTCCTGGGGCATGTAAGCGTCGTAATCCTCGTGGGCGGGGTCCAGCAGGATCAGGCCGGCTACCTCGCCGGGGAACCGGTGCGCGTAGTGGCGTGCGTAGAAGCCGCCGAGGGAATGGCCGACCAGCAGGTAGGGAGCGGGCACGCCGGCGGTCCGCAGCAGCTGGCGCAGCTCGCTGGTGACCTCGGCGGAGCTGCGCGGCAGCACGACCAGGCGGTCACTCCATCCCGTTCCGCCCCGGTCGTAGATCACGCTGGTGGTGAGCTGGGCGGCTCGCTCCTGGACGTTCAGGTAGTCCAGGCCGACCGCGCCGCCGCCGGGCAGGAACACCACCGCCGGGCTGCCGCTGCCCGCGCGGTGCAGCAGCAACCGCCGGCCCGCCACCTCGTAGTACCGCCCCAGCGGCGGCGCCGCTCCCTCGGTGTTCATACCGCCACCATCCCCGGACAGTTGGCCTTGCATCGCTGACTCCTCGCCGCCGGTGTCTGCCTTCCCAATTTTGGGAACAGTACCAGATGTGGGATTGTTCTGTCGTGGACACGCTTGACCTGCTCTTGCACCCGGTGCGGCTGCGGATCGTGCACGCCATGTCCGGCGGGCGCGTACGCACCACCTCCGACCTGTGCGCCGATCTGCCCGACGTTCCCAAGTCCACCGTGTACCGGCACGTCGGCCTGCTGGCCGAGGCCGGAGTGCTGGAGGTGGCAGGCGAACAGCGGGTGCACGGCGCCGTCGAACGCCGCTACCGGCTGCACCCGGCGCGGGCGATCATCGACCGGGACACGGCCGCGGCGATGTCGCTGGACGACCACCGCCGCGCGTTCGCCGCCGCCATGGCCACCCTGCTTGCCGAGTTCAACACCTACCTCGACCAGGAGCACGCCGACCCGACCGCTGACTCGGTCGGCTACACCCAGGTCCCGCTCTGGCTCAACCAGGACGAACTCGCCGGAATGATCGATGAGATCCGTAGCGCCCTCCTGGCCAGGAGGGACAATGAGCCCACGCCGGATCGCAACTCCTACCTGGCGAGCCCGATCCTGTTCCCGCTCGGGGAACCAGCGCAGCGCTCAGGAAGGACCTGATGTACGAGAACCTGACCCGACTCGACCTCCTTGGCCCGGCGCTCGCGCGGGCGCTCGGCGACCCTGGGTGGGAACGCCTGGACGCCTCGCTCGTCTCGGGCGGCAAGTCGAACCTGACTTTCGCGCTCACCAGCGACGCGGGCGAGGCGGTCCTGCGCAGGCCGCCAGACGGGCCGCTGCTGCCGCGGGCGCACGACATGGGCCGGGAGGCCAGGGTGCAGCGCGCGCTGGCCGCCACCGCCGTCCCGGTGCCGACCATCCTGTTCGAGGACGTCGGCGAACTGATCGGCGTTCCGTTCTACGTGATGAAGAAGGTCGACGGGTACATCGTGCGCGACGCTCTCCCCGCCGGGTACGCGGAGTCGCCGCGGGACCGCCACGCCATCGCCGATGTCCTGGTGGACACGCTGGCCGACCTGCACGCGGTGGATCCGGCCGAGGTCGGTCTGTCCGGTTTCGGCCGGCCGTCCGGCCTGGGGGAGCGGCAGGTGCGCCGGTGGAGCGAGCAATGGGAGCGTTCCAAGAGCCGCGACGTCCCGGCCGTCGACGAACTGGCCCGCCGGCTGCGCGCGGACCCGCCGGCCGGGCCCGGGGGAGCGATCGTGCACGGAGACTTCCGGATCGACAACTGCCTGCTCGCCAAGCAGATGCCGCCGGCCGTGGCGGCCGTGCTCGACTGGGAACTCGCTACGCTGGGCGAGCCGCTAGCCGATCTCGGCTTGCTGCTGTTCTACTGGCGGCAGGCCGGGGAGGCCAAACCGGTGCTGACCCCCGCGCCGAGCATGCTGCCCGGCTTCCCGCCCCGCTCCTACCTGGCCGAACGGTACGCCAAGCGGACCGGCGCCGACCTGAGCGACCTGCCAGCCTGGGTCGCGCTGGCCCATTTCAAGAGCGCGGCGATCGCTCAGGGGATCGCCGCGCGGGTGGAGGCCGGATCGATGGCCGGGCAGGAGTTCGGCGACATCGGCGGCGAGGTCGACCGGATCGCCGCCGAAGGCCTCGCCCTGCTCACCGAAGGGAGCTGACCGGACCGCTCGTGACCATGGTGAACCCGAACACCGCGACGTCGGCCCTGCGCTGCTACGTTCGGCCCCAGCCGGCGGCTCAGGGCCTCACCCAGGCAGGTCGAAGGGAGCCCGGTTAGCCTCCCGGCCCAGGTTGATTCCGAACGAACCTGGTTCCTGCCCGCGGGTTATCCCCGCCGCAGGCGGACGCATCGTCCTCTCAATACGGCTGACGGCCCGAGAAACCGGTACGCTAGCTGCGTTCGCGGTGTCGTACGACGCCCGGAACGCAGGGGCGCATAGCTCAGTGGTAGAGCACTCGCCTTACAAGCGAGGGGTCACTGGTTCGAACCCAGTTGCGCCCACCAGGCAAAACAACCTGGTGACCTAAGTGCCTATCGGGCGCTGGTCCTGAGCTCGGAGGTGGTCTTGGAGGCTCTGGGGCAGGCGGCTGCCCGCCCCGACGGGCGGCGCCGCATCGCCCGGGCCGTGGTGGACCGGCCCGGCCTGCTCACCGGCCAGGGCGCTCGCGCCGGGTTCCCGGGCGTCTTGCGGTTCATCAGCGCCCTGGTCAAGGCTGGCGCTGTCGTCGTGGTCGAGCCGCCGTGCCCGCGCTGCGGCAGGCACAAGCAGCTCAGCGCCCTGGTCGACGGGCTTCGCCTGTGCGCCGGGTGCGCCAGGAAGGCGCGGGCACTGCGCTGCGGCCGGTGCGGCGCGGTGAGGTCCCCGGCTCGCCGCAACGACAACGGGCAGCCCATCTGCCAGGACTGCTGGCGCCGCGACCCGCGCAGCTGGAAACCATGCGCCAAGTGCGGGAACTGCCGCCGCGTCGCCGCGATCACCGGGGCCGGGCCGGTCTGCCGGAGTTGCCGGCCGGGTCCCGCTGTTGCCTGCAGCATCTGCGGGTCAGCCGGCAGCCGGATCGGCATGTCACAGGCCACCCGCACGCCGGTGTGCGACCGGTGCCGCAAACGCTGGATCACCTGCTCGCGCTGCGGCAGCGGGGCGCCGCTGAAGGGAGGCACGCTGCGCGCTGCCTCATCCCCGACCCGGCCTTCTGAAACGGTGCGCGGTCTGCCAGGAGACCTGGCAGCTGTCGACCGCGGAGTGCACGCGCTGTTCCCTGGACCGGAAACTGACGCAGATCTTCACCCCGCCCGGCGGCACCGCCGCACCGGAGCTGGACCGGCTGCGCGAGGCCCTGATCCGCGTCGACCGTCCCGACCTCATGCCCGACTGGCTGAAGAAGGCCGGCGTCCGCCGCACCCTCCAGGCCGTCGCAGGCCACAGCGCCGTCACTCACGAGGCGCTCGACACGCTGCCGCCGGGCCGCACCCTCGTCCACCTGCGGTCGATGCTGGTGGCCGCGGGCGCGCTTCCCGCCCGGGACGAGCGCCTGGTCGCGCTGGAACGCTGGATCGGCCAGGTCATCGCCGGGCGCACGTCCCCTGAGCACCGGCGTGCCCTGCACGGTTACGCGTGTCTGGCACCAGCTGCGCCGTCTGCGCAGCCGGCTCCAGGCAGGCCCGCCTCCCGCCAGCAGGTGAAAAACGTCCGTGACCAGGTCACCGCTGCCGCAGCGTTCCTGGACTGGCTAGAGGCACGCGGGCTGACCCTCGGCACGTGCACCCAGGCCGAGCTGGACCAGTGGCTGGCCGGGAACTCCAGCTACCTGGCCCGGCCGGCGAACTTCGCGCGGTAGGCCGCCGCCCGCCGCCACGCCTCCCGCCTCACCGCTCCGTCCTCACGCTGGACCGGCCCCGCCGGGCCGCTTGACCAGGACCGCCGGCGGGCAGACGCGCGCCGGCTCCTGCACGACGACACCTGCCCGGTCGCCAACCGGGTCGCCGGGCTCCTCATCCTGCTCTACGCCCAGAAGCTCAGCGTCATCGCAGCCCTGACGACTCAGCATGTCCTGCATGAGGACGGCCGCACGCTCCTGCGCCCGGGCAGCAGGCCCATCGTGCTGCCCCCCCGCTGGACGCCCTGGCCGGCGCGCTCGCGGGCGGCCGCAAGGTACCGGGCACCAGCCTGCTCAGTGTCCCTTCCTCCTGGCTGTTCCCGGGACGCCGGCCAGGAAGCCCGCTGACCGAAGACGCTCTCGGCCAGCGGCTGCATGCCCTCGGGATCAGCCCGCGCCAGGGTCGCGGCACCGCCCTGTTCACCCTGGCCGCCGACGTCCCGGCCGCGATCTTGGCCAAGACCCTCGGCATCCACGTCAAGGCCGCCATCCAGTGGCAGAAAATCTCCGGTGGAGACTGGAGCACCTACGCCGCCGACGTCAGCCGCCGCAGCCACGCGCAGGAACGGGCCCGGGCGGGAGATCAGCGCGCGGACCCGCTGCCCAGTGCCTAGAGATCACGTTCCAGACGTGCTGCGACCTCTCGATAGCGGCTGACCGGCACCAGATGCACACCATCGAAGGCTCCGCTGTCGCGGATGGCCAGGATCTGCTCGCACGCCGCGTCCACCCCGGCGCTGCGGTCACGCTCAACGTCCTCGACCAGCTGGCCGGGGATATCGATGTCCGGGATAGCGGACGCCAGGTTGCGGGCCATGCCCGCGCTGGCCAGCACCATCACCCCCGCATAAACCGGTACCTGCAAGCTGGTGCTCTCACGCCACCGCAACAGGGCATCGACTGAGAAACTGACCTGCACGAATGTGAAGTCGGCTGCAGTCTTCCACGCAGGAACCGGGCGCAGGCCGGACGTGACCCCGACGCCAAACGGCCGGCAGCCGGCGAATGCCGGATCCCCCGCGGCACCGCGCGCTTCCTCGATCATGGCCCGCACCGTCAGCTCACTGGTCCGCCCGCCTGCGGTGGGCTTGTCGCCGTAGACGAACAAGAACCGGTCCACCCCATACGCTGCCGCCGTCAGCAGGTCCCGGCGGAACCCGAGCAAGTTACGATCCCGGGAGTTCAGGCACGCGATGCCACGGGCACCCATCGCCTGCACCTCATGCGCGACCGCCACGCTTGACACCGTCGCCCGCCCGATGTGGTTATCGGGAATCAGGAACGAGTCCGCGACCAGGCTCAGCACCCCGATCTGGTGACGCACCCGCGTCAGGTCCGGGCGAGTAGGCGGCTCGATCTCACAGACCAGCTCGAAACGACGATCAGCCATGCCGTGACCCTACAGGCAACGCTGCAGGCCAAGGCATTCAGACAGTTCTGATATCCGACTGTGCCGTTAGACGGCGCGCGCCAGGGCGCCCCGGAAGCAGAGCAGATCGCGGACCGCTGGCATATCTACCACAACCTCGCCGAGCGTGTGGAAAAAGCAGTGGCCCGGCACTGCAGCTGCCTGAAAGAACCCGAGCCAGAGCCGGAGGGCCTGCCGGACCAGCCCGCGCCTGACCTGGAGCAGGCCGCCGCCGCGGCAGCTGAGCAGCGGGCGGCGGACTCGGCGCTGGCCGTCCGCAGCCGGGAACGCTACGAGCTGGTGTAGGCGCTGCGCGCGCAGGGCATGGGCATCAAGCCGGTCATGCGCCAGACCGGGCTGGCCAAGGAGACCGTCTGGCGCTTCTACCGGGCCGGCAGCGCTGATGAGCTGCTCGCCAAAGTCACCGGCGGCCGGCCGTCGGTGCTCGATGACTACAAGCCTTACCTGCACCAGCGGTGGAACGAGGGCTGCGCCAACGTCCGCCAGCTGCACGCCGAGCTCCGCGACCGCAGCTACCGCGGCAGCTACGGCACCGTCCGCGACTACCTGGCACCGTTCCGCGAGCTCGGCGCCGCCCCGCCGGCCATACCCGCCCCGCCGAAGGCCCGCGACGTGGCCGGATGGATCCTCCGCGACCCGGAGTCCCTCGACGACGACGAGAAAGCCAAGCTCAGCCAGGTCCGGGAACGCTGCCCGCACCTGGACGCGCTCGCCGGGCACGTCACCGAGTTCGCCAAGATCCTCACCGGCCTGCACGGCGACCGCCTCGATGACTGGCTCGCCGCCGTCGAAGCCGATGACCAGCCTGACCTGCACTCCTTCGCCCGCGGCATCCGGCACGACTACGACGCCGTCCGCAACGGCCTGAGCCTGCCCTGGAACTCCGGGGTCGTCGAGGGCACCGTCAACATAAAGATCAAGATGATCAAGCGCCAGATGTACGGCCGTGCCAGCTTCCCCTTGCTCCGCAAGCGAGTCCTGGCGGCCACCTGAAGGGGCTCGTTACCATCACGAAATACGGGTCAGATCCAGTTGGGGTTGACACAGCCACCATGTCCGAGCAGCACGAGTCCACGGCCGCTGGCCGGGAGGATGGGCATGCCCGCACCGGCGCCGCAGACCTGCTGGCCTTTCTCGGGGTGCTTGTGTTCACAGGTGTACTCACGCTGCTGGTCGATCACACCGGTCGGCTCTCCGCGCGGCTGGCGTTCGCCGGAGCCGCTGGGCTGGTCGCCGGCTGCGTGACCGGGTGGCGTCGGCTGCGCCGGCCTGGTCCGCGCCGCTGGCGCAGTGGCCGGGCCATCTACCGCGGACGGCGAGTGACAGTGGTGTCCACTTGGGGCGTGGAAGGCCAGCCACTGCCGACGATCGACCCGTCGGCCACCGGGAACGCGCCCACGACCACGTCGGCCGCTTCGCGCTCGCCGCTGAACTGGTAACCCGCTGTATCACCCGGCCAGATGTCGGTGCCCGGCGTTGCCATCCGGGTCATGCCAGGTGACCTCGAACTGCTGCCCGCGCCCGTCTCCGGCCGGGCCCGGCGGTGCTGGCGGCCGAGCTGCTCGGCCAGATGCGGCAGCGCCCGGTGCCGCACCGTGGGTTGGTTACCCAGGCAGTAGTGGTATCCGGTGGCGAGATCCAAGAGCCAGATCAAAGAGCCAAACTAAGAGCCAACGCCCGCAGATGCGAGGAGTCACCAGGCCACAACCAGCCACGGTTATCGCAGGTAGATGCCACATCAGGCTACGCCGGGCGACGTCCCGCGACGGGTAAAATCTACCTGGCCACCAGCAGACCAGCGCGACGGAGCTGGTCTACCGCCGCGAGTTGCGCCCCGTAATCACCATCGGCGCCGAGATCATGGATCGGATCTTCTCGATGTAGAGATAGATAATCGATCTCTTCATCCGGATCAGACGCGTCTGCGACCTCTCCCCATCATTTGCGTATGTAGCGGGGACTGGACTGAGCAACGCTGCGCTGCCTTGTCTGCGCTGCCGGGCCGCGGCCGACAGCGGTATGCAGGCGGCGACTAGCAGCACCATTAGCGCGGCCAGCGCCCACGCCAGTTTGGCCCAGTAGGGCTGCCCGCAAGCAGTATCGGTACTTGTTTGCCGCTGCTGCAGCCAGGGCCGCGCGCCCGCAGGCTGAACCTCGCTCACCTATGGAACGCTACGCTCGCACAGTTCCGAGAACGTTACCGCTAAGCACGGAAGGTGCAAGAGCCTTGGCTGGGCTCAGATCCGGGGATGGCCCGCTACTGTACGTGCCCGCCCCTCCAGCATCAAGCGTGGCTGTGACCCCAGGACAACGAGCAGCAGCGGAAACTTCCTGGTGAACGCACACGCGAAGTCACGCTTGATCCTGGAGACCTCTACGGACACTCCGGTCAGACGCATGGTCCTCGGGCCTGGTGGCCCTGCGGTCCGGGTCAGCTTGCCACCGGACGACCTGGGCTGAGCTGACAGCAACGGTGACAGCAACAGCAGCGACCAACGTCAAGCGGCAGCGACCGGCGACCGCACGAGGCGCACGTATATCTTGTGACGACTTGGGTTATGCCTGGCCTGAAAAACGGACGGTCGGGACCGATGCCGCGAGTGCAGCGACTGTTGCCAATCCCCAGACAATGCCTAACGTATGCACAACTCTGGAGTGTTGGCCAGTGCACGCGCTCGCAACGGACGGCCCTGGACGATGCGCCCACTCCTACGGTTCAGAAGGTCACCCGTCAGCTTCATCATTAGCGCGTCCTGCTGGTAGCTGAGCCAACGCACCGATGGCTGCATTGGCTTCTTCGCGCATCGCTGATGCCTCTGCACCTCGATTGAGCCGTGACAACTTGTCAGCAAGGTTATTCAGCGCCGCGGCCAGATCGGAGAGAAACGCGGCGGGGCGGTCGCGGGCGAGCTGGCGGCGGATGGTGACGGCTTCCTCGCCCGCGGCCAGGGCCTCCCCCCACCGCCCCAGCACAGCTAGGCGGCCGGACTGGTTATTCAGCGCCGTGGCCAGGTCGGGAAGGAACACCGCGGGGCGGTCCTGGGCAAGCTGGCGGTAAATGCCCGCGGCCTGCTCGATCACGGCCAGTGCCTTCTCTCGTCGCCTCAGGTCGCCCAGGCGGTTGGACTGGTTATTCAGCGCCCCGGCCAGGTCGGGAAGGAACACCGCGGGGCGGTCTTGGGCGAGCTGGCGGCGGATGGTGACGGCTTCCTCACCCGCGGCCAGGGCCTCCTCCCACCGCCCCAGCTTGGCCAGATAGACGGACTGGTTATTCAGCACCCCGGCCAGGTCGGGAAGGAACGGCGCGGGGCGGTCCTGGGCAAGCTGGCGGTCGACGCCCGCGGCCTCATCGCCCGCGGCGAGGGCCTCCTCCGACCGCCCCAGCTTGGCCAGATAGACGGACTGGTTATTCAGCGCCGTGGCCAGGTTGGGGAGGAACACATCGGGGCGGTCGCGGGCGAGCTGGCGGCGGATGGTGACGGCTTCCTCGATGGCGGCCAGGGCCTCCTCCGGCCGCCCCAGGTCACCCAGGCGGAGAGCCTGGTTGTTCAGCGCCGTGGCCAGGTTGGGGAAGAACGCCGCGGGGCGGTCGCGGGCGAGCTGGCGGCGGATGGTGACGGCTTCCTCGATGGCGGCCAGCGCCTCCTCCCACCGCCCCACCTCGCCCAGATAGACGGACCGGTTGTTCAGCGCCGTGGCCAGGTCGGGGAGGAACACATCGGGGCGGTCGCGGGCGAGCTGGCGGCGGATGGTGACGGCTTCCTCGATGGCGGCCAGCGCCTCCTCCCACCGCCCCACCTCACCCAGGCGGTTGCTGAGATCAACCAGCCATCCGGCGCGCTCGCTACCGTCGGCGGAGTCGTCAGCCAGCCGCTGGACTACCACAGCCGCAGGTGGCGAGAATGCATTGCTTGATGTGTTTCCGCCACACACCAATCATCGTCGCACCGCCGACCTGTTGGCAGTCCGACACGCTCGTACGTCAAAGCTTCCGGTGGGGACCTCGGGCTCCATGGATGGACGCAGGTCAGCAGAAGCTTGCCGCGTGGTTGAGACAGGTAGCCCGTTCGCCACGGTCACCCACCACCTTGAGCTTCATCGCCATCAGGTCGCTGATCCGCGCAATGTGCAGTCCGTCGACTTGCGTGGGGCTTTCGAGCAGTCGTTGTGGGCGTGCCTCGTCAGCATTAAGGAACTGCACCCTGGTGGCCGAGAATACGCCGTTGAGCGTGCCGGGTGCGCGTTCGGTAACCGCGAACGGTCCGGCTGCGGACAGCTTGGTGGTGAGCTCTTCTAGATTGACGCTGTTCCGATGGAAGAAGAAGTCCAAGTCCCGGCTTACCCGGTGGGCGAGATGGACGGCAATGGCCGTGCCTTCGCCGAGATATGCGGTCGACGGTACGATCGGGGCGATGGTCTCCCATGTCAATGCCGTATCCGGCAACAGGATACTGCGGACGCGTTCAGACAGCACGCGCATACCTAGCCAAGTTGTGTGCGAGCGCACGTTGCGCCGGCTCAAGGCCGCGGGTGGCTGCCGCGTGTTCCCAAGCACTGGCGGGGAGGGCGACGGTGCCCCAGGCAAGGCCGTCCGGGTCGAACGTCGTGAGCGGCCGCCTGGCGATATACGACGCTGAGGTAGCCACATCGAGCTGAGCGGGGGCTGTGTTCCAGAACAGGTGCAGCAGGTGCGGGGGAACCCGTTTGGCGCGCGGTCTGTTGGCGCGGTCAGGTCGTTGGACCTTCGCCACGACAGGGGCGAGCGCGAGCCACTCGTCTGATCCGTACCGCACCTGATAGATCGTCACTTCTCTGGCGTGTCCTCTGGCGAGCATGATCGGTGTCTGCGTGATCAGGCCCTGGGTTACCAGGCGCGACAACGCGTGTCCTGCGGCAGTGGGACTGACTCCAGCCCGCCGGGCAGCTTCACGGGCCGAGGAAACGCCCCGCGGGGACCGGGACAGGGCGGCGAGCACCTGGGCATCCGCCCGCGACATGCCAGGTATCAGCGGAGTGACCCCCAGCTCGTGGGCAAGCTCGGTGACCTACTCCTCGGTCAGATGGAAGACACCTGACGAATCTTGCTCTATCGGCAAGCCCAGACGATTCACCGCACGCCGTATACGCGGAGACGAGGTCCCCAGCCGCCGTGCTGCGTCGGCGAGACTATAGGTGTCCATATCGTTATTCTACCCGTCTCAGTCGTCGGACAGGGCGTCGGCGGCGGTACCTCAAGCCCGAACTGCTCTGGCGTAGGGCGTCCGTATCGATCCCGATCACGTGGTCACCGACGAGGAGTCGTTTGCCTCGAAGTCGATGCCGACGATCCCACTCGGAAATGCCGCCTATTTCGCTGGGATCACCTTATTAAGCGGTAGTAAATCCCTTTGGCCCGGCCCGCTGACCGGGCTTACAGTGAAAAGATGAAGGTCAGTTTCACCTGCGCAGCCGCGCGAGCTATCCGCTCGCCGGTTGCCGCTGCATGACCTGACGAAATTCCGCGCTGGCGACCGGAAACGGTTTGCTAGCGCCCGTGTGATCATGGCCGCGCCAGCGGTCCCTTTCCGGTGCCGGACACCAGAGAAGGACCTCTCATGAACGTGACCGAAACGATCCGGACCTTCCTTGAGTTCTTCGGTGACCGGGGCCATCAGATGGTGCCGGGCTGCTCGCTGGTGACGCCGCACGGTGACCCGGTGCTGTTCACCACCGCGGGGATGCATCCGCTGACCCGGTACCTGGAAGGCCGCCCCCATCCTCAGGGCAGGCGGCTGGCCGGCGTGCAGCGCTGCCTGCGGACCACCGATCTGGACGAGGTCGGCGATGACCGGCACCTGACGGTGTTCCAGATGCTGGGCTCGTGGTCGCTGGGCGATTACGACGGGCCGCAAAGCCTGCTCTGGGGCTGGGAACTGCTCACCGACCGCTTGGGCATCGGCCGGGACCGGCTGCACGCCACAGTGTTCGGCGGTGATGAGCAGGTGGCCCCCGATCTCCTGTCGTGGCAGACCTGGACCGAGCTCGGCGTCCCGGTCGAGCGGCTCGGGCCGGACAACTGGTGGTCCAACGGCCCGACCGGTCCGTGCGGCCCGGACTCGGAACTGTTCGCGTGGACCGGCGACGGCCCGCCGCAGGGCACGCCCGGCACTGACGGGCGCTGGATGGAGCTGTGGAACCACGTGACGATGAGCTACCGGCGGCACGACGACCGCAGCCTGGAGCCGTTGCCGCAGCGCAGCGTGGACACCGGGATGGGCCTGGAGCGGCTGCTGATGGTCGTGCAGGGCCGGCCCTCGGTATTCGACTGTGACGTCTTCCAGCCCTGGACGACCGCGCTGACCGGCCTGTGGCAGCTCGACCAGCGGTCCCTGCGCCCGCTCATCGACCACCTGCGAGCCAGCATCGTGATCATCGGCAACGGGGTCACCCCGTCCACTACCGGCCGGGGCTACGTGCTGCGGCGGCTGCTCCGGCGCGCGCTCACCGTGCTGTGGCGCCCTGACAGCACCAGAACGCTGGAAGATCTGCCAACGTCGCTGATCGAGCAGACCCTAACGCAGTTCGGCCAGCACGAGGAAAGCGGCCCGGTCCACGATGTGCTCCGCGGCGAGGAACGGCGGTTCGTCGACCTGCTCACCCGGGGCCGCAAGGTGCTAGCCCAGCTCGGTCCTGGTCGGCCACTGACTGAGGCGGATCTGCGGTACCTGCACCAGACGCATGGTCTTCCCCCGGAACTGGTAACCGAGCTGCTGGACTAGCCGCATGTAGCGACACAGCCATCAGCCGACAAGATCCCCAACACCCTCGCCGCCGGTATTCCTTAGTGAAGGTAACGATATTTCGGGGAGCCAAACTGGGAGTCAACGGCGACAGTCGCCCGGCGACGCCCGGCGACGATTGGTGCAGTCAGCTGGCGTAACAGGCGACGTAAGGCGACGTCCTGCGACGGTCCGGTTGCGCCTTACAAGCGAGGGGTCACTGGTTAGAACCTAGTTGCGCCCACTGTTTGTGCTGCTCAAGGGACTATTGCGATCTTGAAATGGCCGCGTGGGAGCCAAATGGGGAGCCAATCGGATTGGCCCACGCTGAATGCGGAGACCAAGATCCGCGGCTGGCCGCAACACCGAAGGGCCTGGGCGGGAATCGTCGGCAGGCATCGTGGTATACGGGCAGCCGACGCACGCCTGGGCTAGCGCATGCACGGACGCCCAGCAAGCGACCTGGCCGGCATGCTGGTGGGCCGGGGGAGGGGGAGGAAGGGCCTGGCCTGGATGAGGCCGAGTTCCGGCGCCGCTTCGCCCACCTGTTCCACGAGGCCGGCGCCGCGTGACCGAGCGTGCCGGTCGCTGGAATCTGGACGTCCGGCCTATCTGCTGCACGATGAGTATGCCGGACAGTACCCTGCCCGCCGCGGATCTGACTGGCGTATTCGCTACCGGGTCGATGAGGGCACTCGCGCCGTCATCGTCCTGGGGACATCTCCGCGATCATCTTTGGCTGGTCGGCACAGACTCATGATCTGGTGGATGCAGGTGCCACCCAGCCACTGCCCGGTCACAGACCGGCGAGGAGCCGGATCGGCGGCAGATGCAATGCCTGCGGGCGTGAACGTCATGACGTGGCCGCGCTCCCCAACCACCGGTATCCCGCGTGCCATGGGCGCCCCGAGCGCGGCCGATGGCGGGCCGGCTCCATGTGTTCCGGTTCCGTTCATTTGCGGCCGCCTCTCGCGTTTTTCGAGGCCAGGTTCTGGTGTACGGTCTGGCAGTCGGCGCCAGCAATATCGTCGGCGTCTCCGGCGTGGCCGGGCGGCGTCCCCCTTCGCTGAGGCTGGCCGTCCGGCAGGCCCGGCTCGTCAGGGACGACCGCGATGACGATGGCCATGAGCAAGGAGATGGCCAGCAGTTCCCGGAACGGACCTTCGGACTGGTAGGCGACGAAGAACTCCGTGCCGGCGATGAAGCCGAGCCAGACCATGATGTTCCAGCCGAGGGCGATCCACGCGTCATGGACGCCGGTGCTGCGCCCGCGAAAATGCCTCAGAGCCTTCCAGAACAGCAATGCTCCGGCCGCCTCAGCCAGGGCTGCGGCCAGGACAGCGGCCTTGTCGAACCAGGCCGGCCACGAGTAGACCTTGGTTATCGAGGCGATGTAGCTGACATTGCCCGAATTCAGGAACGACCAGTGGTACCCGCCCACCGAGACGATGAAGTTCACGACGTTCGTGACCGCGACGAACGTGAAGTACACCACGCCGATTCCGAGCACGAGCTGCTTGATCCGGAGGCCCGGCGGAGACAGCACGCGGTAGCCAGCGCGGGATCTGGTTTTCACTGGGAAAGCCGCAACGGGAATTTCAGACCTCATTTGCGTCACCATCCTTCACGGACGAGTGCGTCAACGGAACGAACTCTGGTGGGTATCTAGGACTCTCGAATGTCGCCGTGGCGGCCATGTCCGCGCTCGCCAGCCGCCTGCCGCGGGCCAGCCTGGCCGTCCTGCCGGGCGCAGCCCGCATGAGCCCGTTCACCGACCCGGCGGCGCTGGCCCGGCTTATCCTGCGCGGACGGCTCGAATAGGGCACGGTGCCGATCTAGGCGCCGCGCCGGGGCGGAAGATACGGGTGCTGCGACCCGTGGCGCGGGACCATGCCTCAGCCAGGTCCCGCGCCAGGTTGCCTCATGCATCGAGCGCTGCTCCCATGAGGCCGGCGGCGCCGATGTTGCAGAAGAAGTCGATGAAGAGCTTGATGATCTCCGATCCGCCGCTGGTGGTTTCGGCCAGCGTCGTGGTGGCGAACGGGGCGATGACGTTGGAGACGTTGCTGACGATGCCCGCGGCCTGGGTGAAGGGGTTGTCGCTGGTCTGGAAGTTGTAGATGCTGCCGAGGATGGTGGAGGCGATGGCGGCGGCCATGGTGAAGTACTGGCCGATCTCCGGCCAGTCCTCCGGCTCGCCGTCGCTCGCCTCGACGGCCGCTGGCGGCTTGTAGTCGGCGAACTGGCCGCACAGGCCGACGATCGGCGGCACCAGCCCGAGCAGCCAGTTCGGCCAGATCATCGCCCCGTCGGGGCCGGAGCCGTCGATGGGGTTGGCGAACGGCGGCCCGGCGGGCGTGCCGGGCCATTCCAGGATGGCCAGGACGAGGGGGGCAGCGATGTCGATCCAGCCGATGATGCCGGACGGCTCCTGGCCTACAACCCGGGACATGTCGCCGACGGCGTCGGCGGCGCCCCAGATGCCCTGGCCCACGGCGGCGGACAGTCCCAGCCCGAGCGCCCAGTCCTGCTGCGTGTCCGCCACGGTTCCGCCGTCCCGGCTGGCGGTGACGGCGGGGAACAGCGAGCTGCCCGAGCCGTTCTTGATCCGGTTGGCCAGGGTGGCGGGGTACATCAGGATCAGGCTGACCAGGTGCCCGACGTTCATCGTGGTGTCCACGCCGAAGTGCGCCAGCAGCTTCGAGACCAGGGGGATGTCCTCGAACCCGTGCGAGAGCATGTCGCCCAGCGTGTCCATGGCCGCCTTGGCCAGGTCGATCAGGGCCTGGACGATGGCGTCGGCGAAGGCCAGCAGGTCGTGCACGGCCTGCTTGAGGAGGCCGACGAACTCGGCTAGCTGCGTCTGCTGACTGGAGCCGCTGCTGGCGAACGGCTCTTGCAGACCCGTCCACAGCAGCTCGCCGATGTCGGTCACGGCCTGCACGCCGTCCTGCATGGCGGCGGCCAGCTGGTCGAGGGCCGCCTGCAGGTCGGTGTTCACCTGGGCGGTGGTGTCGCTGGTGAAGAAGGACTCGATCTTGTCCAGCAGCCAGTTGTGCTGGACGCCGGACAGGAACTTCTCGATGTCGAAGACCGCCGGCGGCGTGCTGGGGGTCGGGCTGCCGAACGTCTGCTGCTTCAGGCCGGGCATGACGATCGTGTCGATCTTCTCGTCGATGGCCGTCTCCAGGCTGGCGAAGAAGCCGTCCGCTATCTGGCCGTATTCGGTCAGCTTGCCGGTGGCGATCCCGGGCAGCTGATCCAGCCAGGCCTCGATCTGCTTGGCGTTCTGCCCGGCCTCGGCGATCAGCTCGCCGACGTTCTGCCGCAGCCAGGTGATCGCGTCGCCGATGTCGGCGCCGAGCTTGGCGAAGAAGGCGGTGACGGCGTGGATGGCCGACTTGATGTCGGTGATCACGTAGCTGGCTATCTCCGCGATGTCGTCGCCTATCGTGACGGCCAGGCTCACGGCCCAGTGGTAGGCGTCATCGGCCTCGTCCTCGACCCAGTTCGCCGTGCAGGTGGCGATCTGGACGGCGTCGTGCCGCAGGCCGTGGAAGAAGGAATCCGCGTCGTTCTGGACGCTGTCCCACCAGTCCGACAGCGACCCCAGGCGGTCCGCGCCGACCAGCGGCGTTTGCGCGCCGCCCGGCTCGATGGAGCTGGCGTAGGCCGGCACGTCCCCGGACAGGTCCAGGACGAACGACTTGATGTCATTCGGGCCCGGCATGACGCCCTGCCCGGCCTGGACGCACTGGGTGATCGCACTGACCACTCCGGTGGCCGCCTGGGCCTGCTGGTCGGCGGGCACGTTGGCCAGCACCGGGAACAGCGGGCTGCCGTCGGCCCGGGTCGCCTTCAGCAGCGAGCCGCCGGTCAGCGTGCCCAGGTCGTTCAGCGGCGCGGCGCCGGCCAGGAACGCGTGCACGTCCGCGTCCGGGCTGACGGCCACCGCCGAGCTGGCGTCATCGCCGCTGTCGTCCGATACGATCTGCACGCTCAGCTGGGGGGCGTCCAGCTCGACCGCCGGGGTGGCGAAGGTGACCCGGCCGCGGGCGTCGGCGGTGAACGTGGCCGGGTTACCCGGTCCGAGCAGCGTGCTGCCGGCGGCCTGCCAGGCGCCGGCCGGCCGGTCGGCGGTCACGCTCACCTGGGCGCCGGCCACGGCGGCGCCGTTGGCGTCGGTGACCGACAGCTGTACCCGCCAGGTGTCCAGTTCCTGCAGCGTGGCCCCGTCCTGGAGGACAGGCACCAGTGACCAGCCCGCCGCCGGGTCCTTGGCCAGCACGTTCAGCGTGGCATCGGCCAGCACCACGAACAGCGTGCCCTGGCTGGCATCGGCCGGCTGGCTGAACACCGCCGCCACGTCCGGCTGCAGCGGGATCGGATCGGTGACGTCGAGGGGGACGTTTCCCGGATTGCCGTACTCGGAGATGACGGTGACGGTGTCGCCCAGCAGCATGGCGAAGCCGAACAGGCCGCCGTCCTGCCAGACCGCGACGGCATCCTGTCCCAGCGCCGATCCGGCCGATCCGATGTCGGCATCGCCGAGCGTGTCGCTTTCGGGCGTGGAGAAGAAGATGTCGCCGGATTGCACCTGGTAGGCATAGCCGGCGTAGGTCCCCGGCAGCGTCGGGTAGGTGACCCAGCCGGTCCACAGCAGTGCCGCCACGTCCGTGATCTGGCCGGCGGGGTCCGGGTCGAACGTGGTGCCCGAGAGCTGGGCGTGCCACTCCGCGACGTTCTGTGACGTCAGGCAGAGCACGGAACCTGTGTACGCGGACGAGGGATCCCAAAATAGCCTGGCGTCGGTCATGTCCAGGCCGGCGAGCGAGGTGCTGATGGTGACGGAGTACGTGCTGTGCGGCTGCCACAAGGCGAAACTGCCGTTCGGCGCCTCGGGGTAGGTCGAGCTCGTATAGAAGGCGTAGAAGTAGACGTTCCCGTTCATGTCAAGGCCGGACTGCAGGCGGCCCAGGCCGAACGCCATGGGATATTCGTACACGTATTCCCAGGTACCCGACGAGTCCAGCATGGCCAGGACGTACGTCGTCACGTTTTCTCCGGCGATGTTCCTGGTCCTCAGCGCGAGCGCCCATACCGTGCCGTCAGGTGCGGTGGCCACCGCCACGTCGGCGACATCCGTCAGCGGATACTTGGTCGACCCGGGCAAGGCGGTGCAGGTCCATCCGGACGTCGCGGTGGCGCTGCGGCTCAGGTGCGACACCGCGGCATCGGACAGCAACAGGGCTTCGACGGTGCCGTCGGCGCGCATGAACGGCCGCACCACGTCGGCGGAGTTCATGATGACCTGGTCGGTGAGGAAGTAGTCTTCGCTGAGCACGCAGCTGCTCTGCACCGAGAAGGGCGCGGTGTACGGCGAGGCCGCCGCCCCCTCCAGGCGCGGCGCGGAGGTAGCCGGGTCGAACTGGGTAGTCATGGCGGATCTCTCCTTCTTCGATCGTGTAGATGGATCCACTGTCGGCCGCGCCGGACCCGCAGTCCCTAGAGAAACTCCCTAGTCCGCTTCCCCAGGGAAGGGCTCCCGTATCGACGAGCGCGCCGTTCTGGACCCGGACGCCGCGGGCACCTTGCCGCGCGGCGGCGCACCACCTTGGTGCAGTTACGACACTGCCGCCTGGTCAGCGGCGGAAAAAGCGGCAAGTGCGGATGGCAGTCATCACCCAGCGCGATGAATCAGGATTCGCTGACACGACCATCCGTCCCGGCTCCGGCTATGCACGGCAGGCTTTCAGCAACCGGGACAAAGGTCCTTTGTGTCCGGTACTTTCGGCCGGCAACTGACACGGCAGGCCGCTTTATCGTACGTGCATGGAGCTACGCCAGCTCGAGGCGTTCGTGACGCTGGCGACCGAACTGCATTTCGGCCGCGCGGCCGAAAAGCTCTACATGGGCCAACCGGCGCTCAGCGAGATGATCCGCCGCCTGGAACGCGAACTGGGCACTCCCCTGTTCACCCGCACTACCCGGCGGGTCACCCTCACTCCGGCGGGCGAGGAACTGCTGAACCGCTCCAAGGCCATCCTGGACGACGTCGTCGCGGCTGTCGCGGCTGTCCGGCGGGTAGCCGGGGGAGAGGCCGGAACGGTCCGGCTGGGCATTACCCCGCCAGCGGCGCCCGTCCTCGCGCCTCACCTGTGCTCGATGTTCGCTGTCCAGGCCCCCCAGGTCACGGTATCGGTGGAGCAGATGTGGCTGCCCGCGCTGACCAGCGGCCTGCGGGAAGGCTCCATTGACGTTGCCATCACCTGCGGTATCGTCCCCGAATCCGATGGCATCATCAGCGAGATATTCGCCGCCGAGCCGCTGCTAGTCGGGTTGCGGCCCGGCCACCGGCTGGCTGGCCAGGAGATCATCCGGCTCGCGGACCTGGCCCACGACGTGCTCGGCCGGGTCCGCAAGAGCCTGTTCCCGGCCTGGGCGCTGATCCAGCAGCAGGCCCTGGACGCGGCCGGCATCCGGCCCCCGGCCGTAGACCTGGACGACACCGACCTGACCGCTGCCCGCTGGCTTGACCAGCCGGGCGTCGACTGGATCATGCTCATACCTTCCCTGGCGCGTGCACACAGCGCGACAGTGATCAAGCTGGTGCGGCCCGTCCACCCGGTGCCCTTCACGCTGCAATGGAACCCGGCCCGGGCCCAGACCACCGCCGTGGCCCGCTTCGTGCACGCTACCCTCACCGCGGATCTTCCGCCCGGCTGGCTGACCCAGCCCGGCCACCTGAGCCACATTCCGAGCGCAGCTGACAATAATGCACGCCACGGATGACGGTTGCCTCCGCCAGATGACAAAACCCGTGCCTGCGTGGTCACGAGGCCGCGGCGGCGGGACGCTGAAGATGTGCGGCTCCGGTGGCGAAGCGCTTGCGGTAGGTGGTGGCGCTGAGTCCGTAGTGGGCCTTGAAGCGGCGGGCGAAGCTGCTCTGGTCGGGCCAGCCGACCGCGCGCCCGATGCTGGTGACCGGCTCGTCGGAGTGCAGGAGCAGGACGGCGGCGTGCTCGGCGCGGAGCTGGGCCAGGTAGGCCATGGGCGGCAGCCCGGTGGCGGCGTTGAACAGCCGCACCAGGTAGCCCGGGGCGAGGTGCAGCTCGGCTGCCAGGCTCTTCAGCGTCCAGTCGCGGGTGAGGTCGGTTTCGAGCAGGCGCATCGCCTGCACGACCGCGGGATGCGCCGTCCCGAGCTCTCCGGGCAGCTCGCCGCGGGCCTGCGCGACCGCCTGGCCGAGCTGGCCGAATAGGAGCGACAGGCGGCCGACGATATCGGGACGGTGCAGGGCGGGCGGGCGGTGCCGCAGTGCGGCCAGCGCGTCGAGGTGACCGAGGGTTCTTCGACCAGATCCCGCCGGAACTGCTGGAAAGCGCCCGCATCGACGGCTGCACCGAACCCCAGGTGCTGGCGCGGATCGTCGTCCCGCTGACCCGGCCGGTCCTGCTGACCGGCGCGATCCTGGTCACGATCAACGTCTGGGGCGACTACCTGTGGGTGACGATCGTCATCCAGGACCCGCACAAGACCACGATCTCGGCCGGCGTGCAGCAGTTCGTCAGCAGCTTCGGCCTCAACGTGAGCAGCGGCGGCTCCGTGTTCGCCGCGTTCGTTATCGCCACCGTGCCCATGTTCGTGCTGGTCGGCTTCACCATGCGCTACTTCGTCTCCGGCCTCACCCAAGGAGCAACCAAACTGTGACGACACAACCGCTGACTCCCGCCGGACTACGCTGCGCGCACAAGGTGAACCCGATCGGCGTCGCCCCGGACCGGGTCCGGCTGAGCTGGGTGCTGGAAGGCGCGGGAACCGGCCGGGCCCAGCGTGCCTACCAGGTGCTGGTGACCCCGGACGACTGTCAGCCCAACAGCGGCGACGACCTGTGCTGGGATAGCGGCTGGATCGAGTCGTCCGCGTCGGCGGACATCGCGTACGCCGGGCTCCCGCTGGCGGCCGGCGGCCGGTACCGCTGGAAGGTGCGGGTCTGGGATGAGGCCGGGCTGGTGTCCGGCTGGAGCGAGCCGGCCTGGTTCGAGGTCGAATTGGACCGAACGGATGGGTGGCACGCCTCCTGGATCGGCCTCGGGCGTTTCCGGGGGAACGTCACCCCGCCTGTCGGCACAGGCGCGCCCGACCCGGTGACCAAGGCCCTGAATCCGGCGCCCTACCTGCGCCGCGCCTTCCGCGTGGACCAGCCCGTGGCCGCCGCCAGGCTGTACGTGACCGCGCTGGGCCTGTACGAGGCGCGGCTGAACGGCCGCCGGGTGGGCAACGCCGTCCTCGCGCCCGGCTGGACCGATTACGCGCGCCGGATCCTGTACCAGACCTACGACGTGACCGGGCTGCTGGCCGAGGGTGACAACGTCCTCGGCGTGATCCTGGCCGACGGGTGGTACAGCAGCTTCTACGGCTTCGACGCCAAGCGTGCGGGCGCCCACTACGGTACCGCGCCGGAACTGCTGGCCCAGCTGGACATCACCTACGCTGACGGCAGCTATGAATGGATCGTCACCGACGAGCAGTGGCTGTCCGCGGACGGCGCGATCCGGCACGCCGACCTGCTGATGGGCGAGCGGCACGACCTCGCGCGCGAGCCGGCCGGGTGGGACGCGCCGGGCTTCGACGCAACCGGCTGGCGCCCGGTGCGGGTTCGTGACCGCGACGCCACGCCGCTGGTCGCCGACCCGGGCCCGCCGGTCCGGGTGACGCAGGAGATCGCGCCGCGCTCGGTCGCCACCGACGACCACGGTCGGCACCTCGTCGACTTCGGCCAGAACCTGACCGGCTGGCTGCGCCTGGGCCTGGACGAGGCCGGCGCGCAGGTCCGGATCAGGCACGGCGAGGTGCTCGCCGCGGACGGCACCCTGTACACCGAGAACCTGCGTACTGCCCGGCAGACCGATGAGTTCACCACGGGCGGCGGGCGGGAGGTGCTCGAGCCGCGGTTCACCCTGCACGGGTTCCGGTACGCCGAGATCTCCGGCTACCCGGGCGACATCGGCCAGGCCGACATCGTGGCCCGGGTGGTGCACTCTGATATCCCGGCCGCGGGCGCGTTCGAGTCCTCCCAGCCGTGGCTGGACCAGCTGGCCCGAAATATCGACTGGGGGCAGCGCGGCAACTTCATCAGCGTGCCGACTGACTGCCCGCAGCGGGACGAGCGGCTCGGCTGGCTGGGCGATGCGCAGGTCTTCGGCCGGACCGCCTGCTACAACCGCGACGTCGCGGCGTTCTTCGCCAAGTGGCTGGACGACGTGGCCGACGCCCAGCTGGAATCCGGCGCCTTCACCGACATTGCCCCGGTACTCAGCCTCCGCGGGGCCGGCGCCCCGGCCTGGGGTGACGCCGGGGTAATCGTCCCGTGGACGGTGTGGAAGATGTACGGGGACACCGGGATCCTGGACCGGCACTTCACCGCGATGACCAGGTGGATGGACTACCTGGAGCGGGCCAACCCGGACTACCTGCGCGCCCGCGAACTCGGCAACAGCTACAACGACTGGCTGACACCGGGCGACGACGACACCCCGCACGAACTGCTCGCGACCGCCTACTGGGCCTACGACGCCGCGCTGATGGCCGAGATCGCCGACGCGACCGGGCGGGCCGACGACGCCGCGGGGTACCGGGCGCTGTGGTCGAAGATCCGGTCCGCGTTCGCGGACGCCTTCGTGGCCGCCGACGGCCAGGTCGCCTCCGGCACCCAGACCGCCTACGTGCTCGGCCTGCACATGAACCTCGTGCCCGACGAACTGCGTGCCGCCGCGGCGGATCGCCTCGTGGCGGCGATCCGTAGCGCGGGCTGGCACCTGACCACGGGCTTCGTCGGCGTCGGCTACATCCTGCCGGTGCTGAGCGCGCACGGCCACGCCGACGTGGCCTACCGGCTGCTAGAACAGGACTCGCCGCCGTCCTGGCGGTACATGGTCGAGGCGGGCGCGACCACGATCTGGGAGCGGTGGGACGGCTGGACCGCCGAGCGCGGCTTCCAGTCCGCCTGGATGAACTCCTTCAACCACTACGCGCTCGGCTCCGTCGGCGAGTGGCTCTACCGGTTCGTCCTCGGGATCGACCAGGAGCCGGGCACCGCCGGCTTCGGCCAGCTACTGCTCCGGCCTCACCCCGGCGGGTCGCTGAGCTGGGCCCGCGGCTCCTACCGGTCGGTCCGGGGGCCGATCAGCACCGGCTGGAAACGGGCTGGCGACCGGTTCACGTTCTGGGCGGAGCTCCCGCCGAACGTCTCGGCCAGCGTCCGCGTCCCCAGCGGCCGGGCCAACGAGGTCCGCGACGCCGCCGGTAACCCGCCCGCGGCGCTCGCCAGCTTCCCGGGCGCCCCGGACGCCCACGAAGCAGTCTTTCAGATCGGCTCCGGGGCGCACGAGTTCTCCGGCCCCGCGATGACCGGTTCCGGCCGCTCCAGGTGAAGGCAGACGCCATGGGCCGGTAACGCGGGGCTGCGGGTTGCCTGCCTTGTGAATCGGCATGTCGCGTCCCATGTTGGAACGTTTCATAACGCCGATGCTAAGGAGGATCAACGTGAGGTACCGAAGAGGCCGGAGAATGCTGGCCTTGCCGCTCGCCGCCGCGGCCGCGCTGCTGGGCGGGCTGGCGGCCTCCCCGGCTCACGCCGAACCGCATGCTAGTTCCGGGAACTGGCAGTCTTATCTGGAACAGCCGGCGACGAGCAACGTCCAGGCCGTGTCGGCCACCGTCCTGTGGGGGAACGTGTCCAATGCCCGCGGGCTCACCTCCGATGGGCACGGCAACACCACGCTGACCGTGACGTCGAGCAACGACCCGGCCACCGTGCTGCTGGATTACGGCGTCGAGGTCGAGGGCACGCCCTACATCGATGTCGAGGCTCACAGCGGCACCAGCCCGGGCGTGTCACTGGCGTCTACCGAGGCCAAGACCTACCTGCGTACCCCGGGATCGAGCACGCTCACGGCCGCGGCCGCCGCCGGGGCGACAACCCTCTCGGTCCAGCCGGGAACTCCCCAAAGCCCGCTGACGTTCGCCGCCGGGGACACGGTCACCATCGCGTCCCCCACCGAAATGGACCACATCGTGTCCGCGTCTGGCACCACGCTCGCGCTGAAGACGCCGCTCACGCAGGCCCATCCAGCTGGGGCGAGCGTCTCCAGCACGCCGGGCGCCATCACCGGCGACACCGCCTTCGCCCAGCAGATCCTGCCGTGGCTGGAAGGCCAGCTGGCCTACGACGCGACCCTGACCGACAGCGACGGGCTGATCGTCACCGGCCTGCAGATATCCACGACCAACGGCGGCTACGACTGGGACTTCTACGACGGAGCCAAGACCGGCGTGGTGACGGCGTTCAACGACCTGTACTACCAGTCCCTCCGTGACGTCGCCTACATCGAGGCCAGCCTCGGGAACACCGCCAAGGCCGCCGCGTACAACCAGGCCGCCGATCACGTCCGGGACGCGATCAACGCGAACCTGCTCGACTCTTTCCTCAAATCACAGAGAGACACGGCATGGATGAGCCTGCGCGTGATGGCCAGCGAGGTCGGGAGGAACTGCTGGCCAAGCTCAGCCTCGAGGACAAGATCTCGCTGCTGACCGGCGCGGACTACTGGTCGCTGCGCGGGCACTCCGGAATAAGGCTCCGTCCCGTCCGCACCTCCGACGGGCCAGCCGGGGTGCGCGGGCCGCGCTGGGACGAACGGGACGTCGCGCTGAACGTGCCCGCGCCGGTGGCGCTCGCGGCCACCTGGGATCCGCGCCGGGCCGAGCTGATCGGCAGCCTGCTCGCCGCCGAATGTCGGCGCAAGGACGTCGACGTTCTCCTCGCACCCACCGTCAACCTGCAGCGCAGCCCGTTCGGCGGCCGCAACTTCGAGTTCTTCGGCGAAGATCCGTTCCTCACCGCGGCGATGGGCGGCGCGCTGGTCCGCGGTATCCAGCGTGGCGGCGTGGCCGCCACGATCAAGCACTTCGTCGCCAACGACTCAGAGGCGCAGCGGTTCACCGTCGATGCCCGGGTTGGCGAGCGGGCGTTGCGCGAGCTGTACCTGGCACCCTTCGAGTCCATCGTCCGCCACGGACGGCCGTGGGCGGTGATGGCCGCCTACAACGGGGTCAACGGCCACACGATGACCGAATCGCCGATGCTTAACGACATCCTCAAAGGCGAATGGGGGTTCGACGGCGTGGTCGTCTCGGACTGGCGCGCCGCCCGGACCGTAGTAGCCGCCGAGGCCGGCCTGGATCTGGTGATGCCTGGGCCGTCCGGGCCATGGGGCACCGCTCTCGTCGAGGCGGTACGACAAGGACTGGTCAGCGAAGCGACGATCGATGACAAAGTGCTCCGGCTGCTCCGGCTGGCGGCACGCGTCGGCGCGCTGGATCATGACGCATGCGACCGGGCTGCCGAGCCGGACGGAGCGGAGCTGTGGACCGACGAGCGGGCCCGCGAGGCGCTGCGTTCCACGGCGGCGGCCGGCTCCCCGCCACCTGGCCGCAATCACCAGAGGGCCTGCCCGCCACCATGCCAGACGACGGAGTGCTGGCCTACACCGAGGGACTTCACATCGGCTACCGGCACTTCGACCGGGCCGGACGCGAACCGCGTTACCCGTTCGGGCATGGCCTGGGCTACACCCGCTGGGAATATCTCGCCACCGAGGTCGTGACCCCGCCACCGGCGGGGGGAGAGGGCGCAGAAGCTGTCGTCCGTGTCCGGCTCAGGAACGCCGGGACCAGGCAGGGATGTGAGACGGTCCAGATCTACGCGTCCCGTCCGGACAGCGCCGTCGAACGGCCAGTGCGGTGGCTGGCCGGGTTCGCGAAGGCCGTAGCGCTTCCAGGAACCGAAGTGCTCGCCGATATCGTCGTCCCGCGCCGCTGCCTGGCTCACTGGGACACCGCCGCCGGCACGTGGGCCATCGAGCCCGGTGACTTCCAACTGCATATCGGCAGGTCCAGCCGCGACGCACCCTTGTCGGTCACAGTCACGATCAGTTCCGGGACTGACCTGCCGGGCGGCACTCCAGGAGGCAGCGCATGCTGATCGCCGGGCGCGGGATGGAAGGCATCGGTCTCGGCACGGCGCAGTTCGCCTTCCGGGACGGGACCCTCGAGGACTCTGTGGCGACCGTGCACGCCGCCCTGGACGCCGGAGTGATGCTCATCGACACGGCGCTCGCCTACACGCGCGCCGGCGTCGAGTCCTATGCCGAGCAGGTAGTAGCACGCGCCCTGCGAGGCCTGACGACGGGACGTCCTCTGATCGCGACAAAGGGCGGCCACTGGCGCAGGGGCGACAGCTTCCCGGTCGACGGGCGGCCGGACACCCTTCGAGTCCACTGCGAGATCAGCCTGCGCACCCTGGAAACCGACCGGATCGACGTGTACCAGCTGCACCACGTCGACCTGCAGGTGCCGCTGCCCGACAGCGTCGGCGCCCTCGGGCAGCTGCGGCAGGAAGGCAAGATCGCGGCTATCGGGCTGTCCAACGTGACCGTCGCGCAGCTGGATGAGGCACTCGCCGTCGCCCCGATCGATACGGTGCAGAACCGGCTGTCCTACGGCGACCCCGGTGACCTGCCCATGGCGCTGGCCTGCGCCGAGCGCGACATCGCTTACCTGGCCTACTCGCCGTTCGGCGGACCGGCCGGCCCGCTCCCGGAAGCGGCCCTTGCTGTCGCCAGGCGGCGTGGCGTGTCCGCGCACCGCGTCCTGCTGGCCTGGCTCCGCCAGCAGTCACCGAACATCGTGCCGCTCGCCGGGGCCAGCAGGCCCGCCTCGATCCGCGGCTCGGCCGCCCGGCTCGACCTCACCGATCAGGATCTCGAGGACTTGCGCGCCCCTAAAGAACAACGCACGCCTCCACGCGGCGGTGCATAGCCCAGCCCGCGGTGATGGCGCGGGGGATCCGGTCCACGGGGCCGCGGGGCGGCCCGGCTCAAGACGCCGGCGGCGGTGAACAGCTCGCTGCCAGTCGCTGCTGGCCGGCCTGGCATGGTTCGTTACCCGGCGCTATTCCGATACGCGCCGGAGGTTGCGCGAGGCGGCCTGAACGCGAGCTCAGGTCTGCTTGAGCGCCGTGTCCTCTGCGTTGTCGGTGGCGTTCCAGCTGGCCAGCAGGTTGAGCGCATCCGCGTCCCGGCTGCCGGGTGCGGCACCGCACGCGATGAGATACAGGCCCTGGTCGGCGGCGAGCTCCATGGTCTCGTAGGTGAACGTCATCTGCCCGACGAGCGGGTGGTTCAGGCGCTTGGCGCCGGCGCGGTACCGCCGGACTTCGTGCTGGGCCCGGCGCTGCCGGAAGGTGTCGCCGCGGGTTGACAGCTCGCCGATCAGGTCCGACAGGGCCTTGTCGTAGGGGTTGCGGCCGACCTCGGCGCGTAGGGTGGCGACGTTCTGGTCGGGCCTGGCCCGCGACGACGTGTTCATCGAGACGAAGATCTGGATCAGCGACTACGGCTACGACCAGACGCTGCACGCCTTCGACAAGAGCGCCGGCAAATTCGGCGTCGACCGGATCGACCTGCTGATCCTGCACCAGGCGCTCCCCACGCGATTCGACCTCACCCAGGAGGCGTATCGCGCGCTGGAGACCCTGCTCGCCGACGGGACGGTCGCGGGCGATCGGCGTCAGCAACTTCATGCCCGAGCACCTGGACGCCCTGCTGAAGCAGGCTACGGTGGTCCCCGCGGTAAACCAGGTCGAAGTGCACCCGTACTTCACCCAGGCGCCCGTGCAGGCCGCGGACGCCGCCCACGGCATCCTCACCCAGGCCTGGTCGCCGATCGGCGGCATCACCAGCTACCGCAGTACCGGGACCAGCACCTTCGACGACCCGGCCATCGCCGCGATCGCCGCCACCCACGGCGAGACCCCGGCACAGGTGATGATCCGCTGGGTCGGAGCGGGAGCTGTTCAGGTCATCTCTTCGGTTTCGGCGCCGACGGTTGCCTGCATGCTGGCCGACCCCAGGCACGCCCGGTGTGTCAGTTCTCTTGTGATCTGGCCACTGTTTGCTGCCGTTGGCCAGTTTTCGTGAGAGGCCTTCCAGCTGATCCAGCGAATGGTTGCCGGGGCGGTCACCATGTCGCGGAGACTGGCAGGACGCGAGGTGTCGTGCCTGGCAGCGGGGTAAAGACGCCGTTGTCGATCCGGCCGAACGTGAGGGCCTGGACGAGCACGTGGTCACCGTCGCCTGCCACTGACAGCACCTGGCACGTCGAGAAGATCGCGTCCTGGGCATCGGCGTCGTTACCGAACCGGGCCGTCTGCGTCCGCAGCACCCGGACCAGCCGCCCGTCCGCGGCGGACAGTTCGATGACTCGGGCGGTCACGGTGTGGTGCCGGGCGCGGCAGGACGACGCGATGACCTCACCGCCGCTGGGTGCGATCATCGCGGACTGCAGGTCCGGCACGGGGGCGGGGAAGACGACGAGCGGTGCCGCCGCCAGGCTGCCGCCGGGCGCCGCGGCATCGAGTTGGCGGATTCCGGTGAGCTCGGCGGGGATCATGCCCTGGGAGGCGCTGTGCCACCAGGGTACGACGACCGTGCCGCCGCTGGCCCAGGAGGGAATGCCCGGCCAGTATCCCGGCGCGCTCCGGCCGATCCAGGTGCGGGTGGCCCCGCTGGTCAGGTTGATGACCTCGACACCGCCGTACAGCGGCCCGGCGGGGAACTCATGCACCAGGGACAGCGCGAGCATCCTGCCGCCCGGCGATAGCGCCGCGCCGATCACCGGCACACCCCGGCTGTCGAAGTTCAACTCGCCCAGCTCCCCGGGTCGGCCGCCAGGGGAGACGGCCAGCCGGAACAAGGTGACGTCGGCCACGCCGGGCAGGTCGCCGCCCCGGGAGAGGACGACCACGAAGTGCCGGCCGTCCGCACTCCCGAAGGGCTCGCCGCCGACCGGGGATCGCCGGGTCCCCGCCGGCCCGGGAATCGCGGCCGAGCCCGTCACGCGCCCGTCACCCGAGGCACGCACGACAACCTCCCGCCCGGCGACCACGACGTAGTAGCCAGGCATGCCGCCCGGTAGCGGCAGCAAGGCTCCTGCGGGCACGCTGGCGGGGGAGCGCTGGCCCGCCGTGCAGGCCGACAGGGCCGCGACACACACGACAGCTGCCGTAGCCACGACTCTGACTGCCCGCATGTTCATCAGACGCACCACCGACCGCCGCGGTTGCGCGGGCGTCACTGTGGTACGGGTGGGGCTGTCAAGTTAAAATTACAGTCCCGGTCGACCTCAACCGATGGATCGTTATGTCGCGCCGTCCGTCGTGGCGTCGGCTTGGGTATTCCGAAATCGGGCCTGGTTTGTCACCGGGCAGGACCTGCTTAGCGCTCGCGCAATAATTAATTCCCTTCATTCGGGCGTGTCGTTTCGCCGGGCGGTTCTGCTGGGATGGTGTAGTTCCAGTTGCCGTGAAACTCGTGGCGCTGGAGGTGCCGGGCCTCGAATGCCTTCATGTCCTTGTCCGGGATCCTGATGCCCTTCGGGTAGATGCTGGTGTCCAGGACCGCGGTGACCTTCAGGCCGGTCCTGGTGGTGACCGCGCTGATGGTCTCGATGATGACTTCGTGGGAGACCAGCGGGCGTCCCCGCCAGTTCATGGTGATCGCGGAGAACAGCCGGTGTTCTATTTTGTTCCATTTGCTGGTTCCCGGTGGCAGGTGCAGCACGGTGATGTCCAGGCCGGCTTCTGCGGCGAAGGCGGCCAGTTCGGTCTTCCACAGCCGCAGCCGTGAGCCGTTGGACCCGCCGGAGTCAGCGGTGATCAGCAGCCGCCGGGCGTGCGGGTAGGCCGCCTGGCCGAGTCCGTTCCACCAGGAGCGGATCGAGGCGACGGCGAACGCGCCGGTGTCGTGGTCGGTGCCGACGTTGACCCAGCCGGTGTTCGCGGTCAGGTCGTAGATTCCGTAGGGCACCGCCTTGCCCAGCTCCTCGTCAGCGAAGTCGTGGACGCTGACCCGCTCGGGCTGCCCGGCCGGTGCCCATTCCGCGCCGCCGTTCCTGAAGTTCCCGACATTCTCCTTCTTCTTGGCGTCCACGCTGATCACCGGGCTGCCGTCGTCCTGGAACACTGTGACCTGGGCGTTGATGTACCGGAACTGGGCGTCACGGTCGGGGTGCTGCTTCCCCTCCACCGTCTTGGCGTTGCCCTGCAGGCTGTACCCGGCCCCGGCCAGCAGGCTGGCCACGGTCCGCGCCGTCACCGCGTGACCCTGCCTGGTCAGCTCGCCGGCCAGATGGGCGGTCGACTTCGTCGTCCAGCGCAGCGGTGACATGGGGTCGCCCCTGGTCGCCGGATCGACCAGCGCTTCCAGCGCAGGCAGTACCCCGGCGTCGAGGTCGGTCACCGAGGGCCTCCCGCCGCCCGGGCCGCGCACCCTCCCGTCCGGCTCCAGGCCGGCCTCAACCTCGTCACGACCCCTGCGCACGGTCTTGACATCGGACCCCGTTGCCCGCGCCACCAGCCCGACCCCGGCCCGGCCCAGCGCCTGCGCCTCCACCCCCAGCCACAATCGCCGCTGACGCTCATCGAGGTACGGCCGGATCTTGACGTATCGGGCGGCTATCTCCGCGTCAGTCAGCATCCATTCGACATACCACAAACGACCAGGGGATTATTCGGACAACGCCCTGTAGTTTCTGGCGAGCACTAAGTGCACACCGCATTCCGGACTGGTCGCCGACCGCGAGCGGGTGCTGGGCGCCGACCACCCAGACACGCTCACCTCGCGGAACAACCTCAAACAAGCCCGAATCGAGGGCCATTCCGACTGATCTGAGCCACAGAGCATTTGCCAGCCGGTCGGCAGCCATTGTCAAGCCTCCGGTTGGGTAAGAAAAGCGGATCCGAGTGATCGCTTACGCCGCCGCCGACGGCCACCTCCGCGCCGCCGCCTGGCTCGCCCAGCCTCCGCCCTGCCCGCGCGCAGACCGCGCCCCGCGCACTGGGCCTCCGCCAACGTCGCCATGGACGACCCGCGCGGCGTAGTCGCCCTGCTGGCCGGGCTGCGGCAGGCGGGCGCGCACGAGCAGGCTGCCGCGCTGCGCCCGGCTGCTGGCGGCCGGCATGTTCGGGCTGTTCCTCGAGCGGGAAGGCCGCGCGGATCGGTTCCGGTTCGGGCGGGAGCCCGACGGCACCCCGGCCGCGCCATGGGACCGGGACGACCTGGACTGATGGTCGGCCCCTCAGCGGCGGGGGAGCAGGGAAAGGGCGAGTGCGGCGCCCGCCAGGGTGTCCGCTGGGGGATCCTTTAACTCAGCGCTGTCCTCGTCGTCGGCATGGTCCTCGTCGTCGGCCTGCCAGAGCATCCGGGCCATGCGCTCGGCTGCTTCGCGGGAAACCTCGGCATCGGCTGCCGGGGCCGCGTAGTTGCTGTTAGGGGCCTGAAATTTGCGACGGCGCCCGCGACCGCGCCGCCCTGGCCGACTTGAAGAACGCGCTGGAGGCCGGGCGCCAGAGCAGCCACACCGCGCCGAGGCCGGACAGCCAGGTCAGCGCGGCGAAGAACGCCTGTGCGACGCCATCTTTGCCGGTCACCTCCAGCGCGGAAAGCAGCTCCAGCGTCGCCAGGCCGAACAGCACCGTGGACAGGATGCGCGCCCAGTTCCTGCCCTGGGTGGTCGCCCGCGCCATCCACAGCCACAGGGCGATCAGGGCCAGGCCGGCGAGTATCACCAGCGTGATGATGAGCGGGGCCGGGGTCAGGCGGTGCCCGAGCACGTTACCCCTGACGTCGCTCCCGAAGGGCAGCGCGGCGATCAGGAGCGCGGCGGAGCTGACGGCGCCCCCGCGCATGAACCTGGCTGCGGTCAGCACCGGCGCGGGGGCCCGGCAGATGCTCACCCGGCACGCGCGGACGCAAGAGCGGCACTATAGCGTGGCCATCCTGCAATGGCTGGCCACCTTCTTCACCGAGCACAGCCTCGCCGCAGACGCCCAGGCCTGCGCCGCGGTCCTGTCCGATATTGCGGAGGCCACCGGCCAGCCGGAGGCCGTCGCCGCGCTCGCCCACGCTCGCGGCGAGACGCTGCTGGCGGATGAGCCGGAAGCAGCCGCGCGGGAACTGCGCCGAGCGGCCGAGATGTTCGGCCACCTGGACCTTCCGCTCGAAACGGCGCAAGCCCAGCGCCGCGCGGCCGCGGCGGCCCTGCAGTTGGATGAGCATGTCCGGGCACGGGAACTGCTGGATGCGGCCTACGCCACTGCCGGTGCGCTCGGTGCCCGCCAGTTGCGCGAGAACTGCGCGGCGGCGCTCAGCAGGCTCGGTGGCAAGCCCCGCCAGCGGGCATCCGCCAATCGCGCGGCGGCCGGTCTCACCAGCCGGGAAATGGACGTGATGCTGCTCGTGGCCAAGGGCAACACCAGCAGGCAGATCGGCGAAGCTCTGTTCATCAGCCCGCGGACGGTCGAGATGCACGTACAGGGCAGCCTGCTGAAGCTGCAGTGCCGCACCAGGGCCGACGCCGTGCGCCGGCTGGCCGAGCTCGAAGCACTGCCCCGGCCAGACCCCCCCGTCCGGCGCGCACCCCAGCCGCAACGAAGCCCGAACGACCGAGCCCCGTCCAGTAGGCCAACCCGTTACTGATATCCGCGTGCGGCTGAGCCAGGCTCTCCGCCGAGTCCGCACGGGCCCGAAAACATGCCCGTATCGGCGCAGTGCCCGGTAGCTCGTAGCAGGCTGGGCCAAAGCGACCTGCCCACGGCGAGAACCCCTGCACGTCAGCCCGGAAGCCGACGGCGGACAGCTCAGCGGCCTGCTCGTCGGTGTCCTGGCTGGATGACACCTGGATGAGCGCCACCGCGTCCTCCCCGGCGTCAGTAGCTGAAGGTAGTCGCTGCGTCGTCGCCGATCCATTCCCATAGCTGGACGCTGCCGGCCAACTCGGCGCCGGGCAGCAGGCCGCCCTCGTCGAGCTTCTTCGCGTTGAAGCAGACCGGGCAGACCATGTACCGGCCGCCTGCCTTCTCATACCGAGTGAGCAGGTCCGGCAGGGAAGGGCAGCCCTCGCAGGCGACGCCAGCAGCCGTCCCGTCCAGCGCTAGCCGGACGGCTTCCTTGGCCTGGAACATCAGGGTCGGCCGACCGGATTCCGCGGCACCGACCGCGACAAGGAACGCCACGGTCACCTTCTCCGGGTCCTCCAGGCCCGTGCTGAGACTGATCACTGCTTTTCCGGCCATTGACTGCCTCGCTCTCATCCGGTGCAACGGGGCCGGTTCCCGGCCCCGGGCACTTCCGGGTAGTAAGGAGACGGTAGGACCGGCCAAAGCTCGCGGGATACCGTAGAACTACCGCATTTCCTGCTCCCTGATCCGGGCATGGAGCCGATCGCAAGTCCCGGGCGGGCGGTCACTCCCCGGCGCAGCTGGCACGATCGTTCGTACGAGTCTGGAGGAACGACCAGCTGACGACGGTGGAGGAGCGGGGCGGATCGTCCAGCCTGGCACACCCCATTTTAGGGTAGCTGTCGCCCCTTCTTTGCTCGTCAGCCGTATCCCAAGCAGAAATTGAGCCCAAGTCCAGCCCAACCCGGGACGCTCGCTCACCACCTCCATATCAACCAGAGCCGGGCGTCGGTCAGCCGTGCCGGCCATGCGCATGGCCGGCACACATCACCCCGTTATGCGCGGCCGTAGCCAACCGGGCACCCTCTCACCCACGCGTACCGAATTGGGCGGTTATCTTAAGTCGTCTGCAGATAATGCCTGGTAGGCGGGCATTTCTGCGGTGTAGACATGTCACCGCGGGAGCGTACCGCGCCTGCCCGCGGTCCGAAGACCGGCCGCCGCCGGTCACCGACTTGGTCAGCCGCCCGTCCAGCTACCCCTGCGGCCAGGCCGGGAATGACGCAGGGACGAGCGAAACGTACGCTGATGGACAAACCACCCCTGCCGAATCGGCGCGGCTTGATTGCCATGCCGGTGGCCTGGGCGGTGGCATGCAGATTATCTCTTCTGGGTGGCAGCGGATCATCTTCGGTGCGACCGGGTGTGGCGGCGCGACAGCGAGTGCATGTCTTACTCCCCAGATCATCTGGCGGTCAGATCCTGCGCGGCTGCCTGTGCGGCCAGTTCGGCGCGGGTGGTTATGCTGAGCTTGGCGAAGATGTGCGTCAGGTGCACCTTGACGGTGCCGGGGGCGATGAACAGGCGCCGGGCGATGGCGTCGTTCCGCAGGCCTTCGCCCGCGAGGCGGGCGACCTCCCGTTCGGCGGGGGTCAGGCTGGCCCAGCCGGTCGCGGGTCGTTTGCGTCCGCTGCCCTTGCGGGCGGCGAAGGCGACCGCGTCGTCGAGGGTAAGTGACTGGCCCTGTTCCCACGCCTGGGTGAAGCGGTCGTCGCCGAGGGTGTGCCGGGCCTGGCTGGCGGCGCGTGCGGCGGCGTCGCGGTTGGCGGTGAAGCCGGGGGCCAGGTACTGCAGCGGCCGCCGGGCCGCGTCGGCGGCGGCGAGCAGGCGTGCGGCGTCGGGGGAAGCGCTCCCGGGCTGCGGCGAGCACGCCGAGTAGCTCGATGCCGTCGCAGGCGTCCATCCGGTCGCAGCAGCGGTGCCATTGCACGGTGGCCTGGCGGACCAGGTGCTCGGCGGCGGCGAGCTCGCCCCGGTGCCAGGCCATGACACCCTCGGCGTAGCCGAGCGCGGCTGCTTCGCGCACGTGCCGTCGCTGGCCCGCTGCGAAATCGCCGCGTTCCGCTACCGGGTCCTGCACGTGGCCGCCCAGCTCACCCGCTCCGCCCGCCACCCCCGCCTGAAGATTGACCGCACCTGGCGGTGGGCCACCCAGATCGCCGCCGGATTGGGCCGGCTGCGCGCCGCATTCGCCTGACCGCTCGCCACCTGCCGCGCTTCCACCGTCACCGCCTGGCGCCAGCATGCCCGCCAGCAGCAATCCCGCCCGTCCAGGACACCGCCCCAGGCCCCGCCGCGACGGCACGTGGCGCATTCCCGCCCACCGCCACGAGCCCAGCGCAAATACAAGATCAAATAAGGCGCCAGGGTGGCAGCTCACCAGCCGCGTGAAAGAGGAAGGCTAGGACATGGGCCGCTTTTACATCCTGACGAGCCGGTCAGCCCGTGGCGTGAGTTACATGTTCGCGGTGAAGCGCGCCGTCAGACCTGGCAAGCGAGCGCGTCGTCGAGGAAACTCGAGATCGAGGCGTCGAAGAGCGGACGGTCAGCGTCAGGCAGCAAATGCCGCAGGTGCGCCATGGCCCGGCGGACCTCGCCGGGGTCAGTCGTGAAACGGGTGACTGTCAACATCGCTGCCTCCCCACCTTTGCCCAACAGATGCTGGGGGCGGCGCCCGGCAGCCCGGCCCGGGTCGTGCTGGACCTGGTCGGGCTGCCGTGCGGTGACGCGTCCTCCGGCCGGGCAGGCCCCGGCGGGGATCAGGCCTCGGCGGGGATCAGACCTCGGTGGCGAGCAGGTCGCTTAGGTGACGGTCGATCTGTGGCATGTAGGTCGGCGCGACCCCGAACAGGGCCAGGTGCCCGATCACGTCCTCGACCACCCGCAGTTCGCTGTTCTTGATCAGCTGCTGCTCCGGCGCGCAGTCACGGACGGGGAACAGCAGGTCCTCATCGATCGGGATGACGAAGGTCTTGGCGGTGATCCGGCCGAGTGCGGCGGCCAGGTCACCACCGGTGTGCCGGGCCACGTCGCCGTGCTGCCATTTCCAGGACAGGGTGAGCAGGTCGTTCGGATCCCGCACGGTGAAGTACGCCTCCAGGAAACCGGTCATGAACTCGTCCCTGGTCTGGAAGTCCAGGGCGCGCCATACCTCTTGCTTCCAGAATTCGGTGGAGAATCCGACCACGGCCCAGATGTGTGCCTGGCGCTTCAGGCCCGCCTCCACGTCCGTGTTCGAGGCGTACTCCCCGCCGTTCCAGCCCGGGTCGGACCAGGTCGCCTCGCGCATGGTCTCGACCAGCAGGAAGTCATGGGGTGTGTTCTGCGCGGTACCGGCGATCGGTGCCGCCCGCATCACCCGGTCGGGGAACCGGACCGCCCACTCATAGGTCTGCTGGGCGCCCATCGACCCGCCGACCACGAGCGCCAGCCGCTCGATCCCGAAGTGCTGGCGCAGGAGCCGTTCCTGGGCGACGACGTCATCGCCGATCCGCACCCTGGGGAACTTCGACATGGCCAGGCCCTCGTTGGCGCCGCTGGCGTTGTGGGGCGACGTGGACAGGCCGCTGCCGATCTGGTTGACCGCGACGATGAAATACCGGTCCGGGTTCAGGGCGTGCTCCGGGCCGACGTACACGTCCCGCCAGATCTGGTGCGTGCCCGAATACCAGCTGGGGATCAGGATGGCGTTGTCCCTGGCCTCGTTCAGCTGGCCCCACGTGGTCACGGCGAGCTGGCAGTCCGGGATCGATGGTTCAGGTCCTTCTCTGCTGGCCGACCGGCCATGACAACAGCAGGACACACCTATATGCAGGCCGGATGCCGAGGCTGTGGAGATTAGGTGAAGGCACCGCACGGCGGGTCAGAGATCATCACCTGGTGAACTGACAGGCTGGAGCGTGCGCAGTCGCGCCGGTTGGCGGGGCGGAAACTTGCAGGTCAACAGCCAGTTCTGTAAACCGATTTGGAAACCGTACGCTGCGGAATGGGCTGAGACGGGGGAGACACAGAGAGCCGGAGACGACCTCAAGCCGCCACTCCGCCGAACTCAAGGCGGTCGCCAGAGACTGCCTGAGACGGCAGAGACGAGCATCGCGAGCATCGGCCGGGTAGGAGATGCGAGGATGCGGTTCGCGGCCAGGTTCGGGCCGGGCGGTGGTTACTCTCCGGCTGCGGCGAGCGGGGGCGCAAACTCGACAACGTTCCAGGTCACCGAGCTGATGCCCCTGCGTTACGGCGATCTGGGAGCGTGCCGCCGTCGGCGACAGTGGGCGGTCATCGGGATCTGCCCGCTGCCGGTCACCGAGATGCCACTCTGCCTTTACGGAATGTGAGAAAAGGTTGGCGAATCCCCCGTCGCTGCGCCTTGCGGTTCGCTACCTCCCTGCCGAGTCGGGGCGGCCAGAGCTGCGCTGGTGATCTGGGCGGACTCACCTAGATCATTCTGTTCCGTTGTCGGGCGTCTCGCCCGGCGGCCGGTCCTGTCGGCCGCGGGGAGGGCGGTGCTCATCGGAGGTAGCCCGGGGGGTCCCGAGGACGGTTCCGGCGTGGGCACGGGTTCCGGGATCGCGCCGTGATCTGGCCAGGCTGGCCATTGTGGCGGCGGCCAGCACCACTGCTATGACAGCCAGCGACATGGCGGTGCTGATTTCCGGCACGCGGGGATCGAGCCCGTGACCCCATTCGAGGATTAGCTTCACTCCGATGAACGCCAGGATCAGCGCCAGCCCGCTCGACAGGTACACTAGCCGGTCGAGCAGGCCGGTCACCAGGAAGAACAGTGCCCGCAGGCCCAGCAGGGCGAACGCGTTGGCCGCGAAGACGATGTAGGGCTGGTCGGTGACGCCGAACACGGCGGGGATCGAGTCCAGCGCGAACAGGAGGTCCGTGCCGCCGATGGTGATGAACACGATGAACAGCGGCGTGACCACTCGCCGTCCGCCGGTGCGGGAGATCAGCCGGCCACCTGCGTAGGTATCGGTGACCGGCAGGATCCGGCGCGACAAACGGACCAGCGCGTTGTTCGCGATGTCGGGGTCCTCGTCGCGGTGGCGGTAGAGCCGCACGGCGGTCCAGAGCAGCAGCAGCCCGAAGACCAGGAACATGAAAGAGAGCAGCGACAGCAGGGTCGCCCCCAGGGCGATGAAGATCGCTCGCAGCACCAGGGCGGTGATGATGCCGAAGATGAGCACCCGTTGCTGGTGTTCGCGGGGCACCGCGAACGCCGCCATGATGATCACGAAGACGAGGAGGTTGTCGACGGACAGGCTCGCTTCCACGATGTAGCCGGCGAAGTACTGAGTGCCGTATCCCCATCCCGCCCAGGTGGCGAGGACCAGGCCGAAAACGCCTGCCACCGTGATGTAGAACACCGACCAGGCGGCAGCCTCCCGGTAGCCGATGACGTGCGGACGTACCGTGGCCAGGAGCAGGTCCAGGGCAAGCAGCGCCAGGATCACCCCGATTGTCAGGGCCCAGCCGAGCGCGGTAACCCTCACTCCTGACCTCCAGATCGCGCCGGTCTTCGCTGGTGGTGCGCCGTGGCTTTGCCCACGGCCGGCCTGCGCGTGGATTCACGATCATGCCCCCGACAGCACTAGTCAATCTGAGCGTGCCGCGTATGCCGGGGCCTAGTGCGGCTAGAGCTCGATGCGTGAGCCCATGATGAGGGTGCGTTCGCGGGGAAGCTGGAAGTATTCGGCGGCGTCGGCGGTGATCCGCGATGTCGCGATGAACAGGCGCTTGCGCCAGCGGCTCATGCCGGGTGTATTGCCTTTGACCAGCTCGATGCGCGACAGGAAATAGGACAGCTTGTCATCATCGAGAGGGCTTTCGATGTTGGCGTCGCGGATCAGCGGCAGGAGGTCAGGGACCCTTGGCTGGTCCATGTAGCCGAACCGGGCGGTGACGTGGATGATCCGGTCGTCTTTGTAGCCGAGGTCGTCGATGGTGATCCGCCCGGCGGCTGGGATGTGCGGCACGGGCATCGTCTCGATCGCGAGGATGAGGACATGCTCATGGAGGATCTGGTTGTGCTCGACGTTGGCCCGCAGCGCTAGCGGGGCGGTGGCCTTGCCGCGGTTGAGGAAGACGGCGGTGCCGGGCACCCGGTGCAGCGGGGGCTTCATGGCGTGGAGCTGGCCGATGAACGCGGGGAGCGGCCCCTCGTCCTGTACGCGCTGACGGGTGACGAGTTCCCGGCCTCGCTGCCAGGTGGTGAAGATGGTGAACGCGGCGATGGCGATGAGCAGGGGAAGCCATGCTCCGCTCACGAGTTTGGTCAGGTTGGCGGCGAAGAACAGAAGGTCGACGGTGAGCAGGATCGCTGCGCCCGGCGCGACGATCCGCAGTGGTGTGCGCCACTGATAACGGGCGATGTAGAAGAAAAGCAGGGTCGTGATGGTGATCGTGCCGGTCACCGCCATGCCGAACGCGTAGGCTAGGGCGGCTGAGCTCTTGAACGTGACGACGAGCGTGAGGACCGCGACCAGCAGCAGCCAGTTGATCCACGGGACGTAAATCTGGCCCATCCTGTCCTCCGAGGTGTACTCGATGCGCAGTCGCGGTAGGTAGCCGAGCTGGCCGGCCTGGTGCGCGACCGAGAAGGCGCCGGTGATGACCGCCTGCGAGGCGATGACGGTCGCAGCGGCGGCGAGGAAGACCATCGGGAGCCGCGCCCAGCCCGGTACGAGCAGGAAGAACGGGCTGCTGATGCTGTTCGGGTCGCCTAGGACTAGTGCGCCCTGTCCCAGGTAGCTCAGGATGCAGGCGGGGAAGACGAGGATCAGCCAGACGCGCGTGATCGGCGCGCGGCCGAAGTGGCCCATGTCCGCGTACAGCGCTTCGGCTCCGGTGACAGCCAGAACGACGGCGGCGAGCGAGAAGAACGCGATCCGGAAATGGCCAGCCAGGAAGCCCAGGGCATAGGTGGGCGACAGCGCCTTCAGGATCACCGGGTGGGCGGCGATGCCGCGCACGCCGGTCACGCCGATCGCGGCGAACCAGACGCCCATGACTGGCCCGAACAGGCGCCCCACGGCGCCCGTGCCCAGTCGCTGAACGAGAAACAGGCAGACGATGATCGCCGCTGTGATCGGGACGACCAGGGTGGCCACCGACGGCGCAGTCACCTTGACGCCCTCGATAGCAGAAAGCACCGAGATCGCCGGCGTGATCATGCTGTCGCCGAAGAACAGCGAAGCGCCGAAGATCCCCAGCGCCGCAAGCACGACCTTCGTCCTGCGCCCGCCGGGGACTTCCCGTCTGCGGATCAAGGTGATCAGCGCCATGATCCCGCCTTCGCCGTCGTTGTCGGCGCGCATCACCAGCAGGACGTAGGTGACGGTGACGATGATCGTCACCGACCAGAAGATCAGCGAGATGATCCCGAAAACGTTCTCCGTGGACACCTTGACCGGGTGGGGGTCGCCTGGATTGAAAACCGTCTGGACGGTGTACAGCGGGCTCGTCCCGATGTCCCCGAAGACGACTCCGAGAGCACCGACCGCGAGAGCCCCCTGGGCGGTAGCGCGCTGGTTCATGCTCCCGGTATTCGCCTTCCATCCGGCCAAGCCCTGGCGCACTACGCTAGCGGACCCAGCCGAGCCGCAGTGCCAGCGCGATGCCGGCCCGCATCGCTGGAAGTGCCGCACGCAAGGTACAAAAAGACGCCTCGGGCGCCGACGTCATCTTGCTGGCGATGGGGCTTCGCTGGCGTCAGAGTCAGATTGGCTCGCGCGGCCTGGCGGCCTGGCGGCGCGCGGGCGACACATCGCGGGCTTCCGCCGCTGACCAGCAACAGGGTCAGGCCCGGGAGCGCGAACAAACAATGGCCATTCGGCTCGGCGGACGCCGACTAACCGGGCGCGGCCGGACCCGCAGATTGGGCGGTTCTACGTGCGGGCTCCTCACGAGGGGTGGCCACACTCCGTGACCGCTGGCGCTCTCACGCCCGGCTCGCGCAAGGTCGTCCGGGGGGCAATCGACGCCGGTGGCGGTACCTGTGGGGTAATGCGGGGAGCCTGCGGAGGCTACTGGGAAGGAAGGCTGAGCGCTTCCGGATGGGCCCGGCGGTAGTGCTCGGTCAGGACCTCACTGAGGCTGCCGGGCCGGTACGCCACGGTGCGGTGGCAGATCTGGCAACGGGTGACCGGCAGCCCGGTGGCAGGTCAAAAGCACGGCGGGAAAGGCCGACCGGCCCTTTGACCGTCAAAGCGCAGGTCTGACACGATCGGGCAGGTGACACCGCTCTTGATCTTCCAACCCGGAGGTGTGTCATACCTGCGCATCCCCGCCCCAGACGTCGCGCGCGCCGCGGTCTTCTACCGCACCGTGTTCGGCTGGACGACCCAAGACGGCGGCAACCGCTTCGGGGACACCACCGGCCACATCATCGGCCACTTCGCGACCGACCTGCCGGTCGCAGGCGAGGCTGGCGTCATCCCGTATATCTACGTGCAGGACATCGACCAGACCCTGGCCAAGGTCACCGGCGCCGGGGGCGAGGTAAGCCTGACGCCCTACCCCGAAGGTGACCTGTGGGTGGCGATGACCCGGGACCCGGCAGGCAACGCGATCGGCGTCTGGCAGCAGGGCCCCCGCGACGAGCAAGCAGCAACCGGGCAGCAAGCATGATCCGGAGCACGAGCGGAATCGCGGCGCAGACCACATAGATCTCCATGCCATCTGCACGCGTTCTGCATCGCTCCTGCAGACGCGCGAGTTGTAGTGCTGTGTGACAAAGGGCCAAGGCTCGCAGGAGGGGCATCGGCGGCATGGTCCGGCTGCGGCAAGCCGCTGCGTTCCTTCTGAAGGGCAAATTTCGCCCGGACGTTACCCGCCACTTTGAGTAGCGTCCGCGGAGTGACTTCGGCTGAGGGGCCGAGGCGGGCCCTCCAGACAGGAGCAAAGCAATGGCCTCACGAGGCGATTTAAGGGGAAGCAGATGACGACGCAAACGAAGTCGCTGTACGACCGGCTCGGCGGTCTCGATGCGATCAACGCGGCAGTGGATTCATGGGTAGTCCGCGTTGCGGGCGATGACAGGATCAACAGGAAGTTCGAGCGGACTGACATCCCGCGGCTCAAGAAAGAGGTCATCGACCAGTTGTGTGAGGCCACCGGCGGCCCCTGCACCTACACCGGCCGGAGCATGACGGATACGCACGCCGGGATGAAGACCACGGCCGGCGAGTTCGATGCAGTCATGCAGCATCTGGGGGCGACGCTCGACGAGTTCAATGTCCCTAAGACGGACCAGGACGAGCTGGTCGATCTGCTCATGCCGATGCGCGGTGACATCGTCGAGGTCGAGTCGCCGCAGACGGGGACACCGCTTCCGGACAGCTACCAGGCTGCGCCCCCTCTGATGTGATCGGCCTGGCCTGCCGACCGTCAGCCGGGCGCGTCTTGAATCCACGCTCTGGCAGGACGCCGTGGCCCGCTCCCGCTCCGTGGTCACCGAGGCGCTGGCCGTCGGCGGCCTGGACCAGCTGGCCCGGTACACCAAATGGACTCAGCCACCCAGCTTGCGGCGCATCCTGATCGACCTGATCGAGGAGTACGCACGGCACGCCGGCCATGCCGACCTCATCAGGGAGTCGGTGGACGGGCTCGCCGGGGAGGACCCGCGGGCTCCAGGTCAGAGGCCTGATACGATCAGGACCAGGTAAGCCGTGGGGACAATAGTGGGGCCTAGCGGTTCGGCGGTTGGTGTCCTTGACACGGCCAAGACCAAGCTTCTCGTGGGACCTAACTGTCCTGTCCCATCGCATGTGAGTCAGGCGCTGTGCACCTGAGTCATTAGCTCGCTTGTCCCGTTAAGGTGAGTCATCCGCTGGCGCTGCGACCGAGACGAACCGCTGCTGAAGTGGCGAGTCCACCCCACCGCCCGGAATCCGGGCCGTTGCCGCCCGGGCATCCTTGGAACCTGCGCGAAACCATTCAAGCCAGTGGTGGCTATCACCTCAACCTCGATCCGCTCCCGAACCAGGCGAACGGGCGCGGGGTTAGCGCGGGTCTGGGGTGTGGGCCGTTCGGAGAGGGGAAGGACGTGGCGCTGCGGGCGGTGGTTGTCGGCGGCGGGATCGGCGGGATCGCAGCGGCGGTTGCGCTGGCGCGGGCTGGGGTCGACGTTCGGGTGTATGAGCAGGCGCAGCAGCTGGCCGAGGTCGGCGCGGGCGTGTCGCTGGCGCCGAACGGCCTGCGGATGCTAGAGCGGCTCGGGGTTGGCGAGGGGATTGGGCGGATGGGCGCACGGTATGAGTCGTCTCAGCTCCGGTTCTCCGGCGGGCGGGTCGTGCGGCACGAGCCTTATCAGTTCGCCCTGCCAGGACAGAACGTCGGGATCCACCGGGCCGACCTGCTTGCGCTGCTGGCCGGGCAACTGCCGCCTGGCACGGTGCGGACCGGGCATCGGTGCACGGGTTTCAGCCAGGATGCCGGCAGCGCGACGGCCGGCTTCGCGGACGGGACCACCGCCACGGCGGACGTGGTGATCGGGGCGGACGGCATCCATTCCGTCCTGCAGGGGTTCGTGGTAGCTCCGGCGAAGCCCGTGTTCTCCGGGGTGGTGGCCTATCGCGGTCTGGTGCCGCGCGTGGATGAGTACCCGGCCGGCGCGATCCGGATGTGGGTGGGCCAGAGCAAGCACTTCCTGGTGTTCCCGGTGCGTGCCGGGCAGCTGCTGAACTATGTGGGATTCGTCCCGTCGGATACCTCGGTCCGTGAGTCGTGGTCGGCGCCAGGCGACCCGGCGGGGCTGGCCGCGCACTTCGCGGGCTGGGATCCGGTTATCGGGGAGGTCATCGCCGCGATCAGCGAGCCAGGCGGCAGCGGGTTCCAGTGGGGCATGTACGACCGTGCGCCACTGCCCAGGTGGAGCAGCGGGCGGCTGACGCTGCTCGGCGACGCGGCGCACCCGATGCTGCCGCACCTGGGCCAGGGCGTAAACCAGGCCCTGGAGGACGCCGTGGCGCTGGCCACGTTGCTGGGAGCCAGCGCCAGTTCGGCTGGCGTGCCGCGGGCGCTGGCCGCATACGAGGGGCTGCGGCGGGACCGGACGGCGCGCGTCCAGATAGGCTCACGGCGGCAAGGCGCCGGCTGGGACAGCTCCGGCAGCCAGCTGATCGACCGTCGATGGATCTACGCATACGACGCCTGGGCCGAAGCCATTGCGCTCACCTGAGGACGGAGCCCGGGGCAACCGGCTGGGAAAAGGCCCACCGGAGACGCGCCGGGCAGTACGGCGGGTGGCTGGCCTGCCGGTCTTGCCGCGGATGGACCTGGCGGCCCAGCGGCGGCGGACGATGTCGCGGTGCCAGCGCAGGATCGTATCCGGGGTGACCAGCAGCCGCAGCCCCTGGCGCCGCGCTTTCGGTATCACACCGAGCAGGGTCGCGAGCAGGGCCCGGTCCGCCCAGTCCAGTTTCGGGCGGCGCGGCTGCCGCCGTTGCAAGACGGCGAGCTGGTGGCGCAGGAGCAGGATCTCAGCGGTCCGCCACGCTTCCTCCCGCCGGGACAACCGCAGCCATGAGACCGTCCGCGTGATCAGGAGGAACATAAACCGCAGGCACATGACCGGTGATCATCACGGCCAGACAGCTAGGAGAGCAACTCTGCTGGTCACAGCCACGGACGAGATTCTCGGCACGCACAGGTCGAGGGTCAGGTGAGCCCGGCGGCCGTGTCGAGCGTCGGCCCCGGGGCGCTGGCCAGGGCGAACCAGGTCCGCTCCCCTGCGATGACAGGCATCAGGACCGCGCCTTCGTCGTTCGTGGAGGTCTGGAACACCCGCACCGCCGCCTCGGTGACGGGCCCGAAGATGCCGTCGACGGCAGGCAAGACCATCGGCGGGTGACCGGCGAGCGCGTAGTAGGCCCGCTAGCTCGCCCGCTGCACGCGACGGACGTCGTTGCCCGTCGACCTCACCCTGATCGGGAAGCTCGGCACGCGCGCAGCCGACGCTGAGCGATCGCTGCCGCGCTGGGCCGCGGCCGGTCAGCTCAGCAGGGGTGATCGGACGGACCGTACGAACCCTCGTCGCACGGAGGCGTGCCGACGGTCGCGAGCAGCGAGTGCAGGTTGCTCGCCAACCAGCCGCGCAGGGCGCCGTTGAGCGTCATCTTCGTCGAGGCCGACACGTCGATGATGACCTTCGGGTGGTCGGGATCGTCGCTCTCGATGGCGAGGTGCCTGGTGCAGGGGGAACCCCCCGTCGCGGTGTACTGCAGCACGAGGTCGAGCGCGGCGCCCGGGTGCAGCGTCGCCGGGAACGGGTGGCGCACGAGCACCAGGTGTTCGCAGCCGGGGCATCGGCAACCTTCGAAGCCGACGGACGCCACGTGCAGGTCGCAGTCGCCGACGTTCGAGAAGGTGAGCCGCTGCTGCACACGTGTCCCGAAGAGCACCTCGCCGAAGCACGCGGAGCCCGTCACGACGAGGGCGCCGTGCGGTGCCAGCCCGTGCAGCTCCGCGCAGCCGGCCAGCCAGGTGGCGCGCAGCCGGCTGGTGTCCAGCCGGGGCAGACCGGTCCCGCCGTCCAGCGCGGTAATCAGCGGGTTCGTCAGGTTCCGGCGGCCCGGATCAGCCCCACCGCAGATCAGCCCGGTCCCGGCGGACCGGGCCGCCGCCAGCAGCCGGGCATGGTAGCGGGCCAGCACCGGCACCACTCGCGGCCGGGCGCCGCGCACCGTGACCACAACCCCGCCGGACCGGCACGCCACGTCGGTGCCGCGCGCGTCGCGCAGGTCGCCGCGGATCAGCCCGGCGCCGGCCCCCAGGCAGACCAGCCCAGCCGCGCGCATCCGCCGCTCCGCCGTGGGCTGCGCATCGGCCAGCGCCAGGAACCAGCCGATCTCCGCCGCGCTGTAAGGAGCCTTGGCCCGCTCCCGCGGCAGCGGCATATCCGCCGGATACAGCTCCGGCACCACCCGGCGGCCGATGAACCGCAGGTTCGTCCGCAGCGTGCGGCGCGCCACGCCGGACAGCCCCGGCGCGCACCGGGTGAACCGCTCGGTCACCGACGGGTGCAGCAGCACCTCAGGCTCGGCATCCAGGCCCAGCGGGATCGCCCAGCCGGCCAGCTTGCCCGCAGCCCACAGCAGGTTCTTCGCCCGCTCCTGCCCGTCCGGCGCTACCCGGCCGATCACCTCGCGGGCGAACGCCGCCGCCTGCGCCGGCACCGACGACGGCTTCCACCGCCCGATATACGCGGCAACATCGGCATTCCCGGCATCTGGCGTACAGCACTTATACTTAATGCAATGCGCCAGATGCGGGACCCAGGCTGCGAAAATGACAACGTGTCGCCAACCCCGGCCCAGCAGGCCCAGGCAGCCCGCATCGCCGCCGAGATCGCCGCCCTGGCCAAGACGGGCTTTGCCCTGCCCGGCACCCTCGCCGACCGGATGACCCGCTGCGGCCACCCCGGCTGCCGCTGCCACGCCGACCCGCCCCGCCCGCACGGCCCCTACCACCAGTGGACCCGCAAGAAAGACGGCAAGACCGCCACCCGCATCCTGACCGACGACCAGCTCGCCGACTACGGACCCTGGTTCGACAACCACCGCCGCCTGCGAGAACTGATCACCGAGCTTGAGGCACTCAGCCTCGACATCGCCGAAGCCGACCCCCGCTGGAACCGCTAGGCAGCCAAGACAAACGTGGGCACGCGGCGCTTAACCTGTGGGCAGCCCCCAGCAAGGCCCCGTTTGCCCAGCTCAGCCCTAAACGTGAAGACGTCACCAGTTTCCGCAGGTCAGCGGGTTGTGGAGACGTTTTGGTCGTTCGTTGGCGGAACTAACAAGAGCCAAGTGAAGAATTTTCGGTACCTGGAGCGCTCGGCGGGCTCTTCCTGAACTGTCCATCGGCCGGCACGTCCGGCGACGCAGAGCCACTACCAGCCGCAGTGGCTTTCCCTGAGGTCAACCCTGGATCTGTCGGCCAGGCGGTCGATACAGAGCAGGAGCGAGGGGTCACTGGCTCGAACCCAGCCGCGCCTGCCAAACAGTTTTTACAGCTCAGAGGTCTTGCGGACCAGGGAACAGTTTAGTCCGAAAGTTGACTAGCATAGGCTATACTTCAGACTATGAGCATCGCTGCCACGCCTGTACCGCTGTCCGAGGCCAAGGCCCGTCTGTCCGAGCTGGCGCGGCGGGTCCGGCTCCAGCATGAGCGCATCACCCTGACCCGCAACGGCGAGGCTGAGGCTGTCCTGCTGTCAGTCGATGACCTAGAAGGGCTGGAGATGACCCTGGAGATCCTCGGCGACAGCGAGTCAGTCGCCCGCATCTCCGAGAGCCTGGCCGCACTCGGCCGAGGCGAGCCCGGTGCGGACCTGGCGACCGTCCGCCAGGACCTGGCCAGGCGCCGCGCCACAGGTAGGTGACCGCCTCGCCGGAGGAGCGGTACGACATCCGCTTCCAGCCCGCCGCCCGGCGGGCCATCTCCCAGCGGCTGACCGAGACCGTCGCCGCAGCCGTATTGGAATTCTGCGACTCCGCGCTTGCAGTCAATCCGCACCGAGTCGGCAAGCCACTGTTCGGCCCGCTGGCCGGCTGCCACGGCGCCCGGCGCGGAACCTACCGGATCGTGTACCGCATCGACGAAGCCGCCCGCATCGTCCCTGTCCTCGACATTGACCACCGCAGCGACATCTACCACCAGCCGAAGGCGTGACGGAACGCCAAACCGAGAGCCAATGGCTGCTTCCGCGAGGCGATAGTGAGCTGCGCACCGCCACTATCACGGCAGGTAAGCGTCACCCAGGCCATGCTCGACGGCGTCCCGCCACACGACGGGACCCCTCTTGCGTGCAAACCGTGTCCAGCAGGTAGCCCAGCACAACCAGTAAGGTGACCCGGTGGTGGGCGGTGACCGGCGGGGCCAGCCGGGAGTGTGGTCATCCAGCCAGGTCAGAATCTCCGTGAGGACCAGATCCTGCCCCGCCTGGCCCCTCGCCAGCCATCACCGTCGGGAGGAGGTCCTCGCGCAGCGAACTAATGATCGAACGGAGCGTCGGCGGGGAGCCAAAGTGGGCGCCAACGCAGGCGGACGTCGAGCGACACAGGCGACGCGCCGAGACATTCATGCAGCTAGATGGCCACATCAAGCGACAGCTGGCGACGTTCAGCGACGGCAAAATTGCGCTTACAAGCGAGGGGCCGCTGGTTCGAACCCACCTGCGCCCACCGAGTTTTCCCAGCTAGCCTCCATCTTGGCGACTAGCTGGGGATTACTTTCTTCCTGGCCTACCGCTCGCTCAACGGCCGTTCCGGACACCGCTTCGGCACGATAACCGGCCCAGTGGCGGTCGCCGACGAATGGTCCGGGTCGGGCTCGAGGACCATCCGCTGACCGCGACGGCAGCCCTGGTATGGAACGGCGACCTGCCCCGCCCGCTCCAGCAGATCCTCTTCGACGCCGCGGACGGCATCGCCCCGCCGGACCCGGCCTGGGCGTCAAGTACCGACGCGAAGGTCAAGTAACGGGATCCCCGGGGCACCTATCGGCAGGCCTGTCCTGCCACCCCGGGGTGAGGCCACCGCTAGCCGGGGCCAGCCGCAGTGACGAAGCCCCTGATGGACGGCCTTCCTGCGGAACTGGTAACCGGGCTCAGCGGTAGACGAGGGTCCCGTCGTCGAGGTCCGCGGCGGGCAGGACCTCGCGCTCCTGCTCATGCTCCAGCATGTGGGTCCACGGCTCGCGATCGCCCTGCTTGAACAGGATGTGCTGGGAGCGCATGACGTAGCCGGCGTTGAAGTTCTCCGGGTCGGACCACGGCCGCAGCTGCATGCCGGTGTCCTGGGGTCGCAGCGTGGGCACCACCATCGTGGCGCCCTTGGCCTGCATGGTGGCCAGCAGGCGGCTTACCAGGTCGGCGACCAGGTCCACCCGCAGGGTCCAGCTGTGCCGGAAGTAGCCGAAGACGTAGGCCATGTTCGGCACGCCGCTGATCATGAGGCCGCGCCAGGTGACGCGTTCGGTGAAGTCGACCGGTTCGCCATCGACGGTGAACGCGACGTCACCGAGGACCGACAGGTTGAAGCCGGTGGCGGTGACGACGATGTCGGCAGGGATCTCCTCACCGGAGCTGATCCTTATCCCGTGCTCGGTGAACGTCTCGACGGTGTCGGTGACGATCGAGGCCTTCCCCTCGCGCAGGGCCGCGAACAGGTCGCCGTCCGGGACAATGGCGATGCGCTGCTGCCACGGGCGGTAGCGGGGGGTGAAGTGCCTATCGATGTCGAAGCCCTCGGGCAGCAGCGGGCGCATGGACTCGATGAGGAACGCGTGCAGCTCGTCGGGCGCTTCGAACGACGTGCGGGCCAGCCAGTGGTACTGCGTCATGTACTGGCGGCGCATGATCTCATGCGTCCACTCGTCGGGGAGGTCCAGGGGGGCCAGCATCACGGCGAGCTCGTGCGTCGTGGGCGGGGCGAAGTAGTAGGAGGGGGAGCGCTGCAGCATCGTCACGTGCTCCGCCTTCTCGGCGATCGCCGGGATAAGCGTCGCGGCCGTGGCGCCGGAGCCGATCACGACGACGCGCTTGCCGGTCAGGTCGAGGTCCTCGGGCCACCGCTGGGGGTGCAAGAGCAGGCCCTGGAAGCGGTCCATGCCTTCCCACTGGGGCCGGTAGGGCTTGGCGTGGTTGTAGTAGCCCTGGCACATCCACAGGAAGCCGGTGGTGAACCGCAGCCGCTGCCCGGTGTCACCCCGGGTGACCTCGACGGTCCACCGGCGGTCCGCGGTGGACCAGCTGGCCGCGGTGACCCGGTGCTGGTAACGGATGTACTTGCCGAGGCCGTACTCGTCGATGACCTCGTCGAGGTATTCGAGGATCGCCTCGCCCGCCGCAATCGACGGGCCGCGCCACGGCTTGAACCGGTAGCCGTAGGTGAACAGGTCGCTGTCGGAGCGCACGCCCGGGTAGCGATGGGTCCACCAGGTTCCGCCCCGGTCATCCTGGGCGTCCAGGATGACCAGGGTTCGGTCGGGGAACTGGTCCCGCAGGTGGTACGCGGCGCCGATGCCGGAGACCCCGGCGCCGACGATGAGGACGTCGACGTGACCGGCGTCCTGGATCTCCTCGGTGCCCTGGGCGGGAGCGGTCGCGGGTGCAGTCGTCATGGCTGGACCTCCGGGACGTGTGCACTGATGCCGATAATCCTAACTCCGACCCTTATGGCAGCTTCGGTCCAAGGCTTTATGCCGAACGGCCCGGCCTTTCCACCCGCTACCGGAAGCGAGGGGCAGGCATGGTCGCCCGAATCATGTTGACCCTGGATCCGAGCGGCTAATCGGCCGGAGTTCCCAGTAGCGCAGCTTCGGCGTCGATCAGCGCCGCGATGGCCGGGTAACGGCGCAGCTTGTTCAGGCAGCGGCTGCGAGTGGGCCCGATGCTTCCCACCGGGATGCCCAACCTGGCACTGATCTGGGTGTACGGCACGGGAGGGTCCTCGATCAGGGCGGCGATTAGCTGCTGGCAGCACGGGGATAGGTGGGCGAATGCCTCGCGGAGCGCGGCGCGACGCTCCGCCACGAGCAGTTCCTGGTCGGCCATCAAAGCCTGATCGTCCGGGATGGTCTCGGCATCCAGCGCATACCCGGCAGCGTGAGGTCCGCGGACCGTGCGCAGGACCCGCATGCATTCCCGCCGGGTCGCGGTTGCCAGCCAGCCTGGCAGCGCCGCCGGATCCCGGATCTTGTCCAGCTGGTCCACCAGCTGCAGCCACACGTTCTGGCCGACGTCCTCGGCGTCCGCGCCGCCGAGGCGGTGCCTGCTGCAGATACACCAGATCAGGGGGGCGAAGCGCTCGACGAGCGCGTCCCAGGCCCGCCTGTCGCCGCCTCTTGCGCGGGTCACCAGGTCGATGACCATCGGGTCATCGCGCATCAGGGTCACCTCCTGCCGGGTGCGTGTACAAGGGGCGGCGGGGAGCGCGAACGTGCATTCCGTTCACCCAGCGTCCCGCTTGTGTCACCGGGTCGGTTGCCGCACTGGTCAGGGTGAGGCTCTTCTCCTCCCGGTGGATGGCCACGGTCACCACGCCGATGATTCCGGCGATCACCCCGGCGACGAACAGGCCGATAGCTGCCAGTACGATCAGGGAAGTCATGGTCGGCGTCCCTTGTAGTAGATGCGGTTCATGGCGACCTCTTCGGGATCGTTCCTCGCGAAACCCGGTCCGCGAACAGACCAGTCGCCGTAAGCATGGTCAACACGCGAGGTGGCCGTCAGTCACCTGGCCGACACGGCGGCTGTCGGCTTAGCGACAGGCTCTGCGCGCTGCTGCGCGCGGAGGGCGTGTCCTTTCAAGCCGTGAAGACCTGGAAGCAGTCCACAGACTCGGATTACGCGGCCAAGAAGGCTCGGGTGGACCACCTGTACGCGATCGCCGACGGCGAGACGGCCCCTGAGCCCGGCGACCCGGAGGTGGTCTTTGCGTGGATGAGTTCGGGCCGCTGAACCTGCAGCCGCGGCCGGGAAGGCAGTGGGCTCGCCGCGGCGGTGCCGCCCGCGAGCTAGGCGAGCCGCCGCGGCGGCGGATCCGGGCCACCTACCACCGCACCAGCGGGGTACGGCACCTGTTCGCCGCCTTGGAGCTGGGCACCGACAAGATGTACGGGCACATCAAGAAACGCAAGCGGCGCGGCGAGTTCCTCCAGTTCTGCCGCTACCTGCGCAGCCTGCACCCGCGCAGGTGCGGATCGCGATCGTCTGCGACAACTTCAGCCCGCACCTGACCACCAGGAAAGACAAGCGCGTCGGACGGTGGGCTGCGGCCAGCAACGCCGAGATCGCCTACACGCCGAGTAACTGCTCGTGGATGAACCGCATCGAATGCCAGTTCACTGCGTTGCGCGAGTTCACCCTCAACGGCACCGATCACGCCACCCACCGGGAACAGGGCAGCATGATCCGCCGCTACATCGCCTGGCGCAACCGCCACACCGCCGACCCCCGCCTGCGCTGCATTGTCAAGCGCGCCAGCGCAGCCTAAGACGGCAAGGGCATGGATCCGCGGACGCACGCCGCCGTGACCTGGCTGCTGAAGTGCGGGGAGCCTGCTGTCCGGCTGATGACCCGCCGCGACGTCCTCGGTGAGCAGGCAGATGAGGACGCCGGCCGGGTGCTGGCCGGCGCTAAGGTGACCGCGCTGCTGTCCGGCCAGCGGCCGGACGGGGGGTTCGGTGTCCACCCGTACCGCAAGTGGACCGGCGCGCACTGGCGGCTGGTGTCGCTGGTCGAACTGGCCATCCCTCCGCGCGAGCCGCGCGCGGCCGCCGCTGCCGGTCACGTCCTTGCCTGGCTGGCCAGCCCCGGCCGGCGCGTCCTGCATACCGGCGGGCTCGCCCGCAGCCACGCCTCCATCCAGGGAAACGCCCTGGCCGCCTGCTGCCGGCTCGGCCTGGCCGCGGACCCGCGGGTATGCTCTCTGGCCGGATCCCTGATCGCCTGGCAGTGGCCCGACGGCGGGTGTAACTGCGACTCGGCCGCTACCGGGCGGCGCTCCTCCTTCCACGAGTCGCTGGCCCCTGCCTGGGGGCTGCACGAGTACTGGCAGGCCACCGGCGATCCGGCCGCCAGGGACGCGGCCGGCCGCGCCGCCGGGCTGTTCCTGGCCCACCGGCTGTTCCGCAGCCTGGGCACCGGCCAGGTGATCCACCGCGCCTGGCTCGCCCCGCACTACCCGCCCTACTGGCACTACGACATCCTGCAGGCCCTGCTGGTCCTGTCCCGGATGGGCAGGGCCGATGACCCCAGGGCCAGCGACGCCCTCGAAGCTGCCAGCGAATCGGCTCAGCGCCGACGCCTGCCTCACGATCACGGTCCGATCGTCAGTCTCGAGCCAGCCGCGCCTATGGAAGCCGCGCACCGTGGCGTTGACGCTTTGCCGCGTGGCCCCGACCTGATGCGCAAGTTCCTCCTGGCGCAGCTTGACCCGAATGACGCCGTCGTCATCTGGTGCCTGGCTGGCCAGCACCTTCGCGACGCGACGCGGAAGATCCAGGAAGACCAGGTCCGCCGCGGCCTCGGTGAGCCGCCGGAGGGCGGCCGCGATCGAATTGGCCACCGCCTGCGCGGCGAGCGGCACCCGCGCGCAGATTTCCTGGACTGTTTCGCGCGGGATGAGCAGCAGCTGGGATTCCTCAAGGGTTTCGGCATCCGCGGATCTGGGCCCGCCGTCGGCGATGCTGAGCTGGCCGAATACTCCGCCAGCAGAGATGATCGTCAGCGTCAGCTCGCTACCGTCCGCGGAGCGGACCACGACCTTGACCTGGCCGGAAACCACGACAATCAGCGTGTCGCCTGGGTCGCCCCTGGTGAACACGACCTGACCGCGGCGGAAGGTCCGCAACCGGGATACCGCGAGGACCCGCTCCAGATCGGGCGCCGGTACCGAGCGGAGCAGGTCGGTGTTGCGCAAGACTTCAGCCACATCAGTGGTCATAACTGATTCTCGGGTCTGGCGCTCTTAGTCACAACCCTCAGCGTGATCGTCTCGCTTACCGCACGAGTGCGGCACGGCCTGGCTGCCTGCGTCCGCGCCTCGCGTGCGGCACAACAGCGACGGCACTGCGTGCCCCTTCCTCGAATCAGTGGAGCGAGCCACAGCTATGGTGTGCAGTCCAAGCTGCCGGATGTCCTCGCTACCGCGGCTGCGCGTTTGCCCGGGCCAGCGCGGAATCCCATCCCGGCGACCTGGCCGAGCAGGCCGCCGAGGCCACCCTGCTCGACGAGGCCCTGGCCCGCGGGACGGCGGCCCGCCTCAGCGGGTGACCTGGTGGCCGGTGAAGTCGGGCTGGCTGAAGGCGCCGGGGACACGGCGACCTGGACAACGCTCGCTGCGTCGTGGATAGGCGAACACGTAGGGCTGAGTCCAGGTGCTAACGCGTGAGGCCGGCCGATAGCAGCCGCAGCTCCCGCGCGCGCTGCACTGCCGAGGAGCGATCACGAACTTGGAGCTTGGCGTAGATGCGGCGGATGTGCGTGCTGACCGTGTTCAGCGAGACGGACAGTTCGCTTGCGATCTCAGGCCTGGACAGGTTCGTCGGGAGATAGCCCAGCACCCTGAGCTCGCCTGGACTGAGCTTCTCCGCCGGCGGCGATGAGAACTGTTCTCCGGCCACCAGGGATGAGCCGCGCGTCACATCCAGGATGTCAGTGAGCAGTGCCGCGTGCGCTGTCTCATGCCGCGGCAGCGCCCCGAGCAACTCCCGTGAGCCCGTCATCGCGAAGGGCAGGATCAGCCGGTCAGGCTCGGCGAGGGTCAGTGCGCGTTCGGCGGCCCGGTTCACCGCGCGCTGGTCACCGAGCTCACGGTGGGCGAGAGCGCTCAGCAGATGAGCTTCAACGACCGTGACGTAACCGATGACCGGTGCCGTGCCGTCCAGCACATCGGCCAGCGCGCCGAGAGCTCCGGCCGGATCGCCGTCTGCGAGGCAGATCACTGCGCAGGCGTTGCGGATTTCGCCCGAGTCGGCCCGCTGGCCGTCGAGCGCCCCGAGTGCAGCGCGGGCTTCGCCGGGCATCCCAAGGCGGGCTTGCGTGGCCAGCATCCAGCCGGTTACCTGGCTCGCCAGTGCGTGCGGTCCCTCAAGCTGCGATCGCAGGCGCTCGGCCGCGGTGAACTCCTCGAGCGCCTCGTGGTGGCGGCCGCGGCCGGCGTGAAGCATCCCTGTCGCCAGGTGCACCAGCTGCCTGATGCCCGGACCGGTGTCTGTTTGCAGGGCCTGCACGGCGCGCTGCACCCATCGTTCGCCGTCGTCGAACTCGCCGGTCCAGATCATCGCGGCGGCGAGCGTGACTAGTGCGGGCGCGATCACCGGCTCCGCGCCCCAGCCGTGTTGCTCGGCAAGCGCTATCGCCTCCAGGCAGCGCCGCCGGGTAATGGTGAACGGGCGGATCTTCGACGCGAAACCGAGCTGCGCGAGGCAGCCGACTTCCAGGTAGGGCCGGCCGATGTCCCGGGCGAGGACGGCGCCCTCCTGCAAGTGACGTTCGGCGTCCTCAAGCGCTAGGGACCAAGCCTCGAGGGTCCCCAGGTTCATCAGCGCCACGGCGCGCAGGTCGCTGCCTAGCGCGATGTCTTCGTCTGACTGGCCGCTTACCGGGGAGGCCAGGAACCTGGTCTGCTCGATGACGCCGGCCAGGTGACCGCGCCGCCTGGCCAGCGACAGCTTCAGCGACGCGATCGCTACCCGGAGGCGGCGTTGGCGATCTGGTGGCGTCGTCTCGGCGTGCGCCTCGGCGACCGCCAAGTGGGCGGCCGCCTCGTCCAGGCGTCCCTGCATAAGGTCAACTGTTGCCCGCACTAGGGCCAGCTCAGCGTGATCCGCGCACGCGCCCGGCGGGAAGGCCCGCAATAGCGCCTGGATGGTCTCCACTTGCCCGTCGAGCATCAGGCTGAACGAATGGTCGGCGAGCAGCCGGGCCGCGCCGGGCCAGTCGCCCGCCGCTTGCGTGTGCCCGATGGCGTCGACCACCTGGCCATGCCGGGTGAACCATCCGGCGGCCCGCCGGTGCAGCGTCGGCACTTCTTCGGGCCGCGTCCGGCGCAGCTCCAGCCGGAGGAAATCCGCCAGTAGGTGGTGGTAGCGAAACCACGTGCGCTCAGGGTCGAGTGATACGACAAACGCGTTCGCGTCCTCGAGCGCTAGCAGGATCCGTTCCGAGCCTGCGCGGCCGGTCAGCAGGTCGGCCAGTTCGCCGTTGACGCGATCGAGCAGGCAGGTGTGCAGCAGCAGCTGCTGGACGTCATCGGGCTGGCATTCCAGCATTTCGGCGATCAGATAGTCGGCGACCGTCCGGCTGCTCCCGGAGAATTCCGCGACGAAACGCTCGGGGTCGGGGTGACCATTCAGTGAGATCGCCGCCAGCCTGAGCCCTGCGGCCCAGCCTTCCGTCCGCTGGTGCAGCAGCGCTGCTCCGGCCTCGGACAGCGCCACGCCCGAGGCATCGAGAAGCTCGCGTGTCTCCCGCTCGGTGAAGCGCAGGTCAGCCGCGCGGATCTCGGCCAGCTCACCTGCCAGGCGCAGCTGGTGCAGCCGCAGCCGGAGATCGCGGCGCGTGGCCAGCACCGCGTGCACGTGCGGGGGAAGGTTCGTCAGCAGGCGTGTGAGCTGAGCCAGGGCCTGCGGCGACTTCAGTTCGTGCAGATCGTCGATGACCAGGATGACGCGGCCGTGATGGTCTGCGAGCTCCGATAGCACTCGGTCGACCATCGCTCGCCCATTAAACTCGGGTGTCGCCGTCGGCGGCTCCGCGCCGCTGGCTGCGCCGGAGGCATCACGGACCGCGTCGAGCACGGCCAGCCAGAAAAGCTGGGCGTCTTGCTGGTCACGTTGCACCTGCACCATGGCAAGCCGGTGCTGCTGACCCGGACGGTGTGCCCAGGCACGCAGCAGCGACGTCTTCCCGCTGCCAGCCGGAGCCGAGATGATCGCCACCTTCCGCGCCGCCGCGCGATCTAGGGCGGCGAGAAGATCGGCCCGGTCGATCAGCCGGGGGGTTGCCGGAGCCACCGTCACAGGCCTGCCTTAATGCATCCGCCGGACGTCCTGCCGCCGGCGGCGCAATCCTAGTGCCATCCCTCTCGGTACCAAGCCAGCGCGCGTGCTGTCAACAGCGCACCCTTACCACGCCGAAAGCCTGTGCCGGCGGAACCACACCTGATCCCAGGTTCGTGACGAGCGACCAATGGAAGAACGCGCCCCCGCGGCCTACGCTCGGCTGGAGGAAGGAGATCATGAGCATCGACACCGACACGATCAGATCGGCAGCGGCGGATGCCGTGGCAGCACCCCTGGACCTGCTGCTCACTGACGCCGCCGTCGGCAGGCTGCGCCGGATGAACCCGGGCGGCTCGGGCTTGCGCCTGGCCGCGGCGCTGGCCACCAGGCCCCGGCTGGTCGCCGGCCGCGGCCGTCACCTGGCCGCTGAACTCGCCCGGATCACTGTGGGCACCTCGCAGGTGCAGCCGTCCCGGCGGGACCGCCGGTTCGCCGACCCGGGCTGGGCGGGCAACCCGCTGCTGCGCCGTACGATGCAGGCGTACCTGGCCGCGGCGCAGACCGCAGAGGGCGTAGTGGCCGACGCCGGGCTCGACGGGGCGGATGCCGAACGAGTGGGGTTCGTGCTGACCAACCTGGTCGACGCGCTGGCCCCGAGCAACAACCCGCTGCTGAACCCGGCCGCGGTGAAGGCCGCCATCGACACCGGCGGCGGAAGCGCGGTGGCCGGCCTGCGGCATTTCCTGACCGACATGGCGGTTCCGCCCCGGGTGCCGTCCATGGTCGAGCCGGACGCGTTCGAGGTCGGCGTGGACCTAGCCGTCACGCCCGGGTCCGTGGTCCTGCGCACCCCGGTCTTCGAACTGATCCAGTACCGCCCGGCCACGGCCGCGGTCCGGCAGGTCCCGCTGCTCGTCGTCCCGCCGACGATCAACAAGTTCTACGTGATGGACCTGGCGCCGGGCCGGAGCCTGGCCGAGTACCTAGTAGCCAGCGGCCTGCAGGTGTTCATGATCTCCTGGCGCAACCCGGACGCCCGGCACGCGAAGTGGGACTTCGGTACCTATGGGCAGGCCGTCCTGGACGCTATGGACGCGGTGGCCCGGATCACCGGGAGCGAGCAGACCGCGCTCACGGGGGCCTGCTCCGGCGGCATCATCGCGGCCATGGTGGCCGCGCACCTGGCCTACACCGGCCAGCAGGACCGGATCGCCGCGTTCACCCTCATGGTCACCGTGCTGGACGAGGCGGAGGCGGGCCTGGCCAGCGCGGTTGTGGACGAGCGGACCGCGCGGGTGGCCGCGGCCGCGTCCCGGGCCCGCGGCTACCTGGACGGAAGATCACTGGCCGAGGTCTTCGCCTGGCTGCGGCCGAACGACCTGATCTGGAACTACTGGGTCAACAACTACCTGCTCGGACGCAAGCCGCCGCCATTCGACATCCTGTTCTGGAACGCGGACACCACCCGGATGGCCGCGGGGCTGCACCGGGACTTCCTCCGCATGGGCGCCACGAACGCGCTGGTCCGGCCCGGGGGAGTGACCATGCTCGGCTCGCCGGTGGACCTGGGCCTGATCGACCGTGACACCTATATGGTCGCCGGAATCACCGATCACATCTGCCCCTGGCAGAGCTGCTACCGGTCCACCCAGCTGCTGGGTGGCCGGTCCCGGTTCGTGCTGTCCACCAGCGGGCACGTCGCCGCGATGGTGAACCCGCCCGGGAACGAGAAAGCCAGGTATCAGGTGGCCAAGGAATGCCCGGCGGATCCGCAGGAGTGGCTCCAGCATGCGGAGACCGCGCACGGCTCCTGGTGGCCGGACTACGCGGGCTGGCTGGCCGAGCGCTGCGGTGAGGAGCAGGCCGCCCCGGCCGAGCCCGGCGGCGGCGGGCTGGCACCGGTCGGCGACGCGCCCGGAACCTACGTCTATGACCATTGACACGCCCAGGCGGGCCGGCCCGGGCGAGCGGATGAGGATCCTGACCGTCGGCGGCCGGGCCATCCGGGTCGCGGTGCGGGCCGGGAACCCGGGCTGGCCGCCGCTGCTGCTGTGCAACGGCATCGGCGCGAGCCTGGAAGTGTTCCAGCCGTTCGTCGACGCGCTCGACCCGCAGCGTCCAGTCGTCCGGTTCGACATGCCCGGCGTCGGCGGTTCTCCCGCGCCGGTCGTCCCTTATCACCTAGGCACCTCGGCGTCGCTGCTGAGCGGCCTGCTCGACCAGCTCGGCTACCAGCAGGCCGATGTCCTGGGCATCTCGTGGGGCGGCGGGCTCGCGCAGCAGTTCGCGCTGAACCGCCAGGACCGGGTGCGTCGCCTGGTGCTGGTGGCGACCGCGCCGGGGGTGCTGATGGTCCCCGGGCACCCGCGCGTCCTGCTGCGCATCCTCACGCCGCGGCGGCACCGGGACCCTGGACACGCGGCCCGCATCGCCGGCGAGCTGTACGGGGGCAGCGCACGGGAAGACCCGATCGTGGCCCGTGACCTGTTGCACGCGACGACCCGCCTGGGCCCGGCCCGGGGCTACTTCTACCAGCTGATAGCCACCATCGGCTGGACCAGCCTGCCGCTGCTGCCGAGGCTGCGGCCGCCCACCCTGATCCTGGCCGGTGACGACGACCCGATCATCCCGCTGGTCAACGCGCGGATCATGCACCGGCTGATCCCGCACAGCCAGCTGCACGTCTATCACGGCGGCCACCTCGAGCTGGCCGCAGACGCCGAACGCCTCGCTCCCGTCGTGGAGGCGTTCCTCGGTCCGGGAGGAGCCGATGATGACACAGGTCACTAGCGAGCATCTCGGGGAGTCCCTCGGGACGGACTTCTTTTCCGTCCGCGAGCAGTTCACCGACGAGCAATGGTCACGCTTCATCACCGTCCGGCGGTTCGTGGACGAGGAGGTCGTGCCGGTTGTCGGCCCGTACTGGGAACGGGCCGAGATCTGCTGGCCGCTGGTCAAGCGGCTGCCCGAGCTCGGCATCGTCGGCGAGGACATCAAGGGCTACGGGTGCGCCGGGATGAGCCCGATGGCGTGCGGGCTGGTCACGATGGAACTGCACCGCGGCGACGGCAGCCTCGGCGTGTTCCTCGGCGTGCACGCGGGCCTGGCCATGGAGTCGATCGCGATGTGCGGCTCGGAGGAGCAGAAGGCGCGCTGGCTGCCTGACATGGCCCAGATGAACAAGCTGGGGGCCTTCGCGCTGACCGAACCGGAGCACGGCTCGGACTCGGTCGCCCTGGAAACCTCGGCCCGCCCAGTGAAGGGGGATGGGCAGGCGGGCGGGGGCTGGGTGCTGAACGGCCGCAAACGGTGGATCGGCCTGGGTAGCGTGGCCGACCTGATCGTCGTCTGGGCCCGTAACACCGAGGACGGCCAGGTCAACGGGTTCGTCGTGGAGAAGGGATCGCCGGGCTACCAGGCCCGGGTCATCGAGGGAAAGGTGTCGCTGCGCTCGGTGTGGCAAGCCGAAATCACGCTAGAGAACGTGCGGGTGCCGGCCGAGAACCGGCTGCCCGGGGCGCGCTCGTTCAAGGACACCAGCCGGGTCCTGGCCACCACCCGGAGCACCTGCGCCTGGGCGGCGCTGGGCCATGCTACGTCCGCCTACGACGCCGCCTTGCGCTACGCGCAGGAGCGGCGTCAGTTCGGCGAGCCGCTGGCCAGCTTCCAGATCATCCAGCAGCGGCTGGTATCGATGCTGGCGGATCTCACCGCGATGCAGCTGTACTGCCTGCAGATCGGCCGCCTGGCCGAGGCCGGCTGACCCCCACCGTGGCCGGGCTGGCCAAGATGCACAACACCCGCAAGGCCCGCGTGATCGCCGCCGAGGCGCGCGACATGCTGGGCGGCAACGGCATCCTGCTCGACTACCAGGTCATGCGGCACATGGTGGACCTGGAGGCGATCCACACCTTCGAGGGCACCGAGACCATGCAGACCCTTATCGTCGGCCGTGCCATCACCGGCCTCGGGGCCTTCACGTAGGACAAACGGGGGCACAGGCTGACGACGCGGACCCCGCTCGTTCAGTAGAAGACAATATTCCGAACGGGCCGCGGTTTCGCTTCCGCGTAAGCCTGACTCTGGCCCCGGCGTGTCCCGCAGGCGGCATGCCGATCGGGCGGCTGCGGCGGATCAGGCAGCCGGGGAACGTGGGTTCCGGCTGCCCCGCGGGATCTCGATCAGGACGTCAAATTCCATGGCCGTCAGCTAGGTACCGGCCGCCCTTGATGGCCAGGATCTCGTTACACCCGTCCTCGATCATCGACAGCCGGGCGTCCCGGAAGATCTTCTCGATGGGGCGGTCCCGGCGGATGCCGGCGCCGCAGAAGATCTGCAGCGCGTCGCTGGCGACCTCGAACGCCGCCTGGGTGCCGGTGATCTTGGACGCCATGGCCGACCTGCAGCGCGGGTACCGGCTGGGTGAAGTTGTACAGCATCGCGCGGCGGGCCAGCGCCCGGGCCGCTTCGATCTTGCGGTACATGTGGAACAGCCGGTAGGCCACGCTCTGGTGCGCCGCGATGGGTACGCCGCCCTGCCGCCGCTCGCGGGCGTAGTCCAGCGCCAGTTCGTAGGCCGCCCGTGCGGTGCCGACGAAGATGGCGCCCATGCATGCATTGCCGATCGACAGGACCTGGTAGGCAGCCCGCTGGTAGTCGTCCGGGCCGGCCAGCACGTTCGAGATGGGCAGCACCACGTCCTCGAAGATCACCGCGCCCTGGTTCAGGGCCCGCTGCCCGAGCTTGTCCAGCGGCGCCCCGCGGCTGACGCCGGGGGCATCCATCGGGACGATGACCACGCAGCCCCGTTCCGGGTCGGGCCCGCGGCCGGTGTCGGCGGCGCAGTACAGGATGCAGACCTCGGCGATCGTGCCATTGGAGATCCAGTCCGCCTTACGCCCGTTGATCACCACCTGGTCCGCCGAGAGCGCCGCGACGCAGTCGGGACGGCCGTATTCGCCGCCGGGCTGGAAAATCTGCCGGCCGGGGTCGAGCTGGTCGGAGCCGTGGCCGGGTTCGGTGGTGGCCCAGCAGCCGAGTCTGGTCCCGGGTGTCAGTTCGAGCAAGTGCTGATTACCGAACGAGGCGGCCATCCAGCGCGGGAACATGGATACGCCCAGCGAGCTGGCCAGGCCCGCATCGCCCCAGCCCAGCTCCTCCAGGATCAGGCAGATGATCCTGGCCGCCTGGGCCGGCTCGAAGGCCAGCAGCTGGTCCACGCCGATGCCGAGCCGGCCGAACTCCGTGAATACCTGCCACAGCGGCGAATCCGCCGCGATGACCTCCTCGGGCGTCATGCGGTCCAGCTGCTCCCCGATAGGCCGCATCACCTCGGCGGCGAAGCGGTGCACCCCGTCCAGCAGGTCCTGCTCCTCCTTCGCGAGCGGGGCCTCGGCCCCGGTCATCTGCAGGGTGCCGTGCGGGTCCTCATCCCACCCGGCGATCAGGGTCCCTTCGGCGGGACGGGCGATGCTGGCAAACTGAGCCATGGCCGGTCGTCTCCTCGATCAGGTGAATGCTGGCTGTTCGGACACCTCGGCCTCGGCGAGGTAGTCCCTGACCGGCGTGCCCAGCGGCAGCGTGATGTCGGCGACGGCGTACAGGGCGCCGAGCGTCCGTACCGGCGCCATCGCGGCGAGCGGGTCGAACTCGGAGGCGGAATCCGTCGTCACCGAGCACCGGCCGGTCCACAGCTCCGGTGTCCCGGCCGCGCTGATGGCGGGTGCTGCCGAGTAGTCGGTCCGGATCAGCTCGCAGATGCTCGGCTGGGTGGCGCCGAGGCGGCTGTTCGGGATCCGGCGCAGGGTGAGCGCGGGCAGGAAGCTCACCTCCCCCGGTGCCGCCAGGCGTTCGGGGTTCATGGTCACGGTCAGCAGCCGCTTCCCGGCGGGCCGCTCGACCGTGAACATCATCTGCTCGCCGAATGGCTCGCCGGCGACGGGGCGCGCGTAGCCCATGCTGGCGAACTTCTTGGGAAACCCCCACAGCTCACGCCCGCACGCCAGCGCGGCGTCGTTGTCGACGTAGATGAACGGGCAGAACGTGTAGGGCTCGCCCTCGAAGCTCACCCGGACCAGCATGATCGCCTCGTTGTAGACGCCTAGCGTGGAGAAGGGGTAGTGGACCACCCAGGCCAGGCACACCGGCGGGTCCTCCAGCGGCGACACGCCCGGGGGGAGCAGGCCGGCGATCGCGACCGGATCGGCCTCGTAGGAGGCGATGATCGCGGTCGCCCCGCGGTACAGGTAGGGCGGCGGCGGGTACAGGCCGCCGCTCACCGGGAGGGCGTAACCCTCGGTCAGAACATCCATGACATCTCCATTGCGGTTGGCGGGGTACTCAGGCCGGGGGGGCGCTGAGCAGCAGCGGGTAGGCCCGGCGGTCCAGCCGGCCGGACAGGTCGACGTGGACGAACTTCTCCTCGGTGTACTCATCGAGGGCGTGCGGCCCGAGCTCGCGGCCAAGCCCGCTCTGCTTATAGCCGCCGAACGGGTAGGCGGCGCTGACCATGTGCCAGTCGTTGACCCAGACTGTGCCGGCCTCGAGCTGGCCGGCCACCTCCAGCGCCCGCTGGTTGTCGGTGCTCCAGACCCCGGCGGAGAGCCCGTACTCGGTGTCGTTGGCGATCCGGACTGCGGATCTCGAACCGGTCGTCCGTGTCGACCCAGTCCCCGCCGATGAGCATGGAGTAGCGCCGGACGGTATCCATACCGGTCCCCTTTCGCGATGTGATCCATGACGCTAAGCCGGGTCGGATTCACGGATAACGTGCTGGCGACACGAGGATGGGCCGGTTCCTCGGCCCGCCGGCACAACGGTTGTGCCGCCGTACCAACGCCCGGGGACAGGCTTGATACCGGGGACCGACGACCGCCTCGGCCTGCGGCCGGACAATGAGCAGCGTGACGAACTTGGCCAAGAACCTGACGGACACCACCCGCGCCCACGCCGGACGGGTGGCCGTGCGGGTGGACAACGCGGCGATGACCTACCGGGCCCTGGACGAGGCGAGCGCCCGGGTCGCCGGGCTGCTGCACGAGCGCGGCCTCAAGCCCGGCGACCGCGTCGGGATCATGATGCCCAACGTCGCCGAGGTCCCCGTGGTGTACTACGGCGTGCTCCGGGCCGGCGGCGTGGTCGTCCCGATGAACCCGCTGCTCAAGGCGCGGGAGGTCGCCTATTACCTCGGCGACTCCGGGGCCGGGCTGATCTTCGCCTGGCATGCGTTCGCGGACGCCGCCCGCGGCGGCGCCGAGCAGGCCGAGGCGGAGCCCATAGTCGTGGACGGGGTCAGCTTCCCCGACCTGCTGGCCTCCGTCGCCCCGGACTTCCAGGTCGCGGACACCGGCGACGAGGACACTGCGGTGATCCTCTATACCTCCGGCACGACCGGCCATCCGAAGGGCGCCGAGCTCACCCACGGCAACCTCATCAGTAACACCGAGGTGGCGCGGGCCGACATCGTCCGCGCGGGCCCGGACGATGTCATATTCGGCGGGCTTCCGCTGTTCCACGTGTTCGGGCAGACCGTCGCGCTCAACGTCGCGGTGGCGTCCGGGGCGTGCCTGACCCTGCTGCCGCGGTTCGACGCCGAGCACGCCCTGCGGATCGTCGCCGGCCACCGGGTCACCGTCTTCGAAGGCGTGCCGACCATGTACGTGGCGCTGCTGCACCAGCCTGACCGCGCGGACTACGACACTTCGGCGCTGCGGATGTGCATCTCCGGCGGCGCGGCGCTGCCGGTCGAGGTGCTGCGCGGGTTCGAGGAGGCGTTCGGTGTCCCGGTGCTGGAGGGATACGGCCTGTCGGAAACCTCGCCGGTCGCCTCGTTCAACCATCCCGGCCGGGAGCGCAAGCCCGGCTCGATCGGCACGCCCATCCGGGATGTGCGGATGCGTGTCGTGGACGGCGACGACCACGAGGTCCCGCAGGGCGAGGTGGGCGAGATCGTGATCCGCGGGCCGAACGTGATGAAGGGCTACTGGCAGCGCCCCGAGGCCACTTCCGAGGCGATCCGCGACGGCTGGTTCCACACCGGTGACCTGGCCCGGGTGGACTCCGGCGGCTACTTCTACATCGTGGACAGGAAGAAGGACCTGATCATCCGCGGCGGCTACAACGTCTACCCGCGGGAGATCGAGGAGGTGCTCTACGAGCATCCCGCCGTCGCCGAGGCCGCCGTGATCGGGCTGCCGCATCCGGCCCTGGGCGAGGAGGTCGGGGCCGCGGTGGCCCTCAAGCCGGGTGCCGTCATCACCGCCGAGGAGCTGCGCGACTACGTCAAGGGCCAGGTCGCGGCGTATAAGTACCCGCGGTACGTGTGGATCATGGACGTGCTGCCCAAGGGCCCGACCGGCAAGATCCAGAAGCGAGACATCGTCATCCCGGCCGACCTGACCGCGTCGCATTTGCCTGGGCCTCCGGCCACGGCGCCGTGAGGCTGCTACTGCTCGCTCCGCCGGGCGCCGGCAGCAGCCGGCCTCCGCCGGCCATGACCGCTAGGGCCAGGGAACCGGCTGACACGGGTCTGAAGAGCGGTGATTTTGACGAGGTTCTCGCCAGCGCCGAGGCAGGTCCGTGAATCACCTGGATCCGGTGACGACTGCTCACCAGGTTAGTCACAAGACCGGCTCGAGCCGCAGTGCCGACATGATGTCAACCTTCGCGCTCGGCCAAGTGCAGGTCAGGCGGTCGGGGTACGGGGCCATGCAGCTCGCCGGCCCGTTCGCCTTCGGGACGCCACCGGACCGGGCATCGGCCATCGGCGTGCTCCGGGCCGCGGTCGCCGCCGGGGTCGATCACATCGACACGGCCCAGTACTACGGCCCTGGCGTCGTCAACGACCTGATCCGCGAGGCGCTCTACCCCTATCCCGACGGGCTGGCGATCGTCAGCAAGGTCGCGGTCCGGCGAGACGACAGCGGCGCCGTCCTCCCGTTCGACGATCCGGACCAGCTGCGCGAAGGCATCGAAGACAACCTTCGCAGCTTGCGGGTCGGCCAGCTGGCGGCGGTTAACCTCCGCCTGCCCGGTGACGGGCGCGTGGACGCGCGCTTCGATGACCAGCTGGCCGCGATGGTGGCGGCCCGCGACGAGGGCCTGATCGCCGGGGTGGGCCTGAGTAACGTCAGCCTCGAACAGCTTCGGCACGCGGTGGCAGGGACCAACATCGTCTGCGTGCAGAACCTGTTCCACCTGGCCGACCGCCGCGGGGCTCCTCTTCTTGCGGAGTGCCTCAGCCGTGGAATCGCGTTCGTGCCGTTCTGCCCGCTGGGCTGGCCGCGCGGCCGGGAGAACCCCGTGCTCACCAGCCCGGTGGTCATCCAGACCGCCGCCCGCCTCGGTATCACGCGAGCGCAGGTCGCGCTCCAGTGGCTGCTGCAGCTGGCCCCGAACGTGCTACTCATCCCCGGGACCGGCTCCGTCGTCCACCTGCGGGAGAACCTGGCCGCCGAAGGCGTCACGCTCGACGACGAGGCGCTGCGCCAACTGGAGTACTGATGGCTATCCACACGACGATGCCCGCTGAGGAAGCGGCGGACCGGCTCGCTATCAGGGAGTTGTTCGACGCGTATGCGCATTGCGCGGACCGCCGGGACGCGAAAGGGCAGATGGCGCTGTTCACTCCTGATACGCGTTTCCTGGTGTACATGGACAGCAAGTCCGGGCAGCCGAGCCCATCACCTGTACGAGGTTGACGGCCAGCGCACCTTGATGAAGGCGTACATCCGCTATCTGGATCAGTTCGCCAGGCAGTCCGACGGCTCGTGGTTGTTTGCCGAGCGCAAGCTGATGGTCGACTGGACCGAAACCCGCCCATCCAACCCCTGACCCGGCGGCTGGTGCTACTTCCCGCGGACTGGTGGCGGACAATCATCGGAAGGCGGGCCAGCTCCCGAGCTGGCCCGGTAGGACCAGATTGATACCGAACGAGGCGACGGCTCCGCCCTGGCTACCCCACCAGCCCTGCCGGACACGGCGCAAACCGGATCAGGAGGCCTCGATCAGGGCGGTGAGCGGAAGGAGGCGCTGGCATCATGCCCGGCGGGTGCGGTTGCCCCAGATGCTGGTGGGATTCACCCGGATGAAGTGCGCAGGTACCCCCTCGATCCACGGCTCGAGCCCGGCATGGATGAACGGCGCGCGCTCGGCTTCGGTATCCAGATGGTGCGCCGCTCCCCGTACCAGCACGAACCACCCCTCACGCGCTTTCACATCGATCTGGTCCGCCTCCACCGCGACCTGGTACTCGGCCTGTGCGATACCAGTCCGCAGGTCCTCGTCGAAGAGGACGGGATCCCACGTCCCCAAGACAATCGACCCCTCGTCGATCCTGTACGTGACGGGCAGCGCCGCGGGCCCGTACCGGCTGTTGTAGACCAGGCGCCCGAACCCGACGCTGGCGAGCAACTCCAAGGATTCGGCATCACTCAAGCGCTCCATCCGCCGGGCACCCGCTCCCGGGGCAGGCGAGGCAGAACCGCCAGGAGAACTCCGGTCGGCGTTATCATCCGGCATAACTCCACACCCTAGCCGCCTGGTCCGGCAATCGCACTCTGACTGGGCAGGCCTACGATAAAGCGATGGCCAGGCTAGCAATACCAGGCTTCGCGCCGGACTTGGTGAGCCAGCATCACCTAGTCCTGGCGATCTGGTGCGTTCGTTGCGCACAATACGCGAAGTGAGCCTCTGCCTCTCGCCGGGACCGCTATGAGATCTGCTGCCCGATCGCCCGCCGCCGCCGAGGTCGTTCCTGCTGTCCACGGGGAGATCGTCTCCCGCCGTGCCCTTTTCCGCGCGGCTTGCGGGAGCGGCGCGGGTGACCCTGATATCGGCGCCGGCGGGGCGGCGCCTACGGCGGGTATATCGGGATGACCGGGAACTGGGCGTACTGGCTGGGCTGCGCGGGCCGGGAACACTTCCTCGCCTTCTCGGCCACCGGCAACGCCCAGGCGCACACCAGCTACGTCACCTACCACACGGGCGTCGGGTCCGGGGCGTACTGGTTCATGGGCGGGCCCGGCGTCGACCCGGGCTACAACGGGACCGCCGCCGAGGCCAGCGCCTGGGGCGCGCGGCAGGCGGCGCGGGCGCTGTCCGACATCGCCAGCGGGCCGTTCGACTACAAGGTCGTCTGGATGGACGTCGAACTGCCCGGCATCACCCCCGCGCGCGACAACGGCTGGAACAGCGTCTACACCTCGCCGTGCAGCGGCGTGGTGCGGCAGTCCTACGTGCCAACGTCCCTGGACCGGGCCGACTTCAACGGGTTCGCAAGCTACGTCGCGGCGCACTCGCCGGACAAGGCCGGCGTGTACTCCCCGGCGGGGGTCTGGGCGTCGATCTTCGGCACCGGCACGGACTCGCTGATCCCGGATACCTACGAGTGGACCTACGAGCCGGAGACCATTAATACTGCAACGGCACTTGCTCGCACTGGAACTCAAAGCCACCCCAGCCAGGACATCACCTCGTGAGCTACTGTCCTGACCGCACGGTCGTTGCTGATCACTATGTCCTCGACTCCGGCACCTTCACCTGCGGCGATCGATGCTGCCGCGTCGCGCAGGTCATCGCCTCTGCCGCTAGTGACATCGAGCGCTAGGCGCCGCTCGATGTCGCGCAAGGACACCGACAGGCGGACTACCCGCAGCGGTACCCCCAGCGCCTCCCGGACGCTGTGCAATGCGCTGAGATCACGAATGAAGTAGGCCACGACGAAGGTCCCGATCCTGGCATCGCGGTAGTTGGGGGCGACCGCCGCCAGGTTCCGCAGCATCATGCCGTACCCCATCGCGTGGTCACCGACCCAGCCCAGGTAGTCAAGATCGAGCAGGGCGTACGGCTGGTTACGCTGTTCGAGCAGGTAAGTGATCTCGGCGGCGACCGAGCTCTTTCCCGAGCCGTACACCCCGGTAATAAGGACGCCGTCTGCGTCAGGCCAGGGCACAAGCCAAGCCTAGGACGCGCCCTTCGGATCCTCACCCGGCATTTAGTACGGCCAGGGCAACGGCACCTCTCTCGTGCCGGCTGGCTGACCTGTGAGCATGCGGCTCGCCGTGGCAGGGCCGTAGCCGGTCTCATGGCCCTGACGTGCCGTTTTGCGCCCGCCCAGGACTTAGGTGAGTGCGTAACCGCGTCGCCGGTAGTGACAGAGCCGGGCTTGGTACTGGCGTCGTCGGCGCCATCTCGACCAGGACCAGACGCGCACTGGGTCGGGTGAGTAGCTCTGGATCAAGCTGATCAGCAGGCGGCGGATCTCGGGCAAGGTGTAGCCGATCATGCCCGGGTCGCTGGTCCCGACCCCCCTTTACGGCCTGGGCCCTGCTGACCGCGAGCCAGGCCAGGGCGAGCATGGACAAGGTGATGTGGGCGTACCAGGCCCGCCAGGACCGGACCTGTTCTTCGGCGGCCAGACCAGCGCCAGCCCGGACGCGCTCATGTGGCAGCGGTCCGGCGGCGGCGGGGCCACCAACGGCATCGGCGGCTTCAACGGCGACCTCGACACCATCGACGCCATCAGGCAGAACTGAAGCGCCCGATCGGGACGACCGGGCGCGCGCTGGACCAGATCAACGAGGCCAAGCGGATCTGCTTGGCCTGCCCGGTACGGAAACGATGCCTGGCGTGGGCGCTGGAGCTGGGCGCCGCCTCCGGCATCTGGGGAGGCACGACCGAGGACGAGCGGCGCGCCCTGCGCAGAGCGGCCGCCCGCCATCTCAATCTCGCCCGCAAGACGGCGATTCATGAGTAGCCCAGGGCCGGTTGCGCCGATCACCACGATCAGATGACGCCGACTCACCAACCCGGACAAGACGATGGAGTGCCCGCCGGAGGACACGACGAAAGGCTGGACAAGACGCGCCATGGCTAAGCCGGCGACATCGGTCTGCTACGAGATCCGTCTCCGCGGGCTGCTGGGCGAGACGCTACTCGGTGCGTTTCCCGGCCTGCGCGCGCGAGCGCATGGAAGGGAGACCGTGCTCACCGGGGCGCTGCCCGACCAGGCGGCGCTGTTCGGCGTGCTCGGTCATATAGAAGCGCTCGGCCTCGAACTGCTCGAAGTACGCCGCACGCGCTGCTGAGCCGTGGAACCGCCCCGCCAAAAGGTACCGGAGCATGAAGAGGAACAACATGGAAAGGAAAGGTGGATCATGGGAATCGAACTGGTGCCGCTGTGCACGATGCGGCTACAGAGCAAGCCGGCGGTGGAGGTCGGCGTAGGCCCGGCCGGAACACGGCTGATCGTCGATTGCATAAGCGTCCAGATCGAAGGCGACCGCCTGCGCGGGCAGATGGAGGGAAGAACTACTGGTGACTGGATACTGATCGGCCCCGAGGGTACGGGAACGCTTGACGTCCGCGAGACGCTTCGCACCGATGACGGCGCAATCATCTACGTGCAATACCACGGCCGTCTGGACGGATCGCATGGCCTGAGGCCCCCGTTGACGGTCTATGTCGCGCCTCGCTTTGAGACCGGTGACGAGCGTTACGCGTGGCTTAACCGGATTCAGGCAGTGGGCAAGGGCACGATCAACGAGGACCTGTCGGTTGACGACGAGTGGTATGAGATTCGCTAATTAGCGGAGGTCCGCCGGCCTATGACCTGCAGCCAGTGCTGTGCCCGCGGGATGGGCGAGCGCACACGCCACTCGTGTCAGGAAGCTGCGGACGGCCGTCGTGGCACATTCCCGCACGATCGTCCGGTCTAGCCCGGCGCCGGTCCGGCCAGGCTGCGGCCGGTATACTCCGGCTAGGGCGAGCGCCGCGATCTGGTCCCCGGCCGGGACCAGCATCAGGTCGGCATCCAGGGCAGTGAACAACTTGCCGTCAGCCGCGATGGCCTCCCACTGCAGTGGGATATGGGCGCAGTCATGGGTTTCTGCCAGGTCGTCCAGGTGAGCTCTGGCCAGCCGAGTCAGGCCAGCCGTTGGCCCAGCCGCCGTCACCAGGCTGGTGATGCCTTCGCCGTAAGCCATCTCGGAGGCCAATGGCAGCATCCCGTCGTTGACCAGCATCTCCAGCCGGGCCTGGGCATCACGGAAGCTGGCATCGAGCAGAACGCGGTCGCCGATGACAATGTGGTCACTCATAGCACTAGTCAACGGATCTGACATCAGCCGGGTAGTGGTCAAAGGTCCTGTCCGTTGGCGCCGAAGGTCAATTCTCGCAGGGAGGTTGCCTCAGTTAAGGGACATATGTGCATAACCTTCATGAGCACTGGTCGGGCCGGGTCCGGCCGCAACTTTCCGCGGGTGGCGGTGATAACTCCCGGCTGCTCATCGACTATCCGCCGCGTGAGCGCGCAGATCCTCGATTACCTGTTCTCGCCACACTTCGAATGCGCCGACTCGGTACGGGGGTGGCGTGCGCCGCCGGGCCTGTCTTTAGGACTGCTCTTTGCGCAGGAGGTCCAGCACGACGTCGTTAACGACGTGGTCGGCCGCGGTTGCCTGGATCATGGCCCTGATCGCCCGGGCCAGGGTCATCGTGCTGACAGGCTGATCGAGCTCCACGCTGGCCTCGGCTAGCCAGCGGTTCAGGACCTGATAATCGGCCGGGGCCAGGTCGACCGTGATCCTGACGGGCTTAGCGCGGGACTCCTTATTGCGGGACTCCTTAGGAGGGCGGGACCCCCTAGGAGGTGGGCCGTAGGGCATAGGCCTAGTTTGCGGCATGTACTGCACTTACTGCAATCAGGCCAGGCCCATGGCCCGCCGCCCCGGTGCGAGATTTACCCCGCCAGGGGAGTCCGAAGCTCGGCTGTCACGCTGGTCGCCTTGCGGATCGAGCGCGCTCGGCGCCGGCGACAAGGGCTTCCGCGAGTACCAGGTCGATGCTGGTCAGGGCGGGTGCCTGCCGGGCCAGATCGGTCCAGCGGCCCCGCCAGGCGCGCTCGAAGGACCTGCAGGCCTCGTCACCGCGCGCCGAGATGCGGGCTACTAGGGCCAGTGACGCGGACATGGCAGGCAGCGCGAGCCATCCCCCCTTCCCGTCGGGATGGCGGCGGGCCGCGATCTGCGACAGCGCCCGGCGGTAAGAGGACGCGGCCACCAGGCGCTCGGCGGAGAGGACGACGGAGGTCGCGTCCTCGGCGGCCCGGGCCAGTTCGGGTGTCCTGCGCGCGTCGAACATCTGCCTGGCCGCGACCACCCTGGTGCCCGCGTCGAGCAGGGGCTGCGGGACCACGGCTGCGGCTGGCCACGCCGCTTCGACCTGAACGGGGGCGAGCACGGCCAAGCGTTCGGCATCCGGCCCGAACTGGCCGGCCCGGGCGTGCGGGTCGTCGCCACCGCGGAGCAGGGCATCCAGATTCGGGCCGCACTGGGCCAGCGCGGCCTCCAGGACGACCGCCGCGGGATCCTCGTCCGGGTAGGCAGGTCCGGCGAGGAGCCGGCTGCACAGCACCGCCGCGGCCGCCGGGACGACGCCCCACAGCCGTTCGGCCGCTCGCAGGTCATCCATCATGACCGGCCGCGCGGCGGCCAGCCCGGTACTGATCAAGCCGGCGACGCACGTCGCGGAATCAAGCCCGGCGTCGAGGAGCCCGGTCATCGCCAGCCGGGGCTGGTCACGAAGGACGGCCGAACAGCGCCCGCGGAGATCGGCGGGCGCGCCGGCGGCGATCAGATCGCCGGCCAGGTGGATGAGCCGCCACAGGCGGTCCACCCGGCGGGGCCGCACGGGCAGATCCCTCTCCCCGGCCAGGAACCGGGACAGGGCATCCTCTTCAAGGTCGTCGCTGGCCGGGATGCCCGGGGCGGCACACGCGTAATAATCGCGGGCGGGCCATTCCGGCCAGTCCGTGACGGCCCCCGGGTCTCCGGCGCGCAGCAGGACCCGGAGCGGACCTGCTGCGCACACGTCAGCCGGTAGCTTGACCACTCCGTCACCGGGAACCGGCACGATGACCGGCGCGCGCCACGGTGCGCGGGTCAGGTACAGGGCAGCGGCCAGCCCGTAGGCCGGCGCGCAGTCGCGGATCGTCAGCTGGCCGGAGCTCACCTCGGCGCCGCTGGCCAGCGGCGCGGGCCACGCGGCGCCCGCGGACGTGGTCCCCTGGCCGCGGGGCGGCGGCGTGACGATGACAGGCTCTGTCCCGGTGCCCGCCCGCAAGTCCACCACGCGTGCGCGGTCGGATACGCCGAAGCTGACCGGGACGCCTGCGGCGATGAAGATCGTGCGGCGCATCCAGCAGCCCAGCGGACCGCGCGCCATGATGTCGAACCCTCCCAGGATGGGCCTGGGCACGCCGTCCCAGATGTCCGCCGTACCGGCCTGGCCGATTTCCCTGGAGACCAGGCAGCTGCCTCCCGCCGCGGGCCGGATGCCGACATGCCAGCGGCCCACCGGGCCAGGGGCGCCGGGGAGCCACAGCTTCGGCGGCTCGGCGTACACCGGTGAGCCGTCGGGCGTGGTCACTCCCGGAAGCGGCTCGCCGAGCAGGAGGCGAGGGCACGTGTCACCCCGCACGGCATGCGCCGGGCCGCCCTGCAGCGCCAGGGAGCTGACCTTCTCCAGGGAGGCGAGCTGCAGGTGCCAGCGCGCCCACCCGGACGGCACCGGGCTTTCGGTGATCACCTGGAGCTCGCCGGCCGTGGTGAGCTCGCGGTCGGCGGGGCGCAGGATCCACAGCTGGTCCGGGGGCAGGGGTAGCTGCACCGGGAGCCACCTGCCGTCCGCGGAGAAAAACAGGATCGGGTCATGGGGCGGCACGACATCCAGTTCGCTCACGTGATCCCAGCCGGCCAGCGAGACATGGACCGTACGGACCGGCCGGGCCAGCGGGTGCACGGCCGGCGGAGCGACCCCGGCAGAACCCGCCCATGGCGCGTGGCTCCGCACCGTGACGGGATCGCCGTCCGCGGTCACCCGCCAGGTGGCGACCTCATCGAGTGCTTCCCCGACACGGGGCCCGACCGGCGGCAGGATCACCTGCACGCCTGCCCCGCGGGGATCAAGGCCGATGCGCGGACGCGGTGCCTGGCTGCGCGCGGCGATCCGGGCTCGCCGCGCCGCGGGCTGCCCGAGGCCCTGCGCGGCCGCCTCCTTTCGCGCCGCATCGACGAAGCGTTCCGGCAGCCGGACGCCGTCCAGGTCCGCCTTAGGGCCGGTCAGGCGGCCGAGCAGGTCCAGGCAGCGGTCGACCAGGTCGAGGGCGCCATCGCCGCCTTCGGCGAGGAACCGTCGCGCGGGAATGTCAAGCTCCGCTAGGCGCAGCCGGCGACCCGGCGCGGTCGCCCAGGCCAGCAAGCTCTCCGCGTCCATCGCCGGATCAAGCCGACGGCGGGCCAGCAGGAACCGGAAGAACGGGCCCAGGCCGAAGGCGGGGATGTCGGTGTCCATCGGGACCGGCCGGGACGGCGGCGGCGCGGCCTCGCGGGACGGCAGGAAGATGCTCGGCCGGCCCGTACCGGACACGTAAAGATGGTCCCGGGCCCGGGTGCAGGCCACGAACAGAACGCAGCGCTCCCGCTGAAGGTCCTGGGCATGGGCGGCGGCGTCCTCGGTTTCCGGAGTGACCGCCGCTGGTTCGGGGACCAGGCCCTGCTCGACGCCGATGACCGCAACGGCCTGGAATTCCAGGCCCTTCATCGCGTGCATGGTCCCGGCCCGAACGGCCTGGCTGCCACCCCGGCCGCTCAGCGAGACCGTAGCGATGCCGGCGGCCTTCAGCGCCTCGCGTGCCTCCCGGACCAGGCTGGCGGACCGGGCGGCCACTCCGACGGCATGGGGCTCGAGGCCGGCCGATAGCCACGAGCGAACCCGTTCGGTAAGAAAGTTGAATTCCTCGGCCCGGGTGGCCGTCACGCGCCGCTCCGGGCGCGGGCCGCGCATGGGCGACCGGTAGCCGAGCAGGGAGTCCACCTCGCCGTCCAGGCCGGTCACCGGCTCCGTCCCGAGCAGCGGCACCGCCCAGGCCAGGATCTCCTGGGTGGTCCGGTAGTTCAGGGACAGCCGCCGGCTCCGTCCCCGCACGCTGATCCGCTGGCTGGCCAGGGAGACCCGGTTGTCGTAGACGCGCTGGTGCGGGTCGGCCGCGATGAACAGGTCGTCCGGGCCGGGCGCGACGGCGGCGCGGAGCAGCCGCCACTGGGATGGGTGCAGGTCCTGGGCCTCGTCCACCAGGATGTGCCGGTAGCGCGGTGCTCCCGCCTGCCGGAGCAGCTGCGCGGCCTCGTCGGCTAGCTGCAGGTGGGTGGCCTCGCGGGCGGCGGCCAGCTCGGCGGTGACCCGCTGGGTGGCCTGCCAGACCTGGCTGCGCTGGGCCTTGCTGAGCGGCCGTCCGCGGCCGGTGCGCGGGCAGGTCAAGTACGCTTGCTCGGTGCGCAGGTCCTGGGCCAGGATGACCTGCTCCCACTCGTTCTTGCCGAACGCCGGGGTGAAGGCCAGCCCGGCGTCAGCGGCGGCCTCCGCCCAGCGGGCGCGCAGCACCCGCTCGTCCGCGATGACGGGAGTGCCGCGGGCCTGCTTGACGATGCTGTAGGCCAGCCGGTCCACGTTCAGCACCTCGATCCGGCGGCGCACGCCGACGTCCTGGATCAGCAGGTCGAGCTGGGCCCTCAGGGCGTCGGCCAGGTTGCCGGCGAAGGTGGTCACCAGCACCGGCTCGGCGCGTCCGGCCAGGAAAGCCGCACGGTGCAGCACGGTAACCGTCTTGCCCGTGCCGGGGCCGCCGGTCACCTGAGCCGGGCCGGCGTAGCGTGCCTGGTAGGCGATCTGGCGCTGGTCCGGGTGCAGGAACGTGCGCCACGCCGCGAACGGGTGAGCGAGGACGAGGTGCAGCTCTTCCGCCAGGGCCTCGTCCACGGTCATGCCGTCGGCCAGCGCGTAGGCATCCGCCTTGTCCCGCGGCAAGACCGTGACCAGGCAGTACGTGTCAGCTTCGCGTATTCGGCCAGAAAGCCTTTTGCGATCGCCAGGCGCGCCACTTGTTTACGTCCTCCCCCTGCCAGCGGTCCCCCTAGCTGGCTTTGTCCAAAAGGGGCATGTTAGACCGCCCGGTACCGCGGGCGTGGTGAAAGAACGATTCCGGTGAGATGAAGCCGTCCTGTCCACACCGCGACTGGGTGGCCCGCGTCACGTAGTTAGTTGGCGCCGATGACCTGGAAGTCCTGGTTGACGAAGACGTGGTGCGGCCAGTTGACGCCGATGTTGTGGACCTCGTACTCGCCGTTGCTCAGCAGGACAACACGGTCGACGATGCCCCCCGGGTAGGCGGCCAGCGCAGCTTCCGTCGCCTTATTCGCGGCCGTTCCGCTGACGATCGTCCCCGACCCCTGACTGTAGGCCGCCGGGATCTGGCCGGCCGTCTTTGACGTGCTCGGCGCACCCTGCTGGAAGGGGACCACCCCGGCCGCCGAGGAAGCCGCCGGTCCGCCGGTGCCAGCCGGTTCCACGGTGACCTGCGCGGCCGTGATGGTCGTATTGCTGACCGTCCCGAGGACGAGGACGCTTTCGCCTGTGGTGATGGCACTCGCCGAGGCCGGGCTCGTCCCGTTCTGGTACGTCGTGGCGGATGCCTCGTCGACGGTCACCTTCTGACCCGCTGATGTCGTGATCGTGAAGCCCGAGGTGGACACGCTGCCGACCGTGCCGGATGATCCCCCCGCGGCCGGTCCCGACCGGGCGTTCGATCCCCCGCCGCCGGAGCCGTGAAAGCCGCCAGCGGAGCCGCTGCCGGCAGCGGGTGAGCCGCTGCTGGCAGCGGGGGTGGTACTGGCAGCGGCTGAGGCGCTGCTGGAGGTTGCGCTGACGATCCCGTAGGAACCGGCCGCGACCGCGATGGCCGCGGCACCGACAACGATGGACCTGGTGAGCTTGCGGGAAAACATTACTGAGTGCCTTTCGTGGATGCCATAGATCTGAGAGTGGCAGCCGACGCTGGAAGTTCGAGGGAAGCAACCCGGAAGGTTGCCGAAAGATCGAGCCGGCGTTGGCTGACCCCCAAGCGTCAACCAACGTCTCGCCAAGGGAACCGCAAGATCCGCCAGGAACCGTGCGCCGGCTGAGTCGGCGAGTGCCTGGTCGAGGTCGGCGATCAACTCGTCGCGCCACCGAAACCACCCGGCATTTGCTTGGCGGCCAGCAGGTGGTCGGGATGGCCGGGCAGCCCCCGGTAGTGCACCCGCCGTACGGCCGGGTGCGCGGCGAGGAATTCGGCGATCCGCTGGCTGCGCGGTTCCGGCCGGATCGCGGCGGCCACCGCGTCTAGGTCACCCATCGAACGTGCATTGTCGCTACCCAGGTCGTACCCTGTGCCGGATGCTCAGGAAAGGTGACGCGATGAGCGAGCTCAAGACCGAGGCCGAGCCAGCCGAGGTAGGCCTGGATCCGGACCGGCTGCAGCGGATCGACCGGCACTTCGCTCGCTATGTCGACGACGGCCGGCTGCCCGGCTGGCTGATCACCGTGAGCAGGTACGGCCGCCTGGCGTACGTGTCGAGCTACGGGTCCAGCGACGTCGAGGCCGGGCGGCCGGCTGGGACGGACACGGTATGGCGGCTCTACTCGATGACCAAGCCGATCACGTCGGTGGCGGCGATGATGCTGTATGAAGAGGGCGGATTCGAGCTCACCGATCCGGTCAGCTCGTTCATCCCGTCTTTCGCCGACGTACGGGTCTACTCCGGCGGCTCGGACCTGCGGCACGTCACCGTCCCTGCCACCGAGCCGGTGCGGATCTGGCACCTGCTCACCCATACGGCCGGCCTTACGTATGGTTTCCACCGGGTACATCCGGTGGACGCCATGTACCGGGCCGCCGGGTTCGAATGGTCCGCGCCTCCCGGCGCGGACCTGGCCCGGGCGTGCGACATCTGGGCGGGCATCCCGCTGCTCTTCCAGCCAGGCACGGAGTGGAACTATTCGGTGGCGACCGACGTGCTCGGCCGGGTGATCGAGGTCGTGTCCGGGCAGCGTCTGGACGAGTTCTTCGCGGCGAGGATCCTGCGCCCGCTCGGCATGACCGACACCGGCTTCTACGCCGGGGACACTCAGCTGTCACGGCTGGCCGCCCTGTACACGCGGGGGAATGCCGGTGCCGCGGTCAGGCTCGACGCGCTGGGCGACGCCGCCCGCCGCCCGCCGGCCATGCTCGGCGGGGGCGGCGGCCTGGTCTCGACCGCTGCGGACTATCACCGGTTCACCCAGATGCTGCTGCACCGCACGGACAGCCCGGCCGGGGAACTGGACGGCACGCGGCTGCTGAGCCCGCGCACGGTCGGCTACATGACCCGCAACCACCTTCCTGGCGGCCTTGACCTGGAGAGGTTCGGCAGGCCGCTGTACGCCGAATCCCCGTTCCGCGGTGTCGGCTTCGGACTTGGCTTCGCCGTCGTCATCGACCCCGTGCCAGGTAAGGTGCTGTGTTCTCCGGGCGAGCTGTCGTGGGGCGGCGCGGCCAGCACCACGTTCTGGATCGACCCGGCGGAAGAGCTGACCGTCTCGTTCTTTACCCAGCTTCTTCCATCCAGCGCGTACCCGATCCGCCCGCAACTGCGTCAGCTTGTGTACCAGGCACTGACCGGCTATCGGTGAGGTGCACGGGCGGGGCACGCATATGGTCACGGGCGTCCAGCGGAAGGGTTCCGGGACCATCATCCGGCCTGCAGCCCGTCATCGCCGTTCGGAACACCGCTAATCCAGGTGCCGGCCGTGACGCGCCGGGCGGGCCCGGCGAGAATATAGGTCGCAGCGGGCACGATGGCGAAGGGACATGATGGTGCGAGGCAGTTTGACGGCGCAGCGGAGCCGCATGGATGGCTGGCGGCCGGCGCGACCGAGCCTGTCAGGCCGAGCCCGGGTGGGCGTGGCCAGCCTGTTCGCCGGGGTTCTGCTGCTGGCAGGGTGCGGCGGCTCTAACCCTGCGGCGGGCAGCAGTACAGCCGGTCAGGCCGGGTCGCCGGTGATCAGCGCCTCGCCGTCCGCGACGGCGGGCCCTCAGCCAGCCGCGGTCCCCGAGCCGGCGCACACTGTCGTGGTCGTGATGGAGAACCACTCGTACGCGGACATCATCGGTAACCCGGCCGCGCCCTTCATCAATGACCTCGCCCGGCGGGGCGCGCTGTTCACCCGCTCCTACGCGATTACCCATCCGAGCGAACCGAACTACCTGGCGCTATTCTCCGGCAGCACCCAGGGGATTACCGATGACGGCTGCCCGTACCGGTTCACCGCGCCGAATCTGGCCGCCGACCTGATCAAGGCGGGCAAGAGCTTCGCCGGTTACGCCGAGGGTTTGCCCGGGGTGGGATCACCGGTTTGCTCGGCGGGCGAGTACGCGCGCAAGCACGTGCCATGGACAGATTTCAGCAACGTGCCTGGCTCGGTCAGCCTGCCCTACACCAGCTTCCCCGCGACGGCCTTCGCCCGGCTGCCGGCGGTGTCCTTCGTGATCCCTGACCTGTGCCACGACATGCACGACTGCAGCGTCGCAACAGGCGATACCTGGCTGCGCGCTCACATCGGCGGTTACGCGGACTGGGCGATGACGCATGACAGCCTGCTGATCGTTACCTGGGACGAGGACGACGGCAGCCCGGGTAATCACATAACCACGATTTTCGCGGGCCAGAAGGTGCGGCCCGGCAGCTATTCCGATCCGATCACCCACTACAGCGTCCTGGCCACCATCGAAGCCGCCTACGCGCTGCCGCGCGATGGCCAGGCGGCCACCGCGACGCCGATCACGAACATCTGGCTATCGTCGCGGAGCTAGCTTGGCCAGCTGCCGGGAGGTGAGATGGGGGGCGAGTGCTGAACGGTCCTGCTGCTCGGCATGCCAGATTCCGAAGGCCGACTGCCGGGGGACTCCCGCGCCCGCGCTCTGGGCAGGGTGCCGGGTTAGCCGGGTGCTGGGGTTTGCCGCCCGCTTATCGAGGTGGGCCGTATCCGTATCCAGAACGGACGTTCCACCGCCGTTACCCACGGGTGCAGGCCTAGGCGGCTCAGGCGCTGGATCTCGGCGTCTTCGTAGACCGCCTGGGCGCGGCCATTGACCAGGACGCTCCATCCAGAATGGGTTCGCTCGTCGTATTCATCTGCCTCGAACGCCACTAGATTCTGGCCTTCGGCCGCGGACAACTTTGACCCGCGTGCGGTAATGAAGACCGGGGCCTGGCCGTCCACAATGTGGTTTACCGGCAGCACCACGATCTCGCCATCGGCGAAAAAGCTGACCCGTCCGACGGGGACCGTAGCCAGCAACTGCAGACACCTGTCGAACGGCAATATCTCAAGCCCTGCGTGATCGGTCGGGTATTCTGCCATTTCGCGCTCCCTGACGTGGGCCGCAGATAGCCCGCGGACGGCCGGGCGGCACCCCGATGCGATCGGGTGCTGCATCCGACGCTGGCCCGCTGCCAGGGGCGTTGGCAACGGGCGGAGGTCCCGGTCAACCGGGTCTTTCGGCTCCGCTGGCGGCGGTAAATTAGGCCGCGACGGTACTGGCCGTTTCGCGATCGGATAGTGAGGGCGCTAGGTGCCAGACCCGTTCATCTATTCCAGCGACGACGTGCCGGGCACGCCGGGCGGCCTCCCGGAAGGCCGCGGCGCCGCCTGGTGGAATGAGTTCTTCGCCGACCGCGCCAAGCCGTGCCCGTTCTTCGTCGAGTGGCCCGACGAGAACCTCGCCGCATGGTTCAGCGAAGGCCTGCTCTCGCCGGGACGGGTGCTCGAGCTGGATGCGGGCACGGGCGGAACGCCGTGTACCTGGCCAGCCGGGGATGCGGCGTCGATGCTATTGACTTCTCGGCCGAGGCGATCAGCTGGGCCCGGGAGCGAGCCAGGCAGGCCGGCGCCGTGGTGGAGTTCCAGTGCTGTTCGATCTTCGATGCCGCGTTCACCGCAGGGTCCTACGACCTGGTCTACGACTCGGGGTGCTTCCACCATCTGCCCCCGCACCGCCGCCAGGACTATGCGGCACTCGTGCGCCGGGCGCTCAGGCCAGGTGGCAGCTACGGATTGGTGTGCTTCCGGCCCGAAGGCGGCGGCGGCTACACCGACCAGCAGGTGTACGAGCGGGGGAGCCTCGGCGGCGGCCTGGGCTACTCAGAAGACCGCCTGCGCGCCCTGTGGGACAAGCCGCCTTTCTCCCTGCGCGTGCTCCGGCAGATGAACAAGACCGACGGGCAGGGACCCAGCTTCGGCGAGGACTTCCTGTGGGTTCTGCTGGCCACCAAGGAGAGCCCCGCCTGACCGGGCATTGATGTGAGCTCGATCACTACGTAGGATGCATTCTGCATCGAGTGCCGCCCGCGCCACGCGAGCCCAGCCACGCGAGCCCAAAGGAGGGTCCATGTCCCGCCGTCATCTCATCCACCCAGATGTCCGCGACCCCCTGGAGCAGCTGCTCGCGGCGATTCCTGGCGGTTTTAACTCCATTCCCGACATCGTGCAGCGCCGGGCCACCGTGACCCAGCTGCTGGCCGCTATGGAGATCCCGCCCAACCCCAACGTCACCTCGGAAGACCGGATGGTGCCCGGACCAGACGGTGCGCCGGACATCAAGGTGCGGATCTACCGGCCGACGGACGCCACCGGGACGCTGCCCGGGATCTATTTCATCCACGGCGGAGGCATGATCCTGGGGGACATCGACGGCGAGGACGCGGTCGCAACCCAGATCTGCGAGCGGGTCGACGCGGTGGTCGTCTCTGTCGAGTACCGCCTGGCTCCGGAACATCCCTATCCGGCACCGGTCGAGGACTGCTACGCCGGCCTGGTGTGGATGGCGCGCAACGCCAGCGAACTTCGCTTCGACCCGGACCGCCTCGCCGTCTACGGTGGCAGCGCCGGAGGCGGCCTCACCATCGCCATCTCGATGCTCGCCCGCGACCGCGGCTTCCCGGCGCTCCGGTTCCAGATGCCGATCTACCCGATGATCGACGACAGGAACGAGATCCGTCGAGCTACGAGATCACCGACATCGGGCTCTGGGACCGCGCGGGCAACATCGAAGCCTGGAAATGGTACCTAGGTGACGGCAAGCCCGACCAGTACGCCGCCCCGGCTCGCGCGGAGGATCTGACCGGTCTCCCGCCGACCTTCATCGACGTCGGCACCGTCGACCTGTTCCGGGACGAGGACATCACGTTCGCCATGCGGCTTATGCAGGCCGGTGTCCCGACTGAACTGCACGTCAATCCCGGTGCCTACCACGCGGCCGAAGTGTTCGCGCCGGAATGCGAGCTATCAGGTGTGATCTGGGCACGCCGCATCGAGGCTTTGCGCCGCGCCCTCGCCTGATTCCAGCTCGGCCCGGACCTCGGCGTAGATCTGCCGGTAGCGGGCGATGGCGGCCCGCGCGTCGCCCTGCTCCAGCAGCGTGAGGACCGCTGTGTACCCGTCGATCCAGGGCCGCCACTGATCACTCTCCGGCGTGAGTCCGAGCAGCCGCCGCATCCTGGTCACCACCAGGTCCACGTGGGTCTGCAGCTCCCGGTTCCCGCTGGCCGAGATCATGATGGTGCTGAAATCGGCGCCTGCGGAGGTCGCGGTGGCCACGTCGCCGGATCGCAGGCAGGCCAGCAGCTCATCCAGCCGCTGGCGCATCCGGCCCAGGTCGGCTGCGGTCAGGTTGGGCACGCCCCACTCGACGCCCGCGCAGGCCAGTACGCACATGACGTCGATCAGCTCGAGCGCGTTCTTCTGCGAAACGTCGGTGACCCGCCGGGTGCGGTTCGGCGAGATGTCGATGAGGCCCTCGGCGGACAGCAGCATGATGGCTTCCCGGACCGGCGTGATGCTGACGCCGAGCCGGTCGGCGACTTCCGCATCCTTGATGACCGTGCCGGGAGCCAGCCGTCCGGTCACGATCTCCTCGCGCAGGTGCCGCGCGATGGTCTCGGTACGAGTCAGCGGAAGGGAGTAAGACACCAGATCGCCTTTACCGTGGCGCTATCGCCGCGCAGGTCACAATCCGGCCCAAGCCGGTACCCGACTTTACAATGCCCGCCGCCGCAACCCCCCCCCATAACCCCCTCCTCGCCGTCCCCCCCCTCCCGGGGCTCGTGCCGCGCCAGTACCAGCCCCTCGTAGCCCTTCTCCGCGACCTCGTGGCAGATGGCGCGGAACGTGCCCACGCCGCCGACGTAGGGATACAGCGTCCGCGGCTTCCCGGGGATATTGGCCCCGACCCACCAGGAGTCCGTGCCGAGGAGCAGGGTCGCCGCGGCGACCTCGTTGTGGTGATCGACCCACTTGTCTTCCGCGTCCTGCGCGGGTTCGGCCACGTCGAGACCGTGTGCGCGCATGTACTGGATGACGCCGGCGATCCACTCCACGTTCTGCTCGATCACCACCGGCATGTTGGACAGCACGGAGGGGCTTTGCGGCCCGGTGATGACGAACAGGTTCGGGAACCCGCGCGTGGTGAGGCCGAGGTAGGTGCGCGGGCCGTCTTCCCACTTGTCCTGCAGCCTCAGCCCGTCCCGGCCGGTGATGCCCATGCCGAACAGGGTGCCGGTCATCGCGTCGAAGCCGGTGGCGAAGACGATCGCGTCGACCTCGTACTCGCGCCCGCCGGTCCGGACGCCGCGCGGGGTGATCTCCTCGATCGGCGCGGCCCGCACGTCCAGCAGCGTCACGTTGTCCCGGTTGAAGGTCTCGTAGTAGCCGTTCTCCAGCGGCGGCCGCTTGGTGAAGAACGGATGGTCCTTGGGCGCCAGCAGCTCACCGACCGCTGGGTCCTTGACGACCTCGCGGATCTTGCCGCGCACGAACTCGGAGACCGTGTCGTTGCTCTCCTTGTTGACCAGGAAGTCGGAGAATGTCTCCAGGCCCATGTAGAAGCCGCCCTTGGCCCAGGCTGCCTCGAAGATGGGCTCCCGTTCTTCCGGTGAGTAGTCCAGCGCGGACCGTTCGGCCACCTGATAGGGCAGCCCGAAGCCGGACTCGCGTGCCTTCTGCCATAGATCCTTGTACGCCGCCTTGACCTGCGCGGCGTAGTCAGGTGCCAGCGGCCTGTTCCGCCCCGGCATGTCATAGTTCGGCGTGCGCTGGAAGACCCAGACGTGCGCCGCCTGCTTGGCAATCTCCGGGACGGCCTGGACCGCCGTGGCGCCGGTACCGATCACCGCCACCCGCTTGCCGGTGAAGTCGACGTTCTGATGAGGCCAGGCGCCGGTGTGATAGCTTTCGCCGCCGAAGGTCTCGATCCCCGGGAATTCTGGGGTGTTCGTCGAAGACAGGCACCCGACCGCGGTGACCAGGAATCGCGCCGATGACGTGCTGCCATCCGCTAGCCGGATATCCCAGGAATTGCGTTCGGCATCGTAGACCGCGGAGATCACTCTCGCGTTGAACTGGATATCCCGGCGCAGGTCCATCTTGTCCGTGACGAATTCCAGGTACCGAAGGATCTCGGGCTGAGCGGCGTAGCGCTCCGTCCAGTTCCACTCGCCGAGGATCTCCTCCGACATGTGATCGCTGAACATGTAGTAGACGCTCTCGCTGTCACAGCGCGCGCCAGGATACCGGTTCCAGTACCAGGTCCCGCCGACACCGCCGCCCTGCTCGTATACCCGGACGGACAGCCCCAGCTTGCGCAGCGAATGCAGCATATAAAGGCCGGCGAAACCCGCACCCACCACGATCGCGTCGAAATCCACTGACCGGCCATCCGCCGGATGTGCCTGAGTCATCTGGTTCTCGCTCTTCATTGAGGCGCCTTTCGAACCCTGGGCCGTTCATCCAGTTGGCGGTCGTAGGCGACCGGCCTCGGCCACATGACGGCAGCACGTGCGCGCGGGCGGCGAAGGCGTGACCTCATGTGCCCTGGCTCGTAAGCCTCATGTGCCCTGGCTCGACCCTAAAATGCATCCTGCATCACGTCAATGTTAAATACTTTATCTTCGATTTCTTTAGCCGCTTCAGTCACATCTCACCACAGAGCGCGCTCTGCCTCAAGTCAGGGAGCAGTTCACCACTCCACCCAACGATCCAGGGACGCAAGCGTGTCGTGCAGCTCGCCGATCGTCTCGACGGCCATGGAGGCAGCCTCCGTTGCCTCGGCATCAGTGTCGTCGAAGTCACGGAGGGCTCGACCTTTCGAAATTTTCGAAGGACCATGTCCTGGATCATTTGCGGTTAGTGTTCGGCAAACTACCAGCACCTGTGCGATAAGTGGAGTATTTAGCACGCCCAGACGCTTGACATCCAGCCAGGCCAGCGGTCTACTTGCGGCCAAGGATACGTTGAATTGCGGCAAAATTTTCGAGATTTTTCGGCGGGTCCAGCTCGGAGCATCACCTAAGGCCGTGATCGCCGGACTGGCCAGCCAGCAGAGCGCCGCGGCACATGGTGATGTCCAGTCGCCAGCCGCCGTGGCGGGTCTCGATCTTCCTCGCGACAGGCGGAAAGGGATAGTAGATGATGAGATCACCAGTCAGGTGGCGCAGAAGCCGCCTGCTATCGGCCGTCGCGGCCGCGTTCATCGCGGCTCTGACTCTGGCCGGGTGCGCCACCGGCGGCTCCTCGCCCAGCACCGGCGGCTCCGCGACCTCGGGCGACATCACCTGGTGGGGCTGGACGCCCACCGTCCAGGGCGCCCAAGCCTATATCAAGGCGTTCAACAAGGTGTATCCGAACATCCACGTCACCTTCAAGGAGATCACGATCGCCGGGTACAACGCGGCCATGCGTCCGGCCCTGGCGTCCGGCCTCGGCCCCGATGTCTTCGGCATCGCGCCCGGCGCGGGCCTCGCCCTATTATGCACCCGACGCGACCAACCTGGAGCCCGCGGTCGCCAAGGCGCTGGGGCCTGACTGGAAGTCTAAGATCGCGCCCATCGGGCCGGCCGGCCTGACCACCTCGAGCGGGAAGCTCGCCGCCCTGCCGATCGGATCGACGTTCGCCGGCAACCTGTGGATCAACCAGGACCTCTTCACCAAGTACGGGCTGACCGCGCCGACCACCCTGGCCGAGCTGGGCCCACGTCTGCTCGGTCTTCAAGCAGCACGGCGTCGGATGCTTCGTGCAGGGCGCGGGGCAGGTCGCGTTCAACCAGGACACCCTGCAGGAGATTTCGGACAGCATCCAGCCCGGTGTCTGGACCAAGGCCTCCAAGGGGCAGATTCCTGGGACAACCCGACGATCGTCAAGGCGCTCACGATCTGGAAGGAGATGTTCACCGACGGGATCATGGAGCCGGGCGCGCTCGGCGTGCAGCAGTACCCGGACGCCAACAACGACTTCATGGCCGGTAAGGACGCCATGGTCATGATGGGCACCTGGTACATGCAGTACGCCACCCAGGCGGGCATGATCCCGGCGATCTCCGCGGCCGGGGTCGGCAACCCCAAGCCGTTCACGATGGTCGCCATTCCCTTCCCGGACGTCGCCGGAGCAGGGAACCCCGCCACCATGTTCGGCGACGCCGACTACGGCATCGCGGTGAGCAACAAGTCGAGCCACCAGGCGGCCGCGACAACCTTCGCCACCTGGCTGACCACCTCGAAGGCCGGCCAGCAGGTGGTGGCGAACCTGCTGAACGACATCCCCTCGCTGAACGGAATCCAGCCTGACTGGACGACGGTCAAGCTGGTGGCCAACCCGGTGCAGGAACCCAATCTCCAGCACCTGATCGGGACCACCACGACCAGCACCGAGCCCCGGCTATCGCTCGTCAGCGCCAACCTGCAGCAGGCCATCGGGGTGGCGTCCACCACGGTGGCGGCAGGCTCGGCCACGCCGGCGCAGGCGGCGGCGACGCTGGAGAAGACCATGAAATCGCAGCCATCGTCGACAGCGTCACCGAACCCGGCACACCTAACTAAGGCGGAGAATGTGGCAGCGCCCACCCGGGACCTCAGCGTCCTTTACCTAGGCGGAACCGGCACGATCAGCGCCTCATGCGTCCGGCGGTCCGTCGCCGCGGGCATGTCGGTGTACGTGCTGAACCGCGGTCACAACGTCAAGCACCGCTCGCTGCCGGAATCGGTGACCTGGTTGCAGGCCGACGTCAGTGATGCCGCGTCGGTGCGCAAGGCCATCGGCGACCAGGAGTTCGAGCGCGGTCGCGAACTTCCTGTCGTTCAACGCGGCGGACGCGGCGCGAGGCGGTCGACATGTTCCGCGGCCGGACCCGCCAGTATCTGCACATCAGCACGGCGTCGCTGTACCGCAAGCCGGTCCTGCAATGGCCGATCGTCGAGTCCAACCTGCGCCAGAACCCGTTCGTCAGCTACTCACGGGACAAGATCGCGGCCGAGGACGAGCTGATGCGGGCCTGCGTGCACACGGGGTTCCCGGTGACGATCGTGCGCCCGTCGCACACCTACGACGAGGCAATCGCCGCCGATTCCCGGCGACTGGACGGTCATCGACCGGCTCGCCCGCGGCGCGGAGGTGATCGTCCCCGGCGACGGGACCTCGCTGTGGACGCTGACCCACGCCGCCGACTTCGCCCAGGGCCTGGTCGGCCTGCTCGGCAACCCGCGCGCCATCGGCGAGGTCTTCCACATCACCTCCGATGACGTCTACACCTGGGACCAGATCTACTCGATCGTCGCCGGGCGCCCTGGGGGTCGAGCCGCGGATCGTGCACATCCCCTCGGAGGACATCCTGGCCGGCGCGCCGGACTGGTTCTGGTCAGAGCTGATCATCGGCGACTTGTCGCACAGTGCGGTCTTCGACAACTCCAAGGTCCGGCGGTACGTGCCGGACTTCGCCCCGCGCCTCACGTTCCACGCGACGGTGCCCGAGATGATCGGCTGGCGAGCCGAGCACGCCGGAGCAGTGCCAGCCCGCGCCCGTCACGGACGCGATCATGGACCGCCTCGTCGGCGGCTACCACTCGGCCCGGGAGATCTTCACCGCCCTGGGCGCCGCGGCCCAGGCGCGCGCTGCGGCCGGACGGCTGACCAGCGGCTGGGTGCTGGACCGGACGACCAGCGTGGTCGCCAGCTCTACCCGGTTCTGGAGGCCCATCGAGTCGCCGGCCAGCAGAGTCCGGGTGGCCAGGGTGGCCATCTCGGCGAGCGGCTGGCGCAGCGTGGTCAGCGGCGGCGAGACCCACTGCGCCATCGGGACGTCGTCGAAGCCCACCACGCTCAGGTCCTCCGGCAGCCGCAGGCCGTTCTGCCGCGCCGCCTCGTACACGCCCATCGCCTGCACGTCGCTGGCCGCGAAGATCGCGGTCGGCCGGTCGGGCAGCCGCAACAGCTCCGACGCGGCGGTGAGCGCGGACTCGTAGTGGAAGTCGCCGGTCTTGACGAGCTCCGGGTCGAAGGCGATCACCGGCGCGCTCCAGCGCCGCGCGGTAGCCATCCAGCCGGGCCTGGCTGCATAGGACGGCGGGGCTGCCGGTGATGGTGGCGATCCGGCGGTGCCCGAGCTCCAGCAGGTGCTCGGTCGCGGCCAGGCCGCCGGCCCAGTTGGCCGCGCCGATGGACAGGACCTCGGGGTCCGGCTGCCCGACCGGGTCCACGATGACCACGGGCACCTGCAGCGCGGCCAGCCGGTGCCGGTGCGCCCGCGACAGTTCGGTGAGGACCAGGATGACGCCGTCGGTGCGGCTGGCCGTCAGGCTCCTGAGCCAGTGATCGACGTCCGCGTCGTTGCTGACCGCGGTGACGGCGATTCGGCACTTGGCCGCGAGCGCGGCCGCGCTCGCGCCGCGGATGATCTCGGTGGCCCAGGGACTGAGCTCGGTGCACACCAGGTCGATGATGCGGGCAGGCTGGGTCCTGCGCCGCGGGCTGCGGGCGTAGCCGAGCTCGCCGAGCACCGACTCCACCCGGACCCGCGTCTCGGCCGCGACGTCCGCCCGGCCGTTGAGCACCTTCGATACGGTCGGCACGGAAACTTCGGCCGCGGCGGCGATGGCCGCCATCGTGACCCGCTTCTGCGCTGTACTCATGACGTCCTCTCCGGCCCGCCGCGCATCTGTCCGGACACCGCGGCTTCGACTTTCGGCAATCATCGCAAGTTATAGCGCCTAGCATCGCACATTAACGGTACGGAACCGTGCCGCTGAGCCTACCTCCGTCGATTCTCCCGGACGTGCACCCGCGCCGGGCAGCGGGCCCGGCGTCCCGGTAAATGCGCCTTTAACCTCGGCTGGTGCAGCCTCGACGCATTGACGTCCGGCCCGGTTGACGCCTACCGTCTATGGTAACCGAGGACAAGAATACTTTCGAAAGTTTCAGATCGAATGCCTAAAGGCTAAAGGGAGAGCCGATGAAGGCGGCCGTACTGCACGCTGTCGGGGAGCCGATGCGGCTGGAGGAGACGCGGCTTGCCGCGCCGCGGGCCGGCGAGGTGCTGGTGCGCGTCCGGGCCGCCGTCGTCTGCCACAGCGATCTGCATTACCTGAACGGCGACCTGACCTGCCTAGGCTGCCGGCTCGGCTGGACCGGCTGCTCGGACCCGAGTACCGCCTCGACGACATCAACGAGGCCTTCGCCCGGCTGCCGGCGGAATCGGTCGGCCGTGGCCTGATCCTCATGGGAGACTAAATGACCGAGCCAGCCGACCAAGCCGGGGGAGGCGGTTACGCCAGCTATCCCAGCCTGCGCGGCCGGACCGTGTTCATCACCGGCGGCGCCACCGGCATCGGAGCGGAGTTCGTCGCCCAGTTCGCCCGGCAGGGCGCCCGGGTCGGCTTCGTCGACATCCAGGACGAGCCGGCCGCGAAGCTAGCGGCCGAGCTAAGCAGCCAAGGCACCACACCGTGGTACCAGCACTGCGACGTGAGCGACGTGCCGCGGCTGCGGGACGCGATCAGCGCCTGCGCCGCCGAACTGGGCTCCATCGACGTCCTCGTCAACAACGCCGCCGACGACGAGCGCCGGCCGGTCGAGGAGATGACCGAACAGTTCTGGGACACCAAGTTCGGGGTGAACCTGCGCCCGATGTTCTTCGCCGCGCAGGCGGTCGCGCCCGCGATGCGCGCCCGGCAGCGCGGCTCGATCATCAACCTCGGCTCGATCACCTGGCGCGCCGGCTTCGCCAACGTGGCCGCCTACGCCACCGCCAAGGCCGCGATCGAGGGCCTCACCCGGTCGCTGGCCCGCGATCTCGGATCCGCACGGCATCCGGGTGAACTGCCTGATCCCCGGCTGGACGATGACGAAGCGCCAGCTCGCCGGCTGGGTCACCCCCGAGGCCGAACGCGAGATCGACCGGGCGCAGTGCCTGCCCGGCCGCCTCCGCCGGCCGACATCGCCCGGATGGCGCTGTGGCTGGCCGCCGACGACAGCCGGATGTGCACCAGCCAGACCTGGGTCGTCGACGGCGGCTGGATCTACGGTTGACCCGATCCCTGATCCTGTCCGGCGGCGGGGAGTACTGCGACCCGTGGCACCCGTTCGCGGCGACGTCGGACCGGATCGCCGGCGTCCTGGCGGCCCTCGGGCACCACGTGGAGATCTCCGAAAGCGTCGCGGACCGCGTCGCCGACCTGCACGGCTGGGACCTGATCGTGGTCAACGCCGCGAGCGGCCCGGAAGGCGACACCAGCGCCGCGCAGGCCGGGCTGATGGCGGCGCTGGACCGCGGCCTGGGGGTGCTGGCCATCCACGTCGGCGCCTGCACGCTGCTGCGGCTGCCGGCCTGGGAGTCGGTGACCGGCGCGGCGTGGATCAGCGGCCGCTCCATGCACCCGAAGGCCGGGCCATGCCGGATCATCACCTATCCCGGGCGGCATCCCATCTGCGCGCCGGTCGCGGACTTCGACATCATCGACGAGCGCTACGCCTACCTGCGGACCGCGCCGGACATCGTCCCGCTGGCCGCCCACGAGCACGCGGGCGAACTCCACCCGCTGCTGTGGGCCCGCGTCCAAGACAGGTCGCGGATAGTCACCGACGTGCTCGGTCACGACGAACGCTCCTACGACAGCCCCGAGCACCGCCTGCTGATCTCCCGCGCCGCCCGCTGGCTGACCGGGACCGGAGCGATCTAGGACGGCTGACGCGCGCTGGCCGACAGGACGGCCGCAAGCGGTTCCCGGACCACGCAGTTCTCCAGCCGGAACGAGTCGGCCAGCTCGCGCACCGTCTCCGCCCGGGTGACGTCGGCGAAGCACCGGCCGAAGTCATCCACCATCGGCTCGGCCAGCAAGATGTTGCGCACCAGGGTCATGATCCAGTTCAGCTGCCCGAACGGGAATGGGTCGAAGTCGGGGTACTCCTTGCCGAAGGTCTCCTCGATCGGCGTCATGATGTGCCGGATCCCGGTGTCCAGCGAGCCCCAGTGGTCCACGCCCAGGCGCGCCTTCTTGGCCATCACGTCGCCGATCCGCTCGCGCCAGGGCGAATCGGGGGCGGCCGAGACCAGCCCCTCGCCGCCCACGTCCTTGTAGGCCCAGATCGACCAGCCGGCGCCGTACTGCTGGTAGATGTCCAGCTGGTCCTGCAGCAGCTGGTACCGCTGCTCATCGCGCTCCGGGTCGCCGGTGAAGACCGGCCCGAACTCGCCGATCCAGATCGGCGTGCCGGTGCTGCGCATGAACTCGGTCCGCCGCAGGAACGCCTGCTCCACCTGGTCCCGGTCGACGAAGACACCGTTCGTGACGCCCGGATAGGGGCCGCCGTAGACGAAGCCGGGCAGCGCGTAGTCGTGCGCGGTGTAGACGGTGTTCGGGTAGACCGGCAGGTTCTCGAACGCGCTGAAGTCGGTCGAGTACCGGTTGCCGTCCAGGAAGATGATGTGGTCGGGATCGACGTGGCGGACCGCCTCGACCGCCCGGTCGTAGAACGGCTTGATCATGTCGCCGTCGGGATCGGCCGGCTCGTTCATGATGTTGTAGCCCGGCTACCGTGGCGTTGCCCCGGTAGCGCGCGGCCAGGGCTTCCCACAGGTGCACGACGCGATCCTGGAAGTGCCGGTAGACCCAGAACCCGGCCTTGTGCGTCTCGTTGTCGCTGTGCCAGTGCTGGTTCTGCGAGCCGGGCAGCGCGTGGAAGTCAAGGACCGCGTACAGGCCGTGCTGCTGGCAGTGCCGGATCGCGCGGTCGAGCAGCGCGAATCCGCGATCCTGAGAGCTCGAACGGCCTGGCGTCGTCCTCGAAATGCCGGTAGTTGAACGGGATGCGGACCGAGTTCATGCCGAGCGAGGCCAGGTAGCGCGCGTCGGCGTCGTCGAAGAAGACGGTCATGAACTCGCTCGAAGAAGGCATCGTAGAGTTCCGGTCCGAGGACCCGGCGCAGGACGCGCCGGTGCTGTGACTCGGTGCCCGGATACCCGGTGAGGAAGTTCTCCATGTTCATCCAGCCGCCGATGTTGTATCCGCGCAGGATGACCGGCTGACCGGAACCATCGACGATCTGGTTGCCCCGCACGGCGAGGACAGAGTCAGGCATCGGGAGGCTCCTTTCCGAAATTTCGAAACCTAGCTGATCTGCACGTCGGCGGTCATCTGCCGCGGGCCGCCGATGGTGCGCTCCGGGCCGACCAGATCGACCGGCAGGCTGGCGACCGTGCTGGCGCTGGAGGTGCCTAGCCGCAGCTCGATCCGGCCGGGTTCGACGATGCGCTGGCCAGCCCGCCCGATGAAGGAGGTCAGATCGGTGTGGATGGTGAACTCGACTCGGCGCTGCTGGCCCGGCTCGAGCGGCACCCGCGCGTAGCCGATGAGCACGACGGTCGGCCGGGTCACCTGCGCGACCGGGTCGTGCAGGTAGAGCTGGACGATCTCGGTGCCGGGGCGCTCGCCCACGTTCCGGACCGTGAGCCCGACACCGATGGTGCCGTCGGTCGGCACCTGGGCGGCGTGGCCTTCGATGTCCTCCCAGCGGAAGGTGGTGTACGACAGGCCATGGCCGAACGGGTACAGCGGACTGGGGTCGATGGAGCTGACCGTGGACCGTCGGGCCAGCGTGGACCCGATGTAGGTAGTGGGCTGCGCCCCCACGTGCCGCGGCACGCTGACCGGCAGGCGGCCGGACGGATTGGCGGCGCCGGACAGCACCCGGGCCAGGGCGGGGCCGCCTTCCTGGCCAGGGAAGAACGCCTGCACCACCGCCGCCGCAGCCGGGAACGGGCCGAGCGCATACGGCCGCCCGGTCAGCAGGACGATCACCACCGGGGTGCCGGTGGCGAGCAGGGCGTCCAGCAGCTGGCCCTGGATCCCGGGCAGGTTGAGGTCGGCGGCGTCGCAGCCCTCACCCGACGTGCCGCGGCCGAACAGGCCGGACCGGTCGCCCACCACCGCGATGCAGATGTCGCTGCCGGCGGCCAGCGCCACGGCTGCCGCGAGGCCGGACGGGTCAGGATCCTCGACTCCGCACCCCGGTGCATAGCCGATATCGCTGTCCGGCAGCTCCTGGCGCAGGGCCGCCAGGAAGGTCGGGATCTGCACGCCGATGTCCAGGTCCGGGTACTTGACCCCGACGTGGCTAGGGAAGGAGTAGCAGCCCAGCATGGCCAGCGGGTCGTCGGCCCGCGGGCCGACCACGGCGATCCGGCCGCCGTCGGCCGCGGCCCGGATAGCGGCAGGGTGCCGTCGTTGGCCAGCAGGATGATCGACTCCTCGGCGAGCTGGCCCGCGATCTGCCGGGCCGACGGCGGGTCCAGGTCGACCCCGTCTGCGGCGGCCGGGCCCGGGTCCCAGGACGGGTCGAGCATGCCCAGCTCGCATTTCTGCCGCAGCACCCGGCGCGCGGCCCGGTCGACCAGGGCCTCGGCCAGCTCTCCGCGTTCGACCGCGCCGATGAGCGGCGCGCCGAAGCACCGTACGGTGGGCAGCTCGACGTCGACGCCGGCGGCCAGCGCCAGCGTGGCCGCCTGGGCCGGATCGGCCGCCACGCCATGCAGCAGTTCCAGGAAGCTGATGCCGAAGTAGTCGGCCACCACCGTCCCGGTGAAGTCCCAGGTGTCCCGCAGCAGGTCGGAGAGCAGGTACGGGTCCGAGGCGGTCGGGATGCCGTCGATGTCGGTGTAGGCGTGCATCACCGAGCGCGCCCCGCCCAGCCGGATGGCCATCTCGAACGGGGGGAGCAGCAGGTCCGCGATCTGCCGGCCCGTGATTGCGGCGGGCGCCAGGTTGCGGCCACCGCGGGAGGCGGAATAGCCGACGAAGTGCTTGAGGGTGCAGATGAGCCCGGTCGATTCCAGCCCGCGGACGTACGCGGTGCCGACCGTCGCGACCAGGTAGGGATCCTCTCCGATCGTCTCCTCGGTCCGTCCCCACCGCGGGTCCACCGTGACGTCGAGGACGGGCGCGAGGCCCTGATGGACGCCGACGGCTCGCATGCTCGTGCCGATCTGCATCGCCATCTGCTGCACGAGCGGCGGGTCGAAAGTGGCTCCCCAGGCCAGCGGGATGGGGAAGATCGCGGCAGTCCAGGCGGTGAACCCGGCCAGGCACTCGTCGTGCGCGATGGCCGGAATGCCGAACCGGCTCGCGGCGACGATCTCCCGCTGGGTACGGGCCAGCGCCTCGGCACCGTCGCGGGCCGTGACCGGCACGGTGCCGAACGGCCTGGTCAGCTGGCCCAGCCCATCGCGGATGAGCTCGGCCCAGTCGACCGGGTCGCCAGCCAGCTCCTCATGCAGCGGCGCCACCCCGCCAGTTCCCCCGCCGCCCGCGCCGCCTCCATTGCCCCCGCCGCCGCTGACTCCGCCGCCGAAAGAGGTGCTGCCGAGCCATGTGCTGCGCAGCTGGCCGGCCTTCTCGGCGAGCGTCATCCGGCCGAGCAGGTCCTCGACGCGTTCCTCCACCGGGCGGCTGGCGTCACGCCAGACGGCCGGCCGCACGCCGTCCCCGTCCGGCGACAGGACGCTGAGGTGGCCCTCCGCCAGCTGGTCCAGGTCGTCGTCGCGTCGCGTCATCTGTCTCCTATCTGTGAACCTTTGGCTGATCGGGACGATCGGCGGGTCGGGGCCGCGGTGCTGGACCGGATGACCAGCGAGGTCGCCAGCTCCACCCGGTTGCTCTGCCCGTCCGCGGGGGTCCGCAGCACCATGCGCGTGGCCATCGCCGCCATCTGCGCCAGCGGCTGGGCCACCGTGGTCAGCGGCGGCGAGACCCAGCCCGACATGGGGAGGTCGTCGAACCCCACCACGCTGAGGTCGTCGGGTATCCGCAGCCGGTGCAGCCGCGCCGCCTCGTAGACCCCCATCGCCTCGATGTCGTTGCCGGCGAAGATCGCGCTGGGCGGGTCGGCCAGCGACAGCATGTCGGTCGCGGCGGCCAGGGCCGCCTCGAAGTGGAAGTCACCGGTGCTGACCAGCGCCGGGTCGGCCGGGATGCCCGCGTGTTCCAGCGCGGCCCGGTAGCCGTCCACCCGCGCCTGGCTGCACAGCAGGGCCGGACGCCCGGTGATGGTCCCGATCCGGCGGTGCCCGAGCTCGATCAGGTGCTCGGTCGCCATCAGCCCGCCCGCCCAGTTGGCCGCGCCGACCGACGGGATGCGCGGGTCGGGCTGGCCCACCGGGTCGACGATGACCACCGGCACGTGCAGCGCGGCGAGCTGCCTGCGGTGCACCGGGGACAGATCGGTCAGCACCAGGATGACGCCGTTGTCCGGCTCGCCGACAGGCGGGCGAGCCACTTGTCCGCCGCCGCCTCCCCGGCCAGGACCGAGACGGCGACGCGGTGCTCTCCGGCGAACGCGGCCTTCTCGGCCCCGCTGATGATCTCGACCGCCCACGGGTTCAGCTCGTCGGTGAAGACCAGGTCGATCAGTCCGGGCCGGCCGCTGCGCCGGGGCGTGGCGTAGCGGTACTCGGCCAGCAGCGCCTCGACCCGGGACCGCGTATCCGCGGCGACGTCCGCCCGGCCGTGCACGACCTTGGAAACGGTCGGCACCGATACGCCGGCCGCTGCGGCGACGTCGGCCAGGGTCACCTTCACTTCAGCGCCCCGGCGGTCAGCCCGCGCTCGAACAAGCGCTGCAGGCACAGGTAAGCGATGATCTCCGGGATGGCCGTTATCACCGCCGACGCGACGACCTTGGTCTGGTCGTCGCTGAACTCGCTGACGAAGTACGACGGCAGCAAGGTGATGGTCTGAGTGGCCGGGGTCTGCAGGAAGACCAGGGGGAGCAGGTAGTCGTTCCAGGCGCCGATCAGCGTCAAGATGATGATGGCGGCGGCTATCGGCCGGGTGAGCGGCAGGATTATGCGCCAGAATATGATCGCCGCGTTGGCGCCGTCCACTCGCGCGGCGTCGAATAGGTCATCCGGGATGCCGTCGACGAAGTTGCGCGTCAGCAGGACGGCGAACGGTATCTGCAGCGCCGCCAGCGGCAGTATGACAGCGAAGTAGGTGTTGAATATGCCTAGGTGGATGGCGGTTGAGAACAGCGGCGTGAGCAGCACGACCTCCGGCAGCGTGAGCGCGGCCAGCATCATCCAGAAGTAGATTTCCCGGCCGCGGATGTGCAGCTTGGAGAAGCCGTACGCGGCGAGCATGGTCAGGCAGTACACGATGATGATCACGCCGGCCGCGATGATGGCGCTGTTCCGGAAGAACTCGGGGACAACGCCGGTGTCCCAGACCACCTTGTAGTTATCCCAGCCCTGGCCGGCCAGGGACTCCTGCACCATCGCGATAAGCGGGAAGAGGAAGGGGAGCACCATGATGGTCAGGATTACCTGCAGGATTATCTTCGAGCGCAGGCGTATTGTTTCGAACATGGCGGTTAATTCCTCCTCATTCCGCGTAGCCCGAAGGCGAGGGCCCCGGCCAGCGCCAGGATCAGCAGCATGATCGACAGCGCCGCGCCGTATCCGACCTCGGCCTGGGGAATGCTGACCCGGTAGATGAAGGTGCCGAGGAACTCGGTCGCGTAGTTCGGGCCGCCCAGGGTCACCAGGTAGGGCACGTCGAACGTCTTCAGCGCCCCGATCACGCTCAGCATGGCCAGTGCGATCGTGGTGCCCCGCACGCTGGGCCACACGATGCGGGTGAGGACCCGCAATCCGTTCGCGCCGTCTATCCGGGCCGCCTCCACGATTTCCTTGTCAATCTGGGTCATCGCGGCGAAGTACAGGATGAAGGTCACTCCGGTCCACTCCCAGATGGTGATGGCCATGATGACCGGGAGCGCCGTGCTGGACTGGGCGAGCCAGGGGTGCTCCAGGGAGCTGAGCCCGATGTCGCCGAGAATCGTGTTGAACTGGCCGGTCGCCGAGAAGATCTGCCGGAAGATCGGCGCCATGGTGGCGGGCGCCAGCACGACCGGGATGAAGATGATCACCTTGTACAGGTTCGGCAGCTTGACCTTCGAATGCAGCAGCGCCGCGAAGGTGAAGCCGATGGCGGTCTGTACCGTGAACGTGACCACGAAGAACACGACGGTGTGCCGGATCGTGTCCCAGAACACCGGGTCGTGGAACAGCTGCACGTAGTTCGCCCAGCCCACGTGCTGGGGATTAGGGCTGACGCCGTCCCAGTTGAGCGTGGATATGTAGCCGGTGTAGCCGATGCAGTAGTAGATGAAGCCGACGACGAAGATGAACGCCGGCAGTATCCAGGGCAGGCCTGGCGGCCGCCGCAGGCCGCGCCGCCGGCCTTTCGGCGCGGCGCGGCCCGCAGCAGCGTCCGGCTGCCGGGTCATCGAGATGGTCGTTCCAGCCCCGGCACTGCTCACTTCAGGCCCTCCGATCTGTCGTCTCGTCGCCCGTGCAGCCATGGCGCAGCCCGCTAAACGGCGCCGTGGTTCGGCATCTTCGCCGCTGCGGCCTGCAGGGTCGCCGCGGCCTGGGCTGGCGTGGCGCTGCCCGAGGCGACGGTGGTCGACGCCACGCCGATGGCCAGCTGCAGGTTCGGGGTGACCGTGCCGAGCCGCGGCTCGGAGGATGCCACCGCGTTCGTGATCAGCTTGCTGAGCGCGGCCTGCTGAGTGCCGGAGCTCACCAGGCTGATGTTCGACCAGGTGGGCTCGATGCCCTTCAGCGCGGCGATGTCGTCAAGGGCGTTCGCGACCTGCTTCTGTCCCGCCGTCGAGGTTCCCAGCCAGATCGCGAAGGTGGTAGCGGCCGCCTGGTGGCTGGACTTCGCGTTGACCGCGAGACCGTAGTCGGAGTCGCCGTAGAGCGCTCCGGTGTGGCCGGTGCCCGCGACGTCGGGGAACGCGATGGGAAGCGCGGTGAAGTTCTTGGGGCTGGCGACGCCCGCCGCGGAGATCGCCGCGCTCATGCCCGCCTGGGTGTCGTACTGCATGTACCAGGTGCCCATCATGACCATGGCGTACTTGCCGGACATGAAGTCGTTGTTGGCGTCTGGGTACTGCTGGACGCCGAGCGCGCCCTTTTCCATGATCCCGTCGCTGAACATCGACTTCCAGATCGTCAGGGCCTGGACGATGGTCGGGCTCGTCCACGGCACCTGGCCCTGGATGGCCTTGGCCCATACGCCGGGTGCGATATTGTCCGAGATCGCCTGCAGTGTGTCCTCATTGAACGCCGTCTGCCCGACGCCCTGGACGAAGCAGCCGATCCCGTGTGCCTTGAAGGTCGCGCAGTCACTGGTCCACTGGGCGAGGGTGGTCGGCGGGCTGAGGTGATACTGGCTGAACAGGTTCTCGTTGATCCAGACCGTCCCGGAGTAGACCGCCCCGACGGAGACGGCCGCAAGCTTCTGGCCGATCATCAGGCTGGAGACGCCGATGGGGGAGAGCTTGGACGGCCAGTCGCTGCCGAGCGCCTTCTGCACCGCGGGCGCCAGGTTGACCGCGTCCGGGCTGTACGTTTCGACCGAGCCGTTGGCGCCACCCGGCGCGACGTCGAAGACGTCGGGCCCCACCGTGGAAGCCAGGGCGGGCCGGAGCGCGGCGTTGTAGCCCGCGATCGTGAGCATCTTGTAGGTCACGTGGATGTTCGGGTACTGGGCGTTGAAGGCCTTGATGTACTGATCCGCTACCTGAGAGGTCGGGGTCCAGCCCCACCAGGTGATATCGGCCGAGGTGGCCGAGCCCGCGCTGCCCGACGAGGAGCCGCCGCCGCAGGCCGCGAGGAGAAGTGCCAGGAAACTGGCGATCGAGATGGCCGGGATAACGCGCCGGCGTCTTAGGTTCGGCGACTTGCGCATGGTGCCTCCTGGGCCTGATTTCTTTTTTGCTGGGGGTGCCGCCGTGGCTGAGGCGCCTGGTACGTCATCGGTGGCTGCCCTCGCCCGTACCGGCTCGGTACGGGTCGCCCGCACCGGCTCGGTACGGGCTGGGCAAAAGTTTTCGGTCGCAGTTGTCGGCCGATGGAACCGGATGGACTCGAGAACCGCCTGGCAAGAGGATCCTGACGACCACGGCGTCGTGTACAGGAGGGGTTTCGTCACCGTCGTCCCCTTGCTTGGCATATGCGTCCTCCGATACGCCGATGAAACAGGGCGCAAACTCGTGGTAGCTATTCGAGGGCCTCGGATGGGAGTAGACCTGACCGCCGACACTCTTGTCAAGATTTTGCTGATAACTTTTCGGTAATACGCTCGGAACACAAGATCCTGTTCCGCGAAGCTTCTTCCCAGCTCAAGGGCAAGATTGTGGCCGGATGAGCACGATCGAAAATTTCGAAATACTTTGGGTAATGACTGAGCTACGGGATGTCTCACGATCGTGAGCGCGCCTGGGGTGCGAGCGGCGGCCCTGGGCAAGATGCCGGGCGTTATCGGGCAGGCGCGTAAGGTGCTTGCCGGTCGAAGGCTTCGCGCATGCGGTCCAGGCCGCGCACGACGGCAGTGGTCAGCACGCCCACCTCGTCCACCGCCACGGCCACCACGTCGCCATCGGCCAGGCTGAACGGCGCGGGCGGCACCAGGCAGGTCCCGGTGGACAGCACTACGCCGTCGGGATGGATATCGGCCCGCATCAGGTAGCCGGCCAGGTCGTCGAACCTGCGCCGCAGGGCGGAGGTGCTGGCCCGGCCCTGCCAGGCGATCGCGCCGTCGCGGCGGATCGTCAGCTCGATGCCGAGGTCGTACGGGTTCGTGACCTCCCAGGAGGGGCGGATGGCCGGGCCCAGCGCGCAGCCGCCCAGGTAGATCTTGGCCTGCGGCAGGTAGAGCGGGTTCTCGCCCTCAATCGACCGGGACGACACGTCGTTGCACGCGGTGTAGCCCGCGATCTCGCCGAGGCGGTTGATCACCAGGGCGACCTCGGGCTCCGGGACGTCCACGACCGAGTCGGCCCGGACCGCGATCGTCTGCCCGTCGCCGGCCACCCGCCACGCCGCCGACTTGAAGAACAACTCGGGCCGTTCGGCGTCGTAGACCTGCCGGTAGACGTCGGCCGAGCGCTCGCTCTCCTCGACCCGCGCCTCGCGCGAGGAATAGTACGTGACGCCTGCGGCCCAGACCTCGGTCCGGCCGTCGACGGGCGCCAGCAGCGTGACGTCCGTGGCCGGGACGCGCTCGCGTTCGGCCACGCGCTGCCTGATCTCAGCCAGCGGCAGCGCCCACAGGTCGGCCAGCGACCCCACGCCCGGCAGGCCGAACACCTGCCCCTCGTCGCGCACGCCGACCAGGGGAGCGCGGGATTCACTCGTGTGATACCTGACAATGTGCACGAGGGTCACCTCTTTCGGCGGGACGACGCCCGGTATGACGGCAGAGTATGACGACCCTATGACACCTGCGGGCGGCCCGCTCGAAAGCTTTCCATCTGCGATCCCGCCGCGAGCCCTTGTCGCGCTAGGCAGCACGCTAGCCAGCAGGCACCGGCGACTTAGCCGCCGACGAGCGTTGCGACCGTTTCCCGTGGTGAGCAGCGATACTTGACATGCTGGCGTTCGCCGCCATACGTTGCCTGAGACCCCTTAAACGCCGGAACTTTTGCTGAAAGTTTCGGACGTGCTCGGTCGTCAGGGCATGGCCTTCGAACGGCTGGACCAGCTCGCGCTCGAGCACCTCTACGGTGTCCGCTAGGAGGGCGCATGGAGACCAAGCCCGCCGACCGCCGGCCGCTAGGCCGGACGGGACTGCAGGTATCGCCCGTCTGCATCGGCACCAGCCCGCTCGCGAGCATGCCCGCGCTCTACGGCTATGAGGTAGCCGGGGACCGTGCGGAAGCGACGATCCTGGCGACCCTGCGGAGCCCGTTCAACTTCATGGACACGTCCAACAACTACGGCGGCGGCTCGGCCGAGCGGCGCATCGGCCGTGCGCTGGCCGCGGCCGGCGGCCTGCCGCCCGGATTCGTGCTCGCGACCAAGGTAGACGCCGATCCCGACACCGGCGACTTCTCCGGTGAGCGGGTCAAGCGCTCGGTCGAGGAGAGCCTGGAGCGGCTCGGGCTGGACCGCGTCCCGCTGATGTACCTGCACGACCCGGAGTATCACCTCACCTTCGCCGAGGCGATGGACCGAGGCGGTCCGGTCGAGGCCCTCACCGCGCTGCGCGATCAGGGCGTGCTGGCTTACCTCGGCGTGGCAGGCGGGCCCGTTCGGCTCATGAAAGAATTCATCGCCACCGGCCAGTTTGACGCGGTGCTCAGCCACAACAGGTTCACGCTGGTCGACCGCAGCGCCGGGCCGTTGATGGACGACGCGCGCCAGCGCGGGGTGGCGTTCGTCAACGGGGCGCCCTACGGCGGAGGCATGCTGGCCAAGGGACCCGACACGCAGCCCAAGTACGCCTACCGGCCGGCCGGCGAAGTCGTCCAGGGCGCGGTCCGCGCGATGCAGCGGGCCTGCGCGGCCCATGGTGTGTCGCTGGCCGCCGCGGCGTTGCAGTTCTCGCTCCGCGATCCGCGGGTTGCCGCCACGGTGGTGGGCGTGTCCGAGCCGTCGCGGATCGGGCAGATCACCGCGCTGATGTCGGAGCAGATCCCCGCCGGGCTCTGGGCGGAGCTCGACGCGCTGTCCGTCGATCCTGAGTTCTGGCTGAATTGATGGCGCAGCTGGACGGCAAGGTGGCCGTCATCACCGGCGCGACGGCTGGCATCGGCCTGGCCATTGCGAAGCGTTTCGTGGCCGAGGGCGCCTACGTTTTCGTCACCGGGCGCAGGCAGTCCGCGCTCGACGCGGCGGTCGCCGAGATCGGCCGGAACGTCACCGGCGTCGAGCTAGTCGTGGATGGCGGCATGAGCCAGACGTGACGACGTACCTCCGTACGGGCGGCATCGCCGTGCTCACCGTGGGATCGCGAGCGCATTACGATTACGCTGTCTGGCCGGGAAAGCGCAGCGCGCAGGGGGCTCCCTCGGCGCTGACCCGGCCGAAGGGAGCATGATGGCAAGCGAGCCCAGACTCGCCCGGGACCGGGTGACGCTGGCCGACATCGCCGCGGCCGCCGGGGTGTCCGTTCCGACAGTTTCGAAAGTACTGAACGGGCACGCTGACGTCGCCCCCAAGACACGTTCCCGGGTTGAGACGCTACTCGCGGACTTCAACTACGCGGCGCCCCGGCGCGCGGGCCGGTCGTGCCTGATCGATCTGGTATTCGCCGACCTCAGCCCGTGGGCCGTCGAGATCATCCGCGGCGCCGAGGAGGCCGCCTCCGCCGAGGGCTGCCGGATCGCCGTCTCGGTCGTGTCCGGCGAGCCCGACACGGAGCAATGGCTGACCCGGTTGTCGACCAGCCAGACCAACGGCGTCATCCTGGTCCTGACCGAACTGTCGCCTGCCTACCGGGCCAGGCTGGCGGCGATGCACATGCCGGTGGTGATCGTGGACCCGGTCGGCCAGCCCGACCCGCGGATCCCGTCGATCGGGGCGACCAACTGGCCGGCGGCCTGATGGCCACCGAGCACCTGATCGAGATCGGTCACCGCCGGATCGGGACCATCACCGGCCGCCCGTCGCTGCTGTGCAGCCAGGCACGGCTGGACGGGTACCGAGCCGCACTCGAGCGGGCAGGCATCCCGGCGGATCCGGCCCTGGTCTACTCCGGCGACTTCCACTTCGAGGCGGCGCTGGTGGCGGCGACCGACATGCTCAAGCTGGACGACCCGCCCACGGCGATCTTCGCGGGCAGCGACATGCAGGCCATGGGGGTCTACGAGGCGGCCCGGCTGCACCGGCGGCGGATTCCCGATGACCTGAGCGTGGTCGGCTTCGACGACCTGCCGATGTCGGGCTGGGTGTCGCCGCCGCTGACCACGATCATCCAGCCGCTCGCGCAGATGGCGGCCATGGCCACGCGCACGATCCTCGCGCTGCTCGACGGCCGCACCGACACCTCGAGCAACCGGGTCGAGCTGACCACGTCGCTGGTCGTCCGGGCCAGCACGGCTCCGCCGCGGAAAAAGGCGGCTGGCCGCGGGGCCGCGAAGGCCGGGCCGGGCGGCACCAGATCCAGCCGCCGCGGCCGCGAGGTCCGGTCCAGCTGACCGGAGCGGGTTCGGTCTTCATCGCATCTTGTTCGGGTTGTTCACCCGGGCACGCCTGGCTGGCCAGGGTGGCGGTCGGGATCGGCCTGGGCGTGCTGTGAGGCGGGATCTTCGGGTTCGCCGCCCACCACCTCGCGACCCGCGGCAAGCGTGACTTCACCTCCCTGCGCGGGCTGTCCGCGGCCCACTATGACCTGGTTGCGTGTGAGGGGTACTAATAGGCGCCCCTCCTCCGCGGCGGCATTATCGCGCCGAAGAGCCAGAAGAATGGCAAGAAGATGCCAATGATAAATATGACCCAATGGCCCTTCCTGAGCGTCATTACGCCAAGAGTGACGATAAGCACGAAGTAGAGAATAGCTCCACCAATGGCCCAGAACATTTCGATCTCCTTTACAGAACTTGTCACTGTCTTCCGGCGGCGCCGGGTACCGGTGACCCTCAAACCGGAGTTGCTGGTTTCGCCCCGGCCGCTGGTTTCGCCCCGGCTGCGCGGGCCTGCTTGCGTCTGGCCAGGAGGTATTTCACGCCTTCCATAGTGAGGAAAGCGGTGACGACGGCGATGAGAATGGGTGCGGTCTGCAGGGCCCCGACCTGGGTCAGGAACGCGGCCATCAGTACCATCGAGAACGGCGCGGCCACCGCCGCCCCCGGGACGGCGGCGAGCAGGCAGGTGAACGCCAGTCCCAGCGGCACGCCGGGGATGACCTGGTGGACGATCACCCCGGCCGTCCCGCCGATGAACAGCGACGGGAAGATGGGCCCGCCCACGAAGCCGCTGCCCTGGCTGACCGCGAAGGTGAGCATCTTCGCGATGAGCGTGGCGACGAGCAGGCCCAGGCCGAGGGTCCCCGCGCCGCTGAGCACGGTATTGAGCTGGTCGCTGCCGCTGAACATGGTCAGCGGCAGGGCCACGCCGACGATCCCGAAGATCACCCCGCCGAGCACTGATTTGGCGATGGCCGGGACCTTCAGCCGGCCGAACAGCCGCGCCGCCCCCATCATGAACGCGGCTAGCAGCGTCACTACCAGAGCCGCGAACAGGCCGAGGGGGATCCCGGCGAGCAGCTGCCAGTCGTGGTAGGTGTACTGCGGCACCTTGTAGTCGCCAAGGAACACGGCGCCGGCGATGGCGAAGTAGATGCCGAACGAGACGCTCGAGGCCACGATCTGCGCGGCCAGGGCCTTGACGAGCTTCTGCCCGCCTGGGCGGGCGACCTCCAGGATCAGCATCACCACGATCACCGTGCTGGAGAACAGCCCGCCGTAGGCGCCGGCGAAGCCGGCCAGGGTGTTCACCTGGGAGTCCTCGTCGCCGAGTCCTCGTCGCTGGGCGACCCAGCTGCCCGCCCCGCCGCCCATGGCGCCCAGCGCCTTCTCCGGGCCGAGGCTGGCGCCCCCGATCAGCGACACCAACGAGACGGCCGCGATCCCGGGCACCAGTCCCACCTCGACGTGCCCGGTTTGCAGGTCGTCGAACAGGCCGGGGGTCTCCCAGGGCAGGCGGGTCAGGCGGCGTACCAGGCCGACCGCGACGCCGGCCGCCACAGCGACCGCCACCCACCACCAGTGGCCGCCGAACCAGCCCGGGTGGGAATCGCTGTACCACTTGCCCCCGAGCTTGATCGCTCCGACGAAGATCAGGCCGGCGAACGCGCCGAATATCCCGAGGACCACCGCGCACGCCATCAGAACCCAGAACTCCCGCTTCTGGGTGACCGGCGGTGCGGCGGCCGGCCCGGGCGGGGCGGTCACGGGCAACGCTCACTCATGCCTGACCAACTCCCTCGCGACGCGGTGATACCAGCCCGGGACTCATCCATCATTCGAATGCTGGGGGTGCCGGTCGGCGAAAACATCACCCGCGCCGGATGACCGTTCGGGTTCGGGCTGGTGGCCGCCCGTCCTAGGCCCCGGCGTCATCGGCTGGCTGGCGGCCCGTCCGCCCGGCCGCGACCACGGCATCGACCGTACGAAGGAAGCCGATCAGCGCGATCGCCAGGAACGCCGCACCGATAAGCGCCAGGATTTCCGCCTCCGGCCGTCCGGTCTTGCGGGCGATCGCACGGGCGACCGGCTGAGCGGCGGCCCTGGTCCGGCCGGTCAGGCCAGCCTGGCCCATCGCCACCAAGTTCCACTTCGCCATCCGAGGCGCTCCTTCCCTATATCACCAGAACAGGTGAGCCTTCGCGTGAAGCGCGTTTTCGGCCATTTCTAAGGGACCTTAAGCGGTAGTCCTGCTAGCGCCCAGGGCTGTGCGGCCTTCTCGCTCATCTGCCACGATGCGCGCGGACGTCCTGGCCCCGCCTCACCCTCGCTGGGTGAGGCGGAGCCCCAACGCGGTTGGCGGGTCGAGACCGCAGAAGCCGACCTGGCCAAGGCGCTGGGCGGCAGCGCTAGGCCGGGGCGAGCGCGTCAAGCTGCACAACGCCGAGGCGATCTAGTCCGCCTGCCGCCCAGACGACTAACGCCGCGGGCCAGCCGGATGTGGAGGCGCGCTCCTGGCGGGGGCTCATGGACGCCGGAACAGCAGCCGTGAGACTTCCCGGAACGGCACGATCAGGTACACCGTGATACCGAAGTACAACGCCACCGCCGCTCCCGGCACGACGAGCCCGATCAGGATCGCGATCACGTACCCGATCACGACGGGCAGCAGTTTCCGGTGCGCGATCAGCGATTCCTCGCCGTCTCCCCGCGGTGAGTAGAGGTGCTCGTGCCGTGCGTAGGCGTCCAGGGCGGATCCCAGGAGGCGGATGGCCAGCAGTGTCAGCCCGTAGACCGTGACCGCCACGCGTTCGGCGGCCGTGTTGTTCAGGGCGTCTGCGACGAGCCGGGTGGGGAACGGCAGGAACGCCACCACGAGCAGGACGAGCAAGTTGATTTGCAGGAAGACCGGATCTGACCGGGCGAGCCGGTCGGTCAATGCGGTGTGCGCGAGCCACGCGGCGCCGATCGTCAGGAAGCTGACGACGTAGGCCACGTAGCCGGGCCAGGCCTGAAGCACCTGCTTCAGCGGCCGGCGGATGAACCGCGAGGTCCAGCACGAGCAGCGTGGCGGCGATGGAGAACACGCCGTCGCTGAAGGCCGCCAGCCGGTCGGTCCCCAGGGACCGGCGTCCGCGCGGCGTGTCTCCGTCAGCTGGCACGGTACTGTCTCCTTCGCGTCGGCAGGCGGTGGTGGCCCCTATGGAGACAGGCCTCCAATTCGGCAACCGGGCAGTACGCGTCCAGCCTGCCCGACCGGGAGCGGTTATGCCACGCGGCAGCGCCAGGCAGATGGCCGCCGGGCACGGGGCCAGGGTCCTTCGCCGGGCTGACCAATGACCCTGGCCGCCCGCACCCCGGCGCGCCGCACTTCCACCGCCGCTTGCACCACGCCTCCTGCACCACTGGCCGCCCGGGCACCGGGGCCGGTCCGTTTTCAAAACGTCGGCGGAGGGACAGTCTTCAGGCGCCGGCGTCACTGCCAGCGCGGGGCCGCTGGCCTAGCCACTGCGCATAAGACCTGGATTCATCCGGCCGGGTTCCACACCTCCGGGCAGGGCCTGGGCGAACACGAGCGCGGCGGTGCGGACCAGCCTGACCAGGAACGAGCGGATCTTCGTCGGATCCATGGACCCGCGGGGGATCGTCGCGGCATCCACCGCCGCGACCTTTACTGCCCCGCTCGTCGCACTGCACATCAGCGGGGCGAGCAAGCTGCTGGCCGCGACGTTCCTGGTGATCGTCGGAACCGTCGCCATCTACGGCCTCGCCGCAACCCCCCTCGCCCGTAAGCTCGGCCTCCGCCAACCCGAACCGGACAAAAGCCCTGCGGAACAACCCCCGCTAAACCCACCTGGGACAGGCGGAGGGCCAGCCGGCCCAAGTGCGGCCACCCGGGCCGGGCAATGACCTTGACGAGCGCCTCCAGCGGGAACTTCCCGTCAAATGCGCGCACCATCGAAGGGGTGGTGAGGCCGTTTCTGATGCCTGGTCAGGCCTTCTTCTTCCTGCCGGTGCGGGCGATCGCGCCGGCGGCCGGCGCGATCACGAGCCAGAGCCCGATCGTGACCACCATGGACGTGATGTAGCCGAACGGTCGGATGCCTACATCTGATGCGGTGATCCCCGCGAAAAGCATCAGCAACCAGGAGCTGACGAAGAACGCCGGCCCTGCGGCGAGGATCCCGAAGAAGTCATTCACTGCGTTCACCTTCTCGTTCTGCACGCTGCCCTGGGCCCATGGATCATCACCAAGGTCACATTCGGATAATCTGCTCGCGGGCCAGGTCCTCGGCGCGCTGCTTGATGCCCAGCAGCATCTTGCGCTCCATGATCAGGCTGCCGGGTTCCATGACCAGCATGTTGAACAGGCGGACGGGCGGCAGCGCGCCTGGCGTGGCGATCCGGTTCCGGCTGATCAGCCTGGTCTGCCCGTCCTCGGCGGCGAGCGAGAAGATCCACACCCAGTTCCCGTCGGCGAACCGGATCGTGAGCGTCCGCTCGGGGTCGCAGACGACTACCTGCATGACCGGCCTGCCGGGGCCCAGCGGCAGCTCGTCACCGACCTTGACTCCCTGGTACTCGGGCAGGATCTGGCGCGCGCTATGCATGTTCAGACCGAACAGGTTCTCGATCCAGTCGTAGGTGTACACACCACCCCGCCCGCTGCCCATCTGCACCAGCCACGGCCAGATCGCGGCGGGCGGCGCATCGATCGTGATCACCCTCGTAGACACGATGTCGGCGTCGGCGAGCAGTTCGTCACCGGGCAGCTTCCTTGAGACCTCGTCTGGCCGGGCGCCCCAGGTGAGGCACCAGCGCCGGAAGAAAAGCGGGTAGGCGAGTGACCCTAGCCCGGCGGCCAGGGCGGCTCCGGCCGCGGCTCGTGTGCGCTTGTTCATGGTTTGCCTCCTTTGACTGCCCGCTGGAGCCGTGGCCGCTGGCAGGTGCTGACGCCTTGCCTCCCCTCGGTACCAGCAAAGCAGGCTCCGATCGTCTGCGGCAGATACCAAAGTCCCGGCCCCGGGGGCCGGATGCCCCTGTCCGTACCGCAAGGCGAACCCCAGTGTCGAGGCATCACCTCTGGGCGGAGATCCGCGCGCGCGGCAAGGAGGCAGAAATGGTGACCATGGAAGAACTGCTGGGCGGCCACCCGTTCTTCACCGGGCTCGGCGCCGGTGCAATAGAGCTCATTGCGGGATGTGCGTCCAACGCGCATTTCGCCGCGGGCGACTGCATCTTCGGTGCGGGAGAATCGGCCAGCCGCTTCTACGTGATCCGGCACGGAAGGGTCGCGCTGGAGATCCATTCGCCCACGCGGGGGCCTGTCGTCATCGACACCATGGACGAGGGCGAGGTGCTGGGGTGGTCGTGGCTCATCCCGCCTTACCGCTATTTCGGCGATGCCCGGGCGGTGACGCCGGTCAGCGCAATCGCGCTGGACGGCACCTGCCTGCGCGGCAAGTGCGAAGCCGATGCGGAACTCGGCTACCAGTTGCTGAAGCGGGTTACCACCGTGATGTACCAGCGCCTGGAGTCCGCGCGGGTCAGGCTCCTCGACCTGTACGGGCCGGAATCCGCCCTGGGGTAGGACCAGTGGCCAGTCGGCTGAGCGCGGGTCAACCACCGGCCGGGCGTAGTGCGTCCTGAAGCGATGACATGGCCCGAGCGGCGTGGCTCCTCACGGCGGTGGTGCTCATTCCGGTCGCCGAGGCGATCTCGGCCTCAGGCAGGTCGGCGAAATACTGCAGGACCAGGACCTCGCGCTGGCGGACGGGCAGAGCCTGCATCGCCGACACGACGGCGGAATCCAGCAGGGGGATACCGGCTAGCTGAGGGCGCGGTGCCGATCGGGAACGACGGACCACCGACCGGCGCAGGTAGCACAGCGCGGCGTCGGTGTCGGGCAGTGCGTGCCACCTGCCATGCACGGCGGCGAAGGAGTCCTGCACGATGTCTTCGGCGGTGGCCAGGTCCGATACCAGCAGGGCCGCCAGCCGGACCAGCGGCCGGTAGTGCATCTGGTACAAAGCGGCCACCGCTTGGCCGGCGTCCCCATCCGTTCGTGGGTGCGGGATCTGGCCGTGGATGCCGGCCGACCGCCGTGTCGTCGGGCACGCCGGTGGCTTCCCGCCTGACCTGGTCCTCATGGTGGTTCTCCTGGTGTCCAGCCGCTGCATAGGGCGTGCCAGCGACCGCTCACTGATATGAGGCGGCGACCCCCCGGCCACCAACAACTTCCTGCCGCGGAACTCAAGGAGTATCAGGACGCGTCGTCGTAGCCTCCGCCCCTGGCTATGACGGCAGTTCGGGGTCCTGGGAGCGCACGACCGAGTACCAGTCGGTGGCCTCGCTGCGCATCGCCCGGCTGATGCCCAGCGCGGCCTGCTGGACGTCTCGCAGATTGCGGACGCTCACCAGCCGGGCGATGCCGTCGTCCAGGACGGTGGCAAACAGCCTCGACCGTTCGGCATGGCGCATGTAGTCGCGGTGTGCGCCATAGCTGCCCAGCGCACCTGCCACCGCGGGGATGGCGATGGCCAGGAAATCCCACCACTTGAACGGCTGGGTGGGAGTAGAGCCCACCCCCAGACTGTGCAGCAAGGCGGCCAGGGCGCTCAGGGTGAAGAGGCCGATCGCGAGCGCATGAACACGGTCGCTGCGTTTGCGGAAGGAGTTGCTGACCTTGACGTGGTAGTCCTGCTGTTTCTTTATCCACTCCTCGCAGAGCACCTCGACCAGGAGGCTGATGTCTGCCGGCGGGCTGTATCTAGGCCGGGCGAACCAGATCTCATTGGCCGCCCGCTCCGTCCAGCCCGCTTCGCCGATGGTCTCCCGGTAGGTGGACGAGATGGACTTCTCTGGCGTGACGATTCCGGTGAGTCCGAGGAACACCAGGGACCGGATCTGCTCGGCCAGGTATCGGGAGGATATCCAGCGCGGATGCCATTGTCGGCGACGTGTCGCGATGAGCAGCAGGGTGACACCGATCAGAATCGCGAACTCGATCCAGGCCAGGCGCGCCTGGCCCGGGGCCCAAACTATCTGCGCGGCGACTACGAGTACCGCGAGAGGGGCCAGGATATACATCGACCGGGTAGCCATGAGATATCGCCACTGGAATCGGTTCGCCAGCAGGTCGGCGCGGGTGAAGTAGTAAGAGAAGTGCTTGATCTGCTGCTCGGCAGACCTAAGCCACGGCCTGGTATCGGTTTGCTGGAGCAGTGGTGCCAAGCCGTCAAAGGCGCTCTCATGCAGCCTCTCATGGTTGTAACTATCGAGCCATTTCATGCTGTTGGCGGGAAGCGGGCATGTGCGCTTGGCCGCCTGCGGCAGCTGCTTCGCGTCTAGCCTGGCGGAGTGATCGTCGACCAGTATGAGCAAGACGGGCTTGTGCCAGCGCTGAGCATAGGAATAGATCTCGGCGGTACCGCCCCGACCGCGAGCGGGCTTGCCGTCCCAGACCACGATCACCGCGTCGCTACGATCTACCACTGCGCGGCCGGCTAGCTCGTATGCCTGCTCGCGGGACCGGGCCGTCGGCATGACGTCGGTCTGGATAGCCATGGACTTCAGCTGGTTAAACTGCTCGACTGATTCTGGCGAGCCGAAGTCCCGCAGGTAGTCGCTTTGCTGTAGCGGCAGCACGACCTCGAGTTGGGTGCCTTTCCGCTTCAGGAGTTCGCCTGCCACCACCCGATCGGCCCCCTCCGCCAGGGCCGAGACCACGGTAAGGACGATGTCTCCCGGCTTCTCCTGGCCGGAAGCGCCCCGCAGCCTAGCCGAATCAGCCGCCAGCACCTGGGTGATGTACTCGACTGCCTTGGCAATCTCTGCGGCGAGGCCGGGGTGATCACTCGCTATGCCGCGGTGGCCGGTAATGCCGAGCCGCAGCGTGAGGGGGACCTTGGCGCGGAGGTCCGTCGGCTCTCCGGCTGGCGATCGCTGCCGTTCGGCCTGGACGGTTACAGATTCGCTCATCGCGAAATCATATAGCTTATTGCGGCCGTGGTCGTCCCGCTACCCGAATTACTTGAGCTCGCTATGGATCCGATAATGAAGAGGGCCCACAGGCCGATAGTTATCCAGAAAAACAGCACGACGCGCGATGACGCCTTGCGTGCAGTAGCAAGATCACCAGCGGCCAGGCTCGATCTGACTTTGCCGTAGTAAACAAGCTCGGCAATGCCTATAGGTATCAAAAGAATTGTTATGAATGTAAGTATAGCCGTGGTGATCGCCATTCCCCGGTGCGACGACACGCCAGTAACCGGCGAGGGCTGCGGCGGTCGCGGCGGCCGGGTTCCCTGGCTGGCATTCCACGCAGGACCTGTTTGCTGCCCGGCGCTGCGTCCAGGGCCCGGCTGCTGCCCGGCGCTGCGTCCAGGGCCCGGCTGCTGCCCGGCGCTGTGTCCCGGGTCCGGCTGCTGGGCGGCGTCGTGTCCGGCACCGGACTCCCACCAGTTGCCGGCAGCGCCGGATGGTGGCGGCCGGGGTGTCTGCTGCTCAGCATTCTGGAACGGCACCTGGGCATCTTGGAACGGCGTCCGCAGACGTGCGATCCTGCGTTCTACGTTCGCAAAGAGATCCTGCCGTGTTGCCAACTGGCTGAGCATCTCAGCGGCGGTCTGCCGTTCATCCGGATCGCCTGCGGGGCCGAGGGCGTCCTCCAGTTTTCCGATGATGGCCAGTTGCTCATCCATGTCGAGCGACGGCGCGTTTATGCGGTCGCCCAGGTTGCCGAAGGGTGACGTCGGTACGTCGGGCGGCTGGGGGAGCGGATCTGGCAGATTCGCTCCCATCGGCAAGGCGTAAATCGCGCCGATCAGCCTGAACGCGGCCGCCTCATCCGGCCGGGTGTAATCAATGGCCTGGATCTCTGCTATATCCTGCGGCAGCATCGCGGTGACCACGGTATCCAGCGTTATGGGCAGCACCGGTTTGCCCAGCTGCATCGCGTATTCGCGTTCGGAGCGGCAGGCCTGAGATTTTATTGAAGCCTTCGATAGGGCGGCCACGACTGCGTCGCAGGAACGAAGCTGACGCAGGATCCGATCCCACCAGCGTTGCCCGCCGACAAGATCGCTGTCCAGCCAGACTTCAATGCCAGCTTGCCGGAGTTGCACGGCCAAAGACTCGGCCCGAAGCCGATCGGGCCGAGCATAAGAAACGAAAAGCTGCATCGGCCCCCCTCGCCTGGAACACGCCCGACTTCCAAGCCCTTGACCTAGCTTTAAGGTGGAAGTATCCCAGAGGCCACTTCAGGCCGTCAAGGGTTTTGCAATCGTCTGCATCTCGGCAGGCCGTATAGCCGTATAAGAGAAATCGGCTCGGGAGCACTCTAACGATCTCAGTGGTCACGTTGATCCCACTAGTTGCATTTCTCTTACCAGAAGTCTGCGTACAGTATGCGATCCACCATCACCCGCGTCGGGCCCGACCGATGAATTGGCGATCCTTGCGTACGGTCATGGCGCCCCCGAAAGTGCTGACCCGCCTTGTTGAGATGCTGTATCGGAAACTCCCCGGCAGGCAGCACCGGAAAGCCTATCTTACCGTGCTACTAAGCCGAGGTCGGCGGATACTTGCGATCGAGATAGCTGGATGCGACAGCCGCATCGATGGGCCCAGGCACTGGGACGACACAGCTGGCGGCGTCGACCCTGTGGGTGGCGACCGCCTCCAGGCACCGGGCTTGCAGGGCGAACCCGAGATCCATCGATGCGATGGAATTGCCGAGCGGCCGCGGGCCGGCCAGGTTGAACATGTGGCCGCGCGCGAGCAGGTGAACGCGCCGGCCGTCCTTCAGTGCCAGCGTGAGCAGGTCATCGGCGTACTCGCGCTGGCTCGCCACCTCATCCGCGCTGATCAGGCCCGGAGCGTCGATTTCGACCGGGAAGTGCCCGGCGTTGGCCAGGACCACGCCATCGCGCAGCAGCGGAAGATCGGCGGCGGTCAGCACGTCCCGGGCCCCGGTGACGGTGATGATGACGTCGGCATTCGCGACGGCGATATCGCGCGGCGGCGTGCTGAACCCGTCCAGGTGCGCTTGGAGCCTGGTCACGGGGTTGACGTCGACCACGGACACCCGGGCGTAGGCGCCCCGGAAGTTAGCCGCCACGCCGCGCCCGCACGCGCCGTACCCGAACACGGTGACCTGCTCCCCGTTGGTGACCCGGTTCGTCATCCGCAGGAAGGACTCGAGCGCGCTCTGGCCGACGGCGTGCTCGTTCTCGGCGAATTGCTTGATCGGGCTGTCGTTGATGACCAGGATCGGGCGCTTGAGTCGGCCACGGAGCGGCTCGAGTCGCATCCGGCCCGAGGTCGTTTCCTCGGTTCCGCCCAGCAACCCCTCGTAAGGACGGTCCAGGTACCTGGCGAACAGGTCCCCGCCGTTGTCCAGGATCAGGTCCGGTTTCGCTGCCAGCACCTCGTCGAGGTAGCCGGCGTGCACCGCGCTGTCCCTGGTCGGGCCGCCGATGACGGCGATGCCCTCCGCCCGCAGGGTCTCGACCGCGTCCGGCTGGGTGGTGTTGAGGTTCCCGGTTGAGACGAGCCTGGCCCCTCCGTCGCGCAACGTCAGCAGGAGCGCCACGGTTTTGGCCTCGAGGTGAATGCCGGTGCCGATGGTCAGGCCGCCGAACGGGCGCGTCTGCCTGAACTCCGCCGAGATCGCCTGCAGCAGCAGGCAGTGCTCCCGAACCCAATCGATGCGTGTGGAAACCACCTGCCAGTCACCCCTTCGCCTGCACCCGAGAGACCGGGCTCCAGGGAAACCGGCCTGCAGGTCAGGCTAAGGCAGCCGGGTGCGGCCTATTCGCGGATCGCTATCGCCAGGAAGCGGCATTCCGCGTCGTCGTAGGTGGTCAGGCGCCATCCGGTGTCCTGGGTCAACCGCTGGAGCGGGGCGGCGGCGAGTGGCTCGTCGGGTTCGAGTGTACGGCCGTGCCGGGCGGCCAGGGCGGCCCGCCCGGACGGGTGGAACAGGATCAGCAGGCCGCCGGGCCGGGTGATGCGGGCGAGTTGGCGCAGTCCGGCTTCGGGGTCGGGCAGGTGCATAACCAGCCCGGCGGCGAACACTGCGTCGGCTGAGGCGCGGGCGAAAGGCAGCTGCCGGGCGTCGGCGAGGATGAGCGTGGCGTGCGCGGCGTGGCCCTTGATACGGGCGTGGCGGAGCATTTCGGGTGTCAGGTCGACGGCGATGACGGTGCCGTGCGGGCCGACGGCCTGGCGCAGGACCGGCAAGGCCCGGCCGGTGCCGCAGCCGACATCGATGACCAAACCGTGCTGGGGGATGCGGGCCTGGGCGATGGCGGCGGCGTAGGCGGGCAGGTCATCGCCGAACCTGGTGTCCCAGGTCGCGGCCCGGGCGGAAAAGAATGCCCGGGTCTCGGCGATGTACCACCGGCTGGGCCGCTCTAGCGGGGCGGCGACCCGCCGGATCACCGGCCACGCCGGATCGTGCAGGTCGATGACGATGCTGGCGCCGCCCTCACCGCCTGGGTAGTGGCCGTGCCCGGCCGGGTCGGTGCGCAGCCAGATCACCACGTCCCAGGCTCGGGCCGCCCGCCAGTCAGGGCCGTCGGCCAGCACGACCGTCCCCGCGGCGGAGTAAGTGTCGGCGTCCGCGGCGGGCAGTGCCGGGCCGGCCAGGCGTGAGCAGGGGCGTCCGGCTGCTCGCAGGGTAGCGGCGAGACGGTCGGCGACAGCCCCGGGCTGCCCGCCAGGACCGTCGACAACCACGGATGCGGCCCCGGCCGGGAGCAGGCTGGCGATGTTATCCAGGAACTCGTCCCAGCGGTGGTGGCTTATGCCGGTCATCGTGTCGTTGGCCATACCCGCATCATGCATATCCGACGGATCAGCGATCAACCCACAGCATCTGCGTTGATGGTCACGGATTCCTTACTCAATTGCGGAGAAATCAGTTAAAGTCGCGGCGTGCCGACGTTCCGGATCAAGGAAGCCGCAGCGCTGCTCGGTGTCAGCTACGACACGATGCGTCGTTGGGCCGAGGATGGCCGGATCGAGCAGACCACAGACTCCTCCGGGCGGCTTGCGGTGGATGGGGCTGCCCTGGCCAGGTTCGCGCAGGAACGTGCCGAGTCGGCAGGCTATCCAGACGACGGGGTGGTGACCGCGCAGTCACTGCGGAACCGGTTTGCCGGCCTGGTCACCCGCGTGGTCCGCGACACTGTGATGGCCAGGTGGAGATCCAGGCGGGACCGCACAAGTTCGTGTCGCTGCTCAGCCGCGAGGCTGCCGACGAGCTCGGCCTGGAGCCAGGCATGCTCGCCATCGCCGCGGTCAAGTCCACCAACGTGTCCGTCGAGATCCCCAGAGCCCGCTGATTCTCGCCTGGCGGCACGGGCCTAATGTCGCTACCGTTACGGTAGTCCCATTGTGACTACCGCTGGAGGCCGGGGATGCTGCTTCGACGGCTCGCTGGCGGTGCCCGGCGACCAGGCCCCGGTCCGGGACCTGCCGGTCGTCACCCGGATCCGTGTCGGGGTGGCCACCCCGCCGGTGACCGTCCCGCCGTCACCCGGTGCCCCCGACCGGCATCGTCCACGTCAACGAGCAGACCGTCGATGACGAGCCGAACGTCCCCTTCGGCGGCCTCCTGGCCTCCGGGACCGGCGCGCGCTTCGGCGGTACCGCGAACCTCGACGCCTTTACTGAGACCCGCTGGGTCACCATACGCGGGGACATCGCACCTTATCCCTTCTGACCCGTGCCGGGGAGCGCTCGGCGGACGGCGCCGCTACGCTCATGTTCATGAACGCGCGGCCGTCATTGTCGCTGCCGGAATGGACGGTGCTCACCGTCTTGAGCCAGCAGCCCGCGCACGGCTTCGCCGTCGCGCAACTCACCGCGCCACGGGGTGAGCTGGGCCGGATCTGGCAGATCCCCCGGCCGGTCATATACCGGGCGATCGGCCGGCTGGTCGAGGCCGACCTGGTGCGGCCCGAGAGCGTGCAGCCTGGCCTGGGCCCGCAGCGGACCATCTTCGCCGCTACCCCGGAGGGCCGTCAGGCCGCGGAGGACTGGCTGGACACGCCCGTGGCGCACGTCCGGGACATCCGTTCGCATCTGCTACTTAAGCTCGCCCTCCTGGACCGGGCCGGAGCCGATCCCGCGGACTTGCTCAGGCGGCAGCGAGCAGTCCTGGAACCGATCGCCCGGGCCATCGAGTCCGGGCAACCCGACGGTTTCGACGCGACTCTGCTGGCCTGGCGCCGGGCCACGGCAGCGGCTGCGCTGGAATTCCTGGACGCCGTCTCACCCTGAGCCTGCTCTTGTGCCAGCCCACGCCCATGTTGTCTCATTGTGACTACCACAGTTGAAGGAGATGAGACACCTCATGACTGTCACCGTCGACAGGAGCGTCGAAGAGTTCACAGCTGCCCCGCGGAAGCTGTTCATCAACGGGCAGTGGACCGACGCGGCGTCGGGAAAGACATTCGCGACTCCCAACCCGGCCACCGGAGAGACCCTCGCCAACGTAGCTGAGGGGGACGCCGAAGACATCAACCGGGCCGTAGGCGCGGCCCGCAGGGCCTTCGAAGACGGCCCGTGGGGCCGCATGACCCCGTCCGACCGGGGCCGGCTCATCTGGAAGATCGGTGACCTCATCCTCGAGCACGCCGACGAGCTCGCCCAGCTGGAGTCGCTCGACAACGGCAAGCCGGTCGCCGTGGCGCGTGGTGCGGACGTACCTCTGGCGGCGGACCTGTTCCACTACATGGCAGGCTGGGCCACCAAGATCGAGGGCAACACGATCAACATCTCGGTGCCCTACATGCCGGGCGCCAACTTCCACTCCTACACGCTGCGTGAGCCGCTCGGCGTCGTCGGCCAGATCATCCCGTGGAACTTCCCGCTGCTCATGGCCGCCTGGAAGCTCGGCCCGGCCCTGACCACCGGCAACTGCGTGGTGCTCAAGCCGGCCGAGCAGACCCCGCTGACCGCGCTGCTGCTCGCTGAGCTCATCGCCGAAGCGGGCATCCCCGACGGGGTCGTGAACGTCGTCACCGGATTCGGCGAGACCGCGGGCGCGGCCCTGGCCGCCCACGACGATGTGGACAAGGTCGCCTTCACCGGCTCCACCGAGGTCGGCAAGCTGATCGTGCAGGCCTCGGGGGCCAGCAACCTGAAGAAGCTGACGCTGGAACTCGGCGGCAAGAGCCCCAACATCGTGTTCGACGACGCCGAGGCGGGTGCAGTCGAGGGCGCCGCCAACGCGATCTTCTTCAACCACGGCCAGTGCTGCGTCGCAGGCTCGCGCCTGTTCGTCCAGGAAGACCGGTTCGACGAGGTGGTCAACGGCGTCGCGGAGATCGCCAAGGGCATCAAGCTCGGCCCGGGCATGGACTCCGGGACGCAGATGGGCCCGCTGGTCTCCGAGGAGCAGCTGCGAAGGGTCACCGGGTTCCTGGACTCCGGCCGGGAAGACGGCGCCACCACCATCACCGGCGGCGGACGCTTCGGCGACCATGGTTACTTCGTCGAGCCCACGGTCATCACCAACACCCGGCCCGAGATGAAGATCGTCCGTGAGGAGATCTTCGGCCCGGTCGTGGTCGCGGCCCCGTTCCGCAGCCTGGACGAGATCGCCGGCGAGGCGAACAACTCCGAATACGGCCTCGGGGCCGGGATCTGGACCAAGGACATCTCCAAGGCCCACGCCCTGGCCAAGAAGCTCCGCGCCGGGACCGTCTGGATCAACTGCTACAACGTCTTCGACGCCTCCCTGCCGTTCGGCGGTTACAAGCAGTCCGGCTGGGGCCGCGAGATGGGCCACGAAGCGCTCGAGGCCTACACCGAGGTCAAGGCGGTCACCACCCAGCTATGAGCCAGCCCTCCCAGCCGGGGGCGGGGCGGGCAGCCCCCGCCCCGCCCCCGGCTGGCCGTCTCGACGCTCAGATCCTGGCCACATGGCACGCCCTGCTGGCCAACCCCGACCTTGACCCTCATCACGCGCTGCACGCCATCGACCAGCTCCTGGACCAGCGCGCCCGCCCCGCCGTCGACCTCCCGCCACCCGCATCGCCGCTGAACCGCACGCTGCCGGCCGGATCCCCGGCTCAGCGCGCCGCCCTCGCCGAGATCCTCGCCATACTCCTCTAGAGGTTCCGGATATCGAGGGCCAGGTGCGCGGCTTGCAGAAGATGGTCGAGGACGACAAGTACTGCATCGACATCCTCACCCAGGTGTCGGCCGCGACCAAGGCGCTGCAGTCGGTGGCGCTGGGCCTGCTGGATGATCACCTCGGCCATTGCGTCACCCAGGCGGCCGGCGAGGGCGGCGAGGTCGCTGACGCGAAGGTCCGCGAGGCGTCCGAGGCGATCGCCCGCCTGGTCCGGTCCTGACCACGGGAGGCCGGCGACTACCAGCTCGCCGGGAGCTGACCACGCCACGAGGGAATCCCGACGAGCCCTCGGCCAGGCGTGAACCATAGGCCGTTCGGCTAAATGATCTTTTCATCCGAACGGGCCCGTCGTGCGCGGATCAGTGCGCGGGAAGGAGTGATGCGGCTGAGCGCGGGAACGGGCGTGAGCCTGGCCGGAGCGGCGGCCGGCGCGGACGGTCGCGTGGAGCTCGCCATCAGCGGGATGACCTGCGCCTCGTGCGCGGCCCGGGTGCAGGACGCCGGCCGGGTGGTGGCGATGGTCGGCGACGGCGTCAACGATGCCGCCGCGCTCGCTCAGGCCGATCTCGGCCTGGCCATGGGCACCGGCACCGGCGCCGCGATCGAGGCGGCCGACCTCACCCTGGTCCGCGGCGACCTGCTCGGCATCCCGGACGCGATCTTGTTGTCGCGCCGGACGCTGGCCACGATCAAGGGCAATCTGTTCTGGGCGTTCGGCTACAACGCCGCCGCCATACCGCTCGCGGCGGCCGGGTTCCTCAACCCGCTTATCGCCGCCGCGGCGATGGCGTTCAGCTCGGTGTTGGTGGTGTCGAACAGCCTTCGGCTGCGCCGCTTCCAGCCTCATTCCGGCCGGCCGGCAGCAGCGCCACCACGCCCGGCAGACGCCAACTGAAAGCGGCCTAATTCAGCGGACTTCTAGACTTGAACTATTCGTTCCCTTGTATCGTTCGGGTTTATGACGGTAGGTTGGCGCCATGACCGCATCCCAGACTCCGACTACCGCCGAGGAGCTGCGCGGTGCCGGCCTACGGGTGACGGCCGCCCGCGTCGCACTGCTCGAGACCGTCCGGGACGGTGACCACCTCGGCGTCGAGGCGATCGCCTCCGTGGTGCGCGATCGCATCGGCCATGTCTCCCTTCAAGCCGTGTATGACGCCCTCCACTCGCTCACCGGGGCGGGCCTCATACGCCGCATCGAACCGGCCGGCAGCCCGGCCCGGTTCGAGGGACGCGTGGCTGACAACCATCACCACGTCGTGTGCCGGTCGTGCGGTGTCGTCGCTGACGTCGACTGCGCGGTCGGCGAGGCGCCCTGCCTGACCGCGTCCGACGACCACGGCTTCTCGATCGGCGAGGCCGAGGTCGTCTACTGGGGCCTGTGCCCCGACTGTTCCACCGCCCGCAGTTCCTGAGCACCGTGATCCGCCCAGCCCGGAAGGATTCCCATGACTGAGAACCATGATCCAGTAGTCGCCGAAGGCTCGACCCCAGAGAGCGGGGAATGTCCGGTCCTGCCCGGCCGCGTGCATCCCACCGCTGGCGACGCCAACAGCGAGTGGTGGCCGAACCGGCTCAACCTTAAGATCCTGGCCAAGAACCCCGCCGTGACGAACCCCATGGGGGAGGACTTCAACTACGCCGAGGCGTTCAACACCCTCGACCTCGCCGCGGTGAAGCGCGATATCGCCGAGGTGCTGACGGACTCCCAGGACTGGTGGCCAGCTGACTTCGGCCACTACGGCCCGCTCATGATCCGGATGGCATGGCACAGCGCGGGCACCTACCGCATCAGCGACGGCCGCGGCGGCGCCGGGGCCGGCCAGCAGCGCTTCGCGCCGCTCAACAGCTGGCCGGACAACGTCAGCCTCGACAAGGCCCGCCGGCTGCTGTGGCCGGTCAAGAAGAAGTACGGCCGGAAGATCTCCTGGGCCGACCTCATGGTCCTCACCGGCAACGTCGCCCTGGAGACAATGGGCTTCAAGACCTTCGGCTTCGGCGGCGGCCGCGTCGACACCTGGGAGCCCGAGGAGGACGTCTACTGGGGTCCGGAGACCACCTGGCTCGGCGACGAGCGCTACAGCGGCGACCGCGAGCTGGCGGATCCGTTCGGCGCGGTCCAGATGGGCCTGATCTACGTCAACCCGCAGGGCCCGAACGGCAATCCGGACCCGCTCGCCGCGGCGCGCGACATCCGCGAGACGTTCCGCCGGATGGCGATGAACGACGAGGAGACGGTCGCCCTGATCGCGGGCGGTCACACCTTCGGCAAGACCCACGGCGCGGGCCCGGAGGACAACGTCGGCCCCGATCCCGAGGCGGCCCCGATGGAGCAGCAGGGCCTGGGGTGGAAGAGCACGTACGGCACCGGCAAGGGTGCCGACGCGATCACCAGCGGTCTCGAGGTCACGTGGACCGACACGCCGGTCACCTGGGACAACAGCTTCTTCCGGATCCTGTTCGGTTACGAGTGGGAGCTGACCGCCAGCCCGGCCGGGGCGCATCAGTGGCAGCCGAAGGACGGCGCCGGGGCGGGTACCGTCCCCGGCCCCCAGGACCCGTCGGATCGCCGGTCCCCGACGATGCTGACCACCGACCTCTCGCTCCGGTTCGACCCGATTTACGAGCCGATCTCGCGGCGTTTCATGGCGGACCAGGGCGCGTTCGCGGACGCCTTCGCCCGCGCGTGGTTCAAGCTGACCCATCGCGACATGGGCCCGGTCGTGCGCTACCTCGGCCCGGAGGTCCCGTCCGAGACGCTGATCTGGCAGGACCCCGTTCCGGCGGTGACACACGAGCTCATCGACGCCGCGGACATCGCCGCCCTCAAGGGCCAGATTCTCGCCTCGGGCCTGTCGGTGTCCCAGCTCGTGTCCGCCGCGTGGGCGTCGGCCTCGTCCTTCCGCGGCAGCGACAAGCGCGGCGGCGCCAACGGTGCGCGCATTCGCCTCGAGCCGCAGAGCGGATGGGAGGTCAACAACCCTGACCAGCTGGCGATGGTGCTCCGCACCCTGGAGGGGATCCAGCAGGCCTTCAACGCCGCCCAGGGCGGCGGCAAGCAGGTCTCGCTGGCCGACTTGATCGTGCTAGCCGGTGGTGCGGCCGTCGAGCAGGCTGCCAGGGACGTCGGCTTCGACGTCGAGGTCCCCTTCAGCCCGGGCCGAACCGATGCGTCGCAGGATGAAACCGACACGGAGTCGTTCGCCGCGCTCGAGCCAAAGGCGGACGGGTTCCGCAACTACCTCGGAAAGGTCAGCCGGCTGCCCGCCGAGTACCTGCTGCTCGACAAGGCGAATCTGCTCACCCTGAGCGCTCCCGAGATGACGGTCCTCGTCGGCGGCCTCCGTGTCCTGGGCGCGAACTACGACGGGTCGAAGCTCGGTGCCTTCACCGCCACCCCGGGGTCGCTGACCAACGACTTCTTCGTCAACCTGCTCGACCTGGGCACGACGTGGCAGGCGACGGCCGGGGACGCGAACACGTTCGAGGGCCGCGACGCCGCCACCGGCGAGGTCAAGTGGACCGGCAGCCGTGCCAACCTCGTCTTCGGGTCGAACTCCGAGCTGCGCGCGCTGGCGGAGGTCTACGCGAGCGATGACGCGAGGGAGAAGTTCGTGAACAACTTCGTCGCGGCGTGGGACAAGGTGATGAACCTCGACCGGTTCGACCTCGCCTGATCATGACGTCCAGGTCGGCCCGCGCCGGCCGACCTGGACGTCCTCAGTCCGAAGGATCCCGTGGTTCGCTGCTCGCATGACCTCAGGCCACGCACCGGGTCCCCGACCCGGTGCGTGGCCGGCTGTCACTCCTCTTAGGCCGCCAGGCGGGTTCTCTTAGGCCGCCAGGCGGCCCGGTTTCAGGTTCGGCACCAACCAAACCTGCACAGGCAGGACTGGAAGCCGCCAGCCTGGGCATGACCGTTTCGTGCCAGTGTCTATTTTCGAACACAAGCCCGAGTATTGCCCGTTCGGTCATCAGCTTTGGCCTGGCCGGGCCCAGGTCAGCTGGAAGCCCTGCGTCTGCGCGGCGGCCCGGGAGGGAGCCGAACGCGGCCGCGGCATGGGTCACGTCTGGGTGTCCTGCCGAACCTGCCACGATCAGCTCAGGCAGACCACCTTCTACGAGCCTCCCCATGACATCGGGCACCGCCAGGCGTGTCCCTAGGACAGCTGCTCATGTCAAGATTTAAAACACTTAACGTCCCGAAGCAGGGGCAGAGTGAGGACCGTCACTACTCGAAGGAGCGTCGATGAAGACCAAGGCCGCTGTCGTCTACGAGCCCGGCAAGCGCATCGAGATCGAGGAGCTGGACCTGGACGGGCCGCGGGAAGGTGAGGTTCTCATCCGCTACACCCACGCGGGCCTGTGTCACTCCGATATCCACATCGCGCACGGCGATCTCCCGGCGCGGCTGCCCATGGTGCTCGGCCACGAGGGCGCGGGGATCATCGAGGAGGTGGGAGTGGGCGTGACCCGCGTGAAGCCCGGCGACCACGTGGTCCTGTCGTTCATCCCGAACTGCGGTGTCTGCCGCTACTGCGCCACCGGCCGCCAGTCGATCTGCGACATGGGCGCGACGATCCTCGAGGGTTACCTGCCCGGCGAGCGGTTCCCCATCACCGGGCCGCGCGGCCAGTACGGCGCCATGTGCATGATCGGGACCTTCAGCCAGTACGGCGTGATCAGCCAGACTTCGGCCGTCAAGGTCGACGACGACCTGCCGCTGGACAAGGCGGTGCTGGTCGGCTGCGGCGTGCCGACCGGGTGGGGCTCCGCCGTGAACACCGCGAACGTCGCTCCGGGCGACACGGTCGCGGTCTACGGCATCGGCGGCATCGGCATCAACGCGGTCCAGGGCGCCCGCTACGCCGGCGCGAAGAACGTCGTCGCCATCGACCCGCTGGAGAACAAGCGCGAGAAGGCGATGGAGCTCGGCGCGACCCACGCGTTCGCCACCGCCGAAGAGGCGCAGGCGGCCATCACCGAGATGACCAGGGGACAGGGCGCCGATTCGGCCATCCTCACCGTCGATCTCATGACGGCCGAAGTCGTGGCGGCCGGGTTCGACGCCATCGGCAAGGGCGGCACCGTCGTGGTGACCGGGCTGAACAAGCTAGAGATACCGACCGTTACCGTGTCGGGGTCGATCATGACCCTGTTCCGCAAGACGATCAAGGGCAGCCTGTTCGGCGACTGCAACCCGACCACCGATATCCCCAAGATCCTCGGGCTGTACCAGGCCGGCGACCTCAAGCTCGACGAGATCATCACCCGGACGTACACCCTGGACGAGGTCAACGAGGGCTACGAAGACCTGCTGGCCGGCAAGAACGTGCGCGGCGTCATCGTCCACGAGCACTGACCTGGTGGCGAAACAGGTAGTCGGGCGCCAGCGCGAGCTCGAGCTGGTGCGAGCCGCGCTCGCGTCTGGCGCCCACATCCTGCTCGAAGGGCCGCCGGGCACCGGCAAGTCCACCCTGCTGCGGCAGGTCGCGGCGGCCCGGCACGCCGAGTTCGTGCTCGTCGAGGGGAGCGCCGAGCTGACTCCCGCCCGCCTCATCGGATCCTTCGACCCGGCGCTCGTGCTGGCCCAGGGGTACCGGCCGGAGAACTTCTCCGACGGGCCCCTGGTCCGGGCCATGCGCGACGGCGGGCTCCTGTATGTCGAGGAACTCAACCGGGTCCCCGAAGAGACGATCAACGTCCTGCTGACGGTCATGTCCGAGGGCGAGATCAACGTGCCGCGGCTCGGGCGCGTCGCCGCGGACGAGAGCTTCCGGCTGGTCGCGGCCATGAACCCGTACGACTCGGTGGGCACCTCCCGGCTGTCGATGGCGCTGTACGACCGGACCTGCCGGATCTCCGTCGGCTACCAGGACGCCGAGCACGAACGGCAGATCGTCCAGCTCGCGGCCGAACACGCCAAGCAGGCCCTCGTCACCGAGGCGGTCGACCTCACCCGCGCCACCCGAGAGCACCCCGACCTGCGCTCGGGTGCCTCGGTCCGGGGCGCCATCGACTACGCCCGGCTCGTCCCCGAACTCGCCGAGATCCGGGCCGTCCCCGCCGATGACTGGCAGGCCGGGCTGGACGCGGCCCTGACCACCTTGTCCGGGCGCGTGCGGCGGCACGAGTCCTGCCAGCGGTCGGCCGACCAGGTCATCGAGGAGATTTTCCGGCGCGTACGGGCCACCGCGCAGGCCGGCGACCCGTCCGGGGGTGAGGCGCACCCGGGGGAATGACCAGCCCGCCGGCTGCTCCCGGAGCCGGCGGGCGCCATCAGCGGCCCAGGCCCTCCTCTAAGTCGGGCCGGCCCGAGGGGAAGACGGTCGGGCGGCGCGAGCTCTCGCGTCACGCCCGCTTCGCCGAGATCAGCCCCGAGGTGGGCGTCCTCGACGAGCAGGCGATGAGCCGGGCCCTCGCCGACGACCCGGCCGTGTTCGAGCTGCTGGCCGCCATGACCACGGCGACCGACGAGAACCTGCGGGCCGCCGCGATCCGGCTTAGCGCCAGCATCGTGCTCGAGCGGGCCCGGGCCGGGCGCGCGTCGATGCGCGGGATCTCCCGGCTGCGGCCGGTCCGTGGGGCGACCGACGGTGACCTGGACATCGACGCCTCGATCGAGGGTGTTTCCGCCGCCCGCAGCGAGGCCCGGCCGGTAACACCCGAGGACCTGACCACCGTGCAGTGGGCGAAGGCGCACACGGCCTTCGCGGTCGTGGTCGACCGGTCCGGTTCGATGAGCGGGGCGAGGCTGGCCGCGGCCGCGACAGTCGCCGCCGCCTGCGCGCTGCGAGCCCCGCAGGAGCACGCCGTGCTGTCCTTCGCCGGCTCCGTCGAGCTGATCCGCCCCCTGGTCAGCGACGTCGCGCCCGCCGTGGTAGCCGAGCGGCTGCTCCGGGTGCGGGGACACGGCGTGACCAGGCTGGCCGCCGCGCTCAAGGCCGCGGGAGAGCAGCTGGCGCCCGCCCGGGCCCGGCGCCGGGTGGTCATCTTGCTGTCCGACTGCCGCAGCACCGATGACGACGACACGCTGGAGACGGCCCGCGCCCTGACCGAGCTGATCATCCTGGCGCCGGCCGACGACCACGAGCAGGCCGCTCACCTGGCCAACCTGGTCGGCGCGCGCTGGGGCGTGATCGCGCACTCCTTGGACGCGGCCGCCGTCCTGGACCGGCTGCTCGAAACCCGCGCCTCCGCCTGACCCGGCCCGCCCCTTTTATCCCGAACGATCTGGAGGGTCGTGTTTTCCGGCGGTTTAGGCCGAAGTTCGGTTTAGGGTCGGGTTATTGGATCAGCGCACGCTAAGGCGCTCTCGTGATCGCGACCGCCACCCTGGTCGAGGCGCTGAGCCGGGGCCGGCACGGTAGCTGTTGCTCGGCAACGTAGGTTCCCCATCCGGGCACCATGCGGACTCCGGCTCGGCCGTCCTAACGGCCCCGCAACCTCGGCCGCGAGCAGCGCGCCCAGCTCCCAGCAGGCTTCCAGGTCCTGCTTCCCCGGCGGCCCGGTGACGCAGACCGGCGGCCGGACCGCCCGCCACTGGAGGCCGGTGGTGATCGACTCCACCGCCCGGACCGCGCCGGTGGTGTCCATGCCGCCGTGCACGTACAGGCCGTAGGGACGCCGCCTGGTCGCCTCCAGGCACGGGTAGTAGATGCCGTCGAAGAAGTGCTTGAGCGCACCGGACATATAGCCAATGTTCGCGGGCGTGCCGAGCAAGTAAGCGTCGGCCTCCAGCACGTCAACCGCCGCCGCCGTCAGGGCTGGCCTGATCACCACTTCCACGCCCTCGATCTCATCAGTCCGCGCTCCGCTGACCGCCGCCTCGAACATTTCCTGCAGGGCGGGCGAGGGCGTGTGGTGAACGATCAGCAACACCGGCATGAGCGCTGAGCTTAGACGACCTCGGCCCGCCGCCTCCGTGACCCAGCCCGGTCACCGGTCCGCGCGCCCATCCCGTCAGGAGGCATCGGCGGCTTTGCGGAGGCGTTCGGCCAGGGTCCGCAGGACACCGATGAGCTCGGGAGGGTCTCGACATGATCGGCCCGCTCACCGATCCGGCCGCGCACGGCGGCGACTCGACCGACGCCTTCCACCTGGTGATCCCGTCGCTGCCCGGCTACGGATTCTCCGGGCCGCTGACCGAGGCCGGCTGGACAGACGGCCGCACCGCCGCCGCCCTGGCCGAGCTGATGGCGCGGCTCGGCTACGACCGCTACGGCGTGCAGGGCGGGGACGCAGGCGCCTTCATCGCCCCGGTGATGGGTCGCATCGCCCCGGACCGGATCATCGGCGTCCACGTCAACGCGCTGGTCACCTTCCCGTCCGGCGACCCGGCCGACATGGCCGCGCTGACCGAGGCCGAACGGGGCCGGCTCGCCGCGATGAACGAGTGGCAGCAGCGCTCCGGGGCGTACATGCAGATCCAGGGCACGCGGCCGCAGACCATCGGGCAGTCGCTGGTCGACTCCCCGTCCGGGCTGCTCGCCTGGATCGCGGAGAAGTTCCAGGAGTGGACCGACCCGGCCATGTGGATGCCCAAGGAGCGCTCGACCGTACCGACCGCCGTAGCGGTCTTCACCACCGACCTGTCCATCCGCCCGTTCGCCAACAAGGTCAACAACGTCGTCCGCTGGTCGCAGTTCGACCGCGGCGGCCACTTCGCCGCCCTCGAAGCCCCCGATCTCCTCACTGCCGATGTACGGGGATTCTTCCGCAGCCTCACCTGACCAGCCAGGCGAAGCCGGGCCATGGAGGCGCCGCACCCTCCCGCCGCACCTCACCCGCGGCGGGTGGGGTGCGGCCGGGGGCGGCTTGGTGAACTGAGGCTGGCTCTTACTGGCAGGAAAGAAGATGCGATGGCTGACTTGGCGGAAGTACCGCATGACCCGCCCGGCCAGCATGAGCCCGCGGCCGACCCAGGCGCGGCAGCGCCGATAGGCCCGCTGCGGGCCGGGAGCACGCTGCGGACACCCCGTGCGGCTGCGGTCGCCGGGATCATCTTCTCGGTGCTCTTGATCGCCGTACTTGTGCTGCTCAGAGTCTCTGTCCCGGCTAATCCCGCCGTCCCGGGAGTGTGGCTGACCGATTCGCGGCACAGGGCGCAGGTGGCGATCGCGTTGAATCTCGTCCCGTTCGCCGGGATCGCGTTCCTGTGGTTCATCGGAGTGCTCAGGGACCGGATCGGGGACCGCGAGGATCGCTTCTTCGCGACGGTGTTCCTGGGGAGCGGCCTGTTGTTCGTGGCCATGATCTTCGCCGCCGCCGCGATCGCCGGCGGCGTGATCGCGGAAGCGAGCTCCAGCCCGCCGGGCGCGGGAACCTTGGCGCTGGGCCGTTTGGTCACCGCGACCTACGTCAACATCTACGCGATGCGGATGGCGGCGGTTTTCACGCTGACCACGGTGACCATCGCGCGCCGCACTGAGATCGTGTCCAGATGGCTCACCGTGGCCGGGCTCGTCAGCGCGCTTGTACTCCTGATCGGCATTGGCTTCTCACCCTGGCTGGAGTTGCTGTTCCCGCTGTGGATCCTGGCCCTGAGCATCGATATCCTCGCCGCCGGCCTGAGGCCCCTCGGCGCGCGGCGCGGCGCCTAGCCGCGCTGACCGGAGCGGTCTACGACACGGTCGAGCCAGCTGATCAGCTCGGCGATGACCTCGTCCCGGTTGGTCTCGTTCAGGATCTCGTGCCGGGCGTCGGGATAGGTGCGGCTCGTCACGTCGGTCAGGCCCGCGGCCTCGTACCGTTCGGTCAGCGGGGTCAGCAGCGCCAGGCCGCCGTTGACCGGGTCGGCTGTGCCGACGGCGATGTAGACCGGCAGGTCCGACCTGATCGCGGCGACCTGGGCCGGATCGGCGCCCCGCCGTGCACCAATGAACATGGCCCGGGCCGAATCAGTGTCGATCCCGAAGCCGCAGCCCGGATCGGCCACGTAGGCATCCACGATGGCCTCGTCACGGGACAGCCAGTCGTAGTCGGTGCGGGCCGGCTGGAACGGCGCGTTGAACATGGCCAGGTCTATCGGCTGGTCCAGGTCGAGCGCCCCCTCGAGCAGGTCGATAGCCGCAGTCCCGGTCAGCACGATGCCGTCGACGTCGGCGCTGTGGTCGAACAGGTACTGCTGGACGGCGAACGACCCCATGCTGTGGCCGAGCAAGATGAGCGGCAGATCCGGATGATCCTCGCGGATATGGGTCGAGAGCAGGCCGATATCGTCTACCAGGGCGGTCCAGCCGCCTTGACCCAGATTCCCGTACTTATCCGGATCGGAGCTGGCGCCATGGCCACGGTGATCCTGGGCGTAGACGACGAAACCGGCGTCGTTCAGCGCCCGGGCTACGTGATCGTAGCGCTGGGCGTGCTCTCCCATCCCGTGTGTGAGCTGGACCGCGGCCCGCGGCTCGTCTTCCGGGTCCCACCGGTAGGCGACGATCTTCGTGCCGTCCGCCGACTTATAGCTGAGTTCGCTGATTGGCACCTTGACTGTCCTCTCGTCGCGGAAGCGGACCTATCGGTTAAGGAATACGCTAACGGCGGTACCATCGCCTGTGCCAGAGACGGTCCAGCTGGTCGCCAGGCAGGCAGCCAAGCGTTACCGGGCGGGGAGCCCAGTCCGCCCCCCTGTCGTCGTCGGCCGCCAGCCGTCGATGTCGGCGCGGGAAACTGGTCGCCCAGAAACCAGTGGCGATGGCTGGGAAGGCGCATACTGGAGGTAATGAAGCCTGCCCGCGCCGCGACCCGGCGCTTCCTGCCCGCAAGTCCCTTCAACGCCTATCCTGCGGATCCGCCGATTGAGCAGTTTGCCGTGCAAGACCAGGTGACCCACGATAAGTACGGCCTGGGCCGGGTCATCCGCGTCGAGGACGATACTGCCTTGATCGTCGAATTCGGTTCTCGTCAGGTACGGATCCTGTCGCCTTTCGCCAAGCTGACTAAGCTCTGACGCCCCTGCCCGCTGCGGCCACGATGCAAACCAGGCGCGTGGTGGCATTGAGAATTTTGTGCGCCTGTGGGAGGCGACCTGACGTCATGCTGCCGTTACCGGTGAACCGGGGTACTTTCTCCTTCGCGCAGCCAGGTCGCGACGATCTGTCCCGGATCGGTGGTCTGGCCGTCCTCGATCTGCCGTAGGACCCGGCCGACTCATGTGTGATGGAAGCTTCCATCATGCCTACCGCCCAGACTGATGCGAACTACATACTGAGAACCAGCTAACGGCCCAGGCGAGATGGAGTTCGTGTGACCGTCGGTGGTGACACCCGTACCGATCCCGGCGACCTGCACGCCGAACGGAGCGCGGCCGGCTCGCCTCCTGCGCTGGTGGCCGACCTGGCGGTCGGCGGCACCGGGCTGATCCTGTTCCCGCGGACGGACTGCCTTCCGGCCGCGTGGGTCGGCCCGGTGCCCGCCACCGGGCTCGAGCCAGAACGACGTCGCGGCGCTGCTAGCGGCAGCCCGGCCCTGCTCTATGCTGCCCGAGCACGGGGAGGGCTGGTTCGGCCGGCCAGGCTTGTCCGGGCACCGCCTGGACGCCGGAGCATGCGCCCCGGCCGCCGGCCGCGACTGGTCGCCGCTCTTCGTGCCGACGAAATCCGAGCACGATGGCCACCGGGCCCGGATCGAAGCAGCGGACAAGGGCGCCGGCCTTGAGCTGGTGACCGAGATCGAGGCGGTGCCGGGCGGCGCGATCCGTGCCCGGCACACGCTGGCCAACCCCGGCCGCAAGCCCTACGTCGTCGACAGCCTGGAAGTGGTCTTCCCGTTGCCCGCCCGGACCGGAGAGATCCTCGACTTCACCGGACGGCAGACCGCTGAGCGCATCCCGCAGCGCCACCAGATCGGCGACGGGCTATGGCTGCGCGAAGGCCGCCGCGGTCACACTGGCCACGACTCCGCCACCGTGGTGATCGCCGGAGTCCCCGGCTTCACCTTCGGCCACGGCGAGGCTTACGGCCTGCACGTCGCCTGGAGCGGTAACACCGTGCACCGCGTCGAGCGGACGACCTGTCGGCCCAGTTTCACGGCTACCTGCGCTCGCTCCCGGCGCACCCGCGCTCGCTCCGCCCGGTCAACCTCAATGTCTGGGAAGCCGTCTACTTCCGGCACGACTTCAGCAAGCTAGCGGCACTGGCCGACATCGCCGCCGACATCGGAGTCGAGCAGTACGTCCTGGATGACGGTTGGTTCCGTGGCCGGCGCACCGACCAGGCCGGCCTGGGCGACTGGCACGTCGACGATGACGTCTGGCCCGGCGGCTTGCACAAGCTCGCAGACTACGTACGCGCCCGCGGCATGCAGTTCGGACTCTGGATCGAGCCCGAGATGGTGAACCCCGATTCCGATCTCTACCGTGCGCACCCGGACTGGATCCTTTCCGCCGGCCAGCGGCGGCCACCGCTGCAACGGCATCAGCTTGTTCTGGACCTGACCCGGCCCGAGGTGACCGCCTACCTGCTCGAGCGGATCAGCGCGCTGTTGTCGGAGTACCCGATCTCCTACGTCAAATGGGACTGCAACCGCGACATCATCGACGCCGGCAGCGGCGCGCATTCCGGCGCCCCAGCCGCGCACCGTCAGGCGCTGGCGGTCTACGCGCTGCTTGATGAGCTGCGGGCGCGGCATCCGGACGTGGAATGGGAGTCCTGCGCGGCCGGCGGTGGCCGGATCGACCTGGGCATGCTGGAACGCGTCCAGCGGGTCTGGACCTCGGACATGACCGATGCCCTGGCCCGGCAGTCGATCCAGCGCTGGACCGGGCAACTGGTGCCGCCCGAGTACCTGGGCGCGCACGTGTCGGCGTCGTTCTCGCACCAGACCGGCAGGTACATGCCGATGTCGATGCGCGGCGCCACGGCCCTGTCCGGTCATTTCGGCATTGAAGCCGACATCACCCAGGTCGATAACGACGACATCGCCGAACTGGCAGGCTGGATCCAGCTCTACAAGCGGCATCGCGCTCTCATCCACTCGGGCCGGGTGGTCCGGATCGACACCCCGGACGACACCGCGTGGATGCACGGCGTCGTGGCGGCGGACCGGTCGGCGGCCCTGCTGAGCTACGTGCAGCTCGACGAGCCCAGGAAGGACCAGCCCGCCGCCCTGCGGGTCCCGGGACTTGACCCGCGGCGGCGATATCAGGTCAGCGACGTGACGCCGGGCCCCCGGCGGCCGCGCCGCAACGGCCTGTGGGAGGCCCGGATTCCCGGCGTGCAGGTCTCCGGCGCCGCACTGGCCGAGATCGGCCTGGCCATCGCGCCTCAGCGGACCCTGACCGCCACCGTCCTCCTCGTCGAAGCGCTCTGACCCTACTTGCCGCGGGGGCCAGGGCCTGACTACTTTCAAGGTGTATTAACCCCAGCTATTGAGCACGCCGAACCTGGCCGCGCCCCGGCGGAGGACCATGTACCCAGGCACGTACGCAGCCGAGACGCCGGACCGGATCGCGGCGGTCATGACCGGCACCGGCGAGACGCTCAGCTACGGAGAGCTCGAGCGGCGTTCGGTCCAGCTGGCGCGTGTGCTGCGCGAGGCGGCCCTGCGGCCGGGCGACGCGGTGGCGCTTCTAACCGAGAACAGCCTGCGCGCCTTCGAGGTGTACTGGGCCGCGCTGCGGTCCGGCCTGTACATCACCGCCGTCAACTACCACCTCAGGCCAGACGAGGCCGCCTACATCGTCAGCGACAGCGGCGCGACCGCGCTGGTCGTGTCGGCCGAGCAGGCCGCCACCGCCGAGGCGATCACCGGCCTGACCGCCGGCGTGAAGCTGCGGCTGGCCTACGGCGGCCCGGTCGCCGGTTACGGCAGTTACGAGGAGACCATAGGCGCGGCGTCCGCGGTGCCGTTCGCCGACCAGCCGCACGGCGCCACCATGCTGTATTCCTCGGGCACCACCGGCCGGCCCAAGGGGGTCCGTCCGTCGCTGCCCGACCGTCAGGTGTCCGAGCCCGGCGAAGCCCTGGTGACCCTGGCCGGCCAGTTCTTCGGCGTCAACCAGGACTCGGTCTACCTGTCGCCAGGCCCGATCTACCACGCGGCCCCGCTGCGCTGGTGCGGCGCCATCCAGGCCCTCGGCGGCACCGTGGTCATGATGAAGCGATTCGACGCCGAGCAGGCCCTGCGATCCATCCAGGATCGGCGCGTCACGCACGCGCAGTTCGTGCCGACCATGTTCGTCCGCATGCTGCAGCTGCCGCAGCAGGTCCGCGACCGCTACGAGGTCTCGAGGCTGCGGGTCGCCATCCACGCCGCGGCGCCGTGCCCGGTCGAGGTCAAGCAGAAGATGATCGATTGGTGGGGCCCGGTCCTGGTGGAGTATTACGCCGGCACCGAGGGCAACGGCATGACGGCCATCGACAGCGGCACCTGGCTGACTAAGCCGGGAACCGTCGGCCGGGCCATCTACGGCACCGTAAGGATCTGCGCCGATGACGGGACCGAACTGCCCGCGGGTCAGACCGGCGGCGTCTACTTCGAGCGCGACGAGGTCCCGTTCGCCTACCACAACGACCCGGACAAGACCCGCGCCGCCCAGCATCCGGCCCACCCGGCCTGGACCACCCTCGGTGACATCGGCTACCTCGACGAGGACGGCTTCCTGTTCCTCACCGACCGCAAGGCGTTCACGATCATCTCCGGCGGCGTCAACATCTACCCGCAGGAGACCGAGAACGTGCTCGCGCTGCACCCGGCCGTCTACGACGTTGCGGTCATCGGCGTCCCCGACCCGGAGATGGGCGAGTCGGTAGCCGCGTTCGTCCAGCCCGCGCCGGATGCCGTGCCCGGACCCGAACTCGAGCAGGAGATCATCGCGTTCGTGAAGTCGAAGATCGCCAGTTTCAAGGCGCCCACGACCGTGCGCTTCGTCGACGACCTGCCGCGGAGCGAGGCGGGCAAGCTGATGAAGTCGGAGCTCAGGGCCAGGTACGCGAGCGACTGAAATACTGAGTGCATGAGCAGCCTGCGGTACTCCGAGTCCATCGTGGTCGCTGGCTCGCCGGAAGCCTTGTACGACATGGTCTCCGACGTGACGCGGATGGGCGAGTGGAGCCCGGTCTGCACGGCCTGCTGGTGGGACGACGGTGACGGACTCAGGGTGGGGGCCTGGTTCAGCGGGCGCAACGAGTTGCCCGAGCGGATCTGGGAGACCCGCTCCCAGGTCGTGGCGGCGGACCGCGGCCGGGAGTTCGCCTTCGAGGTTAACGGCGGGTGGGTGCGGTGGGGCTACACGTTCACCGCCGTGGACTCCGGGACGCAGGTCACAGAGTCCTGGGAGTTCCTGCCCGCGGGCATCACCGGGTTCCACGACAGGTACGGCGACGACGCCCCGGCCCAGATCGCCAACCGCACCGAGGCCGCGCACCGGGGTATTCCGGTCACCCTCGCCGCGATCAAGAAGGCCGCGGAAGCGGCCTGACCCCCGGCTATGATCATCCGGTGCCCACATGCCCGGACTGGCGCACCGGCCTGCTGGAGGGAAGAGCGCAAGTGACCTCGACTGCTATCCCTTTCCTGCTGCGGCGTGGTGCCGTGGCCGTGGCGGCCGGGCGCGTGGCGCTGGGCCTGGCCGCCTTGGGCTGGCCTTCGGTACCGGCTCGCCCGTGGGTTGGCGCAGCCGCCGATGACCTGGCCGCGCGGGTGTTCGGGCGCGCTTTGGGAGCGCGTGACGTCGCCCTGGGGCTGGGCGCGCTGGCGGCCCTGCAACGCCCGGCCGCCGAGCCTGGTTCAGCCTGCGCCTGGGTCGCCGCGGGCGCCCTGTCCGATGCCCTGGACGTGGCCGCCAGCCTGGGATCGTGGCGCGAGCTACCCCGGATCACCCGGTGGCTGGTCGCCGCATCCGCAGGCGGCGCGGCGCTGATCGGTGCCGCCGCGGTGCTGACTTCGGCCACGTCGCGGACCCCGCCGGCATCGAGCTAGCCCCACATCCCGCCGGCCTACGCTGGGGCCATGGTGGCACGATCGCGCCGGGCCCGGCTCAAGGACGTCCACGAACTGGCCATGTGCATGCCTCACGTCACGGTCGGGCACGGATCCCGCGGGAACCCGATCTACCAGGTCGGCGGTAAGTCCTTCGTGTTCTTCCGTAACCCGCGCCCCGACGCGGTCGATCCCGCCACCGGTGAGCGCTACCCCGGATGCTTCCGCACTGCCGCGGCGCACCTGGAACCGGGCGGCTGCTTCGTCATCGAGGTCAGGGTGCCCGAGCTACGAAGACTCCCGCCCGGGCAGAACGTCCTGCCGTGGCACGTGAGCCCGGCACGATGGGTGGCCTACTCGTACGACGTCGCTACCAGGCGATGCACGGGCACTACGTCGAGTTCACCGACGGCCGCGGCTGCGTGACCGGTGGCAGGGGTGGACGCGGGAACCGTTCACCAGCGAGAGCCGCCAGCACGTCTCGGTCTGGGAGAAACCCTCCCGCTGACCGGAAGTCAGCTGACGCACGCCTTGGGCCCGGCGCGCCGTCGTTGGCACTGCATCATCGCAGGTCACCCGATGCCTTGAGGTCGTCAAAGAGCAACTGGTCGACCGGAGGCACCCGGGGACGGTCCGCGTAGGAGAACCAGGCGAGCTCGTCGATCTCGCTACTGGCGGCGAGCGTCCCGGCGTAGTCGCCGGTGTAGCAGCTCATCCGCACCGCCACGCCGTCCGGCTGATCTGCCTCATAGGTGCCCACGTGCGTCACCGTCTCGGATAGCAGCTTGACCGTCAGTTCTTCGGCGATCTCGCGCAGCAAGGTCTGCAGATCGCTTTCCGCGCCTTCGCGCTTTCCCCCGGGAATGTAGAAGATGTCCTTCCCGCGTGGCCGTGCGCATAGGATTCTGCCGTTCTCCAGGCGGACCCATGCCACCGTGTCGATCAACGTCGTGGCCAGCGCTGCCGGGGCGCGCATCCGCCACGCGTCGGTCACGAGTTCGGCCAGGCGCTCGACGCCCACCTCAGCCAGCCGCAGCATCACCAACGGCCAGCCGTCGTAGCCGGACGTGGTGAAGAAGGTCCCGGGCTCGCCGAGAAGCAGAGCCTGCTTCTCGGCCTCGTCGCCGACGAACAGCACCGCGATGTCGGTCCGGATCAGCCGGGGCTTGCCCGGCCTGCGCTCCGGGTAGGACCAGACGAATCCCTTGCCGCCGACCCTGAAGTCGAAGCCGTCGCTGTCGATCTCCTCCACACCAGGCAGGGCCAGCGCGAGGCGGCGTACGTCGTCGGCGTCAGCCACCGGGCCAGTTTAGCGTCAGGGTTCGGGGAGCCACGGGTACCGCTGCGTGTCCTGGCCTGCATAGTCGGGATCCAGGTAGATGAAGCAGCGCTGAATCTTCCAGTCGCGGATCTCGAAGACATCGCACCAGCGGCCGGCCCCCCACTCGGGGACCCCGGCCCGCCAGGGGCCGTCCCGGTGCTCACCGTGGCTGGTGCCCTCACACACCACCACGTCGGCCGCGAACACCCAGTTGAAGTGGGAGTAATGGTGGACTATCGAGGTGATCGTGCCGCCGACGTCGGCGAACAGCTGGCCGATGCTCTTCTTGCCTGTCGCCAGGCCCCACTTGGGGAAGTAAACCTGGGCATCGTCGGCGAACAGATCCAGGATGCTGCCGCCGGTCGAGGTGACACCGCCGTTGTCGAAGGCCTTCAGGTACTCCAGCGCCACTGACTTACGCTGCTCGTCGGTCATCGTCTGTATGGTCAGTGCCATCGGGCTCCCACCGTCCTGGAGAGTGGAACCAGTCCGCCACCGGGCCGGCCCTCCTCAGCACCCTAGCGAAAGCGCCCTCGCGAAGCGATGGTGCGAGATCCTAGCTCACATGAGCATTTGGGGTGCGCGATGACCGAGCTGCCGAACTATGCTGACCTGCCGCCCGCCCCGCGTGGTGGCCGCTCCGCCTGGGGCCTGTTCGGCGCCGGGGACAACCTCGGCCTGGTCAACTTGATGACACCGGAGCGGATCGCCGCGGCCGCCCGGCTGGTCCGGCGGGGGCAGGTCTTCTGCCTGGACATGCCGATCGGCAGCATCTCCCCGGCGCTGGCGACGTTCCGGGGGGCGCCCCGCCATCAGGTGCTGCACGAGCCCGGCACGGCCGGCTTCGACGACGTCTACGACAACTTTTACCCTCAGGCCGCCAGTCAGTGGGACTCGCTGGCCCACATCGGCTACGCGCCGGACCAGATGTACAACGGCGTCACCGAGCAGGAGGTGCTGGCGGGCACGCGGAACACCATCGATCACTGGGCCCGGCACGGCCTGGCCGGCCGCGCCGTCCTGCTGGACGTCGAGCGGGCGATGCGGGACGCCGGACGGCCCTACGATCCCGGCGGCAGCTCGCCGATCGGCGTCGCCGACCTGGAACTGGCCCGGCGCCAGGCCGGCGTCGAATTCGCGGCCGGTGACATCATCTTGCTGCACACCGGCTTCGCCGCCTGGTACGTCCAGCAGCCCCGCCGGGTGAAGTACCGGCTGCACGGCAACGTCGTCGCGCCCGGCCTCGAGCACACCGAGGCGGTCTGCGAGTACCTGTGGAACAGCCACGCGGCGGCCATCGCCTCGGACACCTACGGCGTCGAGGTCTTCCCGGCCGACACCAGCTCGCAGGCGCACCCGTTCGGCTTCCTGCATAACATGCTCATCGGCCAGCTCGGGATGGCCCTGGGGGAGCTGTGGTGGCTCAGCGACCTGGCCGGCGACTGCGCCGCCAACGGCGTCTACGAGATGTTCGGGGTCAGCGCCCCGATGAACGCGCCCGGCGGGATCGGCTCGCCCGCCAACGCCGTCGCCATCAAATAATGTCTCGCGGTGGCTAGTGCCGCATCGGGCTTCGTGTGCCCGGTCGAAGCAGAGGGCGGAGTCAGCCGCTTCCCGGCCAGCTGCCGGTTTGGAGTGCGATGTGAGCAGGGCCTGCGGAGATGGCGCTGGCGGCGACGGCCCCTCCGCTGCTGCTGCAAGGTGACGCCGTCGAGGTGGTGCCCGGCGCCTTCGCCCGTGTGCCCGCGGACGCCCTGCCTGTCGTCACCACGACGTGGGCGCTGTCGCACTTCCCGATCGAGAGCCGCCTGCGCTTCCTGCACCGCCTCGACGAAGCGGCGGCCGGCCGGGCGGTGGCGTGGGTGTCAGCGGAGGGGTCGGAGTCGCGCCGGCGATACCGGCACTTGGCGATCGCCGCGCCTCTGGCCACAGCATCATCGGCCTGGCGGTGTTCGACCGGTCGGCCCTGCGCGTCGAGGCCATTGGCCGCTGCTGGTCGCAGGGCCGCTTGCTGGCGTGGCCGGCAGACTCCTAGTTGTCCGGTCAGGTTGATCATCCGCCTTCCCCCGGCTCGATGCCTGATAACCACCCCCAGGGGGAGAATGCTGTAATGGCTTCGTATTCCGCTAACCCGGACGCGGTGGTGCACGCCGAGCACCTCATCGACAGCCGTCAGTACATGCTGACATCGTGAACCGGGACTCGCTGCGCCCCCGCCCAGCGAGTCCCGGCCTTTTCACTGCCGGATGAGCGTGATCCCGGCGAGATTGCTGCTGTTTACCCGCCGGCCATCCAGTCGTCACACGGAAACTCAGACAGCCGCCTTGCCGGGGGTATCGCGGTGCTGTCGCAGGCTTGCGACAACGGGCGCGGTTCTGGCACGGCCAGGCACCGGGAGCCGGATGCTGACCACCGTGCCCTGGCCCTCCCGGCTGCGGATCGCCACCCGCCCGCCGTGCCGGGTGACGATGACGCGCACCAGTGCGAGCCCGATGCCGGTACCGGGAAGGCTGCGCGCGGCGCGGCCGCGGGCCAGTTCCTGCCAGACCTGCCCGATCTCGTCCGCCGGGATGCCCGCCCCGGTGTCGGCCACCTCGAGCAGCAGTGCCTCGTCGTCTTCGCTGGCTCGCACCTCGACGGTGTCGCCAGGCGCGGAGAACTTGACCGCGTTGGCGACCAGGTTCTGGATCGCGATGAACAGCAGGTCCCGATCGCCTTCGATCAGCGGCAGCGGCCACGGCGCCCGGGGCACCGTCACCCGGATGATGCGCTGGCGCGCCGCCCCGCCCACCACGGGAGCGAGCACCCGCAGCCGGGTGCCAGGGGCCAGCCATGTCATCGAACGTCGTCCACCCTTGCGACGAACCGGTATCCCTGTCCGGGAATGGTCGCTATCCACTCCGATCGCGCCGGGTCATCGCCCAGCGCGCGCCGGAGCTCCGCGATCCGGTTATCCACCGCCCGCGTCCCGACCGGGAAATCGAATCCCCACAGGACCTCGAGCAGCCGGTCCCGCGTCATCAGCTCATCCGGGTGGGTGAGCAGGTAGTCGAGCAACAGCATCGCCTTCGGCGTAAGCATGAGCTCGGTGTCCTTCAGCCAGGCCCGGCGAGAGATCCGGTCCATCCGCAGGTCGCCAGCGCGCAGTGTCGGTGCGGCAGACAGCGGCCTGCGCCCGGGTCGCGCGCGGCGCAGCACCGCCCGCAGCCGCGCGAGGAGCTCGTACGGGTCAAACGGCTTGTTGAGGTAGTCGTCCGCTCCTTCGTCGAGCGCGATCGCGCGTTCTCCCGACTCGCCCACCTGGGTCAGCAGCACCACGGGCAGCCAGCGTCCGGCGGTGCGCAAGCGGCGCAGCACCTCCCGCCCGTCCGGCCCCGGCATCAGGACGTCGAGTATGCAGCCGTCTGGATCGAGCCGCTCCACCAGCTTGAGCGCGGCATCCCCGTCCGATGCCACGTGCACGGTAAATCCGGCCCGACCGATCGTGCCGTCGCTTTATCGACTTGATGATGCCCCGGGTGTCCTCCTAAGCGGGCTGCGGCCCGGCCGGCCTGACGGCCGCTGAACAGGCAGCCGCCTAGGAAGGAACCCTCCAGTGACCGATAGCCGTGCATCCCCCCGCCGCCGAACCCGGCCACTTCACCCGCTGCGAACAACCCGGGCACCGGCCTGGCCGAGGAGCCGAGCACCCGGCCTGACAGGTCGGTCTGCAAGCCGCCCAGCGTCTTACGGGTCAATATATTGAGCCGCACAGCGATCAGCGGGCCGGCCTTGGGGTCCAGGATCTTGTGCGGGGCGGCGGTGCGCGCCAGTCGGTCACCTCGATAGCGGCGGGCGTTACGGATCGCCATGACCTGCAGGTCCTTGCTGAACGGGTTGTCTATCTCGCGGTCGCGCGCGACGATCTGCCGCTCCAGGTCGGCCGGGTCGATGAGAGGCGATGCGGTCAGCTTGTTCATGCCCTCGACCAGCTCGGGCAGCGTCCTGGCCACGACGAAGTCGGCCCCGTGCCGCTTGAACGCCTCGACCGGCGCCGGGGCGCCCGGGCGGACCCGGGACAGCGTGAGCTTGATGTCCTTGCCAGTCAGGTCGGGGTTCTGCTCCGAGCCGGACAGCGCGAACTCCTTCTCGATGATCTTCTGGGTGAGCACGAACCAGGAGTAGTCAAAGCCAGTGGCCCGGATGGCCGCCAGCGTGCCGAGGGTGTCGAAACCGGGGAAGTGCGGCGGCGGGAACCGCCGGCCGCGCGCGTCGAACCAGAGCGAGGAAGGCCCGGGCAGGATCCTGATGCCGTGCCCGGCCCAGATCGGGTCCCAGTTCTGGATGCCCTCGGTGTAGTGCCACATCCGGTCGCGGTTGACGATCCGGCCGCCGGCCCGCTCGGCGATGGCCAGCATCCGTCCGTCGACATGCTCGGGCACCCCGCTGATCATCCGTTCCGGCGCGGGACCGAGCCGGTCCGGCCAGTTCTCGCGGACCAGGTCCAGGTTGCCGCCGATGCCACCGGAGGTCACGATCACCGCCGGGGCGTGCAGCTCGAACTCGCCGACCTTGGCGCGGGAGCTGCGGGTCCCGCGCGCGGCCTGGCTCGGCTCGAGGACCGTCCCGCGTACCCCGTCGACCGCCCCGCCGGTAACGGTGAGCCCGTCCACCCGATGCCGGAACCGCAGCCCGACCAAACCGGTGCCCGCGGCGTCCCTGACCTGGCGCTCGAAGGGCGCCACCACGGCAGGCCCAGTGCCCCAGGTGACGTGGAAGCGGGGCACCGAGTTGCCGTGCCCGTCGGCCAGGTAGCCGCCCCGTTCGGCCCAGCCCACCAGCGGAAACCAGCGCACCCCCATCACGTGCAGCCAGGATCGTTTCTCCCCGGCGGCGAAGTCGACGTAGGCCTGCGCCCACCGGTACGCCCAGTAGTCCTGGTCCGCCGGGTCGTCGATGCCGCGGTCGAAGAACGCGCTGCCCAGCCAGTCCTGCCAGGCCAGCTCGTGGGAGTCCCTGATCCCCATCCGGCGCTGCTCCGGCGTGCCGACCAGGAAGAGGCCGCCGAACGACCAGAATGCTTGCCCGCCCATATTCGCCTCGGGCTCCTGGTCGAGCAGGAGTACCCGCCGTCCGGCTCGCGCCAGCTCCGCGGTGGCGGCCAGTCCCGCCAGCCCCGCGCCTATCACGATCGCGTCCGCGTCCATCTGGTCATCAAACCAGGTCATCCGTCCGCATTCATCCCGCGGGCGAGGCCTCGGATACGTAGCCCGCAAGCCTTAGTGGCCGATGGCCATCTGGACGAGCCTGACGATGACCAGGATCATCGCGATCGCCAGGTAGGAGCGCAGGATGGTCAGGGCGATCTTGCGGCCGGTGGACATGACCGGCTTGGACAGCACGTTGAGCGGCGGCATCCGCCAGGTCTCGCGGTCACGGCGGTCCACCTCGACCGAGTTATGCACCCGGAGCGACCGGATCAGGACCCAGCCGCCACCGGCCACCGACACCACCGCGCAACCCAGGAAGATGCTCAGGATCTGCCGTTCGGTGATGCCGGGAAACAGTACCGAGGCGGTCAGCACGACCGACATCGCGACGAGCAGCGCGATCACGGCCGAGGTGAACACGTTGGTGCCGCGGCGGTTGACCCAGGGGCCGAGCACCGCGCGGTCGTTGCACAGCATCAGCAGGAAGACCGCGGCGGCCGGAAGCAGCACGCCGGCCAGCGCCTGGACGCCCTCGATGATCAGGCCGAGCGGGGCGCCGGGGATCAGCACGATGGCCGCGGCGATGGCGATCAGCGCGGCATAGATCGCATAGAAGCCCTTGGCTTGGCGGACTCCACGGTGCAGCGAGTGCTTGAGGCCGAGCGTGTCGCCGACCGCGTACGCGGTGGACAGCGAGACCGCGAACGCCCCGATGACGGCGGCGTCGAGCAGTGCCACCGCGAACACCACGCCCGCGACCCGACCTGCGTGGGCGGCGATGCCGTGCGCCAGGCCGGCGGCGTCGGTGAAACTACCCGCGGCCGGCGAGCCGGCGAAGGCGGCGGCGGTCACGCCCATCAGCGCGGCCGCGCCGAGCACGACGATCACGATGCCGATCCACAGGTCGACCTTCTCGTAGCGGATGAACCGCGGCGTGATCCGCTTGTCAACCACGTAGGACTGCTGGAAGAACAGCTGCCACGGCGCCACGGTGGTGCCGACAATGCCGATGATCAGCAGCATGACCGTGGCCATCTGCCCCGAGCCGCCGGGCAGGCTGGGCACTGCGAATCCGTGGGCCATCGAAGCGCCGGACGGGTGGCTGACCAGGAACAGCGGGATGAGGAGCAGCGATCCGGCGCAGAACGTCACCGCGATCCGCTCGAACCTGCGGAAGCTGCCGGTGAACGCCGCCGCGAGGATCACGCAGGCCGCGAGCACCACCGCGACCAGCTTGGGCACCCCGAGGTACCCGGCCGCCAGGGTAATCCCGATGAACTCGGTGACCAGGGTCAGCCCGTTCAGGATGAACAGGTCGATGACCTCAAGAGCGCCCCAGAACTTCCCGAACCTCTCGATGATCAGGCGGGCGTGACCCACCCCGGTGACGGCGCCGAGCCGCAGCACCATCTCCTGGTTTACATACAGAACCGGGATCAGCAGCAGCAGCGTCCACAGCAGCCGGGTGCCGTAGTTCTGCCCGGCCTGGCCGTAGGTGGAGAACGCGCCGGCGTCGTTGTCGCCGCACATCACGATCAGCCCGGGGCCCACGATGGCCAGTAGCGTCTTGAGCTTGGCGGACAAACCGACCCGCGGAGCGAAGTCATCGGCGGAGATCGTGCCGAGCGCGCCGCGGATGTCGCCGACGTGCGCGTCGTCCAGGACGGCGGCCCGTGTTACAGCCGGAGTGGCGGTACGAATAATGGTGGCCATGGTGAACACCCCTTTCACGTCACGAAAAACGGACGGAAACGGGGGCACACGCCAAACAGCCCCGGAGCAGGGGCGCAAGGCTAATTAAGGTGAGTACGCAGTGATGCTACCGGCGTGTGCCCGGAACAGAATGGGACAGCAGCGAGAGGGGCCAACTTCGGCCCGGACTATCAGAGTCCATCGCATGCCTCCCTTCTGTCGCGACGCACGGGGGCGCCAAGCCGCACTCTCCGCGTGACACTTGAGGAAACACACGCCAGGGGCTAAGAAATCCCTGGCCGCACCTCTCTCGTAAGAGCTTTGGCACTCCACGGCGTATTGCGATCGCCGGCGCTTGACCGGTATCTTCGACCGCCAGCCACTTGGCCTCACCCCTTAGGCCGGGGAGAGGTGTCCTGATCCGGAGCGTCTCTCGACGGTTGGGATCAGTGGCCTATGTCCGTGAAGACGCCTCACCGAACGAGGTGTCCCGTTTTCAACTTCACTCAGCATGCCCGTGAGAAAGCTGAGTGTCAATTCAGGACAGACCGTGGCGCCATAATGTGTCGCGGGTCACGACGCCGGGGGAGTCACCGGAACGCCGAGGCCGGGCAGCACCTGAGCGGCCGGAAGCGCGGCGAGCAGCCGGCCCGGGAGCCTGAGCTTGGAGCCGCGGATGCCGGATCCGATCACCACCGACCCGGTCTTGGCCACGGCCTCGTCCACCAGGACCGGCCAGCCCTCGGGCAGGCCGACCGGCGTGATCCCGCCGTACTCCATGCCGGTGGCGGCGGTCACCGCCGCCACCGGCGCGAAGGACGCCTTCCGCGCGTCCAGGTGCCTGCGCACCAGGCCGTTGACGTCCGCCCGGGTGGTCGCGGCCACCATGCAGGCCGCGTAACTGGTCTCCCCGCCGCGCCTGGCCGCGATGACCACGCAGTTCGCCGACTCCGCGGGCGAGACGCCGTAGCGCTCGCAGAACGCGGCGGTGTCCGCCAGCGCCGGATCGATCTCGGCTACCTCGATGTCCCCCGCCAGAGTCGGCAGGTCGCGCAGTGCCGCCGCCACCGGCGCGGCGAGCAGGTCCGGCCGGGACAAGGCGGGAGCAAAGACGAGCTGAACACTCATGGTCCCATCCAACCAGCCGGGCCGCTCATCGGTGTGGCAGGGTGGTTCGTGGTGATGATCGACGCGCATCCTTACTATGCGCTGCGCACCCAGGCGGGCCAGGTCGGACGATAATAGGCCCCTGGCGCGCACTCACCAGCACTACCAGGAGGCATCGATGCCGCTGTTCGGAAATCAGCAGAACCAGAGCACGGCGATATGGGAGCCGAAGGCGGCCGATGGCCGGCTCGCTCAGACGGCCGGCGCCAGTCCGGCCGGCGTCTTCACCTCTGACCTGTCGGTGTCGGAGTACGTGCTGCTCGGCGAGGCCGGATTCGAGCCCCTCGGCTTCGTCGTCGGCTCATCGATCTACCACGTCGGCCTGCAGGTCGGCCGGTGGAACCAGAACCAGGAGCTGCAGGTCCTCACCCAGGCCATGTACAACGCCAGGGAACTGGCCATGGCCAGGATGCGCGCCGAGGCCGACCACCTGTCCGCCGACGGCATCGTCGGCGTCCAACTGCGGATGCAGATGTACGCCTGGGGCCAGAGTTGCCTGGAGTTCGTGGCGACCGGCACCGCGGTCCGCCACCTGGCCGGCCACGGCGCGCACCGCGCGCCCGACGGCCGCGCGTTCACCTCCGACCTGTCGGCGCAGGACTTCTTCCGGCTCCTGGCGGCCGGCGCGGTGCCCGTCGCCTTCGTGCTCGGCACCTGCGTGTATCACATCGCGCACCAGGGCGTGATGCAGTCGCTGCGCCAGGCCGGCCAGAACCAGGAGATGCTGCAGTTCACCCAGGGCGTCTACGAGGCCCGCGAGCTGGCGCTGGCGCGGATGCAGGCCGAGGCGACGCAGGCCCGCGCGTCCGGCATCGTGGGCGTGAGCGTGGATATCGCGAACCACGTCTGGGGCGAGCACGCGACCGAGTTCCTGGCCACCGGCACCGCGATCCGGCGGCTCGCCGAGGAGCACAAGCTGCCGGACACCTCGCCGCGCCCGACGTTCACCCTCGGCCTGGATCAGTAGCCCGCGCGGAAGGCTCCCGCGCGGAAGGCTCCCGCGCGGAAGGCTGGGGGGCGAAAATCTGTTATGCGGTGGGGACCAGTTTGATCTATTCTTCCCGCCGGTATGGAGTCGAGTCCTGTGACGTCTTCGCCCGCCCGGCCGCGGGCCCGGCGTTCCGAGCGCTCCAGGCCCCCGGCCAGGCACGCTTCCGCGCGCGCCGCCCGCCGGGCGGCCATGCCGCCGATCTCGTATCCGGCTGAGCTGCCCGTCAGCCAGCGCAAGGACGAGATCATGCGGGCCATCCGCGACCACCAGGTAGTGATCATCGCGGGGGAGACCGGCTCGGGCAAGACGACCCAGATCCCCAAGATCTGCCTCGAGCTGGGCCGCGGCGTCGACGGGCAGATCGGCCACACCCAGCCGCGGCGGCTGGCGGCCCGGACGGTCGCCGAGCGGATAGCCGAGGAACTGGGCAGTCCGCTGGGCGAGACGGTCGGCTATAAGGTCCGGTTCACCGACGTGTCCGCCGACAGCACGCTGGTCAAGCTGATGACCGACGGCATCTTGCTGAACGAGCTCGCCCGCGACCGGCAGCTGCGCCGCTACGACACCCTGATCATCGACGAGGCGCACGAGCGCAGCCTGAACATCGACTTCATCCTCGGCTACCTCAGGCAGCTGCTGCCCCGCCGCCCGGACCTGAAGGTGATCATCACCTCGGCGACCATCGACCCGGAGCGGTTCTCGGCGGCCTTCTCGGGCGCGCCGATCGTCGAGGTATCCGGCCGGACCTACCCGGTCGAGGTGCGGTACCGGCCGATGGATGATGACGGCGATCTCGGCCAGGCCATCAGCGACGCGGCGGACGAGCTTTCCGCCGAGGGACCCGGCGACATCCTGGTGTTCCTGTCAGCGGCGAGCGCGAGATCAGGGACACCGCGGACCTGCTGGCCGGCCGGGAAAGGCTCGAGGTGCTCCCGCTCTACTCCCGGCTGTCGGCCGCCGAGCAGCACCGGGTCTTCGAGCGCCGCCCCGCGTCCAGTTACACCCGCCGGGTGGTGCTGGCGACCAACGTGGCCGAGACCTCGCTCACCGTCCCCGGCATCAAGTACGTCATCGACCCGGGCACCGCGCGCATCTCCCGGTACAGCTACCGGACCAAGGTCCAGCGGCTGCCGATCGAGCCGATCTCGCAGGCGTCGGCCAACCAGCGCAAGGGCCGCTGCGGGCGCACCTCCGACGGCATCTGCATTCGGCTGTACTCCGAAGAGGATTTCGAGTCCCGGTCGGAGTTCACCGATCCCGAGATCCTGCGCACCAACCTGGCCTCGGTGATCTTGCAGATGGCGGCCATCGGTCTCGGCGACGTCCCCGCCTTCCCGTTCATCGATCCGCCCGACGCCCGCAACATCGCCGACGGGCTGACCCTCCTCGCCGAGTTGAACGCGTTCAAAGGTGGCCACATCACCGGTCTGGGACGCAAGCTGGCCCGGCTTCCCGTGGACCCGCGCATCGGCCGGATGATCCTCGAAGCCGACCGGAACGGCTGCGTCCGCGAGGTGCTGATCATCGCGTCGGCGCTGTCCATCCAGGATCCGCGTGAGCGGCCCGTCGACGCGCAGCAGCAGGCCGACGACAAGCACCGCCGGTTCGCCGACCCGGACTCGGACTTCATCGCCTGCCTGAACCTGTGGGAGTACCTGGCCGAGCGGCAGCGCGAGCTCTCCTCCTCGGCCTTCCGCCGCATGTGCCGCGCCGACTTCCTGAACTACCTGCGCGTCCGCGAGTGGCAGGACCTTCAGGGGCAATTGCAAAGGCTGGCCGGCGATCTCGGGGTGACGGTCAGTTCTTCTTCGGCCGAACGGTCCAGGCTGCACGTTTCCCTGCTGGCTGGATTGCTATCCCAGATCGGGATGAAGGCCGAGGCTCTAGCATCCGGCAACCCCGGCAGTGGCAGGCGGCCACGGGCCGAGTATCTCGGCGCGCGCAACGCGCGGTTCGCCATCTTCCCCGGGTCCAGCATGGCCAGGAAGCCGCCGGACTGGATCGTGGCCGCCGAGCTGGTGGAGACGTCCCGGCTGTGGGCGCGCACCGTGGCGCGGATCGAGCCCGAGTGGGTGGAGCCGCTGGCCGGGCACCTGGTCAGGCACAGCTACAGCGAGCCGCACTGGGAGAAGAAGCGGGGCGGGGCGGTCGCGCTCGAGAAGGTGACCCTATACGGGGTGCCGCTGGTGGTGGACCGCAAGGTCAGCTACGCCTCGCTCGACCCGGTGGCGGCGCGGGAGCTGTTCATCAGGCATGCGCTGGTAGAGGGTGACTGGCAGACCAGCCACCGGTTCTTCGCCGAGAACAGGCGGCTGCTGGCCGAGGCCGAGGAGGTCGAGCACCGGGCCCGCCGCCGCGGCCTGGTGGCCGGCGAGGACGAGCTGTTCGCGTTCTACGACGCGCGGATCCCGGCCAACGTGGTCTCGGCCCAGCACTTCGACACCTGGTGGAAGCAGGCCCGCCGGGCCGACCCTGGCCTGCTCACCTTTAAGGCAAGCGATCTGCTCCTCGCCGAGGTCAGCACCGATTCCTACCCCGACGTCTGGACGTCGGAGTCGCCGGCGATCACGTCGCTGCCCCTGTCCTATGCCTTCGAGCCGGGCAGCGAGACCGACGGCGTGACCGTGGACATCCCGCTGAGCAGGCTCAACCAGGTGAACGCGGCCGAGTTCTCCTGGCAGGTGCCCGGGCTGCGCGCCGAGCTTGTCACCGAGATGATCCGGTCGCTGCCCAAGGCCCTGCGGCGTGACCTGGTGCCCGCGCCGGACGTAGCGCGGGAGGTCGTCGCCCGCCTCGGGGAACTTGGGTCGCCGTCGGGGGACCTGCGCGACGCGGTGGCCCAGCAGCTGCGGTCGCTGCGCGGGGTGAGCGTCCCGCGCGACGCCTGGGATCTGACCAAGCTGCCGCGGCACCTGCGGATCACCGTCCGGGTAACCGAGGGCGGCCGCGTCCTGGCCGAGGGCAAGGACGTGGCTGAGCTGCAGCGCGAGCTCAGGCCGCGGCTGCGCGCGGTGCTGTCCCAGGCGGCGGCGGGAATCACCCGCACGGGCCTGACGTCGTGGAACTTCGGCGCGCTGCCCCGGGTGTTCCGCGAGGGCACCGTGGTGGCCTACCCGGCCCTGTTCGACGCGGGCGACAAGGTCGACGTGCGCCTGTTCGAGACCGAGGCCGCGGCGCGCACGGCCATGTGGGCCGGCACCCGCCGGCTGATCCTGCTTGGCGCGCCGTCCCCGGCCAAGTCGATCGCGGGCGGCCTGTCCACCCGGGCCAAGCTGGCGCTCAGCCACAACCCGCACGGCGGCGTCGCGGCCATGTTCGCCAACTGCGTCAGCTGCGCCGCGGACTACCTGATGGCCGGGGCGGGCGGCCCAGCCTGGGACCGCGAGGGCTTCGAGCGGCTGTCCGCCGCGGTGCGGTCCGGCCTGCACCAGGTGACCGCCGAGGTGGTGACGCAGGTGGAGTCGGCCCTGCGCCTGGCGCACACGATCGGCGCCCGGCTCACCGATGACGGCGCCGACGCCGTGCAACCAGCCGTGGCTGACATGCGCGCGCAGCTAGCCGGGCTCATCTACCCGGGGTTCGTGACCGCCACTGGGTACCGGCGGCTGCCGCACCTGACCCGCTACCTGCGGGGGATCGAGCGGCGGCTGGACAAGCTGCCGGAAAACCCGGCCCGCGACGCGGCCAATATGGCCATCGCCCACCGGATGGAACAGGCCTACCAGCAGGCGCTCGCCGACCTGCCGGCCGCGCGCCGTAACGACGCCGACGTGACCGACGTGCGCTGGATGCTCTCCGAACTACGGGTCAGCCTGTTCGCCCAGACCCTCGGGACCCAGGCCCCGGTGTCGGAGAACCGCATCCTCGGCGCGCTCAGCCGGCTGCGTCCCTAGCCCTAGGCTCGCTCGAGCCGGGCGTGTCGTTACCCTCCTTGGACTACATCAGGTGCTACGTTCTTCTGCAAATGCCCACAAAGCTCGCTTACGCGGCGGAAGCCAGCGGAAAGGCAGGAACCGTGAGCGGAGAGCCCCCCGTGCGGCGCCGCCTCGTCGGAGGCGCGCTGCGCCGGTACAGGGAGAACGTCGGCTACACACTCCAGGACGCGGCCCGCGTGCTGGAGTGCGACCGGTCGAAGATCAGCAGGGTCGAGACCGGCCAGCGCGGCATCAGGCCCAAGGAACTGCGCGAGCTGCTGGCCGAGTACGGCGTGCCGGATCGCGAGCAGGCCGCCCTGGTGGCCATCGCGAGCCGCGGCGGCCAGCGCGGCTGGTGGCACCCGTACGTCAACGTGTTGCCCGGACCGTACCTGGACTACGTCATCATGGAGTCCGCCGCCTCCGAGATCATGACGTATGAGGCGCAGGTCATCCCCGATCTGCTGCAAACCGACGACTACGCCCGCGCGATCGCCGCCGTTCAGCCCGGATACGCGACCGATCAGCAGCGAGAAGACGTCGTGGCGGCCAAGGCCATGCGGCGCCAGGTCGTCCTGGACCCGAGATCCCAGGGACGGCGCCTGTCGGTGATCCTCGGCGAGGCCGCCCTGCGCCAGGCCGTCGGAGGCGCCGACGTGATGGCCGGGCAAATCAGTCACCTCGTTCGGCTGATCGATGACTTTCCCGGCCTGATCGTCCAGGTGCTGCCGTTCTCGGCCGGCGCGCACGCCGCCGCGGGCAGCGCCTCGCTGGCCATCCTGAGGTTCCCCGACGCGCCCAGCCTGGGCGTCGTCTACCTGGAGGCGCTATCGGGCGGCGTCTACCTGGAGAGCCAGGAGGACGTCGCCCGCTACATCCGGGCGTTCGCGTTGGTGCGCGCCGCCGCGCTGAGTGCGGCGGACAGCCTGCGACTTCTAAGCGGCCTCAGTGCCTAATTCAGCAGTGCCTGGTTCAGCAGTGCCTGGTTCAGCAGTGCCTGGTTCAGCAGTGCCTAGTTCGACGGGCCGGTCATGCTGCCCGGGTGGCGCAACTGCTGGGTCACGGCCGCGAGCTTGTCGATGAGGTCCTGGATGTCCTGGAGAGGTTTCTGGGTTCTCGGCGACTGCGTGGGCGTGCCCTCGCCAGCGGCGGTACTCACACCGCTGGCTTCATCCGGCCCTGATCGGGTGGCGTCCTGCACGCTGTCGCCGGGGTTCATGCTGTGGTGTCTCCTGGAGGTAATGCCTAGCTAGCGGGGAAGCCGGACCGGCGGGATGGGCGGTAATTCCCGTCGGGAACGGCGCGTGTAGCGCAGGGACTATGTTAAGGCGTTTTCGCCGGTATGTCACGCGTCGGCGTGCGCCGCGTCGCGGGCTTGTTTTTGCCGGCCGCCGATTATTTCCGCCGCATCCTCCCGGACCCCGGCGCAGGCCGTCTAGCTGCGCTGACACGGTGTCGTAAGTCACCGTCACGGAAAATCCGTGCAATCGTTAGCAGTACCTCTGCGTCATCACAGAATTAGATTCGTTAACGCTTTGTACATGCACTTGCAAATGCAAATCGCACTGGTCCTTAGCGGCGCCGTCGCGTCCTACATCGCCCTGCACGTCGCCTCGGGTCTAGGCCGGGCGGCGCTGACCGGGCTGGCACTGGCGCACGGCTACGACACCGCGTTCTGGTGGATCGCGGGCATCTTCCTTAGCGGCGCGATCATCGGCGGCTCCCTGCTCCGCCCCGGACCGTTGTACCGGCAGGACAGCCAGACCCGGCCAGCCGCCGGGGTCATGGCGTCAGAGGCAGGCCCCGCCCTGCCCGCGTGACGCGGCGCCCTTACTGCGGTACGCCCGGTGCTCCAGCACCGGAGCCGTTCACCAGGCGGCCAGAAATTCGGACCTAAATTTCACACATTCTTTGCTCAAATTGAAGCAACCAAATTTGGGTGCGATATTTCCCGCGGATGCTGAAACTACTGAGGCTGAAGTGACAGCAGGTAGACAGGGCAATGTCGGGCCAGAACGGCGGGTGACGTGTCCGAATAGCAACCTACCCCACGTGCCCGCATTCGCGCTGCCGTCTTACGATGGTTTAGTGCGTATGACGTCAAAGGGGCCTTTGTGACGTTAGGTGGCGTATGACGTGGTCGGGGGCTTGAAACCTGGGGATCCGCAGCTGATTGGCCCGTACCGGCTGGTCGGGCAGCTCGGCGGCGGCGGCATGGGACGGGTTTTCCTGGCCCTGTCCGCAGGCGGCCGGCCGGTCGCGGTGAAGGTGATCCGCGCCGAACTGGCCGCGGATCAGGAGTTCCGGGTGCGGTTCGGCCGCGAGGTCGCCGCGGCCCGCCGGGTGAGCGGCCTGTTCACCGCACTGGTGGTGGACGCGGATGTCGATGGACCGGAGCCGTGGCTGGCCACGGCCTACGTGGCCGGGCCCTCGCTGTCCGAGGCGGTGACCGGCCACGGGCCGATGTCGGTCCAGTCGACGCTGGCCCTGGCGGCGGGACTGGCCGAGGGCCTGAGCGCCATTCACGCCGCGGGCGTGGTGCACTGCGACCTCAAGCCCTCGAACGTGCTGCTGTCCCAGGACGGGCCGCGGGTGATCGACTTCGGCATCTCCCGCGCCGCCGAGATGGTGTCGGTGGCCGGCGTCGGCCAGGTGGTCGGCTCGCCTGGGTTCATGTCCCCCGAGCAGGCCATGGGCGCGGAGATCGGGCCGCCGAGCGACATCTTCAGCCTGGGCGCCGTGCTGACATTCGCCGCCACGGGCGGGGGGCCGTTCGGTGAGGGGTCGAGCCCTGAGCTGGCCTACCGCCTGGTCTACGGCCCCCCGAGCCTCAGCCAGCTGCCCCCCCAACTGCGCCCGCTGATCGAGCGCTGCCTGGCCAAGGACCCTCATGAGCGGCCCACCGCAGACGAGGTGCTGGCCGAAGCGGGTGCCGAGCAGCCCGCGACCGGCTGGCCCCTGGGCGCGCTCGCCCAGCACATCCTGCCGAATCCGGTCGCTGTGACCTCGGCCCCGCGGCAAGCGCCGCCCCCGCCGGCCGACGGCGACGGGACCCTGCGGCGTCGCTGGTGGCGGCCGCTGGCCGCAGGTGTGACGACGGGCGTGCTCGCGGCGTCGGTCGCGGCCAGCTTCGCCCTGAGCGGTACGCCTAGGCATTCATCCGCCGCGCAGTTGCTGGTGCCGGGGGTCACCTCGATGCGGCCCCCGGCCCGGCCGACGTCGTCCTTCCACCGACATCCCGCCGCACCCCTCTCTCCTGCCCCGGGACCAAAACCGGCCATCATCCCCGTGGTAGTCACGGTCACACCGCCCGCTACGCCCGCCACGTCCCCCGGCCACAGCGGCCGGCCGTCCTCCTCACCCTTCGCGACGAGGTCCCCGTCGGCGTCTCCCTCACCTTCCCCGTCCCCAACGGCGTCACCGTCCCAGACGCCGAGCCCGTTCCCGTCCACCTCGCCGTCCCCGCCGGTACCGCAGATTACGAGCGTGGGGACATACAGCCAAGGCACATGGGTCTATTTTGACGTCCATTACGCCGACCCAGGCCAAGACGCCCAGGGCTTCGGCTTCATGGGCGTCAGCGGCTCCCGCTGGGTGGAGGAGACCTATCCCTTCTCCAGCCCCGATCGCGGCATCGCCGGGCTGGATAGCATCGCCTATCCGCTCGACCTGGAATGCGGGACCGCTGAGCAGCATGAAGCAGAAGTCGAGGTCTGGATCTACGACACGGCGGCGGCCAGGAGCCAGCCCGTGGTGATCTATCTCGCTTGCCAAGCCGGACCGGGGGGAAACGGGGCTGCGCTAGCCGGTGGGGCTGTTGTCACCCCTTAGAGTCGCGGCTTCGGCCGCCGCCTCGGCCAGCCTCCGCGCAATAGCACCCTGACGACCCCCGTTGCTGGTCGTTCGCTCGCTGGAGCCCAGAGCTGGATTCCCCTCTGTTCGTGCGCAGGACGGGCAAGGTGGAACTGACCGACGCCGCCCGGGGAACACCGCTGAAGGGCTCTGTGTTTTCTCGTAGAGCGATGGAACGCGCCATCACGCGCTTTGAAAGAAAGAAGGTTAATGGCGCAGTGCATAACTTGCGGGAGCGAGCTGCATCCCGACCGGGCCAAGAAATACGACTACTGCCTGGCGCCCGCGTGTCAGGAGAAAAATCTCAAGGGCCTGACCATGGTGGCCATCGGGGTGAACAAGGCGGCAGACCAATACCTGCTGCTTGACGAGCAAACCCGGGACGAATTGGCCAGCGGCAAGTTTCGTGATCAGCGGCGAGGTTCGTTCGGTACCTCCCTGCCGTCAGCCAGCTCCACCGGCCCGGCCCCGGACGGTGCTCAGCCCGCTCGCCGCCGCCCGCACCCGCCCCGCCCGGCATCACGCCCGGCGGCGCGCCGACTGTGGAGCAAGAAGCAGGAGAAACTGGCGCTTCTCTACAATGAGCAAGGGCTGCGGCCACAGGAGATAGCCGGCAAACTCGGCTTGAGCACGTATCTCGTGACCCAGATCATCCTCAACTCGAGAAGCCGGGGAAAGCTCTGAGCGAGGCTTTATAGGCCGCCACTACCCAGGATTAAGGCGACTACCGTCCCGATCCGCTAACGATCGAAGGCCCGGGGCCGATCGTCGGGCCCCGGGCCTTCTACTCCTACGAGCCCCCGTTACGACGACAGCGGCACGGTGAGGTTGTAGACCGTCTCCCCGCCGATGGTCTGCTTCTCGAAGTGGGCCGCCACCCAGGTCGCGATGGCTGAGGACCCCCGGCCGCCGCCGAAGCTCTCGCTGCCCTGACCGACGTAGTAATGGATCTCGTGGTTGGCCACGAGTTTCTCGAAGGCGGCCAGCGTGGGCCACGGGTCGGTGCCGTTGAACCCGCCGATGGACATCACCGCGTCACCGGTAGCCAGCTCGAGCGGCGCGGCGGCCTCCGAGCCCTCGGTCGCGGCCACCCACTTGTAGCTGGACGCATCCTGCTCGAGCAGCTTCGTTAGGGCACTGCTTACCGTGGTGCTGCCTCCCAGGCCGCCTCCGCCGAATCCGCCCCCGCCGGTCCCACGGCCGCCGAACCCGCCGGCCCGCCCCGCGCCTGCGGCCCCGGCCGGAGCAGTCCCGCCAGGGAACCCGGTTCCGGTCCCGGCATTTCCAGGCGCGCCCGTGCTGCCGCCCGCACTGATGCTAGCGCCCCCGGCGGTGGATCCGCCCGCACCGATACTGCTGCCCGGAGCGCGCCCGAACTGACCGGCCTGACCGCCTGGGAACCCGCCCCGGCCGCCAAGCCTGCCTCCGGCCCTGCCGCCGAATCCGACCGCCTGCGGCCCGGCGCTCGGGATCGCGCCGGTGTGCGCGGAGTTGACCGTGTCCAGCGCGTACGCCGTCGGCCCGGCGAGCCCGGCGACTAGGGCGAGCCCGAGCGGTACCGCCGCGAGCGCCAGCCGTCGGCGGTGCGACCGCCCCAGGCCCGCCAGCCGGGGACCCGCCAGGACCAGGAGCGCGGCGGCCACGCCCGCGACCACTACCACCCAGCGCAGCCACGGCAGCCAGTTCGGCGTCCGGTTGAGCAGGACGTAGGCCCACCAGGCACCGACCGCTATACCCGAGGCGGCCGCGATCCGCCCGGCCAGCCCGAGCCGCGCTTGCCACAGGGCCATCGCGCCGATGCCGACCAGGGCGGCGATGCCGGGCGCCAGGGCGACCATGTAGTAGGGGTGGATGATGCCGCTCATGTAGCTGAACACCAGGCTGGTCACCAGTACCCAGCCGCCCCACAGCAGCGCCGCGGCCCGGGTCTTGTCGGTCCGCACGGCGCGGCGCGACACCCACAGCATGGCGGCCAGGGAGATCAGCGCCGCAGGCAGCAGCCAGCTGATCTGGCCGCCGAACTCGGACTGGAACAGCCGCAGGATACCGGTCGAGCCGCCGAACGACGTGCCCTGCCCGTTACCTCCGCCTCCGATGGACCCGGTCTCGTTGCCGGTGAGCCGGCCCAGGCCGTTGTACCCGATGGCCAGCTGCAGGATGTTGTTGTTCGTGGAGCCGCCGAAGTAAGGCCGGTCGGCGGCCGGCGTGAGCTCCGCGGCTAGGATCCACCAGCCCGCGCCCACGATGATTCCGACGCCCATCAGCACCGTCTGCCAGATTCGCCTGCCGAGCCCAGGCGGCCCGGCCCACAGGTAGGCGACCGCGAAGCCCGGAACCACCAGGAACGCCTGCAGCATCTTGGCCAGGAACGCGAACCCCAGCAGCAGCCCGGTGAACACCAGCCACTTGCTCCGGCCGTTCTCGATCGCCCGGACCAGCGTGTACGCGGCCGCGGTCATCAGCAGCACGAGCAGCGCATCGGGGTTGTTGAACCGGAACATCAGCGCGGCCACCGGGGTGAGCGCGAGCACAAGCCCGGCGATGAGCCCCGCCGGCGGCCCGAACCAGCGCTTGACGGCGGCGTATAGCAGCAGGACCGAACCCATGCCTTCCAGCGCCTGCGGCACCAGCATCGACCACTGGCTGAAACCGAAAATCCGCCCGGATATCTCCATAATCCACAGCGAGGCGGGCGTCTTGTCCACGGTAATGAAGTTGGACGAGTCGAACGAGCCGAAGAAGAACGCCTTCCAGCTCTTGGTGCCGGCTTGGACCGCGGCCGCATAGAAATCGTTCGACCAGCCATTCCTGGTGAGGTCCCACAAGTAGAGGATGGCGGTCAGCGTGAGCAACCCGAACAACGCCGGGCGAGCCCACCGGGGATCTGTTTCCGGCCCGTGCAGCAGGCGCCGGACCCGGTTCCCCCCGGGGCGGTCGCCTATCGCGTGCCGCGGAACAGAGATGGTCGCGCTCAATTGGTTCGTTCTCCCTGAGTAGCCATTTCACTTGTATGGACGGTGACCGGGCCCTGGTGATGCCAGGCATCAGGCGCACGCTTCGGGCTGCCGAACACCCAGTGCCGGAACAGCAGGAACCTGATGACCGTGGCCGCCAGGTTGGCGGCGATGAGTACCGAGATCTCGGTTATCCGGCCGGGATGGGTCGGCCCCAGGACGGCCAGCGCGCCCGAGGTCAGCGCGAGCCCGATGCCGAACGCGATCAGGCCCTTGACCTGGTGCCTGGCCGCGTTCAACCGCCCGCTGATGCCGAACGTCAGCCGCCGGTTCGCGGCGGTGTTGGCCACCGCGGTCGCGCCCAGGCTGACCAGGTTGGCCGCCTGGGCCGACACCTCAAAAGGCCCGCGAAGTAGCAGGAACAGCACCACGTAGGCGATCGTGCTGGCCACCCCGATGACCGTGAACCGGGCGATCTGCAGCGGAAGGTTCAGGGCGTGCCTGCCGTCGGCCTGGACTGATTCGCGCAGCTGGGGGACCTGGATGGACCCGCGCGCAAAGCCGGCGCCGAGCCGGGCCATCCCACGCAGGTCGGCCAGGGCGGTGGCGATGATGTCGACGCGCGAGTCGAGGTCGTCGACCCAGTCCACGGGGATCTCGTGGATACGCAGCCCGGCGCGTTCGGCCAGCACGAGCAGTTCGGTGTCGAAGAACCAGCCGGTGTCCTGGGTGAGCGGCAGCAGCGCCCGTGCCTGGTCGCGCCTGATGGCCTTGAAACCGCACTGCGCGTCTGAGAAGCGCGCGCCCATCAGCGTCCGCAGCAGCATGTTGTAGCTTCGCGAGATGAGCTCCCGCTTGGGCCCGCGGATGACCCGCGATCCCCGGGCGAGCCGGGTGCCGATGGCCAGGTCGCTGTGCCCGGACAGGAGTGGGGCCACCAGCGGCAGCAAGGCGTTCAGGTCTGTCGACAGATCGACATCCATATAGGCGAGGACCTCGGCGTCGCTCTCCGACCAGATGGCCCGCAAGGCCCGGCCGCGTCCCGGCAGCTCCATGTGGACGGCCCGCACCTCGGGCAGCTCGCGAGCCAGCTGGGAGGCGATCGTCCAGGTGGCATCGGTGCTGCCGTTATCCGCGATCGTGACCCGGGCGCTAAAAGGAAAACTTTCACGCAGATGGCTGACCAGGCGCCGAACGCTCGGTGCGAGATCGCGTTCCTCATTGCGAACAGGCACCACTATGTCCACCTGCAGAACTCTCATAGCACTCAGGATCGGCGGCCACGCTGCGCCGGGCCTGAAGCGAGGTTATGTATGAGCTATGAGCAAAGCCGCTCCCTGGGAGCGCCGATGATCGCTGCAGGCTCGCCCGCGCCGGGCACCGGTCAGCGGAACTGGCATGTCACCGCTCCGAGGTCGCCGAAGTCCGCGTGGATCACGTCGCCCTGGTTCACGAAGACCGGCCGGGTGAACGAGCCCGACAAGATCACCTGTCCGGATGGCAGGAACTCGTCGTGCGGGGCGAGCGTGTTGGCCAGCCAGGCGACGCCGTTGGCGGGGTGGCCGAGAACCCCGGCCGCCACGCCGGTCTCCTCGATCGCCTCGTTCACGTACAGGATGGCCGCGACCCAGCGCAGGTCGCAGGTGTCCGGGCGGATGGCACGCCCGCCGGTCACGATCCCGGCATCGGCGGCGTTGTCCGAGATCGTGTCGACAATGGTGCGCAGGTGGCCGGTGTCCGGGTCGCTCATCTGCAGCCGGGCGTCCAGGATCTCCAGCGCCGGGGTGACCCACCGGGTCGCGTCCAGGACATCCAGCGCCGTTACCCCCGGTCCCTTCAGCGGCTGGTCCAGGACGAACGCCAGCTCGACCTCGACCCGTGGGCGGATGAACCGCCCGAACGGGATGGTGCCGCCGTCGGCAAAGACCATGTCGTCGAAGATGACGCCGTAATCGGGCTCGGTGATCGACACCGCCTGCTGCATGGCGCGTGAGGTGAGGCCGATCTTGCGGGCCTTGATGGTGCGGCCTTCGGCGAGTTTGGCCGTGACCAGGGCCCGCTGCACGCGGTAGGCGTCTTCGACTGTCATGTCCGGGTACTGCAGGGACAGCTGGCGGATCGGCTGGCGGGAGCGTTCGGCCGCGAGCAGCCGCCGGGCCGCGTCGGCGATCGCGTCGTCGTCAAGCACGATCAGCACCTCCGAGTTCGCTCCCGGACAGAAGGTTACGCTCGCGGGCGCTCCGGCCCCGCTGTCAAAGTGCCTACACTTCGGTGGCCTGCTCGCGTGAGCACCACCAGGTGGACCGGCCGCCGACAGTTCCGTGCCGCATCTCGGCGCCGCAGCGCGGGCAGGTGCCGCCGGGATGCCTGGCCGCGATGACGTCACCGGTATGCACCCCGCCTTTGGCGACCGCGGACTCCACGGCGGCCTTTAGTGCGCGGTACAGACGGTCCGCGTCCTTGCGTTGCAGGCCGCTGGTCCGCGCCGCCGGGGATACCTTGGCCTTCCAGAGGATCTCGTCGGCCAGCAGGTTCCCGACGCCCGCGATCGTGGACTGGTCAAGCAGGCGGGCCTTGACCGCGATCGACCCCTTGGTGATCAAGTTGCGGAACTCTGCCGGGGTGACCGTGGCGGCGTCCGGCCCGAGCGCGTCGATGTCAGGGTTCAGCCGGACGCGCCCGAGACGGCGCTTGTCGAAGAGCACGAGGCTGCCGCCGTCGGCGAAGGTGAGCGTGAACCGGTCCCATTCGGCCTTGCGCGGCTGCGCGTCACGGCGCCTTGGCCCGCCACCCTCGACCGCCTCGCCGTCTTCGGACGTGACCACAATCCGGCCGCTCATGCCTAGGTGGATGCCAAGGTCGGGGCCGGGTACTGGCGAGCCGTCCACCCCGGAGGTCTCAATCCACATGGCCTTGCCACGCCGGTGTGCCGCGGTGAGCGTGCGCCCGATCAGCGCGTCGCGCAGCTCACCGGGGGAGTGCGGGCGGCATACGAACGTGTCGCTGTCGTCGACGTCCGCGATGAGGCGGTTAAGCGCCTCATCGGCGATTAGGCTGCGAGCGGTCTCGACCTCGGGAAGTTCCGGCATCTCTTCGTTTTACTCTCCCCGCTGACCGGTCCGTGCCAGGGGCCAAGGACGACCCGGGCGTCGTCACCGGCGTCGCCGAATGGCTGATTACGGTCTGCGGCAGCCCTGTTTAGCCGGTCCGGGATGGGTATGTTGATGTCTGTAACTGCTGTGCTACGGCGGTTGCCGGTCCAGGGTCTGCGATCTTCATGGCGCACATGGGGTGGGGGGATGGATGTGACGGTCGGGTGATGACGGCGGCCAGGCAGCTGGCCTCGGGCCGGGATCAAGCGGTCGTCCTGGCCGGGCCCTAACGGGATGGCGGGCCGTGTCTAGCGACCAGGCCTCGCCGCCGCTTACCGGGAGGCAGGCCAGGTCGCCGAGGCGATCCTGCTGTTCGGGCAGGCCTTGGCCGGCCGGGAACGGGTCCTGGGCGCCGACCATCCCGATACCGTGACCACAAGGAACAACCTCGCCCACGCCTACAAGGATGCGCACCTCAGCGCCCATCAGGACCATTTATTCCGAACGGGCCGTGGCGCGTGTCCGGCGTAAGGGTCAGCCTTCGTCGCCGGACGCCCCGCCTGATGGCAAGACGGCCGCGAACCGGTCCCCGGCCCGGTCGAGCTGAGCCAGGATGTGCTGCCTGGCCGACGCGTTAAGCGGCGTATCGGGCCGGGCGATCAGCTCTTGCAGGACCGGCACCAGCGGCGCGTACTTCCCGGCCAGCTCTTGCAGCCGCGGGCCGGAGGTATGGATCAGGCCGACGCCATTGTCGGTGAAGTCGGAGGCCTTGATAACCCGCGCCCACGGGTTTCGCCCCAGGCTGTCGGCGACGTGATCCCGGTATTGCTCGTTCGTGTCGCGGTCCGGCGCGTACTCCGGGTTGGTCACCGCGGCGACCAGCTCCGCCACCCGCGGGCCGAACTCCGTCGCCAGCACCTCGAGCGCGGCCTGTCGGCCGCCGTGCGGGCCAGCCAACTCGTCAGCGTGATCTTCCACCGCGTCGTGCAGCAAGGCTGCGATGACTACGTCGGGGTCATGCACGCCGTAGTGCGACATGATCCGGATCGCCACCCGGAGCAGGTGATTGATGTACGGCTCCCGCTCCCTGCGGTCGGCGGCGTGCAGTCGCCCCGCGAGTTCCAGGGCCTTGTTCAGGCGGCGCTGGTCCTCCTCGGACCACGTCTCGATCTCGGCCGCGAACCGGGCTCGGAGTCCCTCCTCGCCGTAGGTCGAGGTGATCGCGTGCAATGGCATCGTCGCCACGAGCCGCCGCTCGCCAGCATCCATGCCCTAGAACTAGCACAGTTCGCCATCTGGATCGAGTTGCTGTCGGGCGTGGTGCGCTCCTGATAGATGACCGGCATGCCAAACGGCTGGTCACCCTCAGCTGCTGACCCGGTCGGGTCGGGCCGGCTGCGCCCGAGAAGCGGGCTCGGGCAGCAGCGGGAGGAGGATAGCGAACCGGGTCATGCCCGGTCGGCTGGTCACGGTGATGCAGCCGCCGTGCGCGGCGACGACGGCGTCCACGATGGCCAGGCCGAGACCCGTGCTCTTGCCAGCGGCGCTGACCTCCCGGGCGCGGCCGGTGTCGCCGCGGGTGAACCGCTCGAACAGTTCGGGCAGCAGTTCGGGCGGGATGCCGGGGCCGTCGTCGGTGATGCTCAGCTCCACCCGAGGACCCGAGGGCACGACGCCCCGCTGCACCGTCGCGGTGCCCGCGGTGGTGGCGCCCGTCCCCGTGACGGTAGCGCCGAGGGCAAGCGCGACGTTGATCGTCGAACCCGCCGGGGTGTGCTTGCCCGCGTTGCTGAGCAAGTTGGCCATCACCTGGTGCAGGCGGTGCTCGTCGCCTTCCACCATGACCGGCTCGTCCGGCAGGTCCAGCCGCCAGCGGTGGTCGCCGCGGGCCACCCGTGCGTCGCTGGTCGTCTCGATGACCAGCCGGGACAGGTCCACCGGCTCGCGCTCGAGCGGCCGTCCCGCGTCGAGCCGGGCCAGCAGCAGCAGGTCGTCGACCAGGACGGTCATCCGGGCCGATTCCGACTGGACCCGGCGCAGCGCGTGCTCCACATCCTCGGGAACCGGGCCCGGATGGCGCAGGGCCAGCTCGGCGTAGCCGCGGATCGCGGACAGCGGAGTGCGCAGCTCGTGTGAGGCGTCGGCGGCGAACCGGCGCAGCCGGGCCTCGCTCGCCGCGCGGCGGCCCAGCGCCTTCTCGACGTGGAACAGCATCCGGTTGAACGCCGCCCCGACCCGGCCCACCTCGGTCCGCGGGTCGGTGTCGGGGACGCCGGCCGGGAGCGTGACCTCGCCCGAATCGAGCGGCAGCTCGGTCACCCTGGTCGCGGTGGTGGCGACCCGGCGCAGCGGCCGGAGCGAGAACTGAATCAGCCCGGCACCGAGGACGACGGCCAGTAGCAGCACGGTCGCGAATACCACGCGCTCGGTGGTCTCGACGTGTTCCAGCGTGTTGTCGACCATGGTCAGCGGGAGCCCGGTGACCAGCGCGGTACCCGGCTCGGGGCCAGGCACCTTGGTGAGCATAAACTCGCCCCCGAGCGAATCCAGCGTCCGGATATTAGTCATGGCGGGCGGCTCGGCCGGCGCGGGCCCCTGCGGGTTTGACCCTGCGGCATCGGCCGGGGGAGCAGCACCCAGCGGGGTGCCCAGCGGCAGCTTCGCGAGCGTCGCCGCATCCACCGCGGATAGCGGACACGGCCCCGACACAGTGTGCTTGTAGCTGATCGTAGTCCCGGTCAGCAGTCCTACGAACGTGCCAGGGGCTTGCCCCAATTCGCTACACATGCCGTAGTCGTCCGGATCAACCTGCTGGGCGTCGTTCTGATCGGCATCGTTGTGCTGGTTGTCCTGGGCGCTCTGCTGAACGCAGGAGGACCAGGTGTGAGTGGCGGACACCAACTGCTGGTTGAGCGAGGACATCAGCGAGTTGTTGAGCGACTGGGCGGTGATCACGCTGACGATGACACTGGCCAGGCCGAACAAGACCAGCAACCCGATGATGAGCTTGCCGCTGATGGTGCGCAGCGAGAGCACGGCCGCCAGCCGGCGCGCCCGATGCACGTGCGGGGCGGACATTAGCCAGCGGGCTTCAGGACGTAACCGACGCCGCGGACCGTGTGGATGAGCGGCACCCGCCCGGCGTCGATCTTCTTACGCAGGTAGCTGATGTACAGCTCGACGACGTGCGCCTGGCCGCCGAAGTCGTAGTTCCACACCCGGTCCAGGATCTGCGCCTTGGACAGCACCCGCCTGGGGTTGCGCATGAGGAACCTGAGCAGCTCGAACTCGGTCGCGGTCAGGTCGATGAGCTCACCGTCCCGGCGGACCTCGCGGGCATCCTCGTCCATGGTCAGGTCCCCGACGACCAGCGACCCCTCAGTCTGCGCGCGGGTCAGGTTGGCCCGGCGAAGCAGGCCGCGCAGCCTGGCCAGCACTTCTTCCAGGCTAAACGGCTTGGTGACGTAATCGTCGCCGCCAGCCGTGATGCCCGCCACCCGGTCCTCTACGGCGTCCCGCGCCGTCAGGAACAGCACGCATACCTGCGGAATCTCGGCCCGGAGCCGGCGCATGACCTCCAGGCCGTTGAAGTCGGGGAGCATGATGTCGAGCACCACCGCGTCGGGCCGGAACTCATGCGCGGTTCGCACCGCGTCGGCGCCGCTGCCCGCGGTCAGGACGTTCCAGCCTTCGTAGCGCAGCACGCTGGCCAGCAGTTCGGCCAGGCTGGGCTCGTCGTCAACGACGAGCACGCGCACCGGCGTGCCGTCCGCCCGCTGGATGCCAGCGTTACGCGTGCTGGTGGCTTGTGCCGCAGCCGGGCCGTGGTTCTCCATGTTCGTCAAGCTCGCCCATCTCGGTCGGGTCTTTGCCCAGTATGCCCATCCCGGGACGAGATTCTCCTCTCAGGTTTCTCATCCCATGCGAATAGTGTCGGGCCCAGGTCAGAATCAGCTATGAATTAGCTCTGAGGATGATGCGGGGTCAGCTAGCGCCGAGGACGCGCGCCAGCTTCGACCCGGAGGCCGACGGCCGGGCGCCGGCCTCGCGCAGCGCCTGGCCGACCGTCTCGAGCAATTCTGTCGAGTCGGGGGACTTGGCCTCCACCTCGATCTCGCGCCAGGTCATCGGCTCGCGGTCCGTCTCGCCCAACCGGATGGCGGTCACCCGGTCGTCCGCCACCTCCGCCAGGGCGTCTCCCGCGGGCCCGGCCACAGGCACCACGGTCCGTTCGGTATCCAGGATGGCGATGGGACGCAGGGGATGACCTGCCGTGATGTCCTCGACCTGAGCGGCGAGCCGGGCCGGCACGCTGCCCGTGGCACCCTCGTCGAGCGGCGCGTGCAGCTCCTGCCTGGTGTCCTTGCGCACCGGCAGCTTGAGGTGCCAGCCCTCGTCGTCGCCGCCGACTCGTCGCCGCAGCGTGATCTGGTGCTTGATGAGGTCGAGGTCGTCGGTGTCGAAGTAGGTGGCGCTCAGGTAGATCCGCTTGGGCTCTGCCCCCCGCCGGCCACCGAGTTCGGGCAGGACGAAGTCGGCATCGGCGTCGTATTTCTGCTCAATTTCCAGGTGGTCGCCAGTCACGCTTCCAAGGCTACGTGTGGTAGACGAGGAACCGCGTGGCGGGCCGCTCGATTAGCAGCGCGTCGCCAGCCGGCGGGGCGGGCTCGTCCGGCGAGGATCGCGGGTAGGCGTCCACGTGCAGCCGCGCCGCGCCGGGCTGACCCGCCCGGTCCCAGGCCTGCACGTGCGCGGCGAGGGCGGCGCCGAGTTCCGGGCCGTGCGGGCCGAACCCGGCCACCACCAGCGGTAGCGGGCCGGACCGGCCCGCTACCGCGGGCTGGTCCGTGGTGAGCACCGCGATGCCACCGGAGTCCACGATCCCGGCCGTGGCCAACATCCCGCGGCTGCGCAAGGGCGCCCGGGCGAGCCGGGCGGCTGCCCCCTCGGTCCACTCCTCGGAGACCCCGCACGACCGGCGGTCACCGGCAGCGAGCCACAGGCCGAGCCCCCAGAAGACCTGCAGGGAACTGGCGCGGACTCCAGTGGCGAACTCCGCCGGCGGCCCGTCCAGGAAGGCGGCCAGCGCCGCGCCGTCGACCTCCTGCCCGTCGGCCAGCGTGAGCCCGTCCGGCAGCGCGACGGAAAGCCCAGGCTGGAGCACCACGGTACGTTCCGGGCCGGCCAGCGAGCCCCGCATCCGCATGAACCCGCACGGCGCGATGGACCGGCTCTCCCAGTGCCCCGCCCGCGCGGGCGCAGCGCGACCGAAGGCCACCGCCAGCTGCGACCCGCGTACGTCAAGCGGCACTACGATCCGGGCGTCCGGACCGGTCTGCTGCAGCCAGGCCGGGGCCAGGTCGCTGACCCCGACGGTGGCGATCACCCGGTCGTACGGCGCGCCGGGCGGGTAGCCCTCCGCGCCGTCCGCAGCCACCACGGTCACGTCCGGGTAGTCGGCGCCGGCCAGGTGCTCGCGAGCCGCCTCGACCAGGTCGGCTTGGATGTCGATGCTGATCACGGTGCCCGACGGTCCGACGATGTGCCTGATCAGCGCGGCGTTATAGCCGGTGCCCGCGCCGATCTCGAGTACCCGCTGGCCGGGGGCCAGGTCCAGCTGGTCCAGCATGATCGCCATGATGGCGGGCTGGGAGGAGGAGCTGATCGGCTGGCCCTCGGCGTCCCGCTTGGTCACGATGGCGTCGTCGAGGTAGGCCTCCTCCGGCGGCAGGTGCGGCAGGAACAGGTGCCGCGGCACGTCACGCAGCGCTGCGGCGATGCGCTCGTCGCGGATCCCGCTGGTCGTCAGAACCTCGGCGACGAGGCGCTCCCGCAGTTCGGCCAGCGACGCGTCGTCACTCACGGGCCGGAGCTCCCCGGGTCCGCGACAGGACGGCGGCCACGGCCAGGGCCGCCAGCCCTGCCAGGCCGGCCAGCACGAAGCTGTTCCCGGCCAGCAACTGCAGGCCATGCCAGTGGAACTCGTGGTACCAGGGCTGGTCGCCGGTGGCGAAGTAGGTGGCCGGGCCATACCAGACCAGGCCCGCCGGGGTCAGCCCGGCCTGGGCGTCCCAGAACTGCGGCCAGGCGGCGAACACCAGCACCAGGCCGGCCGCCGCCGCCCACCACGCCGCCCGGACCAGGCCGCGGCCCGCGGCAGCGCCCAGGTGTGCGAGCAGCGCGATCCCCGGCGCCACCCACACCCAGTGGTGATCCCAGCTCAGCGGCGAGACCAGCAGGCCGGTCAGCGCGCAGGCCAGCATCGCTGGCACCGGCTGCCCGGCCCGGTACAGGGCGGCGGCGGTGATCAGGCCGGCGATTACGACCAGGATGGCCAGGACGATCCACGGCGTGGCCGCGGAATTCACGCTGCCGGCCAGGCGGGTCGTGATGCCCCGCAGGGACTGGTTGCCCCGGGTGCCGAGGAACACGATCCGGTTGGCGTTCAGGAATAGCCGGTCGGCCCAGTAGGTGCGGGAATCCCGCGGCAGGATCACGTAGCCGAGCGCCACCGTGGCCGCGAACACTGCCGTGGCCGTGGCGGCCTGCCGGTACCTGCGGATGAGTAGCAGGTACGGGATGAAGATCAGCGGGGTCAGCTTCACTCCCGCCGCGATCCCGATGCCGAACCCATGCCACCAGCGCGTCCGGCCGCCCGGCACCTGCGCGCCGCCAGTGAGCAAGTCCGCAATCACCAGCAGCATGAGCAGCAGGTTGACCTGGCCGAGCCCGAGGGTCTGCTGGACTGGTTCGGTGGCCAGCGCCAGCGCGGACACCCCGAGCGTCGCGCCGAGCCGGACCGTCGGCCGCCCGCGGTAGCCGAGCGCGCCGAAGACCAGCCACAGTGACAGCCCGAGCGCGGCCAGGCTGGCCAGGGTCATGACCCAGCGCATGGCCGTCCAGGACAGTACGGAGACGACGGCGAAGACCACCGCGGCGAACGGCGGATAGGTGAACTGGACGCCGTTCTGGCCGGTCCAGTCGTACAGCGGCGAGGACCGGTGCGCGTTGTAGGCGGGGGAGACGTGCCGGACGATCAGCCCGCCGTCCCGGTACACCATCAGGTCGCGCATGGCGGCCATGTAGCCCAGGTGCGAGACCAGGTCGGCCAGGTAGACGGCGAGGACGCCTGCCAGCAGCAGGGCCCCGGCAGGCAGCAGCCACCGTGGCCCGTGCGGGAGGGGCCCGGTATCTGCTGCGGCCTCGGTTGCGGCCGCTGGCTCTGCCCGCACCGCGAACGTCCCTTCGTCAGGCACCGTCATCATCGGCTGGCACGAATGTGTCGTGCCGATGATAGTGCCAAGCGGGCTGAGCGGGGCTTACCCGATGGTTCGGGTGGTGTCCTCGGCCGGGACGGCCCTGGTCTCCTCGGCCCTGGCGTGCTTGGCCGGGACCGCGTCGGCCCGGGTGCGCAGCGGCAGGGTGCCGGCGGGAGCGGTGCTGGCGGGAGCGGTGCTGGCGGGAGCGGTGCTGGCGGGTACGGCGTCGATCGGAGTGGTCTCGGCCGGGACCGTGGACTCGGGGACCGGCTCGACGGTCCTGATCCCGGACGTCACGGACGCGATCCGGCCGAGCGCCATGGCCGCGATGAACACGATGACGACGCCGAGCGCGTAGAAGAATCCGAGCTCCTCCATGATCCGCATGTACACGGTCGTGCTGGCCGGCGAACCGCCCATGGGGACGTGGTTGTTCCACAGCGGGCTCAGCACTGGCCCCAGCGTGAACCAGGCGCCGGCCGCCGCGGCCAGCAGCGCGCCGAACAGCGCGACGGGCCGGCCCTTGGCGATCATGAGCAGCAAGCCGCCCACGAACACCGCCGCGCCGGGCAGGATCTCCAGCCATAGCCGGGCCGTGTTATAGGTCCAGGCCTTGTCCGGCGTGTAGGCAAAGTGGAAATAAGGTCCGACCAAGGGGATGAGTGCGCCCCACAGCCCGAGCAGGACCAGCAGGAATCCACTGAACGCTCCTCTACTGCGCCGCATTTGCAGCATGCCAGCCATGGCTATCACTTCCTGAGTGAGTCACGATTTTTGTTGTGCGGGCCTAGACTGCACCTCGCCTACCCGGAGGGGGACGCTGTATTCCGATGCCGCGGGGTATCGTTCGCGACGTGGATACCCTGTCCCTCGGGGGGGACGACACCCCTGACCCCCGGCCCGGGTCCCCCGGGGGGGACGAGCCCAAAAGCCCCCCTACCCCCCCGAACAGGCGCCGCGTACCGCGTACCGACCTGCTGCTGGCCGATCTCCGCCTCGCGGACGCCGAACGCAGGCTGGGCCGGGCGCTGGTCAAGGCGGCCGTGGCCCGGGCCCAGCAGCAGGCCAGGGACGGGCTGATCGCCCCGGAGGAGGTCGCGGACGCGGCCGTGGCCGAACTTCCCGCCCGAGCCGCCGCGCTGACCCCGGTGATCAACGCGACCGGGGTGCTCGTGCACACCAACCTGGGACGGGCGCCGCTGTCCGCCGCGGCCGTGGACGCGATCGTGGCGGCGGCCGGTTCCTGCGACGTGGAGTTCGACCTCGCCTCGGGAGCGCGCTCCCGGCGCGGTGCCGGCGCGCTCGACGCCCTGGCCCGGGCCGTCCCCGCCGCCGAGGGGGTGGCCGTGGTCAACAACAACGCCGCCGCCCTGGTGCTCGCGGCCACCGCGCTGACCAGCCCCGACGTCGACGAGATCGTGGTCAGCCGGGGTGAGCTGATCGAGATCGGCGACCGCTTCCGGCTGCCCGACCTGCTCGAGGCGACCGGCGCCCGGCTGCGCGAGGTGGGCACCACCAACCGGACCGCGGTCGCGGATTACGCCGACGCGACCGGGCCGCGGACGGCGTTCATCCTCAAGGTGCACCCGTCTAACTTCCGCATCGAGGGCTTCACCGCCGCGGCCACCGTCCCCGAGCTGGCCGGGCTGGGAGACGTGCCCGTGGTGTTCGACATCGGGTCCGGGCTGCTCGCCCCGCACCCGCTGCTGCCGGACGAGCCGGACGCCGCGACCGCGCTGCGGGACGGCGCCGCCCTGGTCACCGCCAGCGGCGACAAGCTGCTCGGCGGCCCGCAGGCCGGGCTGCTCCTCGGCCGGGCCTGCGTAGTGCGCAGGCTGACCCGGCACCCGCTGGCCCGGGCGCTGCGGGTGGACAAGCTGACCCTCGCCGCGCTTGAGGCCACCCTCGCCGGACCGGTACCGCCAGTGGCCAGCGCGCTGGCCGCCGACCCGGCGTCCCTCTTGATTCGGGCCGAACGGGCCGTGGTGCGTCTGGTCGCGGCAGGCCTCGACGCCCGGGTGGCGGCGGCCAGGGCCGCCGTGGGCGGCGGCGGGGCGCCCGGCGTGGAGTTGCCGAGCGTCGCGGTGAGTCTGCCCGAATCGCTGGCGGTGCCACTGCGCTGTTCTGAGGCAGTGGCCCATGGCGAGCGCCCCGCTGTGGTGGGGCGCCTCGAAGGACGGCGCCTCCTGCTAGATCTGCGATCAGTTTCCCCGGACGACGACGCCGCATTGGTGGCGGCCATCCTCACGGCCGCTCAAGCCGGTCACCGGCCAAGACCATGATGATGAACAGTTTGGGACAAATAGCGCCCGTTTCTGTTCGCGATCATGGTCGCGGGGGGCTTTGGCCATGCAGGTGATCGCGACGGCGGGGCATGTGGATCATGGGAAGTCGGCGCTGGTAAGGGCGCTGACGGGGATGGAGCCTGACCGTTGGGCCGAGGAGCGGCGCCGGGGGCTGACCATCGACCTGGGGTTCGCCTGGATGACGCTGGCCGGCGGGGAGGGCGTGGCCTTCGTCGACGTGCCCGGTCACGAGCGCTTCGTACCGAACATGCTGGCCGGAGTCGGCCCGGTGCCCGCCGTGCTGCTCGTGGTGGCGGCCGACGGCGGCTGGATGCCTCAGTCCGCCGAGCACCTGGCCGCCATCGACGCGGTCGGCATCAGGCACGGCCTGCTCGCGGTCACCCGGTGCGACCTGGCCGATCCCGGCCCGGCGACGCGGCAGGCGCTCGACTTCGTCTCTCGTACCAGCCTGGGCGTAGTGGAAGCGGTGGCGGTGAGCGCGGTCACCGGCGCCGGGCTGCCGGAACTACGGGACGCGCTGGCGCGGCTGGTGTCGGCGCTGCCCGCCCCCGACCCCCGCGCCCCGGTCCGGCTCTGGGTGGACCGGTCGTTCAGCATCCGGGGCAGCGGCACCGTCGTCACCGGCACGCTGCCCGCCGGGACGATGACCGCGGGCCAGGAACTGCTGCTCACCCCGTCCCTGCGGCCCGCCAGGATCAGGGGCCTGGAATCACTGAACGAGCCGGTCACGTCGGTCACCGGCGTCTCCCGCGTGGCGGTTAACCTCCGCGGCATCGCGGCCGGCATCCCCGCGCGCGGCATGGCCCTGATCGAGGCAGGCCGCTGGACCATGACCAAGCTGGTGGACGTCCGGCTATCGCGGCCCTCTGAGATGACGCTGGCCCCCGAGATGACGCTGCCTCCCGAGCTGACCTTGCACATCGGCTCCGCCCGCACGCAGGCCCGGCTTCGGCCCCTTGGGCCGCTCGGGCCTTCAGCGATCGCCCGGCTGATGCTGCGCGATGCGCTCCCGCTGCACGTCGGTGACCGGATACTGCTCCGGGACCCGGGCAATGCGGGCGTGGCGATCCTGGGAGCCACCGTGCTGGACGTCGCGCCGCCCGCGCTCACCAGACGCGGCGCGGCCGCCGCGGCCGGGGACGAGCTCGCCGCTTGGCCCGACCTCCCCTCGGCCGCCGACCTGCTGCGCCGCCACGGCTTCCTGCGGGCCGGCGCGCTGGCCGCCATGGGCGTTTCCGGCGGCCCGCCGCCCGTGGCGGGCGACTGGCTCGCGGACCCGGCCCGCTGGGCCGGCCTGCGGCGCCAGCTGGCCGAGGCGGTCGCCGCGCACGCCCGGCGCGACCCGCTGGCCATCGGCATGCCGCCCGAAGCCGCCCGGGCCGCGCTTGGCCTGCCGGACCGGGCGCTGATCGAGGCGCTGGCCCAGGGTATCCGGGTCCAGGTCCAGCTCAAGGATGGCTACCTGCGGCCCCCTGAGCCGTCGGAGGTCCCGGCGTCCGTGCCGTCGCTGCCGCCGCGCGTCGCCGCGGGCGTGCGTGCCGTCCTGGCCGACCTCGAGGAGGCGCCGTTCATGGCCCCGGAAGCGGGACGGCTGCGGGAGCTGGGACTCGACCCGCGTGCGATCGCCGCCGCCGCGCGGGCCGGCCTGCTGCTACGGGTGACCGACCAGATCGTGCTGGCCCCGGGCGCCAAAGCCCAGGCGGCCCGGGTGCTCGCCGGGCTGCCGCAGCCGTTCACCGCTGCCGAGGCCAGGCAGGCGCTCGGCACCACCCGGCGGGTCGCGATCCCGCTGCTCGAATACCTGGACCGGGCCGGGATCACCCAGCGCCTCCCCGACGACCGCCGCCGCCTACGGTTAAGATCCGGGTCCAGCGGCATGCTGTCAACCTGGGCGGGAGCCGCCATGAGACTGGAGATCTTGGAGCTGCCGGGCTGTCCCGGCGCGGACCTGCTGGACGCCCGGCTCGCCGAGCTGGGCCACCCTGGGGTCATCCGGCGGGTCGTCACCAGCCAGGCCGACGCCGAACGGTTCGGCCTGACCGGCTCGCCCACCCTGCTTGTCGACGGCACCGACCCGTTCGCCCGGCCGGGCCAGTCGCCGTCGGTGTCGTGCCGCCTCTACCTGGACGAGCACGGCCGCCAGAGCCCCGCCCCGTCACCTGGGCAGCTCCGCGCCGCACTCGGCCTCTAGAGGTCAGAGGCTGCGGAACTCGGGGGAGCGGCGCAGGGCGTCCGCCACGCGCCGGGCGGTGCCAAAGGTGTTAACCATGCGCAGGAAAAGGAGACCGCCGCCGTGGACGCGGAAGACCGAGGCGCCCGGCTGATCGGCGACTGAAATGGTCGCGTACATGAGCGCGCTCTTCCGCACGGTGACGCGGCGGTCGCCGTTGCTCTCCACCTGGTAGCCGGGGCCGAGCCTGCGGCCGAGCACACTGACGACCTCGCCAGGCGTCACGTTCTTGCGCGGCACCCTTACCTTCGGCATGGCATCAAGGGTAGTGCCATTTTCTGGATAGAAGCTGAATGCGCGGGTGCGCCCGACCGCGTTAGGCGGACAGCCACGCGGCGGCGTCAGGCGGCAGGCTGCCGCCGGTGACCGGCTCGCTCGCGAGCAGGATCGTGCGGTGGGCCGGAAGCGGCGCCGGGGCCGCGCCGAGGTTGGCGGCCAGGATGAACCCCGGCTCGCGGGCGAAGCACAGCAGCCCTTCGGCGTCGAGCCAGCGCAGCGTGCCTAGGGAGGGATGGTCCCGGCGCAGCCGCAGGGCCGTCCGGTACAGGTTCAGGAAGGAGCGCTCGTCAGCGAGCTGGGACTCGACGCTGTACCGGCCCCAGTCCGGCGGCTGCGGCAGCCAGGGTTCGGCCGGGCATGCACCATCGTCCGTTCGGGAGAAACCGAAACCTTTACCGGTCCGGGTCCAGGGGATGGGCACGCGGCAGCCGTCGCGGCCGGGAACCTGGCCTGCGGTGCGGCGGAACCTGGGATCCTGGCGCGCGTCGTCTCCGATGTCGGTGACTTCGGGCAGGCCCAGTTCCTCGCCCTGGTAGATGTAGGCCGACCCGGGCAGGGCGAGCAGCAGCAGGGCGGCCGCCCGCGCGCGCCGGGCGCCGGCCTCGGCGTTCTTGTCGCCTAGGGCGATGAGCCGGGCCACGGCCTGCGGCGAGTATCCCTCGTCCAGCCGGTAGCGGCTCGCCGGGCGGGGCACGTCGTGGTTGCCGATCACCCACGGGGCGCGGGATCCGCTGGTCAGGGCCAGCGCCGAGTCGATCGCGTCACGGAATACGGCCGCCTGCCAGCCCGGCAGGATCAGCTGGAAGTTGAAGACCTGCGGCAGGCCGGCGGGCGCGAGGTACGGCAGGAGGGTCTCCGGCCGGTCATACCAGACCTCGCCGATGGCCGTTCGCGATCCGGGGAAGCCATCGCCTGGGTAGGAGTCCAGGATGGCCCGCCAGGACCGGAAAAGCGGCTGCAGCTCGGGCCGGTGCCGGTACGGGGAAGGCGCGTGCAGCACGGGTGACCCGACGAGGTCGGGTAGGTCCGGGTCCTTGAACAGGCCATGGGCCACGTCCACCCGCAGGCCGGCCACGCCGCGGTCGAGCCAGAACGTGATCACGTCCTCGAACAGGGCGGGAACGTCCGGGTTGCGCCAGTCCCAGTCCGGCTGGCCCTGGTCGTACAGGTGCAGGTACCACTGCCCGGGGCGGCCGTCGGCCTCGGTCACCCGGGTCCAGGCCGGGCCGCCGAACTGCGAGATCCAGTTGTTGGGCGGCAACTCGCCGCCAGGGCCCCGTCCGTCGCGGAAGATGAACCGGGCCCGCTGCGGGCTGCCGGGCGCTGCGGCCAGCGCGGCCCGGAACAGCGGATGCGCGCTGGAGCAGTGGTTCGGTACCAGGTCGACGATGACCCGGATCTGGTGCGCGGCCGCGTCCTTGACTAGATGGTCGAAGTCCGTGATGGTCCCGAGCAGCGGGTCCACGGCGCAGTAGTCGCTGACGTCGTACCCGCCGTCGGCTAGCGGGGACGGGTAGAAGGGCGTCAGCCAGATGGCGTCGACGCCGAGGTCGGCCAGGTATCTCAGGCGGGACCGCAGCCCCGGCAGGTCGCCCACGCCGTCGCCGTCCGCGTCGGCGAAGCTGCGCGGGTACACCTCGTAGACAACCGCGTCCTCCCACCACACGTGCCCGCCGCTCACGCGTCTCCTTCGCCCCGGACGTGCCGACCCGGAGTCAAGCCTACGATGCGCGGGCCGCGCCAACCTGCCCGGCTGCGAGCTGCCCGTACTGCTGGGCCTGCGTCTAACTCGCGGTCGATCTGGTTAGCGGCGCGGTCGGCGGGACGGCCCGCCTGACGCCGTGAATCCGGACGGCCGGGTTTTGCCCGGGGCGGCCAGACGGCGGCAGTAGAGTCGACGCGGAGGCGTCTGGGTACCTGGTGGTCCCCCCGGTCTTCAAAACTGGTGAGCGCTGCACCGCAGCGCTGGCGGGTTCGATTCCCGTCCGCCTCCGCTGGGGTTACCGACAGAACTGCCGGTGTCGTACCGACAGAACTGCATCGGTGACCGTTTCTTATTGTGCCTGCGGGGTCTGACATCGGCTCTGGCCGCCGTGCGGGGCTTGTTGCCGGGCGCGGCAGCCGGGTTGCGGCGTTCTGGCGGGTCTGCAGCGTGGCTGCGCCCGGCTGGGTGGTGCTGGTCAGTGGTGGCGGTGGGTGCTGCGGGCTGTCAGCCGTCGGGGAGGTAGTCGCGCAGGCTGGCGCGGCGCCGTCGTGCCCGGTGGGCGATGCTGGCCTTGCCGGGGGCGGTGAGTGCCCGCCAGGCGCGGATCTTGCGGATGTTGGCGGCCATCAGCAGCAGCGCGGTGAAGATGGACTGGGCGGCGATGCCGCGGACGCGGCGGCGTGCGGGCTGGGCGAGGGCTTCGTGAGCAGGGTCTTTGATGAGCCCGTTGAGGCCTTCGATGGTGTTCCGCAAGGTGGCGTAGGACGTGCGTGCCAGGCTGGGCTGCCGTAGGGCAGGTCCTGGCGGTAGCGGGCGCCGGTGTCCGGGGCGATGGTGATCGCGGTCTGGGTGCAGATCCTCGGTGGTTCGGGTGGTGGCTGGAGGACCTTGGCGCGCCCGTCGCGGGGTGATAGCGAGGCCTGGCGCAGCGGGCAGATCAGCCCGGGGCGGTGGCCGGCGGCCGGGCAGGACAGGCGCTGGTAGCCGTCGGCGTCGGGGCCGTCTTTGTGCTTGAGCTGGTAGGGGCAGCGGGCGGTGATCTGCTGGTCGTACAGGTCGCGGGTGATGGCGTGGTCGCGCAGGCCGGTGGTGGCGGTGATCAGCGGTTCGGGCAGGGCGGGGCAGTACCAGGTTCCCTCCACGAGGATGGCTCCGCCGGTGTTTGCCTGGATGCCCAGCTGGTCCGCGCGGTAGTCCATGACGGGCTGGTAACCCAGCGCGCGGGCGGGGAGGGCGAAGCGCCCGGGGAGCGCCTGGGTGTAGGCGCGGTCGTAGCCCAGGGGGCCGGGCTTGTGGCCGCGGGCGGCCAGGGAGGCCAGGACGCGGGCGCCGGTGCCGCCGGGGTCTTCGCCGGGCCGGGTCATGGCCAGGCCGGCGGCGAGGTTGGGGTGCGCGGGCGGGGCGCCGGGCGGGCGTGCCATGGTGGCGATGGTGGCCTCCAGCGCCCAGCAGATCTTGCGCAGGGGCTTTCCTTTGTCGTCTTCGCGGTCGCGGTGGTCTCCTTCGCGGACGTACCAGCCGCCGTCGGGATCGCTGGCGCACAGGCCGGTGCGCTTGGACGGGCCGCGGGAGAACAGCGGGACCGGGGTGGCGTCCAGGCCGGTGGAGCCGTCGTAGGCTCCGAGTTCGTCGTCGGTGAGGACGGAGATGCTGGCTTCGATCAGGGAGTTGAGGAAGGCTTCCAGCCGGCTGCGGGCTGCTTCGGCCTGGGCCGGGGTCATCGGCCTGGTGCGGGCTTTGAGGTCCGCTTCGGTCAGGCGCCGGTTTTTCGGCAGCGCCGAGGGGTCCATCACCGAGCGGATCGCTCCGAAGCAGTAGCGGACCCGGCGGTAGGCGGCCAGGAATGCCCGCTGGGTGGTGACGGCGCCGGTGATCTTGAGCAGGCGGCGGGAGGCGGGAGATAGCTGGCAGAACAGCAGCCGGGTGGCATCGGTGAGGAACAGCGGCCGGTCATCCAGGGCCAGGCACAGCAGGGCGGTGAGCACCGCGCGGACCGGCAGCGGGCGGGGCCGCCCGGTGGCGTGGGCCAGCGCGGCCTCGATGACCGGGGCCTTGCCGGAGCGGTCGATGAGCCCGGCGGCGAAGGCGACCGTCTGGTCGCTGATGCCGCCGCGGGCCGGCGGCAGGGTCAGGCCGCCGCCGCTCACCGGGTGCGCTCCGCGTGCCAGCGGGCCCGCAGGGCGCCCTTGGAGGAGCCGGTGCCCGCCAGGTGGCGGGCATAGCGGGCCAGCGACCCGGCCTCGGCGATCCCGGTGATGGCCAGCAGCACCGGGACCGGGGTGCCCGCGGCCAGGTGGTGGCAGATGAAGGTGGCCCGGGCCCGGCGCAGCGACAGCCGAGGCGCCGCCGGGTCAGCGGTCAGGCCCCGGGTGAAGTTGCTGACGAAGTTCTTATAGCCGCGGTCGGCCGGGCCGGGGCGGAACACGAACCCGCTGCCCGCGCGGCGGGCCAGCTCCCCCGCGCGGCCGGCGTAATCCGGGGTGACCGGCACCAGCCTCGCGGCCGGCCCGCCGACATGGACTGCCGCCTGGCGGCCGTGCCGGATGACGTCATCGCCGCGCAACGCCACCAGCTCGCCGGGCCGCAGCCCGGCCCCGATGCCGAACACGACCAGCGCCAGCGCCGAGGAGCATCTGGCCGCATCACGCTGGGCAGCCGCCAGGGCGGCTAGCTCCGCCCGCTCGGCTGGTGAGTACGGCGCCGGCGCTCTCGAGCCCGGAAACGGCGTCGGCCGCTGCCCCGGCGGCCCGCAGGCCGCCACGGCGAGCCGGTACAACGCCGACCGGTACGTCCCCCGGGTTGAGCACGCCCGGCCCGCCAGGCCCGCCACGCAGAACGCCTCGATCACGTCATAGTCCAGCAGGAACTCCCGGCCGGCCGGGATCCCGCGGGCCTCAGCGAACCGGGACAGCCCCCGATGCGCCGTGGCGGTCACGCTGCCTGCCGGCAGCATGCACAAGCCCACCGCGTCTTCCCCGCGAGTCCCGGCCATGCTTGAAATATAGTTACTTCAATCCTGAAAGCGGGGGATGCCGCCGGCCCGGCGGATAAGGAATCCTGTCACCATGGACGACCCGGCCCGCCGGCACCAGCAGATCCAAGCCGAACTCAGCCAGATCGGCCTGGTCCTGCCCGGCTCGCTCACCGACCGCACCACCCGCTGCCAGCGCGCCGGATGCCACTGCCACGCCGACCCCCCGCAACTGCACGGCCCCTACCCGACCTGGACCCGCAAGATCAGCGGCCGGACCGTCACCAGGACCCTCACCGCCGAAGACGCCGAACGGCTCCGCCCCTACTTCGACGCCCACCGCCACCTGCGCCAGCTCATCACCGAACTCGAAGCCATCTCCATCCAGCTCGCCGGGCAACCCAGGCCACCACACGCCCAGCCGGGAGATCAGCCCGCCCAGCGCGGGACCAGCACACCGGAAACCTGCTAAAACTACTGGTCAGCGAGTTCTGTCGGTGGCCCCGCTGAGGGCTCTAGCCGGCCAGCTCCACCGCTAGGCCGAGGCGCTTGGCCAGCAGGCCCGCGCGCTCTCGGTCCTGCTGGCTGAACGCGCCGTCGGCGCGGGTGAAACGGACGTGGTGCAGCGACCCGCCCAGGGGCAGGCCCTCCCCGCGTACCAGCCTGATCCGCTTGCCGCCGGGCCAGGTCAGCTCCGCGGCGTCGTGGCCGGCGGCTTCGAGCCGTCCGTCCAGGACCTCCCGGAACAGCCGCGTCGCGCCGGCCAGGTCCCCGACGTGGTGCTCGATCAGGTCGAACAAGGTCGGCGGGCCGGGCTCGGGAAGCTCTCGCGGCGCCGGCGCCTGCGGGGAACCGGCCTGCTGGGCGACCTGGATGACGATGCCGTGGGCACTCCGCGGGTGCAGGAACGCCTCTTTCCAGTCTGGGTTGGTTAGGTTGACCTGGACGGGCTCGATGCCGAGGGCCCGGATCCGGGCCAGCGTGGCCTCGATGTCGGTGACGATGAAGTTGAAGTGGTGCGGGCTGGCGCCGCGGGCGGCCAGGAAGCGTTCCAGGAAGTCCGCGTCGGGGCCGCCGGCGGGCGTCATCAGCTCGATTTTCGGTCCCGCGGCAAACTCCAGCTGACCCCACCAGAAGCCGGGGGAGTCGCCGCCGTAGAGCCATGTTCCGCCGAGCACACCGCCGAACAGTTCCCAGCCGTCGGTCAGGGCCGGCGTGCCGATGGCGAGGTGATCGAGGACGGCGGTCATGAGGCCTCACGTTGTGGTCGGAAGCGCCCGGAGCCGGACGCCGGGTGATCTGGCGGACACGACGAAGCTACCGTGGCCCCGCCCGGCGACGCTCATGCGGCACCCGACGCCGCGACCTGCTGAGCCCACTGATACTCCGTTCCCTGATGAATCGCCAAGTAGATACGATCGCGGAGCGAGTTGGCGGCCTCGTTGGTCAGCGTCTTCTCCAGGTCCCTGAGCACGACGCGGACGAGGAGGTTCTTCTGGCCCGGCAGGGCCCCGAGGCGGCGGGCCGCTGCTGCGGGCAGCCGGTCGCAGACGGTGGCGGAAAGCACGCGGACCTCCTCGACGCACGGCGCATCATCGCCGAGGGCATCGCGGACCCGGTCGCCGAGAGTTTCCTCGTCCTCGTCTTCGGCCACCGCGACCGACAGGTCACGCGTGATCGGGGGCATGGACGAGACCGGCCGGTACCTGGCCAGATCGCGCATCTGGCTCGCGATCCTGGAATCGGTCGACCGCAGCAGGCGGATGTCCGGGATGCCCTTGATCAGCATCAGCATGCGGTCCAGGCCCATGCCCAGGGCCAGGCCGCTCTGGCCGGCCAGCCCCGCCGCGGCGAGCACGTCCGGCTGCGCGAGTCCGCACTCCCAGACTTCCACCCAGCGACCCTCGTGCCGTACGTCGACCTGGCGGCCATGCCAGGTGTACGGGTGGGTCCTCGGCTCTGCGCGGTACGGCAGGCCCGGGACGAGCGCCTCGAGCAGGCACGAGATCATCTTGTCCATGTCGGTGTCCGTCATGGCCTGGCGCGTGATCCGCCACAGGTCGAGCTGATGGGGGGTCGCGCTGTGCTGCCAGTCGATGGCGTCCCTGCGGTACACCATCCCCGGGCAGACCAGGAGCACGTCGCCGGGACCGCGGGCAAGCTGGTCCCGAGCCAGCTGACGGAGCGCGGGCGGGACCATGGCGCTGGAATGGCTGCGGAGCATCTGCCCGGTGCTCACGTAACGGGTGTAACGAGCTTCCCTGGTGATCGCGTCGGCCGCGTAGCCCAGGTGGTCGTAGTTGTCGGCGACAGGAACGACTTTCGGGCCCCGGCACCACCGGACCTCGCAGGACCAGGCGCGGGACAGCGCCTCGACGGCCCGGTCGATGAGGATCTGGATGGCGTGCGGGCCCTCCCACGGGTCGGAGAGATCGCGGATGCCGAGAGCGGTCTGCAGCTGCGCAGGACTGAGGTAAGGAACTGAACTGGACACGGTGACTCCTTGTCGAGGTGAATTCGGTGGGATTAATCCCTCCCGGCCCCGAGCTCACCTGGGCGAAGTCGCCGTCTTAACGCGACGAAACGCCTCCCGGCGGCCCATCGTGGGCCGGGAGGCGAGAAAATCGCCGCGTCGCCTTGCCAGTCATGCCTCCATGATAATCGCGGGCCGCGACCATGCGGCAAGGAGATAATCGCGCCGCGGCTAGGAGGCCAGACCTCTACGCAAGCCGATAGCGGCTATGGCCAGGCCCGCCAGCGCGATCACCGGGCCCGCCACGGCCCAGAACGTGACGCCGGACATGACGCTTCCGCCGAGGACGCCGACGCCCTGCAGCGTGAAGACGACTCCGGCCAGCGTGAGGACGACACCGACAACGACGAGCGCGACCCGCCTCATGATGGCTGCCTTTCCCGGCCCGCCGAACGGGGGCCCGTCTCCCTGACGTTATCCCTGGAACGGCCCGGCCGCGGACTAGGTTCACCGGCCGGGCTCTCCTGCTGGGGGCTTGACGTCCTGGGTAAGAGTAGTGAATGTTCGCCCATATGATCGCGGGCTTCACGGGCCCCGACGATGTCCTGTGGACCGAGGTGGCAGAGCCAGCGGACGACGGCGGCGTGGTCATCGACGTGGTGGCCGCCGGAGTGTCATTCGCGGACTTGCTGCAGACCAAGGGCGCCTACCAGATGAAGGTGCCCGTTCCCTACACGCCTGGCATGGACGCCGCCGGGGTGGTCCGGTCGGCCCGGCCCGGTCTCGGCCTGGCCGCGGGCCAGCTTGTGGCGGTATTGCTGTCGCACGGCTGCTGGCAGGAGGTCATCAGCGTCCCGGCGGAGCGGGTTCTGCCGTTGCCGCAGGACATGAGTTTCGAGGCGGGGGCGGCCGCTCCGCTGAACTACCTGACTGGCCTGTTCGCGCTGGTCCGGCGGACACGGGCCCAGGCGGGCGAAACACTGCTCGTGCACGGCGCGGCCGGAGGCGTCGGGACCGCTGCCGTCCAGCTGGGGGCAGCGCTCGGGCTGCGCACGATCGCGGTCGTCGGTGATGAGGCGAAAAGGGAGTTCGCGTTGCGGTGCGGCGCCCAGCACGCCGTGCTCAGCCGCGGCTGGCTGGCTGCGGTGCGCGACCTGCTGGGAGAACGGGCGGTCGATATCGTGGTCGACCCGGTCGGGGGCGACCGGATGACCGACAGCTTGCGCTCGCTGGCCCCCGAAGGCCGGCTGCTCGTCCTGGGGTTCAGCGCCGGCGAGATTCCCGTCGTCAAGGTGAACCGGCTCCTGCTGGGCAACACCGGCGTGCTGGGAGTTGCCTCCCGGGAGTTCTTCGAGCAGCAGCCGGCCACGGTGGCTGAGCTGTGGGCCCAGCTGATCGAGTTGCGCCGGACCGGGGTGCTGCCCGATCCTCCGGTTCAGCCGTACCCATTCGCCGACGCCCGCGGCGCACTGCGCGCGATCGCCGAGCGCAAAGCCATCGGCAAGGTGGTCCTGAGCAGGCAGTAGCCGTCAGGGCGGCTGAAGTGCCCCGGGGC
>CAVYNE010000041.1:0-31070 GCA_963769715.1 uncultured Actinomycetes bacterium
CGGGTCGCGGAGGCGAACACCCACGGGCTGGCCAGCGACCGGGGGCCCCACTGGTCGGCGGTGATCCGCGGCGCCGCCCATGGATACTGGCCGGACATGCTGCTCATGCACAAGCCAGCGACCTCGGCGGCGGTGAGCCTAGCGGAGCTGGCGAAAGCCCTGGCCAGGGCTTCGTCCAGGTGCAGCATCAGGCTCCGGCGGGCCGGCTGGCGGCCGTCGCGGCCGGCCGTGAGGCCGGTGAGCTGCATGATGCGGGCCGGGGTGAGTCCGAGCCGGTGCGCGAGCCGCAGCAGGTAGCCGGGCAGGGCTTCCTCCGGCAGCGGGTCCAGGCTGCGCGGAAGCGGGCTCAGTGTGCCCGCCGGCTTCCCGGTCAGGTTCCGGTCCCGGTCGCCGGGCCGCGGTCATCGAAGACGGTGCTGCGGCCGCGCTTGCGTTTCCTGGCACTGCTGCCGCCTGGCGGGACGGGGCCGGGCGGGATGGCGGGGATCTCGCCAGCCTCGGCGGCGCGGCCGCGCGTGTCGGGAAGGCTGAGCGTCACGTTGTCCAGGAGGGCCTGGTCGAGGCGTTCGGTTCCGGTGCCGATCGCCTCGCGGCAGCCGTCTTCGATCAGCCGCTCCAGCAGGCCGACGACCCCGTTGGTGCGGCGGTAGAGGTATTCGGGCATGGTGCCGCCGGTGAGCATGCCGGGGTCGGCGTCCATCAGCCGCAGCTGCTGCTCGATCCCGGCCAGGTGCCGGGTCCAGGCGGTGATCTGGGCCGGGGTGTCGTAACGGAACCGGTCCAGCTCGACCAGGTCAAAGCGCCGCTCGGTCTGGGTGGCCTGCAGGGCGTGGACACCAGCCTGCCGGGACGGCGGGAAGGCCCACTGGCCGGTGCGCGGGTCGTGGCGGCCCTCGCGCAGCAGCCCGGAGCCGGGGATGTCCACGCCGATGAGGACGAGGGTGACGTGCATGCTCATGAACGCGCGGATCAGGTCCAGCACGTCCTGGTCATCGGCGCGGTGCATGCGCAGCCGGGTGATGTCATCCAGCAGCAGCGCCTTGGTGCCGTGGTCGCGGATGGACGCGGCGACCTGGCGGACCAGGTCGGGCAGGTCCATGTTCTTGGTGTCGGCGCCGTAGAACCCCAAGATGGCCTTGCAGGCGGATTTGGGCTTGGCGGTGACCGGGGTCTGCACGTAGGCGACCGGGGCGTGCAGGTCACGGGTCCCGGGCACCGCATCGGGGTTGAGGTGATGGTGCAGCTCCAGCCAGGCGTCCTCGAAGCCGGCGGCGACCTCGCAGGCGGTCTCGGTCTTGCCCTGGTAGCCGCCGCCGGTGATCATCACCCCGGCGCGGGTGGACGGCTTGTGCTTGAGCGCGTTGGACTCGATCCTGCCGCGCAGCACCCTGGTCACCGCCTGGCTCATCGGGGTCTGCTGCAAAGGGAGGTTGGCGTGCGTAGCGGCCCGGTGCAGGTCATAAAGCATCCGGCGCCGCGGCGGCAGTGCCCGCCAGGCGGCCCGGTCCAGCTGCGGGGCCGGGACGAACGAGCCCCGGGCAGCCCGCCACTGCTGCCACCCGGCCAGCGTCTCGCGCGCCGGCGGCGGCCCGGGTAGTACGAACGGGACAGGACCGTCGGCGTCATCGCGGTGGGCGGGCGTCACGGGCTCCTGCCTGGCGCTGCCCGCCGTGCCCTGTGGTCCGCCGGGTCCTCGTCCGGGAGGCGGAGCATGCTGCCGCGGCGCAGCGCATCCCGCATCAGCGGGGCGGGCTCGGGCCTGACGCCGACCGCCCGCTCACGGCGGCGGCGCCGCTCGGTATCGACTGCGGTGGCGGCATCGCGGGCCTGATCCCGCCACCGCATCGGCGCTATCGCAGCGTCCGCGCCGGCGTTCCCGTTGTCCTGGCGTGCCGTCGCAGCGGCCGGTGTCCCGGAGGCGGGCCAGTCGGCGGCAGCCTGGTCGGCCCGGGCGCTCTCGCGGGCGTGCGCGGTGCGCTGCTGGCGGCTCATCTGGGTCGGCCACGCCTCGACGGGGATCAGGCCGCCGATCAGGTCCAGCAGCAGCGGCAGCAGTTCGGCATCCGACCGGGGCCGCAGCCCGGCCGCGCGGGCGGCGCGCAGCAGGTCATCGGCGCGGATGTCGCTGAAGGACGGCACCTCGCCCTCCGGCGGCAGCCCGGTCCAGCGCAGCGCGTGCCACTCATGGGTGACCGGGTCGCAGAAGAACACATGGCGCCGGTCGCGGGGCTCACGGCGGATCTTCCACTTCCCTTTGACGGTGCCGCCCTGAGGTGAGGGGACGGACCGGTAGGGGTCCAGCGCCGGGCCGTCATACCACAGCCCGCCGATCTTCACCCCGCGGCGGCCGTGGATCTTCACCAGGTGCACCGGCAGCAGCTGGTAATACAGCTCCGGGGCCGGGATCTGCAGCGCGAACCCGCCCTGGGACATCGCGGCGGCGAACAGCGTGTTCGGGCTGTGCCGGGTGCCCGGATCCCACGCCGGGGCGTACTCGCCGAGCTCGCGGTTCTGCCAGACCTTCACGATCCAGGTCGCGACCAGGTGCTCGGCCTGCGCCAGGGTGAGCACCGCGTCGGCTTCGGGATCGGCGCCGCGGTCGGCGGCATCGATCCCGCGCCAGCCCAGCAGCATCTCCAGCAGCAGCGACTGGATCCCGGAAAATGCCCGCTCGACCGCCTGCTTATCAGTCGGCCGCAGCACCCTGGCGGGGAGGATGTTCGCGCCGATGACGCGCTGCACCTCGATCAGGTGGTGATTCTTATAGACCGATCCGTGGTCGGTGGTGACGGTCTCGGGGGCGAAGAACGGCAGCGCCGCGACCTTGTGCCCGGCGAAGGAGGCGACCAGGGACGCCGGGATGCCCGGGTAGGGCCATTCCATGTCCTGGCCCCAGTCCGCGCGCAGCGGCAGCGGCATCATCACATCGCGCAGCAGCATCGCCACGTCGACGGAGGTATCGGAGACCAGGGTGAGCCGGAACGCGACCAGCGAATGGGTGTAAAGATCCAGCGCGAGGGTCAAGGAGGCGGTTACCGGGTCGCCGAACACGTGCTCGCGGACCTTGACCCCCAGCGGGCTGGTGTCCAGCGCGACCACCTGCCCGGGCCGGTGGATCACCACGTGCTCACCGGTGACCGGCAGCCTGGCCGCCGACCGGGCATACCGCTGCCGGGCGCCGCCGGGACCGAACCATCCGGCCCAGGCCCGCCGCAGCGTCCAGTAGGACGGGACCGCCACCTCAGGGCCGAATCGTCTCCCGGATGTACTGGCGGATCAGCCTGTCCTTGGTGGCCATCGAGACCCGCGACCGGTGCAGGCACTCGCCGTGCACCGCGTAGATGGCCTCCCGGACCTGCCCGGTGATGCTGGGCCGCTCCGCTCCGCGGCGCAGCCAGTTCCCGTCGATGCACCCGGTGATCCCGTAGCTGCGGCACTGGCCGGCCCACCGGGTCAGGGTGCGCTCGCTGATACGGGCCAGGCCCAGCATCGCGGCCGAACCGGCGCCCAGCGCGGCCATCTCGGCGACCTTGGCCAGCCGCCGCTGGCCAAGCGTGGTGACCGCCGGATCATAATCCGGCCGCGGCTCGCCGGGCAGGGCGTGCAGCGGGCTGCCGCTGCGGTAGCCGGTCTCCGTCTCCATCAGGTGCGCGTAACGCGACGTGACCAGCTCCCGCTGCCGGACGGTGAGATCCTCCAGCCCGGCCGGCTGCCGGCCCCGGCTATGCGCCAGGCCCTCGTCGTCGGCCGGGACGGGCCGGCAGTCGCCGCGGCTGATCAGCGCCCGGATCGTGGTGGCCAGCTCCTGCCCGTCGTCGCGGCGCAGCAGCACCCGGCCCGTCTGCGGTTCCAGCTCGCGCACCTGCCACTGGGTGCCTGCCAGCACCACCCGGCTGCCCGCCGACAGCTCCACCAGGCCGCGGCCCGTACCGCTCATCGCCCCCTCCGGGCTGCGCCATGCCAGACCAGGGCGCTGTCGCCGAACGGCTCGGCCAGGTCGATGGCCAGGACACGGTGCCAGATCAGGTGGATCGCGAACGCGCGGGCGACCGCCGGGTAACAGGTGCCCGCCACCAGGTCAGCGAACCGCACCGGACCGCCGCCGGCCGCGGCGAGCAGCGCGCCGGTCAGGCCGAGCGGGTCGCGCAGCGGCCGGCGCTGCGCCGACAGCGTGTCCAGCGTGGTCATCACATGTGGCTGCCAGCCGGCCACCACCCCGTACCGCCACCCGCAGGCCAGCGCCGCCTCCGCCGAGGCAGCGAACTTGACCCGGTCAGCCGCCTCGATCCGGGCCGCGGGCCGCACATCCAGCAGCCACGTGCCCTCACCGGTAACCGCCAGGAAATCGGGAACATGCTCCCGCGGCCCGGACGCCGACTCGAACCGCATCCGGTGCGGCTGCGAGATCACCTCGCGCACGCCCAGGAAATCCAGGGCCAGCAGCAGCCGCTGCTCGGCATGGCTCTCAAACCCGTGCAGCCGCCCCGTGGCGGTCATGCTCTGCAACCCCGGCCGGTGCCCCTGACTGGTGGACCAGGTGAAATGCCGCACCGGCCCGCAGCCGGGCACCGGGAAGCCGCCCATATCCGCCACCGGGCAGGTCACCTCCCGTCCCGCGACCTTCCATGTGGTCACCCACCGGCTGCTCCACCCGGCGGTCAGCACCAGGGCACGGCAGCCATCGCCGGCCACCGCGCACATCTCGGCCAGGTCCGTCAGGCCGCAGCCATCCGATGCCATCGCCGCAGCCGCCTCCGCCGGGGGTCCGCCAGCGGAGCCGGCCGTGTCAGCGGCAGCCGCCGGGCTCACCGGGACCGCCGGCCAGTCCATCTAGAATATAGATCACAAGTGTTCAAAATATAGAACAGCATGCGCGTCGCGCTACCGTTTCGAGGGTGCAGGACGTGAACGACGACAGCCGCGACGCCATCACCCGGCAGGCCCGCAACGCGCTTGGCAGCCGGCTGCGCCAGATCCGGGAGAGCAGGGGCATGACCCAGACCGCCGTGGCCAGGCAGGCCGGGCTGAGCCGGTCGTACTACGCCCAGGTTGAGCACGCCCGCCAGGCGATCTCCGTCGACCGCGCGTTCGCCCTCGCCAACGTCCTCGGCGTCGAGATGACCGAACTGTTCACCGCCTTCCCCGCCGTGCCGCACGCCCGGCCCTACTGACTGCACTCCCGCAACACCAGCACGCGATCCCGGCACCAGATCACCGGTAGCGCCGCGCAAGCCTGCATGCCCAAACGGACTCAGATGCCAATCACCGTGCCCAGAACGCGCCAACCTTCATGCCCAGACCCGCTCACACCGCCAGATCGTAGTTACCCGAGACGCCAAACTCGCTGCTCAGTCACAACAGACAGGCCATCTGTCGTTCGTCTCAGCCCATGTGGCCAATTGCTGGGCCGCGGGCACGACCATCACGTCCACCACGTGGGTTGTCCGGTCCAGTTGAAGGTTGCGAGGGCACTGCTCTCTGAGCTGGGGTTCGCAGGATAGGTCTGGACGCTTCGGCGGACTGGTGCCCGTATTTAGGTTGCAAATTCGGCGATCAGTGGCCCTGAGCGGGTCAAGGGGCGCCGGGCGAGGAGGATACGCCAAGATCACGTACGGCTGTGAACAGCGAGGCGATCGTGCCGTTGGGGTGATCTGCTCGCTGGCGGGAGTAGCCCGCGGTGCTATCTCGGCTGATGCCGGGCTGGCCGGTCTTACGCTGATCACATCGGCCGCGAGAGGCCTGCTCGCAGCGACCAAGGCTCGGCGTCAGTGTGTTGAGGTGGGCGATGAACGATGCGGACGGCGTGTTGCTGTCGGTCAGTGCTGAGGCCCGGCAGTTGGTGGCCCCCGACTATGCCGTGCTGGACGGGCTGATTGAACACACCGAGAGATCCAAGGCGGAGGCCCTGCGGTCGGTCACCGCAAGCTTGGATCGCCTTACCGCTGACCTGGCCGCCCGTGGCGCGGTGCCGTTCGATGAAGGCGCGGGGCGCCGCCCGCTGACGTGGTTGGCGCATTCCTCGGCGACACGTGAGGAGCGCTACCACGATAAGGAAACCGGGCGGGTGGAGCCGAGCGGGCAGGTGACCGCCACGGTGGCGCTGCGGGTTACCGTCCGGGACCTGGACACGCTGGACGACCTCAGCGGCGTGCTGGCGGCTCACCCGAGCCTGAACGTGCACGGCGTGATGTGGCATGTCGACTGGGACAACCCGGCGTGGCCGCAGGTCCGCACCGCCGCGATCGGCGCCGCCATCCACAAGGCCCGTGACTACGCCGCTGCGCTGGGTGCCACGTTGCGGCAAGTCGAGCACATCGCCGACGTCGGCCTGCTTGGCGGCGACACCGCGCCATACCAGCCGGGCCGCCGCGCGGCCAAGTCCCTCGGCGTCGGCATCGAGCAGCCAGGAACCCCAGCGCTCAATCCCGTACCACAAGAACTCATCGCCACCATCGAGGCTCGCTTCCGTACCACCGAAGTATCCCTGCCTGGCACTTAAGGATTCCTGGCAGCTAGCCTCACAGGGCGTGGGGCGCCTGAGCCTCACTCGCAACCTAACCCTGAACTTCGCAACCTTCACCTGCACCGAACATGGGACGCCGAGGTATCGGCCGTGCCGACCTGCGGATTGGCCAACTCTCGTGAGACCTGGCCACCTGCTTGGCCACATCCCTGGGAAATGGCCAGTCCCGCCGCGACCTGACACGTAGCCCCGGCCAGCGCTCATCCGGCGATCCATACCGCAGTACATTTAGTTACGATATATCGTTACGTTTCATTTGGTTACGTATAACCAACCGTAACTAAATGAAATAGGCTCAGGGCAGGACATCCGAAGGAGGATGTGAGTTCGCAGTTGATCTGGCGGCTTCGCACGCGAAGTGGCGGCGCACATGGCGGTTTCTCATTTGATCTGGCGCGACGCCAGGTGCTGCGGGGGGCTCTGAACCTGGTCCGCGCACACCGTTTAGCGCAGCGACGGCCACCGGAGGCAGCGGGCACGGGAAGCCCGGGGAGCACCATGCATCCGATTGTTATCCGGCGCCGCTGCGGGGCGGCCTGGCCGGCGGTGGCGCCCGGCTGGCCGCGTTCGCATAATGACGCCCGCTCCCGGCCTGGTTCCTGGGTTGTCAAACCCATGCACCACTGGCGATCCTTAGCCCCGCCCCGCAGCGCCAAGGCGTCCACGGGGCGGCTTTCCTCCGGGTTCTTAGCTGTCGCGGCCGCGCAGCTGGCGGACCTCGGCCTGCAGTCGGGTGATCTCGGTGCGGGCGCCGGCGGCGGCCTGCTCGGCGCGCTCGGCCCGGACGCGCTGGTCGTCTCGGGCGGCGGCGAGGTCGGCGGCAAGCTGGTCGGCTATCTGCCGTTCGCGGCCGGCCGCGTCGCTGAGGCGGGCGAGCTCGCCTTCGTGGTCGCGGCGGATCCGGGTGACCTCCTCGTGGGCCTCGGCGGCGCGGGTCTCGGCGGCTGCGGCTGACTCCTCGGCTGACCGGACGCGGGAGGCGGCGTCAGCGCGGGCCCGCTCGATCTCGGCGTCGGCGCGCTGCCCGGCCGCGGCGACGGCCCGGTCGCGGTCGTCCTCGGCCCGCCGGACCGCCGCGGCGGCGGCTTCCTCGGCAGCGGTGACGCGGGCCTGGGCCTCGGCGAGCTGCTCGGTCATCTCGGCGAGCTGCGCGGCCATGGACTCGGCGGCCTGATCAGCCGCGGCGCGGGGCGTCTCGGCGGCCTGGGCGCGGGCCTCGGCGGCGGCGCGCAGGATATGGTGCAGTACGGCCAGGTAGCCCCACTGCTTCCTGGCAGCGGCCAGGTAGACGGTGGTCTTTCCGCTGGCCTGACGTAGGACGGCGATCGTGCGGACCGGGTCGGTTACGGCGGGCAGCCCGATGCCGCGCTCGCGCATCTGCTGGACGAACAGTGGCCATCGCCGCAAAGGCTGGCTGCCGATCGGTTGGACCAGCAGCAGCAGCGGCGCGCGGCCGGCCAGGGCCGCTACCGCGTCGAGGACGTGGCCGGGGTGCGGCACGCCTACGGGCATGACCACCAGGTCCGCAGGCCCGCCCCGTCCTGGCTCAATCATCCGGACCTCGCCGTCGGATTCCAGGCGGATCCGCAGGAACTCCTCGAACAGTACCGGCTGCGGGCCCAGCTTGCCCCACTGGAGCAGGTCGCCGCGCACCAGGACCCGCCAGGCCCCGGGCTCGGGCGAGGCGGCTAGCCCGACTGTGAGCCGCTGGGCGCCCGGCGGTCCGGCCAGCAACGGCTCGACCTTCCCGCGGGCGAACTCGTACAGCTTGTCGAGGCCGGCCGTGATCCAGTCGGTAACGACCGGGACACCGAAGGCCGTGTTGGCCAGGGCGACAAGGGCGAAGGGAATGGCGCCGAGCATGGCGACGCCGAGCCGGAACGCGTCTGCGCGGAACTGGTCACCCGCGGCATCGGCGGCGATGGCACTGCGGATCCAAAGTCCGAATGGCGGGAGCCCGCGTGATCCGGCCGGCCTCGCGCGAAGGTGACCGATCCGGCCGACCGCCTGGATCTCGGCGTCGTCGAGCCGCGCTGAGCGACGCTTGCGCCGGTACAGCCACAGCACCGGGAACGCGATGATGACCCAGCCCAATACGCCCTGTCCGGCTTGCGAGCCGGTCAGCGCGCCGAACGGGACCGGCAGGAAGCAGATCGCGGACACCAGAATCAGGGCCAGGAAGGTGCCGGCGGTCGGCCTGATCCGGTCCTCCTGGATCAGCGTGGCCACGGCCAGCACGGCCAGGGCCCCGGCCCCGGCCACGATCGCGGCGCTCCAGCTGAAGTCCCAGACGTCGCCCGGGGCCAGGATACCCAGGACGATAAACAGGGCGCCGAGCTTGAGCCCTCCGACCAGCCAGTACAGCCTGCGGGCGGCGGCTGCCACCAGAGAGACGTTCACAATCTTGTCCGCGGCCGGGATGGCGGTGGGGACAGGGGGCGCTGCGGCCGGGGCGGGAGTGGAAGAAGGTGCAGCAGGGATTAGGACAGGCGGCTGCGTGGCAGGCGGGGAGACGGCTGGCACTGCGGGAGGCTGGCTGGCGTTCGCGGGCAGCCGACGGCTGATCAGGATCGCCAGTACGATGCTGGCAAGCTGCAGGCAGGCCATGGTCTGGCCGGGCGCGGTGGACGGGTAATCCCCGGCCGTGGCGATGAGCCCGAAGCCTGCGCAGATCGCGATGTTGCGGACGTACAGCCGGCGCCGCGTCAGGCGGTACAGGCCCTGGAACATCGGCAGCAGCATGAGTCCGCCCCCAGGGATCACCGATATTACCCGGCTCCGCCGGTTCAGCTGCTGCCCGCGGTCGCGCGGTGGCCTGGTCCGGCCCAGGTAGTAGGCACAGCCGAGCATGACGGCGCAGGTCACCACCGCAGCCGCGGGCGGCGGCGCGGTCCTGTCCGCCTGATGTATGGCCAGGCTGGTGACGACCAGCACCGCGGGCAAGGCCGCCGCGGTAATGCGGTACGCGATGAGGGTCCGCCGCTCGCGCCGCCGGGCGTCCCGGGCGGGCGGGGGCGCCTGGCTGGCTCCCACCAGCCCATCATCACCGGCGGCGGCTATCTCGCCTAGAGGCGCAGGGAAAGCTCACCTTGATGTCGAGGCCGCGCCGGAACCACCGCATCCGCGATCGTCGCCTTCCCCGAGGCAGTAGCCCTCGCCGCGATCATCACCGACCTCAGCCTCCACCGGCACGCCGCCCTGAACTGGGACGCCCAGCCGCTCTACCAGCGGATCGGCGCGTCCCTCGGCGAGAGTCCACGGCCGGGCTGGACCTACAACGACCCTGCGCACAGGTGGGCACACGCGCACCACGACAGGTTCGAATGCATCCGCACAGAGTCCTGGGGCAGACCGCTGCCCCCGCCCGAGCGCTTCAAGTGACCGGGCCTGCTCCAAGGCCCCCGACCCTGAAAACCGCCACTTCAAATGAGAGAAATGAACGATGACCGTCCCGCCGGAAAGTGGCGCGCCGCAGGTTAGCAGCACCCCGCCGCGCCAGATAGAGCGAGAACTGACAGAGGAGGCACCGATGGCCAGCGGAAATACCACCACCCCCGCCACGGCGCGGAACACGTGCAAGCACCCCGGCTGCGGCGAGCCGGCAGCCCCGGCGACGGGGCCGGGCCGCCCCCCGGAGTACTGCGAGGGACGCGGGCACACCAAGGTCACGGCGTGGCGCGAGCGGCGCCGCATGGCTGCCGCCCAGGCGGGTGTCACGGCGAGCTCGGCTGAGACCGGCACCTCCGTGACGATGGCCAGGGCGACCGGCGCGGAACTGCTGCGCGCGCTGCGCGCCGAGGCCGACCGGGTCTCCGGCATCGCCGACCGGCTGATCGAGGCCGTCGAGACGGTGACCGACCCGACCGCTGCCGAAGCCGAGGTGGAAGCCGTCCGCGCCGCCGCCGAGCAGCGTGCCGTGGCCGCCGAGGCGCGCGCGGCCGCTGCGGAGCAGCGTGCGGCTGGGGCGGAGCAGTGGCGCGCCGACGCCGATGCCGCGGCGGAGGAGGTGGCTGCGCAGCTGGCCGCCGCCCAGGTCCGCTCCGGCCAGGCCGAGGCAGCCCGCGCCGCCGCCGAAGCCGACCGGGACGCCGCGATTGGGCAGGCCCGCCAGGACGCCGTCACGCGGGTCGCCGCCGCCGAGGCCGACCGGGATGCTGACATCGCGCGGGCCCGCGCCGAGGCCAGCCAGCAGGTCAGCGCGGCCGAGGCCGACCGGGACCAGGCCCGCCACACGGCCGCGCAAGCAGAACAGGACGCCCGGGCCGCGCAGCAGGAAGCCGCCCGCGCCCTAGCCGCCGCCGAGGCCGCCCGGGCCGAGACCGGCCGGGTCCGCGCTGATGCGGAGAAGATGCTGGCCGATTTGCGCGCCAACGCCGTCCGCGACCGTGACGAGCTGCGCGCCGACCTGCGGGTCCGGGCCGAGCGCGCCGAACAGCAGGCCGACGCCTACCGCGACGAGCTCGCTCAGCTCCGCTCCGAGACCAGTCATCCCACCGACACCACCATTGCCAGCAAGACCCCGCGGCGCACCGTGCAGGCCAAGTCGTCGAGACTAGACTGAGCACTTCGGTGTGAACTAGTCACATGACGTGTCCTGGCTGCCAGTGCGGTTGGCCCGGTTTGTTCTTGTTCGGCGAGTCTGGATCTGGCTCACATTTCGGGCTCGTCTCGGCCAAGCAGATCGTCGATCGCTCTCCTCCGTTCCTCCATCTGCCCGGCGGACGGGGTAAGGCCGGCGCCTGGCGTCCCATGGCGGATGAACCGCCGCTGCCTGGCCGTCGGCCCGTGGCCGGTCAGCATGTGACGCAAAGCCGAGTGGCACCACCACCGGGTAGCCGCAGTCGACACCGGATTGACCGCTGCGCTTATGCGACGCCAGATCCGGTTCATCCTGCCTCCCGCTTGAGCACGGACCCACCTGGACTCCATGGTCCGCCGATCACGGCGAAGATGCGAACCGGCACTGGCGATCGTCCGTCCCCGGGCCGCCGCCGGGCACGAGGCAGGCCAAGCACCCCCGGGCACGGGCCGGGACGGTCACGAAATTGTGAGCTAGTTCCGCGGGTCTGGCGCCCGTAAACCGCTGATTTGCGGGGCGGCTCCTGGTATGAGGACTGGTGTCTAGTCAGTTCGCCCAGGAGCCGCGCATGAAGTTCTATCCTGTTTTGCCTGCTGGCGCTATCCCTGCGGAGTGTGACGATGTCGGCGCGCCGCCGGGGATCGTCGCGTTCCGGCCTGGTGACCTGCGTCTTCCCGGCCAGGGCAGAGCGTCGGCCCTGGTGGCTGGGCCGACTGCCGGGCAGCCGGTGAGGGCGGGCGAGGACCTGGTGTTCTGCCATCAGGTGGCGGTGGCGCCGGCGGTGGTCCGCCGGGGCGGCGAGGTGCAGGCCGGCGGGTGGCTGCCTGATCACGTGACGCCCGGCGTGCTGGAGGCGCACGTGCCGGCCGGCGAGATCGAGGAGCTGGTGGAGGATTTCGGCTGCTGGGAGGAACGGCAGCGGCTGCTGCCGGCCGCGATGGCGATCCGGCTGGTGGTGGCGATGGCGCTGGGGCCGGAGGCGGACATCCCGGAGGTGATCCGCCGGGCGGCCGGCCTGCTGGAGCACGTGCCGTGGGCGCGCCCGTGGCACGTGCCGCGTGCCGAGGCGCTGACCCGCCGCCGCGACCTGATCCCCGCCGAGCTGTTCGAGGCCCTGTTCTGGCAGGTCGCCGGCCCGCTGGAGCCGGGGATGACGTGGCGGGGGTTCCTGCTGTGCTCGCTGGACGGCCTCCAGGTCGCCGTCCCGGACACCGGCGAGAACCGGGAGTACTTCGGCTCCTCGGGCACTGCGGATAACTCCGCGCCGTTCCCGCAGGTGCGCGCCGTGATCGCCGCCGCGGCCGGCACCAGCGGCACCCTGGGCCTGGAATCCGGGCCGTCGCTGGACGGGGAGCAGACCCTGACCCGGCGGCTGGTCCGGGTCCATCCGGAGGTCTTCGCGGCGGGCCGCCTTTTCCTGATGGACCGCAAGTTCCCCGGCTTCGCGCTGATCAGGGAGATCCGCGCCGCCGGGGCGCACCTGCTGATGCGGGTCAAGTCCGGTATTCCCCTTCCGCTGCTGCAGGCCCTGCCCGACGGCTCCTACCGGTCCTTCCTGGCTGACCGCGCCTGCTGCATCCCGCTGCGGGTCATCGAATACGACGTCACGGTCCCCGGCCGCGACGGCGCCGGGGACGAGCTGTCCGCGCTGGCCACCACCCTGACCGACTGGCAGGCCTGCCCCGCCGCGGAGCTGGCCGCCTGCTACCCGCACCGGTGGGGCGCGTCAGAGACCACGATCGGCGAGGACAAGTCCGCGATGCGCGCCCGCATCACCGCCCGGTTCGCCGAGCTCCACGCCTACCGCGAGCAAGCCGAAGCCCGGCTGACCGCCCTGGCCGCCACCACGCCCAAAGCCGCCGACCCGACCCTGCTGGAGGAGCTGCCGCTGGCCGGGGACATCCTGCCCGGCCTCCCCGCCGACCTGAAGGCGCGGCTGTTCGAGGCGTTCGACCTGCAGATCCTGTGGAACAAGCCCGGCGGCCAGGCCACCGTGTTCGCCGAGATCACCGAGGCCACCCTCCAGGCCCTCCCCGGCATCCTGGACCCCGGCCGGGACGGATACGATGACACTGCCGAAGGCGCCAACGGGGAACCAGCATTCGGGGAGGATTTGTTCGAAGCCCCGATGATGCCCCAAAAACTCCCACAAGCCCGAATCCTCCCGGTAAATGACACCTTTCTCGAATTGATGAGCGAATAAAGTTCGGGATGAGGTTAATGCGACCGAGCCGCTGTCGCCCACTGCCTCGGCCCGGCGGCGTAACGGGACGCGTAACGGGATCAGGTCCAGGGCGGCGCGGATGATGCTGTCGGTGTCGATGCCGTTGTAGCGGTACAGGTCCTCGATCGACCCGGACTGACCGAACTGCGCCACGCCCAGCGCGGCGTGCGGCACCCGGTTGATGGTGGCCAGGAACGACAGCGTGTGCGGGTGCCCGTCCAGGACGGTGACCAGCGGCGTCGCGCGGGCGGCCGGGAACGCCTGCTCGAGGATCCACGGCTCGCCGGGCGGCTGGCCATGGCCCTGCTGGCCTTGCCTGGCGCGCAGCGCGCGGTACAGCAGCCCGGGACTGGTCACGCAGACGACGTCGGCGGGCACCCCGGCCGCCTCCAGTCGCTCGGCGGCGGCCAGCGCCTCGGGCACGACCGCGCCCATTACCGCGATCGTGACCTTCGGGTGCTCGACGCGGCGCAGCGGGTAGGCGCCGGCCACGACCTGCTGGCGGCGGCGTTCCCGGGCCGCGGGGTCGTCCGGCACCCCGGCCAGCTTCTGGCTGACCGGCCGGGTGGACAGCCTCAGGTAGGCCGAACTGCCGTCCGGCCGGCCCAGCCGGGCCAGGCTGGCCAGCAGGCACCATTCGGTGTCGATGGCGAAGGCCGGCTCGTAGCTCACGCAGCCCGGCTGCTCGATCCCGATCGACGGGGTGGTGATCGACTGGTGCGCGCCGCCCTCGGGGGCGAGCGAGACACCGGACGGCGTGCCGACCAGGATCGACTGGCCGCCCGCGTAGACGCCGAACGACCACGGCTCGAGCGCGCGTTCCACGAACGGGTCGTAAAGCACGCCGACCGGGAACAGCGGCTGGCCCCAGCGGCTCCAGGTCGCGCCGAGCTCGCCGAGCAGGCCGACCAGGTTGGTTTCGGCGATGCCGAGTTCGATGTGCTGCCCGGTCGGCTTCTCCCGCCAGTGCAGGATGGTCTCGGCGTCGTCGGCGAACCAGTCGGTCCGTTCGCGGGCCGACCACACGCCGACCTTGTTCACCCAGCCGCCGAGGTTGGTGCTGGAGCTGACGTCCGGGCTCACCGTCACCACCCGCCGGGCCGCGTCGGGCGCCTCCCTGGTCAGGTCGAGCAGCGCCCGGCCCAGCGCTGCCTGGGTGGTGGCTACCCCGGTCGGCGTGCGGCCGAGGTCGGGCGGGACCCGGGGCGGGGCGTGCGGCGGCAAGACCGGTCGGCGCAGCCGCCTGGCGGTCTGCTCGCACAGTTCCCCGGCCGCGCTGCCTGCGGCGGCGCGGTTCCAGGGGCGCTCGGGGTCGGCGCCAAGCTGCGCCGCGAGCTCGCCGATCTGGGCCTGGGTCAGCAGCGCGGAGTGATTCTGGGGGTGTCCCTCGACGGCCAGGCCGTAGCCCTTGATCGTGTAGGCCAGGATGATCGTGGGCCGGCTGTCGTCGATGGCCCCGAAGGCCTCGTCCAGCGCGGCCAGGTCATGCCCGCCGAGGTTGCGGATGGCGGCCGCCAGCACGGTGTCGTCAAGGTCGGCGATGAGCCGGGCGAGTGACTCGTTCCCGCCCGGCAGCCTGCGGCGCAGCTCGTCCGGCGGGCGGCGGAGCAGCCGCTGGTACTCGGGGTTGGGCATGGCGTCGATCCGGTGCCGCAGCGCCTCCCCGCCCGGCCGGGTGAACAGCTCGGTGAGCAGCCGGCCGTACTTCAGCGTGATGACCTGCCAGCCCGCCGCGGTGAACATGCCGCGCAGCCGGTCGGCGGTCATCAGCGGGACCACGCGGTCCAGCGACTGGCGGTTCACGTCGACGACCCAGACGACCTCGCCGAGTTCGGCCACGCCGGGGTCGACGATGGCCTCCCAGACGGCACCCTCGTCGAGTTCGGCGTCACCGAGCAGCGAGTACTGGCGGCCGAGCCCACTCGGGCTGTTCCCGCTTTCGAGGTACCGGCTCAGGTAGCGGCGGGCCACCGCGCCCCAGATCGGGGCGGTCGCGCCGATGCCTACCGAGCCCGTGGAGTAGTCCACTGGATCGGGGTCCTTGACCCGGCTCGGGTAGCTCTGCAGGCCGCCGAATGCCCGCAGCGTGGGCAGGTACGACTCGTCGAGCTCACCGAGCAGGTAGTTGATCGCGTGCAGCACGGGCGAGGCGTGCGGCTTGACCGACACCCGGTCCTCGGCGCGCAGGTGCCGGAACCACAGCGAGGTCATGATCGAGACCATCGACGCGGACGACGCCTGATGACCGCCAACCTTAAGGCCGCCGGGATTGGGCCGGACCCGGTTCGCGTGGTGGACGATCGCCGTGGACAGCCACAGCACCTGGCGCTCGATCTCGGCCAGCGTGTCCAGGCTCCCGGTTTCCTGCTTCAGCTCGGTCATGCGTGCATGACAGCATGCCCCGCAGCCTGTGCACAACTCTCAATATCGGGCACCCGGTCTCAATACCGGGCACTCGGCCAATCTGTCGGTGTGGATCAGGCCGCGGGACTAGCTGACCGGCAGCCAGTAGCAGCGCTCCTGTGCGTAGTCGGTGAAGCCGGCCCGGAGCAGGATCGGCCCGGAGGTGTCGACGCGGCCTTTCACCAGGGCCAGCGCCGCGCCATGCTCGCGAGCCAGCCGCAGCCGTTCGGCCAGGACCGCGCGGTAGCTGCCGCGCCGCCGGTACTCCCGCAGGGTGACCGCGCCCCAGAGCTGGGCCACCTCGCCGCGCAGGTTGCACCCGCCGGACGAGGCGGGTTCCGGGCCGACCATGGCCACTACGCGGAAGCTGGACCAGGTCTCCAGGTCCCGGATCACCTCGGTGAACTCGCGGGCGAGCGCGGCGCCAGCCGGCTCCCTCCTCCCCCACCCGCGCACGGTGACCATCGACGCCGCGCGGAACGTGCGCTCGTCGGCGACCAGTTCGACGGTCACGTCCGTGGGGACGTCCAGGTCCGGCAGGCTGCCGCCCAGTTCGCGGGCCAGGATATGCACCGCATCGATCTGCTTGCCGCCGCGGGCGCACAGGGTTTCCTCGATCTCCGGCGGCCGGGTCGCGGACGAGACCCACCAGGCCACCCCGGGCAGGCCCCACCGGCGCACGCGCGCGGCCACCTCGTCGATGACCTCATCGGCGGGGCGGCCCGCCCGCGACCGGGTGACCTGAGCGGCCGGGAAGACCGGGTCGAGGGCCCAGTCCGGGTAGCGGATGAGCCGGTAGTCATCGGCCAGTACCTCGATGGCGCCTTCGGGCCGCCATTCCGTGGCGATCGCCGCGTCAAGCACCCGCCGCGGTGTCCAAGAGCTCAACGCCGAACCTCCTGGTGGGTCTGGCGCCGTAGTCACGGGCCTGCTCCGCCCGGCGCTGCCTTTCTTTGTACCGAACGAGGCGTGGTGCGTGCCCTGGTTATCGTGCGAGCCCGGTGACGGCGGCGCCGGCCGCCGCCCCGCCGTTTATGGTCGAGTTGAGCCAGGCCTGGGTCTGGATGCCGCCATCGCGCGGAGCCGCGCTGGCCGCGGCGCTGAACAGGGTGGCCAGCGCGGCCCCAGAAACCAGCCGGCCAGCGGGGCGGCGACCGCGAGGAGAGGAGCGTACAGCCCGGCCACGGCGAGCAAGGCCAGCCCGCCGGTGTAGCCGGCCAGCAGCCGGGCTAGCCGCCGGTCCGGTCGCCGGGCCCGCTGCTCGTGCGGGCCCTCAACTGGCTCGACACTGAGATCGGTGCGATGGTGTCCCGGATCCGGGCTGACGGCCTGTCCAACAGCACCGCCATCATCAGCGCGATCAACGCCGCCCGGACGGCCGCGCACCCGGGTGCGGGCAAGCTCGTCATCTTCTCCACCGATGACGACGGGATGCTGCTGTGGCGGAGCGACCGCTCGCATGCGACCGCGGCCTTCATCGGCGTCCCGAACGGCGATCCCCGGCATCCCGGCATCATCGGCATCGCCCAGCACGGCGTGGTCTACACCGGCGGCCAGGCCAAGATCGCCGAGCACGGCGGATGACCCGCAGGACCGCAACGTGCCCGTCCTCGTGGTGCTGCCCAGCCTGCGAGACGGCCTGCGGGGAGCCGGGCACTGAGGATGTCAGTAGCTGAAGGTGGTCGCGCCCTTGGCGCCGATCCATTCCCACAGCTGGACGGAGCCGGCCAGTTCGTACCGCGCGAGAAGGCCGGGCAGGGCGGGGTAGCCAGCGCAGGCGACACCTGCGGCCGTGCCGAGGAGACGGTAAGACGCGGGCAAGCAACCGCGACACGGTAGAACTACGGTATTCCCGCCGTTACCGGCGCCGGCGGTCCGTGGCGCTGGCCACGTTCGCGACGATCACGGCGAACGGCGGGATCACCAGTGCCACCGCCGAGACGATGACGGCCGCGAGCGTCGAGAACCGGTCAATCACCGCCCAGGACAAGACGAACATGGCGATGCAGAGGGACATGAGCGCGAAGTACCAGCGTTTGTCGGCACGGGAGGGCTGCGGACCCGCCGACTCGTTCGGGTCTATGTCATCGCCCGCCATGAGCGTGGCGGTGCCCGCCCGCCAGTTGCGCCAAACGCGGCCGACCGGGTGGATTCCGGCCGGCGCGGCGTACGGGCTTGCGGGGGTGGGCCTGGTTATGTTCATATGCATGTTCGACGAGAACGACGTGCTGGACGGGCTGAACGAGCAGCAGCGACGGGCCGTGACTTATCAGGGCGGGCCGCTGCTGGTGCTGGCCGGGGCGGGCACCGGGAAGACGCGGACGCTGGTGGCGCGGGCGGCGTGGCTGCGCGGCGCCCAGGGCGTGCCGGCCAGCCGGATCCTGCTGCTGACCTTCACCCGCCGCGCGGCCAGTGACATGCTCGCCCGCGCGGCGGCCGGATCGGGCGGTTCCGCCGAGCGGATCTGCGGCGGGACGTTCCACGCCATCGCGCACAAGATCATCCGGCAGCACGCGGAATCGTTCTCGCTGCCGCCGCAGTTCACCATCCTGGATCCGGGCGATGTCGCCGACATCCTGGACGTGCTGCGCGCGGACCACGGCCTGGCCGATGCCGGACAGTCCTTTCGGGGGGCTCGGGGGGCTCGGGGGTTCGGCCCCCCGGGGGCAGCACAGCGGGCGCCGCGCGCGGCGGCGTGCGCGGATATCTACACCCGGTGCGTGAACACCGGCCGGCCGGTCAGCGAGGTGGTGACCGCCAGTTTCCCGTGGTGCGCGCCGTTCACCGGCCAGCTGGCCGGACTGTTCCGGGCCTACACCGCGCGCAAGCGGGCCCGCCACCTGCTGGACTTCGATGACCTGCTGCTGCTGTGGCAGGCGGCGCTGGCCGACCCGGTGGCCGGGCCGGCGCTGCGTGGCATGTTCAACGCGGTCCTGGTCGACGAGTACCAGGACGTCAACGCGGTCCAGGCCAGCATCGTGCGGCTGCTGCAGCCGGACGGGAAACAGCTGACCTGCGTAGGCGACGACGCGCAGGCCATCTACGGGTTCCGCGGCGCCGACCCGGCGCACTTGCGGCAACTGGTCACCGACTACCCCGGGCTGGAAATCGTCCGGCTGGACCGCAACTACCGGTCCCGGCAGGGCATCCTCGACCTGGCCAACCTCATCCGCCCGTCCGCGCCCGGCCTGGACCTGACGCTGACCGGGGACCGCGGCCCGGGGCAATTTGGGGAATCTGGGTTGGCGCCGCTGCTGGTCCGCTGCCACGACGAGGCCACCCAGGCGCGGGAGATCTGCGCCCGGGTGCTGGCCGCGCACGAGGACGGCGCCGCGCTGCGGGACCAGGCGGTGCTGGTCCGGGCCGCGCACCACAGCGACATCCTGGAAATCGAGCTCAGCGCGCGGAAGATCCCGTACCTGAAGTTCGGCGGGCTGCGGTTTACCGACACCGCCCACGTCAAGGACTTCCTCGCCGCCGCGCGGGTCCTGGCCAATCCTGCCGACGACCTGGCCTGGTTCCGGTTGCTGCGGCTGCACGAGGGCATCGGGCCGGTGCACGCCCGCCGCGTCCTGGCCGCCATGACCCCGGGGCCGGACGCCGCTGGGCCGGACGCGCCGACCGACAGCTGGCGGCAGGCCATCGACGCCGCCCCAGCCCGGTCCCGGGCCGCCCTGGCGGCGACCCTCGCCCGTCTCGCCGACGCGGCGGGCGATCCGGCCGAGCCGACCGCAGCTTCACAGGGGGCGGCTGCGCAGGCGGCGGCGCTCCTGGTGATCCTGGACCCGCTGATCCGCGCCCGCTACCCGGACGCCGCGGTCCGGATCGCCGACCTGCAGCGGCTTGCCGACGCGGCCGCGGCCCAGCCGTCGCTGCACGACGCGCTCGCCGAGCTGACCCTGGATCCGCCGCTCTCCGCGTCCGACCTGGCCGGGCCGCCGCGCCTTGATGAGGACTACCTGACCATCTCCACCATCCACGCCGCCAAGGGCCTGGAATGGCCGACCGTACACCTGTCTCACCTGGTGGACGGCGCGCTGCCCAGCGACATGGCTCTCGGCGACCCCGGCGGGCTGGCCGAAGAGCACCGGCTGTTCTACGTCGCCATCACCCGGGCTCGCGACCACCTGTACCTGTACGCGCCGCAGCGGCTGCACTACCACCGCCGCGGCCGCGACGACCGGCACGGGTTCGGCCAGCTGACCCGCTTCCTGCATGCCGAGGCGCTGGCCGCCTGCGACAGCACCACCGCCGTCCCGCTGGCACCGGTGCTGCCCGCCGTCGGCCCCCTTACCGTCACGGTCGACGCGGCCCTCGGCTCGCTGTGGGATGGCTGAAGAGGGTATCTAAAACGCGTCGCCCGCCTCCGTACAGATGTGCAGCGCAGTTGCACCTGGGCCGCGTTCGAGTCCAGCGACGATGTGGTCTACGTTCACGGTGGTGCTTCTGCAAAGGGGGGGTTCTGATGGCAGGTGGCCCGGCACCGGTACGCAGGCGCAAGCGGCTCAGTCATGGACGTCGGGGGCGAAGGACCTGGTCATGACGGCGCTGGGGACCAGCCGCGTGTGGGCGACGACCGGTCAGGGGATCGTCAACGAGATCTACTGGCCGGCCGTGACCCGCCGGTGGGATTAGGATGGCGGGGGGGATGTTGTAGTTCATGCGGAAGAGGTTGGCACACACGGTGTCCACCCCGGAGGCCGGGCTGATGCTGCCGACGATCGCCACCTGGCATCAATCCGGCCCAGGCGTACCAGCTGACGCTGCGGCCCGTGGTGGACCCCGCCAGCGACGCGCTGCTCATCGCCTACGACCTGACCGGGGCCGGGGTACGCCTGTACCCGCTGCTGGCCCCGCATCTGGGCATCAGCCAGATCACCCCGAACCGCAGTGGGGGACGCTGGGGGCTGACAACCAGGCGTGGGTCGACCCGGCGGACCTTGCGGTGTTCGCGAGCGGCAGCGGCTGCTTCTGTGCCTGCTGGCGCAGCCTGGTTCACCCGGGCCGGGGCCGGCGACGTGGGCGACAGCGACGGCTGGACCGACTTCAGCCGCAACGAGTCGATGACCCGATAACCAGGGTCGTACTGGGCCTTGAGGCGGGTAGCTGGCGTGCTTCTCCGGGCCGCCCGAGGGCTTCCACCAGGACGCGGTCCTGCTCGTCGAAGTTGAGCATGTTGACGTAGACGCCCCGGCGGCGACCCAGGGGGCCAGGGCGGCGACGATGCGCCATGCGGGTCCGGCCGATGTAGTCCGGATCGTCTGCGGGGTCGGCGGTCGTGCTGCGCAGCCACGCCGACCACACCGTGATCGGCGCCTTCGTGGCCGGGCTGGCCAGCGCATGGCGAACGTTCAGCCAGAGCAGGTAGCCGCGGTTGGAGAACGCGGTGTCGGGTTCGGCGAGACCGTCGCCGATCGCGCCGCCGAGGCCGATGATCTCGACCTCGCCCTCCATCGGCATGTCCCGCCAGAAGCCGACGAGCGCGTCGATGGCGTCCTCTCGCCAGCGCCGTGCGCAGTCCCTTTGAGTCGCAGGTGGCGGTCCAGGTCGGCAACGTGCGCTTCCTTGGTGTAGTAGCGGTGGCACGTCCTCGAATTCGGCGTGCCGCTGCACGCGGGCGCCGACGCCGCGAACGGCAAGGCCGCGGGCTACCTGGCCCTGAACGGACCGGTGTCCAGCGCAGGACGTGGACCGGTGGGAGGAGAACCCGGGCGCGAGCCCGTTCACCATCGGCCTGGAGATCGTCGCGCTGCTGTCACGGCAGCACGGCTGGTGGCCTTGATGCAGGGCTCGCCGTCTCGTCGATGGCTGATCATCTAACGAGCGCCTGCCGAGGAATTCCTCGGCGTGTCCAGCCACGAGATCGAGCATTCGGCAGGGACTGGCACTACGTCCGGGCGGGACGAACGGCAGGGTCGGCATGTCGTGCTTGAGCGCCGCGTGCCAGCCGACGGTGCGGGGCAGGGTGGGCACCACGTTCGCGTAGCTGCCGCGCGGCGGTCGCCTGCTCACCGGCCGACAAGTGGATCACCGACACGCTGGCCATTGTCGAGGCGAGCTCGTAGACCGACACCCCGAGTGCGCATCATCGGGCCGAAATCGAAGGTGACCCGGAAGGTGAAGCGGGTGACGATGCCGAAGTTCCGCCACCGCCCCGCAGCGCCCAGAACAGCTCGGCCGGTGTTTGCTGCCATACCTCGATCACCTCGCCGGTGACGCCAGGACGAGCTCTAGGCGAGCTCGACATGCGCGGCCGCGGCGGCAAGTTGTCAGCAGGTCAGGTCCGTACTTACGGGAGAACCAGCATGCCGCCGCCCAGCGCCAGGCCAGCCACGGCCTGGTCTCACAGGAGATGATCAAGCTCGCGGTCGCCGCCGCGGCCAGGAAACCCGTCGAGCTGCTCACGCTGGTCACCGACCGCTACCACGGCACGGTGCCCGCCTCGCAGACCTGGTTCTGGCGGGACTCCACTCCCGTCGGCGCTGCCGGCCGGGACGATGAGCGCGTGCCGGCACGGTGGCCGTCACCCTGCACTACGGCTTTAACAACTGGGACCGTCCACGATTGGCGAGCAGACCGCAGCCGCCGGCCTGGGCCTGTCCGGGGTCACCCTCACGCCGCCGACCGGCGTGCACCAGCCTGCGTTCCGGATCGACGGTTACCTGGGAACCGGCCACACGCCCGATGTCAGCTGGTCGCTCCGCGCCCGCCAGGTCCGCTGTCCGCGCCCACATCGCCGCCTGGCCGCCGCGGGCCGCCACGCTTATGGCCGCCGCAGGGCGGACCGCGGGCGCGAGCCCGTGCTCGCGGGCCACGGTGACCGCGGCCACTACGTCCTGGGTGCTGGTGCAGCGCAGGATCAGGCCGGGCCGCCGGTCGAGGCATGGCAGGTTGAGACCAGGCCACCACGGCCGCGACTGCTCGTAGTCAGCGGGTGGACTCCGGAGCCGATGATGTCGCCACTTGAACTTCAGGTACTCGGCCCACCGCTTGCCCAGCCAGAGCCCGACGGCCTCGACGCCCTCCAGTACCGAGTAGGCGGCTATCGCGGCGCCGACCAGGTACAGGTTTCTGAGGTTGACGGCGAATAGGTACTGCAGGTCGTGCACGATGCCGTGGTTGCTGTTGGCGACCGGGCCGCCCAGACCGCCCGGATAGGTCCTCGGTGATGCGCAGTCGCAACTGCTGCGTTCAATTCTCGACGCTGGTTACCGGCCAAAGGAGCACGAAGATACCGGCGATGACCGCCCAGGGCCAGGAAGTGCACCAGCCGGTCCACGGCGATCAGCCGCAGGACGTAGCGGTCACGCAGCGGCTTGCCCCGCAGCGGCAGGGTTATCTCGTCCCGCGATGGGGGGTCCTTTCTGGTGGGATGATCCGGCGGGGTGAGCGCTACCCACGAGTCGCAGCGCATGCACCGGTACCAGCGCAGGCCGCCCGACTCGCGCGCGAACAACTCGTCTTCGGCGCGCAGCGCGGCCGCGTCCATGCCCACGATCTCGTGTCCGTGCAGTCCGCAGCCGATCAGCTCATAGCGCAGCTTCGGGCGGAAGCGGCGCGGCTCCTCGGTCCCCGGCGGCCGCACGTGGGCGGGCTGATGGCTGGCGTCCTTCATCCCAGAAACCTAACAGCAGGCGCCGCGGAGCCTCACGGGCGGCGCGGGCACGGTGTGGGCGCGATACTGGGGTCTGTGGGAGCTATGAGGCGGGAGGGATGTTGTAGTTCAGGACAGGTCTCTGATGCGCTCACTTGCTTACGCGGAGACCGCGGCCAGGCGGCGCATGGCGTTCAGGGTGGCCGCGACAGCCTTGAGGTAGTCGCCCGTCATCGAGTCGGCGTATTCCTGCTCTTGGGGCGACCCGCCCTCGACGCCGGCCACGACCAGGGCGAAGCTGAACCGGAGCTTGAGGTCGTCCTCCGGGCCTTCGATCTCGTTCGCGATCGTGCCGAGCACCGGGCCGGCGATGCGGGTGAAGGTCACCCGGTGCGGCTGCTCCAGGGTGATCCGCTCGGTGAAGCGCTCGCCGCGAAAGTCGATGTCGCGGTCGAAGATCGTGTCACCGTGCCGCTCGGTGACCTCGCAGTAGGTCATGCTCGGCACGAACGGCAGCGCGTTGTTGGCCTTGAGCACCAAGCCGTCCCAGACGGCGGCGCGGTCCAGGCGCGGCTCGCCCGCCACGTTGACCGGCAGCTGATGGGTGACGAAAATCATGACGCTTCCTCCGTTGGATCGATCACGGTGTTCTCCAGGGTGCCGAGCCCGTCGATGGTGACCCGGACGACATCGCCGCCGCGCAGGTACAGGCCCCGGCCGGCGCCGACCCCGGACGGGGTGCCGGTGGCGATGACATCGCCGGGCTCGAGCGTGACGACGCCGCTGGCGGCCGCGATCAGTTCGGTCACCGGGCACACCATGTCGGCGGTGGACTCGTCCTGCTGCAGCTCGCCGTTCACCCACAGGCGCAGATGCAGGTCCTGCGGGTCAGGCACCAGGAAGGCCGGGGTCAGGCCCGGCCCGAGCGGCAGCGAGCCTTCCATGGACTTGGCCGCGAACCAGTCGTAGCTGAAGGCGGCCGCAGGCGCGATGTCGCGCTTGTGATACCCGCGCGCCGTGATGTCGTTGGACACGCAGTAGGCCGCGGCGTGAAACCCGGCTCGTTCGGGATCAATGTTCTTGCCTTTAATCCCGATGACGACGGCCAGTTCGGCTTCCCAGTCGTACCGCGCGCGGGCCGCCGAGCTGATCACGATCGGGTCCCGGGGGCCGATCACCGAAGTGGTGGGGGCCTTCAGGAAGAAAAACGGCCGCCAGCCTGTCTCCGGGATCTCGCCGCCCATTTCGCGCATGTGCTTGCGGTAGTTGACCCCGGCGCAGATCACCTTGCGCGGCCACCGCAGCGGCGGGAGCAGGGCGTCGTAGGTGATCACCGGCGCCTCGGCCGGGTTGAGGTCCCGGAGCACGGCCTCGGCGGCGGCCCAGTCCTCGAGCAGTTCCAGCGTGCTCGACCAGCGCTTGAGCTCGGTCGGCGCGACGAGCGTGCCGTCCTCGCGCAGCACCCCGAAGCCCTCGGTGCCCTGGGCCGTGTAACTGGCCAGCGACCAGGTCATTCGTGCTCCTCGAGGGCGGATACGCCGGATACCTGATCGTGCACGCAGGCGATGTCGAGGTCGCCCCAGCCGTCGGCCAGGGCCTTGTCGAAGACCTCCTTGGCGGCGGCGAAGACCGGGGAGGGCAGGCCCGCCTTGGTGGCGTGGTCCTCGATCTGCTCCAGGATCGGGTGCAGGGTGCGCACCGGGCCTGGGGCGGGAGACCAGGCACGTTCGGCCATCACGGGGCCGCGCTGCTTCCAGATCGTCGAGCTGGCGATGGAGTTCTCTAGGGTCTTCTGCACGAGGTCGAGGTCCAGGCCGCTGCGCCGGGCCAGCGCCATCGCCTCGGCGGCGGCCACCGTATGCACCGCGAGCAGCAGGTTGGCGATGTACTTCAGCTGCGCCCCGGTGCCGAACGAGCCGGTGTAGACCCACGGGCCGGAGATGGCGTCGAGCACCGCGCTGACCGCCTCGACGCTGGTCTGGTCGCCCGATGCGAACGTGGTGGCCAGCCGGGGCGCGACCATGCCGGGGCTGCCGCTGATCGGGCAGTCGAGCAGGTCGCCGCCCTTGGCCCTCACCATGTCGCGGAGCCGGCCCTTGCGGTCCGGGTCGATGGTGCTCATCTCGATGTGGATGGTGCCGTGTTTTAGGGTGCTGAGGGTTCCCAGCGGGCCCTCGATGATCTGCTCGACGTCGTCGGCGGTGGGGACGATGGAGATGATCGCGTCGGCTCGCGCCGCGACCTCGGCCGGGCTGGCGGCCGCGGTTCCGCCCGCCTTGACGAGCTCGGGCGAGCCGCTGCGCCGGTAGCCGGTGACGTGGAAGCCGCGCGACATCAGGTTCATGGCGATGGGCAGGCCCATCTTGCCCAGGCCGATCACGCCTACGCGGTCCATCGCTGCCTCCTCGCTGCTGCGGCCCGAAACTGCGGCCCATGGTGGCGCTAGCTAAACTGTATGCAGTTTGCCGGACGGGTTCAAGGCCCTAGTCGCACAAACTGTATGCAAATTTGTCGGAATGGTGAGCGGGCGGGCTGGGGGCCTGGGTCGGGGGTGATGCGGTAGCTGAGGGGGGGGTGGAAGAGATAGGGGAAGTGGAATGGTTTGGCCAGGTAGTCGTCGGCGCCCAGGCCCAGGCCGTTGAACCCGCCCCTGCGATCCCGCTGAGGTCAGCACGAGCAACATGACACGGTTGTCGCGTTCGGTGATCACTCTCGGCAGGGATCGTCGCCGTGGGGCAGGCAGGTCTCTGTCAAGGAGGACTAAGTCGATTATATTAGAGCTGGACACCGCGCAGGGCACGGCCTACGCGGCGATGATGGTCACCGGCGCGCACGGGTTATGGATGCAGTACGACTACACCGGCGACATCGCCGGGCTGCCCGGCGCCGTCTACGCGGCTTTACCGCGGTGGCTGCGGCTGGACAGGTCAGGCGACGTGACCCTGCTAGATCCCGCTACGGCACGTCCAACCAGTCGCATCACTCTGCGGGGGACGTCGCCGTGGCAGGCCGGGATGCGCCACCTCCTACGTACGGGCAAACGGCCGAGCACTCAAGGACCGGCGCCCCACACCAGCCACCGGCGTCTTCAACCGCGTAGGCAGGGAGGGCAGGTGGAATGAAGAGAGCTGGAAGGGCAAGGACATCGGGGAAGACGAGATGTAAAAGCAGCTACAAGGCGGGTTCGTGCCGCAAGGCGGCGCGCTGCGCGTCACCGGGAAGGGCGACATCGCGCCAGACATTCCCGGCAGCGGTGCCGCTGGAGGCCTCAAGATCTAGTTAGCGCTGCTAGGGACGTTCGTCGGGCTGGTCGTCGAGGTCGTGGTAGAGGAGATGTACAACAACGCCGAGTAACGGCGCGGCCTGATCAGGACGACGCTGGGAGAGGCAACGCAGCGCGGGCAGGTGCTGCTCGCCAAGGCCGTGGTCACCGGCCTGGTCACGTTCGGGCTGGACGACGCGGCGGTCGAGCTGGCGGTAGGGATACGGTCGCTGCGCCAGGGCGGCAGCTTCATAGACGCGGCGAGCACGCTGACCGAGGTGCGGCTGGTGGCTGGCACCGCGGCGCTGCTCGCGGTGGCGGCGATCCTCGCGCTGGATATCGGTACCGTGGCCGGGCGCAGCGCGGCGGCCGTCACGATCGCGATCATGGTCATCGTCGCGCCGAGGATGCTCAGTACGCTGCTGTCGCAAGGGGCGGCGCGGTGGCTGCTCCGATCACCCCGGCGGCGGGCTTCGCGACCCAGCAGGCCTACCCGAGGTACCTGCATACGAGCGTCGCCTACGCGACGGACAGGGCGTACGGCAAGCTGGTGCCGTGGGCCGGCTTCGCGGTGCCGTACCCAAAGACCAAGCGTTTCTCAGGTTGACATAAGTTTCGCTGTGATGTGCGCCTGGACGCTGGCCGCGCTGGCGCTGGCACTGTTTCTGCTGCGCCTGAGGGACGCGTGAGAGGCGCGTTGCATGCGTAGTGGACGAAGCTGCGCACCCTGGCCGGAACGGGCTGGCTGCTGCTCGGCACGGTCGCGGCCACCGCTGGGGTGAGCGTGTTCGCGGTGGAATCGACCAACTGCCACGACGGCCTCGGCTGCTCGGTGACTCGTCCAAGCTCAGCCTCACCGGGGTCCAGTTCGGCCAGGTGTCGTGGCGATGCTGGCGGTGCTCGCGGTCAGCGGCGAGACAGCACCGGCATGATCCGCGTCACGCTGGCCGCGGTGCCGCGGCGGGTCGCCGTTTCGCCGTCAAGGCGTGTGGTGACCGGCCGGTGCTGGCCGCAGGCGCCGTGGCGCGCTCGGGTGCGTGCTGGGGGCGGCTGTGCTGCGGCCCGGGCCGCCCAGGCCCGCGGGTACGAGCTGGTCTGGCTCGGCCACGGGCCGGTGCTGAGGGCCGCCGGGGGCTCGGTCCTCTACCTGGGGCTTATCGCCCCGCTCAGCCTAGTAGGGATTCCGCGGTGGCCATCGGCGCGGTGCTCGCCCTGCTCTACATGTTCCATCCTCGCCGGGGTGATCACCGACCAAGTGGGACAGGCACCTTCAGCAGATAGGGACGATGAAAGCGGGAATAGAAATACAGGAAAAAAAGAAATGAGAAGATGGTAGGGGGGGGGGGGCCTGGGCCGGAGGGGCGCTGCTGGCCGGCGGCCCTGGTGCTGCGGCTGCGCGCCGCGTGAACGACTCGGCTTGGGCAGGGCGCTAGGAGTGGTCATCCCGTCAACGGGTAAACTGTATGCAGTTGCTCGCTAAGCCGTGAACTGTGTCCAGCCGCCTGTTGTGCAGCCGCCTGTGTCCAGCCGCCTGTGTCCAGCCGCCGTCAGATCGGGGAGAATGTTGGCCATGCCTCGCGTCGTGCCGGTGCCCGACATCCGCAAGGTCGACTTGCCCGAAACCCGGCAGGCCATCCCGTACGTCCACGCCTATCTGCGGGAATGCATCCTTAATGGCACCCTGTCGCCGGGGACCAAGCTGTCCCAGGTGAGCCTGGCCGCCCAGCTCGGTATCAGCCGCACCCCGCTCCGGGAGGTGCTGCGGATGCTGCAGGAAGAGGGCCTGGTAGAGATCGAGCCGAACCAGCGGACCCGGGTGGCGGGCCTGGATCCGCAAGAACTCGACGATGTCTACGCCGGCCGGATCCTGCTGGAGACGCTGGCGCTGTCGATGACCATCGGGCATTTCGGCGCCAAGGCCCGCGCCGAGGCCAAGCGGATGCTGACCGCGATGCGGCGGGCCGCCAAGAGCGGCGACTTCGACGCCTGGTTCGCGGCGCACACCGACTACCACCGGGTCTGCACCGCGGCGGCCGGCGAGGCGATGCAGCGGCAGCTGCGGGCGTTCGCCGACCGGACCACCCGCTACATCCGCATCTACCAGCTGTCCGAGCCGGGCAGCTGGCAGGCCGCGGGCGATGTCGAGCACGCCGCCATCCTGGAGGCGCTGATCACTGGGGACGAACAGGGCGCGCTGACCGACATGGCGCACCACTTGGAGCGCACGGCCCTGCGGGTGCTGACCGACTGTGCGCCGGACTTCGTGCCGGTAGCGGTGCCGCATGCGGTGGCGCTCATCGACCGAAATGCACCCGCCGCGCTGCGACTGACCGGAGCGAGCTAGAACCTGCCCTTGGCAGCGCGCAGCACCGGATGACACCGCCGCCGCGGGCTCTTGGCGGGGTGATCATCCGGTGCAGGTTGAGCTTTCGCTGAGAACCCCAGTCGGAATCGCGGATGGAGCCGACCGGGCCTAGTTGACATGTGTTGCGTGTCCCCGGAGCGTGCCGGGGTGTTACCCGGGGCGGACCGGCGGCCCGTGGCTATGCAGGACCTTGGTCTTGTCCGGGTTCCAGGCACTCGTGGTGCCGTCGGGGTTCAGGACCAGCGTCCAGCCCCACCGGTGGATCACCACCTGATGGTGGAACCAACATAGGAGCACGCAGTCCTTGACGCTGGTCTTGCCGCCATTGGCCTTGTGCCTGACGTGATGGACCTGGCAGGCCGAGGCGGGCTGGTTGCAGCGCCCGGCCCACTGACAATGGTTATCCCGCAGGATGACGGCGTTGCGGATGGAGGCTGGGATGGTCTCGCTGTAGCCGATGTCCAGCGGCAAGCTGGGACCGCCCAGCCGGGCGCCGAGCTGCTGGCGCCGCAGGAACGACGCGAGGCCGCCGGGACCGGACACGAGATCGACTGCTTTGCCGATGATGGCTTGCTCGAGGGCTTCCCGGGCCCGGGCGGTGTCCGGCCCAGAGGCCTGACCGGTGGCGGCCTGGTCGCCACCGGCCGGGCCGTGGTGGCGGAGGCTGGCCAGTTCGGCGCAGAGCCGGACCAGGTCCTCCATGACGGCGTAATTCACCTCTCCGGTTACCACAGGAGTCACTGATGCGTCACACGCGGCCGCGCGGGCGGCGTCGCCGTCCAGCCACGCGGCGCCGTCGCTGCCGCCGAACGAGGCTCCCGCGCGGTGGCCAGCCCACTGAGCCCGGACCCGAGCGGTCCACTCTTCCAGCAGGGCGGAGCTGCCGTCCAGCATCATCAGGTCCGCCAGGGAAACGTGGGCCCAGACTTTCGTCGGCTGCCCGGCCCGCTCCGGCAGCAGCCCGGCGGTGACCAGCCGCTGCATCGCCTCGTGAAGCGCATCGTGGTACCGCTGGGCCTGGCTGCGGGTGTCCTCCGCGCCTACCGGGGCGGACAGCGCATCCAGCACCGTGCTCACTACCGCGGCGCATTCCGGTGTCAGATCCCCGGTCAGGACCCCGGCGCCCTGAAATGTGGTGAGCAGCTTCACGGCCCGGTCCTCCAGCCCGTCATCCGGGTCGCCGTCAGCGTCAGACCGGGACCGGGCGAGGATCTCGGCGGCCAGCTCGGCCAGGTCGCGCAGGCCCATCCCGGTCTTAGCGGCCCCGACCAGGATCGCGTCCGCGGCCTCCCGGCAGTCCCCGGGCAGCTTGTCAGTCCACTGGCATAGAGTCCGGCCGAACGACTCGGAAATCTCCCCCGCGGCCAGCGCCTGCGCGACCTCGGGATGCGCGGCGGCCCGGCGGACCCATGCGGTGTGCGCAACGGCGGCGCCTTTGGTGATCTGGGTCTTGTTGATCAGCCACGCCCGCGGACTGTAATCCGCGTCCGCGCTGTACCCCTGCCCGGCGGTGAACGCCCCCAGGATGGAGGCTCGCGCCGCGGTACCCATTGCGTTGACTCGCTCGAGGGCCTGCAAGCACTGCGCCTGCGTCTCGGCCGCCATCTGCGTCGCATCGGCCGCCGACAGGTAGCTCATCGCGGACGTCAGCATCCTCAGCGCTTCCTTCGGGCTGCCGGGCGACACGGCATGATTCATCGACATCGTCACCTCCCTCGCTGCTGCTCGCGGTCCGGCGGACGGGCTCCTCTCCCCGGCCCTCCCGGCCCGGCTCGACTGTTCGAGTCCTAGTTCGATTCTAACAGGCGGGCACGACATTTTCGGGGAGCAACACGCTCTGCACGTTGGAACAGAGGGCTCCTCCGCTAGCGGCAATCGTTGGGACAAGAGTTAAAGAAGTTAGGCGAGGAAGGGGCGGACCACGGCCAGGAACTCAGCGGTCTTCTCGATCATGGTCCAGTGGCCGCAGCCGGAAAGCATGTGCAGCCGGGCGTCCGGCAGCAGGTCGATGAGCTGGCCGGATGAGACGCGCCAGGGCACCACGCGGTCGTCGCGGCCGTGCACGAGCAGGACCGGGACCTGGATCGACGCGAGCTCGGCGCCGGTCAGGCGGAGACGCC
>CAVYNE010000042.1:0-79925 GCA_963769715.1 uncultured Actinomycetes bacterium
CACCGTCTCGCTCATAAACCTCCGCTCGGCCGCTGCCGTCACCATTGCACCTCGCGTCGGGGAGAGCGACATCCCACAGATGGCATGAAAAACCGGTCGTCACTCTTCCAGGAGGCCCAGCTCCCGGGACCGGGCGACCGCTTGGCTGCGTGAGGAGGCGCCCAGCTTGCGGTAGATCGATATCGCCTGCGACTTGACCGTGTGCGGCGACAGGCACAGGTCGGCGCCAATTTCCGGGAATGACAGGTGCGTGGCGAGCATCGGCAGGACGCGCAGCTCGGCACCGGTCAGGGACGACGCCCCGGGGACACTTGGCGCGTGGTCCTCCGACAGCTGAGTCCGAAGCGCCCGGGCCTGGCCGACCAGGGTGCCGAGGTCGGGCCGGTGCTTGAGCAGCTCATCGATTTCCCTCATCAGCGTCCTGGCCCCGGCTACGTCGGCCAGCGCGAGGTGTACGCAGGCGAGCTCGATCCGGGCCTGAACGGCGAGGTGGGGCATCGCGTAGGTCACCACGGGCCGCAATCGCTGGGCGCTGACCAGCTGCTGGCGCACCGCGGGGACTTCTCCCCGGTGCATGGCGGCGCGGGCTTGCACCGCGCAGTTAAGGAGGGTCTCCATTCCGATCCGGCGCAACGCCGTGCCTGCCTGCCCGGCCAGGACCTCGGCCTGGTTCCAGTCACCGCGCGCCATGGCCAGCAGCGACCGCTCGCCCAGCGCCTCCGAGAGGGTCTCGTGCGCACCGACTTCCTCCGCGACGCCAACCGCGTCCTCCAGGTACGCGTCACCGCCGTCGAGGTCACCGGACAGTATGCGCGCGACCCCTTGGCAGAGCGCGGGTACCGCCGCCACGGTATTCGCGGTAGCGAATTTCTGCGCCGCCTCGTCCGCGTCCGCACGCATCTGCTCGATTCCTCGTCGGCACAAGATGGCCCGGACCACAGCGGCCCATCCCTCGGTGGAAGGGTCGTCGGGCCGTGCCGCGTCCCCGTACTGCCAGCGGTCAACCATGTCGGTCCATCGCTCGGCGTCGGCCGGCCGCCCCGTTTCCGCGGCGAGCAACGCGGCCCAGCAGCAGGTTCGACTGGGCCAGATCGGCCAGGGCCGCCGCGGAGCCGGGCAGCTCCAGCACGGCCTCGCAGAGCGGCGCGCACATCCGCTCCAGCACCGCGGTCCGGGTCAGGAACACGCGATGCCGCCGGGAGATCCGCGCCAGGAATTCCGATTCCATGTACTCGCTGACCAGCCGGTCCGCGCCGCCGAACGAGACTGCCGCCGTCCCGAGCGGGCCTCCTTCGCGCAGATACAGCGCCGCCAGGTACAGCCCGACTGGCCACCCTTCGGTCCGCTGATGCAGTGCCGCTACGTCATCCTCGCCGAGCGTCACCTCAGCCGAGCGCAGCAGCGAGTCCGCCTCCTGGCAGCTCAGCATCAGGTCGCCCGGGCCGATCTCCAATATCCGGCCTTGGGCGCGCAGCCGCGCGATCCGCAGCGGTGGCTCGTTCCGGCCCGCCAGCACCAGCCGTGAGCCGCCCGGCACGTGATCGGCCAGCACCGACAGCGCGTCCCGGCATTCGCGGTTATGCAGCAGGTGCACGTCATCCAGCACCAGCATTACCGGCGCGGTCATCGACCAGAACGCCGATCCGAGCCGTGGCACCACCGAGCCAGGCACCGAACTCACCGGCGAGGCCAGCGCCTCGAAGACCCGGCTGCCGACCGGCTGCACCGCATCCAGCGCCTTGGCCACGTAGCTGAGCAGGACCTTCGGGTCGTTGTCTTGCTCGTCGACCGACAGCCACGCGAAGGCCTGGCCGCTGTGCTCGGCCCAGTGTGACAGCAAGGTCGTCTTCCCGTAACCGGGCGGCGCGACCACCGAGACAATCGGACGGGAATCGTCTCGCGTCAGCCGTTCGATCAGCGATGACCGGCGGATCGTCCCGGACCGTACCGGGGGAGGGCGGAGCTTGGACGCGATGAGGTCGACCCCCGGCCCAGCCGTCCGCTGGGCCGGGATGGGCCGCTCACGTACGTTACTGTCCCTCACGCCTAATACCGCATCTCTCCAGACGGTGTGCCGTTCCATGGTCTTGTGCAGCATTTATCACGTCAAGAGAAGATAGCTGCGGGAAAGCGGCAGCAGACAAGTCGCGCAGGCTAGCCAGCTCGCGCCGTATCGGGCGGTCCCGGTGCACGAGGGGGGACATGACATGGTCACTGGCAGTCAGGAAGCCCGCGGTATGGCTCACGGGGCCGTCGGATCGGGCGGCCCGGCCACCTTCACGACATGGGGAACAGTGCGCGTGCCGGTCGACAGATAACCAGCAGCGGGAGCCTCGGCAGATTCTGCCGCTCGCGGGATCACCCGCGGAGCATGATTCGCGGCTTGCTGATCGGCACTCTGCTCATGACCCTGCTAGCGGTGCGCTGCCGGGGTAACCATCGACGGGCCCGATGCGGACCCCGAGCGGCAGCAGGGTTATCGGGATGATCTTGAAGTTGGCGATGGCGAGCGGGATGCCGATGATCGTCAGGAAGAGCGCGATCCCGGTGATCACACGTCCGAGCGCGAGCCACCAGCCGACCAGGACTACCCACAGCACGTTCCTCCCCGCCGGCCGGCTGACTCAGTTGCTCACATCCCAGCACCGGCCGGGGCGCCGGGGCTCATTCCCGCCGGGTGATGACGGTGCCGCGTTCTTGAGCGATCGTGTCCGTGGCCGCATTGAATCTAAGGGCCGTTCGTCCAGGAACGAGACAGGAGCACCAGTGGAATCCGGCGAATATAGCGCGCCACCAGAACCCGCCCTGGCCATGGCTGAGTCATGGCAGGCGACGCTGGTTCTCGGCGTACTGACACTGATCCTCGGGATCATCGTGAGCTTTCACCCGACGGGGTCGCTGAACTTCGTCGCGGTCCTGATCGGCATCCTCATGATCCTCTCGGGGATCTTCCACCTGGTCCGCGTATTCGGCCGCGACGAATCGCACCGGGTATGGCTGGGCGTGGCCGGCCTGCTGTTTATCGTCATCGGCGTCGTCCTGATCCGCCATCTGCATCTGACCGTTGCGCTCATCGGCCTGTTCGTGGGCATCACCTGGGTCGTGCAGGGCGTGACCGCGCTTATCGGGGGAATCACAGGCGGCGCCCGCGAAGGAAGGGGCTGGTGGATCGCCTTCGGCGTGGTGAGCCTCATCGCCGGGATCGTGGTCGCGGCCACCCCTACCTCCTCGCTGACCGTCCTGGCCGCGCTGCTCGGCATCTGGTTCATCATCATGGGCCTCTTCGAGATCATCGGCGGATTCATGCTCAGGCGACTGGTCCGCACCCAGGAGTCAGCCCTGGCCGGGCCCAACGGCAGTGCCGTAAGAACGGGTAGCTAGGGCCCGGCGGGGGCCGACGGCGAGCGGCAGCAGGTCGGCGAGCGGCACGGCCAGGTCCGCGCCGCGGCCCGGGCAGCTGACCGGGGCGGGGTGGATGTGGCGTTCGAGGCGGCGGGAAGCCCTAGCGGCATACACGGCCAGAGGGCTTTGATATGAGAGGACCCTCTGCTCTTAGGCGTTCCCCCCGGCGCTGCCTTAAGGTCTGGAGATACGGTGTTCTCCCAGCTTCAGCCTGGGCGGGCGGGCAGCTACGGATCGAATTGTCATCTTTACGCGCGTACCAGGGCCAAGTAGCGTCGGAGGGGTTCCCTGCGTAGCGTCGCACCAGGAGGCATGGATATGACCGCACAGGAAACGGCGTGGCAAGCCGCAGAATCAGCCGCAGCCGCGCTGGCCCCCGATGCCGATGTGCTCGCTTCGGTGGATGCGGCAGGGCTGGGCACTTCTACGTTCGCGGTGATGCGGCGCGCCGCCACTAAACCGGCCGCCACGACGGCCGCTGCGCTGCGCTACTGGACTAGCGTCGCGATGGCCGGGCCGGTCGCCGCGGCTCGCTGGATGGGCATGGAGGCGCCGCCGCCGGTCCCTGTCCCGGAGGGCGACAAGCGGTTCGCGGACCGGGCCTGGACCGACAATCCGGCCTTCTTCGCCGTCCGTCAGGCGCACCTGGCCGCGTCGCGGCTGGTCAACGACCTGCTCGAGGCCGGGGCGGGGAACACCGTGGACGACGCCAAGGCCGCGATCGCGACCGGCTTCCTGATGGACGCGCTCGCGCCGACGAACTTCCTGCTGACCAATCCGGCCGCGCTCAAGCGGGTGTTCGAGACCGGCGGGACCAGCCTGGTCGCCGGGGCCAGCCATTTCGTCGACGACGTACTCAACAACGGCGGCCGGCCGCGCCAGGTCGACACCCGGCCGTTCCGGGTCGGCGAGAACCTCGCCGCCACCCCGGGCAAGGTCGTGTTCAAGAACGACCTGATGGAGCTCATCCAGTACGCGCCGCAGACGCCCGAGGTCCGCGCGGTCCCGGTGCTGGCCAGCCCGCCGTGGATCAACAAGTACTACGTCATGGACCTGGCGCCCGACCGCAGCTTCCTGGAGTGGGCGGTACAGCACGAGCGGACCGTGTTCGCGATCTCCTACCGCAACCCGGACTCCTCCATGGGCGGCGTGACGCTCGACGATTATCTCATTCACGGCCCGCGGGAAGCGTTCGACGTCATCGCCGAGATCACCGGCGCGCCCAAGATCGACATCATCGGCTTGTGCCTCGGTGGCGCGCTGACCGCCATGCTGGCGGCGTACCTCACCGAGAAGGGCGACGACAGGATCGGCTCGATCACGCTGCTCAACACCCTGCTCGACTACAGCGAGCCTGGGATCCTCGGCGCCTTCACCGACGAGAAGACGGTGCGGCGGCTGGAGAAGCAGATGGCGGAGAAGGGCGTCCTGGAGGGCAGCCAGATGGCGGGCACCTTCGATATGCTGCGCGCCAACGACCTGATCTTCAACTACGTGGTCTCCAACTGGCTGATGGGGCAGGAGCCGCCGGCGTTCGACATCCTGGCCTGGAACGGCGACAGCACCCGCATGCCGGCCGCCATGCACTCGTTCTACCTGCGCTCGCTGTACATGCGCAACGAGCTGGCCCGGGGCGAACTCGAGCTGGTCGGCCAGCAGCTGTCCCTGTCCTCGGTAAAGAACGACACGTACGTGGTGGGCGCGATCAACGACCACATCGTGCCCTGGCACGGGTCTTACAAGACCGGCGGGCTGATGGGCGGCCACGTTCGGTACGTGCTGTCCAGCGGCGGACATATCGCCGGCATCGTCAACCCTCCCGGCCCGAAGGCCTGGTACGAGGCGGCCGAGTACACAAGCCTCGACCCGGAGGCCTGGCGCCGCGCTAACAGCAAGCATCGCGGATCGTGGTGGGAGGACTGGACCGCCTGGTCCGACACCCGCGCGGGCGCGCGCATCAAGCCACCGCACATGGGCAGCAGGCAACACCGGGCCATCGCGGACGCTCCAGGAGAGTACGTGTTCGGATGACAGTGCCGGCCGGTCCGGGCCGGCCGGTCCTGGGGCTTGCTACCACACCGAACGGAGGTAACACCATGGCAGACATGACAGGGCAGGTCGCACTGGTGACCGGCGGGACCCGCGGCATCGGGCTGGCCATCTGCGAACGGCTGATGGACCGCGGCATCACGGTGGCGGCCGGGTTCGCCGGCCGGCACGATCACGCCCAGCAGTTCGCCGAGAAGTACGCCGACCGGGGCGTGAGCATCCACCAAGGCAACATCGGCTCCAACGACGACTGCATGCGGGTCATCGGCGAGGTCCTGGACCGGCATGGGCACCTGGACATCCTGGTCAACAACGCCGGCATCACCGTGGACAAGACGGTGCGGAAGATGGCCCCCGAGGAATGGGACCACGTCATCCACGTCAATCTGTCCGGCACGTTCTACATGTCCCGGGGGATCCTGCAGCACATGCTCGACCGCTCCTACGGCCGGATCATCAACATCTCCTCGGTCATCGGCTCGGCCGGCGGGTTCGGCCAGGCCAACTACGCGGCGGCCAAGTCCGGCCTGTTCGGGCTGACGATGAGCCTGGCCCTGGAAACCGCCAGCAAGGGCATTACCGTCAATACCGTCACGCCCGGGTACATCAGCACCGAGATGACCGAGGCGGTGCCCGCCAACGTGATGGAGAAGCTCGTCGAACGTATCCCGGTGGGCCGGCTCGGCGAGCCGAACGAGGTGGCCCGCGTGGTGGAGTTCCTCGCCGACCCCGAATCGGGCTACATCACCGGCCAAGTGTATCCGGTCAACGGCGGTCTTTACATGTAGGCGCTGCTTGGCCGGGTCGCTGCGATTACGGCCATCCTCTGAGGTGAGAAGGACGGGATGGCTGAGGCAGGAGCCAGGGGGGCCGAGGACTTCGCCGGGCGGATGCTCCACACGATGAATGAGGCCGCCCTGGCCCTGATGGTGAGCGTGGGCCACCGCACGGGACTGTTCGACGTCATGGCCGCGATGCCCGCGGCAACGAGCGCGGAGATCGCCTCGAGCGCAGCGCTCGACGAACGGTACGTCCGGGAATGGCTGGCGGTGATGACCACCGGGAGAATCGTCGATCACGATGACGCGACGAGATCCTTTTCGCTGCCCGCCGATCACGCCGCCTGGCTCACCCGGGCCGCCGGACGGAGCAACCTCGCGGTAGGAATGCAGTACATCGGGCTGCTGGCGCTGGTCGAAGATCAGATCGTGGACTGCTTCCGCAACGGCGGCGGAGTTCCGTACTCGGCGTTCCCGAAATTCCAGGCGATCATGGCCGAGGACAGCAGCGCCGTTCACGATGCCACCCTGATCGACATGACGTTGCCGCTTGTTCCCGGCCTGATCGACAGGCTGCGGCACGGTATCGACGTCGCGGACGTCGGCTGCGGTTCCGGTCATGCCGTCAACCTGATGGCCGAGGCATTTCCCCGGTCACGATTCGTCGGATTCGACCTTTCCGACACCGGAATCGCCGCGGCTCGCGCGGAGGCCGATCGCGAAAACCTCACGAATGCGCGGTTCGAGAAACGCGACGCCGCCCATCTCGGCGAGATCACCCGGTTCGACTTCATCACCACATTCGACTCGGTGCACGACCAGGCCAGGCCGGACCTGATGCTCGCCGGGATCGCCCGGGCATTGCGCCCCGATGGTGTCTACCTCTGCGTCGATACCTCAGCCTCCAGCGAGCTCACGGATAACGTGGACCACCCGCTCGGACCATTCCTGTACACGGTCTCGTGCATGCATTGCATGACCGTCTCCCTCGCCGACGGCGGAATGGGCCTGGGCACGATGTGGGGAGAGCAGACGGCACGAAAGATGCTCGGCGATGCGGGCTTCTCCTCCATCGAGGCCGTCCGTGTCGACGGCGACATCGTCAATGCATACATCATTGCCACCAAGTTGGCTGAGGCGTAGCCGCCTGATCAGCGGCGCATTAGGGGGTATCTGCCGGTCCCGGGCCAGTAGCGGGGTGAAGAACCACCACAGGACCAGCGCGATACCAGCGCCGACCGCTACGCCCTCGAACGTATCGGTCAGCCAGTGCGCGCGCAGGTAGGTCCGGCAGCACATCATCAGTACGGCGGCGATGGCTACGCCGATCAGCGGCAGCCTCCGGTGGCCGGGTCGGCTCAACGCGGCGACCAGGGCGAGCCCGACGACGACGGTGGTGATGACGTGGCCTGACGGAAAGGAGCCGAAATCGGCCCGCACGAGGGGGTGCGGTGGCCGCGGCCGCTCCACGAGATGCTTGATCAGCTGAGAAGCGCCTGATCCGCAGCCCTCGGCCAGCGCCAGGAACACAGCCGTCCAGATGCGCCGGCGCCACAGCAGCAGCACGACCATGATGGCCACCACGATCGTGCCGCCCCATGGACCGGCCACATAGCTCAGCACCTCCGCGGCGCGGGTCAGCGGTACGGCCTGCCAGGTGGTTACCACCGAAAGCCACCAACGGTCGAGCCCGGCGGTGGGAGGCCGCACCGGGTCGGCCGCTATCACGGCTGCGAACGCGGCGGCTGTCGCCAGCAGGGCCAGCCCGGCGGCCAGCATGACGGGGTGCCCACGCTGCTCGGGCTTGGTGTCCAGCGATTCTTGCTGAGTGTCTGGTGGCTCTTGATGGGTGTCCGACGGCTCCTGCGTGTCCAGCGGCTCTTGCCGGGCGGCCTCGTTCCCGAAGCGCGACGTCGGCTTTCGTTTCATGGCTGGTGCCGTTCGTCCATCCGGATCAGGGCGGAACTTGGGATTTCTCTTAGCTTCCCAGATTGACCGCGGCCAATCACGGCCGGCTCACGGCCGGCGGTGACCGAGACCCGCCGGTATCGTGACCCTGCCGAAATGGGAGGCCAAGAGTGAGAATGCGCAAGACCGCGCTGGGCAGGGCTAAGGTCGGCAAGGTTCGTAGCAAGATCATCGCGGCGGACCTCGCCGTTATGGCCCGCATCTCAGCCGCCAACTCACTGGTGCCGGAGAAGGCCCTGCCCGCGCTGAGCCGCGCCGCCAATTACAGCGGCCTGTGGATGGGCATCGCCGCGGTCCTGGGCATCCACCGAGGACAAATGGGCCGGCGCGCGGCCTTGCGGGGCGTGGTCAGTATCGCGATTGCGAGCACGGCGAGCAATGTGCTGGGCAAGGGCCTGGCGCCCACTGCCCTTAACTTGCAGGACTTCTGTCCGGTAGTGCCCGATTTCCTGGGGGACGGTAACGAAGTGGGCGCAGGCTGATCACGAGACGGAGAGTGGCCGCGAAAGTGCGAACATAGCAACGAAGCTCCCGGTAGGACGTGAGGTGTTCAAAGCCCGTATACGTCCGTGATCAGGAGCTTCGTTGTCTCGTCATTGTGCCATGCTCGTGTCGTCTTCGCAGGCCAGGCCGGTTATCCCGGCTGCGGGAGAGGACGGGAAGGGCAGCGCGGAAGACCGGCTGCGGGCGGACCTGGCCCGCCGGGTGGTGGCCGGGCCCGGCTTGTGGACGCACTGGCTGGAGGATATCGACCGGCGGGGGCTGATCGAGGAGCTGCTCGCGGACGGGGTGATCGAGGAGGCGGCAGCGTCCGCGCCGCATGACCATCAGCTGGACCGGGCGCTGAACGCGAAGATGACGGTGATCTGCCTGATCGTCGGGTGCCTGTTCCCCGGGGAGGGCTATGACGGGGCGCTGCGGGTCGCGTTCAGCCTGCCCGGGCTGGGCATCAAGCCCGGCACCCCGGTCCCGAGCGGCCCGGCCCTGTCGAAAGCCCGCGCGCTTTCCGGGGAGCACGTGATGAAACAGCTTTTCGAGCTGGATGCTGCCCGCCCGGACCCGGAGCCGGGACCCGGGTCGCTGTGGCACCAGATGGAACTGACCGCGATCGACGGGACCACCGCCGAGCTGTTCAGTAACGACGAGCTGGCGGACGAGTTCGGGGTGCCCTCGGGCGGCACGAAGCCGAAGCTGAGGATCGTCGCGCATGTCCGTACCGGGACCCGCCGGTGGATCGGCGCGGCGGTCGGCGGCTACCTCGACGGGGAGAACACCGTGGCAGACGAGCTTGCCGGCACGTTCAGGCCCGGGATGCTGAACCTCGCGGACCGCGGGTTCTTCTCCATGAGCCGGTGGATCCGCCTGTCGGCCACGGGCGCGCACCTGTGCTGGCGGGTCAAGAACGGCGCCACGTCCGTCCCGTTCAAGACCCTCCGGGTCCTCCCTGACGGGTCCGAGCTGGTCCGCCTGCATGAATCGGACGGGATGCTCAGCACGCGGCGCCGCGACGCCCGGGACAAGGCCCTGCCCCGGCTCCCGGACACCACCGCCAGGCTGGTCTGCTTCACCGTTACCGCCCGCACCCCGCGGGGCCACGTCAAGACCGCGGCGATCCGGGTCCTGACCACCTTGCCGGACCATGCCGCGTTCCCGGCTCACGAGATCGCTGCGCTGTATGCTGAACGCTGGCAAATCGAAATCGCGTTCCTGCACCTGAAGAAAACGCTGCGCGGTAACCGGCGGGTCCTGCGCGGCCGGTCGCCCGTCCTGGCCCGGCAGGAAGCCTGGGCGTTCCTCCTCGTCTATAACATGATCACGACGCTGGCCGCCCGCGCCGCGGCCCTCGCCGGCGCCGACCCCGACGAGATCAGCTTCACCGCCGTCCTGTCCATGGTCCGCGCCGGGATCTGGGGCGATACCTGCTGCGAGCACTGCGGCAGGCGCCCCCGGAACCCCCTGGGCCGTCTCCTCCGCAGCATCATCAGCAGCCCCCGTAACAGGACTGGCCGGAAACGGACCTCTGGCCGTACGGCAGCCGAACGCCGGACCCGGCATACCGAAGACGCGACACATACCATCACCATCACCCCGTCAAATCTCCCAACATGGGATGAATCTCCCGGAAGTTAAGGGCAGTGGCCTGGCGCCCTAGGAACGTCCCGGCTGGTGAGCGTCCGAGTGGACCCGGCGTGGCCACCGTTTCGGCGCCGTCTGATAATCAGCGGAGTCTCGTGGAAGCATCAGAGCGCCTACCCGAGTTGGCTCATTTAGTGCGCAACGTACGCCGGACTGCGCGGCCGGGGGCTCATGTAGGGGTTCGCAGGCAGGTGCCGCGCGGTTTCCCGGTGTTGTGTTGTCGCGGGGGGCCGCTGCGGGCCTGCTGTTACCGGAGCGGTTCAGCCGCTGCTGCCCGCAGCCGGGCTACCGATCCGGCTGCGACCAGGGCCCACCCGGCGGCGATCCTGGGCCTGCGCCGCTGCACGGCCCGGGCCACCCAGGGGACATAGAACACCACGGTATAGGATCCGCTGGCGATCGCGAGCACCGTCAGCCGCCGCGGGTGGCGCAGGCCCCACCGCACGCTGAGGACCATCCCCGCGACAGTGGAAGCAAGCTTGTACTGGGGGGTGTTCGTGGCCTTGAAAAAGGGGGCGGCCCGCGCTAGGTGGCGCTCTAGGCGGCGGGCCGCGGGTGCCGGCGTCCGGGCGGCAGCGGGGGCCTCGGGGCCAGGCTTGCGCAACCGTCCCTCCCGTTGCAGCCGCTGGATGTTCTGCTGCATGTTCTGTTGCATGGTCTGTCGCGCCTCGGCCGGGGTCGGCGCTTCGGTGCCCAGGCCCCAGGCCACCAGCCCGTAGCCGGCAGCGCTCGTCCACGCGGCCAGGGCCCGCCGCCGGCGCCCGGCGGCCCAGTGCCCGGCCCCGACGGCGGCCTGGGTCACAACGGGGGCGACCCGGGGCACCCATCCGAGCATCCCCGAGGGCCTGGCCCCGTCTAGAAGGGGCAAGGCCGCCCGCAGCACCTGGGCCCAGCTGTCATCACGAGCCATCCCGGCATTGTCGCCCAGGCGACGCGTGCGTGCCAAGCCCCCGGGCTGCCGCCACCCCGGGGTTGCCGCCCGGCGGGGGGCAGGGCGGCGCCAGTGCTCAGCTCCGGCCGCATCCGCGCTAGCACCCCGCCGCTCACCTGCTTGCCGACACCTGCTCAACCGGGATCTCCTGGCCGGGCTGCGGGGCCCGTGTCACCTCCTGCCCCGCCGTGCGGAAGTACCCCGCACCGGGGACCCAAGCCCGGACCCTGGTGATCCCGTCCGCTACGAGTCCAACCTGGTTACTTTAGTGCGCAGATTTCGTCAACTTGAGAAGTAAATCCGCAGGTCAGCGTATTAAGCCGGTCGAAAGTTCATGATCGTGAGCCAAGTCGGGGTCTGACAATCAGCGGAGTCTCGTGGAAGCATCAGAGCGCCTGCAACATGCAGACGCCCCACCGACCGGATAGGTTCGGTGGGCGTCAGTCTGCTTTGCCAAGAGCCCGAAATTAGTCCTTAACAGAACCGTGGATGCGCTCTTGCTGCTCGGCGTTCACCTCCGCCCACGACGGATGGTCGTGGTCTACGACTACCGGCCTATCCACATCCGAGGCCAGCTCGCCGTCCTCGTCATCGCCTTCGTCCGGCGGTGTAAGTGGACCGTACTCGTGATTGATGATCTCTTCGGCCTGGAGGCGGGCGGCGGTCAGCCGTCCCGCCTTGGCCAGATAACCCTCGCCCGGCTGGTCGTCGCCAGCCAGTTCCTCAGCCAGCTCAGCCCGCATGGTCAATGCGCGCCTGAACGCGGCGAGATAGGCATCCAGGTCCTCGACCTGCTCATACCACGGTGGGCCGAACCAGGGCCACAGGAGCTGGCACCACCACGGCAGCTCGTCGTACGGCTTGATGCTCATGCTCCATCGCTCTCGCGCCGGTGGCCGTTGCTGGACGCGGTGACCTGAGCGATGAGCTGGCTCACCCTGCGACGGGACAGGCCGAACCGCTCGGCCATGGCCCGCTGGCTCAACGGCGCGCCGGCCGCGACAGATGCCACGTACGCCACGCGGACCGCCTGCTCCACATCCCCGGGCACGGCTGGCACGGTCGTAGCCGCCCGTGGCACTCGGGCGCGTCGGACTTGTTGCATCGCGATCTCCACCGAACCGATGAACGCCACCGCGGGCCACGCTGAGATCACCGCGCCGAGCAGCCCGTATACCGCGCCGTAGGCGATGTTCGCGCCGATCGTCGCGCCGATGCCGAGCCACAGCATCGGCCGGGCCAGCCTTGGCGCGTCCCGGCCGTTACGCGCCTCGAGCAGCAGCACGAGCGAGGCCGCCAGGATCAGCCCGTCCACGGACAGCGGGAGCAGCCGGGCCGCTGTGCCGTCCTGGCCGTGCTCCCGGCCCAGGCCGTAGATGTGGGAGTAGCTGACCACTGCCGCGAAGGCGGCCACGGCGCAGACCACGGCCACCGTCGTGAAACGGATCACCCGGTCCCCGCTCACCGGCTCGCCCCACGCCGCGTCGCCGACGCCGAGCCACTCGATGCGGGTGGCCGGATTTCCGAGCTGTCGCGGAAGCAGCAGGGATAGTAGAGGTTACGGCTGGCAGTTCCGCGCGGTGCCCGGCGGCCGTCGCGCAGGACGGCCAGGTCGCGGACCTCGATGCACACGTACCATTCGTCCAGGCCGCACTGCTCTACGATGGTTCCTGGCAGCCACGGCCACCGCTCGCGGTCGTCCTGCTCTTCCTGTTTCGAGCGCGGGTAGCGGACCTCGACCGGGCTCTCGTCAGGGAACCTGCCGTCGTTGTTCTCGTCGTGCATGACCTGGCTCCACTTCCGGAGCCAGGCGGACAATGTGTGTCATTATCGTTTGCACCGTGGAGCGAGATTGCAGGGACACGTTTTGCCATCTTGGTGCCAGGGCTGAGTGTGGTCCAGGTCGCATCGGGCGGCGGGCTGCCCGCAGCCAGGTGCGGTGCACCGGGTGTTCCGCGCGGCGATCAGGTGGCGGAGAGTGCGGCTGGGCCGGTAGCTGGCCTGGGCCTGGGCGTGGTTGCAGGGGCCGCGGATGACGACATTGAGCCTGGTCGTCAGCATGCGCAGGAGCCCTGTGACCTGATCCGGCCTGAGCGGTCCGGATTATCCTTAACTGGTCAAATATTTTTCTCATTGTGTAGTGGAGTTATTGTGGTCGCGACAGCAGCTGAAGTGAACAGTTTGATGCTCGTGGCCACTGGTGACTTGCGGAAAGGCATCAACCATCGCCGAAGACAGCACAAGGAACGGCGTGGCTTGCTGCCTGGGCGAGGCGGGTTAGCTTCGGCGCAGCTGCGACGGCGCTGCTTAGGGTGAGGGCATGAGTGATCTACTGAACCGGCGGGCGAATCCGCGGCGGCGGCTGCGCGAGCTGCTCGCAGACGGCCAGCTGGTGCCGGCGCCCGGGGTATACGACGCGATGTCGGCGCGCCTGGTAGAGGCGGCCGGCTTCCCGGCGGTGTATATGTCCGGCTTCGGGGTGACCGCCTCGCTGCTCGGACGGCCGGATATCGGCCTGCTCGGCATGAGCGAGATGGCTCAGGTTGCGCGCCGGATCGTGTCCGCCGTGGACGTTCCGGTGATCGCCGACGCCGACACCGGATACGGCAACGCGATCAACGTGATCCGTACCGTGCAGGACTATGAGGCGGCTGGCGTCGCGGCCATGCACATCGAGGACCAGGTCACGCCCAAGCGGTGCGGGCACATGACCGGGAAGCAGGTCGTGCCGGCCGAGGTGATGATCGACAAGGTCAGGGCGGCCGTGGCGGCCCGGCAGGACCCGGACCTGGTGCTGATCGCCCGTACCGACGCCGCGGCCGTGGAAGGGATAGACGCGGCTATCGACCGGGCGATGCGCTACCGGGAAGCCGGCGCGGACATGCTGTTCCTTGACGCGCTGTCCAGCCAGGAAGACATCGAGAAGGCCGCGACCGCTCTGGCCGCCGAGCAGGTGCTGTTCAGCTGGGGCGAGGGCGGCCTCACTCCCCCGACGACGCTCGACCAATTGCGCGGCTGGGGATTTAACCTAGTGATCTTCCCCGTCGCTGCGCTGCTCGCCTCGGTGTCAGCGACGCGGTCGCTGCTGGCCCAGATCAGCAGCGACGGGACGCCGATCCGGGCGATGGAAGGCCTGCCGAACCTGAAGGAGTTCTTCGGCCTCATCGGCCTGGAGGAGATCGACGAGCTGGGCAGGCGGTTCGGCCATGGCTGACTGGGTGATCAACTCGGCATAACCACAGGTCAGGACAGGAATCTCTACGCAGAGTTACGGCAACTTCGGCCTAGGCAAACGGATTCCCCCGCGGCACTGACTCGGTGTCGCGGGTGCGGGTGTGGGGGTCGCGTTTACTTGGCCAGCCGGCGAGCCAGTTGGCCACTACTTGGCCAATTTCGACCGCTCGGAAGCTGGCTATCGGCTCGGGAGCGATCGCGGTAGCCCGAACCATGGGAGCGCGCTGTTGTCGAAACGGATCATGGCGCAGATCCGGTCGCCGGCGAGGGTGAGGACGATGAGGCCGGTCCCGTGGCTGATGCCGTCGGGGGCGCGCAGGTAGGCCCCGAACGCCAGCTGACCGTTGGCTCGCGTCGGCACGAGGTCGAACCTGCGGCCCGCGCCGAAGATACTGGCGCAGAAGCGGGCCACGACGTCTCGGCCCTCGTATTCGAGAGGCATCGGCGGCATCGACATGAACACGTCATCGGTCAGAAGGGCCACCAGCGCGTCCAGATCCCCGGACTCGTAGGCGCGGACGAACTTCGCCACGATCGCCTGCTCGGAAGGTGAGTCGACAGCGGGAGGCGGTTCGCGGCCGGCGGCCGGCGGCTGGCGGCGCTGCAGGCTGGCGCGGGCCCGTTTGAGGGCGCTGGTGACCGATTCGACGGTCGAGTCCAGCATGCCGGCCACCTCGCTGGCGTGGAATCCGAGGACGTCGCGCAAGATGAGGACGGCGAGCTGGCGAGCCGGCAGGACTTGCAGGGCGGTCACGAAGGCCAGGGAGATGGACTCGGTCTGCTCGTAGCGGGCCTCCGGGCCGGGCGGCACGCCGATCGCCCCCTCGAGGAGGGCGTCGGGATATGGCTCGAGCCACACGATCTCGCCGAGCCGGGTCGGCTCGGGCGGTTCAGCCCCGGGGATGTCCCACTCCCTAGCCGGGCGCCGGCTGGCCGAGCGGAGCGTCTTGAGGCACCGGTTGGTGGCGATCCGGTAGAGCCAGGTGCGGATCGAGGCGCGTCCCTCGAACCCGGCGAGGCCCTGCCAGGCATCCAGTAGCACGTCCTGCAGGGCGTCCTCGGCGTCCTGGAAGGATCCGAGCATCCGGTAGCAGTGCACCTGCAGCTCCCGGCGGTACGGCTCGGTCAGCTCTCGGAACGCGTCGCCGTCCCCAGCCCGCGCCCTGGCGATCAGGTCCGCTGTCACCACTCCCACGCTAGCGTCACCTTTCTGCCGCACCTGTCGTCGCACCTCCCGTATGGATCCCTGCCGAGAGGCGAACTGGGCGGTCGGCGGGCGCCCACTTTCCCGATGTCCCGGTCTCTGCATCGGTGGTAGCTGACAACGCCAACGAAGGAGAACCGAAATGGGAAAGATCGTCATAAGCGAGAACGTCTCGCTCGACGGAGTCGTCCAGGACCCCACCGGCGAGGAGGGCTTCAGGCACGGCGGCTGGTTCGGCCAGGTTGGAGACAAGGACCGCGAAGAGTGGGCCAAGGTCGAGTTCGAGGAAGCGCTGGGCGCCGAGGCCCTGCTGCTGGGCCGGCGGAGCGACGAGTACTTCGGACCACGGTGGATGGGACGCAGTGGCGAGTGGGCGGACACGCTGAACGGTTTGCCCAAGTACGTCGTGTCCTCGACCCTCGTAAATCCCGAGTGGAGCAACTCGACGGTCCTGAAGGGCGAGGTGGTGAACGAGGTCTCGAAGCTGAAGCAGGAGCTAGCCGGGGAAATTGTCGTCTACGCCAGCCGTCAGCTCGTGCACACACTGATGGAGCACGACCTGGTCGATGAGCTGCGGCTGATGGTCTACCCGGTCGTGCTCGGGGCTGGCGAGCGCCTCTTCGGCGAGACCAGCGACAAGAAGTCCATTCGCCCCCTGTTCGCCCGGACCGTCGGTGACAGCCTCGTCTACCTCACCTACGAGGTCGTCCGGGAGGCCTAGCTGTACTGACCGGGACGTTGGTTGAGGTCGTGTGACGACACGATTCCCGCGGAGACCTACTGCCGCTGACCACATTGCCTTCCGGTACGGGCAGAAGGGATGCCCGGGAGGGACTCGGGCAGGCCGAAGGTGGCGAACAGGCCTGAGTCGTTGAACGAGACGGCCCGCGACAGGCCGGACGGGGTGATGGTGAGTACCTGGATGGCGTGAGCATGGTAGACGCCGTTGTTTTCGCGCATGTAGGCGGCGAACGCGGGCTGGCCGTTGGCCGCGGCCGGGATCATGCGGAAGCGCCCCGGCCAGCGCAGGACCCACGCGGCCACGAAACGGCCGATCGGCTCACGGCCGGCGTACCAGTTGGGCAGCGGCGGCATCTCGAACACGGCGTCGTCGCGCAGTAGCCGGATCAGGCCGGCCACGTCGGCGTTCTCGAACGCCGCGGCGTACTGGCCGAGCAGCGCCTGGATGGCGGGGTCGTCCGGCTCGCTGATCTGTTCCTCGGCAGGGGCTGCCTGCGCGAGGTGCGCCCTGGCCCGCTGCAGCGCGCCGTTCACCGCGACGGTGCTGGTGCCGAGCAGCCCGGCTACCTCAGCTGACCGCCAGCCGAGCACGTCGCGCAGGATCAGCACGGCGCGCTGGCGGGCGGGCAGGTACTGCATGGCGGCGATCAGGGCCAGCCGCACGCTGGCCCGGGACACGGTGATCTCCGCGGGATCCTCGGTCCCGGCGCTCAACAGCGCATCCGGGATGGGCTGCAGCCACGGGACCTCGGGCCGGGCCGCAGGCAGCGGCGCGGCCGGGTCCTCGCCCGGCGCGCCCAGACCGGATGGCAGCGGCCGGCGGGCGCGGGTCTCCAGCGCCCGCAGGCACGTATTGGTCGCGATCTTGTACAACCAGGTCCGCAGTGAGGAGCGGCCCTCGAACTCGCCGTAGGAGCGCCAGGCCCGCATCAGGGTTTCCTGCAGTTGATCCTCGGCATCATGGACCGAGCCAAGCATGCGGTAGCAGTGGGCCATCAGTTCACCCCGGAACGGGTCGGTCAGCCGCGCGAACTCCTCGCTGTCTGGCCTGACCGTGTCCTCCCGCACCTTCGCTGTCGCTGGCATCGCTGCTCCGTTTCCCGGCCGCGCACCCGTGTCACGCGCCCTTACCAGTACAGATCCCGCCCGGCCGGAAAACTCACCGGTCGCCGGCAGTTGAGTTCGCGCGCGCACCCGGATCTGTACGGCTGAACGACAAAACGCAGAACAGAACGGAGAACGGTAAATGCCGGAGATGACGAGCGCGACCGGGCCAGCCGTAGCGCTGGCCGACGGTCACGCACCTGCGGATATGACGCCCGCCCGTAGGCGATGGACGCTAGCCCTGGCCGGGCTGGGCGCGTTCATGTCCGCGCTGGACGTGGTGGTGGTGGCGACGGCGCTGCCGACGATGCGAACGCAGCTCGGCGCCAGCCTGGCGGATCTGGAATGGACGATCAACGCCTACAACCTGGCCCTCGGCTGCCTGATGCTGACCGGCGCCGCGCTGGGTGACCGGTTCGGCCGACGCCGCATGTACGTCCTCGGCCTAGTGGTATTCACCGTCGGCTCGGTCCTGGCCGCGCTGTCACCCGGAGCCGGCCTGCTCATCGCGGCGCGGGTCGTGCAGGGCGCCGGCGGGGCCGTAATGGTACCGCTGACCCTGACCTTGATCAGCGACGCGTTCGGCGTCGAGAAGCGCGGCGCCGCGATCGGGATCTGGGGCGGCATCACCGGCCTGGGCGTGGCCGCGGGCCCGGTGGTCGGCGGCGCCGTCGTGCAGGGCATCTCCTGGCAGTGGATCTTCTGGCTGAACGTTCCGGTCGGGCTCATCGTCGCAACCCTGTCGGCGTCGCGGCTGCGGGAGAGCCGTGGCCCGCGACCGCAGCTTGACATCGCCGGACTGGTGCTCGCCGGGGCCGGCCTGCTCGCGCTGACCTGGGCGGCGGTACGGGCGCCTGCGGTGGGCTGGGGCAGCGCCGAGGTGACCGGCGCGCTCGCCGCCGGGGTGATCTTGATGCTCGCCTTCGTGGCCTGGGAGCGCCGGGCGCGGTACCCGATGCTGCCGCTGTCCTACTTCCGCCGCCGCGGCTTCGCCACCGCCAACGGGGTGATCTTCTTCCAGTTCATCTCGCTGATCGGATCGCTGTTCTTCATCACCCAGCTGTTCCAGGTCGGGCTCGGCTACTCCCCGCTCGGCGCGGGCCTGCGGATCCTGGTCTGGATGGCCATGCCCATGCTGGTGGCGCCGGTGGCCGGGGCGCTGGCCGACCGGCTCGGCAACCGACCGTTCATGTTCTCCGGCCTGGCCCTGCAGGCCGCAGGACTGGGCTGGCTGGCCGCCGTGGCCAGGCCGGGAGTCAGCTACGGGACCTTGGTCGCGCCGCTCATCATCGCGGGCGTCGGCATCGCTATGTGCTTCCCCACCGTCGCCAACGCCGTCACCGCCTCGGTTCCGCCCGGCGACGTGGGCGTGGCCGCGGGCACCAACAACGCGCTGAACGCGCTCGGCGGCGTGTTCGGCATCGCGATCCTCGCGGCGGTGTTCGCCGCCCGCGGCAGCTATGCCTCCCCCGCCGCCTTCATCGACGGGTTCCGGCCGGCCGAGTGGGTCGCTGCGGCGGTGGCCGCCGTCGGCCTACCGATCGCGGCCCTGTCTCCGTCCAAATCCACTCAGGAGGAAATCCGATGAAAGACATCTCAGGAACGACCGCGCTGGTCACCGGCGCCAGCCGAGGGCTGGGCCGCGGCATCGCGGCGGCACTCAGTGCGGTCGGCGCGCACGTGATCGCCGTCGCGCGCGACGGCGGCCCGCTCGCCGAACTGCAAGCCCAGCTCGGCGGCTCGGTCACACCCGTCAGCGCCGACGCCGCCGATCCCGTCGTGGCCGGGCAGCTCATCGACGCGCACCGGCCGGGCATCCTGGTGCTCAACGCCGGGGCGGCTCCCTTGCCCCGCCCGCTCCAGCACCAGACCTGGCAGACCTTCAGCCGGAACTGGGAGGTCGACGTGCAGCACGTGTTCCACTGGACCCGCGAAGCGCTGCTCGTCCCGCTCAGCCCGGGCAGCGTCGTGATCAGCATGTCCAGCGGAGCGGCGCTGCACGGCTCGCCGCTGTCCGGAGGTTACGCCGGGGCTAAGGCCACCGTCAGGTTCATCACCTCCTACGCGGCCGAGGAGTCGGCCCGTGGCGGCCTGGGTATCAGGTTCATCTCGGTGCTGCCGCAGCTGACCCCGGCGACCGCTCTCGGCGCACCCGCGGCGGCCGCGTACGCCAGCCGGGCAGGCCTGGATACCGCCGCGTACGTTCAGCAGCTCAGCCCGGTGCTCACGCCTGAACAAGCCGGACGCAGCGTGCTGGAACTCGCCACTGGCGACAGCCCGGACCATGGCGCCTTCTTGCTCACGGGCAGCGGCCTGGTCCCACTAACTAGCTGATCGAGCAGAGCGGCCGGGCGAGGCGCTGGGCGGCGCGGCCGACCTGGTCCTGCCCGCGGACGCGATCGCGGAACTCGAGGCGATCAGCCCGGCTCGTTCGGCATAAAAATTCTTTGGCCGTCGCGGGCTGCGGCTGGAGCCGGCGCAGGACCGCAGCGTCGCCGGCCATGGTCAGGCCGAGCTCGCGGGCCTGGGCGGGGGTCAGCCTGGCCGAGAGCAGGCCGAGGATGAGCCGCGGGGGTCCGGACAGGACGAGGTCCGGGGACGGCGCCGTGCCGAGCCTGGTGCGGACCGAACCGCCGGAGACCTCGATGACCGCGGGCCGGCTGGCCGTGCGGAGCTCGATCGACACCGCGGGGCCGTCCGGATCTTGGTCACTGAGGAAAAGCGAGACGGGGAAGGCGAACCAGTGGCTGCGGAACTCGTCACCGTCGTCCGGCTGGGTCATGTACCTGATCCCCCAGGCGCCGAGCGCGTCCAGGGCCGGCTCGAGCTCGGCGCCGGCCTCGGTCAGGTGGAACAGCGTGGTGGCGACCGGCGGCGCGGCCTCCTCGCGGCGCACCAGGCCTTGGGTTTCGAGGTCACGCAGGCGATCGGAGAGCAGGTTGGTGGCGATGCCGGGCAGTCCGTTCCTCAGGTCGGTGTACCGGCAAGGCCCCTGCAGGAGAAGCTCCCGGACGATCAGCAGGGTCCACCGGTCGCCGATCACGTCGAGGGCCTTGGCCACCGAGCAGTACTGGCCATAGCTGCGCATGGTTTTAGGGTAGCCGAGTGTTGGTTGACTTCCAAGTTTAATTGCTTGACTTTCTCAAGTTACTGTCTCAGTATCTCAACCATGCGCTCTAAGCCGATGATCCTCGTCGCCCTGCTACTCGCCGCCTTCGTCATCAACCTGGACACCACACTGGTGAACGTCGCGCTCCCGTCCCTGGTCCGCGAACTGCACGCCACCACTACCCAGCTGCAATGGGTGGTCGACGCCTACAACCTCACCTTCGCCGCGCTACTGCTGACGTTCGGCAGCCTGTCGGACCGGCTCGGCCGCAAGGGGATGCTGCTGGCCGGGCTCTTCGTGTTCGGCGCGGCCAGCCTGGCCGGTGGCTTTACCACCAGTCCGACGGAATTGATCGCAGCCCGATCGGTGATGGGGCTGGGGGCGGCCATGACCTTCCCGGCCACACTCTCGCTGATCTCTAACATTTTTACCGAACGGGCCGAACGTGCCCGCGCTATCGGCCTGTGGGGCGCCGTGGCCGGTGTCGCGATCGCGCTGGGGCCCATCGTGGGCGGCTGGCTGCTCGAGCACTTCAGCTGGACGGCCATCTTCGTCGCCATGGCCCCGGTGGCGGCGGCCGCGGCGATTCTGGTCATGGTGTCGGTGCCGACCTCGAAGGACCCGGCCGCGGCCCCGGTGGACATCGCGGGCCTGGTCCTGTCGGCCGCGGCCATGGCGCTGCTGGTCTTCACCATCATCGAGGCGCCGGACTACGGGTGGGGCAGCACGCGGAGCCTGACCGGGTTCGCGACGTCAGCCGTGCTGCTGGCCGCGTTCATCGGCTGGGAGCGGCGGGCCGCCCACCCGATGCTCGACGTGCGACTGTTCCGCAACATGCGCTTCAGCGCGGCGAGCGGCTCGGTGACCGTGGCCTTCTTCACGCTGTTCGGCTTCATCTTCCTGATGACCCAGTACTTCCAGTTCGTCCGGGGCTACGGTCCGCTGTCCACCGGCGTGCACCTGCTGCCGGTAGCGCTGTCGGTCGGGGCGGGTTCGGTAGCCGGGACGCAGCTCGCGGTGCGGGCAGGCACCAAGGTCATCGTCACCATCGGGCTCATCGCCATGGCCGCCTTCTACGGCTGGGTGGCCGCGGTCGTCACGGCTGGCACTAGCTACGGGATCATCTCGATCCAGATGGTGCTGTACGGGCTGGGCATGGGCCTGACCTCGGCGCCCGCCACCGAATCCATCATGGGCGCCGTGTCCCGGCGCCAGGCCGGCGTGGGTTCGGCCGTCAACGACACGACCCGGCTGCTCGGCGGGACGCTCGGCGTGGCCGTGATCGGCAGCGTCTACGCGTCCCTGTACGGCTCCCGGCTGACGGCCAGCCTGCCGGCCGTGCTACCTCGCGGGGCCGCGGCGATCGCGCACTCCTCGCTTGGCGCGGCGTACGCCGTGGCCGGCCAGGTCAGCGCGGCCGGGCACGGCGCCCTGGGTGAGGTCGTACGGAACGCGGCCACGAACGCGTTCCTGCACGGGCTCAGCATCGGCTGCCTGGTGGCCGGCGGGGTCGCCGCGGCCGGAGCCGTGCTGGCCGTCCTGTTCTTGCCCGCCCAGCCGGCCAGCCCTTCGGTGGCTGCGCCTGCGGAGCCCGCCCCGGCGGAGCCCGTTCCTGCTGAGACCCGCGGCCAGGACCGGTAAGTGGATCACGAAGACGCCGCCCGACCAGGAGCGGACTGGCCGTGGCGGGCGCGGGTGATCGGCGCCGGGCGACACCCGGATCGAGCGGCGCAGCTGCCCGGTCAGCAGCCACGTCAGCCGGTCCGTCACGTCCCCTCCCTAGCCAGCCCTCGCGGCGCGGCGCCCCGCGGGGAAGCTGCCCGTCGTGGCGCCGTGCGGACCGGTGCGCTGGCCAGCGCCGCCCGCGCTTGGCCCAGTCCGTCGTTGCTGAGCCGGTAGAGGTGCCGCCGGGGCCGTCCGGCCGGCTGCTCCTGCTCCCAGCACGCCTCCAGCAGCCCCCGGTCGGCCAGCCGGACCAAGATCGGGTACAGCGTCCCGGCCTGTAGGCCCGTCTCCTTGGCCAGGTCATAGCCGTGCCGCCAGCGCGACGGCTCAGCGCATAGCGCCGCCAGCACCGACACCGTCTGCGCGGAGAGCCTCAACCCACGAGTCATCTGCGAAGTCTATCTAGGTAGAGAAACTTGCGCAATATGCCTCCGTTACGGCTGTCGAGCCAGCGACGCTAGGCGCTTCGCGCGGATGCGGGTCCGGCAGCGTGTCAAGCGAGGCTAATGTGGCCCCGGACCGTGGTGGCCGAGTCTTCGCATACCTCCGTCCCGGCCGAGACTCCGGCCGGGACGGCGGGGATGCGACGTGGCTCTATGCCTTCGGCGTGACGTTCCGCCCCTTGGCCAGGAGCCACAGCATGAACAGCGCTTCGCCGATGAACGTGAAGGCGGCGACATTGACGGCGTGGCTCGGTACGAGCAGTGCGCTGACGCTGCCGACCAGGTAACCGCCGCCGGCGACAACGAGCAGGACAGCCAGAACCCGGGGGACGTAACCTGATTTCCAGGCCAGGTAGCCGGCCAGGACGAGGTGCAGCCCGAACAGGATCAGGCTGACATGCCAGATGTCCTGGAAATCCTGGATCTTCGTCAGGGCCTCGGTGCGTCGCTGGCCGATGCTGAACGGCGTCAGGTACCTGGCGTTATTCAGCAGGGGCAGTACTCCGGCGAGCTGGCTGATGGCGACCGCGAAGATCGCGGCGTAGATGATCCTGAGCCAGGCCGCGATCCTGGCCAGGCCCTGGTGGACTGGCGCGAAGAACGTCAGGAGCGCCCTGGCTACGACGATGTCCAGGATGACGACCACGACGAGCGCGGCTATCGCGAGGCGGAAGAGGCCCGCGGAGGCCAGGATGTCGCGGGCCGTCCTGGTCGCGTCGCCCGGGGTGACCAGGCGCTGGATGACGCCGAAGTTGGCGGCCGCGGACAGCACGGCCAGGACGAGCAGCGCGGTGCCTGCCACCAGCGCAGATCGGCCTAGTTCCCGGTTTGCTGGCGGTGGCGTATCCGTGCTCGCTCCCGCGGTACTTCCGGAGGTGGGAACCGGTTGTGTCGTGATCATGGCCTGGGCCTCGTTCCGGGTGTGACGCGCCCGCTGGCCTTGGCGGTCAGTGGTGCGCGCTCCCAGGGCCTACCTTATGCTGTAAGGTTGACCTTACGTCATAAGATAGCCGTACAACGTAAGGTTGTCAATGAGCGAGCGAGGGCGATGTTCGTGGCATCAGGTACCGGCATGAGCAGGCAGGCACGTGCCCCGTTGAGCAGGGAGCGGGTGCTCGCCGAAGCGGTCGTCCTCGCCGACGAGAACGGCATCAGCACGCTGACCATGCGCAGGCTCGCGGACCGTCTGCAGGTCGAGCCGATGTCGCTGTACTACCACGTCGCCAACAAGGACGAGATCCTCGACGGCATGGTCGATGCCGTGTTCGCCGAGATCGAGCTGCCCTCGATGCATGCCGACTGGAAAACGGCCATGCGGGACCGGGCCGCATCCGCGCGCGACGCGCTGCGCCGGCATCCCTGGGCGGTCGGCCGGATGGAGTCTCGGCTGGCCGCCGGCCCCGCAACACTGCGGCACCACGACGCGGTCATCGGCTGCCTGCGCAACGCAGGCTTCACGATCGAGCTAGCCGCCCATGCCTTCTCGGCCATCGACAGCTACCTGTACGGCTTCGCGATGCAAGAGCTCAACCTGCCCTTCAGCACCCCCGAAGAAACCGCCGCGATGGCCGTGACCTTCCTCGATCACTTCCCGGCCGAGGAGTACCCCTACCTCGCCGAGCTGACGACTCAGCACGTCCTGCGACCTGGCTATGACTACGGCCACGAGTTCGGGTTCGGGCTCGACCTAATCCTCGACGGACTCGAACGGGCCCGCACAGCGGCCGACGGCGACGGGCGGGAGAATGGCTAAGTCCTGCTGACGTGTCCGGGCAGCCGCTATTCAGAGGTGGCTTCAGCCTGTTCCTTGGATCCGGCTGTCCCAGTGGTCGTGGTAGGGGCGGACGCGGAAGGCCTTGGCCAGCGCCCACAGTGGGGGGAGCATGAGGTTCTGGACCCAGATAGGCGGTGAGGTGACCCGGCTTTCGTGGCGGAAGTGCCACATGGTGGCGCCGAGCTGGAGCGGATTCTTCGGCGCGCCCCTGGGCGTGGTCTTGCCGTCGGCGACCAGGCCGGCCAGGGCCTCGTGCCACTCCTTGGTGTGCAGTGCCGGGCGGAGCTCGACGACGCCGTCGATCTCGGCCGGTCCGGGGTTCCCCTCAGAGTGCGGGACGCCCGCTGGGACCACGACCGTCTCGCCCGCGCCGGCCACGAGCCCTTGGCCGTTCAGGGTGAAGTGGGCTTCGCCCGCCAGGATGGTGAAGCGCTCTTCCTGGCGGGGATGGATGTGCTCGGTGATCACGCCGCCGGGGATACTGCGCCAGGTGAAGCGGACGAGCTGCCCGTCGCTGTCCCCGGCGAGGGCGGTGTAGGTGATCCACTCGCCGGTGGCGGGGTTGAAGAAGGGCTTGAAGCTGGTCATGCGGCTATCAGCCTGAGGCCCGCGAGGTCGTGGAAGCCGGCCGCCGCGGTGCCCAGCAGCACGACGCCGGCGGCCAGGCCCGTGGTCACGGCGAGCGCGGAGCCCGGCATCGTGGCGGCGAGAATGACCGGCCCGGCGATCAGCGCCCAGCCGACCGGGCGGTACCGGGGGATATGGACCAGGTGGTCCAGCCAGAGCAGCAGCGGCCCGATCGTGATCACGATCGACGGCAGCACCCAGTCAGAGTGGCCCATGGCGATGACGACGACGGGCAGCACGAAAGCCGCGACCAGCTCGATCACGGTGGCGACGGTCACGGACCGCTCGATCCGCCTGGCCTCCGGGCCGGCCGGGCGGGGGGCCAGGCCGGCCGTGACCCTGATCGCGTACCAAGACACGCCGGTCACCGCGACGGCAGACACCGCGATCAGGACGTCTCCCGCGCGTCCGCCGATGGCCAGGCTCGCCCGCCCCAGCCAGAACGCGGCGAAGGCGACCTGGATCAGCCCGCCGACGCGCCGCACCCGCCTGGACCACGCCGCGGCCGGGGTCAGGTCAGCGGCGTCCAGAGCCGCCGGCTCCGGTGTCACGGGGATCAAGGGAGCGGTCATGGCGTTCACCGGCTCCGGTGTCACGGGGATCAAGGGAGCGGTCATGGCGCTGGCCGCCTCCGGTTTGATGGTCATGGCGTGCCCGGCCGGGTCCGGTACCAGGCGACGGTCGCGGCAATGGCGGCGGCCAGCGGCGTGCCGGCCGGGCCGAACGCGGCCTGGTATTTGCCGGTGTCCAGGACGAAGGGCTCGTCGAACTCATAGGACATCTCGGCCAGTTCCCGCAGCATCGGGTTGACCAGTCCCAGAGCGCGCACGGCCAGCTTGGGCACCGACCGGATGCCGACGGGATGCCCGACCTCGGCGGCGACCAGATCCAGCAGCTCCCGGGTCGTGACGGTCGCCGGGCCGGGCAGGTGCCACACCTGCCCCGCCGCGCGGGCGTCGGTGCCGAGGGTGGCCAGGCCAGCGGCGATGTCGGGCACGTAGCTGTAGGTATGCGGCAGGTCAGGGTGGCCGATGAAGTCGGCGCGCTTCCCGGCCAGGGCGTTGCCGAAGACCCGCTCGCCGAGCGTGGAGCCCTGGGTGACGCCGGGGCCGAAGAAGTCCGAGGCCCGGCCGATGGCGACGCGGACCCGGCCCTGCCCGGCGGCGGCCAGCAGCTCCCCGGTCATGGCCGCCCGGGTCCGGCCCTTGACGGTCGTCGCGGCCAGCGGAAGGTCCTCGGTCATCGGCTTGCCGCCGGCCGGGCCGTAGCCGTACAGGTTCTCCAGGCACACCAGCAGCGCGCCGTTGCGCTCGGCGGCGGCCAGCACGCCCCGCTGCAACGGCGGGAAGCGCTCCGGCCACTGAGTGTAAGGGGCGTTGACGCACTGGTACACCACCGACGCGCCCTTCGCGGCGTCGCTGGCTGCATCAAGGTCGGTCGCGTCCGCCGCACGCCAGTCGATCCCGTCCGCCAGCTCCGGCGGCCGGTGCCGCGACACCGCCCGGACGGCAATACCCAGGCTGGCCAGGTGCGCGGCGAGGGCGTTGCCAACCTGGCCGGTCCCGAACACGACGTGCAGTTGATCCTCGTCCATGAACGGATCCTCGCTGACTCCGAGCAGCCTGGCCGCCGGCGACAGTCGGACCTCGATGCCTGCGACTCACGTTACGCTGCTCCAGAAAACTAGCAATAAATTTCTTGAAAATGATCGGCATATGTACCTCAAGGACAAGATCATGGAGATGCCCGGCGGGTCCGTTCGGTCCATGTCGGAGCGGGTGATCGCCACTCAGTTAGGTGTACTATATTTTCCTGAAAAATATTGCTAGTTTCTGATTGCAAAAGTAGCCTGAGAGGCAGGCACCGGGATCAGCCGCCGATGGCGGCCAGCTACCCGGGGTCATGGCGAGGATGGCTCACATGAACAACGGGAACGGAACCAAGGTCCTGGTGCGCAGCGAGAAGGGCCGCATGCTGGCCGGGGTCTGCGCGGGATTCGCCGACTACTTCAGCTTGGACGTGACCCTGATCCGGGTGATCTGGGCCGTGGTCTCCCTCATCACCGGAGGGGCAGGAGTCCTGGCCTACCTGGCCGCGTGGGTGATCATCCCCGCCGAAGGCGAGAAGACCTCGATCGTCCAGAACATGGGCGGCAAGAACCGGAACGCCTGATCAGGCTGGCCGCTCAGCTCCACCGCGGCATTCGGCGCCGACTTCGCCCTCAGCATCCCGGACACCGCCCGGATCGACACCATCCGCGGCAGAATTCGTCGTGATGCCTGGAAAGCTTACTGGTCGGCGGGCTGGGGACGGTTGACACGGGCGACTCGGCCGTCCGCCCAGGGAGCGCTGTCAGTAGCCAGCCCGTCACCATCCAGCACGGCGCCGGTGAGGAGAGCGAGGACTTCGCCGATGGCAGGTTCCAGGCTGGTGGGTTCCGGCAACGGCATGTGGGCCTGGATCTGGTAGCGGTTGCGGCGGCCGTCCTTGTGCTTCACCACATAGCCAGCTTCGGTGAGATCGGTGACGATGCCGTGCGCGCTCCGCTCGGTGATGCCCAGCCGGTCCGCGATGTCACGCAGCCGGACGCCTGGGTCGCGGGCGATGCACAGCAGCACCCGGCCGTGGTTGGTCAGGAATCCCCAGCTTGTCACGTAGCCAGTTTACCCTTGAAACCTCACGCATACGCTGATTTTCCTGAAACTCATTGCTTGTTTCTTATTGCAGACGTAGCGTGAAGATGTATCCCGGCCGCAGGGAGCCTGATGAATGTTCGGCGACCACCAGGGTCCCGGCCGCGCTGGCGGCTGGCCGGGGCTGACCTCGGCGGAGGGTTCGTCACATTGAGCGAGAACGGAGCAGGCAGGGTTCCCTCAGCGCCGGCCAGGGATAGGCTTATCGCGGGGAACGGGAAGCCAGGTCGTGCTCTGATGGGCACGCGGACGTTACTTAAGGACATCGGGACGGGTGCCATGGCCAATAACGAAACGAGCAGTCAGCCGACGAGAGCATGGCCCGAGTTGCAATCCGGGCCACTCATCGCGGGTGGAGTCTTGATCGGGATCGGCGCCGTGGTGGGGCTGGTGGGTCTGGCCATCGCTGGTTCGCACGTGGTCGCCGCGACCCGGACTTGGGTCAGGGAACTGGAGATACCACCGAGCGAGCTCGCGAAGCTCAAGTGGGAACAGGCAAAGACGGCAGCGGCTTCCGGCGTGAGCACATGGCGGGAACATCCGAACGCCAAGGCACGCCTGGTCCGTCGCGCCGACACTCCCAGCTACTAGCGTCCGATCACTCGCAGGCATTAGCGTCCGATCAGCAGGTCTAGCCTCGTCCCGGGAGCCGCCCAGTGTCTGCCAGTACAGCGTCATCTGCCAGTACAGCGTCGCCGACCAACCACCAGGTGCGGCTGGCCGCCCGGCCATCCGGGCTGCCTCGCGCCACCGACTGGGAGCTCACCAGCGAGCCCGTACCGGAACCCGGTCCCGGGCAGTTCACCGTGCGGGTCTCGCACCTATCCATCGACCCCGCCATGCGGGGCTGGATGAACGCCGGCGCCTCCTACATCCCGCCGGTCGAGATCGGCGAGGTCATGCGGGCCGGCGGGGTCGGCCGCATCACGGCCTCGGAGCATCCGGGCTTCGATGTGGGCGACGACGTCTACGGGGTGTTCGGCGTGCAGGAGTACGCCGTGTCCGACGGCCGGGGCGTCCACAAGGTCGACACCTCACTGGCCGGGCCGTCGATCTACCTGGGCGCGCTGGGAATGACCGGGCTCACCGCGTACTTCGGCCTGCTCGACACCGGAAAGCTGAAAGCCGGCGACACGGTGGTCGTCTCCGGCGCGGCCGGCGCGGTGGGCAGCGTGGTGGGCCAGATCGCCAAGATCAAGGGCTGCCGGGCCATCGGCATCGCGGGCGGGCCGGACAAGTGCCGCGCGCTGGTGGAGGAGTTCGGCTTCGACGCCGCGATCGACTACCGGGCCGGGAACGTGCGCAAGGCCCTGCGCGAGTACGCCCCGGATGGCGTCGACGTCTACTTCGACAACGTCGGCGGCGAGATCCTGGACGCCGTGCTGGCCTGCCTGGCCCGCGGCGCCCGGGTCGTCATCTGCGGCGCGGTCTCGCAGTACAACGAGACCCAGGTGCGCGGCCCGGCGAACTACATGATGCTGCTGGTAGCGCGGGCCTGCATGGCTGGCATGCTGGTGTTCGATTACCAGGACCAGTACCCGCAGGCCCTGGCCGAGCTGGCCGGATGGCTGCGGGCCGGGAAGATCGTCTCCCGCGAGCACATCGTGCACGGCACCGTGGGCGACTTCCCCCAGACGCTGCTGATGCTGTTCGACGGGGTGAACACCGGCAAGCTGGTGCTCGCCCTAGACGGGAGCTGACCGGCGGTCAAGGCCGGTGAGCAGGGCTTCGATGACCGTGATGGCCCGGTCGATGTCGGGAGCGCGGTCGGCGATCACGTCGGCGTACAGGAAGCCCTCGCTGATCCGCACGATCGCGTAGGCCAGCGTCGGGGTGTCCAGCCGGGCGTCGAAGCAGCCGCGGCCGCGCTCGAGGTCGATGAGCTTCTCCAGCGCGCTGGCCATGCCCCGGTGCACGGTGCTGCGGGTGCCGGTCAGCAGGCGCAGCGCGGCCTCCGGGTCGGACTCCAGGAACGCCCGCAGCGGGCGGTCCCTGGCGATCGCGCGGAGCACGCCGCCGATCATCGCCACGAGCCGCTCCGTACCCGCCAGCGACGCGGTGGCCTGCATCTGGTCCACGAGCAGGCGGCGGGCCCGCCACCAGAGCATCTCGTCAAGCAATTGCTCCCGGTTGCCGGCCCGCCGGTACAGGGTGGCCCGGGCCACGCCCAGGCGCCGGGCCAGCGACTGCATATCCAGCCGCTGTCCGGCGACGAAGGTGTCCACGGCGGCCGCGAAGATCTCGGCTGGGATCCCCGCGGGCGCCGCCGCTCCCCCCGGCACGATCACGCGGGCGTCGTCGCCCAGTCGCGCGCCTTGCGGTGCCGATCTCATCAGCCTGCGGCGCGCTTTTCCGCGGCTTCAACCAGCAGGACGAGCTCGTCGGTCAGGTAGCCGGCCAGCGAATCGATGTCCGGGACCAGCTCGCGGCAGCTGACCAGGCCGAAGTGCAGCTGGCCGAGGTAGCCCACCAGGGTGATGTTCAGCCCCTGGCCGTCGGTGACCACCGACACCGGGTAGTGCGCGATGAGCCTGGCCCCGCAGAGATAGACGGGGGTGTTCGGGCCGGGGACGTTGGAGATGGTGACGTTGAACGGCGGCAGCCGGTGCAGCAGGCCGGTGGCGAACACCACCCTGGCCGCCCGCGCGGTCAGCGCCGGCGGGGCGAAGTCGCTGATCTGGTCGACCAAGCCCTGCGGGATCGCCGCCTGCTGGGCCTTGGCCATCTTCGTCGCGGAGTGCACGATCTCCAGCCGCAGGCCCGGGTCGGTGACGCTGGTGGGCAGCGGGGCCAGCATCGCGGACACCTTGTTGCCCAGCGCGCCCTTGCTGGCCGGGTCACGCACCGACACCGGGATCATCGCGACCAGCGGCTGGTCTGGCAGCGCTTCGTGGTCGATGAGCCAGCGCCGCAGCGCCCCGGCGCACATCGCCATCACGACGTCGTTGACCGACACGCCGAAGGCGTTCTTCACCATCTTGACCGTGTCCAGGTCCACGCTGCGGAACGCGAACCTGCGGTGCGGCGTGATCGGCCGGTTGAACGGCGTCGCGGGCGCGCGGCCCGGCCTGGTGGCGATCACCGCGCCGTCGCCGCGGTTCAGCCCGAGCATGCCGCCGACCAGCGTATTCACCGCCGGGGCCAGGGTCGGAAGCATCTTTACCAGTTCGTTGGTCAGGCGGACGGTCTGCACCGGGCGCCAGGCCAGCCTCGCGGCGGCCTTCGCGGTCAGGACCGGAAGGCCCGGCGCCCTGGCGGGCCGGAACGGCTCGGCCGGGGGCAGCTCGCGCCCCTGGGGCGTGAGGTCAAGCAGGACCGTCAGCAGCTCGGCGCCGGAGGCCCCGTCGATCGCGGCGTGATGGATCTTGGTGTAGACGGCGGCGCGCTTCCGGGCCAGCCCGGTGATCAGGTAGATCTCCCATAGCGGGCGGCTGTGGTCGAGCGGGCGGGCGTGCAGGCGGCTGACCTGTTCGGTCAGCTGGGCGTCCGATCCCGGCCGCGGCAGCGCGATCTCGCGGACGTGGTACTCGATGTCGAAGTCGGGGTCGTCGGTCCAGTAAGGCTGATCCAAGCCAAGCGGCACGTTCAGCAGCTTGCGCCGGAGCACAGGCACGAGCGGCACCCGTTCGGCCATTACCTCGGTGAGCCGGGCCAGGGTCAGCGGCTTGGGTGCGTCGCTGGGATCGAGCACGCTCAGCCCGCCGACATGGCCCGTGGTGTTGGCCGTCTCGAGGGCGAGGAAGGAGGCATCCAGTCCGGTCAGTTGCTGCATTTCCGGTTTCTCCTCGTGGTCCTCAGGGTGCTTGAGCTACGAACTGCCTTCCCAGCCAGTCCCGCAGCACCTCGGTCACAACGTCCGGGACCTCGAGCTGCGGCGTATGCCCGACTCCGGGCAGGATAACCGTCTCCCAGCGCGGATTGCGGGCGGCCGCCTGGCGGACGCTGGCCACCGGCACCAGCCGGTCGGCCTCGCCGCCGATGAGCAGGACAGGAACCCGTACCGAGGCCATCATCTCCCAGTAACGCCGCCGCAGGCCAACCACCCGTATTAGCGACCGGGACGCGGCCAGGAAGGCCTGGTCCCGGGCTCGCGCTGGGCGGCTCTGGCGTTCGGCGGCCAGCGCGATCGACGCGGTGAGCATGGCCGGGTCGGCCCGGGACGGATCGGCGAAGCAGAGGTCGACGACGCGCTGCACGGCCAGTTGCGGTGGCGTACGGGACATAACCGTCCGGACGTAGAGCTCGCCGAGTCCAGGCAGCGCGTACAGCAGGAACTGGCCGCCTACCTGCCGGTCGGGCCGCCGCGGGGGCAGCGGCAGGGCGGGATCGATCAGCACGAGGCCCTGGACGGTGTCCGGCGCGGCGGCCGTCGCCAGGATGGAGATCAGCCCGCCCATGGAGTTCCCGGCCAGGATCACCGGCGTGCCGGTGATCTCCCGGACGAACCGGTCCAGGAGCACGGCGTTGCGCTGGACGGTCGACGTGCCGCGGGTGCCCGGGGTCAGGCCGAACCCGTGCAGGTCCAGCGCGACCACGCGGCGGCTGGCGGCCAACTCCGATCCGATCAGGCACCAGTTCAGGTGCGAGCCGCCCAGGCCGTGCACGAACACGATCGGCGGCTCGTCCCGGCTGGGGCCCGGGCCGGAGTCTTCGCCGAACTCGACCCAGTGCACCGGGCCGTCCAGGTCGGTGACATAACCGCGCGCTCCCCACGGTGCCGCGAACGCCCACGGTGCCGGCCTGGTAGCGGTGCGCGGCGCCATAGCCGGGCCGGTCATCTGGGGCCGGGATACAGCGGCCGCAGCGCTAGCGGCGGGCGGAACGGGACTCGCTGGCCGGCCGGGACGGCCAGCCGGTCGGCGATCAGCCAGAGCGTCGCCGGGTCCACGCCGAACCCGACGTGGCTGCAGCGGACCTCGACGTTCTGGTGCAAGGCCGTCTCCGGCTCGACGCACGCCCGCCAGGACACGACGCCGTCCCAGCGGGAGTAGACCGACGTCGACGGCACGTCGACGGGCCGGGATCGCTGCTCAGGGGTGGGTAGCTTGCGGCCAGGAGCATGCAGGAAACTGAGCCGCTGGTAAGGACCGTGGGCGTGGTTCTGCCTCGGGTCATGCAGGGCGTAGGGGCTGCCCAGCGTGATGACCTGCCGGACCTGCCGGGGATGACGGCGGGCCATCTCCCGGGCGTAAATGCCGCCCAGGCTCCAGCCCAGCAGGGATACGGGTCGCCCGGTCCTCATCGCATGATCGAGGACAGCCCGGGGCAGCCCGGCCAGCACCGCCTCGGAGGGCCCGTGATTACGGCCGAGGTCCCAGCCGCGGACGTCGTAGCCCAGCCAGCGCAGGAAAGCCCGCAGCGGCACGGTGCTCGAATCGCCGGCCAGCAGCCCGGGGAAGACCAGCACCCCGTGACCGTCGCCGCGCGGCGCGGCGGCCAGCACGGGTGCGGCCAGCAGGAGAGCGGCCAGGTCAGCCAGCCCACGGATGGGCTCGGTCAGCAGCAGCCCGGCCGACGGGCCGCCGGCCGGATGCCGGTCACCTGAGTCGCGGGGTGCGGCATCGCCGTTCCCTTTGGATCCGCCCCGAACGAGGTACACCATCGTCCCCTCCGCTCGCGTCGTCGCGACAACCTAGGCAAGGCGGTGATACACACTTAATATATGTCTCACTGACCGAAATTTCCCCTTCAGCAAAGATGCGCCTTTAGGGGGCGGGGATGAGCTTCAATCTGGCGACCATCCTGACCGAGACGACCCTGGCCGCACCGGACGCCCCGGTCTGCCGTTTCGGCGGGACAACGACCACGTACCGCGAGCTTGACGAGCTATCGGGCCGTGCCGCGGCCGGGCTGCGCGAGGCCGGGCTGAGCCCCGGCCAGGTGGTGGCGCTGCAGTTGCCCAACATCCCGCAGTTTCTGATCGCCTACTTCGGCGCGCTCAAGGCCGGGCTGGTGGTGCTGCCGCTCAACCCGCTGCTGATGGCGCCCGAGCTCGAATACCACCTGAGCGATTCGGCGGCGGCCATGCTGATCGGGTTCGAGGGACTGCACGCCGAGGCGGCCAAGGCCTGCGAGACGACCGGGGTTCCGTTGTACCTGGTCAGTGCGAGTCCGGGCCCGCTGCCCGACGGCACCCGGCCGGTCACCGAACTGATCAGCGCCGCGCCGTTGGACGAGCCGGGCGGGGACGTCGAGGCCCGCGGTCCCGATGACACCGCTGTGCTCGTCTATACCAGCGGCACCACGGGCAAGCCGAAGGGGGCCGAGCTCACCCATTTCCAGCTGTACATGAACTGCACGGTCGCGGGCGAGCTGTTCGGAGTCAGGAGCGACGATGTCGTCCTGGCCGTGCTGCCGTTCTTCCACGTGTTCGGGCTGTCGTCGGTGACCAACGTGTTCGTCAGGTACGGCGGCTGCCTGTCGATCCTGCCGCGCTTCGAGCCTGCTGCGGTGCTGGACGCCATCGAGGCTGACCGGTGCACGGTGATCGGCGGCGTGCCGACCATGCTGCACGCCCTGGCGCAGCAGGACGTCGCCGGCCGCGACCTGTCGGCGCTGCGCGTCGCGGTGTCCGGCGGCGCGTCGCTGCCGGAAGACGTCATGCGCACCTTCGAGGACAAGTACGGCATCGAGGTGCTCGAGGGCTACGGGATGACCGAGACCGCGAGCTCGTGCTCGTTCAACCGGCCGGGCGACCGGAAGGTCCTGTCCATCGGCAAGCCGCTGTGGGGCGTGCGGATGCGGGTCGCTGATTCTTCTGATCAGCTGCTGCCGCCGGGGCGGGAGCACGTCGGGGAGATCCTGATCCGCGGGCACAACGTGATGAAAGGCTACCTCGGGCGCCCTGAGGCCACCGCGGAGACGCTGCGCGGCGGGTGGCTGCACAGCGGCGACCTCGGCTACGTGGATGAGGACGGCTTCTACTTCATCGTCGACCGGGCGAAGGACCTGGTGATCCGCGGCGGGTACAACGTCTACCCGCGGGAAATCGAAGAGGTCCTGTACGCCCACCCCGCGGTCCTGGAGGCAGCCGTCATCGGCAAGCCGGACGAGCGGCTCGGCGAGGAGGTCGTGGCCGTGGTGGCGCTCCGCGAGGGCGCGTCCGCGAGCGCGGAGGACATCATCGCCTATTGCCGGGAGCGGCTGGCGGCCTACAAGTACCCGCGGGAGATCCGGTTCATGGCCGAGTTGCCCAAGGGACCCTCAGGCAAGATCCTCAAGGCCGCCCTGCGCAACGGCTAGGCAGGCTTGGCACTGCCTCGCGGCGGTTAGCACTGCCTCGCGGCGGTTACCACTGCCTCGCGGCGGTTACCACTGCCTTCTCGGCATCCCCCGCCCGGCCCGCGTAACCGCATCCGGCCAGTCAATGAACGTGGCGCTCTACCTAAAAGAATCATTAGAAAGTCACATTCATTGAATCCTGGCGGAAGGTCAGTGTGGGTAGCGTGACAGCGGCCAGGCTGGCGCCGGGGTCAGTGGCCCACGCCAGCAGCCTGACGTCGTGCCCGCCAGGGGGAACCGCGGACAAGTCGAACTCTGCTCGCCCGGAGGCGGAGACGATTACCGGTTCCTGCGGGCTCCTGTGATTTGCCAGCGGCATGGGACCACCTGCGGCTGGTTTTAGCCAGGAGCATGGGACCACCCGGTTTGCCAGTTATGGGACCACCTGCGGGCTCTGCCAGGCTCTGCGGATCAAGCGATCCGGAGAGGTCGGACAGGTTGTCATACCGGGAGGTTTCAGTGGTCGAGGTTCAAGAGGTGCTGCGGGCGTGGCTGTCGGGGGCGGGTGCGCGGCCGGCGGCTGAGCGCGGCGGGGTGAACGTGAAGACCGCGCGTCGTTACATTGAGGCTGCGGTGGCGGCGGGGCTGGTCCGTGATGGTGGTGAGGGGCAGCTGAGCGAGGAGCTTCTGGGTGCGGTGCTGGGCGCGGTCCGCCCGGCGCGGCCGGACGGGCACGGGGATTCGTGGGAGCTGCTGGTGCCGCTGCAGGAGCAGATCAGCAAGCGGGTGAAGGCCGGGCTGACGGTCACCAGGATCGGTGAGCTGCTGGCGCGGGAGGGAACTGATGTCCCGTACCGGACACTGCACCGGTTCGCGGTGGAGCGGTGCGGGTTCACCGGCGGCAGGGCGGGCGTGACGGTGCGGGTCGATGACGGGGAGCCGGGCGGGGAGCTGCAGGTCGATTTCGGGGATCTGGGGATGATCCCGGATCAGGGGCGGCGGCGGCTGCTGCGGGCGCTGGTGTTCACCGCGGTGTTCTCCCGGTACTGCTTTGCGTACCTGACGTTCTCCCAGACGGTGGAGGAGGTGATCGCGGGCTGCGAGGAGGCGTGGATATTTTTCGGCGGGGTGTTCAAGATCCTCGTCCCGGATAACCTTAAACCGGTCGTGACCAGGGCGGATGCGGTGAACCCGGTGTGGAACCGGAGCTGGCTGGAGTACTCCCAGGCGCGGGGGTTCCACACTGATCCGGCCCGGGTCCGCTCCCCGCAGGACAAACCTCGGGTTGCATACTGCACCTCTTCGGAGCGGTCGGCGGCTAGGTCGCGTTCATGCAGGTCGCAGGGTGTCGTGCCGGCGTCCTTGGTGGAGGGCCGGCGGGTTGGGGCCGGGCGGGTCGTAGAGGACTTCGCCTTTGTCGTTATACCGCTGCCCGCTGACAATTCCGGCGTGGTACCAGTCTTTGACGGTGGCGGTGGACACGCCGAGCAGCTGGGCCATCTGGCTGAGAGGGATCAGCCCGGTGTCGGCCAGCCGCTGGCGGCGGCTGCGTAGCTGGTAGGTGCGGATGACGCGCTGCACCATGACGGGAGTGAATTGGCGTTCTTGCCCGTTGGGCAGGCCGCGGCGGCGGAGGATGCCGGCGATCTCGGCGCAGGTGTGGTGGTCTAGCAGCTTGTCGATCTCGGCGATGGTGCTGGCTTTGGTCTGCCGGATTTTCCAGGCCGGTTCGGGGACTGGCAGGGTGAGGGTGCGGGTCTGGCCGCCGGCCAGGCGGACGTGGGCGGTGATGGTGTCGCTGGTCCTGGTGACGGTGACGTCGGTGAGCAGCAGCCGGGCGATGCGCTTGCGCTCGCGGGCCGGGGTGGCGGGGTCGTTCCAGATGCCGGGCAGGTCGGTGACCAGCTGGCTGATCCGGTCCTTCTGGGCGGGTGTGAGGGTGCCGGCGTGCTGCCCGCGGGCTTTGTCGTAGGCGGCCTGGGCGTCGCCCAGGGCGCGCAGCGCGGTGTTCCAGTCGGCTTCGAGGGTGCCGGCGACGAGCCGGTTGGCGGGGTCGACGGCGAGGTAGCGGCGGCGGGCGAGGTCGGCGAGGTAGCGGGCGCGCTCGACGTGGGCGGCGCGCAGCGCGTCGGCTTCGGCGGCCCGCTGCCGGAGTTCGGCGGAGACCTGGAGGGCGGCCTCGACGGCCAGCGGGGTGAGCGTGTCGATCAGCAGCTGGCCGACGTGCTCGTCGAGGGTGTGACCGGGGATGACGGCGCAGAACGGGCGGGCGTTTTCGATGCCGTCACGCTGGCAGGCGTAGGTGGGCACCTGGGTGCTGCCGCGGGTGTGGTAGCGGACGGTCATCCGCCCGCCGCAGCGGCCGCAGACGATGATGCCCTGCAGCAGGGCTTGGCCTTCGCGGGGCGGCCCGGCGGCCCGGTCGCGACCATGCGCGGCGGCGTTGGCCGCCAGCTTGGCGATGTTGGCCTCGTACTGGTCCAAGGTGATGTAGCCGGGGTGTGCGCCGGGGATGAACGCGATCCATTCCTCGCGGGGCAGCTTGGTGGTGACCGTCTTGCCGCCAGGCAGTTTCTGGTCGCGGCGGCGGCCGTAGGTGAACGCGCCGCCGTAGCGGGGGTTGTGCAGCACCCGCAGCACGGTGTGGTGGCGTAGCGGCTGCCAGTCGGTCTCGCCCTTGCGGGGGCCTTTCTGGTGCCGCCAGGGGAAGGACAGCCCGGCGGCGCGGAACCCCTTCACCACGGCGGTGGCCGACCCGGTGGCCTCGAACGTGGTGAACAAGTGCCGCAGCGCGCCCTGGATGGCGGTGTCAGGGTCGAGGATGACGTGCCCGGCCGGGTCGTAGACCAGCCCGACCGGCAGCGGCATGATCAGCTCGCCGCGGCGGGCTTTGGACAGCTGCCCGCCGCGCAGCCGGGCCCGGAGGAAATGCAGCTCATACTCGCTGATCTGCCCTTTCATCCCGAGCACCAGCCGGTCGTTGAAGGCGCGCGGGTCATATAGCCCGTCCTCGTCGCAGATCAGGGTGCCGGTCATGGCGCAGATTTCCAGGAGCTGGTGCCAGTCGGCGTTGTTGCGGGCCAGCCGGGAGCATTCCAGGCCGAGCACGATCCCGGCCCGGCCCAGCGACACCTCGGCGACCAGTTGCTGGAACCCTTCCCGGTCCGCGGCGCTGGCGCCGGAGTGGCCCTGGTCGATGCCGGTCACGGTGATCTGGCTGGCGTCCCAGCCCAGCGCGATCGCCTTGCCGCGCAGGTCGTACTGGCGGATCGCGGACTCGGTGTTGTGGATGACCTGCTTGAGGCTGGACTGGCGGACGTACAAAAGAGCCGTTCTGGACAGGTGGGCGGCGGTCACCTTCGACGCCGCGGTATCGGGGAGCATCGGGGTCTCCTTCGGCATGAGCGGTTACGGGGCCGGGCCGGTGATGGTCCCGGCGAGCGCGACGGCTGCCAGGGCGCTGATGAGCTCGGCGGCCACCGGGGCCGGGAGCGTTGCTGGCGGGTCAGCCGGGGCGGCGCCGGGCGGGCGCCCGGACGGTCCCGGCTGCGGGACGGCCAGGCTGGCCAGGGCACGCTGCCAGGCGGTGGCACCTCTACCGGTCAGCACGCCGAGCCCGAGCGGGAACGCCTCGCCGCGCGCGTGCAGGGCAGCATGACGAAGCTGCTCGTAGCGGGCGTCCAGCCCGCCGCCGGGGGCACTGTCCTGGCCGGCATCCAGGCGGGCGCCTGGTTCAGCAGCCGCGTGGCCAGGTGAGGTGAGCAGGGACAGGGACGGGTCATCCTCCTTCCGCATCTCGCGGGCGGGCAGGTCCGCGGCTTTTGGAGTGGCGCTCACGGCGGCGGGCCAGCGCTTTCTCCGCCGAGCGGGGGTGCACGCGCACGCCGAAGGCCTCCTCGATCCGGTCCGGCAGCTGCGCCGGGCGCAGCGCGGGATCGGCGGCCAGCTGCTCCTCGGCCCAGGCGAGGATCTGCTCGGTGAGCTTGTGCGGCCCGCGCGGCCCGGGCCTGGCGGGCACCAGCCCCTCCAGCCCGGACCGCTCCAGCGCGGCGGCCGCGGCGTAGTAGGCCGGCCGGGAGTAGCCGAACGCCGCGGCGGCCGCGGTGACCGGGGCGCCGTCCGCCTTGACCTTGCGCACCATCTCGTACTTGACCTGGACCGCGTCGCGGGCGTCGAAGAAGTCGCTGGCCAGGAACTCCGGGTCGGTGACCTGCTCGGGGCGCGGGTTCAGGCAGCGCGTCTCGGCGAGCGCGGCCTCCTTCGGGTCCGGTCCGGTATCCCGCCTGGCCACGCCGCCTCCCGATCACCATAGCTGTCAGGAAGATTCTGCCGGAAACGAATACCGTTCGCACGCTCCTGCGCCCGCGTGTCACCAGATACTTCAGGAATTTCCAGGTAAAGATGCTAAAGATCAGCAGGCCAGCAACTGGCCAGGCAAGCCAGCGCGGCGTAATCCCATTGACATTCACGGCATAATCCTCTTTACGGCCCCGGCGCCGTCCCGCTGCGCGCGGAGCCGGTCCGCCAGATCGGCCAGCGCCAGCAGGCCCGCCGTGGTGAACGGGCAGCGGCCGGCCGCGATCACCACGAACGGGTCCGCCGCCGCCACGTCGGTCCATGCTGCCGGCAGCGAGAACAGCTGCCCGGTCTCGTCGTGCAGGTGGACCCGGTCCTCGCCCCAGTTCTGCCGGCAGGCGACGAACTCGAAGTCCCGGCCGGACAGCGGGTGGAACGGGTGCGTCACCCGGACGCGCCGGTACCGATCGTGCGGATCGGGTGTAGTTGACGATGCGGGGCAAGGGGCGGGTGGAGTCCGGGGTGTTTTTCGTGCAGCGCAGCTTCTTCGCCGGGGAGCAGTTCACTGACCTGGCGGACGCGCGGGCGCGGGGGCTGATCTGGTGCACGCAGCGGGCGGGGCAGCGGGTCCACGGCACGACCCGGCAGCGGCCCGCGGAGGTGTTCGCGCAGGCCGAGCAGGGTGCCCTGCTGCCCGCGCCGGCGGAACGGTACCAGGTGCCCAGGTGGGCGCAGGTCAAGGTGCACCGTGATTGCCATATCCGGGTCGGCAGCGCCTTGTACTCATTGCCGCACGCGCTGGTCGGTCAGCAGGTGACAGCCCGCGCCGATGCGGCGCTGGTCAAGGTCTACCACCAGGACACGCTGGTCAAGACCCATCCGCGGCAGGACCCGGGCGGGCGGAGCACCGACGCTGGCGACTTCCCCGAGGGCACTGACGTGTATGCCCGCCGCGACATCACCAAGCTGGCCGCGCAGGCGGCCGCGCACGGGGACCACATCGGGATCTATGCCGCGCGCATCCTGGATACCCCGCTGCCGTGGACGCGGATGCGGGCGGTATACGCGCTGATCGGGCTGGCCCGCGCGCACGGTGACGCCGCGGCCGACGCGGCGTGCGCGACGGCGCTGGAACTCGACGTGGTCAACGTCACCAAGATCAGGTCGATGCTGGAGAAGGGCACCGGCAAGCACGCCGCGGCCGAGGCAGCCCGTCATGCGCAGGCAGCCGCCGCGGCGGGCAAGGCCCGCTTCGCTCGTGATGCCCGCGAGTTCGCCACCGCCACCGGCGCTGTCCTGCACGTCCTGGACGGCGGCCCGCAGCCCCCGGCCGGGCAGACCGCCCCGTCCTGACTGCCCAGCCGCGGCTCGCGGCTCGCGCAGCCCGCTCCGCCGTGCCCTTGAGCACCCGCGCGCGGCTGCTTTTCCTTTCTTATCCCCCGTATCTCATCTCTTTTCCTTTCATTTCCCGTGAGAAGAAAAGAAAGAAAAGGATCACAGTGACAACTGAACATGCCCCCGGCCTGATCGCCAGCCAGGCCGGTGACCTGGTGCGTTACTGCCGCCGGCCCGGCTGCGGCGCCCCGGTCCCGGCGGCCGGCCACGGCCGGCCGCGACAGTACTGCAGCGATGCGTGCACCAGCGCTTACCACAACGCGTCCCGCGCCAGCCGCGCCCGCGGCGCGGATGACGGCATCGCGGCCGCTGAGGCGGACAGCCTGGTGACCGGGCCAGGCGAAGACACGCTGGCCGGGCTGGAGGCTGTCCTGCGCCACGGCGCCGCGCTGGCCCGGCACGCCCGCACCGAAGCTGCCCGGCTCGACCCGGCACAGGTCCGCGCGCAGCTGGCCGACGCCGACGCCGGCCGCCGTCGCGCTGAGGCAGCCGCCGCCGTCGCGCACGCCCAGGCCGCCGAGGCTGACCAGGAACTGCACGTCGCCGTGGAAGCCCTGGAAGCCGCCCGCCACCTGCAGCAGGCCGCCGAGACACGCGCCGGGCAGGCCCAGGTGCAGGCTGCATCCGCCCGCGCCGGCGCCGACGCGGCGATCACCGCCGCCCAGGCCGATGCCGTGGACCCCCACCGGTTTCGTAGACACCATCCGAAGTGGCACGATGGTCTACGAGGAGAGAACCGGAAGTGGGACAGGCTCGCAAGAAGTACACCCAGGAATATAAGGACGAGGCTGTGGAGCTGGTGATAAGCTCCGGCCGTCCGATAGCGGAAATTGCCCGGAATTTGGGTATAAACGAGGGAACGCTGGCGAACTGGGTGAACACGGCGAAGAAGTCGGGGAAGCTGAAGGAAAAGCCGCTCGATACCGAGGAGCGGGCCGAGCTGCGGGAGCTCCGGGAGGAGAACCGGCGGCTGCGGATGGAGCGGGACTTTCTAAAAAAAGCAGCGGCGTGGTTTGCGAAGGAGAATCAGTAAAGTTCGCGTTCATCGCCGAGATGGACGTGGAGAACGACCGCAAGCCACGCGAGGGAAGATTCCCGGTTAGATTCATGTGCGAGACGCTCGGGATATCGCGGCAGGGGTATTACGCATGGAAGAAGCGCGCGCCGTCGGCGCGGCAGAAAGAAGACGTGACATTGACCACGCTGATCGTGGCGATCCACAAGGCGCATAAGGGCCGGTACGGCATCGACCGGATTCACGCGGACCTGGCCCGGAACGGGTTCCAGGTCAGCCCGAAGCGGGTGCGGCGCCTGGCCCGGGCCGCTGGCCTGCGATGCGTGCACCCGCGGCCGTACAAGACCACGACGGTGCCGGATCCGGCGAACGCTTGCGGCTTGGTCGACCTGGTTGGCCGCGACTTCGTGCCCGAGGCGAAAGACCAGCTGTGGTACGGGGATATCACGTACATTTTCACGATGAGCGGCTGGGCTTACCTTGCCACGGTGATCGACGGGTATTCACGCAAGGTAGTGGGCTGGTCCGTCGCTGATCATATGCGCGAGGAACTGGTCATCGATGCGTTCAGGATGGCAGTGGAGAATCGTCGTCCCGGGACCGGGGAGGTGGTTTTCCATTCCGACCGCGGGAGCCAGTACACTGGCCGGGCGTTCCGTGATGTGTGCCTTGGTAATGGTATCATACCGTCGGTCGGGCAGACCGGAATATGCTTCGACAATGCGGCGGCGGAGTCGTGGAACGCGACGTTCAAGAAAGAGCTCATTCACCTGCATGCATGGAAGAACGTCGAGCACGTGAGGCAGGCGTCGTTCGAGTTCACGGAAGTATACTACAATCGTCAGAGGATTCAGAAGGGACTGGGGTATCTGACGCCCTCCGAGTATGAACTCGGAATTGACACGAGAATGGCGCAAGTGGCATAATATAAGTGTCTACGAAACCGGTAGGCCTCCAGCCGAGACGGCGATCACCGCCGCCCGCGCCGAAACCGGCAGCTGCCAGCAGCAGGCCCGCCAGGCCGCCGATGACGCGGCGGCGGCGCGGGCCTGCGCCGAGACCGAGGTCACCCGCGCCCGCCAGGCCGAGACAGACGCCCGCGCCGAGACCGAGCGCGCCCGCGCGGACGCCGCCCGCGAACGCGACACCCTGCACGCCGCTCACGACGCCCAGCTGCAGGCCTGCCGCCAGCTCGCCGACCTGCACCGCGACTGGAGGCCCGCCACTTCCGTGGACAGTGACCACACTAGGATCACTGGGCACAGGAGGAACCCCGATGGTGACGAAGTACCAGAAGTTCGGCGACGGCTATAAGGCCGAGGCTGTGAAGCTCTACCGGGAATCAAATCAGACTATCGCGGAGACGGCCCGGAATCTCGGGCTGAAGGAATCGACGCTGGCTAACTGGGTAAAGAAAGACAAGGATAATGAGGCGGTCGCGGTGGGTGAGGCGCCGCTGACGCCAGCGGAACGGACGCGGATCAGGGAACTGGAGGCGGACGTCCGCCGCCTCAACATGGAGAACGCGTTCCTGAAAAAAGCGAGTGCGTACTTCGCGAGCCAGAACCTGTGAAATTCTCGTTCATTGGCCAGGTGGCGGAAGAGCAGCGGCAGCTGCCTCCCGGGGTGCGCTTTCCCGTCGTTTTCATGTGCCGTATGCTGGAAGTGACGCGGCAGGGATATTACGAGTGGAAGAAGCGGCCGGTCTCGGCGCATGATCAGAAGGACGCTGAGCTGGCCGCGCGGATCAGGTACTTGCATCAGGAAAGGCATAAGAACCGGGCTGGCATCGAGCGGATCTTGTGGGACTTGCAGGAGGAGGGGTACGTCACCTCCGAGCGGCGGGTGCGCCGCCTGGCGCGGGCCGCGGGCCTGCAGTGCGTGCATCCCGGGCCGTCGGCGCGGACGACCGTGCAGGACAGCAAGGCAATCGGCGGCCTGGTCGATCTGGTGGACCGCCAGTTCACCGCCCCGGAGCCGGACCAGCTGTGGGTCGGCGATATCACCTATATCTGGACGTATTCTGGTTTCGCGTACCTGGCGACGCTTATCGACATGTGCTCGAATAAGGTCGTCGGCTGGGCGTGGATGACCACATGCGCACGGGCCTGGTGCTCGAGGCCCTGGATAATGCGCTGGCGCCCGCGGGCCGGGAATAGGCATAGGCGAGCTTGTGGCGCACCATGACCGCGGTTCCCAGTATACCTCGGGAAGGTACCGCGATCGCCTTTTCGCCGAGGGTATTATCCCGTCGGTCGGGCACACCGGCATATGCTACGACAACGCGGCAGCGGAATCGTTTAATGCGACGATCAAGAAGGAGCTGATCTATCAGCACGTGTGGCGCGACGCGGGCGAGGTCAGGACCGCCGTGTTCGACTACATCGAGCGATATTACAATCACGTCCGGAAACAACGTCGGCTCGGCAAGATAAGCCCAGCGGATTACGAGCGCCAATTTGACAATTGGACACCAAAAGCAGCATAATGGAAATGTCCACGAAATTGCCGGGACTCCACGACCGCGCCGAACGCGCCGAGGCCGCACTCGATGCCGCCCGCCGCCAGCCGGACGCGGGACACCCCGCAGCACACGACACAGACCCCGGCCCCCAGCCGGCCCCCGGCGCGGCAGAACCAGGCCCAGCCCGCCGGACAGCACCTGACCAGCCCGCCCCGCCCCGCCCCGCCAGGGCGGGGCAGGCCCGGCACCACCCATCTCCTCACGGAAGGCACACCATGACCGTACTGACCAGCCCCATCGGCCCCGACCTCAAAAACCACCTGCGGGCGCTCAAACTCGGCAGGCTCCTGGACATCCTGCCCGAACGGCTCACCCTGGCCCGCCAGCAGAACATGACGCACGCCGACTTCCTCGAGCTCGTCCTGGCCGATGAGGTATCCCGCCGCGAATCCGGCTCCGCCGCCCTGCGCGCCCGCGCCGCCGGCCTGGACCCCGCCATGCACCTGGAAGCCTGGGACGCCACCGCCTCGGTCCGCTATGACCAGCAGCTATGGAACGAACTGGCCAGCCTCCGGTTTCTCGACGGCCCCCACGGCGCCCTGATACTCGGCCCCGTCGGCGTCGGCAAGACACACCTGGCCACCGCGCTCGGCCACATCGCCGTCCGCCGCCGCCGCACCGTCCACATGGCCCGCGCCGGCCAGCTCTTCAAACGCCTCAAAGCCGCCCGCCTGGACAACACCACCGACACCGAGATGCGCCGCCCGGCCGCCGTCGACCTGAATCGCCCCGGGTTTTGTAGAGGCTCGATCGAGAGGACGATCGGGTCATGGCAGGAAGGACTCCGTACCCGCAGGAGATGAAAGAGCGGGCAGTGCGGATGGTCGGGGAGGTCCGCGGGAACTACGGCAACGAGTACACGGCGATCAAGGCGGTGGCGGCCCGGCTGGGGATCGGGTCGCCGGAGACGGTGCGCAAGTGGCTGCGGCGCGCCCAGGTCGATGCCGGGGAGCGGCCGGGCCTCACGAGCGAGGAGAAGGCGGAGGTCAAGGCGCTCAAGCAGGAGGTGGCCGAGCTGCGGCGGGCGAATGAGATCCTCAAGGCGGCCTCGGCTTTCTTCGCGGCCGAGCTCGGCCGGCCACGCGGTGCTCGTGATGTTCATCAGCAAGCACAAGGACGCTTTCGGGGTCGAGCCGGTCTGCCGCGTGCTGTCCGGGAGCGGCTGGCAGATCGCCCCGGGCACCTACTATGCGGCCGTCCGGCGGCCGCCGCCCGCCCGGGCCGTGCGGGACGCGCAGATCCTGGCCGGCATCACGCAGATGCGCGCGGAGTACGAGGAGGTGTACGGCGCCCGCAAGACGTGGCTGGAGCTGAACCGCCGCGGGATCCCGGTGGCGCGCTGCACCGTCGAGCGGGTGATGCGGGAGAACGGGCTGCGGGGCGCGCGGCGCGGCCGCAAGATCCGCACCACGATCCCGGGGAAGGGGCTCGGGCACGAGCGGGCGGCGGACCTGATCGGCAGGGACTTCACCGCGCCGGCGCCGGACCGGCGGTGGGTCGCCGATTTCACCCAGGTGGCCACGCTGGCCGGCACGGTCTACGTGGCGTTCGTCGTGGACATCTTCTCCCGCCTGTTCACCGGCTGGGCGGCGGCCCGCCACAAGCGGGCCAAGCTGGTGCTGGATGCCCTGGACATGGCGCTGTGGCACCGTGACCACGGCGGGCACCGGGTCAGCGCGGGGCTGATCCACCACTCCGACGCCGGGTCGCAGTACACCTCCATCGCGTTCACCGCCCACTTGGCCGCCGAGGGCATCGTCCCGTCCATCGGCTCGGTCGGGGACGCGCTGGATAACGCCCTGATGGAATCGGCGATCGGCTTGTACAAGACCGAGCTGATCAACTGGCGCGGCCCGTGGCGGGACCTGGCCCACGTGGAGATGGAGACCGCCGGCTACCTGCACTGGTTCAACAACCGCAGGATCCACTCCGCGATCGGGGACGTGACCCCGGCTGAGCGGGAGGCCGCCTGGTACGCCGCACGCGGCAGGGAAGAAGAAGAAGAAGAAGAAGAAGAAATGAAAGGAGGCGGCATGCGCCGCCCGGATTTCCCGGAAGAGGCTGCCGCGCTGGGGTGCGGGCGCCGCGATGGTACCGGCCCGCCCCCTCCGGCCTCAACGGTGCTGCGCATCGCGCTGGCGCGCGACGGCCTGCGGCCGCCGTTGACCCCGGAGACCTCTGGCGGGCCACAGGGCCAGCAAAGCGGGCAGCCCAAAGGGCTGCCCCGGTCAGGCCGCGGCGCCCTCCCGGCCGCACGCGGCGGGCCGCTGGCCCGGTCTTACACCCGGCACCAAACGGAGGGACACTGGAACACGACAGCCACCACCCGGACACAAGCGGACACTTGTTCAACTACGTCAACAGGCAGAAAAATTACAAGGCTGACAGGCGGTCAGCCGCAAAGCTGAGCCTCAACCAAAGCCGGGGTGCTACAACCTTGGAGGCCCGCCACTTCCGTGTACAGTGACCACACTAGGATCACTGAGCACAGGAGGAACCCCGATGGTGACTAAGTACCAGAAGTTAGGCGACGGCTATAAGGCCGAGGCCGTGAAGCTCTACCGGGAATCAAATCAGACTATCGCGGAGACGGACCGGAATCTCGGGCTGAAGGAATCGACTCTGGCTAACTGGGTCAAGAAAGACAAGGATAATGAGGCGGTAGCGGTGGGTGAGGCGCCGCTGACGCCAGCGGAACGGACGCGGATCAGGGAACTGGAGGCGGACGTACGCCGCCTCAACATGGAGAACGCGTTCCTGAAAAAAGCGAGTGCGTACTTCGCGAGCCAGAACCTGTGAAATTCTCGTTCATTGGCCAGGTGGCGGAAGAGCAGCGGCAGCTGCCTCCCGGGGTGCGCTTTCCCGTCGTTTTCATGTGCCGTATGCTGGAAGTGACGCGGCAGGGATATTACGAGTGGAAGAAGCGGCCGGTCTCGGCGCATGATCAGAAGGACGCTGAGCTGGCAGCGCGGATCAGGTACTTGCATCAGGAAAGGCATAAGAACCGGGCTGGCATCGAGCGGATCTTGTGGGACTTGCAGGAGGAGGGGCACGTCACCTCCGAGCGGCGGGTGCGCCGCCTGGCGCGGGCCGCGGGCCTGCAGTGCGTGCATCCAGGGCCGTCGGCGCGGACGACCGTGCAGGACAGCAAGGCAATCGGCGGCCTGGTCGATCTGGTGGACCGCCAGTTCACCGCCCCGGAGCCGGACCAGCTGTGGGTAGGCGATATCACCTATATCTGGACGTATTCTGGTTTCGCGTACCTGGCGACGCTTATCGACATGTGCTCGAATAAGGTCGTCGGCTGGGCCGTGGATGACCACATGCGCACGGGCCTGGTGCTCGAGGCCGTGGATAATGCGCTGGCTGCCCGCGGGCCGGGAATAGGCATAGGCGAGCTTGTGGTGCACCATGACCGCGGTTCCCAGTATACCTCGGGAAGGTACCGCGATCGCCTTTTTGCAGAGGGTATTATCCCGTCGGTCGGGCACACCGGCATATGCTACGACAACGCGGCAGCGGAATCGTTTAATGCGACGATCAAGAAGGAGCTGATCTATCAGCACGTGTGGCGCGACGCGGGCGAGATCAGGACCGCCGTGTTCGACTACATCGAGCGATATTACAATCACGTCCGGAAACAACGTCGGCTCGGCAAGATAAGCCCAGCGGATTACGAGCGCCAATTTGACAATTGGACACCAAAAGCAGCATAATGGAAATGTCCACGAAATTGAAGGGACTCCAACCTGCTCATCCTCGACGACTTCGCGCTCCAGCCCCTCGACGCGACCGCCACCGCCGACTTCTACGAGCTCACCGTCAGCCGCCACCGCAAGCACGCCACCATCGTCACCTCAAACCGCGACCCCAGCGAATGGCTCCCCCTCATGACCGACCCGCTCCTGGCCCAGTCCGCCGTCGACCGGCTCACCTCCACCAGCCACGAGCTCATCGTCGAAGGCGAGTCCTACCGCCAGCGCCAGCGCCCCGCCCACCGCAAACTTGACGAACCCCCCGCAGCTACCCCATGATGCTCACCGAGCCCGGCCACGGTGGTCCCTAGGTCATGGCAACACCCTGGTCCCATGCTGCTGGCGAATGACAGGCTCCAGCCCGGCTCGGCCTGGCGGCGGAACCATACCGCCGCCCGCAGCTGCTGGCCGGATCGTCCGCCGCTCACGGTGAAGCGCAGGCGGACCGGGGTTCTTAGATCGTCGGGCGGCGCTGCGATGCTGTGGTCAGCCGTGATCAGGTCCAGCTCGTGAGCCGCATCGGTGATCGTGGCGCTGTCGATACGCAACTCGGCTCGTCCAGCGCGAGCAGGCGCGCCGCTTACCGCGGGTTCTTCGGCCTTGGCGGGCTCCTCGGCGGTCTCGGTCGGGGTGGCCGCGCCCGCTCCGGGATCTGGCTCGTATGCTGGCAGGCCAAGCTGGCCGAGCATCCAGTCATAGAGTGGCCCGCAGTCCCAGCCCGGCCATTGCCGGGGTTCCAGCGCGGGCTCCACCTCTGTTTGCTCCGCCTCGATCCGGCGCTCCCACTCGCCATCGACCTGGCGCTGAGCGAAGATCACCGCAAACGACGCCGCAGTTTGCCAGGCCGACGGATCGCTCGCCGCGTCGCTAAGCCTGTTACGGGCATGGCCCTGCCAGGACGCGATGCGCGCGAGCGACGGACGTGGCCGCATAGTTCCCAGCGCGGTGTAGATGGCGCGTTGATCCTCGTCCGCCAGGGCCCGCAGGCTGGTGATCCCTAGCTTGCTGGCGAGCGCGCGCCGGTGGTTCTCCTCGAGGCCGGGAATGGAGTCCATACTGCTCACCTCCTCATCGCCTGCCATCTCATCGCCAGCCTGGCCGTCCCCGAGGCCCGGCATACGCACCGGGCCTCGGGGACGGCTGATACCGGGGCTCAGGCGCCCTTGAAGAATTCGTACTCCTCGAGCGCCTCATAGCCGGCGACCGCGACATGACCATCGCAGCAGCGCAGTTCGACCTTGGCGGCCACCTCGTAGACCTCGGTGTCACCATCGATCTTGATCGTTCCTGGCGGCACGGTGACAACCTGCTGGATGCAGAGGCTGTCACAACCCCTCCAGCCCTTGACTTCGAAGCCGGTGGCGCCGGGAAGAAGCGAGGACAGGTAGAAACCGCGTCCCGGCCCGATCGGCTTGAAGCCGACGTCGAAGAGCCAGTCGCCGGTCATGCACCTCCACAGCCTGCCCCGGAGTTCGACCCGGAAGCGGACCTTGAAAAGCTCCTCCGTGCCAATGATCGTGTCGTGCTGGTTCTTGTCGTCGAGGTCGAGAATGTCGGCGTCCCAGAACACCTTCGTGTACCTCTCCGACGGCAGTTCAATCTCGGTTTTGCCGTCGAGGTAGTCTGGATCTTCCGGCCAGCACACCGACCTTACCGGCTGTTCGGTCATGGAATGTCTCCTTTCACCGCTGATTTGCCCTGAGACAAGGGTCCAGGTGCATATCTGCCCATCGTTCCGCATGGTAATTAGGCGTCACTAAAACAAGCGCATAATCAAGGATTAGCTTTACGGTTAAGCCTCGATCCACCGCGTAAATAGGGGTGTTTCCGGGCGTGTCAACGCGAAAGGTGCCCTCTGAACTGGGACAATGGGAGTGTCTAAAGCTTCCGTCGCCCGGTTCGAGAGGACACCCGTCAAGTGCGATTGTTGCATAGCCTGGCCAGGACGCACGCATCCTTTGATGACCCCAATCTCGTGTCGCGGGCCGGCCTGGTCCCCGTGATGGCGCTGGCGCAGCGCGCCGGGCTGACCGGGCTGGTCGCGGGGCAGGTCCGGCCGGGCGGCCCGTGCGGGGTCAATGCGCCGGTGAAGATCGGCTGCCTGGTCGCCGGGATGATCGCGGGGGCAGACAGCATTGACGACATGGACCTGCTGCGGCACGGCGCCATGGATACGCTGTTCAGCGGGATCCGCGCACCGTCCACGCTGGGCTCGCACCTGCGCTCCTATACCTGGGGGAACGTCCGCCAGCTGGAGGCCGTGAACCGCGCGCTGCTGGCGGAACTGGCCGCCCGGGCGCCGCTGCTGCCCGGCAAGGACGTGCTGGCCTTCGTGGACATCGACTCGATGCAAAAACGGGTCTACGGGCATAAGAAGCAGGGCGCCCGGTTCGGGCACACCAAGATCCAGGGCAAGAGCCTGCTGGTACGCGGCCTGAACGCGCTGGCGGCGGTGATCAGCACGCCGCTGTCGGCGCCGGTGATCGCCGCCACCCGGCTGCGCGGCGGGAACGCCGCCTCCGCCCGCGGCGCGGCCAGCTTCGCCGCCGAAGCCATCACCACCGCGCGGGAAGCCGGGTGCACCGGGCTGATCGTGGTCCGGATGGACTCGGCGTATTACGCCGCGAAGGTGATCGCCGCGATCCGCCGCGCGGGCGCGCGGTTCTCCGTCACGGTCCCGGTGGATCCCAAGGTCAAGGCCGCGATCGCGGCCATCCCCGAGGACGCCTGGACGGCCATCAAGTATCCCCGGGCGATCTGGGACGACCAGCTGCGCGCCTGGATCTCCGACGCCGAGGTCGCCGAAGTACGCTACACAGCGTTCACCTCGAAGAAGGGGCAGGCGGTCACCGCGAGGCTGATCGTCCGCCGGGTCCGCGACCTGAACAAGCAGGCCGCCGCGGGCCAGGACGAGCTGTTCCCCCTGTGGCGCTACCACGCGGTGTTCTCTGATTCCCCGTTCGAGCTGATCCAGGCCGAGGGGCAGCACCGTGACCACGCGATCGTGGAACAGGTCTTCGCCGACGTCACCGACGGGCCGCTCGCGCACATGCCATCGGGCTCGTTCGCCGCCAATGCGGCCTGGACGGCCTGCGCTGCCATCGCGCACAACCTGCTGCGCGCCGCCGGCGCCCTGGCCAGCCTGGCGTATGCCAAGGCCCGCGGCGCCACGCTGCGCCGCGACCTGATCAACGTCGCCGCCCGCACCGCCCGGTCCGGCCGCGGCCACATCACGCTGCACCTGCCCGAAGGCTGGCACCGCGAGCACCAGTGGCTAACCCTGTTCGCCGCCTGCGGGCCGCCCGCCCCGGCGGCCTGACCAGCCCGGACCCGGTCACCGCACCCCTACGGCCCAGCGGCCCGCCCGAACCCCGACCCCGAGCCAGGAACCCCGGACAAGCCGCAGAACAGGCAAGCGGCAGAAAACCCACGCCCTATTCAATGCCAAGGTCAGATCATCCGGCCGCTGATTCCGTCCAGCCACCATCCAAACCCGGCCGGTGGATAGGTTAAGATCCGGACTGGCGATTAATTAGCACATAATATGGCGCTTGGCGGCCGCGCTGAGAAGCAGAATTACACGCTTATTATCGCTGGATCACCGCCGGTGGCAGCCTCCGGCGACCCGGCAGGCGAGAGTGCAGGAGCCGTGTGAGCGTTAACACGATGGTTACATAGGTTCTTTAGCCTGGAGGGATGGATGGAGGCGGGCTGGGTAGAGGCGCAGCCACCCATCCCGATAGGAGCGCACATGACTACCCTGGTGCAGGAGTTCGCTACTTATTGTGATCAGAATGGCATGCCGTCAGAACGACGTCGGCAGCGCCGCGTTCTACGCCAACTGGCACAAGATTCACACTCGCCGAGACCTCACTACGGCGGAGTGGAACGACCTGCTCGACTTCGTGTCTCCGGACATCCCCCCGACGGTCTGCCCGATCGCGCCTCACCACGGATAGGCTCCGGCCCGGCTAAGGCGAGGCCGAGGTGCCGAGGTGCCGAGGTAAGGTCACGGAGCCGAGGTAAGGTCACGGAACAGCCGAAGTGTCTCGGCGCCTGGGGACACACCGAGCTCGTCGCGCAAGGCATCGACGCAAAGACGGTACTGACGGGTTACCAGCTGTTGCTTATTCTGTGAGGCATAGCAACGCATCAGGAGCCGGTGTATGGGCTCACAGCATGGGTCGCTCGCCAGCGCTAGTTGACCTGAGCACTCCGCGGAAGCAAGCTCTCCGAGATCAAAGTAGATCTCCCCCAGGCTTTCGAGCGCTTGCAGGTAAATCTCGGCCAGATGCCTTTGCTCGGCCAGGTACCAGTCACCGGCAAGGTCGTCTTCGAAAAGCGGGCCACGGTAGAGCTGGATCGCTCTCTGATAGTGATAGATGGCTTGCCCCAGGCGGCCGGAGGTACGGTCTGTGTCTGCCTGGCTAAGGGCAGAGAGGAACTCATCACGGTCTACCCACCACTTCAGCCTGGGATTCAGCACGTAGCATCCATCGGAGTACAGGACGGGCTGGAGGCCTTGCCATGGTCCGTCCAGGGTGTTACGCAGGCTGTGCAGCGCAACGTTGAGGTTGTTGCGAGCCGAGGTATGAGTGTGGTCGGGCCACTGCAGTTCCATCAGTACATCGCGCCGGACCGGCCGACCACGGTGGATCAGGAGGTACTGGAACACGGCCCTCGCCTTTAGGCTATTCCACCTCAGCACACGTCTTCCGGCGACGTCCACCTCAAGCGGCCCAAGCATCAGCGCCGCGACATCCGCCTCAGATCGGCTCGCCTGCGCCGACGGCACCATGGAGAATCTTTCTAGTGCGGCCGGGGAGGCAGCTTCGGGCCTATCAGGCGGTCCGTGCGCCGGGTGATTGCGCGGGGAGATCGCCTTTATCCAGCTCGGCAGGCTTATACCGCGATGACCCTTGCCAACTGACTCATCGGAGCCGAGGTCGCCGAGAGGGTCGGCCTGCCCGTTCCCGCCAGCGAGAGGCGCATCAATTTGCTGACGCAGCTCTTGCTCGATTAGCCGACAACAGCGGGCGGCAGCTTCGAATTCAGCCGCAAGATGCAAGTACCCGCCGCTCCATAGCCGGATCCTGCGAACGCTCTCGACACTAACGTGGCTGGCATCGCAGATGTCCTCGACATCGGAGAGGCGTTCCACAGCCTGGAACAGCTGGTCCTCAGTAAGACGCCGTAGTTCCTTGACCGCCTCGTTCAACCTGTCCCGAGCGGCACTAGCCTGACGGTCGCTGTCCCCTACATTCGACCATTCACGCAAGTCGTAACGCTGACGCACCATCGTCCCCCCAGTCCCGGCGATGCGCAGAAAACGCGGCGGCCCCAACTAAGGGTTCCGCACACCCCAATATATTCATATAAGATGCCAGACCTTGACTGTCAAGTGAATTTTAAACAGTTAGCGGGAAACAGCATTCCGACCAATGCGCCCCATGATGCCGACGGTGCCCATGGTGATGGCTATATACGGTATCCGGATTTGGAAGGATTGCCATCTAAAGGGCGCCGCTGTCTGTGTTTGCAATATCCAGTCCCTGCGGCCGTCGACCACCATGGCAGGGTAGCGGACCGTAACAGCGGGCCGGTTGTCATAGCCGGCCACACTAGTGCTGTGCCTGGAACCAGCAAAGACGATGAGCCCGCACGGCAAGATCGTGTCCGCGAGGATCAGACGGAATCGCGAGATGGCCAGCGAGACCCGCCTGCCGACAGCGCGCTGATCCTGGAGGGCATCCGGGCGCTGCACGGCCGGCTGGATGAGCTCGAGCAGCGGGTAATGCCCCCGGACCACTCGAGCCAAGGTGATAGACAGCGCCTAGGTGAGGGCACCAGGCCTGGCTTTATACCAGCGTGGAAACGCCCTACTCAGGGCGAGGCCCGCTGGCAGGTCACCATCGCGGTGGCGGCCGCGGTCGCGCTGCAATTCCCGCTGCCCGGCCGGCTCGTCCTGCTGCGTCCGGCCTGGCTGCTGCCAGTGCTGGAGGGACTGCTGCTGCTGGGCCTGGTGATGGCTAACCCGCGGCGCATCAACACCGAATCACGGGCGATCCGGCTGGCGAGCCTCGGCCTCGCCGCTCTCCTCAGCCTGGCCAATGCATGGTCGGTGGCACGGCTCGTGACCGAGTTGGTGCACGGCGGCACCGTAGGAAATGCCGCCGAGCCGCTCCTGGTCACCGGCGGCGCCATCTGGCTCACGAATGTGATCGTGTTCGGCCTGTGGTACTGGGAGTTCGACCGCGGTGGCCCGGTGGCCCGGGCGAACGCCACCCACATGTACCCAGACTTCCAGTTCGTGCAGATGGCTAGCCCGCAGCTGGCTCCGCCGGGCTGGGAGCCGGCGTTCGGCGACTACCTGTACCTGTCGTTCACCAACGCCGCCGCCTTCAGTCCCACCGATGTCATGCCGCTGTCCCGCTGGGCGAAGATGGGCATGACGGTGCAGGCCGCCATCTCGATCGTGACCGTCGCCCTCGTCGTGGCCCGTGCCGTCAACATCCTCAAGTAAAAGGCGGCCACCGCGGTCAGCGGTTGCGCCAGTGCGGGCGGCGTTTGGCGGCGAAGGCGGTGACGCCTTCGATGGCGTCCTCGCTGGCCATGAGGTCGTCGAGGGCCGTGGTGGGGTGGTTGACGGCGTCCACCACGTCGGGGATGCCGCGGGTTTCCTCCATCACCCGCAGCGAGATCCGGACCGAGGTGGGCGAGCCCTCGCCGATCTCGGCGGCCAGCTGGCGGGCTCCCTCGAGCGCGGTCCCGGCGGGCACGACCCGGTTGACCAGGCCGTAGGCGAGGGCCTCGTCGGCGGTGATGCGGCGGCCGGTGAGGATCATCTCGGTGGCGACCTTGAGGGGGACGGTGCGGGGCAGCCGGATGAGGCCGCCCGCGCCCGCGACCAGGCCGACCCGGACCTCGCTGAGCGCGAACTGCGCCGTGGCGTCGGCGACCACCAGATGGCAGGCCAGCGCGATCTCGCAGCCGCCGCCCATGGCGAAGCCGTTGACCGCGGCGATGACGGGCTTGGTCATGTGCGCCCGGCTGGTGAGGCCGGCGAACCCGTTCTTCGGCACCCACATCGGCTTGCCTGACGCCGAGTAGACCAGGTCGTTGCCGGCGGAGAAGGCCTGCTCCCCCGCCCCGGTGATGATCGCCACCCACAGGTCGTCGTCGGCGAAGTAGGCGTCGAAGACCTGATCGAGCTCGTCGTTGGCCATCGGGTGCAGGCTGTTCCTGGACTCGGGCCGGTTGATGGTGACCTCGAGCAGGTGGCCGTCCCGGCGGAGGCGGACGTGCTCGTAACGGTCGCGCAGCACCGGCGACTGCGGCGGGAACAGCTCGTCCATCCGGGCCCTGGTGGTGGTGACCCGGTTTCCGGGGCCGAACGACCGGACGTAGACCGCCTGGCCGATGGGTTCCTTTGCCGCGGTAAGCAGGTCGAGGAGACCCGGGTCGTCGCCCTTGGCCACGAAGCGGCTTGCGTCGGCATCCAGGCGGCCGACGACGATGCCGGTGCGGGCGCCGTCGCGCGCGTGCTTGACGGTGTAGGTCTCGATGGTGGCCGGGCCGTCGGCGTAGCGGGCCTGCTCCGGCGCGACCCAGCCGTCGATCTCCTCCTGGAGTTCACCGCTGCGACCCGGCGTCCAGGGGGCGGGGGTGGTGGAGTACAGCCCGGCCGAGTACTTGCTCATGATGCCGCCGTTGGCGCCGACCAGCCCGTAGCTGCCGGGGGCGCTGCGGGCCCGCTGGACGGTCTCGGCGATGGCGTGCATGGAGTAGTTGTTGCCGGCCCCCCCGAAGAACGGCAGACCTCCGGTGACGGTGAGGCCACGCGGATCTTCTGGATCAAGGCCAAGCCCGTCGCAGATGTTGAAGACCGGCGCGGGAAAGCAGCTGTACAGGTCGATCGTGGCCAGTTCCTCCGGGCTGAGGCCCGCTTGGTCGAGGGCGTGCTGCACGGCCATGACCGACGCCGGACCGGCCGAGGGGTCGGCGCGGTCCATCAGGTCCCGTTCGCGCAGGTCCGCGTGGCCGTGCAGGAACACCCACCGGTCTGGGGGAATGCCCAGGCGCCGCGCCGCGGCCGCCGAGGTCAGCAGCACGGCGGCGCCCTGGTTGACCTTCTCCCGGGCCACGACGTACCGGGTGTAGGGGTCGGCGATGGGCCGGTTTGCCGCGGTCGGCGTGACCAGTTCTTCCGCGCTGCGCTCGATCGGCGCCGCGGCATGCGGGTTGGCCGCCGCGACCTTGGTGAACGGCGCGAACAGGGCGCCCATCGCGGCCGCGTACTCCTCGCGGGTCTGCTTGAGGCGGGCCCGCCGGGCGTTGTCGATCAGCGCGTACTGGCTGGGCGCGCCGGTCAGGCCGTGCGCGGCCAGGTGCCTGGACATCATGCCGTTCAGGCCGTACCCGCGGTCTTCCAGGCTGCCCTCGACGTGTTCGGTGAAGTCGGGCCTTTGGTCGCCATGGGCAAAGTGCTCGATGGTGGAGATGGCCTCCGAGCCGAAGATCAGCGTCACGTCGCTGCCGCCGCCGGCGATGACGGCGGCGAACTCGTTGACCAGGTGCTGCGGAGCCTGGCCGCCGGACACCTCAAGGACGGCGCGGGCCGGGCTCGCGGCAATCCGGCCGGCCACTGACCGGGGGTAATTATCCGAACGGCCCAGGGGTGCCCGCGCACCCGGAACGGAATTCTCGAACTGGCGGACGCCTGCCACCGTATCGATCGCTGCCGCTACCGCGGCCGGATCAGCCCGGGTGTCGGCCAGGGCCTCCCGGGCTGCGTCGGCGGCCAGATCGACCGGCGAGCGCTGCCGGTAGGTCTGGGCATCGAGGCGCTCGGACGCCTGTCCGACCCCGACCACGACGGGGGTGCGGGGATCGAGGGGCGGCTGGTTCATGGGGTTACTCCCTGGGCGAGGTCCCGGATCCGCTGCTCGCAGTCGGCGACGATCTGGCGGGTGATCTCCGCGGCCGGCCTGATCTGCTGGAACGAGCCGACGACCTGGCCGATGAAGAACGACTCGAGGCGGAGCGCGCCTTCGTGGCCCGCCTCGGCCGCGGCGTCGATGCGCTGCCAGGCCTCGTTGACCAGCATCGGCTGCAGCGGCAAGGGCAGCGGCGCGGGGCTGCCCGGCCGTTCCCACTCCTCGTGCCAGGCGCTGCGCAGCTGGCGGGCGGGCTTGCCGGTCCTGGTCGGCGAGCGCACCGTGTCCGAGCTAGTGGCCTGCAGGAACTTGTCCTTGATGGCCTGGTTGGCGACGTCCTGAAGGCTACTGAGCCAGACCGACCCGCACCACACGCCGGCCGCGCCGAGCGCCAGCGCGGCCGCCATCTGGCGGCCCGAGGCGATGCCACCTGCGGCCAGGACCGGGAGCCCGGCAGCGATGTCCACGATCTCCGGGGTGAGGACCATGGTGGCGATGGTGCCAGTGTGCCCGCCCGCCTCGGTGCCCTGGGCGATCAGCAGGTCCACGCCGGCCTCGATCTGCCTGACCGCGTGCTTGGGCTGCCCGACCAGCGCGGCGACCGCCACGCCTTCGGCCTTGGCCCGAGCGACCAGGTCGGGCGGCGGGGTGCCCAGCGCGCTGGCGATGAGCGAGATCGGGTGGCGGAACGCGACGTCGAGCAGGGCGGCCGCGCCGGCCGGGTTGAGGCTGGCGGCGATCTCGTCATGTTCGGCGGTGCTGGCGTGCGATGCGGCTTCGGGGATGCCGTACCGGTCGAGCAGGTCCCGGACGAAGGCCAGGTGCCCGGCGGGGATCTGGGCGCGCAGGCTTGCGACGAGGTTGTCCGGGTCGCCGGGTGCGAACTTCTCCGGGACGAGCAGGTCGACGCCGTACGGCTTGCCGCCGGTCTGGTCTTCGATCCAGGTCAGCTGGGCATCGAGTTCCGCCGGGGTATAGGCCGACGCGGCCAGTACGCCGAAGCCGCCGGCGTTGGTGACCGCGGCCACGACGCCGGGCGAGCGGTTAAAGCCGACGATCGGGTGCGGCACGCCGACCAGGTCGGTGAACGCGGTCCTCATCGGTCCTCTCCCTTGGTGGTCCAGGTGACGACGGCGTCCAGCGCCTCGATCCGGGCGCCGTCGACCAGCAGCGGGTTGACCTCCAGCGACTCTAGATCACCGCCGAGAGCCAGGGCGAGATCGCCGATCCTGGCGATCGCCGCGGCGAGGGCGGCGAGGTCAGCGGGCGCGGCGCCGCGGACGCCGGTCAGGACCGCCCGGCCGCGCAGCCGCTCCAGCAGGCCGGCCTGCGCGGGCGTGACCGGGAGCGGCGCGAGCGCCGAATCCTGCCGCACCTCGACGAAGATTCCGCCGACCGCCACGGCTAGGACCGGGCCCCACTGCGGGTCGCGGACGACACCGACCAGCAGTTCGGTGCCGCCGCCGCGCATCGGGCTGATCAGGACGCCCTCGACGCGGGCGTCGCCCCCCGTTCTGGCGGCGGCCTCGGTCACCGCCTGGTAGGCCGCGCGGACGGCGTCCTCGTCGGCCGAGACGTCGAGCCGGACGCCGCCGATGTCGCTCTTGTGCAGGAGGCCGGCGGAGACGATCTTGACCGACAGAGGCCCGCCGATGTCCGCGGCAGCCTTGACCGCGTCGTCGGCGGAGCCGACCAGGCGGGCCGGGACGACTGGAATGCCCGCGTCGCTGAGCAGCCTGCGGGCGGCGTGCTCCGACCACTCCCCGCGGCGCTGGTCCGGTGCGGGCACCGGCACGGGCCCCGGCGCCTTAGTGGCGGCTCGCGTCTGGGTGGCCTGCGACCACCAGGCGACGTTGCGCAGCGCGACCACGGCCTGGCGCAGGCCAGGGATGACGTAGGGCACCCGGCCGTGCTCCATCGACGCCCGGGTGAAGTCGGTGACCGGCTGCATGACCTGGTTGATGTAGACGGTCGGACAGGACGCGGCCTGCATGCCGGCGCCGATCGCGTCCACGAACATCTGCCCCATGTAGGGTCGGCCCTCGTCGATCCACGGCACGCCGTTGATGATGCCGACGACGCCGATCGACGGGTCGGCGGACATGGCCTCGATCGACCGGGTGAAGATCGTCGGGTCGATGACGGCCGCGCCGGTCACGTCGAGCGGGTTCTGCACGGTCCCGTACGCGGGCATGATCGCGGCGAGCGCGTCGCGGGTGGGTTCAGCCAATTCCGGGAGGGCAGCGCCGAGGTCATCGGCCCGGTCGGCGACGATGTCGCAGGCGCCGCCGGAGATCGACACGATGCCAATCCCGAGGCGTGTAAGGCGACCGAGCGCGGCGGCGGCGCCGGCGGTGATGAGCATGTCCTCGATCGAGTCGACCCGGATGACGCCAAGATCGGCGAAGATGGCGTCGATGACCCGGTCATCGCCGACCAGGGCGCCGGTGTGCGCGGCCGCGGTACGGACGGACAGCGCGCTGCTGCCCGCCTTCAGCACCACGATGGCCTTGCCCGCCCTGGCAGCCCGACGCGCGGCGCGGCGGAACGTCTCCGGGTCGCGCACGGTCTCCATGAAGATGGCGATCGCCTTGGTGCCCGGATCGTCGACCAGGAAGTCGAGCACGTGCCCGGCGGTGATCATCGCCTCGTTGCCCAGCGTCACCAGGTAGGACAGGCCGACGTTGACCATCGTGGCGAAGTCCACCATGGCCGAGGAACTGGCCCCGCTCTGTGACAGCAGCGCCACCGGGCCGCCCTCCCGGGGCAGGCCGGGGATGGAGCAGACCGGCACGCCGTCGGTGAAGTTGGCGAAGCCGAGATGGTTCGGGCCGAGCAGCACCATGCCGAGTTCGGCAGCATGGTTCGCGAGTTCAGCCTGGGCCGCACGGCCAGCCTCCCCCGCCTCGGCGTAGCCGGATGACAGTACGCAGGCGTTGCGGATGCCGGCGGCCGCGGCGTCGTCGAGCGTCTCGAGCATGCCCGCCTGGGGCACCATCAGGTAGGCCACGTCGACCGGTTCGCCGATCTGGGCGCAGGAGGTCACGGTGGGCTGGCCGTGCGTCTGCGTGCCCCGCCGGTTGACCAGGTAGGTATGGGCCCCGAACCCGAACTCAACCAGGTTGCGGTAGGCCAGCATCGAGAACGTCGACTTGTCCGACGCGCCCACCAGCGCCACGCTGCGCGGACGGAGCAGGCTGGTCAGTCGCTCCCCCGTGATCTGGCGCTCGCCGGTGATCTGGTCAGGCATGGCTGCCCCGTCCGGTGCCATCACGCACTCCCTCACAGCAATAACTGAACGGCTTGCGTTCATTTCTAACAGGCGACACCAGCCGCGTCGCGCTACGGCTCGGGCTGGAGGCCGCCGCCATCCCAGGCGTGGCCGAGCATTACGAGGCGATGCGGCGGGGCTCAGGTCCTCGCCGCGCCGGCCATCGTGTGCCGCAACACCGGCGCCCGCGCCGCCGAACTGGTCAGCTTCCTGTTGCGTGCTGTCACTTCGGCCTGACGATAACCCGCCGGGCCGAGCCTGGACTGGACTGGACTGAAATGATCCCGGGCCACCCGGGACATGCGTCCCGTGACAGCGGGACCAAAAGGGCCGATCGTAGGTATGTGAATCTGGGTCTTCAGGAGCGTCCGGTACGCGTGGCGCCGGCCCGGTGGCTGACGCCGACCGCACTGGCCTGGACGGCCGCCGGGGTGACGACGATCCTGGCGTTCGGCGCGGCGGTGCTGGCCGTTCTCGGCCGCGACGTCTCCGTACTGCTGGTGCCTGCACTTCTCGCGTATGCGTGGATGGGATGCGTGCTGCTGGCCCGGCGGCCTGGTCATCCGATGGGCCCGCTGCTTTGCCTGATCGGGCTGGCCGAAGCCATCGGCGTAGTGCCGTACGTGTACGTACGGTACGCCCTGGTGCACCGGCCCGGTTCGCTGCCGTTCTCGACCGCGATGCTGTGGGTAAACACCTGGGCGTACGCGCCGGCTACCGGCCTGGGCGCTATGGTCCTGCTGCTGGTCTTCCCCGAGGGGAAGCTGCTGTCGCCGCGGTGGCGCCCCGCGCTGTGGGCGGCGCTGGCTTTCATCCCCCTTTCTGTCGCTGGCTACGCATTCATCCCGCAGAACCTGGGCGTCCTGTTCCGCAACCTGTCGAACCCGTACGCCGTGCACCGGTTCGACGCGATGTTCGAGGCGTTTCAAGCCCTGGCCATAGTCTGCGGGCTGGTGGCCGGCGTAGCGGCGGCGGCGAGCGTCACGCTGCGCTGGCGCCAGGCGGACCGGGTTGGACGCCAGCAGCTCAAGTGGTTCCTGGCCGTGCTGCCGTTCACCATTGCCTCCCTTATCGCGACCGTGGTCGCTCCGGGCACGTGGAGCCTGGCACTAGCATTGGCGCCCGGCATCTTGATGCCGGTGGCCATCGGGATCGCGGTATTGCGGTACAAGCTGTACGAGATCGATATCCTGCTGAACCGGGCGGTACTGTACGGCTTGCTGACCGCCGGGGTGGCTGCGGTCTACCTTGCGGTAGTGTCGGTAGCCAACTTGCTGTTCGGCGCGCAGGGCCGCGGCCTGGCCGTGCAGGTCGTCGCCACCGCACTCGCCGCCGCCGCATTGTTTCCGCTGCGCGACCGGGTGCAGCGCCGGGTGAACCGGCTGTTCTACGGCGACCGGGGTGCACCCTACGAAGCACTGGCCAGGCTCGGCCGCCGCGTCGAGGTGGCTGCCGACACCGATACGGCGCTGAACTCCGTGGTCAAGACCATCGCGGACAGCCTGCGGCTACCGTATGCGGCCCTGGAGTTGCGGCTGGGCGATGGGTGGAGCCCGGCGGCCGCGTACGGCGAGGCCCCATCCCAGGTGGTCGCGTTTCCGCTGACCTCCCAGCGCGAGACCGTCGGGCGGCTCCTGGTGGGCACGCGGTCGCGCGGCGAGCAACTCGGCCCTGACGATGAGCGACTGCTGGCCGACCTGGCCCGTCAGGCCGGGCCGGCCACCCACGCGGTGGCGCTGCGCCGAGCGCTTGATGCATCCCGGGCCGGCCTGGTCACCGCGCAGGAAGAGGAGCGGCGACGGCTGCGCCGCGACCTGCACGACGGGCTGGGTCCCACGCTGGCCGGCCTGACCCTGGGCCTGGACACGGCCCGGGCCCGGTCTGCGGGGCAGCCGGAACTCCAGGAACTGCTCGGCAAGCTCAAAGCGGAGACGCAGCGGGCCGTAACCGATGTCCGCCGTATCGTCTACGGGCTCCGGCCACCCGCGCTTGATGAGTTCGGCCTGGTCGGGTCGCTGCGCGAGGAGGTCGGCCGCTTGCAGTACGAGGCGCCCGCGCTCACTGTCACCCTGGACGCCCCTGGCGATGGCCTAGCCGACCTCCCCGCCGCGGTCGAAGTGGCCTGCTACCGGATCGTGACCGAGGCGCTGACCAACGTGACCAGACACGCGCACGCCTCGCATTGCTCCGTGCGAATCCGGTTCGATGGTGACCTCGACGTGGACGTACGCGATGATGGCGTGGGCCTGCCGGAAGGCTGGCGGGCCGGAGTCGGCATCACGTCGATGCGTGAGCGTGTCACCGAACTCGGCGGAGAACTGGTGATCCAGGCCAGCATTCCGCACGGAACCAGGATCAATGCCCGCCTGCCTGCCCGGGAGCCATCTTGACCGAACTGATTCGGGTGCTGATCGCCGATGACCACCCATTGTTCCGCGACGGCCTGACCGCCCTGCTGACCGACGGGCCCGACACCGAGCTAGCGGGGGCCGCCACCAGCGGCACCGAAGCCGTCGAGCTAGCCAGGGAAACCCAGCCCAACGTGGTCGTCATGGACCTGCACATGCCCGGGTTGAACGGCATTGAGGCCACCCGGCGCATCGTGGCCGATAGCCCGCACATCACGGTGCTCGTGCTGACCATGTTCGACGACGACGACTCGATCTTCTCCGCGCTGCGCGCCGGCGCTCGCGGATACCTGCTCAAGGGCGCCGACCAGGAACAGATCCGCTGCGCCATCCAGGCCGCCGCCAACGGCGAGATCATTTTCGGGACCCAGTTGGCCACTCGCATGCTGGCCTACTTCACCGCCCCCACCGCCCCGCCGCCGGTGTTCCCGCAATTGACCGACCGGGAACGCGAGGTGCTCGACCTGGTCGCCCAGGGCCGGGCCAACCCGGCGATCGCGGCCAAGCTTGGGCTGAGCCAGAAGACCGTACGAAATCACGTCTCGAATATCTTGACCAAATTGCAGGTCGCCGACCGGGCCCAGGCCATCGTGCAGGCACGGGACGCGGGCCTGGGACACCAGTCCTGGGTCTGAGGGACATCCGCCGGCCGCATCGCCATTCCGTCGGCCGGTATTTCCCGGCTTGGTCGTGACCCGTGCCTCATGACAACGGGACACCCGCGCGCTGACCCTGGCATAACGACACGAATAGCCAGCGCCGCCGCACCCGTGCGGCGGCGCCTGGCACCTGGTTCCCGGCCCCGATTAAGGCCGGATCAATGGCTCGGCACTCTTGAGGAGAACCAGATAATGACCGCTGAGGTTTGTTACGCATTGGCATCGCCCGGCCCAGCCAGCTCCCCTGCTGACTCCCTTGTCCGTGACCTGGTAGCCCGCGCGAGAAGCGGCGACAAGCAAGCGTGGGACGCCCTCGTCGAGCGGTACGCCCCACTCATCTGGTCGATTTGCCGCAGGCACCGGCTCGGCCGCGCTGACGCCAACGACGTCAGCCAGAGTGTCTGGCTGCGCCTAGTGGGCCAGTTGGACAGAATCCGTGAGCCGGCCGCGATTCCCGGCTGGATCGCCACCACCACACGGCGGGAATGCATCCGGGTCCTGTCCGCAGCCCAGGGACCGCACGCAACCGTCCGTGCGCTGGACGTCGAGAGCTTCCCGGACCAGCGGGCCAGGACATCCGACCAGGAACTGCTGGCGGCTGAGCGCCACGCCGCGCTGCGCGAGGCGTTCAGCCAGCTGCCGTCGCATGGCCAGCAACTGCTCACCCTGCTCATCGCGGACCCGCCCGTGCCGTACGCCGATATCAGCGCCCAGCTGGGCATCCCCGTCGGCAGCATTGGCCCGACCCGCAGCCGCTACCTGGACAAGATGCGCCGCCACCCGGCCATCGCCGCGCTGATGAACGCCTAAGCATTTGCTATTGGAACGGGCTTGGCAACCAAGATCACAAAAGATCCAGGCGGACATCGTGCTCGGGAACAGGATCTGGTCGGCGGAAAATAATGGCGGGTTCCTCTAGACGGTTCATGTCGTACGGGTTACCGTACGACATGAGGTCGTAAGCTGTTCCTGCTAGCTGCCAGGGGATCCCGCTCGGGCGGTAGCATGCAGGCATTCCGCTTCCGGCCGCTGCTTAGATGCTGCGCTATCAGCTAGGGGTGGGAGATGTGCTGAAGCGATCCTTTCGGCTTGCCGCTGCGCCTTCAGGTGCTGGCGACTTACGCAGTGACGTGGCGGGATGAGCGTTGACACCGGTCAGTCACCTGTTGTATCGGGCGCTGGCCCTAAACCGGGCTTCCTGAGAACGCACTGGCGGGGACTCCTGATATCTTTCCTCGTCCTGAGTTTCCTGCCCATACCGATATGGCTGCTAGTCAATAACTACCTCGATTCGGGCGGAGTAGAGGCGCTGGCGTACGGAGAGAGTCTTGGCGCGCCACGATATAACTACTTTGGCAACCCAGTCGAGGTCTACTCGCCCGGGGAAATAGGCAAAACTGCTGACCTCTGTGTGACTTTCGAGTTTCTGGGCCTGGATGAAACTAACTCCCAGGCCAGCTTTGGAATCCTAATTGACGCTACCCCGTCGGGTGAGCAGCTTCTGAATCACCTGAAATCGTTGAAGCATCCTGCCGCGACGGGAACAATGCTTATCAGCAGCACCAGTGGGCTCACCAGCCAACCGGTATCCTTTCCCGTTTCGTCTCTAGAGAAATTTCCCGTCGCGGTTCTAGAGAAGGCTCAGATCACCTGTAATAGCAGCGGCAATGTGGAAATCTCGAAGCTGGATTCCTATGCAGGATTCCGTACTACCCAGAGTATCTTTACGCTGGGCACGCCGCGAGCGTTTCCTGATGACTGGTATGAGCTAGACGATGCGGTTACCATTTCAATTCAAGGCGTGAAGCTGGATTCGTCACTGATCATGACATCGCGTGACGAGGATTACACGCTATCGGCCAGCGTCTATCGGCCAGGCGAAAAAAATAATGCCGGACCGAATATATTGGAGTTCACGATAAGGCGGCCCTGGCTGTTTGTAGTTTATACCTACGTAGTTGCCGTGATGCCATTCTTCCTGCTGATAGCGATATTCCTGCTGAAGTACTGCCGCAAACGAACCGATCCTACAGCGAACCATCCCGACGGGGAAATGCCCAAGCACTCTGAAGTTGCTTTCGGAATTGTAGCCACTTTGGTGGCTATACTACCGCTGCGCTCAGTCCTCGTGCCGTCTTCATTGCCGAGTCCGACGCGGCTGGACATTTACTTCGGCCTGGGGACTGTCTTCTTGGTTGCATCATCGATTATCTGGGTTGTCGCCACTTCGCCTCGACCGCCGACAGTCAATCAGGCACAAACCGCCGAATCCGCTACGGACTCTCATCCCGGGCGAGCAGTGCCGGCGCCAAGCTCTGATGGTTCCTCTCCCCGTGAACTAGTTAAACCTGAAGGCTAAGCCACGCCCGGTACTGCGCCTTAGGTATCTGCCGCGGTACTGACCAGCGCAAATCCGAGCACTCACTGGCACCGACGCACGCCGGGGATGACACGCCGCCGAGCCAGAGCGACAGGTATGCGGGCCCCAGGGCCCGGCGGCCTCGCGCCGTACGCGGCCGGCCGGATGGTCCTGGCCGTCAATATCCACTTCCCATTCTCTTCATCGGGGCGGGCGCCATCGTGGCCGGGATCGTGATCCTCAGCACCGCTCGCAGCCTGCTCAGCGACGCCGAACGGGTGCAGGCCGAGCAGGTCACCAGGCCAGTCCCGTCGACTTCGGGGGCCCCGGCCGCGGCGCTCATACCGGTCGAGGGCAGCACGGAGCCCGGGAGCCCCAGCGAGAACGTCATCCTCGCCGCGGTCGACGGCTCGCCGATCGCCGCGCTGGTCACCGAGGCCGCGGCCACCCTGGCGGCCAGCCAGGACGGCGTGGTGCACGTGGCGGCACGCCCGCAGCAACGTCCTGATCGTCAACCCGGACGCGCCCGAAACACTGGGCGTCCGGTCAGCCGACGCCGAGCTTCTCCGCGGCTAGCCGGGTTCCCTCCACCCGGTTGCTGATCTTCTGCCAGGCGGTCTCCCGGGCGAAGTCGGGCGACCCGTGGTTGGGCTTCTCGTCGATGCTGAACGGCGAGAACCCGCAGTCATCGGTCGCGCCGAGCTGCTCCTTGGGGATGAAGTTAGCCGCCCGGATCAGGGCGTCCCTGACCTCCTCGGGGCTTTCCACCCGCGGGTTCAGCGGGTTGATCACCCCAACGTAGGCCATCTGCGTGACGCCGTTGGCGTCGTCGCGCAGGTTCTCCCCGATGAGCTGGTAGACCCGGTCCTTGTCCCGCTCGCTGGCCAGCTGGATCAGGAAGTAGCCCGCGTTGATGCCGAACATCGACGGCAGCAGGTCGCTGTAGGGCACGTCGGCGCTGTGCACCGAGTCCCGGTCGCCGCCGGGGCAGGTATGCACGCCGATCCGGCTCCGCTCCTCGGCGGCGAACCGGTCCATCACCCGGTTGTTCAGCTCGATGAAGTGCGGCAGCATGTTCCGGCCGGTCCACGGGTTGCGCGGATCGTTGCGGGTGGCCAGCCGGCCCTCGGTGAAGTCGACCGAGACCCGCGCCGCCCCGGCGGCGAAGGCCTGCCTGATGTCCTTCTCGCACTCGCCGACGAGGTCTTCCTCGAACGCCTCCCGCGAGTAGCCGGGGATCTCCTCGTCCAGCGGGTACAGCAGGGCGAGCATGGACGGCGCGATCACGGCCTGCTTCATCGGCTTGTGCGCCATCGTGATGGACCTCTTCAGCGTGTCCGCGGCGTAGGTCTTGTACCGGAACGGGCCGCCGGTCAGCCTCGGCAGCTGCCGGTTGTGGCCGTCGGCGAAGATCGCGAAGTACTGACCGCCCGTCCCGGCCAGATGGTCGGCGAGCCCGGTGCCGGCCAGCGTGTCGGTGATCGCGTAGGTCGCGAAGCTCGACCAGCGCTGCTCGCCGTCGGAGATGATCGGCGCCCCGGTCTTCTCCAGGTGCTCGATCGAGTCCCTGACCGCCTTGTCCTGCTCGGTCTCGAGCTGGTCGCGGGTGATCTCCCCCGCGTCGTACTGGGCATACGCCTGCTGGAGCCAGCTCGGACGGGGCAGCGAGCCGACGGGCTCGGTGGGGATTCCGGTCGCGGTCCTCGGGTCGTAGTCAGTCATGGGCTTGAGTCTCCTAGTTCGTCTGCGAGCGCGGCATTGCACTACGCGGAACACGCCCGGCCTGACGCAATTGCGTCGCCGAAGGCGCTTCAGAGGGATGAACCGGCCGGTCTCCTACCGTTTTCCGCTTTATTTGCGAGCCTAGGCTCAGGCCTAGCGGAAGACAAGACCAAGGGCGTGCCGCCGCCGGTCAGTCGGGCGGCGGCGCGTCGCGGAGCCGGTCCCGGCCCCGCCTGACCGTGGCCCGCAGGTCCTCGGCCAGGTTCTCCAGCGCCGGCAGCGCCGCGACCAGGGCAGCCTGCTGGCCGGCGGGCAGGCCAGTCACCGATTCGGAAATGACGGCGCTTCGCTGCGCGGTGATCCGCTCGTAGACGGCCCGGCCTTTCGGTGTGACCTCGACCCGGGCCGCGCGGAAATCATCGGGGTCACGCAGCCGCTTTATCAGCCCGAACGAATCGAGCTTTCCGATGACGCGGGAAAGCATCGTCGGATTGATGCCTTCGAGTTCGGTGAGTTCGGCCAGGCTGAGCGGCCCGCGGATGGTCGTTATCCCCAGCACCGAGGCCTGGGTCGGGGTCAGCCCTTCCTCCCGGGAAGCGGCGTTGAGCTGCCGTGCGAGCTTCAGGACGACACGCCTCAAGCGGATGACCGTGTCATTGTCCATGCTCGCCGCTCCCTGTTCAATTGCCTGCGAGCATGCAGTATAAGATCACGCCGGATATTCGTCGTGGCGGTGGAACCATGGCCGACGACACCCAGGGGAAGCTCCAGCCCATCCGCTGCCGGTAGGCGATCAGCTTGTCCACCGGAGCGCGCGAGATGGCGACCAGGGCCACGTCGTGGTGCTCCAGGTGGACGCTGATCCCGTCGAACGCGGCCTCGTCGCCTTGCTTGGCCGCGGCGATCTGGTCTGCTTCCGCGCTGTCCACTTTGTTATAGGCGATCCGCCAGCCAGGCGTGCACCTCGCCGATGCGATTGGTCAGCAGCGTCAGGTGGCCGTCGTCGTCCAGCAGTCGGGCGTCTACGCCGGGGACGCGCGCGGCGAGCCACTGGCCGTGGCCGAACGGGACGAACTGGTCCTGCCGGCCGTGCATCAGCAGCATGGGAACTTCGATGGCGGACAGCTCGAACCCCCACGGGCCGGCGTGGGCCACGCCGTCATCCCACCACCCCTGGCTGCCTGGCGCCAGGCCCTCGCGGCCGGTGTAGGCGAGATACTCCGCGAACTCGCCGGTCAGGGCGGCCGCGTCAGTCGGCGTCAGCAGGGTCTTCATCAGCTCGCCCAGATCAGCCGCCGACGCGGCGAGGGTTTCCTTGCGGTCGGATTCCAGCTTGGCGCGGGCCGCTTCCGGGTCGCTGGTCAGCAGCCGGAAGTCGTCGACGTTCTCCTGGCCCATGCCCTCGAACCAGTCGAGCCCCTCGGCGTTCGCCGGGGCCAGCGAGGCGAGCGAGGCGGCGGCCGTGACCAGGTCGGGAAGCAGCGCCGCGCAGGCCAGGACGTGCGGGCCGCCACCGGAAATACCCCATATGGCCAGGCGGTCGATGCCGAGTTCGGCGCAGATGGCGCGGACATCGGCCGCGCAGTCAGCCACGGTACGGCCCGGCTGGGAGGTCGAGCCGCCGTAGCCGGGCCGGTCGTAGCCAATCAGCCGCAGGCCGCGGGCGGCGGCGTCGGCGGCGATCGGGGCGTATAGATGCCGGGAGTTCGGCGTGCCGTTGTGGACGAGCACCGGCCGCCCGGCAGGATCCCCGGCCTCCTCGATGGCAAGTGTCCGGCCGTCGGGTGTCCGGGCTGTCCGCTGCGTGCTTGCTGCCATAAGTGCTGCCTGGGGGTCAGTCGGTCGCGAGGATGACGTCTGACGCCTTGATCACGGCGGTGACCTGTGAGCCTTCGGCCAGGCCGAGTTGCTCAACCGCCTCCACCGTAATCGACGCCACCAGGGAGGTACCGCCGGCGTCCAGGTGCACGTTGGCGATGGCCTCGCCTTTGTTGATGCTGGTGATACGGGCCGGGATCTGGTTACGCGCGCTTAGCCGCATGGCTGTGACTCCTTGATGTTGTTGGTGTGCTGCGACCTTACGCTAGTCGCCTGCGCGAGGGGCGGGAGCCATACGGTGGCCTGTGCCGCCCGCTATGGTCTGAGTAGGCTGGGCGGGCGGCGATACTGGCGGCCTAGGCGAGCTTCGCGGCGGCACCGATGAGCCGGACCGTCATGACCGGCCTGAGCACCACGTCCCAGAGGCCAGCGGCGACTCAGGGGCCATCAGGATCCGTGTCGAACCGCGCAGCCGGGCCGAGTATGCCGCCGACTTGGAGCAGCGGGCTACTTCCGGCTGGGATCAGCAGCCGTTCACCTCCCGGAGGGCCGATCCCAAGCACGACCTTCCGGGTGGGCAGGGGCTAGGGGAAGGCTGTGACTGGCTTCTGACCCGAAAATGGGACCTTAGCGGGGCGCGCGGCAGCGGACCCTGGCCGGCGTGGTGTGGCTGGGTCTGCGGTGCGGTGTGTGTCAGGCGGCTGGTGCCTGGCCTGCCGGGTCGGGGTCGGGGATGCGGGCGAGGGTGACTTCGAAGCCGGGGGCGCCGAGCTTGCCGACGTGGTGGGCGATCTGGCGGCGGGTATCGGCGCGGCGTTCGTAGTAGTCCGGGCCGAGGTCGGTATAGCATGCCGGGGTCAGCCAGCATCTGGGAGACCTTCAGCTGGGTGTTGCCGACGGCGACCTGGGCTTTGGCCTTGCCGCGGCGGCGGACGATCCGCCGGTAGCGGGCGCCTTCGCGGGTCTGGGTGCGGCCGGCCGCGACCGCGGTCTCGCCGGTGACGCCGGCCAGGTACCGGTTGCCCTTCTTGGTCTTGGCCCGGCCCTTGCGGGCGCCGGACTGGTGGTCCAGCGGGGCGTGGCCGGTCCAGGAGACCAGGTGGCCGCCGGTGGCGAACCTGGTCATGCCGGCGCCGGTCTCGGCAACGGCGTCCTCGGCGGAGCGCCGGGCCCAGCCGGGCATCGACTCGGCCTGCTGCAGCTGTTCCTCATACGGGGCCAGCAGCTGCTCGATTACCCCGGACAGCCGGTCGATCTCGGCGCTGGCCCGGTCGATGCGCTCCAGCATGAGTTTCAGCAGGGCGGCGTGCTCTTCGGTGAAGAACTCCGTGCCTTCCAGGGCTTCTTCCAGCTCGGTGATCTTGCGGCGGGCGCGGGTGCGGGCCAGCTGGGCCAGCACCTTCGGGTCGCGTTCCCCGGCGATCAGGTGGTCCATGATGTCCCGGCCGGTGACCCCGTGCAGCTTGGAGATGACGCTGGACAGCTTGATCGCCGCTGATTCCAGCAGCTTCTCGGCCCGGTTCTTGTCCCGGGTGCGGTCTTCGATCAGGTCCCGCCGGTACCGGGTGTGCAGCCGGATCAGCCGGAACTCCGGGGTCGCCACGAAGCAGGAGGTGACCGCGCCGCGCTCGAAGCACGCCGCCAGCCACCGGGAGTCCGCCGGGTCCCGCCTGGGCCGCCCGGGCAGGTTCTTGACCTGCTTGGCGTCCGCGAGCACGCACTCGAACCCCTCGGCCTCCAGCCGGTAGAACGGCCCTTTCCAGTAATCCCCGGTGGCTTCCATCACCACCGCGGGCACCTGCCAGCAGCGCAGCCAGTCCGCCAGCACCTCCTTCTTGGTGGTGCCGAAGCTGCGGGTCTCAGCCATCCGCCGCGCCGGATTCCGGTCTGACGGCACCCGGATCGTCGCCACCATGCCCGCCTTGCCGATATCGATGCCGCACACCCGGTCCCGGTACAGCGGCTCATCGGTCACCTCGTCCACGCGTCCCTCCTTCTGCCCGGTCCCGGGCTGCTAGCCTGCCAGCGGGTACCGCCCGGGGACCTGGAGGGCTAGCGGAGAATCTGACCCGCGTGCTCGAAGCAACAATGAACGGCCCTTCAGAGGACCAGGTCCCGGCGCCAGACTACTGAACGGCCTCATCAGCACCAGTGAGCGAACGGCGTCACGGGCGGTACCCGCAGCCATTTTCGCGCCGGTACGGCGTCGGGGCAGCCGATACCAGGACTACTGGGAAACGGCATACCGACGGGCCATTCGCCACGCTCATCGGCGTGAGCTGGACAATGCGGTGGCATACAACGACGAAAACGAGGAGAAGTTCCTCCGCCGCCTGTGGCGGGATCTTTACGGCGACGAGCCGATCTGACCGACGCCCTTTTGGCCCATAGTTTCCGTAACTCACGGGTTCTGTGATGCACGAGTGCGCTGTGGTGCGCCCGGCCGCTAAAAGATCTGGGAGTATTGGGGCTTCCGGGAGATATTTGTGCACTATAGAGGGTTTTATCAAATCCCCCAGCCCGGCTAGCTCCGCCCGACGGCTCACGATCGAAGCTACGTTCGCCCTGTGACTCAGCATAAGCGTAAGCCCGGCCCGCCTCGCGATTTCATCGCGGGGCGGGCATCGGCCAACGTGGACATCGTTGGCCTGGCGCCAGCACGCCACGCGACCCGAGACCGAGTGCGGCGACTCCCGCGCGATGGGCGCTGACCCTTCGCCTGATCCGCCCGGGGCACCGGCCCCTGGCCTCGCTCCGGAGGCCAGGTCCCCGCCCGCAGTGTCAGGTCTCCTTTGGTCTGGCCACTGCTCATGCTGCTGGCCTGCCCGTTGGCCAGTTGTCCTGAGACAGGCCATCTGTCGTTCGTCTCAGCCCATGTGGCCAATTGCTGGGCCGCGGGCACGACCATCACGTCCACCACGTGGGTTGTCCGGTCCAGTTGAAGGTTGCGAGGGCACTGCTCTCTGAGCTGGGGTTCGCAGGATAGGTCTGGACGCTTCGGCGGACTGGTGCCCGTATTTAGGTTGCAAATTCGGCGATCAGTGGCCCTGAGCGGGTCAAGGGGCGCCGGGCGAGGAGGATACGCCAAGATCACGTACGGCTGTGAACAGCGAGGCGATCGTGCCGTTGGGGTGATCTGCTCGCTGGCGGGAGTAGCCCGCGGTGCTATCTCGGCTGATGCCGGGCTGGCCGGTCTTACGCTGATCACATCGGCCGCGAGAGGCCTGCTCGCAGCGACCAAGGCTCGGCGTCAGTGTGTTGAGGTGGGCGATGAACGATGCGGACGGCGTGTTGCTGTCGGTCAGTGCTGAGGCCCGGCAGTTGGTGGCCCCCGACTATGCCGTGCTGGACGGGCTGATTGAACACACCGAGAGATCCAAGGCGGAGGCCCTGCGGTCGGTCACCGCAAGCTTGGATCGCCTTACCGCTGACCTGGCCGCCCGTGGCGCGGTGCCGTTCGATGAAGGCGCGGGGCGCCGCCCGCTGACGTGGTCGGCGCATTCCTCGGCGACACGTGAGGAGCGCTACCACGATAAGGAAACCGGGCGGGTGGAGCCGAGCGGGCAGGTGACCGCCACGGTGGCGCTGCGGGTTACCGTCCGGGACCTGGACACGCTGGACGACCTCAGCGGCGTGCTGGCGGCTCACCCGAGCCTGAACGTGCACGGCGTGATGTGGCATGTCGACTGGGACAACCCGGCGTGGCCGCAGGTCCGCACCGCCGCGATCGGCGCCGCCATCCACAAGGCCCGTGACTACGCCGCTGCGCTGGGTGCCACGTTGCGGCAAGTCGAGCACATCGCCGACGTCGGCCTGCTTGGCGGCGACACCGCGCCATACCAGCCGGGCCGCCGCGCGGCCAAGTCCCTCGGCGTCGGCATCGAGCAGCCAGGAACCCCAGCGCTCAATCCCGTACCACAAGAACTCATCGCCACCATCGAGGCTCGCTTCCGTACCACCGAAGTATCCCTGCCTGGCACTTAAGGATTCCTGGCAGCTAGCCTCACAGGGCGTGGGGCGCCTGAGCCTCACTCGCAACCTAACCCTGAACTTCGCAACCTTCACCTGCACCGAACATGGGACGCCGAGGTATCGGCCGTGCCGACCTGCGGATTGGCCAACTCTCGTGAGACCTGGCCACCTGCTTGGCCACATCCCTGGGAAATGGCCAGTCCCGCCGCGACCTGACACGTAGCCCCGGTGTCGCTTGTCGTTTGATCTGGCGAGCCGGGTCGCTTGTGACCTGCGGTTCGCCAGTTGCGGCCGGGCTGGTCATCGGTCATGGTCTCTCATTTGAAGTGGCGAATTTCCGGGAAGGGCTGTGTCCGCCAGAGGGCCTTTGCCCAGGTCTCCTGGCGGGTGGCGGCGAACCTGTCGCGGTGCTGGCCGGCCCATGCCTGCAGCGGGTCGCGGAGGGCCGGAGGATCGGGGTAGGAGGGTTCTCCCAGGTGCTGGGCGACGCGCTGGTAGAACCGGTCGAGGTCGTGCGGGCGGACCATGGCGACGTGGCGGCGCCAGTTCAGGTCGGTGAGGATCTCGGTGAGCGCGACGGCTTCGGGGAAGGTCACGATGGGGGGTGCGGGGGCCGGAGACGGGATGCCGAGCTTCTCGGCCCGGGCGCGCCATCGTTCACGGAGCACAGGGAACCATCGTCCGCGGAGCGCGAAGTAGCCGGGTGCGGTGCTGGCCCACCATCGGGTGATCTGCCAGGCGGTGCTGAAGTTGACAGTGACCCATTGCCGGTCGGGGTTGCCGGCCTGGAGCCGGGTGTAGCGCCGGTGGAAGGTGAGGATTTCCCTGGCGCCGGACAGGTCGTACTGGGCGGCCTGGTCCAGCCAGCGCTTGTCGCGCCGGCAGATCAGCGGGAACGCCACGGGCCGGATGAGGACGGGCGGCCCGGATCTGCCGCAGACGCGGAGCGTGCACCGGCGGCAGGCTGGCCGGGCGGGTGGCCAGGGGCGGTAGCAGTGCAGGGCGGGACGGTCCGCTGGCAGCTGATGAAGGCCGGACGCTGCCCGTCGCAGCGCGGGCAGTGCCCGGGTGAGCCTGTGCCTGGAGATTCCCGAGTAAGCCTCGAGGCGGTCCAGGGCCTGGTCGTTGAGCCAGGCATCGTGGTCGAGCAGGTGGTATCCGCTGGGGCGGCTGAGCTGGCCGAGCGCGCGCATGATCGTGGTCGGGCGCAGGTCGTTGGCTTCGGAGAGCCGCCGGGTGTAGGAGATGACGGTTTCCCCGCCGAGCGGGCGCACGGTCACCGGCAGGGCGCGGGCTGAGGCGTGCCAGAGCTTCATGACCTGGCCTTGCGTCCGCCGCCGGGCCGGCGTGGCGCGGGAGGGTTGTACTGGTCTTCGGCGGCGGTGTCGAGGATGACGGCGTCGAGGTGCTTCTTGGTGATCTTCTCGGTGCCGTCGCTGATCGCGTCGTTGGCGGCCTCGTGGATGAGGTGGTCGAGGCTGCCGATCATGCCGCCGGTGCGCTGGTGCAGGTAGGGCGCGAGGTCCAGGAGGGTGCCGGGCTTGTGGCGGTGCAGCCGCAGCGACTGTTCCATGGTGGCGACCAGCTTGGCCCAGTCGGTGCGCTGCGCGGCGGTGGCGCAGGCGAACGCGCTGGTGCGCAGGCTGATGAATCGCCCGGCGATCTGCCGGCCGCGCATCCCGGCGAACATGCCGTTTTCGGCCAGGTCCAGGCCGGCGTAGACGAACGTGGCGCTGAGGCAGTCGAAGAGGTACTTCAGCTGGTCTGAGGCGGCTGCTCCGGTGCGGGTGCGCAGGTCCAGGCGGTGCACTTCGTCGACCAGGATCAGGCTGCAGCCGACCTTGCGCAGCACCGCGGCGACGGATTGGGTGATGGCGTGCTGGCTGTCGTGGCTGCTGACCGGGAGCCCGAGGAACGCGGCGACCTCGATCGCGAGCATCTTCGGCGTCGCCGCCGGGGGGACGATGATGTAGACCACCGGGATCCGCCCGGTGCGGCCGGGTGCGCGCCGTTCGGTCTCGATCTGGTGCATCTTGCCGAGCTGGGTGATAGAGGTGGACTTGCCGGTGCCGCTGGGGCCGGACACGATCAGCCCGCGGCGGCCGAGCTGCTTGCCGCGGTTGTTCACGATCAGTTTGGAGCCGACCGTGGTGATCTGCCGGATGTCGGGCGTGGCGACCAGCAGCAGCTCGCTGTGGTAGTCCTGCCGGGCCTCGTCGTAGATCTCCCGCTCGGCGGGGTCCAGGCGCTGCAGGTCGGCGTCGGGCAGCAGCCGGGGCGGTTCCGGGCGGCTGCGGGACACGAACGCGGCCCAGCCTTCCTTGGTGGCCAGCGGATGCCGCAGCTCGGCGTACTCGCTCACCGGTGCTTCCCGCCGTCCTCGCCGAACGGGTCGAACAGCCCGAAGCCCACCACGGCCCCTGTCAGCTCCTCGGGCTCATCCGGCCCGGGACCGCCGGCTGGGGCCGCCGGCAGGTGCTGCTCCGGATCGTCAGCGGCGGGGCCAGGTTCTTCTGCGGTCCCTGGTGGTGCGGGCAGCAGGGCCTGGGGCAGGTGCCCGGGCAGCTCGGCTGCGGCCCTGGCGCGGCCGAGGGCACGCTGGCTGCCGGGGCCTTGCCGGGCTCGCCGCAGCAGCGCGGCCAGCACCACCGCGACGGCTGTCTCATTGGCGTCGTCGACGCCTCGCTCGGCGGCGATCCGGCGGGCGTGCCGCCAGGTGAAGTCGGCGAACGGCTGGGTCACCATGGACAGGTGCGTCCACGGGACGGTGATCCAGCCGCCGTGGTGGTGGTTGCGAACCCAGACGCGGGTCAGGTCGTAGGGGTCGTAGTGGACCTCCCACCGGCCGCCCCTGGCGGCGAGCCCGGACGACAGGCGCCGGTAGGGCGCGAGCTCGGCGCAGTTGTAGGTGCGGTACTCGATCTGGATGCCGCCGTCCCCGATCGAGCGCCATTCCGCGGGCAGCAGCTCGATGTAGTCTTCGCCGGTCAGCGCCACCGGCACGTAGCCCGCGGCGGCGACCAGCGCCGCGTATGCCTCGTTGGGCGAGGCAGGCTGATCCGGCGTGAACGGGTGCCGCAGGCCCTCGTGCGGGCGGGCCTGCCAGCAGATAACCCACTCGTCTAGCAGTTCCTGCAGGTCGGCGAGCGACCAGACGGCCCGGTCAGCGACGTCGGCGCCGCGGCGGGTAACGTCCCGGCCGGTGTAGCCGGCGACGTGCTGGCAGAACAGCGTGTTGATCGACTCGAACGTGCGCTCCACGATCGCCTTGTCGGTGCCCGTCTGCTGATGGGCGGGCTGCACCGAGATGCCGAGCACGTCAGCGGCCCGCAGGAACACCTCGGACAAGAAAACCTTGCCGTGGTCGATCACAACCGTGTCCGGGACGATGACCGGCTTGGCCGCCGCCAGCTCCATCCGCTCGTCGATGCTGACCAGGCGCTTGTGCGGGATCCGCGACGCGGACATCGCCAGCGCCTGATCCCAGCCCGGCCGCATCGGCTCGGGCACCATCATCCGGGCCAGCAGCAGCGCCGCGTCCACCGCCTTGGCGCCGACCGGACGCAGCACCGCGGCGCAGATCGTCCGGGTCGCCACGTCGATCGCCGCGACCAGCTCGGGGCGGCCGGTCACCCCGTCGTCCATCACCGCCATCACATCCAGCGGCGTGCCGTCCATCTGTACCTGCTCGCCGGGCCGGGCCGCGAGGGTCGCGGTGAACACCCCGTCCGGCCGGTTCGCCGTCTGCCGCCGGGTCACCGCCGACCCGAAGGTATGCCGGCCCGCGGACAGCACCTCCAGCAGCCGGTAGAACGTCGTGGCGGACGGCAGCGGGACCACCCCCGGGCCGTGCTCGTCCTCCACCAGCTGCCTGATCTGCTGCACGGCCCGGGACTTGGTCCCAGTCGAGGCCGGGGTCTGCGCGTCGATCACCGCGGCCGCGGCGGCCACCACCCTGGGGTCGACGTTCCCGGTTGGCTTGGCCCGCCGTGCATACCGGGCATCGACCAGCCCCCACAGCCCCTGCTCCCGGTAGCGGCGGCGCATCCGCTGCACCGTCCGGACGCTCGTGTTCACCCCGGCTGCGGTCAGCTCGGCGGCCTTGGCCTGCTCCCGCTGGGCCAGCGAGCGTGCCACCGGGTCATACTCCGGCCGCGGGCTCGCGCCGGGCGGCGCATCAGGCGGCAGCCCGGTCTCCACCTCGGTCAGATGCCGTTCCCAGGCCCGCGCGGCCTCGGCGACCTTGCCGGGCAGCGACTCCAGCAGCCCCAGCGGCGACACTCGTGCCCGCGGTCCCGCCCCGACCACCGCGAAGTCCGGCGCCGCCAGCAGGTATGGCATCGCCACCACCGTGGTCTCGCCGGTGGCGGCCAGCAGCCTCACCGAGCTGCCCGACAGGGCCACCACGGCGTGCTCGGCGCCGCTGAACACCACCCGGTCCCCGATCCGCAGCACCCGCGGCCGCTCACCCACGGCCGCGACCAGCCCTCCGCACGATGCTGCGGTCGCTGAGCACCAGCGTCAGGTCGGCCGCCAGCTCCCGCCGCCACATCAGGTGGAACAGCACCGGCAACGTGGCGATAGGGTCCCCGGCCGCCTCCGCCCCGGCCATCAGCGGCCGGTCCCAGACGAACACCTCCCACAGCCGGGCCGCGATCCCAGGATCCCCGCAGCGCGGATGCCGGTACCCGGCCAGCCACCGGTGATTAGCGGCCACCACCGGGTCCATCGCACCCCAGACCGCATACCGCCAGCCGAGCAGCTCACACGCCCTCCGCGTGGCAGCGAACGCTTCCCTGTCACGGTCGCCGATCCGGTCCAGCGGGCGGGAATCGAGCACCAGCACCCCGCCGCCAGCGACCCGGACGAAGAAATCAGGCGCGTGCCGGCGGACCTTCCCGCCCGGCGACCGCCACAACAGCCAGAACGGCTGAGAGACCACGGCGGTCACCGCCGGATCGAAGTCCAGCGCGACCAGGTGGTCCCGCTCCACCCACGACTCGAACCCGACCCGCCGCCCCATCGTCGCCGACCAGTACCAGCCCGGATAATTCCGCTGCCCCTTATAGGACGGGAACGACCGGACCGGGCAGCAGCGCTCAAGGTCAGCGCCGCCGAGCTGATCCAGCCCGGCCCGTACCTCCCCGCCCTCCGGCCGGCATAGATCGCCTCGAACCACTCAACCCCGCCAGGCAGATCCGACCCGCCGCTCAACGCCGCCGCCGCCGTCAACGAACCCCAGCTCGAACCCGGAAACAGACATCACACGCAAGATGATCCCAAAACCGGGCAAACTACAGCAGCAAGACACGCCGAACGAGCAAGATTCACTGACAAAAAGGAAGATCAACTGTCACGAGACAGCACTCAATCCTTCCCCGGCACGCGGCACCCCGGACGCACGTGTCCGGTCTCAGTTTTCTCACGGGAGAGCGCTGAGCGTACCGGGTATGCCCGTGTGCCCGGCCTTTGGGATCTCACGGCTGCGCCCATCGCCCGAGCAGCATCCTCACGGGGACGTGCTCGGTGAACGGCGCGTGCGGGGCGACGGCGCGGCGGATCTGGCCGGCGAAGGCTGTCCGCTGGTCCGGCGGGGGCAGCCGCTGGGCCGGCAGCGCGGAGTAGACGCCGCCGACGAGGTGATCGAGGTCGAGTTCGTCGGTGTAGTCGTAGCGGGTTTCGGTCACGCCGAGTCCCGCTTCGGTCATCGTGTCGCGGTAGCGCTGCTGGCTTGCGTCGTCGGTGCCGCAGGCACTGGCGGCGGGGCCGCCCAGCCACTGCTCGAGGAATCCGCGCAGCGCCCGTGACCAGGGGCTGTCTTGCAGCCACATCGGTGTGCCGTTGGTGATCACCGCGATCCCCCCGCCCGGGCGCAGCAGCGGAACGAGCGCGGGGATCAGCTCGCGGTAGCGCATCCAGTGCAGGGCCTGGCCGATGGTCACCGCCCCGGCGCGGCGGCTGCCGAGCAGCGCTGCCAGCGCCGGGATATCGGTGTCAGCGCCGAGCAGCCAGCTCGCGTTCCTGACGCCCTGTTCGACGGCGGCTTGCCGGGCGCGGGCCAGCATGTCCGGTTCGGGGTCCACTCCGGCGACGGCACGCACCTGGCTGGCAATCGGCAAGGTGAGCTGCCCGGTCCCGCAGCCAAGGTCGATCACGACGTCGTCGCTGGTCAGGCTGAAGGCACCGATGAGCGTGTCGGTCACGGCCGGCGGGTAGCCGCGCCGGTACCGGTGATAGAAACCGGCGACCTCGCCGCCGAAACCAAGGTCTTCGCCCACAGTTCCAGCGTGGACCGCCGACGATCCGCTGCGGTAGCGGTTCGGCGCACCGCGTAACAACTGCCCGGCGGCCTTATCGGCGGGCGTGCAGGGGCGGGCCGGCTGCGCCGACACGCCCAGCGTCCGGCACGCCGACAGGAAAGCCTGCGAGACGAAGACCCTGCCGTGATCGATCACGATCGTGGCCGACGCGATGACCGGCTTGGCCGCCGCCAGGGCCAGCCGCCCAGCTGACCCCGACATCCCAAGCACAGCCGGCATCCTCCTCCGAATTCACCGCGGCACGAGACACCACATTCTCGCCAGATCAGATGAAAATTCGCCACCTGTTCCGCCACATCCAGCGGGCGCTCGCCAGGTCAGCTGCGAACTCACAC
>CAVYNE010000043.1:0-19461 GCA_963769715.1 uncultured Actinomycetes bacterium
TCGGACTCTACCGTGGAGGGGCGTCCAGGCGACGGGACCAAAGTCATGTCCTGCTGGCATCGGCCCCGGCCGAAGCCGTGACCGCGCTGTACCAGGGGCACGCGCTCGGGCTGATCAGGCTGGCACAGCCTCTGGGGGTCGCGCCCGATATCGGCACCTGGTGAGATAGGAAGCATGACCACCATCGGGCTGCTGCATCCGGGAGAGATGGGCGCCGCGGTCGGGCAGTGCCTGGCCGGAGCGGGGCACCGGGTGCTGTGGGTCCCGGAGGGGCGCAGCGCGGCGACCAGCGCGCGCGCCGCGGCGGCCGGGCTGGTCGCGTGCGGGCTGGCGGAGTTGATCCGGCGTTCGGATCTCATCATGTCGGTGGCTCCGCCGCACGCGGCACTGGACATCGCCCGGCAGGTGGCCGGGTTCGGCGGCGTGTACGTGGACGCCAACGCGATCTCCCCGGCCACGGCACGCGAGGTGGCCGGGATCGTCGAGGCCGGCGGGGCGAGCTACGTGGACGGCGGGATCATCGGGACTCCCCCGGTGGCACCCGGATTCATTCGGCTCTATCTGTCCGGCCCGCGAGCCGGGGAGGTAAATGACCTGTTCGACGGCAGTCCGGTAGACGCGAGGGTGGTCGACCGTGACACGGGGTCCGGCGCGGCGTCGGCGGTGAAGATGGCGTACGCGTCGTGGACCAAGGGGTCGGCCGCGCTGCTGCTGGCGGCGCGGGCACTGGCCCGCGCCGAGGGCGTGGAGGAGACGCTGCTGGCCGAGTGGGGCATCTCCCAGCCGGGCCTGGAGGAACGGTCGGCCCGCGCGGCCGGGTCCGCGGCGGCGAAGGGCTGGCGCTGGGTCGGGGAGATGGAGGAGATCGCGGCGGCCATGGCCGCGGCCGGCCTGCCCGAGGGCTTTCACCAGGCCGCGGCCGAGGTTTACCGCCGCTTCTGGCCGCCCGAGCGCGCCGGGGACGAGGCTGGCCCGGGTGCGCTGGTGCGTAAAAGCCCGGACCGTTCGGCATGAAAGATTTTTAAATCCGAACGGGCTGGGTGCTTGCCTCGGTTTCAGCAGGGGCCGAGGCGCTCGGTTAGATAGGCCTCGACGCTGTCGATGCCGACTCGCTCCTGGTGCATGGTGTCGCGGTCCCTGATCGTGACGGCCTGGTCGTTCAGCGTGTCGAAGTCGACGGTGATGCAGTACGGGGTGCCGATCTCGTCCTGCCGTCGGTAGCGACGGCCGATCGCGCTGGCGTCGTCGAAGTCGGTGTTCCAGCGCTTGCGCAGCGCCGCCGCCAGGTCGCGCGCCTTCGGCGACAGGTCGGCGTTGCGCGACAACGGCAGCACCGCCGCCTTCACCGGCGCGAGCCTGCGGTCCAGCCGGAGCACCGTCCGCTTCTCCAGGTTGCCCTTGGCGTCCGGCGCCTCGTCCTCGGCGTAGGCGTCGAGCAGGAACACCAGCGCGCCGCGGTCCACGCCGGCCGCGGGCTCGATCACCCACGGGATGAACCGCTGGCCCGACTCCTGGTCCAGGTAGGACATGTCCTGCCCGGACGCGTCGGCGTGGGTGGTCAGGTCGTAATCGGTGCGGTTGGCGATGCCTTCCAGCTCACCCCACTCGGTGCCGGTGAAGTCAAACTTGTACTCGATGTCCACCGTGCGCTTGGAGTAGTGCGACAGCTTTTCCTTCGGGTGCTCGTACAGTCGCAGGTTCTCGGGCCGGATGCCGAGGCCGGTGTACCAGCCGAAGCGCTGGTCGATCCAGTACTGGTGCCAGTCCTCGTCGGTGCCCGGGCGGACGAAGAACTCCATCTCCATCTGCTCGAACTCCCGGGTGCGGAAGATGAAGTTGCCGGGGGTGATCTCGTTGCGGAACGACTTGCCGATCTGGCCGATGCCGAACGGGATCTTCTTGCGCGAGGTCTGCAGCACGTTGCGGAAGTTGATGAAGATGCCCTGCGCGGTCTCCGGGCGCAGGTAAGCCAGTCCGGACTCGTCTTCCACCGGGCCGAGGTGGGTGCGCAGCATCTGGTTGAACATGCGCGGCTCGGTGAGGGTGCCCTTGTTGCCGCAGTTCGGGCAGGCGATCTCGGCCAGGCCATCAACCGGGGCGTGGCCGTGCTTACCCTCGTAGGCCTCGATCAGCTGATCGGCGCGGTACCGCTTGTGGCAGAACGTGCACTCGGTGAGCGGGTCCACGAACTGGGTGACGTGACCGCTCGCCTCCCACACCTCCCGGGCCAGGATCACCGAAGAGTCGATGCCCACGATGTCATCGCGCTCGTGGACTATGGTGCGCCACCACTCGCGCTTGATGTTGTTCTTCAGCTCCACGCCGAGCGGGCCGTAGTCCCAGGAGGCTCGCAGGCCACCATAGATCTCGCTGGACGGGTAGACGAATCCCCGTCGCTTGCTCAGGCTGACGATGGCGTCGAGGCGGTCACTGCGCAGTGCCATGGTTAAAGGTCTCCATCCGGCTGGCGGTCGGCGGGCGCGAATCCCGTGGTGATCCGGCGCGGGCGCTGGCCACTGTGCCGGAAGCCTTAGCTTAGTGGGTGGCTCCGTTAATTCGTCGGGGGTGTCAGGTAGGAGCACCCGTCGGCGGCGGGAATAGCGGGAGCGCTGAGCGGGACCCCGCCGGGCGTGCAGCTCGCCAGGCTGCCCGGCGCCGCGGCCGGGCCGGGGACGGTATCCGGCCTGGAGTTGGCAGCAGACCAGGCGGGCGGAGAGCGCAAGATGAAGGACCACGCAGGTCACGTGGCCCTTCATCCAGGTGGTTAGTGTCGCTGGGTCATCAGGGGACGGCTCAGCTGCCAGTGCACTGCGGACTGGCGTATACCAGGCCGATCGCGACGCGGTTAGCGGGTTGGGCGGGAGGGTTGATCTCCACTCCCGCGCCGCTGGGGAGAGCTGAGGGGTGGATGACCATGACGGGAAAGCCTCCCGCAGACTGGACCGTGAAGACCCTGTTTATCAGGGCTATGCCCGCGGTGTAGCGCTGACATGAGAGGTTCTGCTGGCCGGAGAAGTTGACGCTGGCCGGGACGCCGTCCGCGCGGAGCGTGCTTTGCAGTCCGGCCGGATCACGCAGCTCGCGGATGGTGACAGAGACCGTGCCGTCGGCCTGCTTGACGACCGTCCAGGCTGCCAGCTGGACCCCGGGCTGATGGCTAGCCGGGTGGCTGGCCGGAAGCAGCGCGATCACGGCAAATGCCGCTGCGGCCACCACGGCCAGGACTCCGGCCAGGCCGGGAATCCGCCGCCGGGCTCGCACCGCGTGGCCGCGGTTGATGATCTGCTCCACCGGCGTGGTCATAGGGACTTTGTTCCGCTGCTCCCTCACCACAGCGATCAGTTCATCGTCGTTCATGATGGGTTCTCCTGCTCTAGTTCGGGCATGAGGTCGCCGCGCAACGTGGCAATGGCGCGGCCCAGATGGGCCTGGACCGTGCCCGGCGCGATGCCGAGCGCCTCTGCGGTATGACCGATGTCCAGATCGAGGAACAGGCGCAGCGCGACAACCTGCCGTTGCCGGGCAGGAAGCCGCATCAGGGCCGCCATGATCCGCGGATCGACGGAGTCGCCGGTGGTCCCCTCGACCGCATACAGGTCCGCCACCGTGCCAAGATCGGACACCGATACCTCCCGGCGGCGGCGCCGCCACCGGGAGATGTTCGCGTTCAGCGCGGTGCGGACCACCCACGCCACCGGTGCTGGATGCTTGCTGACCGTGCGCCAGGAGGCCCAGGCCCGGGCAAAGGCCTCGGCGACAAGCTCCTGCGCCGTGTCCTGGTCACCGACACTGACCAGGACGGTGAACAGGCACTCATCCTTGGAACTGCGGTAGAACTCCGCGAAGTCCGGTCGTTGGGTTCCCACGCCCATTCAACGCGCAACCGCCGCCCGCTGGTTACCTGGCTCGGCTGCTGGCCGGCGGCCTGGCCCCGGTGATCGGAGCCGTTGTCCACGATGACGAACACCCGCGGTGCGTATTCGTGCTCGACTCGCGCGGGCTTGCCGCAGTGACGTCAGGTGGCCGGCTCGGCCGGGGCCGGAATGAGGTTGGGCTGGGCGCCGCCATACCTGCGGTCGCGGCTGGCATAGATCTCGCAGGCGTGCCACAAGTGCCGCCGGTCGAAATCCGGCCAGAGCGTGTCGAGAAAGACCAGTTCGGCATAGGCGGACTGCCACAGCAGGAAGTTGGAAAGGCGCTGCTCGCCGGATGACCTGACGAAAAGGTCGACCTCAGGAATCCCAGGCTCGTCCAGATAGCGAGCAAATACCCTTTCGTCGATCTTGTCCGCCCGGAGCTTTCCCGCAGCCACATCCGCGGCGATGGCGGCGGCCGCGTCGACGATCTCGGCCCGGCCCCCGTAGTTCACGCAGAATTGCAGGGTCAGCACGGAATTCCCGGCCGACAGCTGCTCAGCGTATTCGAGTTCGGTGATCACGCTGCGCCAGAGTTTCGGCCGACGGCCGGCCCAGCGGATGCGGACGCCCATTTCGTTCAGCAGGTCGCGGCGCCGGTGGATAACGTCGCGGTTGAAGCCCATCAGGAAGCGCACTTCGTCCGGGGAGCGCCGCCAGTTCTCGGTCGAGAAGGCGTAGGCGGACAGGTAAGGGATGCCGAGCTCGATCGCCCCCATGATCACGTCGAGCAGCGAGGACTCGCCCTCCTTGTGGCCCTCGGTCCTGGGCAGCCCTCGTTTCTTGGCCCAGCGTCCGTCGCCGTCCATGACCAGGGCGACGTGCCTGGGAATGAGGTCAGCTGGTATGTCCGGCGGCTTAGCCCCGCTCGGATGCGGATCGGGCGGACGTACACCCGCCGGGCGACTCATACACGCTCCACATGACGCAGCGAACGGATCGAATGCTCTAGGTGCCATTGAAGATACGCGGCCACGAGCCCACTGCACTCTATCCGGTGCCTGCGCTCGCTACGATCGGCGCTGTCCCAGTCGCCCCGCAGCAAAGCGAGCATCAGGGCCATCGTCGGCGCCGCAGGCGAGGCCGCGCCGGGCGGCCGGCAGGATGCGCACACCATGCCCCCGGCCGCCACGGCGAATGCCGACAACCGCTGGCCCGGTGCGCCGCAGCGGGCGCATTCCTGCAGGGCGGGGGCATATCCGGCCACCGCCAGCGAACGCAGCAGGAAGGCGTCAAGTACCAGCCGGGGCTCGTGCTTTCCGTCACCAAGTGCGCGCAGCGCGCCGATGAGGAGCAGTAGCTGGCGCAGCGCGGGCTCCTTCTCCACCGGGGTGAACCGCTCGGCCGTCTCCAGCATGGCCACGCCCGCCGTGTAGCGGGGGTAGTCCGCGGCCAGCGGCGCGCCGTAGGGCCGGATCACCTCGGCCTGCGTGATCACATCTAGCGAGCGCCCGGCGTGCAGCATCAGGTCGACATGCGTGAAGGGCTCGAGCCGGGCGCCGAACCTCGACTTGGTCCGGCGGACGCCCTTGGCCACGGCGCGGATCCGCCCGCTGGTCCGGCCGAGGACGGTAATGATGCGGTCCGCTTCGCCCAGCTTCTGCGTCCGCAGCACGATCCCGTCATCCCGGTAGAGCTGCACCTGCCTATTGTCGCAGTACTGGCCCGGGGGGCGACCCCCCGGAACCCCCGCTACCGGGGGGACCCATCCCCCCGGACCCCCCTTGGGCGGGACCGGTTGACCGCGGACAGGACTGCGCGCATCGAGGCCGTGACCGTGTTCGTGTCGATGCCGACGCCCCAGAAGACCCGGCCGCCGGTCTCGCACTCCACGTACGCCGCGGCCTGGGCGTCGGTACCTTCGGTCAGCGCGTGTTCGGTGTAGTCGAGCACCCGCGCGGTCACGCCGACGGAGGCCAGCGCGTCGCAGAACGCCGAGATGGGGCCATTGCCCACGCCCTCGACCTGCCGGGCGCGCCCGTCGACGGAAATCTCGGCGACCAGAGCGTGCTTGGCCTCGACCACCGAAGAGCTCTGGTGGTCCAGCAGGGCCAGCGGGCCTTCGGCGAGGTACTCGCCGGAGAAGACCTCCCACATCCGGGTGGGCGACACCTCGCCACCCTCGGAGTCGGTGTGGCCCTGGATCACCCTGGAGAACTCGATCTGCAAGCGGCGAGGCAGGTCAAGCTGGTGTTCGGCCTTCATGACGTACGCCACGCCGCCCTTGCCGGACTGCGAGTTGACCCTGATGACCGCCTCGTAGGTGCGACCCACGTCATGCGGGTCGATGGGCAGGTAAGGCACGGCCCACGGGTACTCGGCGAACGGGACGCCCGCCTGCTGCGCCTCGGCCTCCAGCGCCTCGAAGCCCTTCTTGATCGCGTCCTGGTGAGAACCGGAGAACGCGGTGTAGACCAGGTTGCCCGCGTAGGGGTGGCGCGGATGGACCGGAATCTGGTTGCAGTACTCGACGGTGCGACGGATCTCGTCGATGTCGCCGAAGTCGATCATCGGGTCGATGCCCTGGCTGAACAGGTTCAGCCCCAGCGTGACCAGGCATACGTTGCCGGTGCGCTCGCCGTTGCCGAACAGGCAGCCCTCGATCCGGTCGGCGCCCGCCAGCACGGCCAGCTCGGCGTCGGCGACCGCGGTGCCCCGGTCGTTGTGCGTGTGCACCGACAGGCATGCGTAGTCCCGGTCCGGCAGGTTCCGGCTCATCCACTCGATCTGGTCGGCGTAGACGTTCGGGGTGGACCGCTCGACCGTGCACGGCAGGTTGAGGATGATCTCGCGGCCCGGCCCGGGCTGCCAGACGTCCATGACTCCCGCGCAGACGTCGACGGAGAAGTCGAGCTCGGTGTCCATGAAGATCTCGGGCGAGTACTCATAGCCGAAGTCGGTGCCGGCCAGAAGCTCCTCGGCGTACTTCATGACGTGGCGGGTGCCCTCGACGGCGAGCGCCTTGCACTCCTCGCGGTCGATGCGGAACACCACCCGGCGGAAAATCGGGGCCGTGGCGTTGTACATGTGCACGGTGGCCAGGCGCGCGCCGCGCAGCGACTGGACCGAGCGCTCGATCAGGTCCTCCCGGGCCTGGGTGAGCACGGAGATCCGGACGTCGTCGGGGATGCGGTCGCCCTCGATCAGCTCGCGCACGAAGTCGAAGTCGGTCTGGCTCGCGGACGGGAACCCGACCTCGATCTCCTTGTAGCCCATCCGCACCAGCAGGTCGAACATCTTGTGCTTGCGGGCCGGGCTCATCGGGTCGATCAGCGCCTGGTTACCGTCCCGGAGGTCAGTCGACAGCCAGCGCGGGGCCTTCGTGATGGCCTTGGTCGGCCAGGAGCGGTCGGGTAGCTCGACCGGCTTGAATGGCGTGTAGCGATGACACGGCATGCCACTCGGCTGCTGATTTACGGGTGAGACGCGTTTGAACGCATGATCCTGTTGCATTTTTCTGCTACTTCCTCATAGCTGGATGCTGGTAGGCGGTTGGCCCGGCCTGATTAATGGGCCCGATTGATGGCCAGCAGACACGCCAACACCCCGCGACGAGGGAGCCGGCCTATCGGCCCCCGCCGCGGCCGCTAAGGAGGAGCAGCTCGCGCAACATTGCCAATCACCTTACCAGCCGCCTGCGCTGGCGGTAACGCCGGGCGCACTTTCGCGGTGGCGGCGCAGACGGCGGTGGCGGCGCGGGCGGAAGAATATTTAGTGGCGGTGCCGGCAGCGGCGGGGTTGGCTGTGAGGATGCACATCGAGCAAGCCGACCTGGCGGACGCGAAGAAGATACGCGCGTGCTACGAGGTTTACCTGGCCGCGCAGCGGGTCGACGAACCCGGAGGACCGTGGTTCACGGACCGGCCGTTCGGCGCCTGGCTGACCGGCGGCTGGGACGGCAACCCGCGGGAGGTATGGCTGGCCACCGACCAGGGTTCGGCCGCGAGCTGGGTCCGGCTGGAGATGCCGGACAAGGAGAACCTCGACCTGGCTTACCTGAACCTCATAGTGCACCCGGCGGAACGGCGGCAGGGACTAGGCCTCGCCCTGCTGCGGCAGGCCGCCGCCCGCGCGGCGGCGAACGGGCGCTCCGTCCTCAACAGCGCCGCGCGCGACGGGTCCCCCGGCGAGGCGTTCGCGCGCTGGGTCAGGGCGGAACCGGGGCTGGTGGAGATCCAGCGCGTGCTCGACCTCGGCCAGCTGGAGCAGGGAAAGCTGGCCCACCTGCACAGGCTGGCCGAACAGGCGGCGGCCGCCTACGCGCTGGTGTCATGGGCCGGACCGGTTCCCGACGAGTTCATCGAGCAGGTGGCGGCGGCCTACAACGCGATGAGCGACGCTCCCCGCGACCCCGAGATCGCTCCCGAGGAATGGGACGCGCAGCGAGTCCGGGAACGCATCAACGACCTGCGCCCGCGCATCGGTATGCACAATTACACGGTGGCGGCGCGCCATGACGGCACCGGCGAACTGGCGGCGGTGACCGAAATAGCGGTGGATCCGGCCGATCCAGGCTGGGGGCATCAGCTCTTCACGGTCGTGACCAGGAAGCACCGCGGGCACCGGCTCGGTCTCCTGACGAAGATCGCGATGTTGCAGCTGCTCGCCACCACCGAGCCGCAACTGGAACGGATCTCGACCTGGAACGCTGAGGTCAACGAGCACATGATCGCGGTCAACGAGGCCATCGGCTACACCGTCTCCGGTCAGCCGGTCACCGAGTACCGGCTCGATGCGGCGGCTGTGCCGGAGATGAACGGTGGCTAGTCGCGGCCGGCCGACTGCTCAGTCATCGCGACCACGCCGACGACCTGGGCCTGGGTCATGCCGAGGTCGACGCCGATGGCCAGCGCGGCGTGCCGCTCAGATTCCGTGAGCGGGCCGTCCGCCATGGCGATGCGGATCACCTCGGCCAGGTACCACTCCCTGGCCTGGACGGTGAGCTGCGCCCCGACCTGGTTCAGGGCCGGGCGGATCGCCTCGAACGGCTGCATGAGATCGGCGTCGAGCATGGCCTCGTCGTAGCCATGCACCCCCGATCCGATGACCGCCTCGATCGCCCGCTGCCGCGAGACCTGGCTCGACGGATCGCCGGACCGCAGCATGGCCGACACGGCGGACCGCATGCCGGCGGGCAGTGCCGCCTGCATCTGCGCCGTGGTCGGCTGGCTGAGCACGTCCGTCACATAACGGGTACGGCAGGTGGTGCACTGGACATGCTCGCCGACCGAGTTCAGCGGAATGACCGGGAGAAAGAACAGCGTGAACCACCGGCGCCCCGCCCGGTGCCGGTACTCCCGGTCCCCGCCGCAACGGCGGCAGTGGAAGGTGCCTTGCGCGATCGTTCGATAGAACGCGCGCAAGCCAAAGATGATCAGCAACGTGAATCCCCTTCTGCCAACCAGCCGGCACACTCCCCGCGAGCACCCCGCCGCAGGCGTGTACCCTCGACTTTTCCGGTACAGCTGAATCCATCATGTCGCCGCCGACCCCCGCGACGCCGCTGCCGATGCCGATCCGATACCTCATTTTTCGGCTAATGTCGCCGTGGCCTCGGCCGACGCGGTAGCTTCGGGTGGCTGGTGAGGTTGACGGGACTGGCTAACACTCACCTTGCGCTTTGAGGCGCCGGGGTGTTACCCGGTGTTGGCTGGGGGCCCGTGGCTGTGCAGGACTTTGGTCTTGTCGGGGTTCCAGGCGGTGGTGGTGCCGTCGGGGTTCAGGACCAGGGTCCAGCCCCACCGGTGGATCACCACTTGATGATGGAACCAGCACAGGAGCACGCAGTCTTTGACGCTGGTGTGGCCGCCGTTGGCCTTGTGCCTGACGTGGTGGACCTGGCACGCCGAGGCGGGCTGGTGGCACCGCCCGGCCCACTGGCAGTGCCTGTCCCGCAGGATGACGGCGTTGCGGATGCCCGCGGGGATGGTCTCGGCGTAGCCGATGTCCAGCGGCAGGCTGGGCCCGGCGAGCCGGGCGCCGAGCTGCCGGCGCCGCAGGAACGACGCCAGCCCGCCCGGACCCGACACCAGATCCACCGCCTTGCCGATGATCGCGCGTTCGAGCGCCTCCCAGGCCCGGGTGGTGTCGGGGCGGGACGCGGCCTGCGCCTGGCCGCCATCGCCGCCGGTGCCGTCGTGGCTGGCGCTGCCGCCGTGGCTGGCGCTGCCGCCGCCGGCATCAGCGCCGCCATCGCCGCGGTGACCGAGCCGGTCGAGCTGGACGCACAGCCGGACCAGGTCCTCGAGCGCGCCGGGGTTCACCTCACCGGTCACGAACGGGGCCATCGCCGCATCGCACGCCACGGCCTGGGCCGCGTCGCCGTCCAGCCACGCCCCGCCGTCACCGCCGCCCGCCGAGGCCTCCGCCCGGTGCGCCGCCCAGGCGGCCCGGACCCGGCTGGTCCACTCCTCCTGCAGCGCGGAGTCGCCGTCCAGCATCATCAGGTCCGCCAGGGAGATATGCGCCCACACCTTGACGGGCTGCCCGGCCCGCTCCGGCAGCAGCCCCGCGGTGACCAGCCGCTGCAGCGCCTCGTGCAGCGCATCGTGGTACCGCTGCGCCTGGCTGCGGGTGTCTTCGGCCCCCGCCGGGGCCGACAGCGCGTCCAGCACCGTACCCACGATCGACGCGCACTCCGGGCTCAGATCCCCGGTCAGCACCCCCGCGCCCTCGAACGTCGTCGCCAGCTTGACGGACCGGTCCTCGAACGCCTGATCCCGGTCCTCGTCCGGGCCCCCGGGCCGGGACCGGGCGTAGATCTCCCCGGCCAGCCCGGCCAGATCCGCCAGGCCCATCCCCGTCCGCGCGGCGCCGGCCAGGATCTCGTCCGCGTCCTGGCGGCAGTCCGCCGGGAGCTTATCGGTCCAGCCGCAGATCGTCCGCGCGTATGACTCCGATATCGTCCCTTCGGCTAGCGCCTGCGCGACCAGCCGGTGCGCCGCCGCCCGCCGCACCCACGCGGTATGCCCCACCGCGGCGCCCCTGGTGATGCCGGTGCGGTTGACCAGCCACGCCCGCGGACTGTAATCCGCGTCCGCGGAATAGCCCTGCCCGGCCGTGAACGCCCCCAGGATCAACGCCCGCGCCGCGGTACCCATCGAATGGGCCTGCTCCAGGACCTGCAGGCACTGCGCCTGGGTCTCCGCCGCCATCGCGGTCGCATCCGCCGCGGCCAGGTACCCCATCGCGGCCTTCAGCATCCCCAGCGCCTCCCCGGCGCTGCCCGGCGGCACGGCACTGCCCATCGCGCTGTCTCACCCCCTCCCGGGATGCTCGCGGACCGGCGGATGGACTCCTCTCCACGGCCATCGCGGCCGGGCTCGGCTGTTCGACTTCTTGTTCTATAATAGCAGCAGACAACGACATTCCGGGGAACGCCGCGCTGAATTCTGGCTTTATCCGTGCGGCAAATTGTCTGATATGTCGTAAATGCGGGAAATGCTGCGGACGGCCGAGGATACCTGCCGCGCGAGGTGGGCGGATAACCGGTGGCGGAGGCGGCACGGAATTTGGTTCGCTGGGGTTATGGACATTGAGCGGTTCGAGGCGGAGGGGGACGCGCGGCAGGTGGCGTCCTGCTACGAGATCTTTCACACGACCAGGATCGCGGACGATCCTGACGTTCCGGTGATGCCGCGACGGGTGTTCGAAGGGTGGCTGAAGACCGGCTGGGTAGGTGACCCGCGGGAAACCTGGCTCGTGGCCGACGAGGACCGGGTGGCGGGCTGGTACCTGCTTGAGCTGCCGTTCCGGGACAACAAGCATCTCGGGGTCGTGGACCTCATGGTCCGCCAGGACCGGCAGCGGCACGGGCTCGGCACGGCCTTGCTGAGGCACGCCGCCGGGCGGGCGCTCGCCGACGGCCGGAGCCTGCTGAGCGGGTACGCCTGCGCTGGATCTGCTGGTGAGGCATTCGCCCGGTCGTTCGGCGCGACCGGAGGACTGGCGGAAATCCATCGCGTGCTCGACCTGGACACGGTGGCCGCCGGGCCCCTGGCCGAACTGCGTGCCGAGGCCCGGCGGGCGGCGGCCGGCTACTCCCTGATCTCCTGGATCTCGCCGACACCCGAGGAATACGTGGACCAGGTCGCGGCGATGAGCAGCGTACTGTACGACGCACCTCATGATCCGAGCGTGGAGGCGTGGGTATGGGACGCGGCGCGGGTGCGCGACACCGAGCGGCGGATGCGGTTGCAGGGCGTGCGGGCGCACATCGTGGCGGCGCGGCACGACGCTTCCGGCGAGCTGGGCGGCTTTACCCAGGTCGAGGTCGGCCCGGAGCAGCCGGACCGGGGGTTCCAGGCGCTGACCGCGGTCGTCCGGGCGCACCGTGGGCACCGGCTCGGGCTGCGGCTCAAGCTGGCCATGATGGAACTGCTGGCCCAGGCCGAGCCGCAGGTGCGGCAGCTGTTCACCATGAACACCGAGACCAACAAGCACATGATCGCGATCAACGAGGGGCTCGGCTACCGGGTGCTCGGCAAGCCCGTCCGGTCCTGGGAGCTGCCGACCGCCAGGATCCAGTCATAGCAGTTCAGCCGTAACAGCTCAGTCGTAGAAGCCCAGGCGGCGCAGCTGCTTGGGGCTGCGCTGCCAGTCCTTAGCGATCTTGACGTGCAGGTCGAGGTAGACCTTCGTGCCGAGGAGCGCCTCGATCTGGCGGCGGGCCCGGGTGCCCACCTCCTTCAGCCGCGCTCCCCCGGTACCGATGACGATGGCTTTCTGGCTCGGCCGCTCCACGTAAAGCTCGGCGTGCACATCGGTAAGGTCGTCGCGGCCCGGTCGCGGCCCCATCTCCTCGACCACCACCGCGATCGAGTGCGGCAGTTCGTCCCGCACCCCGTCCAGCGCGGCCTCCCTGATCAGCTCGGCGACCATGATCTGCTCGGGCTCGTCGGTCAGCTCGCCGTCCGGGTACAGGGGCACGCCCTCGGGCAGGTGCGAGACCAGCACGTCGGCGAGCACGTCGAGGTTGTACCCGCTGACGGCCGACACCGGAACCACGTCGGCCCAGTCGCCCAGGGCGCTCGCCGCCACCAGCTGTTCGGCGATTCGCGCGGGCGACGCCTGGTCGCACTTGGTCACCACCGCCACGACCGGGGTCTTCTTCACGTTCTCGAGCTCGCGGGCGAAGAACCGGTCGCCCGGGCCGACCGGATCGGTGGCCGGGATGCAGAACCCGATCACGTCGACTTCGGCGAGCGTGGACCTGACCAGGCTGTCCAGGTGCTCACCGAGCAGGGTCCGCGGCTTGTGCAGGCCGGGCGTGTCCACCAGGATCAGCTGCGCGTCCGGGCGGTGCACGATGCCGCGGATCACCCGCCTGGTGGTCTGCGGGCGGTCGCTGGTGATCGCGACCTTGGCGCCGACGAGCGCGTTCGTCAGCGTCGACTTGCCGACGTTCGGGCGGCCCGCGAGGCAGGCAAACCCGGAGCGGAAGGCGGCTGACGGAGGATGGCTCACCCATCAATTCTCGCGCATATCCGGTGGGCAGGAACCATAGGCCGTTCGGCGGGAAAAAAGACGCCTGGTATGGCGGGCGAGGATTTCGCGGCGCGGGAGGGGCGCGGGAACTGGAGTACTGCGGGGCCGGGCCTGTACGGCGGCTACGGCCGTGACATGCCAGGTTCCGGCCGACTACCCGGCTGATCGTGCTCGACCCGCCGGTCGCGACCTGCGCCGGGCTGTGGCCGACGTCGGACGGGCGGGGTCTACGGCGTCAGGGTCTCGCGGACGGTGCCGTCGGGGGCGGCGTGGAACACGGTCGCGTCGGGGCCGAGGTCGCGGACCACGGCGAGATCGCCCGGGTCCAGGTCGGCGTCGCTGACCACGGCGGCCGCCTCGAGCTTTTGCGCGCCGCTGGAGACCGCCATGGCCACCGCCAGGCGCAGCGCGGACAGCCGCAGCGACGGCAGGGCCACCGCGGCGGCAGTATAGGTCCGGCCGGTCTCGTCGCGGACCGCCGCGCCCTCGGACGCCGCCACCCGCGCCCGGGTGGACCGGGCCAGGGTGATGATCTTGAGGTCCTCGGCCCCTGGAGTTACATCGCTCACCTTGCTGAGTTTACGACTCGGGATCCTCGACGCGTTCCACCAGCACCGTACCGATTTTGTTACGCCGGCCGGCCAGGTTCTCCGCGGTCAGCCTGAGGCCGCGGACGGTCGCGCTTGATCCGGCGATCGGGACCCGGCCGAGGGCGTGGGCGAGCAGCCCGGCCACCGTCTCCACGTCCAGATCGTCGAGGCCGACGCCGAACAGCTCGCCGAGTTCGGTCACCGACAGCCGGGCGGTGACCCGGGCGGAGTGGTCGGAGAGCCACTCGACCGGCGGCCGCTCGTTGTCGTACTCGTCGGTGATCTCGCCGACGATCTCCTCAAGGATGTCCTCGATGGTGACGAGCCCGGCGGTCCCGCCGTACTCGTCGATCACGATGGCCACGTGGGTGCGCTGCGCCTGCATCTGGCGGAGCAGTTCGTCCACCGGCTTGCTGTCCGGCACGTAGAGGGCCGCGCGCATCACCGTGGCGACCTTCTCGGTGGCCTCGGCGCCCGGGTGCTCGTTACTCCAGATCACGATGTCCTTCAGGTAGGCGATGCCGACCACGTCGTCCTGGTTCTCGCCGACCACCGGGATCCGGGAGAAGCCGCTGCGCAGCGCCAGCGAGAGGGCCTGCTCGACGGTGCGGTCGCTCTCGATGAACACCATGTCGGTGCGGGGCACCATGACTTCCCTGACGATGGTGTCGCCGAGCTCGAACACGGAGCGGACCATGTCGCGCTCGCCCGGCTCGATGCCGGTCCGGCGCTCCAGGTAGTCGACGAGGCCGCGCAGTTCGGAGCGGTCCACGGGGCTTTCGTGGTCCGCTAGCGGGCGGGCCCGGCGGGTCGGCGGCATGGCGTTGCCGACGGCGACGAGCAGCCTGGGCAGCGGGCCGAGCGCCCGGGTCAGCGGGAACAGCAGCGCGGCCGCGCGCTCGGCGGTACGTTCGGTCCGCGGTCCGACCCGCCCGGTCTGCGGGCGCACGCCGGTCAGCGCGTAGCGCAGCGCGAGCACCACGGCGAGCGCGGCCAGCACGGCGCGCCAGTCATCGCCCAGCCAATGGACGAAGGCCGCCGTGACCAGCACCGCGGCGAAGATCTCGCAGGCGGCCCGGAGCAGGAGCAGCACGCTCAGGTAGCGGGGCAGATCGGCGGCCACGGAGCCCAGCCGGCCCTGGTGCTCGGGCCGTTCGGCCACGCCGGTGGCGGAAACGAGCGCCAGCGCGGCCTCCGCGTTCGCGCACCAGCCAGCCACGAGGGCGAGCACGGCCGCGGCGACCAGCAGCCACGCTGGAGGGGTCATAATCCGGGTCGGCCCTTCGTATCTCGCCACAATTTCAGGAGCTGATCCTGCGTGCCGAACATGGCGGCGTGCTCTTCGGGCTCGGCGTGGTCGTAGCCGAGCAGGTGCAAGATGCCGTGCACGCACAGCAGCTCGAGCTCGTCCTGGGTGGAGTGGCCGGCCTTGTCCGCCTGTTCGGCGGCGACCTGGGGGCACAGCACCACATCGCCGAGCAGCCCGGGATCGGCGCCCGGTTCTGGATCGGCGCGGTTGCCGCCTTGGTGCGGTGGCCGCAGCTCGTCCATGGGGAAGGCGAGTACGTCCGTCGGCCCCGGCTCACCCATCCACCGCTCGTGCAGTTCGGTCATGGTCCGCTCGTCGACGAGCAGCACGGAAAGCTCGGCCAGCGGGTGGATCCGCATCTGGTCCAGGGTGAACCGCGCGACCGCGGCCAGCCCCACCTCGTCGACGTCGATGCCCGCCTCGTTGGCGATATCGATGCTCATACCGCGTCTAGCTGCCTTTCCGCCTTCGGGCCGGGGCGAGCTGACGTTCGGCGGCGTGGGCGTCGTAGCGCTCGTAGGCGTCGACGATCTTGCCCACCAGCCGGTGCCGGACGACATCGTGGCTGGTCAGCCGGGCGAAGTGGATGTCCTCGATGCCGTCGAGGATGTCCTGCACCACGCGCAGCCCGCTGACCTGGCCGGACGGCAGGTCGACCTGGGTCACGTCGCCGGTCACCACCACGCGCGAGCCGAAACCCAGCCGGGTGAGGAACATCTTCATCTGCTCGGCCGTGGTGTTCTGCGCCTCGTCCAAGATGATGAACGAGTCATTCAAAGTCCTACCCCGCATGTACGCCAGGGGGGCGATCTCGATGGTGCCCGCGGCCATCAGCTTCGGGATGGAATCCGGGTCGAGCATGTCGTGCAGCGCGTCGTAGAGCGGGCGCAGGTACGGGTCGATCTTCTCGTACAAGGTGCCAGGCAGGAACCCCAGACGCTCCCCCGCCTCCACCGCCGGCCGGGTCAAGATGATCCGGTTGACCTCCTTGGCCTGCAGCGCCTTGACCGCCTTGGCCATGGCCAGGTAGGTCTTCCCGGTGCCCGCCGGGCCGATGGAGAACACGATCGTGTGCTGGTCGATCGCGTCCGCGTAGCGCTTCTGGTTCAGCGTTTTGGGCCGGATGGTCCGGCCGCGGGCGGACAGGATGCCGACGGTGAGCACGTCGGCCGGCCGGACCCCGCGCTCAGCCCGCAGCATGGCCGCGGTCCGCTCCACCGCGTCGGCGGTCAGGTCCGTGCCCTTGCGCAGCAGCTCGACAAGCTCGTCGAAAAGGGCAGTGACCAGGGCGGTTTCCGCTGGGGTCCCAGTCGCGGTGATCTCGTTGCCGCGGACGTGGATGTCGGCGTCGAACTCCCGCTCAATCACGTGCAGCAGCTCGTCCCCGGAGCCGAGCAGGCTGACCATCGAATGATCAGCGGGTATCACGATCTTCACCTGCGATCGCGGTTCGCCCTCGGGGCCCCTGTTTTCGCGCTGCCCGTCGCCGTTGGAAGTGTTCCTGGCGCTCGGGTCGTCGTTTCTGATATCTGTCAATTCGATGCTCTCGAAGACCCGGAGGACCGCCCCCCGAGCATACTGGGCACCATGTTATCCGGGATCAAGCCGGTCCGGGGCCTCAAGGTCCGAGGCGGCGCCGCCCAGGGCGGGGCGCCGGTCATCCGGGCGGCCAGGCGAGGGACCTGCCGCCGAGAAGATGCCCGTGGACGTGCGGGACGGCCTGGCCCGCATGGGCGCCGGTGTTGAAGACGACGCGATAGCCGCCCTCGCTGACCCCTTCCGTCTCCGCGACGCGGTGCACCCCGGTGATCATCTCGCCAAGCAGCCCGCCGTCCGCGGCGGCGAGCGCCGAGACGTCGGGAAAGTGCGCCTTCGGGATGACGAGCACATGCGTCGGGGCCTGCGGGTTAATATCGCGGAAGGCCAGGATCCGGTCCGTTTCAAGCACCGTGGTCGCGGGGATTTCGCCAGCCACGATGGCGCAGAACAAGCATTCAGCCACACGAAGATCCTAGGGCCTCCCGGCGCGCGCTTACTTAGGGTGATCCTTCTGCCTGGACCAGAGGCAGGCCCACAGGCTGGCCCGGAGGCTGGCCCGGAGGCTGGCCCACAGGGCTGGCTCGGAGGGCAATCTGCCAATGGCTATATAGGCCAATATCCGGCCATATCAGGAAGTACTACCTAGTAGCCGTCTTGCGGGCCGTTGTTATGGTGCCGATCCTGGCAAGAGCTGTCGTATCCTCGCGGTCAATGGATATTCTTGATTTTCGGCAATCCTCCGGCGGTGTCTGGCGGCATGCGCGAAAGTCGCCGGCTTCAGCCTGACGCACCGGCTGGGTGCCTGGCTGGCCGTTCATCCAGGCAACCGGCCAGGCGGCCTGCCACTGGCGGCAAGGCGACGGACGGTCAGATGGGTGGGAGATTTGGGGATGAAGGACCGGAGACCGTGGTCCTGCATGACTCCGGCTGCTCCTGCCGCGGCACGGAAGCTACCAGATGGAGCGTGAACCTGAGGACGGGGTAACGCGTCCAACCAATGTGACCGAAACCCTGGTGGCCGCAGGCGGCATCGTGCCCGATGCCTTCCTGGCGGCCCCGGCCGCGCGCATCGGGTGGAGCGCGGACCTCGCGGTCACCGAGCTTTACTCGATGCACTACCGGGCCCTGGTCCGCCTCGCGGCCCTGCTGGTGCGGGACACGCCCACCGCCGAGGAAGTGGTCCAGGACGCGTTCGTCGCGATGCACGGCGGCTGGCAGCGGCTGAGGGACGCTGAGAAGGCACTGGCCTACCTGCGGCAGGCCGTGGTGAACCGGTCACGTTCGGTCCTGCGGCACCGCACGGTGGTCGACAAGAACCTGCAGAAAGCCCCGCCGGACATGCCCAGCGCCGAACACGGCGCCATGGTCCTGCTCGAACGGCACGCCGTCGTCGCCGCCCTGCGCAACCTGCCCGAGCGGCAGCGCGAGGCGATCGTGCTGCGCTACTACGCCGACCTGTCCGAGGCCGACATAGCCGCCACCATGGGCATCAGCCGCGGCGCCGTCAAAAGCCACACCGCCCGCGGCATGACCGCCCTCCGCGCGGCCCTGGAGCAGGAGTAATGACCAGATCCGGCCACGATGGCACGCCACCGCCAGGACACGACTTCGGCGACTTCTTGCGTCATGCCCTGCACGCCGCCGCCGACCAGGTCGAGCCGCGCCCGGACGGGCTGGAGCGGATTCGCGCACGGGTTGGGTCCGGACCGGCGTACGCCAGCAAGCATTCCGAGGCGACCGCCGGCCCGGCGTCGGGCGGTCTCCTGGCCGGCCTGGTCCGGCGCTGGAACGCCAGGCGCGGCGGCCTGTCGGCGCACGGGTCGTCGGCGCACGGGTCGTCGGCGCACGGGTCGTCGGCGCACGGGTCGTCGGCGCACGGGGCCCAGGGTGGTCACGCGCGGCATGAGCCGCGGGACTGGCGGGAAGGGCTGCTCCGGCCGGCCCTGGCGGCGGCCTGCGCCCTGTTTGCCGTCGGCGTGGCCCTGGCGGTACCCCCGCTACGCCAGGCTTTCGTCCAGCTCGGCCAGGCGGCGGGGATTACCTCCTCCTCCCACAGCGGCAACAAGGCCCCGGGCGCGACTGGACCGGGCAACCCGCTGTCCGCGTCAGCCGGCGGTCTCACTCCGGCCAGCGTCTCCAGCAGCCCAGCCCGCCTGACCGTGACCGCGTGCCCGTCGAGTTCTTCGCCATCCCCCTCGAGTAAGGCGGCCAAGGCAGCGGGCCCGAGCGTGACCCCTGCGCCCACCGTGACCAGCCCGGCCAGTGGGGGGAGCACGAGCGCCAGCCCGACGACCAGCAGCACGAGTCCCAGCCCCAGCGTCACTGCGGCCAGCACCGCGACGGTGACGCCGAGCGCGACCGCCACTCCCACGAGCACCCCCACCACGACGCCTTCAGCCACGGTGACCACTAGCCCGGCGGGCAAGGCAACGGCCAACGCGACCCCCTGCGGACCAAGCCCGACCGCCCAGCCGACCAAAACGCTCAAGCCGAAGGTCAGCGCGTCAGCGACCACGTCGACCAGCCCCAGCCGGTCGGCATCGGCGTCGCCGTCGAGTTCGGTGACCTCGAATGGCACCAACGCCAGCCAGTCCGGCGGGACCACGTCCAGCGGGACCACGTC
>CAVYNE010000044.1:0-165746 GCA_963769715.1 uncultured Actinomycetes bacterium
GCGAGCGGGATGAACAGGGTCTGCTGTACGGCACCGAGCCGTACCCGATGTTGTCCTCCATCCTGGCTACCGTAGTTGTCCGTGCGCTGGTTCCGGAATCGCGGCACCCGGTACATAAGAGCAGGCCGGGTCCTCGCCAAGCGGATCACCGCCGGCGGCGTAGGCGCGGGCCCGCGATCCGCCGCACAAGTCGGCGTACTCGCAGCTTCCGCACCGCCCGGTGAACCTCGCCGCCCGGATCGACCTCAGCAGCGGGTCGTCCCGGTAGATCTCGCGCAGCGGCCGGGTCCGGATGCTGCCCAGGCCAAGCGGCAGGAAGCCGGCCGGGTAGACCTCACCATCGTGGGAGACGAACACGATGCCCTTGCCGTCGCGGGTGGGTGCGGTATGGGCGCTGGGGCGGCCGGTTCCGGGGCCGAGCAGGCCGACCAGACGAGCTGACAGGCTCTGGTAAAGCGCGCTGCCGGGCGCCCGGCCGCCGGCGCGGCGCGCCCGGACGACGCGGCGGAAGAACGGCGCTTCGACGGTCCTGACGATGAAGCTGTACGCCGACGCGTCGTACAGGAAGTGGCACACGTCCTCGTGCACGGCCGGCGAGACCGGCCCGGTCGCCGCCCCGCGGCCGACCTGGACGAGGAAGAAAACTTCCCAGATATGCGCGCCGGCCTGCGCCACCAGAGCGGCGATACCAGGCAGGTCATCGACGTTCCCGTCCATCACGGTGGTATTGACCTGCACGGTAATGCCCGCGGCGGCGAGTTGGGCGATGGCCTCGACGGTCTGCTCGAAGTGCCCGGCGATACCGCGCACGCCGTCATGAGTCGTCGCGCGGCAGCCATCCAGGCTCACCGAGACCGCCCTGACGCCGCTGCCGGCGATCCGGCCGATCATGCCTGCGTCGAGCAGTGGCGTGACCGACGGCGACAGGCACACCGGGATACCCAGCGAAACCGCATGGTCGACGAGGCCGAACAGGTCGGGCCGGAGTAGGCAGTCACCGCCGGTGAGCACGAGGATCGGGTATGGCCGTCCGAAGCCGGCGACCTGCTCGATCAGCGCGTAGCCTTCCGCCGTGTTCAGTTCCCCTGGCGGCGCCTGCGTGGTGGCGCTGGCCCGGCAATGACGGCAGGCCAGCAGGCAGGCCCGGGTGGTCTCCCAGAACACGAGCATCGGCCGCTGGCCGAAATCGATGGAGGAACGCAAACTGGCGGCGCTGGCCAGTGCAGCTGAGCCGATCATGGGCCGGTCACCCTTCGGGGTCGGGCCAGCGTCGCGTTCCTGGCCGCCTGGAAGCACGCTAGCCCGGGGCCGGCATGGCCAGAAGGGGCCCTTAGTCCTCGGCGCCCGTGCGCTAAGTCCGCTCCGGCCATAGCCTTAAGTGGAAGGTTGACTACACTTACGCTGCGAGCCCGTGACTCCCGGGGGAACACAGAGAGGCAGGCCGAGCATGGCACGCAGCGTTCAGGTTGGCGACAAGGCTCCCGACTTCACCCTGCCGTCGCAGTCCGGCGAGGCGGTCCGGCTGCAGGACCGGCTGGGCGAACGGGTGATCGTGTTGTACTTCTACCCCAAGGACAACACCCCCGGCTGCACCGCGGAGGCGTGCGCGTTCCGCGACAGCCATGAGACCTTCACCGACGCCGGCGCCGAGGTGATCGGGGTCAGCTCCGACTCCTCAGACAAGCACGCCGCCTTCGCCGGCCAGCACAACCTGCCGTTCACGCTGCTGGCTGACCAGGGCGGCCGCATCCGCAAGGCCTACGGGGTGCCGGCTACCTTCGGCCTGATCCCCGGCCGGGTTACCTACGTGATCGACCGCACGGGCACAGTCCGGCACATCTTCAACTCGATGACCAACATCGACAAGCACGTCAGCGAGGCGCTCGAGGTAGTCAGGCAACTGCAGGCCGAGCAGCCCGCCTAAGCGATCGCGGGGCGAGCCGCGCGGCCGGCGAGCTCGCTGACCGGCCGCCAAGCGATTTTTCCTGGCCGCCGATAATGGAGACATGGGAAGACAGGATGCTGCTGATCGTCTTCGCGGCCGGATCGGCGCGGCCATCTTCGAGCGGGTCGCCGGACCGCAAGGCCCGAACCGCCGGCGGCAGATCCACCAGGACGAGGGCGAGCGCTGGTTCGCCGAGGACCGGCCGGTCCGCCAGGTGCACGGTGATTCGTCGATGTTCATCGGCGGGATCAGGGCCCTGCTGCTGCAGTCGCTGCACCCGCTGGCCATGGCCGCCGTGGCGCAGCACTCGGATTACCGCGGCGACCCGTGGGGCCGACTGCAGCGGACTAGTTATTTCCTGGCTGTCACCACGTTCGGCCGGGCCGATGATGCCCAGGCGGCGATCGCGCGGATCCGTGCGGTCCACGAGCACGTCACCGGCACCGCACCTGACGGGCGGCCGTACGCCGCCTCCGACCCGCACCTGCTCACCTGGGTGCACATCGCCGAAGCGGACAGCTTCCTGCGCGCCCACAGCCGGTTCGGCGTCCGGCCCCTCGATCAGGCTGGACGCGATGGTTACGTCGCCGACATGGCCAGGATCGGCGCCGCGCTCGGCGTGCCCGACCCGCCGCGCACCGAGGCCGAGCTCGCCGACAGGATCGGCCAGTACCGGGCCGAGCTGGCCGCCACTGCCCAGGCGCGCGACGCAGCCCGGTTCCTGCTGCTCAATCCCCCGCTCCCGGCGGTTGCCCGGGCGCCCTACGGGGCGCTGGCCGCGGCTGCGGTATCGCTGCTGCCCGGGTGGGCGCGCCGGCCGCTTCGCCTGCCCCGGCTTCCGGTGACCGAGACCATGCTGGTCCGCCCGGCGGGCCACGCCATGGTCCGCGTCATCCGCTGGGCCACCAGCGCGCCGCCGTCGGCGGCGCCGACCACCTGATCTTGTCCTTTTGTGAGACAAGCCCGAGCCGTCCCCGGTGAGATCATCCAAGGATGACGATGCCGACCGTTGCCCTCGACGTGCCGTCCGCGCATGTCCTCGCCGATCAGGCGTCGATCATCCAGGATCTTCAGTTCGTCATGGACTGTTGCAAGCGGCTGCTCACCGAGCTGGCCAAACCCGAGGAAGACCGGGATCCGCTGCTGCCGGTCGCGCTCTGGTCCTCCGCCGTGCTGGCTTATGCCCGCTGCTTCGGCAAGGGTAAGCGGTTCGGCCTGGCCACCGAGGACGTCAGGAACCTGCCGTTGCACGGGGCGGTCATGAAGTTCCACAAGTGGATACTCGAGGAACGCGACAAGCTCACCGCGCACGCGCCGAACCCGTCCGAGGCGGCGAAGGTAGGCGCCGCACTTTCTCCGCCCGAGCAGAAGGACCGGCGGGTGGAAGGCATCGTGATCTTCGCGTCCAGCCACGTGCTCATCGACGACATCGGCGTGCGCCAGCTCGGCGGCCTGGCCTCCGAACTGGCCAAGCAGACGGCCGAGAAGGCACAGGAGCAGCAGGACATCGTGCTGAAGGACGCCCAGGAGCTGAACCTGGACAGCTTGTACCGGCTGCCGGAGCTGGGCACCTGGCCACCCGGAGAAGACAGCGCGGCGGACGACGCCTAGGGACTACTCCCCCAGGACAGCCCGGACGCGGCGCAGGACCTCTTCGGTGCCGAGCGCCGCGGCCACCTCGGCTAGGTCGGGGCTACGCTGCGTCCCGGTCAGGAGGACCCGGATGACCTGGGATGCCTCTCTGATGGAACCGCGGTAGGCGCCCGGATCCTGCTTGTAGACCTTCTGGCTAGGCGCGAACCCGAGGTCGGCAGCGAGCCGGCGGATCTGGTCGAACCAGACGGTTTCCGGCGCCGGCGGCTGGTAGTTGTCGGCGAAGGCCTGCGCCACCGCCCGCACCAGGTCCGGGTCGAGGCCGCCGAGACGGGCGTCCGCGGGGTCGGTGACCAGCTCGAACATCTCCGGGAAGAAGTACCCGTAGACGTCGGGGAAATCCGCCCACTTGCGCAGGTCCTTGCGCAGGTTGGCGACGCCCTCCCGCTCGATGGCCAGCGCCCGCAGCGCCAGCGCCTGCTCGGCGGCCAGGACCGAGGCCAAGTCGGCAGCATAGCGGCTGGCCCAGATGCTGACCTCGGCGAGGATCTGCTGGCCGGGCAGGGTGGCGATGTAATCGGCGGAGATGTCGTCCAGCTTGACCATGTCCACCAGCGGGCCCGCGGTGCCGCATTCGGACAGCCGGATCGGCGCGGCCAGCGCCTCAGGCAGCGGCATCTCGGCGAGCCGGCCGTTGGCCAGGCCGCGCAGGTAATACTGGACCGCGGGAGCCGGGTAGCCCCGCTCGATGTAGAAGCTCACGGTGGCTTCCGGGTCCCGGCGCTTGGACAGCTTGCGGCGGCTGCCGCCCTCCTGCTTCATCAGCAGCGCGATGTGCGCGTACTGGACCCGCGGGAAGCCGAGGGCGTCGAACAACTGCAGGTGCAGCGGCACCGAGGAGATCCACTCCTCCCCGCGGATGACCAGGTTGACTCGCATCAGGTGATCGTCCACGGCGTGCGCGAAGTGGTACGTGGGCAGCCGCGGTTCGGTATCGCTGCTCTTCAAGATGACCGCGTCGTTGCGGTTGTCATCGAGGGACAGCTCGCCGCGGATCGCGTCGGTGAAGCTCACCCTGGCGCCCGCGGTTCCGGGCGAGCGGAACCGCACCACGTAGGGCTCGCCGGCCGCCAGCCGCTTGGCAACCTCCTCCGGATCGGCGTCGCGCCAGATCGCCCACTTGCCGTAGTAACCGGGCAGGGCGCCTGCCGCCCGCTGCCGCGCGGTGATCTCCTCCAGGTCCTGCTTGGTCGCGAAGCACGGGTAGGCGCGGTCCTGGCGCAGCAGTTCACGAACGTACGTCAGGTAGATCTGCGACCGCTCAGACTGGGAATAAGGCCCGTAGTGGCCGGTCTCGTCGTCCTCGTCCGGGCCGATGGAGAAGTACTCAAACGCCTCGGCGAACTGGGCCGCGGCGCCCTCGGCGACGCGGGCCTGGTCGGTGTCCTCCAGGCGGACGAAGTAGACGCCGCCGGACTGCCTGGCGACATCCACGTCGATCGTTGCCGCGTACACGCCGCCGATGTGCAGGAAGCCCGTCGGGCTCGGCGAGAAGCGGGTGACCTTCGCTTCTTCGGGCAGGTCACGAGGCGGGTAGCGCTGCTCCAAGTGCTCCGGCTCGGGCAGGTCGGGCGGGAACAGTGAATCGACGACATCTTGGCTGAGCATGAGCGATCGGCTCCGAACGACGTAAGGTCAAGACCGCAAAGCAGCGTACCCGTTGTGGTCCCGCCCACGGGTGCTTAGCGGTTATAGGGTCCAGGCCGCCGCACGGTCACGCCCTTGAGCCGGGCGATGGCCTCGCTCTCGGCGGACGCATCCGGGCGTTCTTCCAGCGTCAGTGACTCCACCGGGCCGTTGAACCAGTGGCCGCGCGGACACCGGATCCGGGCGCTTTCCAGCGGCCCGTCTGTTGAGCTCATCTGGTACCGGCCTTGCACCTCGGCCGGCAGCCCGCACCTGACCGAACCGCTCTTGTCCATATAGGCCGGGCAGTCAAGGAACATCGTGTTGGCATCCATCGGTAACCCCCATTCCACCGGAGCGCTACCAGGCAGCGCCGCAGGGCCGCCCGGTAGGGCTGGGCGCCCTCGTACCCGCTCCCGTTCACGAGGGCGCTCTTGTGGAATCGGAGCCCCGGGCGCCCGCGCTTGATACATCCGATTCGCTCCCCGCGCTGAACCGGGCCAGTTCCCGGCACGTGTACCTGGGTGGGACCGTGGGGCAGAGTGCCGCTTGCATTGGCGCCGATGGCAGCTGCCCCCTATTCATTTCATGGACCATGGAGGGCGCGGGCCCTCCAGGGAGGGGAGCACGGTGGGTCCTCGGCACCTTGCAGCAGTTCTAACCGCCATGCTGGGCCTTGGTCTGGTGACCACGGCATGCAGCAGCACATCCAGCTCAACGACCTCGACGCCTCTTGCCCCGGCAACCTCAAGCGCGAAGCCGGCCGCGGAGACGGCCACATCCTTCCTCGGCCAGCTCCATTCCGGGTCGAAGATCGCCTCGACCGTTCCGGTCAAGGGCGACGTGAATCCGTACGGGCTGGCCGTGGTGCCGGCCACGGCGGGCCGGCTGACGGCCGGCAGCATCCTGGTGCCCAGGCGGCCACGGCTGGGCTGCTGTCCGCGGGCGGCGCCCTCGACGCTCCGCTGGGCATGACCCTGGCGCCCAACGGCGACCTGATCGTGGTGAACGGGAACAACGGCAACGCCGTCGAGGTCACTCCGACCGGACGCCAGCTCAGCACCAAGACGCTGGTCAAGAACGGTGCGGGTGACCTGTTCGGCATAGTCACGACACCGGACGGCATCCTCGCGGTGAACGACGGGACCAACGCCCTGGAACTGTTCCGCGGCTAAGGACGGCAGCGGCCCGGGGCCATCCTCCGCCCACCCCCCGGGCCGCTGCTCGGGCTCGAGCCGGCTCGAGCGGCTATGCGTGGCGCTGGGAGGCGTCCGGGCACGACCTCGTCACCTTCTACCACATCGAACTCGACGACGACAGCCCTGCTTGAGCAAGCGTTCACCAGCTGGGCGGGGGCGCCGGGTCGACAGCTGGCGGCCCGCTATCCGAGGGCTGCCTCCGGGCGGGGGAAGCTCGTGGTGAACGCGTACCGGGAGGCGCGGTACAGGTGCCGGGCGAACTCGACGGGGCGGCCGGACTGGTCGTAGGCGATGCGCTCCATGGTCAGCAGAGCCGTGCCGCGGGTCTCGTTCAGGGTCCGGGCCTCGGCGGCCGAGGCGTTCTTCGCGCTCATCCGCTGGGTGGCCGAGTACAGCCCGATGCCGGACGCGCGGAGCAGTTCGTACAGGCCGTGCTCCTCGAGCATCTCGACGTTCAGCTGGACGAGCCCGGCGGGCAGGTAGTTGTGCATCAGGGCCATCGGCTCGCCGTCGGCCAGCCTGATCCGCTCCAGCGACATCACCAGGGCCCGCTCGGGCAGTTGCAGCGCGTCGGCGACCTGGTCGCTGGCGTGGCTGACCTCGGCCTTGAGCACCTGGGTGGCGGGGTTCCGGCCGCTGGCCGCGAGGTCGTCATACAGGCTGGTCAGCTCGACGTTACGGTCGATGCGCTCCTTGGCCACCAGGGTCCCGGCGCCGCGCTTGCGCACCACCAGCCCCTTGTTGGCCAGGTAGAGGAAGGCCGCCCGCACCGTGGGCCGTGACAGGCCGAGCATCTCCGCCAGCTGGACCTCGTTCTCCAGCCGGGCGCCGACCTTGAGCGCACCGGATCTTATGGCCGATTCGAAGTGCTGAGCCAGCTGGAAGTACAGCGGCACCGGGCTGGTGCGGTCGATGGTGATCGGGCCGCTGGTGCTTGGTTCGCGTTCAGGCATCGTCGACATCCGGCGGGTAGCTAGGCTCAATTGTTTGGACATTGTAACCACTGCAGATTTAACACGGAAACCTGACCGTTATGAACGCGGTTCCTGGCACGAGGGGCAGAGCCGACTGGTCACAGCCACCTGGGGAAGCTAAATGGGATGCAGCAAGCCTTCCTGTTCCAATTCTATTTCCAGTTTGTCCGTACATACTGACAGGCTCTTGACAGGTCATAACCGCCTGGCGTCGGGGACGGCGCGTCGTTCGCGAACCAGGTCGCCGAGCTGCCTGAGGGCTGGATGGAAGCGCCGTGGACGCCGGGTTTCCGCGAGGGCGCGGCCGTGCAGGCAGTCTGCGACGCGATAGAACCTCCGCCGCCTCCGGCCGGTGGGTTATGGCCAGCGAGGTGACCAGCGGAGGTAACCTCTGACGTGCGCAAACCTAAGGAGCGTGACCTTTGGCCCTGGTGGTGACGGCAGGACTGGGCACCAACGACGTCCTCGGGCTGGTGCCCGGCTGCCCGCTCAGGTTCCCGCTGCGACCCGACCGCCCGGTCCAGTCGAAGTACTTCATTCCGCCGACCGGATCCCGGACCATGTACAACGAGACAGCAATGCCAGTGTTCGCGTACCTGGACATCGGGATCTACGGGCACCCGGTGTACGAGGGGAAGACGCCCGGGGTGAAGATCGGTTTCTACAATCCACCCTGGGTGGGCCGGGTGCTGGCGCAGCTGGCCCCGCAGCGGGGCACCGTTTACGACATGGGGCGCTTCACGCCCGCCAGGTTCGCCGCGGAAGGGGTGGCATCGTGAGCTTGCCGATCATGGACCGGCTACGGACGGGCGCGGTGCTCGGCGCCGAGGGCTACGTCTTCGAGCTGGAACGGCGCGGTTACATCAAGGCGGGCCCGTTCGTTCCCGAGGTGGTCCTGGACTTCCCGGACGCGCTGCGGGAGCTGCACCGGGAGTTCCTGCGAGCGGGCGCGGACGTGATGGTCGCGCTCACTTACTACGCGCACCGGGAGAAGCTGCGGGACGTCGGCCGCGAGGATGACCTGGAGGCGATGAACCGCCAGGCGGTGCGGATCGCCCGCGAGGTCGCGCGCGAGGGCGATGCGCTGGTGGCCGGCAACGTCTGCAACACCTGGGCCTACGACCCGGATGACCCGGCCACCAAGCAGACCGTTCGGGCCATGTACGCCGAACAGCTGGGCTGGGCCGCCGAGGAAGGCGTCGACTTCGTCATCTCGGAGACCAATGACTACCTGGGTGAGGCGCTGATTGCGCTGGAAGTCATCCGCGGGCTCGGGCTGCCCGCCATGGTGACCCTGGCGCCGACGCAGCCCGGCCAGACGCGCGACGGTTACCGGTACGCGGAGGCGTGCCGGATCCTCGCCGCCGAGGGGGCGCAGGTGGTCGGCCTGAACTGCGACCGCGGTCCGCAGACGATGCTGCCGCTGATCACCGACATCCGGGAGGCCGTGGACTGCGCCGTCGCCGTCCAGCCGGTGCCGTACCGGACCGACGCGGCCGCCCCGACGATGGAGACCCTGCGGTCACCGGACGGAGAGCGGGCCTTCCCCATCGCGCTCGACCCCTTCGGCTGCACGCGCTTCGAGATGGCGCACTTCGCGCAGCAGGCCCGCGAGCTCGGCGCGGACTACGTGGGCATCTGCTGCGGCGCCGGCCCGCATCACGTCCGGGCCATGGCCGAGGCGCTGGGCCGCGAGGTTCCGGCCAGCAAGTACTCGCCGTCGATGGACCTGCACCCCATGTTCCGGGCCGACGTCGCAGCCAAGGACGCAGCCTTCCGGCACAGCTGGACCGCGTGACGGCCTGGTTCAGCTGTCCTACCCGCCGGGCTGATGCCTTCCCTAGATGGGGTAGCGGGTTAGTTCAGTGACGTATTGCCGGTCCGATGGGGTGGTCCATCGGAAGGTGCCGTCGGGGAGCTGGTCGACGTGCCAGCGGGGGTGCTGCTTGAGGCGGTGGTCGTGCCGGCACTTCGGCTCCTGTCCGTTATATTAACACATATGACGATCCGCGACGCGATACAGCTAGCCGAGGCCAGCAGGCCGCCCGACGGCGTCATCCGCTGCCTGATCTACGTCCGGATCAGCATGGACAAGGCCCACGACGGGCACGGCGTGGCCAACCAGATGGCCAAGCTGGAGCACAAAGCCCGCGAGCGAGGCTGGACCGTGGTGTACCGGCTCTCGGATAACGACATCGGGGTGACCCGCAAGGACCCGACCCGGCCGGGCAAGTACCGGCCCGGGTATGAGGAAGCGATGCGGCTGGTTGATGCCCGCGCGGTGGACGCGGTGCTGTGCTTTAAGTGGGACCGGTTCATCCGCGAGCCGCTGGACCTGGAGTACCTGATCCCCCGGTTCGACAAGGCCGGGGTCCGGTTCGCCGAGGTGGACGGGAACATCGACCTGGGCACTGACTCCGGGCGGCTGCATGCCCGGATCTTGATCGCGGTGGCCAAGGCCGAGCAAGAGCGCAAGGCCGAGCGGCAGAAGCTGGCCAACGAGGCTGCGGCAGTCAACGGCAAGCGGTTCATCGGCGGCCCCCGCCCGTTCGGCTACGGCGACGATCATGTGACCGCCCACCCGGTCGAAGGCCCCGCTGTGGCCGAGGCGTGCGCCGCACTGCTGGGCGGGGGCACGGTCAGCGGGGTCATGCGGGAGTGGACGAAGCTGGAGCTGGTGCCGCCGCAGCGGGACCGGCGCGGTACGACCCGGTGGAACCGGGCAAGCATCCGCAGCATCTTGCTGAACCCGCGGATCGCCGGGCTGTCGGTGTACCACGGGGAGATCGTCGGGCAGGGTCAGTGGGAGCCGCTGGTGAGCGAGGAGACGTGGCGGGCGGTGCGCGGGATCCTGGAAGACCCGTCCCGCAAGCCGCCGCGCGGAGTGCGGACGTTGCTGGGCGGCCTGGCCCTGTGCCCGTGCGGGAACGTGGTGGCCGGGGGACCGTCGCATACCGGGCACCGGGTTTATCGGTGCTCGATGCCGACCCGGGACCGGTCCTGGCCCGGCGCGCACGTGGCCCGCCAGGCCCTGCCGGTCGAGATGTTCATTGAGAAGATCGTGATCGAGCGGTTGTCCCGCGCGGATGCCGCTGACCTGGTGGCCGATTCTGCGGGTGGCCCGGATGTGACGGGGCTGCGGGAGGAGGCGGCGGCGATCCGCCGGAACCTGGAGGAGATGGCCGCGGACCGGGCGCTGGGCTTGATCACCCGGCCGCAGCTGCTCGCCGCGACCGGGCGCGCGAACATCCGGCTGGAGGAGATCGGGACCGAGCTGGAGCACGCGGCGCGGGAGAACGTGCTGGCACCGCTGGTGGCCGCCGAGAACGCCGCCGCCGTCTGGGCGGACCTGGACCTCAGCCGCCAGCGCGCGGTCATCAAGACGCTGATGTCGGTCACGTTGCACTCCCCTGGCCGCGGTGCCCGCCGCCCGTTCGACCCGGCCACGGTCACGGTCACCTGGCGGCAGCCAGACGCCCCCTGATCCCGGTCACGATCCCTCGGCTTCTCTGCCGCGAGCCAGGGCGTCGTCAGGTCTACCTGAAGCGCCGTCTCCCACCGAGACCTGGTGTCCAACCTGTATGAGCACGCCCCGGATGATCGCTGCCCGGCCCCTATCCTTTCGGCAGGAGGTTGTGTGACATCCAACGGTTCCCCGGCCATGGCCGGCTTCGAGTGGTCACCTACCACCCCTTATCTGGCAACGGAAGAGGGCGAAGACGGCTGGTGCATGCGTGATGCGGTGTGCCAGCTCTTCGGCTGGAGGCCCGGATCGGAGAACTGGCGGCGATTCATCGAAGGGCCGCAGGGGAAGGACACGCCTCGGCTCGCTGAACATGTCGGCCTGACCGAGTTCCAGGTTCCCCAGGACTGGAATGAGCTGATCCGTCGTCTCGCCCATCCCGGTGTGGCCGTATTCGACTTTCATGCCTACCAGAAGTCCCATGTGGTCTACGTCCACGACCTTCGGTGGCTGCTTCATCACTGGCCGGCCTGCGACGGACGGCCCGCAAGGCCTGAAGATCGGCCCCTATGGTGCTACGGCTGGCCGCTCGGGCGAGAGCACATGATGCGGGGGCCGGTGCTTGGTGCGGCGCTCATCGATGAGCGGCAGCCACCACACGGCGTGTGATCATACCCATAGATATCTTTGATAGATCCGCAACCATCAGACCAGCTCAGCGCCCGCCTGATGATCGAGGCTGTATACCAGGTCTGACACCTTGCTCCTCGCGCCGCTCCGCCGACAAACGCGGCGCGGGGAGCAACTCCACCATGGCATGGCTGACCGCCCACAGCACCCAACAGGCGGAAGCAGCAAGCCCAAGGAGGCGGCCCGCCCACCCCTGACGGCATGGACCCGCCGTTCGGAACGCTGGCGTCATCTACGCACCTGCCCCGTCAAGGCACGCGCCCGCTATCCGCCAGGGGCGACAAGCCGCAACAGGGCTGGAAAGCTGCTGACGTCCAGTTTTCTACCAAATGGATGTAACAGTGCGCTACGATGCCGGTCCGAAGATGAGATGATGCCATCCATGCCACCGACGGCGAACGGACACGAGGATCATCCGGCCCGCGACCCCGACACCCTCCCGGACTCCACCGACCCTCACGGGCCATGCCCTCGGTGCGGACGAGCGAGTAACTTCACAGTCGTAACAGCAGTCCCCATCAGCTTCAGGAAAGATGCCTTCGGAATGGGCCGCCAGGGAGAGCGGATCCTGATCAGCGAGCAGCAGGTATCGGTCCTCCAGTGCCACGGATGCGCAGACTGCACCGCCGTCATCGAAGACTCCTATGTCGGAGGCGTCCGAAACGGCAGCTCTGGCCGCACGGCCTGGCGCGGAATCCATTGGTGGCCAACACCGGGCGCCGGAACATTCGACCCTGCCGTGCCGGCCCCAGTCGCCGCCGCCTACGACGAGGCCGCCCGCTGCCTCAGCGCCGGAGCCCCCAACGGCGCAGCCGCCCTACTGCGTAACGCCCTAGCGTTCATCGTCATAGACAAGGGCAGCGACACCGCAAAGGGAAAGCGTGAACTCTCGGACAAGATAAAGCAGATGATCAGGGACGGCGGTCCGCTCGGCGCGCTCGGCGACTGGGCCGAACATGTCAACCTCTACGGCAACGCCGGAGCCCACCCCGAGGCGTACGGCAACGTGACACCCGAGGAAGCGAAAGAAGTCGCCGCCCTCACGAGAAGCATGATCGAACTCCTTTATGAAGCACCCGCAAAATTCGCAAGGCGCCGCGCTGAGCGCGGCCGGTGAGCCCCTTCCTGAAGTAGCTTATAAGCAGACCGTTGCCGAAAGAGCATTACCTTGTCAAAGTCGCACCCAGAGCCCTCGCCTGCTACCGCAAAGGAACTCTACGCGAACGCCATAAAGTGCGCCTTCCCGGGCTGCGAGCAACCTCTTTACCGCGTCAACGCGGATGGTTCAAGGACTCTCAACTCACGAATTGCCCATATTTGCGCCCGCCAGGAAGGTGGCCCTAGGTGGGATCCGGATATGTCATCCGAAGGCAACAGGTCAGTTAGTAATCTGTTGGTGCTATGCATTGAGCATGCCGATGAGATCGATCAGCCAGTACGGGTTGGCATGTACCCGACCGCAGTGCTGCATGAGTGGAAGAGCCAGCAGCTAGCCTATTTCGATGAACGTAAGAACGGATGGCAGATCACCCAGTCCGAAGCTGAAGAGGTAATCCGAGAGTCAACGCTCCAAGAGATAACGATACAAGCGGAGGTCATCAACCTCGGCGGGCTTGGCGGTGCAGCACCAGGAGCAGGAGGCGGCGCTGGCGGAGCAATAGGACAGGGCGCCCGAGGCGGCAAAGGAGGCAAAGGCGGAAATCGAAGAAAAAACGGCCCCACCCGCATCAACCTTAAGGGCGGGGATGGCCGCGCACCTGGAGCAGGCGGCGGAGGGTCAGGCGGCATCGACCCGGATTCCCCCCTCTTCTGGCGTGGCGGCGACACGATGCCGACATTCGGCTCATTCTCGTTCCTGGGTATCGACGGAAACCAGGGCGGAGACACCACATTTGGACCCGCAGGCGGTGAGCCGCTGCTGAGAGCGAAAGGCGGCAAGGGCGGACTAGTCGGCACGGGCAAGCGCTCCGAAAGTGACAAAGTTACCGTATCCTCCCTCATGCTCGCCAACTATGTAGAGTTCAGGGAAATATTCGGCTATATCACTGGCGCCTGCTTCCAGCACTACAACCTCCTTAATCTCGGCGATAATCTCGGCTTTACAGGCATAGTAGTCCTCGAATTCGGAGGAACGCCGGCAGGGGAATATGGGATCGCCGTAGCCGCGCTCGACCCGAAGAACAACGAGGTGTCTTCTGTAAAACTTGCCTTCAACATATCGAAAGCCGGAGACGTTCTGCGCATAGCCTGTAAATTCAGCGTCAAAGTAACCGTAAACACGTTCGGCATGTGGACCATAGTCGTAAGACACGGAAGCAAGGACCTAGCCAGACTACCTGTCGTAGTCCAGCAGGGCGTACCTAGTTAGAGATCCGAGGACAGACGAAAGCGAAGGTTCCGAGATGTCAGCTGTGGACTATTGTGTGAAGTTCTGTAGAGAATCTGGACTTCGGGTCGCGTGATCCGCACATGCCCTCATACGACCTGACCCGCGGGAACCTTCTAGATCCAGAGACCGGCGAGCCGTCATCCGCCACGTACCTCTACGCGATACTTGATGACGTCACCGTTCAGGCGCGTACCCAGGACGGCGAGGCATACGGTTCAGTGTGGAGCGGAACAGCCATGATCGACACCGGGGCCACCATCACGACGGTCCATCCCTCCGTGGCTGGCGAACTCCGCCTTACACCACGCGGCAGCGAACGCGACGCCACGGGAACCCAGGAGGAACCCGCAGCGCTCTACCTGGTGCGGATGGCGATGATCGGCGCGAGATGTGACCTGCTCGTGGCGGGTCGTCGGTATGACCCCGATCCCGATCGCGATCGCGAGGCTGCGAAACTCTTCAAGATCACCATCGGTACCGACATACTCCAGTCTTGCCGGTTCATATACAACGATCCCCCGGACAGGTTCACTCTGGAGTTTCACCGACCATGACGTCATGTTGGCCGGGGTCAGGCGCCACCCGTTGAACGGGTGCATTGGGCCAGGTTCACGAGATAGCGTGGCGTGTTACTCGCCGTTGTCCGTGGGGACGCTATCGTCCGGATGAGGATGTCGTGGCGTTCAGGTGCGGCGCGGGCGGCGCAGGAGAAGCGCGAGGGTGTCACGCTGCTGGCTGGACAAAGGTGGGGCGGCATCGACCAGTCGGGCGATGTAGGCATCCAGGCTGGCCTGACGGTCGTCTCCGGGGCGCCTGTCACGATCGTGGCGCTCGCCGTGCTGGCTGTGCGCGGCCGGGGGCGGACATGACCCGGCTGGTCCCGGAGGGGCCGTCTGAGTGCCCGTCCGCTTCCTCATTCCCGGTCCCCGTTTTCACAGGGATGCTGGTCCCCTGGCATGGTTTAAAGCTACGTATTTGCGGCCGGGCTGCAAATCAACGTGCGCTATCATAGGCCGCGTCAAACGGAACCAGGCATCACTCAGCATCACTGGACATCACCCGGCAGCACTGAATGGCGCTGGTTAGTACGGCAGAATTTTTTACTTGAACACCTATACCGGGGATGCATCCCGTTCTGCGTGTTCAAGCATTCAAGCAAACGCGCCGCATGGTGATCACCGGCCTGGCCCCATTGCACCACAGTAACCTCACGGGGCACACACGTCGGACCGCTGGCCTGCGGCTTAGCGCGGCCGGTACGCTCGGCAGGAACCTTGAGCTCGAGGTCACCCAGGATTCGATCTCACCTTCCCGCGTGCGCCAGCGACCGTCACCTCGGCGCGAGGAGGGCGGAATGCGCGGTCACTCACCAGCGCCTTTTGTGCTGGATGAAAGCAGCCCGGAACCACCGGCAGCAAGATGTGGGATAAACCCCCCTTTACGTCTGGACCGGGCGCGGTCCAGACATACACTGGCACCGGGGCAGCGCCCCGGTAATACCTCTCACCGAGAGGAAATCGGTGGGGACTTAAACAAAGGGTCAGGAATTGGACGCGGCGAGCGGGGAGCAATAGCTCGTGACGGGCATCATCAGCGGAACCGCCGTCAGCGGGCAGGGTCGGCGGCGGGCCCGGCAGCCGGTCCCGCGTGCGCGCTGGGTGGAGTTCACGCTGAGCGGCGAGGAATACGCGATCCTGGTGGAGACGGCCGCGCAGGCGGGGATGGCCCGCAGAGCGTACGTCGCTCAGGCAGCGCTGACCGCTGCCGCGGACGGCAACCCGGTCAGCGGCCAGGAGCCGCTGGCGCTGGTGCTGACCGAGCTGATGCGGGCGGCTGGGCTGGTCCGCCACATCGCCGCGAACCTGGATCAGGCGGTCGCCAAGCTGAACGCCACCGGGCAACCCTCCGGGGACCTGCCCAGTTACGCCGCCGAGAGCATCCGCCGCGCCGACCACATCGACCAGGTAGCCGACGAGGTACGCAAGGCCCTGCGGTGAGGTTCGCTGTGACCACGGTGACGGCGTGATCGGGAAGATCAGCACCCCGCGCGGGGAGCATGTCCAGCCGTTGCTGTACTACTTGTTCGGTCCCGGCCGCCATGAGGAACATACAGATCCCCACGTAGTGGCTGGCTGGCGTCACCCAGCCGGCCTCGAACCTTTGCTGCGGCCCGATGGCAAGCGAGACTTCACCAAGCTCGTCGGGCTGCTCCTGCAGCCGCAGGCCGCCATCGGCAAGCGAGCTTATGCGCGGCCGGTGTGGCACTGCTCGATGCGGGCCGCGCCAGAGGACCGGATGCTCAGCGACGATGAGTGGGCCGCCATCGCGCATGACGTGATGCACCGTACCGGGCTGTCTCCGTACGGTCAGGAAGACGAGGCCGTGCGCTGGGTCGCGGTCCGGCACGGCGATGACCATATACATCTGGTCGCCATGCTGGCCCGCCAGGACGGGGGCAAGCCCAGCTTGTCCTGGGAACGGTACAAGGTCCGCGCCGCCTGCCTGGCTGCCGAGCAACGCTACGGGCTGCGCCCCACCGCGCCCGCCGACCGTACCGCGGCCCGTCGCCCGACCCGCGCGGAGAACGAGAAGGCCGCCCGCCGCGGCCTGGACGAAGCTCCCCGGATCACGCTGCGGCGGCAGGTCGCCACCGCCGCCGCGTCCGCGAACAGCGAGCAGGAGTTCTTCGCCCGCCTGGATGCGGCCGGAATTTTGGTCCGTAAGAGGTTCAGTCTCAAGAACCCCGGCCAGGTTACCGGGTACTCGGTCGCGCTACCCGGCGACACTACCAAAGACGGCGGCCCTGTCTGGTACGGCGGCGGCAAGCTGGCCGCTGATCTGAGCTGGCCCAAGCTGCGGCAGCGGTGGACTCCGCCCAGGTCGTCACCGGGCGTTGGCCGACTGACCGCCGAGGAGCGGAACGCGATCTGGGATCATGCAACCCGCGTGGCCGCTGATGCCGCCGCGCAGATCCGCAGCCTGGCCTGGACCGACCCGGCTGCTGCCGCCGACGCCGCCTGGGCCACCTCCGACACCCTGCACGTGGCCGCCGCCATGCTCGGCAGCCGCATCCTGCGCCAGGCCGCCGACGCCTACGACCGCGCCGCCCGGTCGCCTTATGGCCGCATCCCGCCGCCCACCCCGGCCGGGAACCGGCTCCGCCAGGCCGCCCGGCTGCTGTCAGCGTTCGCCTGCCTGACCGGTAACCACTCCATGGCCCCGACCATGCTCATCATCCGACTGGCCGCGCTCACCGAAGCGGTCGCCGAACTCCGTGACGCCCAGCAGCACGCCGCCCAGGCCGCCGCAGCCCGCGCCGCTGCCGAACGGCTGTACGCCGCCGCACGCCCGGCACCACCCGCACAGCCGCGCCCGGCCCAGCGCGCTAGCACCGCCGCTCAGCTCGCCGGGCTGTCTTTCCCCCACTCAGCCCGGCCAGCTACGCGACCAGCGACACCAGGACAGCCCGGTCCGGCTCCGGGCGGACCGCCACCAGTGCCACGGCCGCCACCACCGAGGCCACGCGGCCCCACCCGCTGACGATGCGAGCACGCACAACTCAGCGCATCAGATATATGACTCCAGGCACGATCACCGCAAAGGGCGCGCTCCGCGCGTCACAAGTGTGCCCAGACGGGCACCCTTGACCGCGATCCCGCCCGGATCGTGTTCGCGTCTGCGACCGGACTCGACGGTTGGCCCTGATGTCACTCTGCCAGCGCCTTCAGCAGCGCATCCTGGGCGTCACTGTAGAAGAGGAACGAGACCTTAGTCGCGACCTCGTCACTGACGTCGAGCAGTTGGCGGCGGGCTGATACGGGAAGCAGCAGCGCGTTAGCGCCCTTCTCCATCGCGTGCTCGGCGAGCGCTGCGGCGTTGAACACGGTCTCGACGCCGCCTCCAAGCGAGAGGCTCCCCACTGTGATGAGTCCTCCACGGATCGAGCGCTGCAGCATAGCCGACGCGAGCGCGAGGAGGATCGGCAAGCCGAGCCCGGCCCCGGACCTCGCCGTATCAATGGCCCGGACCTGCGCCGTGAGGTTATGCTCACGCGGGTCGCGGTCGCCAACGAGACCACGACCCTGAGCAATCAGATTCTGCTCAGCGACCTTGAAGCTCTCGCGCAGAGGTGCGGGCGCAGCCTGGTTGAGCAGTCCGCGCGCCCCGGCACCCGGGGTGTCGGCTGCCTCGATGCGGTACAGGCCGGGGCCGACGTCGCCGCCGCCCTCGGCGATCGCCCAGACCTGGCCCGGTGGGAGCGGGTCTAGGCCGATGGTGTCTGGGCTGGCGAGTTCTGGGGTCGAGACGAACTGCTCGATGCCCTCACCGATCCGGTAGCCGAACTGAGTGTTGCGGAACTCCGCAGCCCCGATGCGTCGCTGCTGTTCCTTGACGCGACGTCGGCACTCAAGGGCAATACGCACGGCCCACTCAAGATCCTCGTCAGGGATCGGTGCCTCAGCATCCGGATAGAGCAACTTCAACAGGCCGTCGATCGTCTTGTTGACCGCAGACAGGTCGCGTCCGGAGAGCGCATCGGAGTAGGTCACCCGCCCTTGGACGGCAGTCAGACGCGACTGATCGCGTAGGTGTGACCAGCACTCAGAGAGGAAGTCGCTGACCAGCCCGAAGTGACGGGTGAAGTAGGTTGGGTTGAGCTTAGGGACGTCCCACCCGGGCAGGTATGCGTGAATGCGGTCCATGAAGGCAGTGTCGTCGCGCATCTCGGGAGGCAGAGGTGAGAACAGGTGCCCAATGCGCTGCTGGTGGGCAACATCGACGTCGAAGTTCCCGACGAGCACGATCGAGCCATCGGCCCGGATCGACTCTCTGCCCCGGGAGAATTCCCCGGACTCCATGTAGCCCTTCATGATGTTGACGCCGTCCTTCTGGTCGAAGGAGACGCCAGAGACCTCGTCGAAGCACACAACGTCGTACTGCGCCACTAGCCCGCGCTGGCCTGTGGCATTGTTGACGAACATGCGGGCCACAGTCGCCTTGCCACCTGAGATGAGGTGGGCATACGGCGAGACCTGCTGGAACAGGTGCGACTTGCCGGTGCCTCGAGGTCCGAGCTCGACCATGTTGAAGTTGCGCTGCACGAACGGCACCATCCGAAGCAACAGCACGTCCTGCTCACGCGTGCTCAGGCGCTCCGGCTCAAAGCCGACAGAGCGGAGCAACAGGTGCTTCCACTGCTCGGTAGTGAACTTCGGGCGGCCCTCGGCCAGCCGCTTGAGGGAGTCTCGGGTGGAGAGCTGGATCGGCCGCAATGATCCAATCGAGAACGGCTTGCCGTTGTTCTCGTCGGCGATAACAGCGTCGTAGCAGAGATCCACCTCGGCATAGAAGCCGCCGGTGAGCATTCGTTCGTTGTCGCGGACGACGGAATCGTCGATGCGCACGTCCCTGAGGCCAAGGCTCGGCAGCTCCGCGAGGTAGGCGTTCGACTTGGCGTCGAGTCGCGCCTTGACCAGGTCGATCAGCTTGACGGTCATACGCTCGCGGGCGCGGGACTTGAACAGCTCCTCTTCGCCCGCCCGAACGGTCCGGTCGGCGAGGAGCCGACGGACGATCTGCAGGCCCTCTTCGATCTCCTCCGGATCCGTGGTCGCGCAGTAGCGGCCGATCAGGAACTCTCCGACGTACGTCGGCACTGGGATAGGCGCCCTTGAACTGCTGTGCGAGGTCCTTGCGGACCACGTACCCCTCGAAGGCGGACGCGGCGAGCTCATCGATCGGGTCGAGCATGATCGTCTCGGTCACTCGGCGCCTCCTACCGTTGTCTTGCGCTGCGCGAGGACGGCGCCGTCGGGTGCGAGGAGGACCACGTACGCGGTCGTTCCCTCTGCCGCCCTGTCCTCATCGACCAGGACCTTAATCTCGCCGGGGTCGGATGGTTGCTTCGGGCCGCCGACGACGCTGCCGGAGTCGCCTGGAGCCAGGCGAACCTCGGCAACGACCTCCGTGTCCGCAGGCGCGAAGTCAATCCTGCACCGCTGTCCAGTCCACCGGATCGCCTCGATCTGTGCGGTCGTCGTCACTCCGCCAGCGGCGCCAGCGCCGGTTGTGATGTCCAGTACCGGGATCACGCACTCCTGAAGGCTCAGGCCGCCGTGCTCGTAGAAGGTTCCTGCTTCGAACGCTGCGGCACCGGGAGCGCTCACCATCTCGATCGAGGTGTCCCAAGTCCACGTGACGACCGGGAAGTCGGGACGTTTCGCGCCGGCCTTCAGCCGGGCTACCCGCGGCTTGCGTGCCGCGTCCCCTTCTGTGACGGCAAGAGGGAGCGTCACCTTCGTTGCCGGTGCCGCCGGGAGCATGAAGCCATGATCGGTCACGACGGTGACGCTGGTGCCAGCCTGCGGTCAAGAGGCCCTGGATCCGTTCGGCGACGAGGTCAAGCTGCTGGTCCAGCATCTCCGACAAGGTATGCCCGTGGTCATGGCCGAGTGCGTCAATGGTGTTGGACTGGGTCCAGCCGACCCCCGTGGGGTCACCGATCTCGGCCAGCTTCCAGTCAAGGAACTGAACGCCGGCATCGGCGAGCGCGTTGCGGAACACCTGCCCCTTGACGGATCGCCCTTGGTCGTCAGCCGCGTCGAACGCCGGCCCAGCTTGCCATTTCGCTGCTACAGGCGCGACTGCGGGCTGGCCGGTCGGGGTGACGGTGGGGAAGGCGGCTAGGCGCGGTCTCATGGTGAGACTGAGTGGGGCAAGCTTCCTCGCGAGTCGGTGTGCCAGATCGAAGCGGAGCGCATCGACGAATACGACGCACGTGCCGTGCTGTACGTCTAGGCCGACTTGACCGGCGTAATCGGTTGCCGCGGCCTGAAAGGCCCGCGCGGTCTCGTCCAGCCATGGGTCGTAGACGGCATGGAGCGCCGACGCAGACAGCGGAACGATCCGCCGCTGAGGTTGCCGAGGCGAGGGCACGTATTGCGAGATCGTCGATCATGCAGCCGTCGCTCGCATACCACTCCGCCATGGCGCTCAGCTCGCCGTTGGCGACTCCAGTGGCGGTCAGGTCAGCCAGTTCGGCCAGGCATGCGGTTGCCTGGGCCAACGGTGCCTGTCCAAGCTCGCCCCAGACGCTCTCTTCGCGGCGTACATGCACAGCCGCGAGTTCCTTGAGCGTGGCGCGCACCTGCCCCGGATCCGGTTTCGTCCCGAGGGCGGCGAGAGCCTTTCGAAGGTCGCCCTCCTGCTCCTTGTTCCACGACGGCCAGGAGTCCGGATGGGGATCGGTGTCGCCAAACAGGGCTCCGTCAGGCCTCGCCTTGTCCAGCAGGGCCGGAATGTTCGGGTAGCGCCGAGGGCTGTCCGCGAACCGAGCCCACACTTCGGACCAGGCGCCTTGCCGGGCACCAAGCTGGCCCGCGGCCGTGAGCGGCCCGTCTTTCGCTGGGTCGAAGCTGTAGGTGGTGCGGCACGTCTCGACGAAGGCGTCCCACTGCGCTCGGCCGAGGCTGGAGACGGTGGTATCTGGCTCGTCAAGCCACTGCAGCAAGGTGCGCACGCTGTCGGTGATGACAAGCGAGTGAAGCCGAGCGGCGTCCAGCCGTCCCATTCGCTTCAGGTCCTTGACATCCTCTGCGAGCAGGCGCTCCAGAACACTCGTCAAGGCCGACTTCGCCTTCACGTCGCCGCCTAGATCCAGGCCGACACCGTGCTTGGAGCCGAGGAAAGAGTGCGGAGTCCAAGGGACTTGGCCATGGGCTGACGGCCACCACACGGAGCGCAGCGCCACATCAACGAGTGGAGCCAACGCCGCATCGAGGTTGGCGGCATCGGTCAACCCACTGCGTGCGATGCCCGGCAGGTAGATCACCCAGGGGTTCCTGGCATCGTGCTCCGCCAAGTAGGCCGGAAGCTCAACTTTGTCTGGAGCCGCAAGGACAGCACGGAGCCAGATCGCAGGTCCCTGCGCCTTCGCCGGGTCATAATCGCCGAGCACGAGGATCGGAACCGCCTCCTGCAGGTCTCCGATCACAGGCTCCCAAGCCCGGTCCGGGTCCGGCCAGAACACGGCAACCGGCGGCACAGTCGCATCCGCATTGTGCTGGGCAGCAGCTCGCAATGCGTGCGCGACGACGGCACGAACGGCTGTCATCGGGATTCCCTGCTTCCGGCCCCCGCCTGCTGTCGGGCAGCTCGCCGCTCCTCCAGCGTGGGGTGCAGATCGTTGATGCGTTCCGTCCCGTCAGGGTCGATGCCCCGATCCTTCTTCCAATGTCACGTTGACCTTGGAACGCAGCACTCCAGCGGTGACGAACGGGCGGATGTTGAGGCGTACGCCGTCATCGAGGTCTGGATCCCACCCGATCGGCTGCTCGTGCATCTCCTTCCAGCGCACATAGACGTCGTACGGCGGCGCACCCTCAAGGATCAACTTGAGACGCCCTTGCAGGTCCAACGCCGCGGCGAGGCGCGTATCCGCGCCTGCCCGGCCCGCGTCTGCCTCGTACTTCTGCCGCTCGATCCATGCCCCGAGGACGGTGAACGTAAGCTTCTCCAGCGTGCGATGGTCGAGCCGATGGTAATTGACGATCGCGGAGAAGCCGTCCTTACGGCCGTCCCAGACGTGCCACAGGAAGGGCCGGTTGTCGAAGACGTTAACGTGCTGCGTGAAGAATGACGTCCCGCAGCCAGTCCTCAAGCCGACCGTTCTTGCCACCGGCTTCGGTGACAAGGGTTCGCTCAAGGGTATTTGACCATCGATTTCCGTAGGCAGTAGCGAGCAGCTCGCGGAGTCGAGTGGCGAGGTCCGGCTCGCCAGGCAACGCTTGAAGAGCGGCGATGCCGTCGGCATCGACAAACTGGTCAAGGTCATCGGACTGCTGATCCGGCCACCGGTAGCCAAGAAGGCGTGCGACCGCCACCTGGAGCGGGTGGGCCGAACTGGACACATCTGCCCCTAAAGAGCCATTGCGTCGGGTCGTCGGAGTGCGGCTCCGGAAGAGGTCCGATCTCCTCAGCGACGCTTTTGCCAATGCTCAAGGTCGAAACGGAACCTTGATTAGGTAGCCGGCTCCTGACCTTCACCTTGGAGTTGATCGCGTCGGACGGCGTCAGCATATTCGCGGTGACTGCAGAAAAGCCCAGATCGCAGCACGGTGGGCTTCGTCTAGCGGGATAATGGGAACCGTAGCGTGATTGAACATTTCCCCCAGAGTACAACGTGACGCGCATGCCGGCCCATCTGCGCACTAGAATGCCGCGCTTCCCCAGGACAGCGCGGTGGATTGAAGTTATGTGCCTTCGAGTCTTGAAGAGCGCCAGCTGACCGTGCCCTCCCAACGAAGGACGTACTCACGTCCCGAAAAGTCCGCTGTCGCATGACGGAGCCGTGATGTAACGCTCCCAGACGTTGACCTCGGCTACCGGCACCTCCCAGAAATGCGAAGACAAACCGCGCGGTCATCAGTCTGTTACCAGTGCCCTGCCAAGCTTGTCGCGTATGCGGGAAAGCAGTATCTCCCGGCGAGATCGCGAGCGAATCCGAGGATCGGATTCTGACCAGCTGTGCGTGCGGCGTATCCAACGAGGTCTATCTCGCTCAGCCTTAAGAGCCTTGCCTTCGAATCCACGAGTCTGGTCGTTGCGAGCATCCGACGAAACGCATGCTCTCCGACCGGGTCGCCCGACAGGATCACCAAAGCGCGACTTGACCACTTGTCCTGTGATCTGTCCGGAACGCGCCGGGCCCCAACGGCGCGACAACATTCGATCCGCTCGTCGACAGCAGACTTGCTCGTAGCGAACTCATAGATGACTTGAGGAAAAGCCAGTTCTCGGCGATGACCGCAGCGACGGTGCCCGCCGCTCGCGAGGGAGGAAGCGCTCAAGAAACGCAGTCGCAAGTTCGGATGGCTGAGTTCGGGAAGTGCTGCTCGATAAATGCAGGAGCGCTATCCATCCATCCGTTGCGTACTGAGATATGGAGGATTCGTTGCTACCAGAGTGTATGTGCGCTAGAGCAGTCCGGCAGCGTGAACCACATCGTCGGCCGCATGTCCCAGAACTGTCTGGTATCGCTGTTGCTCGCGTCGCAGTGCGCTTGCGAGTAAGCGGCGCGAACCGTTCCCACGTAACACCGATACTCAGGTCGCGACCGAAGAGAGTGCCGTCTCGAGTCTGTCGGCTGGCCGCGGGTCGATGAGGGAACCGAGGGTGTCCGCATTGCGGAAGAGAGAGTGAAGACGAACGAGTAACCTTGCGGAGTTCATCGTTGTCGCCAGCTAGCGCTTCCCATTCCTCGCGCAGTCCGCCGCACCGGAACCCCAGAGCAAGCGATCTGCGGTGCCGGCAGGTCGCGAAAGCCACCTTGCTTCCATGCCTCGATCGCCACGTTGAAGGTGGCGATCTGCGTGCATCGGGGGTCGAGTTCGAGTCCGTAGAGGTTCTCGCGCAGGACCGCATCCTGCGCGACTGCCGGGGAGAGGCCCTCCTCCTCTGCCCTCATGCGCCAGAGCATGCCGAACATGGCGACAAGGAAGTGGCCGGATCCGCAGCATGGGTCCATGACGGTGACCTCGGCAGCGGTCGTCGGCCACTCGGGGAACGTGCCAGCGGCAGGCGTGCCGTCATCCAGGCGGCGGAGGTATTCCCACGAGTCGATGAGCGGAGACTCCGGGTGACGGGCCGCCCACCAGGCACCGAGAGAGTTCTCCAGGAGGAAGCGGACCATGTAGTTCTCTGTGAAGAGCTGCGTCACGGGCGAGAGGTCAGCCCCGCCGATCTTGACCCCCGACTCGTTGACCCGCTTCTTCTCTGCCGTCTGCCAGAACTGATAGACCCAGCCGAGGGCGTCTTCGGTGACGAAGACCTCAGTGGGGATCCCGAGAAGGATGCGCTCCAGCTCAAGACGGTGCTCGGTGGCGAAACGAACTTGCACGGTCGGATCGTCTAGGCGGAAGACCCCGGGCAGGATCTCGGAAGCGAAGATGGCTGCCACCGACCACCCGTCAGGCTCGCCTAGGTCGTCCGCGAGATCGGAGCAGTCCTCCAGCGTGAGCGGTGTGTCACGGAACTCAGGGTGACGCAGGAGGCCATTGACCTCAAGGAACCTCGCAAACAAGAGGCGGTGCCACTGCTCGTAGGCGACCTCGCGCACGAGATTAGTTAGCTGTGCCCCGGAACGAGCCGTGTCATCGCCAAGTTGGCGCGCCTTCTCCCGCAAGGCAAGGCGCAAGGCGTTGTCGTCATGGCTTAGGTAGGCGGGTCGGCTCGGCTCGGCCACTGCGAGCGCGTGCAGTGCGTCCGCCGCTGCGCGCTCTGCGGCGGCGCGGGCTCGCTGGACCGAGGTATCAAGGTGACGCCGCTGATCGGCATTCAGAACGTCGCTCATTGGCCCTTCACCACCACGATGTCGTGCTCAGCGAGTGCACCCGTGAGCTTCTCGCGAAGCTCGTCAAGGTACGGCTCGACCTCCTCGGCACTACGAAGGCTAGCCGTCGGAACCGTGACAGTGGCGGACCTGGGCGCGGTCAGGCGCACCGCTGCCTCAAGCGCCTTGGATGCCCTGGTCGGCACCGCATCCAGAACGGCTTCCCATGCCGCGAGGGGCCGACGCTGGACGGCGGCCAGTACAGCGGAGGGATCGCCGAGTTCAGGCATGCCTTCGGGTGCGAGGCTGTAGTCGGCGAGCAGTTGCTCCTGCTTCGCCGAGTCGAGCGCTGACCAGGCCGACTGCTGCCGTAGCCCTTCCACAGCCTGCTGGCGGGTGGCTTCGAGGGACTCAGCAGCGTTCCGGACCGCCCCCCGCACAGCGGCTGCGAGATCGCCCAGGATCGGACTGATCTGGTCGGTATCTGCCAGCAGTTCCCGGGTGCTCTCGAAGGCGGAGAGCCGGGCGCGCGACTCAGCAGCGCTTCCCAAGCTCGCTGCCGCCTCCGCGAGTGAACGCGCAGTGGTGAGAGTCTCAAGCCGCAGTGCTCGTCGCCGTTCCAAGGTCTCCAGACGCTCGGAGAACTCCGTGATCTCATCCTTCGCAGTGAGCAAAGCATGAACGCGGTCGTTGCCGGATGTCGTCAGCACCACTTCAATCGACGTTGGGTACGCGATATCCGGCAGCGGCGCGGGACCTGATGCAGCAGCCGCCCGCTGGGAAAGCTGCGTGACCGCCTGCGCAGCAGCGGCAACCAGCGTGTCGTTGTCGGCGGGCACCCCGAGCTTGTTCAGCAGGCTTCGGGCAGCGATCTTCTCGCTTGTCTTCAGGACGGTCGACTCACGCCTCAGATGTACCGTGCCGAGACGGGTCTGTGACAGCACCTGGCTCGTGCTCGCGTCGGAGCCGTTGACCGTTGCCCGAATCAGGCCGGTGTCGATCAGCACCCCGATGGAAGCCATCAGGGCTTCACGCGGCCATCCAAACGGTGCGGACTGAACTGCCTTCTCGACCTCCGTCGCAGGGGTGCCAGCAGCGCCGATACGACCAAGGACCTCTTTGACGACGGGGTGCTGCTCCGGGGTGCCGTCGTAGCCGACGGCCTTGAGCGCGTCGGTCCCGGACCCCTTCCGGATCCGGTCGATCACCTGCGGCCACCGCGGGTCGTCAGCAATGTCGAACTTGCTGAACAGGCGGACGGCCGCCGACTGCGCACCATTTTCGATGCGCTCGCGCAGTGAGACGCCCGTCGGCACAGCCCCTCCGCCGAGCATGACGCTCGCCTTGCCGAGAATGTCCCGGACGTGGTCGCGGACCTGGGTCTGAGCACGATCGAGACGCGACTCCATCGAACGCCGGGCCTGCTTGCCCTCATCATCCTGCGGGAAGCCTTGCTGGTCGAGCACTCGCTGTGCCGCCATCCGATTGCGCAAAGCGGCCGCGAACGAGGTGGCCTGGACTCTCGGGAGATGTACCAGAACGATCGGCGAGTCCGAACCGAGTCCCCGCGCCTGATCCTCGAACTGCCTGGCCGTAATGCCGTCGTCCCATTCAGAACGCAGCCAGACGGGCAGGAGGTCTGTGATTTGCGGCTGTGAGGGGTCGCTATGGAAGGCGATCTTCCGGGCGACCTTGGCCCTGCCCTGCACGACCGACGCCGGTAGGGTCTTCTCGACATCTTCGCGCAGCAGCTTGTCGCGCTCGGTGGTGATCTCGCTGTCGGTCAGCTGGGCGGAGTGGCGGCGGAAGGCTTCGTCCCATGTGCGTCCAGCGGCAGTCTGGAGTCGGTACTCGTCCCCGTCCTGCTGGAGAATCCCCTCCTCCGCCATCTGCTCAAGAAGAGGCGGGATTGCCTGGCGCAGCCTCTCACCATCGTGCGCGAGATCTTCCACCAGAAGATCTACGAGGTGGTCTGACGTGGCTCGGACGCCGATGTCCGCGTGTCCGGTTGTCGGCAGCAGGCTGATCAGGTGGATCAGGCCGAGGACCCGCCCTCGAAGCGGGTTCTTCTGTCCCTGCTCGTGGATGAGCCGCTGCGTCTCCTTGAGCAGCAATCCGGCACCGTTAAGGTCCTCGTGCTTCGCCGAGTAGAGGAAGTCAGCGCCGACAACGTTGCCGACTGCTGCGGGGGCAACCTGGCGGTTCGCGTCGTGCACGATACGTAGCTGGGAGCGAAGCTGGCCAGCACGCCCCGCATCAGCCTGCCGCAGCACGCTCTCCCAGAATCGGCGGCGGCTGGGCAGGAGCGGGTAGTCCTCAAGCAGGTCCTTGTCGTCCTGGGCGGAATGCTGGATCTTGCTCCCGACGAGCTGGCGCGAGATCGGCCCGGCGACATCCGCAAGGGCTCTCTCCAGCAGCGGTCGCTCGGCCGGCTCCTTGTTGAGCAGCACGCGACGTACGACCGCGTCAACGTCCTGGTTCTTGAGAACGACCTTGACGGTGAACCGGTCCTGGATCTTCTGCAGGGTCGCGTCCGCAGTGAGTTCCTGCTGTCCGGTGGCGACGAGAAGCACTCGTCCCTCAAGCTCGCGCGAGACGGACTCGACGAGGTTCTGCACCTCCATCGCGCGGCCACCATCGCCGCTGATGTACTGCTGCACCTCGTCGAGCACGATCAGAGTTGGAGGGACGACACCGCCGCCAACGTGCCGCAGGACCCTGCGGAGCAGCGCGATGGTCTCAGCGGTGGTGAGGGAGCGGGTATCCGGCGGGAACTGGCTGCGGAGTGCCTTCCGCACGTCCGCGCCGGTGTCCGCGAAGCCAGGATCAACGGCCAGGATGGCGTTAGCCAGCCGGCTGCTCAGGTTGTACTCGCCGAGTTCCTCAATGAAGTCTCCTCCCGCTTCCTCGACGTGGGACCGAACCTCATCGAGCTGCCCCTTGCCCGCAAGCCACAGCGCGACTTGCGTCGGCGCGACCCGCGTGGGCAGGCCCGCGGAGCCGAGCACGATCGAGAGGAAGACCGCGTTCAGGCTGTCGCCGCTGCGGTCGAGCGCACCTGCAGCCGCCCAGGGGCTAGCGCCATCGCGCTTGCCGATTGTCGAGAGCTCGACCAGCTGGTCCCGGATGCCCTGGGGAAGGTTCGTGAGCCCGCGGGCCGTCGCCCCGTTGGGGAAGGTGGTGTCAGCCCATAGGTGCTGAAGCACCCGCACCAGGTGCGACTTGCCGCTCCCGTAGAACCCCGATACCCATACGGCTGGCTGAGTTGTACTCCCGCGATGGCGGATGTAGGAGTCGAGGATCCGCTGGAGGCCATGCTCGTACTCGCCTTCGCAGACGAAGCTGGTCAGCTCGTACTCAAGGACCTTCCACTGGTTTGAGTCATCCGGGCGGTCGACGTTGGTCACGCCGTCGTTCGGGATCTCGAAGTCGAGCGGGCGGCGGGTGAAAAGCTCGTTGTTGATGGTCACGCAAGGTCCTTCTGAGGATCAATGACGCGGGCGCGGTAGTTAAAGCCATCGCGGGCGTCGAGCAAGCGGAACGAGTGTGTCTCAAGGTCGTGAACCCCCGGGAACAGGACGAGGAGTCGTCCCGGTCACGGCATCATCGATCCCTTTGATCAGGCTTGAGGCCCGGAGGAACGGGAAGATCGCTCCGATGCCGACGAGTGCGACGACGTCATTCGCTGCGGCGGCTGAGAGCTGCTCACGGAGCGCCGACACAAGGTCTGCCTCGAACTGGTCGATGATCGAGGGGGTCAGGTCGCTGGGGTCCTCGAAGAAGGCCTCCGCGTAGCGGTGGTTCGCGAGCCAACGGCCGAGGTCGTCACTGATGTCGATCTGCCGCCAGCCATGGCCGGCTTCACCGGTGACCAATTCCAAGCCGAGGCAGGGCGGCGCGCATCCCCCGCTCCAGGTCAGGCGGGTACACGAGCATCCAGACTCGTTCCCCTCCAGACAGGCCGGAACGCCATGGGAGGGCCAGCTCGGCGACGTAGGCGTCGATCAGGTCCGACACCCGGCTCATCTGCTCACCCCTTCAAAGAGCGGGAAGCTGACGTCAGAGACGTTGCCTGCTACCAGGAGGTCAATTAGGCCCTGGGTGTGGGCGGAACGCAGAGCGTCGAGTGTCCGCCTCCGCAGCAAGATCGAGCAACTCGGCCCAGGGGGTGTCGAGGACCCCAACGCCCCTGCTGCCGGATAGGTAGCCCAGGTAGGCGGCGAAGGCAACAGCAGTCGGCTTGGCTTCGACCGCGTGGCGGATCTTCTTGGAGTGGCCAACGAGGTGCCCCGTTTGGGTCCAGCAGGCCCCTGTGTTACGTCCGGTCTTCCCGAGTGTGGCGTTGGACAGCCCGCCGCCGTAGACAGCCGCGACCGCCTTCGTCAGGTCCGCCGAGCTCACGATCGTGCCAACCGGCGCCTCCTTGATAGCAGAGAACGACGCGCGCAGTATCCCGTCACGCGTGAACGCGAGGATGCCGGCCAGCAGCGGCCGTGCTTCTGGATCGACGTCCCACAGCCGACGCAGCGCCGCATACTCACGTTGCGCCGGGTCCAGGAAGTAGAGCTCGCGCAGGTGGCGAAATGTCCGCTGCCGCCCGGCCTGGGTCGGACGCCCGAGGACATTGTCATCGACCACGGCCTCCCGGTAGCGCTCATGGGGCGCATCCGACGGAACCACCCTCAAGAGCTCCACGAGGTGCGGGACCCCGATCGTGTGGCTCGCCGTCGTGTGCAACGATCCCAGGACGAAGCGGCTCTCCTGGGTGTTGGAAAGGGTCATCAGACGGCCGAACCCCCACGCTCTACTGGTGCCGCGAAAGAACCTCGGGACACCCATCTCAATGCTGCGCTCTGCACTCAGATGTTAGTAGTAAAGGGACCAACAGATGGTCACGGCGCCACCAACGCGGGCGCCAACGGCCTCAACGTGCTGGTCGACGTGCAGCTCGCGGAATGCCCTGGACAGGTGTCAACGGCGCTCGAATTGCGGCCGTGCCGCATGTCGCCGTCCTCGATGCTGATCCGCCGGTCTTTGGCTACTCCACAGCGCAGCGCCGGTGCCGGGCCGGTCAGGTCCACGTCCTAGTCGCGGATCTGCCGGGCGGCCGCCACCGCCGTGGCTGCGGCCTGCTCGCCGGCCGGGCCGGCAATAAACGCCTCCACAAGATCAAAGAAGCCCAGCACCTGGGCCAGAGCCTGGTCCCTGGCGGCCGGGTCATCCCAGTCCGCATCCAGCGCGGCCTTCAAGCTGGAGGCGGCCAGCTGCGGCGGCCCAGCCTGTGCTGCCACGACGGCGGTCCCGGCGGCCTGCCCCCAGCCCTGTACGACCGCGATCACGCCCAGGGCCTTGCGCTGGGCGTGTCTCATCAAGTTAAACGTGTCCTCACTTGACTGGTTAGGTGTTTGAGGTGACGATGCTTGAGAATGTTTCTCTGTCATTCGAGCAAGGAGAACCTCTCATGCACGTCCGCTTCCTCGGCAAGGACCCCGACTCGCAGGAGGGGCAGTCGCCTACCCTGTTCGCGACCGACCGGACAGACCGCAAGACCTACATCGCCCAGGGGTGGATCGTAACCGACCCGGTGGCGCTGGCGGAGCTGGGCGACATCCCGCCTGGTGAGGCTGTGATCGAGATTCCCGCCGATGTCCTGCGCTTTGCGGAGGAGGTCCGCTGAGCCTGCTCATCGGTGAGGAGTTCTCCCGGCTCTTCCGCACGTTCGAGCACACGGCCTTCCGGCTGGAGGCGCGAGACTACTACTACTCGCCCAACGAGTCGAAGGCGCTGGCTCAGTTCGTCGCGGGAGAGCCGGTTGACATGGGCTGGTTCCAGAACTGGCTGTCGATGATCCGCGCGGCAACCGCCGAGGGACGCCGGTTTTCGCGCGTCCGCGTGGTCAGCGTACCGCTGACCGATTACAGCCGCTTCGGCGTGTTCTGCTCGCAGTACACGAACGCGGCTGGCGAGGAAATTCGTTACCTGACCCGCGATCAAGCCCGTGACCTGCCGGACTACGATTACTGGCTGTTCGACTCGCGGCTGCTGGTCAAGATGCACTTCGATAAGGAAGAGCACTTCCTCGGCGGTGAGGTGATCAAGGACCCGGCCGTGATCGTGCAGCACGGTTACTGGCGCGATGCTGCCTGGCATCGCGCGGTTCGACGGGACGACTTTGCCTCCGAGTAGAACTACTGGCGTCCTCAGCGTTCACGAGGCGCGCCACGCGCTGGGACAGCGGCTCCGCGAGCTTCGCCAGCAGGCCGGGCTGACCGGCCGGCAGGTCGCGGACTCGCTGTCCTGGCCTGCCTCGAAGGTCTCCAAGCTGGAGAACGGCCGGCAGACACCGACCGACGAGGATGTCCGCGGCTGGGCCAGCGTCACCCACGCCGGGGCTGAGACTGAATCGCTGCTCGCCTCGCTGCACACCCTGGAAGTCCAGCACGCCGAGTGGCAACGCCAGCTCAAGACCGGGCTGCGCCCCCACCAGGACGAGATCGCCGACCTGGACGCGAAAACGCGGCTATTCCGCGCGTTCGAGCCCACGTTCATTCCGGGGCTATTGCAGACGGCGGAATACGCCCGTGCCCGTTTCGCGCAGAGCATCACCGTGTTCAAGGTGCCCAATGACATTGATGAGGCGGTACGGGCGCGCGTGCGGCGTCAGGAGATGCTGTACCGGCCGGACAAGCGCTTCCATTTCGTGCTGACCGAGGCCACGCTGCGGTACCGGCTGTGCGCGCCCGAGGTGATGCTCGGGCAGCTGGACCGGCTGATCTCATTCGCGGCACTGCCCAACGTGCGGCTCGGCATTGTCGGCTTCGATACCGCGTACGTGGTCGCGCCGGCGCATGGTTTCTGGCTGCTGGACGATGACAGGGTGATGGTCGAGACGTTCTCGGCGGAACTGAACCTCGCCCAGCCGCAGGAGATCGAGCTGTACAGCGGCATCTTCGACCAGATGGCGGCCGTGGCCAGTTATGGCCGGGCGGCGCGTGCGATCGTGACCCGTGTCGTCGACGACCTTGCGCCAGAGGAACCTGAGGATGGCTCGTAATTTCCCGTCCCGCCTCATGAGACATTTATTTCTAGAAACTCTGAGAAACTTTCTGGCCATTCGTTACCCTTCGGTCCTACTCTCCCAATGAAGCGCCCGTGCATACCGGGCGACTGGGAGGCCGAAGTGAGTACGTTCGTCCCGCTGCTGGACACCGAACAGGTCCAGCGCCTGCCGGCGGGTGCCCGCGAGGTGGTCGAGTACCGCAAGAGCGGGCTGAGCCTGAACCATATTCAGGGCTGCCCGCTGGACTGCGCTTACTGCATCCGCCATACCTACGGCCTGTGGGATCAGCGCCAGCCGCGCGCCTTGATGCCCGACGCCGAAGCGGTGGAGCGGCTGGTCAGCCATCGTTACTTTCAGGCGCACGTCACCCCGGTTCAGCTTCTCAACCGTGCGACGGACCCGTTCCTGCCTTCTGTCCGGCCGCACACGCTGGCGGTGCTGGCCGATCTCGACCGCCGGGGCCTGCGCAACCACGTACTTGTCATCACGCGGCACCAGATGAAGCCCAGCGATGCCGACCGGCTGAACCAGCTTGTGAACCTCAAGGTGACCCTGCTGTTCACCTATTCCGGCATCGATGACCGGCGCATCGAGCCCTACCCGTCCCAGGTCGCGGCCGACTCGCTGAAGCTCATGAGCGCCCCCGGCGGCCGCCGGTACCGGACAATCCTGTACTGGCGTCCGCTGGTGCCTGGCCTGAACGACAGCGATGAGCATCTTGCGCGGGCGTACGCGCTGAGCCGGCTGGCCGATGCCACGGTCTTTACCGGCTTGTTCTACCGGGATCAGATCGCGCGGTACTACCGGGCCAACGGGCTGCCCGAACCCTACGACGCCACCGCGCGCCGGAAGATCGTGCCCGAGACACTCGAACAGCGGGTGCTGGCAGCCTTCGCGGGTTCAGCCTCGCTGTTCCGCAAGACCTCGTGCGCTGTCTCCTACGCGCACGGCCTGCCCGATTACAACGGTCACTACGGCATCCGGGAACTGTGCGACATCTGCCCGGTTGACCAGGTCAGCCTGTGCCGCAGCGCGCACCGGGTACCTTCTGCGGACCAGATTTACCAGGTGGCCCGCGCGTTGCCGGAAGCGGAGGGCATACAGGTAGTAGACATCAGCGAGCGGGCCGCCGTCGTGTCCGGGCTGGGCGATGAGCAGCCGCGCTACTACCTGCAACACGCGCTCAGCTTCCAGATGCACGACGTGCGGCACCCGCACCACGTGCACCGTCACGGCCGCGCGGATATCGGATGGAAGGACGCGCCACGCGATGACTGACTGGACGAGCCTGCGCTATGCCGTAGCCGACGTGGAAGGCAACGGCCAGCAGCCCCCCGACCTGGTAGAACTGGCTGTCCTGCCGATCACGGACGGCACCATCGGTGAGCCGGTGAGCTGGCTGGTCAAGCCACCGCGGCCGATCAAGTACTTCGCCACCAGCATTCACGGGATATCCGGGAAAGATGTCGCCAGCGCCCCCGCCTTCGCCGACATCAAGCACGAGGTGCGACGGGCGCTGGCGGACAGGGTGCTCGTCGCCCACAACGCGCATGTGGACGTAGCCGTCCTGCGGCGCGAACTGGGCGGCTGGGAGTCCCCCGAGGTATTCGACACGCTCAAGCTCGCCAAGCGACTGCTCCCGGGCCAGCCCAGTTACAAGCTCGGCGCGCTGGTCAAGGCGCTGTCACTGGATGACGGGATGCCCCCCGGCCTCGAACCTCACCGCGCCGCCTATGACGTGCTGGTCACGGCCCGCTTGTTCGCCCGGCTCGCCACCCGCCACGACGGAAGCCCGGTCTCGCTCGACGAACTTCGCGGGCAGACAGGAGACCAGAAACCCGGAGGCACAGATGAGGCTGCGTCCCTTTTCTAGCCGGGAGCGAGGCATGTTCATCAGCATCGACGGCCCCAGCGGCGCAGGGAAATCCACGATAGTCCGCCACCTGGCGCAGATGCTGGTAGCGGCCGGCGAGAACGTGCATATAACTGCCGAGCCGTCAAACGGGCCGATCGGCGTGTTGTGCCGGGAGCTGACTGAATCGGTTACCGGCCACGCCCTTGCCTGCCTGTATGCAGCCGACCGCTACCACCATGTGCAAACGGAAATCCGCCCGCACACGGAAAGCGGAGAGACCGTCATCAGCGATCGGTATATCCCGTCCGGCCTTGTCATGCAGCGGTTTGACGGTATCGACCCATCCTTCCTGTGGCATCTCAATTCCGAAGCTGACCGCCCTGACCTCGCCGTAATCCTGGAAGCTGACCCGGACACCATAGCGGAGAGGCTAGCCGCGCGCGGTCCGCATAATCGCTTCCAGCTCACGCCCGGCAGCAGCCACGCCGAGGCTCATTTCTACCGGCAGGCAACCGAAAGACTGATCCAGGCCGGTTTTGACGTACTGCGCGTGGACTGCAATAAGCGACCTCCGGAACAGTCCGCGGCATTCATCCGTGACCAGCTCGTGAGCTTCTTCGCGTCCGCGGCAAGCTGACTGCGCTATAGGGAGAGACTTCCATGCATGGCAAGACGAGTGCTGCCAGGCAGGACAGCGCGGGCGGACACGCCCGTCATGTCGAAGCAACGCAGCGAGCGGCGCCACTAGTCCGCGGCGATCTCCACACTGGCGAACCCAGCACTGCGGTGCGGATTCCGCCATTCGCCGTATCGCAGGATAATAGCTGGGCTCGCCAGTGGCCGCTGCGGAGCTTCCTGGAGCTAGGCGCCTTTCCGGGTGCCGTGCCATGCGCCCGTCTGCATGCCCGGCAAATGCTGTGGGAATGGCGGCTTACCGGCCTGAGCGACATCGCTGAATTGCTTATTTCGGAGCTGGTAACGAACGCGGTACAGATATCATGCGCGGACGCGCAAACTACACCGGTACGACTATGGATGCTGGCCAACCGGACGCGGGTCCTGATCCTGGTGTGGGACTCCAGCCCGCTACCTCCGGTGCGCATGAGTACCAGCGAGGACGACGAGAACGGCCGTGGCCTGCTGCTGGTGGAAACCCTCAGTACGCGGTGGGACTGGTACTTCCCGCCGCAGCACAACGGCGGCAAAGTGGTATGGTTCGAGCTGCAGTTAAACACCTGCCATGGAAGCCACGAGCACCGCACGAACTATCTCAGCGAAGAGGTGCCACCCGCGATGAGCAGCCCCGCATCGTACAGCAGCGCAACGTCCCTGCCACACGCCACTTGTGATTCAGCACCTACCTCGGTAAGCGCACCCGGCGCGACGCTGCCGCTCAGGCCGCAGTCGGCCGGAGTGGACGCAAGGCAATGGCTACCGCCCGATCCAGATATCCTCCAGCGGGTAAAGGCCGCCCTGGCCAGGCTTTGAGCGGCGATCTCAGTGCATCGGCTCTGTGGGTGACAATGCGAACGAGCCGCACATGCCGTTGCCGTCGCTCGTCAGGCACTGGGCAGGCACTGGGCCAAGAGCTGGCAGAGCTGAGGTGGACGGCTTCTTGGCAGTGATCTCACAAACATTCATTGCAGATCGTGGAATTAGGTTGGGAGTATGCGGTTGGAGGAAGCAGGAGATAGCAACGGTCACATTTGCGTTCTCCGGCTACTCCTTTGGGTGTTTCGCATGCACATTGGCCGCATCGAGAACAGGGAGGTTGCTCGCAGGTCTCACAGGACCGCACGAATGCGGTGAATTCTTGAGCGCAGTTGCCGCAGTATCCGTCGGTTCCCTCAGGACCGTGTTTGTCCCCGACGGTAAGCCCGCCCCAGGGTGGTGAGTCGGTCACCAGGACGGCAATGGTACGGCCGTTCTCTGTGGTGGCGTCGGCGAACATTTCCTGGCTTCGGTTGCCGGTGCTGTAGCGGACCTGCTCGCGTCCGCGGATCGGGCTGCCGAATGCCGCCCGCCTGAGGAGGCCGTCCTGTACCGTGCCTCGCCGCACGTAGTAAACGTCCCTGTTGTGCGCTGTGAAGGTGGCGGTGCCGTCTGGCGAGAGGAGCATTATGTACCCGGGTGCTGGGAGTTTGCGGGCTGCGGCGACGGCGCATGCCTCTGCGGAGGCCGGCGCTGCAGCGATCAGCGAAAGCACAGCCCGGGCAGTGATCGATGTTCCCAGAACTGATTCCAAGAGCGCGTCCGGCAGGAGCACCCTCGACGCGAATTCGTCGCACATGCGTTCTTCAAGTGCTTCACCGGCGTTGATGGACGTGAACAGGGCCTCCAGGACGTCCGGTACCCAGTCCCGCAGAAGATGAGCGTATTCGTGCAGGACGCTGAAGCGTCGGCGGCCGACGGAGGTGTCCTTGGAGACGAGAAGGCGCGGAGGCTTACAGCTCTTGTCGCAGGCGGCAGCGATTGAGCATGTGGCCGGGAGGCTCGCAGGCTCTACCCAGGTGATGCGCACAGCCGGGCTGGCTTCGAGCGCAGCAATGGGGTCGCTGGACAGGCCTTCCAGGCTGAGCGGCCCGGCATCTTGCACGTGCGCCATGAGCAGTTGCGCGAGAACCTGAGGGTCGGCCGTAACGGCCTGGCTGCTCACGTGTAGTCGCTGAGGATCATGGCTACTCGTTCTCGCCAGTGCTCGCGTAGCCGCTGTCGCTCATCGGCTTGTTCACGTTCCCGGCGGATGCTGCGCGCTGCGATCGGATACTCAAGGAGGTACGCGACTAGCGCGATTGGGTCTTCGGATTCGGCATCACGCCGTTTGTCCTGAGTCCAGCGCTGCCTGGCCGTACGCCAAGCTGGACGGCTGACTTCTGTAAGCGCAGTCATAGCCTTGAGCTGCTGGTCGGCGGAGTTTGTCGCGACTTTCCCGCTTGTCGCTTCCTCAATGGCAGCGATTTCCTCAGAATTTGCGATTGCGCCGGGCCGCGCCAGGTCCACCAGCCGTCCCATGCTGATCCCCGTTTGTGTGGCCAGTTGGCTCAGTGACAGTCCTGAACACCGGAGCAGGTCCGACAAGGGCTGCGCCGAATGCTGCTCCCTATTCGGCTGCTCTCTGGCTGCCCTCACTACTCCGTCGGAGTCGATCAGTCCAGCTCCGGCTGCAGCAAACCAGTCAGATTGCTCCCAGAGAGCGTCATGCATCGCCAGGCGGTCCACATCGTTTTCTGACAAAGGCATGCCCACCGGCAGGCCCCCCGGGGCGGCCGAACCTGCTAGATGTGCCCGCGTCAGCTGCTGGAGCGCCGCTTGAGCGCTTATCGAGGCATTCCCGATCAGCGGTAGTGTTCCCAGTGGCCTGTCGAAAACGAAGAGCGGGACGGCTGCGCGGTCACGTACCCATACGGCCAGGTCCGTCGCGAGCGGAGACTGAGCAGCCTGTATTACGAGGGTCAGTTCGTCGGCGAGGCTGACATCAGTTGTCACGGGAGCAGACAGGACCTGCCATTCCGCGACCTCGATGACTGCCACCAGCAAGTGGCGCCCACGCCATGTGAGCCGCCAGACCTGACCGGGCTCAACATCGCCAACTGATCCGGGCGCTGTCATCAGCGCGCGAACCTGGTCGGGTAGTACGGCTTCCCGGCTGGCGAGCTTGAACTCATCGCGCCACTGCCCTGCACGAAGCGCCTGTTCGAAGTCGTCATCCGCTTCGGCTGCCACGGTTGTGCTGGCAGTGTGCTGCCGGTGACTGCACCAGGTGCAGTCACCGAGATGCTTGGCCTGTGCCGGCGTGTTGGTGGTGTATAGCTCTGCGTCGGTGAGGTGGCTGCTTGCCGCCGCGGGCGGCGCTATCAGCATGGGCTCCCAGGGTTCACCCATGGTGCACCGTGCCTGGCCATCGGTTGGTTCGCATCGTGTCTCCTCGCTTCGCTGCTCGCGGCGCAGTCTGTCATCCTCTCGTGTCGAAGTGGTTGCCGCCCCGGAAGCTTCCGGGGCGGCAACGCGTCCAGTGTCCTCGTGGGTAATCAACGGCACACATGTGTGTTCTGTCCAGCTGATCAGGTAAGTATCCCCGTAGCGATGCTGCGCTTACCGGGGTTCAGGATCGATCCCTAGCTCGGCAGCTGCCAGATCTCGGCAGGCCAGGGCTGTTGCTTCGGCATCGGGGTCGTCGGCCAGCATGGTCCGGAGGCGGTCGGTAACCCGCTGCTTGAGCAGTCCCGCAGTGGAGACGGCGAGGCCCGTGCGATCAGCGATCGTGCGGACTGGCGACGCCAGCCATGCGAGAACGAGACGTTCACGGTCAGTCAGCTGATCCAAGACGGTCCGGGCGGTGGCCTGCCGCAGCAGTTCCTCTCCCGGCGCAACAGGCTCGCTGCCCAGACCAGGCCGGGCACCGCTAAAGTCCCCGTCGAGGTCATCCACCGGTGTACTGGCGGGGACTCCGCGTGGGTCCACGCCAAAGCGCACCCCAATCGCTGCAGCTAGGTCAGCCCACCGCAATGACGCCCCGGCTGCGCCGAGGACAGCTTCGGCTACCTTGAGGAGACTGTCGCGATCTGCTATAGGGCTGTCTCGGGGAACTGCAGGCCGCCAGCGGACAACAGTCACTTCTTTCACGTCGAATGCTGCAGCGATCAGATCGCCTTCCCGGCCTCCGAACGGTTCGGTAGTCGCGGCGCCGGCCAGCATGACATTCCCTGCGCCGGGGATCCCCTTCGGCACGACGGTGAACCGGTCGTCCGCTAGAAGAACTTCTTTGAGCCTGCGGATCAGCCGACCCTGCGCGGTCCGGCGAGCCTGCTCGCGCAGAAAATTCACCAGCGCTTGCGTGAGGATACGCGCGAGTTGCTCATCGTCGTCAGCCTGCATGGCTATTTCCACCAGCCGACGCTCGATATTGGCCGAGCGCAGGAACTCATGGCCAGTCTCTATGGCTGCCTCAGCTGTCCAGGCATACTGCCCCTCTGGAGGGGGGAAGTTATGCGCTCGGCCCGCCACGCGGGCACAGCGGTACAACAGGACGGCGAAGTCATCTCCGAGCTGGCCCTGGCGCAGTTCCTCCCGGGCGCTCACCCGCCGGCTCCTTTCATCTGGTTAAGCACTTTCGCCCATGTTGCCTCATCGAGTTCTCCGCGGCGCTTGACGTCCGGCTCGTCGAACGCGGCGTACGGTACCGCTCTCGGGAACGCCATGCGCCACCAGCCGACGTCATCCAGCCCAAGTTCAGCCTGTGCCTGGTGGACTATGGCATTGCTGCCCCGGGCGTGGGGTTTGGTGGTGCGAGTCACGATTGTGGCCATGCGGGTCACAAGATCCACCGATATGACCAGGACCGGATGCCCCACGTCGTCGGTGACGTCATAGTAGGCCGGCGGCATCTCGTACACCTGACGCACAGCGGGGCGGCGCGGCATACGCAGCAAGTCCACTCCCGCTCCCTCCCTGACAGCATCGTCTCCCCCGCATGGACTGCCTGCTGCCCGGCGGGCAGCCCACCAGCCTACAGGCCGATCGGCCAGCTTGCCGCGGGGCGGCCAAATTGGGAGGACTTGCGAGAAGAGTGGCGGAAGAAACCTTTGATGTCGCTTGGACAAACGGTGCCGATGCGTCATCTGCTTACGGTGACGAGGCAACCGGGCCAAGGAGCACGGAAGATCAGCAACCCGGTGTCATTACCTCAAATCAAACGTCTAATTCATATTTGAAAGGAGATTCAATTATGACTGATAACGTAACTGCGACCGCCGAGGAGACTGACAGGCACGAGCATTTCGCCGTTATCGTCAACGGTCAGCAGCGCACGGTCGAGTCCCAGATTGTGTCCTACGAGGAAGTAGTCAAGCTCGCCTACCCGACACCGCCATCCCCGGACACTCGATACACCGTGACCTACCGCAATGCCAAGGAGCCGAAGGAAGGCAGCCTCGCTCGGGGCCAGTCGGTCGAAATCAAGAAGGAGGGCACCATCTTCAATGTCAAGGCAACTGGTAGATCATAGCCCCGATCTCAAGCGTCTCCAGGATGAGGGCTATGACATCGAGATCAGCAATTCGAACTACCTGCTCGTCAAGGTGCCGTACGTGACTGCCTGCAAGCAGGTTGCCCGAGGAACCCTCACTGGCGTTCGGTTAGGGCTGGAGCCGCGTGACCTGCTGATCCGGCGCGGGCCTGCCCGGGCGGCTTTGCCGATCACTGTTACGTAGGGTGATCGGTGGGATTTGCGGGCTGATGTCACGGTGCGTTGCCGGCCGGGCGTCTGAACGCGGCGGACCCGGGGTGGCTGCGGGCGGCGAGGGCTGCTGTGCGGGGTTCGCGGTGACACGCCGCGCCGGTTACGGGACGAATGCGGGCATATGCGGAAGCATCGGCGGTTCCTGTACCTGCCTCTTGCGAGGGGTCCGCCGATGCTTCCGGCTGCGACAGTACCCGGTGCCGCAGGCGGCGTCACGCCGCCTGATGCCGCCGCGCGGGATGGCCGGGAGCAGCGTGCGCCGCGGGACGCGGCGACGGGGCGGGCCGAGGTGATGGCGATGCCGGCGATCTGGAAGGACGCCGACGGCCGGCTGACCGGGCTGCCGGGTGCGGGCGGAGGGATCGTGGCGTGCGGGGCGCTGCCGGGCGCGGCGGCCCCCGGGCCGGCGTGGACGGCGGATCAGCTGGCGGCGGCCGGGATCGCCGGGGAGCCGCGACCGGTGCGGGAGGGGACGGGGCTGGGGCTCGCCTCGGCGGTGCTCACGCCAGCGTTGCTGGACGCGGCGCTGGCCGGGCTGCCGGGGCGGCGGTCGCGGAAGATCACGCCGCGGCTGGCGGTGCAGATCGAGCTGGCGCGGGCGCTGATGCCCGGCACGGCTGCGGGAACGCTGCGGACGCTGGCGCAGCGGCCCCGGGAAGCCGACCCGGTATATGACCTGCCGGCGTCGTCATCGCTGTCGGACGCGGACAGTTTCCTGGGGGTCCGGCCGCTGGTGAATCTGCTGGCCGGGCTGTGCGGGCAGGTCCGGGCCGTCCCGCTGCCCGGCGTCGCGGCGGTGTGCCTGCCGGCGGCCGGGACGCCGGGCGGGCAGCGGACGGCGGTCCGGCTGCGGCCGCTGGAGGGCGGGCCGTGGTCCGGCGGCCGCTGGCACGGACTGCGGGTGCTGGCCAAGGACGGCACCGTCCGCAACGTCGCCGACCCCAAGGGCAGCGACCGCAAGGGCACGGGCGGGCAGTCCCGCAACGCCGCGCACTTCGGCCGCCCGGCCAGCACCGGCGCGCCCGCTGACCCGCAGATCCGGATGGTAGAAGTCACTGACGTGTGGTGGCGCGGCGCGGTGGCCTGGGCGGCCTGCCCGTGCGGCACCGGGGAGACCACCCTGGCCGCCTGCCTCGAGCCGGCTTACGGGCCCGGTGACCTGGACCTGGCCGACCGCGGGTTCCCCAGCCGCGAGGCCATCGCCGCCAAGATCGAGGCTGGCAGGCACTTCGCCTGGCGGGTCTCCGCGGCGTGGAACCTGCGCCGCTCGGGACGGCCGCTGCCGGACGGCACCTGGAAAGCGGCGATCACCTGGCGCGGCTGCACCTATAAGGTCCGTGTCATCGAATACCATATCGACCAGGTTTCGATGTCCCGCCGGGTCACCCGCTGCTGACCGCCCCGCCCGCAGGACCGTCCGTCCGCATCCTGGACGCCGCCGGCGGCGACGATGACGGGAACGGCGGGCTGTGCCTGCCGCCGGATGGCACGATCCGCGTGGAAGTATCCGAGACCGTCACCATCATCACCAGCCTGATGGACACCATCGCCTACCCGGCCCGCGACATCGCCGGGCTGTACGGCATGCGGTGGGCCAGCGAGCTGGTCTACCTGGAAGAAAAGCAGACCCTCGCCGGCGGGCAGCCCGTCACCGCGGCCACCCCGGCCGGGGCCTACCGGATGGCCGCCGCCACCGTCGCCGCCCACCAGGCGCTGCGGATCGCCGGCGCCTGCATCGCCGCGGCGATCGGCGCCGAGCCCGCCCGGATCAGCGCCACCGCGCTGCGCTGCGCGGTCACCGCCAGCATCGGCGCCGGGCAAGGCGCCACCGCGAGCGCCCTGTCCGCGGCCATCGAGATCACCCGCCGCGACATCACCGCGCACCCGCTGCGGCTCGTCACCGCCTGGCGGCCCGGCCGCCACTACCCCCGCTTCACCATCAAGAAAGTCAGGGCCCGCAAGAGCAACGACGTCGTGCCCGCCGCCACCCGGCTGCACCTGCTGCCCCTGCCCGCGACGCCAGGATCGCAGCAGCCGAACGCCCCGCCGGCCGCCTGACCCGCGCACGCTCTCCCAGTCCGGCACCCGCCGCGCCGGGACACCGGCATGCCTGGCACCGCCGTAGCCCGGCCCGGCCAGCGCCTTCCCGGACACCGCTCGCCGTCATCCCGGGCATCACACACCGATCTCACGCAACGTTACAGATCAGTCGACGCACAAGCCCGCCCCGCGCCGCGAGGGTAACCACGCAACGTCACCGAACCCCCGCGCACGCCAGGATGAACCCCCGCCAGACCCACTTCCTAACCGAACGCCAGTGGAGGAACCCTGGTGTCGGAGCTGACTCTCATGGGTGACAGGACGACCACACCCGGAACCCACGTTGTCTCCTTCATCGGCGAAGCCGCAGGCGATATCCCCTGCGACAACCACGGCAACGAACTTACCGACCTGATAAACCAGCGCGGGCCGGTACAGCTCGGCGGGAACCTAGTCGCGAGCTGCACGTTCTCCCACAAACCCGATCCGACGTATCCGGACTACTACGAGAAGATGACCACCTATGCTGACATGTTGCTCGCCTACGCCCAAGCGATCGATCCAGATGTCAAGGCCAGAACCTTCCCTCCCATACCAACCGAAGGCGAGGAGTCGGTGTTCCAGTACCTCGACTCCGCCACCAGCCGGGCACGCATAGGCGCGGTCACCGACAAGATTCGGCTCGGCAAAGTGGTGATTATCGGTGTCGGCGGAACCGGCGCATATATCCTTGACGCAGTGGCGAAGACTCCAGTCAATCAAATCCACCTATACGACGCCGATGCGATGTTGACGCACAACGCCTTCCGGACGCCAGGAGCCGCGACACTTGATGAACTGCGCGCGGCACCGAGAAAGGTCGACTACTATCAGGCGAAGTACAGTGCCATGCACCGTCATATCATCCGGCACGCTGTTCATATCACCGCGTCGAATATCTATGAGCTGCGAGACGCCGACTTTGTCTTCATCTCCGTCGACGATGGCGGATCCAAGAAGTTCATCATCGAGAAACTCCAGGACTTCGGGATTCCGTTCGTCGACGTCGGCATGGGACTGTACCAAGTGGGCGACTCACTCGGCGGACTGGTTCGCACCACGGCAAGCGCGCCAGGTCATGCTGACCACATCTGGGATAACGACCGGATTTCGTTCGCCGACGAAGACGACGAGTACGATCAGAACATTCAGATCGCCGAACTGAACATGTTGAACGCGGCTCTGGCTGTCATCAAATGGAAGAAACTCTTCGCCTTCTATACTGACTTGGAGCACGAGTACTCAAGCACCTACACTATCGATGGCAACCATCTGCTCAACGAAGACCATGCGAATGAAGCTCGCAGCCGTTGAGCCAGAATTTGTAGAGTTCACTCCGTCGGATCTAACCGAGGGTAAGCTGTACGTCTCGATGCTCTATGCGACCACAGTGCACCTATGTGCCTGCGGTTGCGGTAACAGGGTAGTGCTACCGCTCAGCCCCGCCGAATGGCAGCTGCACTTCGATGGCGTGTCCGTATCTCTTACCCCGTCCATCGGCAACTGGGAATATCCCTGCCGATCCCACTACTGGATCAAGGCCAACAAGATTCGTTGGGCTGCCCCTTGGACGGATGACCAGATAGCAGCCGGACGCCGACGTGACGCCGAAGCCCTTAATGCATACATCGCTGATCGGCAGACTACGCGCAAGGCCACAGAGGAACCAGCACTACCTGCTATTCCAGGGCGCAGCCGGATCTGGGGTAGGCTCCGCGGCTTGCGGAGACGGAACTAACTTCGGCGCCATCAGCATTAATGTTACCTGCTCGCACGATCGACAGCTCCAAGGTCCCTGTAACTATCATGGGCGGGCCCCGCCGCTATATACCTCCGGACAGCGACAGCGGGGCCCGCTCGTTGCCCCCCATTCAACTGCGCAACGCTAGCGATTTTCCCCTGCACGGCATCACGCACGCGATCACGGCCCTGCGGGCCATCCGATCGAGAACAGGTTCAAGGTCACCATCGCGAGGCTGTCGACGCAACGCAGGATGCGGATAAAGAGTCGGCAGTGTGTACAGCACTGCGAGGACGCCGATCAACACGATCCGGAGCGCCCATCTGTTCGCGACAGTCATGGCAGGCCATCCCCACCGGGCGGATCGCCGATCCGCTCCCGCTGCTCGGCATCCACCTCCGCCCACGACGGGTTGTCGCGGTCCACGACCATCGGCCGTTCCCCTTCTGGGGCCTGATGGTCCTCGTCGCCGTCGTCCTCGTCCTCTTTTGCGGGCGGGCCGTACTCATGGCTGATGATCTCCTGGGCCAGGCGGCGGGCGGTGGTCAGCCGTGCTGCTTTGGCCAGGTAGCCCTCGTCTGGCGGCTCATCGCCAGCGAGCAGCTCAGCCAGTTCGGCAGCTGACAGATGCAGGGCGCACCAGTACGCGGCCAGGAAGGTATCCAGGTCTTCAACCTGCTCGTACCACGGTGGTCCGAACCAGGGCCACAGGAGCTGGCACCACCACGGCAGCTCGTCATGCGGCTTCATGCTCATGCTGCCTCGCTCTCGGGCAGGTGGCCATTGCTGGCCGCGGTGACCTCGGCGACGAGCTGGCTCACCTGGCGCCGGGACAGGCCGAACCGCTCGGCCATGGCCCGCTGGCTCAGCGGCTGCCCGGCCGCGACCGACGCCGTGTACGCGGCGCGGACCGCCTGCTCCACATCGCCCGGCACCTCTGGCACGGCTGGCACGATGGTGGCCGCGCGTGGCGCGCGGGCTCGTCTCACCTGCTGCATGGCGATCTCCACCGTGCCGATGAACGCGACGGCGGGCCAGGCCGAGATCAGCGCGCCGAGCAGCCCGTATCCCGCGCCGTAGGCGATGTTCGCGCCGATCGTGGCGCCGATGCCGAGCCACAGCATGAACCGAGCCAGCCGTGGCGCGTCCCGGTCGTTGCGAGCCTCCTGCAGCAGCACGAGCGAGGCGGCCAGGATCAGGCCGTCCACGCTGAGCGGCAGCAGCCGGGCTGCCGTGCCGTCCTGGCCGTGCGCCCGGCCCAGCCCGTAGATGTGGGAGTAAGAGACCACCGCCGCGAAGGCGGCCACGGCGCAGACCACGGCCGCCGTCGTAAAGCGGATCACCCGGTCCCCGGTCACCGGCCCGCCCCGCGCCGCGCGCCGAGGCGGCGCGCTGGACGCGGTGCGCGGCCGGATCTCCGAGCTTTCCCTGAAGCAGCAGGGATAGTAGAGGTTACGGCTGGCCGTGCCGCGCGGTGCCCGCCGGCCGTCGCGCAGGACCGCTAGCTCGCGCACCTCTACGCAGACGTACCATTCGTCCGGGCCGCACTGTTCTACGATGGAACCCGGCAGCCACGGCCAGGTGTCGCGGTCGGCCTGCTCTTCCTGCTTCGAGCGGGGGTAGCGGACCTCGACCGGGCTCTCATCAGGGAACTTGCCGTCGTTGTCCTCGTCCTCGTACATGTCTGGCTCCTTCTCGGAGCCAGGCGGACAATGTGTGTCATTATCGTTTGCACTGTGGCGAGTCAATGCACTCGCAGATACACCCATGACCTGGAATAACAGCGCAGATCGCCGAATAGGCGCTGATGGCTCGCCAATTGTCAGGGACACCGACGGCACCCAGATTAACCATTCGGTACGGACGCCAACGATCAGACCGCTGAACCATGAACGATGCAGATCGGCGGTTCACGTTCGTATTGAGGTCGCGGCCCGTAACCTTCTCGCGGCGGTCCGCGCTTCGCGATGAGTCCGCGGGCCGCGTACCGTCATACCCGGCATGACGTACGCACCGGTGAACGGCCTGCAGCTCTACTACGAGATCCGCGGCAGCGGGAGGCCACTCGTGCTGCTCCACGGCGGCCTGCTGACTATCGATCTCAGTTTCGGGCCGTTGCTCGAGCCCCTGGCGGCGGGCAGGCAGGTGATCGCGGTGGAGCTCCAGGGCCACGGGCACACCGCCGACACCGGCCGCCCGATGACGATCCAGGCGCTGGCCGGTGACGTCGTCGCGCTGCTCGACCAGCTGGGGATCGCCGAGGCCGATCTGTTCGGCTTCAGCCTCGGCGGTCTGGTCGCGTTCGCGGTCGCGCTCAGCGCGCCCGCCCGGGTCGGCAAGCTAATCGTCGCCTCGGCGGATGCCCACCGCCCGCCAGGCCGGGAGAGCGCGCCACTCGGCGATGACCGGTTGCCGACGCCGGCTGACTTCCAGGCGTGGCGCGACGCCTACGATGCGGTCGCTCCTGACCCCGCCCACTTCGACGAGTTCGCGGCCAGGACGTCGGCAATGGTGCACGAGTTCCCGGGGTGGATCGACGAGCTGCGATCACTGCAGGTGCCGGCCTTGCTGATCTTCGGCGACCGCGACTTCTCACCGTTGCCTGACGTAGTGGAGATGTTCGAGCTCCTGCCGGACGCGCAACTCGCCGTGCTCCCCGGAACCACGCACGTCGGCGTGATACGGCGGCCCGGCGAAGTGCTCGCGCTGATCACGCCGTTCCTCGACGCGCGCTAAGCAGCGGATACCCGCGCACACTGCGCGGACCAGAGTTGATCACGCAGCGTCATTCAGCCGAAGGCCCGGTGAGCCGACGGATCGCCAACTATGCGCGGCTGGCAGCCCGGCCGAGTGCGCCGGCTGCTGCACGCAGATCGTCCGGTTCTGGTCGTGTCGCTACCCGCACGGCTGCTAGCCATCCCCCCGCATAGGTGACGTGTTCGCGCTCAGCGACAATAACCGTTTTTCGTTCGGATGCGCTGTCATGCCGCCGCCGGGCCGCCTTACCTGGTCAGGTCTGCTAGTCGACCGCACTAGGCGTTGGGGTCTCCCGGCCGCGGGTGTTGAGGCCGGTCAGGTCGGCGCTGATCTGCCAGAGCCGCGCGGCGGCGGCGGTGTCGTAGGAAGCCTTGCTTGAGGTTTTCGGCTTGCGGTTGGCGAAATACCGGCCGGTGACGCCCTCGGCCTCGGGTGCGGATGCCAGATAGATGGAAGTGGCCGCGCCGCGGGCGGGTGCCTTCATGAACGGACGCAGCAACGGGATCATGACCTTCGACAAGCGGGATGGGTCCTCGGCGGAGAACGACGTGCGCACCAGGCCGGGGTGCAGGGCGGTGGCGGTGACGCCGGTGCCTTCCAGCCGGCGGGCGAGTTCGTAGGTGAACACGACGTTGGCGAGCTTGGACTGGCTGTACGCCCGCTGCCCGGAGTAGCTGCGTTCGCCCTGCAGGTCGTCGAAGTTGAGTCTGCCCGCCGCCTGGGCGTTGGACGAGACGGTGACGATCCGGGCGGGCGCGCTGCCCTTGAGCCGGTCCAGGACCAGGCCGGTGAGCAGGAAGGCGGCGAGGTGGTTGACGGCGAAGGTGCGCTCCAGCCCGTCGGCGGTGAGGTGCTTGGTGGCCCAGAACCCGCCCACGTTGTTGACCAGCACATCCAGCCGCGGGTAGGCGCTGCGGACCGCGACGGCGAGAGCGCGTACCCCGGCCTGGCAGGACATGTCGGCGGCGAACGCGTCCACCGCCGGGTTGCCGGACTCGCGGACGATCCCGGTGGCGGCGGCCTGGGTCCGCGCCTTGTCCCGGCCGGTGATGCCGACGCGGGCGCCCAGCGCGGCCAGGCCGGCGGCGGTCGCCCGGCCGATGCCGCCAGTGCCGCCCGTGACCAGCGCAGTCTTGCCTGCCATCGGGCCGGGGAAGTTCTCAGTCATTGGGGGCGGTCCCTTCGTGTGAGCGGCCACCGTGACCAGGCACTGGCTGGCCGGCTATCAGCTGGCCAGCCAGTGCCCGCGGTGCCGCGCCGGGGTTCCTCCTAAATTTAGGCGGCCGTGACGTCGCGGTGCCGGGCACTGCCCGTGCGAACGGGCACGGGGCGGGCCCGGCTTCCAGCGGAAAAGCCCCGGACGATCAGCAGGAGCGGGAACAAGAGCTCGAACAGGCCACCGGGGGCGAGGAACACGATTCCGGCGGGGGATACATGCCAGCCGATGTCGGCGATCCCGAGCAGATTGCAGATGACCCCGGCCAGGAGCAACGCGTAGCCGGCGATGCCCAGTATGGACAGGCTCCGCGGCACGAGCCTCGACGTCAGCAAGACCGGCGTCAGGACGAGCCCGGCCACGGCGGAGAGCGCGTAGGCGGGCAGCGCGTAGTCGTTCCACTGACTGCGGCTGGTCAGGAAGTACGCGCACGCCGCCAGGACCGCGAGGCCCTCCGCCACTCTCAGGACGAAGTAGACCTGCGAGCGCACCGGTGCGTAGGGCGTCAGGACCGGGCGCATCGCCAGGCCGACCGCAGCGTCGGCCAGGCCGCTGAGGCCGATCAGCAGCACGCCGGTGATGAGGGTGCCGGCGGGCTTGGTCGCGCTGGAGAAGTACGAATGGATCAGCGTGTTACCGATGAAGAAGGTGACGGTGAACGAGAGGAACAGCACTCCCACCACCACGGCGGTCCTTCGGTGAGCGACGGGTCGCTCCTGACCTCTGGCAGAAACGGTCGCTGGTGTTGTCATGGCCTGATCCCTTCGTGCGATGTGCCGTGGGTTTCCGGTTCGGAGTGCTGGGTTGCCGCTGGAGGATGGCTGGCGGCGGTCATGGTGGGCATGGCCATGGGGTTGCGTGGCAACCGGGAAGCTGGCTGGCTAGGTTCTCGAAGTCGTCGTTCTTTCCCGCGGGCTGTCGGAGCATGGCGGCGATGCGGAAGGCGAGAGGGTCGCAGCCGATGCTGGCGAGGTGTTCGCGGAGCAGGTCAGCTGCTCGCCTGGCATTGCCGGCGGCTGCGGCGCGGACCACTTCGATGTGGTGGCGCTCCCAGTTCATCTGCTGGTGACCGGGACCTTGGCTCGCCGTTCCGGTGATGGCGCCGAGGTCGGCGACGGCGAGCCCGAAGGCCGGGTCGGCGTGGACGGCGAGCCGCAGCGCCGTGGCGGCCAGGCGCGAGTCGGCGGCGCGCTGTGCCTGCCGGTACCGCGCAGCGGCCCGCCGCTTTGCGGTGACCACGCGGCCGTGGACGTCAACCGCTGGCCCGGCAGCGGCCAGGTGGTCATGGTGGCTGGGGTACTCATCACGCATCGGCTGCATGAGTGCAAGGTTGCCCGGGTGCGCTGAGGTGGCGCTGAGGTGATGCTGAGGTCAGCTGGCTGCAGGTGGTTGCCAGAGTTCCGGCGTGCGGTTTGCCGAGGGTCACGCCGCCGGCGCCCGAAGGAACGCGGCGAAAACGACCCGCGGCGGCGGCTGTCTCTGCCAGGCCGGGCCGCTCAGCGAGCGGACAGCGCCAGGCGGGCCGCGAGCGCGGCCACATCTGGCTCATCGGTGAGCGAGCGATACGCCCGCCCCTGGGCGCGCTGCTGAGCGAGCGCGACGAAGACCTCGGCGTTGCGGCGGGTCGGGTGGGTGATCGCCGTGACTGCGGCCATGGCGGTATCGGCGAGGAGTTGCGCGGCCGGGTCCCCGCTGGCCGAGGCGCCTTCGGCGGCGTCAGCGGCGAAGACGGCGGCGGCGTCGGGGTGGCCGGCGGCGAGCGCCCACCACGCCAGGCCCGCGAGCACACGGGGCGGGCCGGCGGGAAAGTCGAGCTGCCGGTACCAGCTTCCTGCGGTGTCGAGCAGCGCCCGTGCCCGCGCCAGATCACCGAGCCGCCGGGCGGCCGCCGCCTGGCCGACCATGGCGTCTGCCGACAGCCACGGGTTGACGCTGCACCCGATCGCCTCCTGGTAGAGCCCGTCGGCTGCGACGTCGTCGCCTTGCCTGGCCCGCAGCGCGGCCAAAGCGACCAGGCTGAACGGCACCTGCAGAGGCTGGCCGGTGGCCCGGCAGCGCTCCAGCAGCGCCTCGTAGGCCGCCGAGGCAGCATCGAGGTCCCCCCGGGCCTCGGCGATGCCGGCCAGGGCGTTCAGCGGAGAGACGACCACCAGGACCTCTCCCTCGGCGTCGAAGCGCTCCAGGCTCGACCGGGCGGCTGGCTCCGCGTCCTCCAGCCGCCCCAGCGACACCAGGTTCCAGGCGGCTATCAAGTCGTGGATCGCGAGGAGCCAGCCGTCGCCAGCTGGTTCCAGCAGATCCTGTGCCTCGCCCAGGGTTTCGAGTGATCGCCGGAACTGGCGCGCAAGAACCAGTACCGTCGCGCAGAGCACCAGCGCCTCCGTCAGGCGACCCCGGTCACCGCTGGCCCTCAGCGCGGCGACGGCCTCCTCGCATTCAACGACGCCCGCCGCCGGGCTCGACGACATGCCCACGCAATAGCCGTGCCAGACGTGGGCGGTCGCTCCCAGGCCGGGATGGCGCTGCCCGCTGGCGCCGAGCGCATCACCGAGCCAGCGGGCTCCTTCGGCGAAGTCGCCGTTGATGAACCACAACCAGGCTATGCCCGACGCGAGCGACAGCGCCGCATCAGCGTCGCCGGTTGCGATGAACCAGTCGAGCGCGGCCCGCAGGTTGCCCGATTCCGAGGCCAGACGATCCCGCCATATCGGCCCGGTGGCGCCGCGCAGGCCATCGTGGGCCTCGGTGGCCATCTGCCGGTAATAAGCGCCGTGCCCGGCGCGCATCGCGTCAGCTTCGCCGGATTCCCCGAGGCGGTCCCGGCCGTACTGCCACAGCGTCTGAAGCTGGCTGAACCGGGCTTCACCACCGGCGCCGGGGCCAGTGACGAGGGACTTGTCGACCAGCCGGCTCAGCACATCAAGGATCTCACCGGCCGGGACCTGGTCATCGGCACAGATAGCTTCGGCTGCGGCGAGATCGCAGCCGCCGGTGAAGGCGGCCAGCCGGGCGAACAGGCGGCGTTCGTCCTCGAACAGCAGGTCGTAGCTCCAGTCCACCACCGCCCGCAGGGTCTGCTGCCGGGGCAGGGCGGTACGGGCGCCGCCGGTGAGCAGCCGGAAGCGGTCGTCGAGCCGTTCCGCCACAGTGGCCAGCGGCAGCGCACGGAGCCGGGCGGCGGCGAGCTCGACGGCCAGGGGCAGGCCGTCCAGCCGGCGGCAGATGTCCTCGATGACGTCGCCGGCCGGCCCATCGGCGAGAAAGCCGGGCTGCACGGCCCGGGCGCGGTCGGCGAACAGCTCCACGGCGGCCGGGATAGCCAGGCCACCCACCGGCACCAGGACCTCCCCAGGGATTCCGAGCGCCTCACGGCTCGTGACGATAAGCCGCAGACCCGGCACCGTCCCGGCGAGGGTGTCGGCCAGCGCGGCCGCCTCGGCGATGACGTGCTCGCAGTTGTCCAGGACAACGACCAGCGACCGTCCGGCCAGGTGGCGCACGATGAGCTGCACGGCCGATCCCGGAGGCTGCGGGCTCCCGAGCGCAGCCGCCACCGCGCCGAGCGCGCCGGCCACGGCCGGCCCAACCCCGTCGGGCGCGGCGACGCTGGCGAGCTCGACGAGCCAGGCGCCGTCTTGGTACTCGGCGCGCAGGGCGGCGGCGGCCTCCACCGCCAGGCGGGTCTTGCCCGTCCCGCCCGGGCCAGTCAGCGTCACCAGCCGGCTGGCGCGGACTGACCCGAGCACCTGTTCCAGCTCGGCGTCGCGGCCGATGAAACTGCTCAGCCGCTCCCGCAGATTGCCGGCTGCGGCCGGCGCGGCCGCCCGGACCGGAGCCGGGCTAGCTGCGGCGAGCGACGGATCCTGGGCCAGTATCCGGGCCTGCAGTTCGTACAAGGCCGGCCCGGGGTCGATGCCCAGCTCGCCGGCCAGGCGGTCGCGGACTTCGGTATAGGCGCGCAGGGCGTCGGCCTGCCGCCCGGCCCGGTACAGGGCCAGGATGAGCAGCTCCCACAGCCGCTCGCGCAGCGGATGCTGCCGGCACTGCGCCTCCAGCTCGCCGGCGAGCTCCCCGTGGCGGCCCAGCGCCAGGTCCGCTCCGGCCCGGGTTTCGATCGCCACCAGGGTCAGCTCGTCCAGCTGCGCCCGCTCGGCCTCGGCGAAGCCGGCGTAGGCGAATTCGGCCAGCGGCTCGCCCCGCCGCAGGCCAAGCGCCTCGCCCAGCGCGGCAGACGCCTGCGCCATCTCGCCCGCCTCCGCCAGGCGCCGTCCCTTCGCCACCAGCTGCTCGAAGCGGACGACATCGACCTCATCGGGACCGACCGCAAGGGCATAGCCGGCTTCGGTGGTGACGATCGCGCCCGCCCCGAGGGTACGGCGCAGCTGGCCGATCTGGGCCTGCAAGGCGTTAGCCGGCTTCGCCGCCAGCCCGTCACCCCACAGCGCGTCGATCAGCCGGTCGGCACTGACCGGCTCGCCGCGATGCAGCGCCAGCAAAGCCAGCAGGGCCCGCTGCTTGGCGCCGCGGACAGCGAGCGCCACACCCCCGTCCGCCGCCTCGAGCTGGCCGAACAACCGCACATCCATTGCCTCCACCCTACGGCCCTCACCGGGCCGCCGCAGGGGTGAGCCGCCGGGCATCAAGGTAGTGAGGAAGCAGGGGCAGGGCTGATACAGCAAAGCGGCCAGGCCCTCGGGCAGGTCACGCTTGACCGGCTCTCGTATGGCCCGCCGAGGACGGCGAATCCGCACACGAAGCTACTCCCCCCGCGAGCCCCGCCGAGCTGCAGCCGCCCAGGCGTCCTATGCGTCTGCGACGGTCGGCGGTACGGGCAGAACGAACGTTTATGCGCGCAAGAACAGGCCGATCCGGACTGCGGCTTGACGCCCAGATCGAGGCGGATCTCGTGTAGTCAGGTACCGTCCGTGACGAGCGCGTCGAGCATCTTCCGCGTCGGTTCTGGGTCGCCGCGCATGATCGCGGCGGAGGCCTCGACGTTGCGGGCGGCATCAAGGTGCTGCCAGGCGAGCGTGAACCCGGTGCTGCGGGCGAGCTGCGCGAAGAAGGCCCGCTGCGCCCGCCCGTTGCCCTCGCGGAACGGGTGCAGGGCGTTGACCTCGCCCAGGTAATAGGCCAGCCTCCCGACGAACGCACCGCGGCTCAGGCCGCGCAGGCAGTCTTCGTCGTGCAGCTCGCGGAAGATGATGGCCGCGGAGGAATCTATGTACTGCGGGAGGCAGAACATGGCGTCCTTGGCCATGACCACCGTCCGGATCTGCCCGGCCCACTCATATATGTCGCCGAAGATCCGCTCATGGATCTCCCGCAGGTGAGGCAGGTCGTAGCTAGGCGAGACGGGCGATTCGTGCAGCAGGATCAGGGCCGCATGAGTGATCTCCCGCTCCGCGGCCTCAAGCCCGGCGGCGGTGCTCAGCCCGAGCTTGTTGTACAGGACGCCGGTGACCGGATCACTGTACGGGTCCCCCGGCATTTACGGCTGCCGGTAGCGGGCGACCGTCCTGCGGTACAGTTCGGCCGCACTGATCTCCCCGGCCACGTATGCCGCGACTTCCCGGTCATGATCCGGGCTGAACGGGCCCGGCAGCTCCGCCTGCACGGACTGCGCCGCGGCGAGGGCGGAGTCCAGCCGTGCGTGCTGCCGCGAGAGCTCCTCGTAGCGTTCGTAGACCTCGTACGGGAGGAGAATAGCCTCGGGCTTGCGGTGCGAGCCGAACGCGACCGGCTCCGCCGCCGCGCCCTCACGCCGGAACCGGGCGAGGATGCCGGAAAGCCGCTGTCGCACCTCGGACAGCGGGTGCACCTGGAGTACCGCCGGACCGGTCATAGCAATAGTGTACTAAAACTTGTACAACGTCGGCTGGGTAGCCGCCGTTCAGCGCGCCCGTGACTGCTCGGGCGCCCGGCGCCAGAGGCAGGACGATCTGTGTCATTATCGCCTGCAAGGCGGACTGTCGTCACACACACAATCAGGCTTGCCGGACCTCGCCGGTCGGCCGCATGCCCGGAAAGCGGCAGGTTCGAGGCGGCAAGGATCGGGCCCGTCCATGCTGAGCGGGAGCAGTCGAGTGTCAGACAATGAAGAGGTGCAGGTAACGGCTGATCGCTGTCAGTGTGTGGCTGCTGACCTTGCCCAGATGGCGTCCGGCCCGCTGATCTGACACGGCACGGATTTGCTCGGTCATGGCGTACGAGACCTGCTTCAGTCCGGTGCCGTCATCTGCGGGAACCTCTATGTGATGGTCCAGGTCACGGTTCCGGCTGGTGAGCGGCACCGCGAGGAACAGCCCGGGGATCACTGAGTAACGATGATGCGACACCACGACGACCGGGCGTATGCCACCCTGCTCCCGGCCCGCCACCGGGTTAAGATCACAGAGCAGCACGTCACCGCTGGTCAAGAGTTGTACTCCGGATACTCATCGGCGGCAGTGGCGGCTAGGTCGCCGAGGTCGGCCAATGTCCACTCAGCGGCCTCGGCCTGATACGCCGCCATGTCCTGCTGATGCGCCGCGAGCCTCCGGTACCCGTCCTCGATGCCCCGCCACATCATCTCGTCCAGCATTGCCTGCAGCTCCGCGCCGAGGCTCCGGCCATGCGCCACGGCCTGAGCGGCGAGTCGATCCCGCACCTCGGCTTCCACTCGTATCGTTGTCATAGCCATAAATGAAGTATACGTCAATGGCGCATACGTCGACTGGCTTACAACCCACGTTCGGGCAGCCACCCACACCCGGTCGGCCACCCTGGCCGGCACCTACCACGATTCAGCTTGTCTAGCTCCCTGTGGCCAGGAGCCAGGCCGACAATGTGTGTCATTATCGTTGGCACGGCGGCTTGCATCAACGTCACCAGGTTGCGGGAAAACTGGCAGTCACGTCTGCGGGAAACAGGTATTCAGATGTGCGGAAAACAGGTACTCTCGGTCGGGTGAGCGACCTGTATGTGCCCAGGATCGTCGATGGGCTGCTCGACGAGCTGCTCTTGTCCTTCCCGGCCATCTCGCTGGTGGGGCCTCGGGCAGCAGGGAAGACCACCACGGCGGTCCGGCGCGGCGGCACGGTCTTGCGAATGGACCGGCCGGAGGTTCGCCAGTCGGTAGCGGCCTCGCCCGACGCGATGCTCGCAGGGCTGCGCCCGCCGGTCATCCTGGACGAATGGCAGGAGGTACCGGAACTGCTCGGCGCCGTCAAGCGCTCAGTCGACGAGGATCCTTCCCCCGGCCGCTACATCCTGACCGGTTCCGTCCGCGCGGAATTGGAGAACCAGGTCTGGCCAGGCACCGGCCGCCTTCTGCAGGTCCCCCTGTACGGGATGTCGGTCCGCGAGGTCCGGGGACGCGCCAGCCTGACGCCGTTCATCGACCGGGTCATAGACGGCGGGGCGGATACGGTCACTGCACCAGATGACGCGCTCAGCGTGCGTGACTACCTGGATCTGATGCTCGCCGGGAGCTTCCCCGAGCCGTCGCTGCGGATACCGGCTGCCGCCCGGCGGCGGTGGTTCGCCGGCTACGTCGAGCAGATGATCACTCGCGACGTGCCTGCGGTGGCGCCCCGCCGGGACCTGGAACTGCTGCGCCGGTACCTATCCGTCCTAGCGGTGAACACCGCTGGCATCGCGGCCGAGTCAACGCTGTGGTCTGCTGCCGGAATCAACGCCAAGACCGCCCAGGCCTACCAGGCGCTCTTCCAGCGGATGTTCGTCCTGGATTTGGTCCCCGCCTGGTTCTCCAACCGGATCAAGAGGCTCGTCAAGGCCCCCAAGCGCTACCTGGTCGACCCGGCGCTCGTCACGGCCGTGCTCGGACTCGGCCGGGACGCCATCCTGTACGGCCCTGACATGCTGGGCCGCCTCCTCGACACCTTCGTCGCCGCGCAGCTGCGCGCGGAACTCGCCGCAAGCAGCAACGACCCGCGCCTGTACCACCTGCGCGAAGAGCAAGGACGCAGGGAAGTGGATCTGCTTATCGAGACAGCCAGCGGGCAGCTGATCGGCATCGAGGTCAAGGCCGCCGCCACCGTCACGGCCTCTGACGCGCGCCACCTGGCCTGGCTCCGCGACCAGACCGGCGACGCATTCGCTGCCGGCATCGTCCTGCACACCGGCCCGCATGCCTTCCCCGTCAGCGACCGAATCGTCGCCGCACCTGTATCCACGCTCTGGTCATAGCTAGAAGAGCGCTCGGCAGCTGCCAGCTCCCGGCCCGGACGTACCGGGCAGCCCGCGCGACTCCGATCATGAACGTGACACCGGAAACAGTAGTATCCGGGTCGCGCCGTTGCGCCGCACGAGAGTCTTGTCGTGGACATATGCCGCGCTTGCCGTGTCAAGCACGTACATCTCGATGGTCTGCTCGTAGCTATCCGAATCTAGCCGGTCACAGTCAGCTCAGGCCCTGACAGACAGGGCATCACGCGTGTCAGGGCAGTATTAGAAGGGTGTCCGCCGAGATGCCTGGATCGGAATGCTGCGAGCACTGCGCAGAGATACCACTGTTGCGCGAAGAGGTCGCCGCGCTCCGGGCACGCCTGAATGCGCTGACCACCCTGCCGCTAAGCGCCAGCGACCCCTTGCCGCTGCAGGCTGAACTCGACGTGGCCGCGAAAACGCCGCCGCGGCAGATGCCGCTGTTCGGCCCGGTCCACGGACCTCCCCTGCCTCAGGTAGATCACGAGTCAAGCTTGCAGGCCAAGGTGGACCTGTACCGGACCCTCTTCGCAGGACGCAGCGATGTGTACGCCTACCGCTGGGAGAACACTGCGGAAGGCGCCAAAGGCTGGGCACCGAAACGGCGGCCCGGCACCACCCGCGACAACCCAGAGTACCTGCCGCTTACCGATGAGGTCATCTCCGCGCACCTGACTAAGGAAAACCCGGCCGCCTGCGGGCTTTACGTGACGCTGCCTGACAGTACCTGCCGCCTGCTGGTCTGCGACTTCGACGGCGGCACCTGGCGGCTCGACGCCGCTGCGTACGCGGAAGCGGCTGCCTGGGCCGGCGTGCCCGCGGCTGTCGAGATCTCCCGGTCGGGCGACGGCGCACACGTGTGGACTTTCTTCTCGGAGCCGGTAGCCGCCGCCGACGCGCGCGCCATGGGTGCCGCGCTGCTACACGAGGCGATGGCGATCCGCGGCGAGATGGACATAGAGAGCTACGACCGCCTCTTCCCTGCGCAGGATTATCTGCCGCGGCGCGGCTTCGGGAACCTGATCGCGCTGCCGCTAGAGGGCAGGTGCCGTCAGAATCGCACGACGTTGTTCGTCGATCCGTCGACGTTCGAGCCCTACCAGGATCAGTTCGCGTACTTGTCGTCGCTTGAGCGCATGACCCGCCGCGACGTAGTGGAGCGCGCAGAAGAGCTTCAGCCACCGACGGTCGGTCCTGCGGTGCGACTGTACAGATCTCCGCTGGCGGCTGAGCCTCCGCCGCCGGACGTCATCAAAGCTGAGCTGAGCGGCATGCTGGCGATCCGCCGGGCCGGGCTGCCGCCGAGTCTGCTGTCGTCCCTGAAGCACCTAGCATCACTCCACAATCCCGAGTTCTACAGTCGGCAGCAGATCGGGCTGAGCGTCTGGGGCGCGCCGCGGATGCTGCGCTGTTACTCGGAGTCCCTGGACCGGCTGTTCCTACCACGCGGCGTCGCCGACCGTGCCGCGAAGTTGATCGAGAAAGCGGGCAGCCGCCTAGCGATCACCGATGTCCGCAGCGCACCGGCCGAGCTGGAGATCGAGTTCACCGGCACGCTGCGGGCAGAACAGCAGGCCGCGGTAGACGCCGTCGCCGCGCACGAACTCGGGGTCCTCGTCGCGCCGCCTGGCGCGGGGAAGACGGTAATGGGCTGCGGCGTGATCGCCCGGCACAAGGTGCCGACACTAATCCTGGTCGACCGGACTCCGCTGGTGGACCAGTGGAAGGAGCGGCTGCGTGAAAACCTGGGTCTTGGCCCCAAGGACATCGGCCAGCTCGGTGGCGGCAAGAAGACGAAACTCACCGGCCGGATCGACCTGGCAACGCTGCAGTCACTCACTCGGGCAGCTGACCCAGCAGCGATCCTTTCTGAGTACGGCCTGGTCATCGTCGATGAATGCCACCATGTCGCGGCCCACACGTTCGCGCGGGCGATCCAGTCGATACCGGCACGGCGCTGGCTCGGGCTCACCGCGACGCCGAAGCGGGCCGATGGCCGTGAGGAGATCATGTTCATGCACTGCGGACGGGTGCGACACAAGATCCCGAGTGCGACGGACCTTATCCAGGAACTGCATGTTCATCCGACTGCCGCCACGATCCGTGACGACATCGACAGCGACACGCCCGGCATCCTTCAGTCGATCATCATCCCGGCACTCGTGTCGGACCGGATCCGCACCGCGCAGATCATCGATGATGTGGTGCACGCGATCAGACGCGGCCGTAACTGCCTGGTGATGGCAGGACGGACCGAGCACGTCGACCAGCTCGCCGCCGAACTGAACGCCCGTGGCTTGGAGCCGATGGTGCTGCACGGCTCCATATCCCCTGGAAAGCGGCGTGTCATCCTGAAGCAGCTCGCGGACTGGGACCCGGTGCACGCGCGCGAGCCAATGCTGCTGGCGGCAACCGCCAGCTACATTGGAGAAGGCTTCGACTGCCCAGCGCTCGACACGCTTTTCCTGTGCTCACCGTCCTCCTCGGAGTCGATCATCACGCAGAACGTCGGCCGGATCATGCGTGATCTTCCGGGGAAAACGACGGTCGAGGTACACGACTACGCCGACACCAGAGTGCCCATGCTGACCCGCATGCATGGGAAGAGGCTTACCGCCTACAAGAGGATCGGCTTCACCAATCCGGTGATCGGTGAGATCCCCCTGTTCCCCGGCACCGAGATGGCCGGCCCAACGCCAGCGCGCCCATCCAAACCCGCTGCCGTCTCGGCAGCGGAAGTCCGGGCGTGGGCGAAGGAAAACGGTCTCGACGTCCCCGCCCGCGGCCGCCTGCGCCCAGAGATCTGGGATCAGTACCGCGTCGCGCATCTAGCGTAACCGCCCACAGCTCTTGCAGACGCGAGCGGCACGTCTAGAGTCACAGCTAAATCGCTGCGGGAAGCGCTCGTCTGGGAGCGGTAGTCGGTTGGCAGCAGTCAGGCGCGCCGCCCGAAGGACCTGCGCGTGCTGCCGTTGCTCTACCGCCACCAATCCACCCCGTCGCGCGGCGGAATAGACGATGGTGAATAGCAACGGCCAGGGCAGCGCCTCCGACGAGGAAGAGTTCGGCTCTTGCCCCGCGTGCCGCCAGTTCCGCCGACAGGTCATCGAGGAGTGCGCGGAAATCTGAACAATCTGTGTGATTATTGTCCCAGCCCGCGGACGCCGGACACCGAGACCTCAGGCGTCCGGATCGCTGGACTGGGAGGCATCGAGCAGGTCGAGATAGCCTTCGACCGCCTCCCACAGTTCGTTCTCCGGGTAGCGGCCGTGGCCACGGTGCTCGCGCCGCCAGTCATGATCCCAGTACTTGTCGCGGACCTCGCGGGCGTTGGCGCCGTGACTGGTGTCAGTTCGGCGCTGCCGGCGGAGTCATCACCACCGGCCGGGCAGGAGGCTGGCCGGTAATGTCTGGCTTATGCCCGGTCCGTTTCGGTTTCCCGAGAAGACGCTTGAGCACTGGTCGAGTCAGTACGTAATTTATCTTTACCGTTCCATGGCTGCGCTGTGGTGGCCCGCCAGTGGTCAGGACATTGACGTCCGGTGGCTTCCGGCACGGCCCGGGAAGGCCGTGCAGTTGGAACTGAAGACGACCACCGTCGTCAGACCCGGGGTCCACGACGTGATGGTGGATCTGGGCCAGTTGCGGGAGGAGTGAGGACCATCGCCTGGTCGTCTTCCTCGACGCCCGGGCGCTCCGTCCGGCCTGGAACGGCTGATCTCGGCCAAGGCCGGGGAACTTCCGCCCCCACGCCTTCCGGATTTGGGTCGAGAGCCACGCAGCCTGCATAACAGATGGTCAGAGGAGTACCGTTTCCTCGATCGTCAATCGGCGAACCGAACGAGGGTTGTATATCCGGTAACTGCGGCTACAGGAGATGACGAAAATCTGATCTGGGTGCCTACCTCAAGGAGAGGTTACGCCTGACGGTGCCGCGCGGCGCGCGGCACCCGTCGCGAAGTACCGCCAGTTCGCGGACCTCGACGAACACGTATCATTCGTCAGGCCGGGCGGGCGTGAGCATGGACCGCGGGGCGGCTTTACAGCAGGTCGGCAGGTGCCGGGACGATCCGGGAGCGAAGGTACTCGCCGAGGCCCTTGGCCTGGGCGTCGGGCCGGGTGGTGGCGGACACGCCGGGGGCCAGCAGGCCGTGGACGACGAAGTTGAGGGCCAGCAGGTTCGGCAGCTCGTAGCGGTTGATCGGCAGTTCGGCTGCCTCGGTCAGGAGGTCCCTGAGCCGGTCCGCCGTCAGGTACCCGCGCAGCCAGGCGTACGCGCGGGGACTGGTGGCCCACAGGCCCACGTTGGCGTCGCCGCCCTTGTCGCCGGATCGCGCGCCGCACAGTCGCCCGAGCGGGACATCCAGGAGCGGGCCGCCGGGGTTGGCGGGCTCGGCGTCCGGGACGGAACCTGGCCGGGCCGAGCCGGGATAAGGACCTTCATGATGCCTAACGGTCTCGGTTCGTCCGTCGGGCAAGTGCACCGTCTGGGTGACGAGGGCGGCCGGGACGAGGGTGGGCCAGTAGACGCCGAACGCGCTGGCCGCGGTGGGCGGGCTGGTGGTGTGGAAGCCGGCGTAACCGGCTAGCGCGAGTTCCATCACGGAGTTGGAGAACGCGCGGCCCACCTTGTGCTCGTCCTGGTCCTTGACGGTTACCCGCAGGTGCGCGGTGGCCTGCTCGTTGGTCGGAGCGTCCGGGTGGTCGAAGCGCAGCAGTCGGACGTCGAACTCGCCGAACTGCTCGGTGCCGCCGAGCAGCCCGGTCAGCAGGGTGATGGCGTGCTCAGCCTTCTGCTCGATGTCCAGGCCGACCAGGACCATCGTGGTGGTGTTGCGGTAGCCGCCGAGCATGTTGAGCGCGACCTTGAGGGTATCCGGCGGCGGGCTGCCCCGGGTGCCGGTCAGCGCGACGCGGTCCGGGCCGGCCTGCTCCAGCCGGATCGTGTCGAAGTGCGCGACGACATCCGGGTTGAGGTAGGCGGGATCGCCGATCTCGTAGAGCAGCTGAGCCGTCACGGTGCCGGGCGAGACGAGCCCGCCGGTGCCGTCGTGCTTGGTGATGACGCTGCTGCCGTCGGCGGCGACCTCGGCGATCGGGAATCCGGGATAGCGGCGGTCGGTGATCTCTTCGGTGAAGCTGTAGTTGCCGCCGGTGGCCTGCGGGCCGCACTCTATTACGTGACCGGCGGCGACGGCGCCGGCCAGGGCGTCCCAGTCGTCGCGGCGCCAGCCATGCCACCACGCGGCCGGCCCGGTGACCAGGCTGGCGTCGGTGACCCGGGGGCAGATGACGACGTCCGCGCCGGCCTGCAGCGCCGCCGTGATGCCCCAGCCGCCGAGATAGGCGTTGGCGGTGACCACGGGCAGGTCGGCCTTGGCCAGCGGCAGCCCGGTGTCCAGGTTCACGAACCCCTGGCCCGCGGCCTGCAGGTCGCCGATGACCGGGGCCAGGTCGTCGCCGGTGATGTAGGCGACGCGGGCCTTCAGGCCGAGCCGGCCGGCTAGCTCGGTGATCTTGGCGGCGAGGCCCTCCGGGTTGAGGCCGCCGGCATTGGCGACGACCTTGACGCCGCGCTCCAGGCAGGTACCGAGCACGTCCTCCATCTGCTTGAGGAACGTGGTCGCGTAGCCGAGGCTGGGATCCTTGCGGCGGGCCTTCCACAAGATCAGCATGGTGAGCTCGGCCAGGTAGTCGCCGGTCAGCACGTCGATCGGGCCGGAACCCTGATCCAGCATTTCCCGGGCGGCGGCCAGGCGGTCGCCGTAGAACCCGGAGCAGTTCGCGATGCGTACCGGCCTGGTCATCGGGTCCCTCCGGACTGGCCCGGAGATCGCCCGGTGCCCGCCGCGCCGGCGAAGGCCTGCGCGATCGTCATCCACTCGGTCGCGGCCGGCCCGTCGATGCCCAGCGCGACATCGTCCCGGTGCCTGCGTTGGGTCACCAGCAGGCAGAAGTCCAGGGCCGGGCCGGTCACCCGGTCTTCTGCGTCCTGCGGGCCCCAGGTCCACAAGGCGCCGTCGGGCCCGGTGAGCTCCACACGGACCGGATCGGGCGGCGGGGTCTTCCCGTGGATCGCGTAGCTGAACGCGCGGGCACCCACGCCGATGTGCGCGACATGGCGCAGCCTGGGCGTCGGCTCGCGGGTGACGCCGAGGGCGTCGGCGATGTCCTGGGTGTGCGCCCAGGTCTCCATGATCCGGGCGGTCAGCGACGATGCGGCGCTCATGGCCGGGCCGAACCACGGCAGCCGGGCGCGCGGATCCAGTCCGATGAAGGTGTCGATTAGCTCCGCGCGGGCCACCTCGAACCAGGCCAGCAGCTCGGCACCGGTGCGGTCGCGGAAGCGGGCGGCAATCGTGTCCGGGTTGATGCCGCCGTCGGCTTCGGCGGCGGCTAGTTCGGCGTTGAATTGTTCCGGGTGGACGGCGGACTGGACGGTGACCTCGTCGAAGTAGGCGAGGTGGCTGACCTGGTCGGCGATGTCCCAGCCGGCCGCGGGCGTCGGCGTACGCCAGCCGGCCTCGTCGAGGCCGGCCACCAGGGCGCGGGTGGCGGCCGACTCCGCGGCCAGGTCAGCGGCCAGCGCGGCCATGTCTACGGGCATGTCGTCACCCGCCTTCCCGGCCCGCGTCCAGGACCGCCAGGACCTGGCCGGTGCTGACCTGCTCCCCCGCCTTGGCGTGCAGTTCGGCCACGATGCCGTTGGCGGGTGCGCTGACGGCCTGCTCCATCTTCATGGCCTCCAGCACCAGGAGCGGCTGACCCGCGGTGACGACCGCGCCGACTTCGGCCAGGACCCGCAGGACGAGGCCGGGCATCGGGGCCAGCAGCGACCCGGCGGGCGCGATCTTCTCGGGGTCGCCGAACCGCGGCACCTCGGACAGCGCGCTCGAGCCGTCGCTGGCGTCGACGTAGGTGTCGGTGTGCACGTGGTGCACCCGGTAGACCCGGCGGGTGCCGTCGATTTCGAGGTCGACGCGGTCCGGGCTGGCCGCGTGGACGAGTGCCCCTAGGGGCACGTCGTTGACCCAGGCCTGGACGGTGCTCCCGGTGACGCGGTAGGCGACAGCGTAGGGCTGGCCGGCCGCGGTGTAGGTGACGCGCTGCGGCGCGGAGAAGACATTGCGCCAGCCGGAGGGCAGCGTGCCCAGGACCGGCGCCTCGGCGCGGTGCCGCGCCTGCCGGGCCAGCGCCGCGGCCAGCGTGTGGGTGGCCGTGGCCCGGGACACGGCGAGGGTGGCCGGATCGTGGCGGGTGAGGTAGCTGGTGTCGGTGGCACCGGCCAGGAAGCCCGGCTCGCGCAGGATCGCCACCAGCAGGTCGCGGTTGGTGGTCACGCCGTGGATCTCGGCTCCCATCAGCGCGCGGGCCAGGCGCCGCGCCGCGTCGCCCCGGGTGCGGCCGTGCGCGATCACCTTGGCCAGCATCGCGTCGTAGTGCGGACTGACCACCGACCCGTCGCGGAAGCCGGTGTCCACCCTGATCCCCGGGGCCGGCGGGATCGTGAAGCGGTGCAGCGTGCCGGTAGCGGGCACGAACCCGGCCGGGACGTCCTCTGCGTACAGGCGGACCTCGATGGCGTGGCCTTTGATCTGCGCCTCGCGGGCCTCCGGCGGTAGCGGCTCGCCTTCGGCGATCCGCAGCTGCAGCTCCACCAGGTCCAGGCCGGTGACCTCCTCGGTCACCGGGTGCTCGACCTGCAGCCGGGTGTTCATCTCCAGGAAAAAGAACGAGCCGTCCCGGTCCAGCACGAACTCGACGGTGCCCGCGCCGGTGTAGCCGACCGCCTGGCCCGCGGTGACGGCCGCGGCGGCCAGCGCGGCCCGCAGGGCGGCATCGACGGCCGGCGACGGGCACTCCTCCACGATCTTCTGGTAGCGACGCTGGATGGAGCACTCGCGCTCGAACAGGTGGATCACGGTGCCCGCCGTGTCACCGAGGATCTGCACCTCGACATGCCGGGGGTCGGTCACGAACCGCTCGAGGAACACGGTGCCGTCGCCGAACGCCGAGGCGGCTTCGCTCCGTGAACTGGTTACTGCTTCAGTTAGCTCCGCGGGGTCGGCGACCAGGCGCATGCCGCGTCCGCCGCCGCCGAACGCCGCCTTGACCAGCAGCGGGAAGCCGATCCTGGTAGCCGCTTCGGCCAGGTCACCATCGTTGGTGACGGTCATTCCCGGCAGTACGGGTACGCCGGCGCCGGCCATCGTGGCCTTCGCCGCGACCTTATTGCCCATCGCGGCGATGGTCTCGGGTGCGGGGCCGACGAAGATCAGCCCGGCGTCGGCGCAGGCCCGCGCGAACGCGGCGTTCTCCGACAAGAACCCGTAGCCCGGATGGACGGCGTCGGCGCCAGTCGCCGTGGCCGCCGCGATGATGAGGTCGCCGCGCAGGTAGGTGTCGGCGGGTGCCGTGCCGGGCAACCGGACCGCCTCGTCGGCCAGCGTCACATAGGGGGCTTCGGCGTCCGGGTCGGAGTAGACGGCGACGGTGGCGATGCCGAGCGCGTGCGCGGACCGGATGATCCGGGCCGCTATCTCGCCGCGGTTGGCGATTAGTAGTTTGCTGATGACTGCGGGCACTGGCATCACATCCGGAAGACGCCGAAGCCGCGGCGGCCGGCGACGGGACCATTGTGCACGGCCGACAGGGCCAGGCCCAGGACGGTCCGGGTATCGCGCGGGTCGATGATGCCGTCGTCGTACAGGCGGGCGGTGACGAAGAAAGAGTGCGACTCGGCCTCGATCTGGGCCTCGATCGCGGCGGTGCGGACCTGGTCCGCCTCCTCGTCGAACGGCCGTCCGGAGCCCGCGGCCGACGCCCGGCCGACGATGGACATTACCCCGGCGAGCTGGGCCGCGCCCATCACGGCGAGCTTGGCGCTCGGCCAGGCGAACATGAAACGCGGGTCATAGGCGCGGCCGGACATGCCGTAATTGCCCGCCCCGAACGAGGAGGCCATGTTGATGGTCAGGTGCGGGACCGCCGAGTTGGTCACCGCGTTGATCATCTTCGCGCCGTCTTTGATGATGCCGCCCTGCTCGTAGCTGGCGCCGACCATGTAGCCGGTCGTGTTCTGCAGGAATACCAGGGGCGTGTCGGTCTGGTTGGCCAGCAGGATGAACTCGCTGGCCTTCTTGGCTTCCTCGCTGAACAGCACGCCCCGGTGGTTGGCCAGCACGCCGACCGGATACCCGTGCACCCGCGCCCAGCCGGTCACCAGCGAGGTGCCGTACAGCGGCTTGTACTCGTCGAAGTCGGAGGAGTCCACGACACGGGCGAGGATCTCGCGAGGGTCGAACGGCACCTTCACGTCGGCGGGCACGATGCCGAGGATCTCGTCCGGGTCATACCTGGGCGGTACGGCTGCTCCCGGCGGCGGGCCCTGCTTGCGCCAGTTGATCCTGGCGATGATGTCACGGCCGATACGGATGGCGTCGTGCTCGTCGACGGCGAAGTAGTCCGAGAGCCCGGAGACCCGCGAGTGCATCTCGGCGCCGCCCAGCGACTCGTCGTCGGATTCCTCGCCGGTGGCCATCTTCACCAGCGGCGGTCCGCCGAGGAACACCTTCGCCTGCCCGTCCACCAGGACCGCGTAGTCGCACATGCCGGGCACGTAGGCGCCGCCCGCGGTCGAGTTGCCGAACACCAGCGCCACGGTGGGCACCGCGTTGGCGGACAGCTCGGTGAGCTCGTGGAAGATCCGGCCAGCCGGGACGAACAGGTCGGCCTGCGTCGGCAGGTCCGCGCCGCCCGACTCCACCAGGTTCACTACCGGCAACCGGTTGGTGCGGGCGATCTCCAGCGCGCGCAGGATCTTGCGCAGCGAGTACGGGTTCATCGCGCCGCCGCGGACGGTCGGGTCGTGCGCGATGACCACGCACTCGACGCCGGAGATCACCCCGATGCCGGTCACCACGCTGGCCCCGACGGTGAACCCGGCGCCCCACGCGGCCAGCGCGGACAGCTCGAGGAACGGGCTGTCCGGGTCGACGAGCAGCTCGATCCGCTCCCTGGCCAGCAGCCGGCCCCGGTCGCGGTGCCGCTGCTGGTAGCGCTCCCCGCCGCCTGCGATGGCCAGCTCGAGCTGTTTACCCAGCTCATCGAGCACGGCGAGCTGCGCAGCGCGGTTGGCGCGGTAGGTCTCGTCGTTCGGGTCGACGTGGGAGGTGAGGACCGGCACGCGGCGTCAGCCTCCGTGGCCCGCGAAGTGCTCTGTTTGATAATGCTGGGCGTGCTCGGACCGCACGACGTTCTTCTGGATCTTGCCGGTGGAGGTCTTGGGCAGCTGGTCGGTGAAGATCACCGATTTCGGCACCTTGAAGCCGTCCAGCCGGGTCTTCATCGCGGCGATCAGCTCGGCGGCGTCGATCTGTTCGCCGGGCTTGGGCACCACGACCGCGGTGACCGCCTCGCTCCACCGCTCGTGCGGCAACCCCACCACGACGGCCTCGGCGACCCGCGGGTCGGCGGCGTAAACGGCCTTCTCCACCTCGATCGAGGCGACGTTCTCCCCGCCGGTCTTGATGACGTCCTTGAAGCGGTCGGTGAACCACAGCACGCCGTCGTCGCCGAACCGGCCGACGTCGCCGGAGTGGAACCAGTCGTGCGCGAACGCCTTGTCCGTCGCCTCGTCGTCGTGCAGGTAGCCAGACATCGTGCTCGGTCCCCGGTAGACGATCTCGCCGGCTTCGCCCGGCGGCAGCAATTCACCGTCCGGGCCCATGATCGCGACCTGGACGCCGGTCAGCGGGGTGCCGACGGCGCCGATGTGGGAGAGCTGGTGCTCGGGCCGGAACAACGTGGTGATCGGGCTCATCTCGGTCTGGCCGAACAGCAGCGCGAAGTCGCAGCCGAACCCGGCCAGGCAGCGGCGGATGAGGTCATCGGGCATCGGCGCCATGGCGTACACGGCCCGCCGCAGGCTGGACAGGTCGTGCTCGGAAAACGACGGGTGGTCCAGCGCGGCCCGGTACATCATCGGCAGCCCGAAGATCTGGGTGACCTGCTCACGCTCGATCAGGCCGAGCAGGCCGGCCGGGTCGAATCCGCGCATCACGTAGACCGTCGCGCCGACCAGGATCGCGGGCGTGCAGAACGCGTTGAGCTGCGCGGTGTGGAACATCGGCATCATCGCGACGAACCGGTCGTCGGCGCGCCAGCCAGAATCCAGCGCGCCGGACATTGACTCCAGGTAGATCGCCAGGTGCGAGCCGACCACGCCCTTGGGGAACGACGTGGTGCCCGAGGTGTAGAGGTAGCTCAGCGCGTCCCGGTCATCGACGAAGCACTGCGGTTCCGCGGTGTTGCCGTGCGCGCTCAGGGCCGCCAGGTCCGCGGGGGCTACGATCACGTCGGTGACCTCGGGGACCTTAGCGATGGCGTCCCGCATCCCGGCCACCAGCTGGGTTTCGACCACCATGCCCCGGGCGCGCGAGTGGCCCAGCACGTAGGCCACCTCGTCCGGCCGCCAGCCCAGGTTGACCGGCACGCAGACCACGCCGAGCTTGGCGCACGCGTAGTAGACGGCCAGGAAGTCGGCACTGTTGCCGGAGGCGAGGGCGAGCGCGGCGCCGCGCTCGTAGCCAAGTCCGGCCAGCCCGTGGGCGAGCCGGTTGACGTAGCCGTTGAACTCGGCGTAACTGAACCGGCGGTCGCCGTCGACCACCGCGAGCTGACCTGGCCGGGCCGCGGCGGTCCGGGTCAGGCTGTCGCCGACGTTGATCCGGCCGATGAGGTTGCGCGCGAGGTCCACCGCTGTCCCCTTAATACGATCTCGGCAGGCCCAGGCTGTGCTGGGCGACGTAGTTGAGGATCATCTCCCGGTTGACCGGCGCGATGCGCAGCAGCCGCGCCAGTCCCCAGTAGGGCATCAGGCCGTACTCGCTGGCCAGGCCGTTACCGCCATGCGCCTGGATGGCCGCGTCGACGGCGGCGATTGCGGCCTCGGCGGCGGCGTACTTGGCCATGTTGGAGGACTCCCCGGCCGGCTCACCGTGGTCGTGCTGCCAGGCGGCCTGCCTGATCATCAGCGCCGCGAGCTCGGTTTCGATCTTCGCCTTGGCCAGCGGATGCGCGACGCCCTGGTGGGCGCCGATCGGCTCGGACCAGACTTTCCGGTCGCTGGCATACCGGGCCGCGGCGGTCAGCGCGTACCTGGCGACGCCTACCGCGAGCGCGGCCCCGGTGATCCGCTCCGGGTTCAGCCCGTGGAACACCTGCTTGAAGCCCTCCCCCTCGACGCCGACGAGCGCGCCCGGGCCGACGTGGACGCCGTCGAAGTGCAGGGTGAACTGCCGCTCCGGTAGCAGCAGGTCGACCGGGAGCGGGTGCTTTTCCAGGCCCGCGGCGCCGGTCGGCACGATGAACAGCGACAGCCGGGCGCCGCGCTCGTCCTGCCCGGTCCGCGCGACCACCAGCAGGGCCTCGGCCTCGTCGACCCCAGAGATGTAGTACTTGGTGCCGGTCAGCACCCAGTCCTCGCCGTCCCTGACGGCGGTGGTGGAGATGCGCAGGGTGTTAGAGCCCGCGTCCGGCTCGGTGATCGCGAACACGACCTTGACGGCACCGCTGGCCAGGCCGGGCAGCCAGGTCTTGCGCTGCTCCTCAGTGCCGAACTCGGAGATCATCTCGGCCGAGATGGCCGCGGACACGAGCAACAGCAACAGCGGCGTCCCGGCGGCGGCGATCTCCTCGCAGACCAGAGCGAGTTCGGTCAGCCCTCCCCCACCACCGCCGTACTCCTCACCGATGTTCACGCCGAGGAACCCGGCGTCCCCCAGGGCCTGCCACAATTCCGTGCAGGGACGGCGTGCAGCAGCCCGTTCGGCATAATAATGCGGTCCGAACTTGGCGGCTATGTCGCCTACGGCGGCCCGCAGCGCCCGGTGTTCTGCGGATTCGGCAAAGTCCACGCCAGGCCTTCCCTGATTGTGACTCATCATTCACTAGCGACCTTAACGCGTGGATGCGACACTGACTAGATGTCGGCGCAGCCAACATCGGCCCGGACCCAAGCTCAGGGCACCCCGGCGCGAACAGGGCCGCAGCGGTCGCTGCGGCGGCGGCGCGATCCGGACCGCAAGGAACGGATCCTGGTGGCCGCCGCCGCGCTGGGCGCCCAGCGCGGCTTCGACGCGATCTCCATGGCGGACATCGGCGCCGAGGCCGGCATCGTCGGGTCCGGCATCTACCGGCACTTTGACAGCAAGACGGCGATCCTGGTGGCCATGGCCGACCGGGTGATGGACCGGCTGATGAAAGCGGCCTCCCAGATCATCGCCGCCGCCCCGGGCGAACGCGAGTGCCTGTCCATGCTGGTCCGGGACCACATCGAGGTGGCGCTGACCGACCGCGACGCGCTCGCGGTCTACCACCGCGAGGTGCGCACGCTGCCGGAGGACGAACGGCGCAGGCTGAGCCGCTCGCAGCGGCACTACATCGAGGAGTGGGTGCACCTGCTGGCCCCGCTGCGGCCCGACCTGGCCGACGGGGAGGTGCGCCTGGCCGTGCACGGGGCGATCGGCGCCATCCAGTCGACGCTGTTCTTCCGCAGCGGACTCGCCGACGAGCGGCTCACCGAGCTTCTCGAGGTGATGGCGCACGGCTGCCTCGGCATCGCGCCTGCGCCAGTTAGTGAACTTTCCCTCACTAACTGAGCTGGCAAGCTCTTGACAAGGGTCCGTCCGTTACGTCACGATAAGGTAATTGGAGCGCTCCAACTAGCGCTACCAGACAGGTTGGAGCTGCCAGACAGGGCGGTATACCGGAGTGGGGCGTGGCGACGCGCTCGACGCGGAGGTGTGATCGGGGAATGGGCAGGGAACGGCTGGAGCGGTACAGCCTCATAGGTCCGGAGAACCAGGCGGCGGTGGACGCTGGCCTGGCCGGCGGGGACTGGTTCCGCAGCGCGGTGCCGCGCAAGCGGATGAAGGAGCTGATGAAGCGCTCGGACTACCCGGCCGTCCGGGACACCGCGATCTGGATCGGCCTGATCCTGCTGTTCGCCGGCCTCGGCGTCACCTTCTGGACGGTCTGGCATAGCTGGTGGGCGGTCCCGTTCTTCCTCGCCTACGGCCTGCTGTATGGCTCGACCTCAGACTCGCGCTGGCACGAGTCCGGGCACGGCACGGCGTTCAGGACGCGCTGGATGGATGAGAGCCTGTACCAGCTCGCCTCCTTCATGATCATGCGCGACCCGACCACCTGGCGGTGGAGCCATACCCGGCACCACACCGACACCCTGGTCGTCGGCCGGGACCCGGAGATCGCCGTGATGCGCCCGGCCCGGTTGGCCAGGCTACTGGCCAATCTCATCGGCCTGGTCGACGTGCCGACGGCGTTCTGGCTGATGTTCCGGCACGCTTCCGGGCGGCTCACCGCCGAGGAGGCCGACTACGTCCCGGAGTCCGAACGGCGCAAGGTCTACCGCACTGCCCGGATCCACCTGGCCATTTATGCCGTCACCGTAGCCCTGGCCATCGGGTTCCGGACCTGGCTGCCGGTGGTGCTGATCGGCGGCCCGCGGCTGTACGGCGCGGCCCTGTTCTACTTCTACGGCTTTACCCAGCACGCCGGCATGGGCGAGAACGTGCTCGACCACCGGCTGAACACCCGCACGGTGAAGATGTGCCGGGTCAACCGGTTCCTGTACTGGAACATGAACTACCACGTCGAGCACCACATGTTCCCGATGGTGCCGTACTACCGCCTTCCCGAACTGCACGAGGAAATCAAGCACGACTGCGCGCCGGTGTACCCGTCGCTGTGGGCGGCCTACCAGGAGATCATCCCGGCGATCCTGCATCAGCTCAGGGATCAGGAGTACTACGTGCGCCGCGAACTGCCGCCCGGCGCCGCCCCGTTCAACGAGCCCACGCCCATCACCGACGGACGCGCACTGCCGCTGCGCACCGTGCCCGCAGCCTAAGGAGCCGCCCGATGCCTCAGTGGATCGCTGCCTGCGAGGCGGACGACATCGACCCCGAGGACGTCATCCCGTTCGAGCACAACGGGAACGACTACGCGATCTACCGGTCGCCGGACGACGTCTACTACGCCACCGACGGTCACTGCACCCACGAGAAGACGCTGCTGTGCGACGGACTGGTCGAGGACGGCATCATCGAATGCCCCAAGCACAACGGGCGGTTCGATTACACCAGCGGCAAGGCGCTCGGCGCGCCGGTGCTGGTCGACATCGGCACTTACCCCACCAAGGTCATAGACGGCACTGTCTATATGGAGATCGGCTGACGCCACCGCCGAGGAGTCGTTTCGTGCTGCGTTTCGGTCTGTTCGGAGCAGGCAGGATCGGCCGCGTCCACGCTGCCTCCGTGGCCATGCACCCCCGGGCCGAGCTGGCCGTCGTCTACGACCCGGTAGAGGCCGCGGCCCGCGAGGTCGCCGCACAGTACGGCGCGGTGCCCACCGGGGCCGCGGACGCGATCCTCGGCGATCGGAGCATCAACGTCGTCATCATCGCCTCGCCGACGCCGACCCACGTGGAGCTGCTGACCGCCTCGGCGCTGGCCGGCAAGGCGGTGCTTTGCGAGAAGCCGATCGATCTGGACCTGGCCCGGGTCGATGCCTGCTGGGCGGACATCAAGGGCCTGGACGCCACCGTCATGATCGGCTTCAACCGCCGGTTCGACCCGTCCTTCGCCGAGATACGCGCTCGGGTGGCCCGCGGCGAGATCGGCCGGCTCGAGCAATGGCTGACCTGCCGGTGCGCGCGGGCGAACCGCTCCAGCTGATCCCCGGTCATCGGACCGGCGATCTCGGCCAGGCCGCGTTCGGTGGCCGGGGTGGCGATCCGGGTCAGCGCCCGGACCTTCGCGTAGGAGAGCCGGGCCGCGGCGAACTCGGCGCGGATCACCGGCAGGTCCCGCAGCGCCCGGGCCACCCGGACATGCTCCCGGGCGGTGCCGGCCGACATCTGGCACTTCCAGGACAGCCACTGCGCGCAGCTGTTCATCTCCCAGCTGGCCCAGCCGCGGCGGGCATCGAAACCGGCCGCTGGGAGCCGACCGGACTATTACTACGGCTTGGCCGGTGTGACGGCAACGGGCGGTCAGGTTGGAACTGGGCCGCTCGATCCGCGGACTTCCAGGCGCGGCGGCATCAGCTGAGTCTGGCCGGGTGCGTCGGGGTGCTCGATGCGCGCGAGGAGGGTCCGGGCGGCCTGCTGGCCCATCGCGTAGGCGGTGACATCGACGCTGGTGAGCCAGAGCGCCCGCAGCCGGGCGAAGATAGAGTTGTCGAAGCCGACGAGGGACAGTTCACCGGGGACCTGGACGCCGAGCGCCGTGGCGGCGGATAGGGCTCCGACGCAGGTCAGGTCGTTCGCCGCGAAGATCGCCGTCGGACGGACCGGGCGGCTCATCAGCCGGACCGTGGCCCGGTAACCGCCCTCCTCGCTCATGTCTCCCGTCTCGATCAGGACGTTCCCGCCCAGGCCGGCCGCGTGCATCGTGTCCTCATAGCCCTGCATGCGCAGGCGGCCGGCCACGCTGGGCAGGCCGGAGATGTGCGCGATCCGGGTGTGCCCGAAGTCGATCAGGTGCCGGACCGCGAGCGTCCCGCCGAGGTGGTTGTCGTTGGCCAGGACGTCGACGTGGGGCAGATCCAGATCCAGGCCGCGGCCGCCCACCGCGATGGTCGGGATCTTGCTGGCGACGTCGATGATGGCTTGCGACATCGGGATCGATCCGGCCAGCACGAGCCCGTCGACGCCGAGGTCGAGAAACGACCAGCTCAAGGTCTCGTCCAGGATCCGGTCGATCCGGCCGTCGCCCAGCAGGATGTGCTTGCCGCCCGCGTGCAGTTCCGGCGTCAGGCCGTCGAGCATGTCCGCGAACCAGGGCTGGCGGATGTCGTTCAGCAGCACCCCCACCGTGCGGGACTGGCGCTCGGCGAGGAACCGGGCCGCCGCGTTGGGCCGGTATCCGAGCTCCGCGACGGCGCGCATGACGGCCTCGCGGCTGGCCGGGCTGACCTTCGGCGAGTTGCGGAGCACCAGCGACACCAGCGACTTCGACACTCCGGCCCGGGCCGCGACCGTCTCCAGGGTCGGCCGGCTGCCGGTTCGCCCTGTGGATGCCACCGCACCACTCCTCGGTCAATCGTTGGAGCGTTCCAACGCTATGGGGACGAGTGGGCCTTGTCAACGCGGGGCTGGGACACACGGGATGGGGACACACGAGATGGGGCACACGGGCTGGGGACACACGGGCTGGAACCTCGGTCGGGTTAGTCCGCGCGCCCGGCCCACTCGGCGAGTACGTCCTGGGTGTGCTCCCCGGTTTCCGGCACGCCGCGGACCGGCCCTGATCTGGCGTTGCTGAACCGGTAAGGCATCCGGACCACGGGCCGCGGCTCGCCATCGCTGTCGGTGACCGTGACGATGGTGCCGCGCGCGGCGACCGTCGGGGAGTTCAGGACGTCGCCCGCGTGCCTGATCTCCGCCCAGGCCAGCTTGGCCCTCTCCAGGTCGCGTTTGAGCGCGTCGCGGTCGTCGTGGCCGGCGACCCACGCCCCGATGATCGTCACCCGGGCCCGGAGTTTGGCCTCAAGCGGCGCGTCCGGGTCCGGGTCGGTCACGCCGAAGCAGGTACTCAACTGGCGCCAGACGTGCCTGCGGTCGGAAGCGATGAGGATGGGGCCCCCGCGGGCGGACCAGGCCTCGCCGCGGGCGGGCCAGATCGGGTGGTCATCGACGCTGTAGTGGGTGTAGTCATCGGTGGCGAGCATCGCGTCGAGCATGCTGACGTCGATGTGCTGCCCGGTGCCGGTGCGGTCGCGCAGCCTGAGCGCGGCCAGGATCGCGATGGTGCCGTGCAGCCCGGCCAGTGAGTCGGCCAGGGCGAGCGCGATGTCGGCGGGCGGGCCTTGGCTGACGTCGGCCTGGCGGCCGATGAGCCCGGATTCGGCGTGGATGATCGGCGCGTAGGCCGGCCGGCTGGCTTCCGGCCCGTCCTGGCCGAACCCGGAGATCGACAGCATCACGAGCCGCTCGTTGACCGCCGACAGCGCGGGCCAGCCGGCCCCGAACCCGTCTAGGATCCCGGGCCGGAAGTTCTCCACCACGACGTCGCAGACGGCGGCCAGGTCGAGCAGCCGGGCCACGTCGCCGGGCCGGCGCAGGTCCAGCACGATGGACCGCTTGCCCGCGTTGAGCTGCGCATACAGCCCGGAACGACCGCGGGTCATCTTTCCGTACGTCTGAGCGATGTCGGCGCCGGGAAGCTCGACCTTGACCACGTCGGCGCCGAGATCGGCCAGGATCCGGCCGGCGAACGGGCCGGACAGGGCCCGCGACAGGTCAAGCACGCGCAGGCCGTCGAGGGGCCGCTGAGGGCTCAGGGGTGGCCGAGAGCCAAGGGGTTGCTGCGTCATGGGCGGCGTCCCTAGTACGACCGGGGCAGGCCGAGCACGTGTTCGGCGAGGTAGTTGAGGACCATTTCCTGCGGGACCGGGGCGATGCGCATCAGTCGCGCCTCGCGCCAGTAGCGCTCGACGTGGTACTCGTGGGCGTACCCGAACCCGCCGTGCGTCTGCACGGCCGCGTCGGCGGCCTGGAAGCCGGCCTCGGCGGCGAGGAACTTGGCCAGGTTGGCCTGCTCTCCCGCGGGCAATCCGTGGTCGATGCGCCAGGATGCCTGGCGGATGGCGAGTTCGGCCGCGCCGAGGCGGGCGTGCGCCTCGGCGAGCGGGAACGAGATGCCCTGGTTCTGGCCGATCGGGCGGCCGAAAACGGTGCGGACCTTGGCGTAGGCCACCGCGCGGCGCAGCGCCGCGCGGCCGGTGCCGAGGGCCTCGGCGGCGACCAGGACACGTTCGGCGTTCAGACCGTCGAGCAGGTAGCCGAAGCCCCTGCCTTCCTCGCCCACCCGGTCGCGGGCGTCGACGTACAGGCCGTCGTAGGTGACCTCGCAGGACGCGACGGCATTGCGGCCGAGCTTGGGGATCGGCCGGATGGTGACCGCCGGGTCTTTGAGAGCGGCGACGAACAGGGTCATCCCGTCGGTGCGCTTCGCGCACTCCTCGACGGGAGTGGTGCGGGTCAGCAGCAGGACCCGTTCGGATTCCAGCGCCTTGGACGTCCACACCTTGCGCCCGGTGACGCGGTAGCCCTCGCCGTCGCGGACGGCGCGGGTCCGGATGGCGGTGGTGTCCAGGCCCGCGTCCGGCTCGGTGACGCCGAACGCGACGTGCAGGTCGCCGGTGGCGACGCGTGGCAGGTGGCGCTGCTTGAGTTCGCCGGAGCCGTGCCGGACCACCGGGTGCATGCCGAAGATCGACAGGTGGATGCTGCTCGCGCCGTTCATGCACGCGCCGGAGGCGGCGACCTCCTCGAGCACGATCGAGGCCTCGGTGATGCCGCGGCCACCGCCGCCGTACTCCTCCGGGATGGCGATGCCGATCCAGCCGCCCTTGGCCATCGCGTCGTAGAACTCCCACGGGAACGTGTGGCTTTCGTCGAGTTCGGCCCAGTAGTCGTCGGGGAACTGGGCGCAGATCTCGCGGATCGCCTCGCGGATCAGCCGGTGGTCCGGGTCCTCAGTGAAGTCCACGCGGTGCTCCCGCTATGCTCGCTTGTTCAATATTCTAGGAATAGAGTAACATCCGACTGCCACGATGACCGAGGGCGGAATGGCATGGATATGACACCGTAATCCTCGGGACGGGACGGGACGGCTGGCGGGCGTGACGTCGCAGTGAGCCGGGGCGTGAAGGTGGCTCGTTCGGGATAATGATTTTGATCTTCTGAACCGGCGCTGGGAGGAATGGTGACGTTGATCGCGCGCTTTCAGGTCGACGGCTTCGAGCCGCGGCAGGTGAGCGGCCCGGATCCGGCACGACGACCGGGGCGCGTTCTTCGAGATCGAACTGGCCTGAGCGAGCTGTTGATCGGGATAGGGGCGGGCCTTAGGGTGAGGCTCAAATGGATGAGAACCTGGCCAGGCAGGCCGAGCTAGCGCTCGAACGGCAGGGCGACTACGACTCGTTGTGCTACGAGGGCACGTGGCATTCCAGCGGACAGCTGGCCGACCGCGCGGCCAGGCTCGCGACCGGGCTGGCTAGCCTGGGCGTCCAGCCCGGCGACCGGCTGCTGGTGCTGATGGCCAACTGCCCGGAGGTCCTGATCACCTACTCCGCGGCGTGGCGTGCCGGGGCGGTGGTCACGCCGCTGCTCTTCCTGGTCAGCGAGGACGAGCTGAGGCACGCGCTGAACGACTCGGGCGCGGTCGGCATCGTCACCACGGCGGAGTTCCTGCCGAAGGTCAGCGCCGCGGTAACGGGGGATGGGCCAGGGGGAACGGGGGGCGGGAGCCCCCCGTGCAGGGAAGAGGTGGGTGGGGCGCCCGGGGTCCGGTTCGTGCTGGTACCCGGGGCCCAGACGGAGTCGGCCGCCCCGGGGGTGCCCGTGCTCGACTTCGACCAGGTGGCCTCGGCTGAGCCGGGGTCCATCGCCGACCGGTCGGGCACCGACTTGGCCGCCCTGCTCTACACCGGAGGCACGACCGGCCGGTCCAAGGGCGTCCCGCTCACGCACGCGGGCCTGTACTGGTGCGGTTCGGCCGCCCATGAGATGTCGGTGCGCGCCAACGTGGTCAGCTCGGTACTGCCGCTCCCCCTGGCGCACGCCTACGGCCTGCTGGTCATCTGCGGCGGCATGCACCGGACCGACCAGGCCAAGACCATCCTGATGCGCTGGTTCGATCCGGCCGGCTGGGTGAAGCTGGCCGAGGAGCACCGGGTCCAGGGCAGCGCGCTGGTGCCCTCGATGATCCAGATGCTGCTGACTCAGCCGCTGGAGAAAGCCGACCTATCCGAGCTGACCGCGATCTCGTCCGGGGCCGCGCCGCTGGCTGAGGAAGTCCGCCGCGAGTTCGAGGCCCGGGTGCCGACCGCGACCATCTACGAGGGTTACGGGTGCACCGAGGCGGCCACGTTCATCTCGGCGAATCCCAGGGACGCCCGCCGGATCGGCAGCGTCGGCCTGCCGGTGCCAGGCGTCGAGCTGACCATCCAGGACGACGCGGGCCAGGTGCTGCCGCCCGGCCAGGACGGCGAGATCTGCGTGCGGTCACCCGGCGTGATGACCGGCTACTGGCACAGCCAGGACTCCTCGGCGCTGGCCGGCGGCTGGCTGCACACCGGTGACATCGGGCACCTGGACGCCGACGGCTACCTCTACGTGGTGGACCGCAAGAAGGACCTGATCCTGCGCGGCGCCTTCAACGTGTTCCCGCGCGACGTCGAGGACGTCCTGGTCGCTCACCCGGCGGTGGCGCAGGCCGGGGTGGTGGGGCGGCCGGACAAGCGGCTCGGCGAGGAAGTCGTCGCGTTCGTGTCGCTGCGCCCGGGCGCGGAGGTCACCGTCGAGGAGCTCACCGAGCACGCCAAGCAGCACCTGGCCGCCAACAAGTACCCCCGGGAGATCACGATCGTGCCCACCGTGCCGCTGACCAGCGTGGGCAAGCTCGACCGCAAGAAGCTGCGGCAATGGATCGCGGCGGGCGGCCCGGACGGGAGCTAGTCCAGCGGCGGGCTCGGCAGGATCTGGCCGGTGACCTCGCCGAAGCCGATCCTGCCCCCGTCGGCGGCGGGTGCCGTGGCGCTGATCGTGACCTCATCGCCGTCCTCGAGGTAGCTGCGGATCGACCCGTCGGCCAGCGCGAGCGGCTCGGCGCCGTTCCAGCTCAGCTCGAGCAGGCAGCCGCCCTGGTCCCGGTCCGGACCGCTGACCGTGCCGGAGGCGAACAGGTCGCCGGTGCGGGTCGAGGCGCCGTTCACGGTCATGTGGGCCAGCATCTGCGCGGCCGTCCAGTAGGTGACGGCGAACGGCGGACGCGACACCAGCTGCCCGTTCAGCCGCACCTCGAGCGCGAGGTCCAGGCCCCACTTGTCGGTGTCGGCCAGGTAGGGCAGCGGTTCCGGGTCCCGCGGCGGCGGGCTGACCCGCGCGTGTCGCAGCGCGCCGAGCGGCACGACCCACGGCGAGATCGACGTGGCGAACGACTTGGCCAGGAACGGGCCGAGCGGCCGGGACTCCCAAGCCTGCAGGTCGCGGGAGGACCAGTCGTTGAGCAGGAACACGCCGAACACGTGGTCCGCGAACTCGCTCACGCGCACCGGCCCGGCGGAGCCCACGCCGATCACGAAGCCGACCTCGGCCTCGAAGTCGAGCCGGCGGGACGGCCCGAAGGTCGGGCCGCTCTCCCCCGACCGCTGGCCGCGCGGGCGGGGAACCGGCGTGCCGGACAGCACGATGGTGCCCGAGCGGCCGTGGTAGCCGATGGGCATGTGCTTCCAGTTGGGCGTGAGTGGCTCACTGTCGGGCCGGAACAGCCGTCCGGCGTTGGCCGCGTGGTACTCGTTGCCGAAGAAGTCCACGTAGTCCCCCGGCGCGAAGGGCAGGTGCAGCCGCACGTCGGACAGCGGGCGCACCGCGGCCTCGACGGTACTGCGGTGCCGGTAGTTGACCAGCAGTTCGGTGATCCGGGCCCGGACCTCGTCCCACCTGGCCCTTCCCTGCGCCATGAAGGCGTTCAGCGACGGCTCGCGGAACACCTCGTCATCGAGCGCCCGGGCGAGGTCCAGGACCGAGTCGCCGATCCGGACCCCGCCCCTGGGACCTTCGCCGGCCGAGAACACGCCGTACGGCAGGTTGGCCGCCCCGAACAGCGGCGGCCCGTCCAGCCAGGTGGGAGCGGTCAGGCGTCCTCCCCGTTCAGGTGGCGCAGGGTCTCGCCGACGTAGATCTGCCGGGGCCGGGCGATCTTCTGTTCCGGGTCCTGGGAGCCTTCCTGCCACTGAGCCAGCCAGCCGGGCATCCGGCCGATCGCGAACAGCACCGGGAACATCGCCACCGGGAAGCCCATGGCCTGGTAGATGATGCCCGAGTAGAAGTCCACGTTCGGGTAGAGCTTGTGGCTGATGAAGTAGTCGTCTTCGAGCGCGATCCGCTCCAGCTCCAGCGCGATGTCGAGCAGCGGGTTGCGGCCGGTCACCTCGAACACCTCGTCGGCGACGCCCTTGATGATGGTCGCCCGCGGGTCGAAGTTCTTGTACACCCGGTGACCGAATCCCATCAGGCGCAGCTCGCCGCTCTTGACCCGGTCGATGTAGGTCGGCACGTTCTCGACCGAGCCGATTTCCCGCAGCATCTTCAGCACCTGCTCGTTCGCGCCGCCGTGCAGCGGGCCGTAGAGCGCGGCGGCGGCCGCGGCCGCTGCCGAGTACGGGTCGACCTGCGAGCTGGCCACGCCCCGCATCGCGCTGGTGGAGCAGTTCTGCTCGTGGTCGGCGTGCAGGATGAACAGCACGTCCAGGGCGCGCTCGAGCACCGGGTCCGGGTCGTATTTGGGCTCGGTCATCTTCGCCATCATGTTGAGGAAGTTGCCCGGGTAAGACAGGTCGTCGTCGGGGTAGGCGTAGGGCAGCCCCCGGGCGTGCCGGTAGGCGAAGGCCGCGAGCGTCGGCATCTTGGCGATGAGCCGGACCACCTGCTGGTCCTGGGTGTTCTGGTCGTGGACGGCACTGGCCTCGGGATAGAAGGTGGACAGCGCGGCCAGGGTGCTCACCAGGATGCCCATCGGGTGAGCGTCGTGATGGAAGCCGTCGATGAACTTCTTGACGTTCTCGTGCACGTAGGTGTGGTGGGCGATCTGGTGGGCCCACCCCGCCGATTCTTCCTTGTCCGGCAGTTCGCCGCGTAGCAGCAACCAGGCCACGTCCAGGAAGGACGAGCGGTTCGCTAGCTCCTCGATCGGGTAACCCCGATAGCGCAGGATGCCCTTGTCGCCGTCGATGAAGGTGATGGCGCTGCGACAGCTGGCGGTGTTCTGGAAGGCCGGATCGTAGGAGAGCAGTCCGAAGTCGTCATCGGAAGTCTTGATCTGCCGAAGGTCAATCGCGCGGATAGCGCCGTCGACGATAGGGAGTTCGTAGCTGCGGCCGGTCCGTGAGTCGGTTACTCGCAGCGTGTCATTCGTGGTCATGTCTAGACCATAGGCCGTACCGGTAGGTGCTAGACAGACCCACCCTGCACATGTCTCAGCCTGTGACGATCAGCCGAGTTGGACGGAGCGCTTGGCCAGGCCGCCCCAGAACCCCTCGATCACCTGGCGCTGCCGGTCAAGATCATTTTCTCCGGCCCCGAGCGTGACGAACAGCGGGGCGAAGTGCTCGGTGCGCGGGTGCGCCGTGTGGGCGGCCGGGGCCTTGTGCTGGAAATCGAGCAGCGCGTCCACGTCGGCGTCCAGCAGCGTGCGCCGCCCCCAGTCGTCGAAGTCGCGCGACCACTCCGGTACCGGCCCCTCGAACACGAATTCCCGCAGGTTGTGCGTGAAGAACCCGCTGCCCATGATCAGGACGCCCTCGTCGCGCAGCGGGATGAGCTTGCGGCCTAGGTCCATCAGCTGGCGCGGGTCCAGCGTCGGCATGGATAGCTGGATCACCGGCACGTCGGCGTCGGGGTACATCTCCACCAGCGGCACGTAGGCGCCGTGATCCAGGCCGCGGTCAGGGTGCTCGTACACCTGGCCGCCGAGCAGCTTGCTCACCGATTCGGCCAGCGCGGGGGCGCCCGGCGCCGGGTAGGTGACCTCGTAGTAGTGCTTGGGGAAGCCCCAGAAGTCGTAGTACAGCGGGACCGTGCGCGTGGCGCTCACCGAGACCGGCGCGTTCTCCCAGTGGGCCGAGACGACCAGGATCGACTCGGGCCGCGGCAGCGCTTTCGCCCAGGCGGACAACTCCCCCGGCCAGATGGGGTCGTCGGCCAGCGGCGGCGCGCCGTGGCTCAGGTAGACCGCCGGCATCCGGCTCGTGCTCATGGGCTTCATCCTAACTTCGTAGGTTCAGCTAGGCCCGGGCGGTGGTCGGCCAGGACGTGGTGCGGGTCGTGGTCGCGGGCTTCGGGGTCGGCGTGGACGAGCGCGGCGGACAGCCGGGGAATCGCGTGCAGCAGGGCATGCTCGGCGCTGACGGTGAGCTGATGGGCCTGGGTAGCGCTGATATCCGGGTCGACGACGATCTCGCATTCGGCGCGGATCTGATGGCCGATCCAGCGCAGCCGGACCTGCCCGACATCCAGCACGCCAGGCGTGCCGCGCAGGGTGTTCTCGGCCTGGTCGACGAGCGCGGGGTCCACCGCGTCCATCAGCCGCCGGTAGATCTCGCGGGCCGCCTGCCGCAAGACGGCCAGGATCGCCACGGTGATTCCCAGCCCGACCGCCGGGTCGGCCCAATCCCAGCCCAGCGCGACCCCGCCCGCTCCCAGCAGCACCGCCAGCGAGGTAAGCCCGTCCGTACGGGCATGCAGCCCGTCCGCGACCAATGCCGCCGAGCCGATCTTGCGGCCGGTGCGGATCCGGTATCCCGCCGCCAGCTCATTACCGCCGAACCCGACCAGGGCGGCCGCGGCCACCGCGATGAGATGCGATACGTGATGCGGGTGCAGCAGGCGGTTCACGGCCTCGTAGGCGGCCAGGGCCGAGGACGCCGCGATGGTCAGCACGATCGCCACCCCGGCCAGGTCCTCGGCCCGCCCGTAGCCGTAGGTGTACCGACGGTTCGGCGGCCGGCGCCCCACGGTGAACGCGACTCCCAGCGGCACCGCGGTCAGCGCGTCAGCGGCGTTATGCAGCGTGTCACCGAGCAGTCCCACCGACCCCGACAGCACGGCCACCACCGCCTGGATCAGCGCGGTCAGGCCCAGCACGCCCAGCGAGATCCACAGCACCCGCATGCCCTCCGCGCTGGCTTCCATCACGGCGTCCACCTGGTCGGCCGCCTCATGCGAATGCGGGCGCAGCACCTGCCGCAGCCGGGCCACCAGCCCTGATCCGGAGTGCTCATGCTCATGCTCATGCGGGTGCTCATGGTCATGGGCGTGCTGCGGGTGGTTCATAAACTCCAGGATGGCCGGAAAACCCTGTCGCGGCACCTCTGCCACAGCGCTCGGGACGCACCTGCGACCAAGTTGCTGGGTATGAGAGGCACATGAACCCAGTGCAGGATGACGCGGTGCAGGCGTTGCGGCGAATCGCGTTCGAGCTGGAGCGGGGCGGGGCGCCGACCTACCGCGTCCGGGCCTTCCGGCGGGCCGCCCAGGTGCTCGACGGGCTGCCTGCGGGCGAGCTCGGCCGCCGGGTGGAGGCGGGCACGCTGGAGGCGCTGCCGGGCATCGGCACGACCACGGCCCAGGTCATCACCGAGGCCGCGGGCGGCCACCAGCCCGGCTACCTGGCCCGGCTGCTCGCCGACCAGCCGCCGTCGCCGCGGGACGGCCTGCGGGCGGCGCTGCGCGGCGACTGCCACACGCACTCGGACTGGTCCGACGGCGGCAGCCCGCCGCGGGAGATGGCCGAGGCCGCCCGCGACCTCGGCCACGAGTGGATCGCGCTGACCGACCACTCGCCCCGGCTGACCGTGGCCAACGGGCTGTCGGCCGAACGGCTGCTCGCTCAGCTCGAGCTGATCAGCGAGCTAAACGACGAGCTGGCCCCGTTCCGCATCCTGACCGGGATCGAGGTCGACATCTTGGAGGACGGCTCGCTCGACCAGCGCGAGGACCTGCTCCGCCGGCTGGACGTGGTGGTGGCCAGCGTGCACTCCCAGCTGCGGATGCCCGCCGGGCCGATGACCAGGCGGATGGTGGCCGCGGTGCGCAACCCGAATGTCGACGTGCTCGGTCACTGCACCGGCCGGCTGCTCGGCGGCGGCCGCGGCCGCAGGCCGGAATCGGTCTTTGACCCCGAGGCGGTGTTCGGTGCCTGCCGCGAGGCCGGGGTCGCCGTGGAGATCAACTGCCGGCCGGAACGCCGGGACCCGCCCGGCCGGCTGCTGCGGCTGGCCGCCGAGGCCGGCTGCCTGTTCGCCATCGACACCGACGCGCACGCGCCCGGCCAGCTGGACTGGCTGGCGAACGGCACCGTGCGGGCGGAGCAAGCCGGGATTACGGCCGAACGGGTGATCGGCACGCGCGGCGCCGGGGAGCTGGCACGCCGCGCGGGCTAGGCGCTCAGGAGCCAGGCCGTGGTGTCGGCGGGCAGCTGGCTGCCCTCGACCGGGGCGCTGGTCAGGACGACGGTGCCGTGCGGCAGCGGCGCGGCCCCCGGCTTTATGCCGTGGCCTCACGCCTGGGGATGGCGGACGAAGTCACCCTGGCCGGGCACGCTGACGATCATGCCCTCACCCTTCAGGATCTCCAGGGCCCGGGCGGCCACCCGGTGCGAGACGTGATGATGCTCGGCGATCGTGTGGACCGAGGGGATCCGGCTGGTGAGGGTCCCCTGCGCGATCTCGTCTCGCAGCATTTTCGCGACTTGCTCATACGGCGGTACCGCCGAGTCAGGGTTGATCACATGGGCCAGCTTAAAGTGAACTAATGGACGCCGCACAACGCCAGCTGAACGACCAGATCGATCAGGCGACGCAGCGCTTGATCGACACGGCCCGGGTCATCTCCGAGCCGGACCTGCGGGCGCCGTCACTGCTACCGGGATGGACGCGGGCGCAGGTCCTCGCGCACCTGGCCCGCGGGGCGGACGCGATGCGGAACCTGCTGGTTGGGGTGCGGTCCGGGCAGGATCGCCCCGCCTACGTCAGTGCCGAAGCGCGGCAGGCTGACATCGAGTACGGCGCGGGCAGGCGGGCCAGTGAGCTCATGACCGACCTGGCCGACTCGGCGATGGCTTTGCGCACCGTCGCCAGGCAGCTGCCCGATGAGGGGTGGCAGGTCCCGGTGCGCATCCTGGACTCGGCCCCCTTCCCGGCCGCTGAGCTGCTGACCCGGCGGCTGGTCGAAGTGGAGCTGCATCATTGCGACCTCGGCGCCGGGTACGGCGCGGCCGACTGGCCGACCGCCTTCGCCAGCGGCGAACTCGCCGAGCCGATGCGATCCCAGCGCCAGGACCGGCTCAGCTACCCGCCGCCGTCCCAGGCGCCGAAACTACGGCCGGCCCGGCCGCCCGCGCCGTGGAACCCTAACCGGCCGCTCCCGGGGAGCTGGCTCGGAACAAGGTGATGGCCATGGTCTTGCCCAGGACGGGGTCGGCGAGCGGCATCAGGTACCGGTAGCGGGCGGGCAGCTGACTGCGCATCGCCCGGGGCGGCCGGGTGATCGAGGCGGACTGGCTGACCTCCAGCCCGAACCGCTCCAGCGAGCGCGGATCATCGCAGGCCCAGGCCCACCGGGCGTCCATGCCCTTCTTGGCGGCCAGCTGATGCTGCCAGTCGTAGGCCCGCTTGGGATAGGTGTCCAGCGCGATCAGGGCGCCGGGGAATCGCTCCGCGATGCGGGCCAGCGTCGCCGTGACCTGTTCTTCCGGCAGGTAGACGAGCACTCCCTCGGCGACGAAGAAGTACGGTCCCCGGCTTTGCGCGACGACCGGCAGCCAGTCCTCGTCCAGGACGGACGCGGCCACCATCCGGCGGCGGCCGGTGTCGGCGAAGAACGCCCGGCGCAAGTCGATCGTGTCCGGCAGGTCCAGGTCGAACCAGTGGACCTGACCGTTGTCGACCCGCTCGAACCGGGTGTTCAGGCCGGTGCCGATCTCGACGACCGTCCCCGCGGGATGCGCGGCCAGGAACGCGCGAACCCAGAAGTCGATGATCGCGGTCCGCAAGACGGTGACCGATCCGCCCGCTCCCCTGCCGTACTTGGCGGCGTCGTAGTCGATCGACCGCACCATCTCCACGGCCTTCGGATCGCGCAGTACCGGGTGCTTCCTCTGCGTCTCGAGGGCCCGGGCCGCGAGCGGGATGAACAGGGTCTGCTGTACGGCACCGAGCCGCACCTGATGCTTGTCCTCCATTCCGGCTACGTTAGTTGTCCGTGCGCTGGTTCCGGAATCTCGTGCTCGGCCTGGCGGCGATCGCGCTGGCGGCGTGCGGCGGCAGCCCGGAGCGGGCTGTCCCGGCACCGCCCGCCGCCTGGGCCACCTTCCGGCACCTGCCTGGCGTGGTGGATCTGGCCGGGCCGCGGGCCGACGGGTCGTTCCTGGTGGCCGCGGCCGGGCGGCTGTTCGTCCTGGACCGCGACGGCCCGCTGAGCCCGTTTGCCCGGGGCACGGACGGATATCAGACGGCGATGGGCACCGAGCCTTACCTCGTGCTCACAAGCACCTATCGGGTCCGCGGAAAACCATGTTCGTTCGGGATGAATACGGCCTTCGCCATTGAGCCGGGCGCGGATCCGGGGGTCATCATGATCAGCCCGCAAGGCCGGGCGCGGCCGTTCGCCAGCTTGCCGCCGGGCCGCTCCCCGTCCGGGATCGCGTTCGACGGCACCGGGCGGTTCGGGCACCGGCTGCTGGTGGTGGCCGGGTTCCGCGGCCGGACCACGGTGTACGGCATCAGCTGCGACGGCCAGGTGTCGATGGTCGCGGCCGGCGCGCCCGCCATGGAGGGCGGGATCGTCGTGGCGCCGGCGACGTTCGGCCGCTTCGGCGGCGACCTCATCGCGCCGGATGAGGGAAGCGGCCGGGTCTACGCCGTGGACCCGGCCGGAAAGGTCGTCACCCTGGTGCGGTCGGGCCTGCAGGCTGGCGGTGACATCGGCGTGGAGTCCGCCGGGTTCGTGCCGCCGCGCGCGACCGCCGCGTACCTGGCTGACCGCTTCTCGGCCCGCAACCGGCACCCCGGGGATAACGCCATCCTGCGGCTGTCCGCGGCGGCGCTGACGCGGGCCGGAATCCGGGCCGGCGACCTCCTGGTGGCCACCGAGGGCGGCGCGAGGACCATCGACGTGCGGTGCGCGGCGGCCTGCACCGTCCGGTACGTCGCCACCGGGCCCGCCATCGCGCACGCCGAAGGACACATCGTCTTCACGTCTTCTTAGAGGCCAGGGGCGTACGGACAGGCGGGGTCCTCGGCGAGCGGATCACCGGCCGCGGCGTAGGCGCGGGCCCGGGACCCGCCGCACAGGTCGGCGTACTCGCAGCGTCCGCACCGTCCGGTGAACTTCGCCGCCCGGATCGACCTCAACAGCGGGTCGTCCCGGTAGATCTCATGCAGCGGCCGGGCCCGGATGCTGCCCAGGCCCAGCGGCAGGAAGCCGGCCGGGTAGACCTCGCCATCGTGCGAGACGAACACGATGCCCTTGCCGTCGCGAGTAGGTGCCGTATGGGCGCTGGGGCGTCCGGTCCCCGGGCCGAGCAGTTCGACCAGACGCGCTGACAGGCTCTGATACAGCGCACTGCCGGGCGCCGGGCCGCCGGCGCGGCGCGCCCTGACGACGCGGCGGAAGAACGGCGCTTCGACGGTCCTGACGATAAAGCCGTACGCTGACGCGTCGTACAGGAAATGGCACACGTCCTCATGCGCGGCCGGTGAGACCGACCCGGCCGCCGCCCCGCGGCCGACCTGGACCAGGAAGAAGACTTCCCAGATATGCGCGCCGGCCTGCGCCACCAGGGCGGCGATACCCGGCAGGTCTTCGGTGTTTCCGTCCATCACGGTGGTATTGACCTGAACGGTAATGCCCGCGGCGGCGAGCTGGGCGATGGCCGCGACCGTCTTGGTGAAATGCCCGGCGATGCCGCGCACGCCGTCATGGGTCTCCGCGCGGCAGCCATCCAGGCTCACCGAGACCGCCCTGACGCCGCTGCCGGCGATCCGGCCGATCATGGCCGCGTCGAGCAGCGGAGTGACCGACGGCGACAGGCACACCGGGACACCTAGCGAAACCGCATGATCAACGAGGCTGAACAGGTCGGGCCGGAGCAGGCAGTCGCCGCCGGTGAGCACGAGGATCGGGTAGGGCCGGCCGAAGCCGGCGACCTGCTCGATCAGCGCGTAACCCTCCGCCGTGCTCAGCTCCCCTGGTGGCGCCTGCGTAGTCGCGCTGGCCCGGCAATGACGGCAGGCCAGCAGGCAAGCGCGGGTGGTCTCCCAGAACACGAGCATCGGCCGCTCGCTGAAATCGACGGAAGAGCGCGCACTGGTGGTGCTGGCCAGTGAAGCTGAGCCGATCATGGTCGGTCACCCTTCGGGGTAGGGCCAGCGTCGCGTTCGGCGCCGGCTGGCAGCACGCTAGGCCGGCCCCCGGGATGGCCAGAAGGGCCATTGGTCCCGGAGCTTAAACGGAAGGTTGGCTACACTTACGCTGTGAGTTCGCGATTCCCGGGGAGCACAGAGAGGCAGGCCGAGCATGGCACGCAGCGTTCAGGTCGGGGACACGGCGCCCGACTTCACCCTGCCGTCGCAGTCCGGCGAGCCGGTCCGGCTGCAGGACCGGCTCGGCGAACGGGTGGTCGTCTTGTACTTCTACCCCAAGGACAACACCCCCGGCTGCACCGCCGAGGCGTGCGCGTTCCGCGACAGCCATGAGACCTTCACCGATGCCGGTGCCGAGGTGATCGGGGTCAGCTCCGACTCCGCGGACAAGCACGCCGCCTTCGCCGGCCGGCACAACCTGCCGTTCACCCTGCTGGCCGATCAGGGCGGCCGCGTCCGCAAGGCCTACGGGGTGCCGGCGGTGCTCGGCCTGCTCCCTGGCCGGGTCACCTACGTGATCGATCGCACGGGCACGGTCCGGCACATCTTCAGCTCGATGACCAACATCGACAAGCACGTCGGCGACGCGCTCGAGGTGGTCAGGCAACTCCAGGCCGAGCAGCCCGCCTGAGGGATCGGCTGGGTGGGGCTCACCGGCTGGCAGCTCCCTTTGAGCCACTCGGCACCAACCGATTTTTCCTGACCGCCGATAATTGAGAACATGGGAAGACAGGATGCTGCTGATCGTCTCCGCGGCCGGATCGGCGCGGCCATCTTCGACCGGGTCGCCGGACCGCAGGGCCCGGACCGCCGACGGCAGATCCACCAGGTTGCGGGCGAGCGCTGGTTCGCCGAGGACCGGCCGGTCCGCCAGGTGCACGGGGATTCGTCGATGTTCATCGGCGGGCTCAGGGCCCTGCTGCTGCAGTCGCTGCACCCGCTGGCCATGGCCGCCGTGGCGCAGCACTCGGATTACCGCGGCGACCCGTCGGGCCGGCTGCAGCGGACCAGCTTTTTCCTGGCCGTCACCACGTTCGGCCGGGCCGATGACGCCCAGGCGGCGATCGCGCGGGTCCGCGCGGTCCACCAGCACGTCACCGGCACCGCGCCCGACGGGCGTCCGTACGCCGCCGCCGACCCGCACCTGCTCACCTGGGTGCACATCGCCGAGGCGGACAGCTTCCTGCGCGCCCACAGCCGGTTCGGCACCCATCCCCTCGACCAGACCGGACGCGACGGTTACCTCGCCGACATGGCCAGGATCGGCGCCGCGCTCGGCGTGCCCGACCCGCCGCGCACGGAGGCCGAGCTCGCCGACCGGATCGGTCAGTACCGGGCCGAGCTGACCGCCACCGCCCAGGCGCGCGACGCAGCCCGGTTCCTGCTGCTCAATCCCCCGCTCCCGGCGATCGCCCGGGCGCCTTACGGGGTGCTGGCCGCGGCCGCGGTGTCGCTGCTGCCCGGGTGGGCGCGCCGGCCGCTTCGCCTGCCCCGGCTCCCAGTGACCGAGACCGTGCTGGTCCGCCCGGCGGGCCACGCCATGGTGCGCGCCATCCGCTGGGCGACCAGCGCGCCGCCCGCGGCGGCTCAGGCCAGCTGATCCGTCTCGTTCACCGGACTTGTCCTTTTGTGAGACAAGCGCGAGCCGTCTCCGGTGAGAGCATCCAAAGATGACGATGCCGACTGTTGCCCTCGACGTGCCGTCCGCGCATGTCCTCGCCGACCAGGCGTCGATCATCGCCGATCTCCAGTTCGTCATGGACAGCTGCAAGCGGCTGCTCACCGAGCTGGAAAAGCCCGAGGAAGGCCGGGATCCGCTGATGCCGGTCGCGCTCTGGTCGTCCGCAGTAATGGCCTACGCCCGCTGCTTCAGCAAGGGCAAGCGGTTCGGCCTGGCCACCGAGGACGTCAAGAATCTGCCGTTGCACGGGGCGGTCATGAAGTTCCACAAGTGGGTACTCGAGGAGCGCGACAAGCTCGCCGCGCATGCGCCGAACCCGTCCGAGGCGGCCAAGGTAGGCGCCGCCCTTTCGCCGCCCGAGCAGAAGGACCGGCGGGTGGAAGGCATCGTGATCTTCGCGTCCAGCCACGTGCTCATCGATGACGTGGGCGTGCGCCAGCTCGGCGGCCTGGCCTCCGAACTGGCCAAGCAGACGGCCGAGAAGGCAACCGAACAGCAGGATGTCGTGCTGAAGGACGCGCAGCAGCTGAACCTGGACAGCTTGTACCTGCTGCCGACGATAGGTACCTGGCCGCCCGAAGACGGCCCCGCGGAAGACAGCGCCGTCGAAGACACCCCCGCCGGGGACGACGCGTAGCGATTACTCTCCCAGGACGGCCCGTACGCGGCGCAGAACCTCTTCGGTGCCGAGCGCGGCCGCCACCTCGGCCAGGTCGGGGCTGCGCGGCGTGCCGGTCAGCAGAACCCGGATGACCTGGGAGGCCTCGCGGATGGAACCGCGGTAGGCGGCCGGGTCTTGCTTGTAGACCTTCTGGCTGGGCGCGAACCCGAGGTCGGCGGCGAGCCGGCGGATCTGGTCGAACCACTCGGTCTCCGGCGCCGGCGGCTGGTAGTTGTCGGCGAAGGTCCGGGCCACCGCCCGCACCAGGTCCGGGTCGAGGCCGCCGAAACGGGCGTCCGCGGGGTCGGTGAGCAGCTCGAAGAGCTGCGGGAAGAAGTACCCGTAGACGTCGGGGAAATCTGCCCACTTGCGCAGGTCCTTGCGCGGGTTGGCGACGCCCTCCCGCTCGATGGCCAGGGCCCGCAGCGCCAGCTCCTGCTCGGCGGCCAGGACCGCGGCCAGGCCGGGCGCATAGCGGCCAGCCCAGGTGCCGACCTCGGCGAGGATCTGGCGACCGGACAGGGTGGCGATGTAATCGGCGGAGATGTCATCGAGCTTGACCATGTCCACCAGCGGGCCCGCGGTGCCGGCTTCGGACAGCCGGATCGGCGCGGCCAGCGCCTCAGGCAGCGGCAGCTCGGCGAGCCGGCCGTTGGCCAGGCCGCGCAGGTAGTACTGGACCGCGGGAGCCGGGTAGCCACGCTCGACGTAGAAGCTCACACTGGCTTCGGGATCCCGGCGCTTGGACAGCTTGCGGCGGCTGCCACCCTCCTGCTTCATCAGCAGCGCGATGTGCGCGTACTGCACCCGACCGAAGCCGAGGGCGTCGAACAGCTGCAGGTGCAGCGGAACCGAGGAGATCCACTCCTCGCCGCGGATGACCAGGTTGACTCGCATCAGATGATCGTCCACGGCGTGCGCGAAATGGTACGTGGGCAGCCGCGGCTCGGTATCGCTGCTCTTCAGGATCACCGCGTCGTTGCGGTTGTCGTCGAGGGACAGCTCGCCTCGGATCGCATCGGTGAAGCTCACCCTGGCGCTCGCGGTTCCGGGAGATCGGAAGCGGACCACGTAGGGATCGCCGGCCGCCAGTCGCTTGGCGACCTCCTCCGGATCGGCGTCGCGCCAGATCGCCCACTTGCCGTAGTAACCCGGCAGGGCACCGGCCGCCCGCTGCCGGGCGGTGATCTCCTCCAGGTCCTGCTTGGTCGCGAAGCACAGGTACGCGCGGCCCTGGCGCAGCAGTTCGCGGACGTAAGTCAGGTAGATCTGCGACCGCGCGGACTGCCAGTACGGCCCGTAGTGGCCGGTCTGGTCGTCCTCGTCCGGGCCGATGGAGAAGTACTCGAACGCCTCGGCGAACTGGGCCGCGGCGCCTTCGGTAACGCGGGCCTGGTCGGTATCCTCCAGACGGACGAAGTAGACGCCGCCGGAGTGCCTGGCGACATCCACGTCGATGGTCGCCGCGTACACGCCGCCGATGTGCAGGTAGCCCGTCGGGCTCGGCGAGAAGCGGGTGACTTTCGCTTCTTCGGGCAGGTCACGGGGCGGGTAGAGCTGCTCCCAGTGATCCGGCTCGGGCAGGTCAGGCGGGAACAGGGAATCGACGACATCTTGGCTGAGCATGAGCGAATGGCTCCGAACGACGTAAGGGTCAAGGCCGAAATGCAGGTTACCCGCACCGCAGGCGTTCGGGCGTCCTCAGCGGAATGCTCGTTACCGGTGTCGGGGTCGGCCTGACGCTGCCTACCGAGGTCCAGGCCGCCGCATGACGGAGCCCTTGATCCGGGCGATGGCCTCGTGCTCAGCGGCCGCATCCGGGCGTTCTTCCAGCGTCAGTGACTCAATCGGGCCGTTGAACCAGTGGCCGCGCGGGCAGCGGATCCGCGCACTTTCCAGCGGCCCGTCCGTTGACCTCATCAGGTACCGGTCTTGCACCTCGGCCGGCAGCCCGCACCTGGCCGAACCGGTCTTGTCCATGTAGGCCGGGCAGTCAAGGAACATCGCGCTGGCATCCATCGGTAACCCCCATCCGCTGATGCGCTACCGAGCCAGACCGCACGTCCGCCCGGTAGGGCTGGGCGCCCTCGCTCCCCGCTCCCGTCGGCGAGGGCGCCCTTGTGGAATCGGAGCACCGGGCGGCGCGCCTGATACATCCGGTTTGCGCGGGCTGCTGCCCGGGCTGTGACACCTGAGGTTTCGCGACTTTTTGTTATGTAGGAACGCACGTATGTTCATAGGTATTGACAATCTCTTGTCATGGCCTGACCATGATCTCAGCCTGAGGAGCCGTCTGGGCTGGTGGAACGTCCTGCCGGCCGCATCCTGGCCTTCCTCGTCCTGATGCTGAGGCTGGAGGTGACGAGGCTAGGAAGAAGTGGCTGCGCAACGTCGCCCTGGTCGGCGGGGCCACCACGGTTCTGGCCTTGTTCACGGTGTACGAGCTGATCGCGCACTCCAGCGTGTACGGGAAGTTCAGCTGGGAGTCGATCCTCACCCTGGTGATCATCCTGGGCGGTGACTTCGCGGGCAAGGCCATCGTCCCGGTGCTGGCCGAGGGCGGCTCGCTCCGGGCCCGGGTCGGCGGCGAGGAGATTACCGTGCCCGAGGCGGAGTGGGACCGGCTGGTCGCCGACATCGGCAAGACCGGCCTGTACCCGATCCGGATGGACGCCGCCGAGCTGGCCCGGCTGTCCGACGATCCAGCGGAGCTCGACCGGCTGTTCCGCCGCCAGATCTCGGCCCAGATGCAGCGCTGGTGTGACCTGGCCGCCGAGCGGCTCGACCCGACAGTGCGCTGCATCATCACGCCGGGCAACGACGACCCGGTGGACGCGGATGCGGTGCTGGCGGCGCACGACCGGGTGGAGTCCCCGGAGCTCGAGCTGTGCGACCTCGGGCCGGTGACCATGGCCAGCCTGGGGGTGGTGCCGACCACGCCGTGGAACACCGAGCGGGAGTGCACCGAGGACGAACTGGCCAAGCAGATCAGCGAGATGCTCGACCCGCTGCCCGACGGCCGGCCAACCATCCTCAACCTGCACTGCCCGCCGTACGCTTCCGGGCTCGACGACGCCCCCGAGCTCGACGCCACACTGAAGCCGGTGATCCGCGGCGGCCGGCCCAGCATCATCCCGGTGGGCAGCCACGCGGTGCGCGAGGCCATCAAGCGCTACCAGCCGGCGGTGGCTCTGCACGGGCACATCCACGAGTCCCGGGGCGCGCAGAAGATCGGCCGGACGCTGTGCGTCAACCCGGGCAGCGACTATTCCTCCGGGGTGCTGCGCGGGGCCGTGATCGACATCGCGCAGGACGGGTCCTGCCTCGATTTCCTGCTGACAACGGGATGAGCGAGTCGCCGAGCGGCCGTGTTCGCTGACCGGGTGGCGGAGGTCAGGCAAACCCGCGCACGGCGGCCCGAGATGGTGGCGCAGGCGGCGGCCAGGCGCAAGCGGGCCTCCTCGTTCCCCGGCCGCCTGGTGCTGATCGCCGCCGACCACACGGCGCGCGGCCTCTTGCGGGCCTGCCGGCGCGAGACCGCCATGGCGGATCGCGCCGGGCTGCTCGAGCGGCTGTGCGTGGCGCTGGGCCGGCCGGGCGTCGACGGTGTGCTCGGCACCGCCGACGTGCTGGAGGACCTGCTGCTCCTCGGCGCGCTGGAGGGCAAGGTGGTGATCGGCTCGATGAACCGGGGCGGCCTGGCCGAGAGCGTCTTCGAGATCGACGACCGGTTCACCGGGTACGACGCACCCGCCATCGCACGGATGGGCTTCGACGGCGGCAAGATGCTGGTGCGCATCGACCCCCGCGACCCGGCCACCGTGGCGACCCTGCAGGCCTGCGCGCACGCCGTATCCGACCTGGCCAGCCGCCGGTTGACTGCGATGATCGAGCCGTTCATCGCGCGCCGGGAAGACGGCCGACTCCGCAACGACCTGTCCCCCGAGGCGATGATGCGGGCCATCTCCGTGGCCTCGGGCCTAGGCACCACCTCGGCCTACACCTGGCTGAAGGTCCCCGTGGTGGCGGACATGGAGCAGGTCATGGCCGCCTCCACGCTGCCGGCCCTGCTGCTCGGCGGCGAAGTGCCCGACGACCCCGAGTCCGCGTTCACGGGCTGGCGCAAGGCACTGCGGCTGCCGAACGTCCTAGGGCTCGTCGCCGGCCGGTCGCTGCTCTACCCGGCCGACGACGACGTGGCCGGCGCGGTAGACACCGCGGTCAGCCTGCTCTGAGATTTGCCGGGCGGGCGGCTGGCGCCGGGGCGTAACATCTCGGCCCGTTCGGGATAAATGATCTTTTCTGCCGAACGGGCCGGGTTTCTCGGTCAGGGCCGGCGGAGCGCAGGCCAGCCAGCCGTCGGTAATCGCGTCTTTCAGCGCCTTTTCTGTGACTTCCGGCAATTGGATGAGGACGGCGGAATATCCGTCGAAGTGCGGAATCGTGAACAAGGCGTCTGGATTCGCGGCGAGCACCGCCTCTTTCTCGCCGAGGTCCTCGACGCGAACGGCCAGGATGGGGCCGTCGGGCGGGGTCTGGTCGCCGAACCGCCTGATATCCGCCTTGCTGAACGGCCGCTCCCAGGCGAAGGCCTTACCGCGGACGAACCACGTCCGGTTGCCATGCCGTTCGCCCTCGGTGGCCTCGGGCAATTCCGAGGCCAGCCGGGCCACATCATCAAAGGTCGCCATCTTCGTACCGTACTTCGGTACCGCGCCCGTCAGGGCTGGATGGCCAGGTGGCGTAGCTTGGCCGGGTCGGCGATCAGGTCGAGTTCGGCGATCCGGCCGCCCCCGGCACACGACGCCGAGGCCCGGCGCGCAGGCCTTGTCACGTCGAGTTGCCGGCAACCGGCACGCCAGATGGTGGGATGCGGTTAGCTGGAGAACATGTTTCCGGCGCCCTGGTCCCGCGTCGTCCTGTCGGCCCTCGCCCCGTCCCGACGCATCGCACACGAGTTCGCCGGACGCTGCCGGGACGCGGTGCGGCGACACTGGCTGTTCGCCGTCGTCGCGGGATGCGCCACCGCGCTGCGCGCCGTGGTGCAGCTGGCCTACCAGCCGGCGTTGATCTTCCCGGACAGCGAGCGGTACCTCCAGTACGCCTGGCACTTTGTTAACGGACACTGGTCTCCGGACTGGCTGCGCACCAGCGGCTACTCGCTGCTGCTCATCCCGGCGGTGCTGATCCACAACCTCGCAGTGGTCGCTGCCGTACAGCACCTGCTCGGGCTGGGCACGGCCGTGCTGGTCTACGCGGCTCTCGTCCATTTCGGCGCCCGGCGCTGGCTGGCCACGCTGGCGACCGTCCCCGTACTGTTCGACCCCCTCCAGCTCGATATCGAGCAGTACGTTCTCACCGACGTCAGCGCGACGTTCCTGCTCGTCGCGGCGCTGGTCGTCCTGGTATGGAAACGTGACGCGATCGGGAAGGCGGCGCCCGTCGTGGCCGGCCTGCTGATTGCCGCCGCCACGATCATCAGGGAATCCGACCTGCTCGTGATCATCCCCGCCGCGCTCTACCTGGTGGCTGTCATCCGGCCCAGGCGGCGCCTGGCGATCCGGGCGGCGCTGCTGCTCGCCGGCTTCCTGCTCCCGGTGCTCGGCTATCTCGGCTGGCACCAGGTGTCGTACGGACGGTTCGACTTCGTCGATTACGACAGCCAGTTCATGTACGGGCGGATCGCGCAGTTCGCCGACTGCACGGGCGTGTCGCTGCCGTGGTACGAGCGGCCGCTTTGCCCGCGGCAGCCGCCGGCGCAGCGCAACGTGGACTTCTACATGTGGGATCCGCGATCGCCGCAGGCTACCCTCAATACGCCGCCCGGGATGAACAAAGGCCACATCATCCTCGACTTCGACCGGCGGATCATCGAACACCAGCCGCTGACTTACCTGAAGGTGCTGGTCGGCGACATCCTCTACAGCTTCTCCCCAGTGCGCGGGGACGGACCCGAGCACTACCCAGTCTGGTACCACCAGTTCCACACGTACTTCCCAGCCCACAAAGACGAGGTGGCTACGCTCCGTGCCTCCACCGGTCGCGACCCGCACGTCCAGCCCGCGCTAGCCGGTTTCCTGACCGGCTACGGCCGGGACTTCTATGTACCTGGCCCGCTGCTCGCCGCCGGTCTCGCGCTGGGCCTGGCCGGCGTGGCCGGGATCGGCCGGACGCGGCGCAGCGGGCTACGCGCCCCGTGCCTGCTTTTCACGATCGGCGCCATCGCCGCAGTCGAGCCCCCGTTCATCATCGCCACCTTCGACTGGCGGTACGAACTGCCGCAACTCTCCCTGATCCCCATCGCCGCGGTCCTCGGCGTAATGGCACTGGTCGGCAGGGCCAGTGACCGGACCCCGGCCATGGGGCCGACGAGCACCGATCGGCTGGCCCGGACCCCGGCATAATCGCCGCCAGGCGTGGCATGACCGGTTCGGCAGCCGCCGCACCCCGGGACGCTAGGGAGAGCAGCGCCAGGCCGCATTGTTACATTCCCTGGTCGGATGCTGGGAGGCCCGTTAGCGGAGGGCTGGCTCGGGGCGCGGGAAGCTGGTGGTGAAGGCGTACCGGGAGGCGCGGTACAGGTGCCGGGCGAACTCGACGGGACGGCCGGACTGGTCGTAGGCGATGCGCTCCATAGTCAGCAGCGCCGTGCCGCGGGTCTCGTTCAGCATGCGGGCTTCGGCGGTCGAGGCGTTCTTCGCGCCCATGCGCTGAGTGGCGGAGTACAGCCCGATGCCGGCCGCGCGGAGCAGTTCGTACAGGCCATGCTCCTCGAGCATCTGGACGTTCAGCTGGACGAGCCCGGCGGGCAGGTAGTTGTGCATCAGGGCCATCGGCTCGCCGTCGGCTAGCCTGATCCGCTCCAGCGACATCACCAGGGCTCGCTCGGGCAGTTGCAGCGCGTCGGCAACCTGGTCGCTGGCGTGGCTGACCTCGGACTTGAGCACCCGGGTGGCGGGATTCCGGCCGCTGGCCGCGAGGTCGTCGTAGAGGCTGGTCAGCTCGACGTTACGGTCGATCCGCTCGTTGGCCACCAGGGTCCCGGCGCCGCGCTTGCGCACCACCAGCCCCTTGTTGGCCAGGTAGAGGAAGGCGGCCCGTACCGTGGGCCGCGACAGGCCGAGCATCTCCGCCAGCTGGACCTCGTTCTCCAGCCGGGCGCCGACCTTGAGCGCGCCGGATCTTATGGCCGATTCGAAGTGCTGAGCCAGCTGGAAGTACAGCGGCACCGGGCTGGTCCGGTCGATGGTGATCGGGCCGCTGGTACTTGGTTCGCGTTCAGGCATCGTCGACATCCGGCGGGTAGCTAGGCCATTTGTTTGGACATTGTAACCACTGCAGATTTAACACAGAAACCTGGCCGTTATAAACGCAGCCCTGGCACGAGGGGCGGGCCTGGGTGCCAGGGCCGGCCCGAGGAAGCCAGCCGCGACGCGGCCGCCTCCCGGTTCCAACTCTATTTCTAGTTTGTCCATACATACTCACAGACTCTTGACAGGTCATAACTGCCGGGAGCACTATCCAGCTATCGGCAAACGATCTTGTCCTGGGCGGGAGGCTGAACAGGTATGACAGCCGGCCGCCGGGAACAGGCCAGCAGCCGGGCGCACGGCAGTGACGGCCAGGGATCGGCCGGGCTGCACATCGGCTGGCCACGCTGCTCGGCGTCAGCCGGGTGGTCGCGCTGGCCGGCTGCCCGGGCGGCGCCGCCGGCGATCAGGTGCCGCACTTCGGGGCTGGCGGCTGGCTCCCCTACCTGGAGGGCGTCTACCAGCGGCAGTGGGAGGAGCAGATCGCACCCCACTGGGCCGGCCTCGCCTCCTTTGCCGCCGCGGAGAACCCCGAGCTGCGGGTCTGCCTGGAACTGCACCCTGGGACCTGCGTGTTCAACGTCGAGACGTTCGGCCGGGTGGCCGCGCTCGGGCCGGCCATCGCGGGCAACCTCGACCCGAGCCACTTCTTCTGGATGGGCATGGACGGCCACAAGGTCGCCGCGGCCCTGGGCGACCGGATTGGGCACGTGCACGGCAAGGACACGGTCTTCCACGCGGAGAGCCTGGCCCTCAACGGCCTGCTCGACCGGCGCTGGCCGGAACCCGCCGCCGAGATGCCGTGGACCTTCGCGGTGCCCGGGCGCGGCCACGACCTGACCTGGTGGGCGGGCCTGGTCCGGGCGCTCGGCGGTTCGGCGGCGCGGGTCATCTCGATCGAGCACGAGGACCCGTTCGTGCCGGCCAGCACCGGCGTCCCCGAGGCGGCGCGGCTACTGCGGTCAGCGATCGACGCTGCGCTGGAACCAGCGTGAGGGTCCGGGTCGGCCTGGTCGGGACCGGCGTAATCGCCCAGGTCATGCACCTGCACTACCTGGCCGAACTAGCCGACCGCTATGAGGTGGCGGCGGTGTGCGACCTCGACGCCGACGGCGCCCGGGCGTGTGCCGGACGTTACGGCATCCCCGCCGTCTTCACCGACTGGCGCGACTTGCTGGGTCATCCGCTCGACGCGGTCATGGTGCTGACCTCGGGCAGCCACGCCCCGATCGCCGCGGCGGCGGCCCGGGCGGGGCGGCACGTCTTCGTGGAGAAGCCGATGTGCTTTTCGGCCGAAACGGCACAACCGCGCGTTCCTGGCCGAACGGGGCCTTTAGCATGCCGCCGTTCCGGCTCGGCCTGATCGGCGCCGGCCGGATGGGCCGCACCCACCTGCGGGCGCTGGCCGGCTCGGAACGGGTGGCGGTAACCGCCATCGCGGAGATGTCGGCGGCGGCCCGCTCCGCTGTGGATGCGCCCGGCGTGACGGTACTCGCCAGCCCGGCTGAGATGCTGGCGGCGGCTCCGCTGGACGGGGTGCTCATCGCCGCGCCCACCGACCAGCACGGCACTCTCATCGCCGAGGTCGCCGCGCGCGGGCTGCCGATCTTGTGCGAGAAGCCGTGCGGGCTGACGGCCGCGGCCGCCCGCGCGTCGGCCCAGACGGCCGCGGCGGCGGGCGTGCCGCTGCAGGTGGCCTACTGGCGCCGGTTCGTCCCGGACCTGCGGCGGCTGCACGACCGGATCGCCGCGGGCGAGCTCGGCACTGTCCATCTCGTCACCTGCTACCAGTGGGACGAGCAGCCGCCGCCGGCGGCGTTCCGGGCGCACAGCGGCGGGATCGCGATCGATATGGGCGTGCACGAGTTCGACCAGCTGCGCTGGCTGACCGGGCAGGACATCAGCGCCCTGACGGCGGTGGCCTCGGGCCAGGCACCCGACGGGATCCCCGACGTGGACGGCGCTCAGGTGATCGCCGCGCTGTCCGGCGGCGGATGCGGGTTCGTCTCACTCGGCCGCTATTATCCGGCGGGCAACGCGGTCTGGGCCGAGGCGTTAGGCACGCTGGGCAGCGAGCGCTGTGACGTCATCGACCCGGCCGAGGGCGACCGCGCCCAGCTCGAAGCGCTGCGCCGCCAGGCCGAGAGCTTCGCGGAGTTCGCGGCCGGCGCGTCCTGCCAGGGCGCCACGGCCGACAACGCGGTCGCGGCGCTGACCGCCGCCGAGCAGGTCACGGCGGCGATACCGGCGATGACTCCGTCATGAACGCGGAGCCATTGCTGCGGGTCGGCATCATCGGCTACGGAGTCATGGGCAAGGCGCACAGCTACGGATACCGCGTCGCGCCGATGCTGCGGCCCCTCCCGGTGACGCCGGTGGTCACCGGGATGTCAGGGCGCGACGCCGGTGCGGTCCGGGCTGCGGCGGCCGCTTTCGGCGTGCCCGCCACCGTCACCGACTGGCGTGAGCTGATCGCGCGGGACGACGTCGACATGGTGGACATCTGCACCCCGCCCGGCACGCACGCGGAGATGGCGCGGCAGGCCGCGGCGGCGGGCAAGGCGGTGCTGTGCGAGAAGCCGCTGGCCCTGAACTACCCGGAGGCGGCTGCGGCGCTGGCTGCGGTCACCGAGACCGGGGTGCACAACGCGGTCGGCTTCAACTACCGGCGGCTGCCCGCGGTGGCGCTCATGCAGCGCATGATCGCCGAAGGCGCCATCGGGGAGCTCAGGCTCTGGCGGGCCACCTGGCTATCCGATGAGTTCGCCGACCCGGCCACCCCCTACGACTGGCGCTTCGACCGGGCCATGGGCGGCACCACGATTGCCGATCTCGGCTGCCACCTGATCGACATGGCGCTGAGCATGGCCGGCCCGGTGGAGAGCACGTGCGCACAGGCCACCACCTTCATCCGCTCGCGCTCCGGGGTAACGGTGACCGTGGACGACGCGGCCAGCGCCCTGCTGCGCTTCGAGTCCGGGGCGCTCGGCACGCTCGAGGTCGCGCGGGCCGCGGTGCGGCGGCCGTGCGACTTCACCGTCGAGGCGAACGGCAGCCGGGGCACGCTGATGTTCGACTACGCCAGGCTGAACGAGCTCTGGTACGCCAGCGCCGATGACGACGTGCGGCTTTACGGGATGCGGCGGATCCGGGCCGAGCACCCCAGCCACCCCTACGCGGCCCAGTGGTGGCCGATCGGCCAGGGCGTCGGATACGGCGCGTCGTTCGCGAACCAGGTCACCGACCTGCTCGAGGGCTGGCCGGAAGCTCCGTGGACACCGGGTTTCCGCGAGGGCGCGGCCGTGCAGGCCGTCTGCGACGCGATGGAGACCTCCGCCGCCTCTGGCCGCTGGGTGACGATCAGCGCGGTAACCTCTGACGTGCGCAAACCTAAGGAGCGTGACTTTTGGCCGGACGGCTGACGATCATCGGCGGCGGCGTCATGGGGCTCATGACGGCCTACCATGCCGCACCGCTAGCCGGGTCCGTCACGGTGCTCGACCGGTCCCGGGTAGGCGATCCTGCTACGGCCTCGTTCGGCCTGACCAGATCGGCATCTACGGGCACCCGGTGTACGAGGGGAAAACGCCCGGGGTGAAGATCGGTTTCTACAATCCGCCCGACGTGACCCGGGCGCCGAGCCCGATCGGGAGCGTGGAGGAGTTCGTGGCCGAGTGCATCCCGGGGCTGGCCGGGTCCTGGCCCAGCTGGCCCTGCAGCAGGGCACCGTCTATGACATCGGGCGCTTCACGCCCGCCAGGTTCGCAGCGGAAGAGGTGGCTTCATGAGCTTGTCAATTGTGGACCGGCTGCGGGCCGGCCCGGTGCTCGGCGCCGAGGGCTATGTTTTCGAGCTGGAACGACGTGGCTACATCAAGGCGGGCCCGTTCGTTCCCGAGGTCGTCCTGGACTTCCCCGAGGCGGTGCGTGAGCTGCACCGGGAGTTCCTGCGGGCCGGCGCGGACGTGATGGTCGCGCTGACCTACTACGCGCACCGGGAGAAGCTGCGGGATGTCGGCCGCGAGGGCGACCTGGAGGCGATGAACCGCCAGGCGGTGCGGATCGCCCGCGAGGTCGCGCGCGAGGGCGATGCCCTGGTGGCCGGCAACGTCTGCAACACCTGGGCCTACGACCCGGATGACCCGGCCACCAAGCAGACCGTTCGGGCCATGTACGCCGAACAGCTGGGCTGGGCCGCCGACGAAGGCATCGACTTCGTCATCTCGGAAACCAACGACTACCTCGGCGAAGCGCTGATCGCGCTGGAGGTCATCGCCGACCTCGGGCTGCCCGCGATGGTGACCCTCGCGCCGACGCAGCCCGACCAGACCCGCGACGGTTACGGGTACGCGGACGCGTGCCGGATCCTTGCCGCCGAGGGGGCGCTGGTGGTCGGCCTGAACTGCGACCGCGGGCCGCAGACGATGCTGCCGCTGATCACCGGCATCCGGGAGGCCGTGGACTGCGCCGTCGCCGTCCAGCCGGTGCCGTACCGGACCGACGCGGCCGCCCCGACGATGGAGACCTTGCGGTCACCGGACGGGGAGCGGGCCTTCCCCATCGCGCTCGACCCCTTCGGCTGCACGCGCTTCGAGATGGCGCACTTCGCGCTGCAGGCCCGTGAGCTCGGCGCGGACTACGTGGGCATCTGCTGTGGCGCCGGCCCGCATCACGTCCGGGCCATGGCCGAGGCCCTGGGCCGCGAGGTTCCGGCCAGCAAGTACTCGCCGTCGATGGACCTGCACCCCATGTTCCGGGCCGACGTCGCGGCCAAGGACGCGGCCTTCCTGCACAGCTGGACCGCGTAACGGCGGTGCCGGCCGAGCCGGATATGCGTTCGTACACCTGCGCCGCGATCGGCTGGTAATCGGTAAGGACACGGAGCTGTTCCTTTACGGCGCTCGGCCGCGCTCGATGCCTGGCCGTACCCGGGCTGGCGCGATTCGAGCGCGGCCACCGCCTCGTCGACCACTCGATCCTCGGCGCTGGCTAGGACAGCTGACGTCTGCGCCACGGGTACCTCCGTCGTCCACTAGCCCTCAAGCCGTCCGGGTCGGGCCCGGATGCCATAGATTCTGTTCATGACGCTTGGAGGGCCGGGGCCGCAGGCCCGGTGGGTCGGCAACACGCTGGCCGAGTTCGAACGGGACCTCGCTGACAACCTGTGTTACCAGCGGGGCACGACGGCTGAGTCGGCAAGTGCCCAGGACGCCTACTGGACGCTGGCGGTGACCATCCGTGACCGCCTCGCTGACCGCCGGGCCAGGACGGCCAGGGCGAACTATGAAGCCAACCCGAAGTTCGTCTACTACCTGTCGGCGGAGTACATGCTGGGGCGCCAGCTGCGGCAGAACGCGCTGTACACCGGTACCACCGACCTCGCCCGCCAGGCAGTTTCCGCGTCCGGGTACTCCCTCGAGGAGTTGGAGGCTCTCGACGTCGAACCCGGACTGGGGAACGGGGGCCTGGGCCGGCTGGCCGCCTGCCTGCTCGACTCCCTGGCCACCCTGGACGTGCCCGGGGTGGGGTACGGCATCCGCTACGAGTTCGGGATCTTCAAGCAGGCCTTCGAGGATGGCCAGCAGGTCGAGCTTCCCGACGACTGGACCTTCTACGGCAACCCGTGGGAGTTCCCCGCTCCTGACGACCTGCAGATGGTCGGGTTCTACGGCCACACCGAGGCCGTGGACGACGACCAGGGAGGGCTGCGAGCCCGCTGGCGGCCGGCCGAGATGGTGCGGGGCGAGCCCAGCCACATGCTGGTCCCGGGCTACGGCACCGAGACAGTCAACATCCTCCGGCTGTGGCGCGCCCGGGCCGGCGGGGAGTCGTTTGACCTGAACCTGTTCAACGACGGCCGCTACGCGGAGGCCGTCCAGGCGCAGATGCGTACGGAGAACATCACCAAGGTGCTGTATCCCAGCGACAGCACGGAGGCGGGCCGCGAACTGCGGCTCAAACAGCAGTATTTCCTGGTTTCCTGCTCGCTGCGGGACATCATCCGCCGGTTCCGGTTCCGCAACAGCGACTGGGAGGCGTTCCCGGACAAGGTGGTCATTCAGCTCAACGACACCCACCCGGTGCTGGCGATACCGGAGCTGATGCGCCTGCTGGTCGATGAGAACGGAGTCGGCTGGGAGCAGGCCTGGTCCATCACCCGCCGCACCTTCGCCTACACCTGCCACACCCTGCTGCCCGAGGCCCTGGAGACCTGGCCAGTCCCGCTGTTCGGGCGGCTGCTGCCCCGCCACCTGGAGATCATCCACGCCCTTAACGGCTCCTTCCTGGAGGATGTACGCGCCGCCTATCCGGGCGACGGCGAGCGCGTCGCCCGGATGTCGCTGATCCAGGAGGGTCCCGAGCACCGGGTGCGGATGGCCAACCTGGCGGTCGTCGGCAGCTCGGCGGTCAACGGCGTGGCCGAGCTGCAGTCACGTCTGCTGGCCCAGACCACGTTGCGCGACTTCGCGGACCTGTGGCCGGAGAAGTTCCTGAATGTGACGAACGGCGTCAGTCCGCGCCGGTTCCTCCGCCTGGCCAACCCCCGCCTGTCCGGCCTGATCACGGCCCGGCTGGGAGACCAGCGATGGCTGACCGACCTGGAGCGGCTGCGCGAGCTCGAGACCTTCGCAGACGACGCGGAGTTCCGGGCGCAGTGGCGCGAGCTGAAGCAGCTGAACAAGCTCGACCTGGCCGCCCATGCCCTCGCCGCCACCGGTGTCACCATCGATCCCGGCTCGCTTTTCGACGTCATGGTCAAGCGGCTGCACGAGTACAAGCGGCAGTTCCTCAAGCTGCTCCACGTCGTCACCCTGTACAACCGGATCAAGGCGGATCCCGCCGTCGCCATCACGCCCTGCACGGTCATCTTCGGCGCCAAGGCCGCACCGGGCTACCATCAGGCCAAGCGCATCATCAAGCTGATCAACTCGGTCGCGGCCGTGGTCAACGCCGACCCCGACGTCGGCGACCGGATCAAGGTCGTGTTCCTGCCCGACTACAACGTCTCGGTCGCCGAGGTCGTGGTAGCCGCCGGCAATGTCTCGGAGCAGATCTCGCTGGCCGGCAAGGAGGCCTCGGGCACCGGCAACATGAAACTGGCCCTCAACGGGGCCGTCACCGTCGGCACACTCGACGGCGCCAACATCGAGATCCGCGACCGGGTCGGGGCCGACAATTTCTTCCTGTTCGGGGTCACGGCCGACCAGGCCATCGCGGTCAGGCAAGGCGGTTACTCGCCCCGCGCCTGGTACCGTGACGACGCCGAGCTCAAGGCCGCCATCGACGCCCTCGCCTCGGGTGCCTTCTCCGGCGGGGACCGCGAAGCCTTCGAGCCGGTCATCTCCTCGATCCTCGACTGGGACGAGTACCTGGTCCTGGCCGACTACCGGTCCTACATCGACTGCCACGACTGGGCCGTCGGGCCCGCCTGGGCCGACGAAGAACGGTGGAGCCGGATGTCAATCCTGAACACGGCGCGCTCGGGTTTCTTCTCCTCCGACCGTACAGTCCGCGACTACAACCGCGACATCTGGCACACCGAGCCCGTACCAGTACTCCCGTACTCAGCGGCCGACCCTGAAGGTCCCCGCCCGAGTTCCTGAGCGGCGATCGCGCCCGGACACCGGGCCCGCCGAGATCCGCGTTAGCCGCTCGTGATGTACGTCGCTGCACTCGCAGCCTTCGCTGCTGAGGTAGCTTGCGTCCTTCGGGCGGCTCTCAACCCGGCTGCGCGTCGTGCAAGCCTGGCAAAGGTGACGCCCTCCTCGCGGAGCAGCACGCGCAGGCCCTCGTGGCTGATGTCGTCGACCACCCCCTCGGCCACCACGAAGTCGGCTAGCTTGGCCAGGCTCCAGGAAAACGGCAGGTCATACTCGGCCGGCTTGGCCTTGGCGATCTTCTTGTACTTCGGATACAGCGAGCCGAACCCGTCGGCATTGAAGTTGCGGATCACATCCCGGACCCGGTCCTTGCTGGTGAAGGCCGCCTTCGCGATGGCGGGCACATCCATGCCCTGGGCTGAGAGCAGCACCATCTGCGCCCGCCGCCAAGTCACTACCGACCCGCTTCCCCGGCGGATGATCCGCACCAGCCGCCGCCCCTCATCATCATCGATCTCACGAACCCGCAGACGCTCAGTCACCGCCCCAGTGCCGGGGATCAGCGCGCGCGGGAAAAGCCCAGCCGGGCGAACGTAAAGCCAGGGCCGGGGCCTCCTCCCGGCCGAAGGTGATCACGATGTCCCGGCCGTACCCGGCCAGTCGGCCCCTTGGAATCCAGCTATCAAAATGATATCATCTTTATAGGTGGCCGGGTGACCGGCACCGCAGGCGGCAGGAGGCATCCCGATGCGCGCACCCAACGACAACACCGCTGCGAAAGGCCCGCGCGGGTGGTGGCTAACTCCCCGGCGACACGGCATACGGCGCCTGATCAACCCATGGGCGTACCGCCACCTCCGCGCCTTTGGGGTCACGCATATTGCCGGTGGCAGTGTCTCGGCCGCCGCGGCCGTCGTGTGCCCCAGAATTGAGGCACTACCGTGAGGATCCTCCTGCACCAGATGCGTCCCTGGCCACCCGCGTGGCGCAGGCCAGTAGAGGATCGGCCACCCTACGCCGTGTGGGTCATCGGGGGCCTGATCGTCTGGGCATTCCTCCTGGCTGGCTTCATGGTATGGGACCTGCACAGCACATCCCGTACCACCATCTGGGCCATCTTCGCAGGCTGGTGCATCGGCGTGCTCGGTGCATCGATTGCCAGGAAAATCTACAGGTAAGGCGCCGTCCCTCCTCATCGCCGATCTCACGCACCCGGCAGGCGTTCTGTCACCGGCCCAGTCTCGGCGATCAGCACCGCACGAAAGCTGCCCAGCCGAGCAAGCTCACCGGGGCACCACGTGACTGTTACGGCACTAGCTGCGAACAGCCAGTTCGGCGCCCAGGCCGGATCCAGTGATCGGGCCCCAAACGATCTGCGGGGTCCCGTCTGAACACGGCTGAAGGTCGCCCCGAGCACCCATAACGACCAGCACACCCATGCCTTCCCACGTCACGTTGGTGTCGCACACCCCGGCCGTGCTCGCCCGGCCGCTCTGGCGTTCCTTGCCGGTAGAGTCAGTGAATGGGTGTCTGGGCTGGCGCTGCTTATCCGCTTGGTGCCACCTGGGACGGGTCAGGGACCAACTTTGCCCTGTTCTCCGAAGTGGCCGAGCGGGTCGAGCTGTGCCTGTTCGGTCCGAGTAACCGCAGGGAGACGCGGGTTGAGCCCATCGAGGTCGACGGTTTCGTCTGGCACTGTTACCTGCCGGGCGTCGGCCCGGGCCAGCACTATGGGTATCGCGTGCACGGCCCGTACGCGCCGGACCGCGGTCACCGGTGCAATGCGGCGAAGCTGCTGCTCGACCCGTACGGCAAGGCCGTCGCGGGTCAGGTGCGCTGGCACGAGGCCCTGTTCTCCCACCGGTCCGGCGCGCCGCAGACGATCAGCACTCGCGACAGCGCCCCCTTCATGCCGCGCAATGTCGTTATTAACCCGTACTTCGACTGGGCGGATGACCGGCCGCCGCGAACGCCGTATCACGAGACGGTGATCTACGAGGCGCATGTCCGCGGCCTGACCCTGCGCCATCCCGGGGTCCCGCCCGGGCAGCGCGGTACCTATGCGGGCCTGGCCTGCCCGGTCATCATCGACCACCTGACCCGGCTGGGCGTGACCGCTGTGGAGCTGATGCCGGTGCATCAGTTCATCTCCGAGCGGCAGCTGGCGGCGGGCGGCCGGTCCAACTACTGGGGTTACAACACGATCGCGTTCCTCGCGCCGCACAACGGCTACTCCTCATCCACCGAGCCGGATGGCCAGGTCACCGAGTTCAAGTCGATGGTCAAGGCGCTGCACGCGGCGGGCATCGAGGTGATCCTGGATGTCGTCTACAACCACACGGCCGAGGCTGGCGCCTGCGGTCCGACGCTGTCCTTCCGCGGCATCGACAACGCCGCGTACTACCGGCTCGCCGACGGCGACCCAGCGGTCTACCTGGACTACACCGGCTGCGGCAACACTCTCAATGCCCGCAGTCCGCAAGCGCTGCAGCTGATCATGGACTCGCTGCGGTACTGGATCTTGGAGATGCACGTGGACGGGTTCCGTTTCGACCTGGCCGCGGCCCTGGCCCGGCAGCTGCACGACGTGGACCGGCTGGCCGCGTTCTTCGATCTGGTCCAGCAGGATCCGGTCGTATCGCAGGTGAAGCTGATCGCCGAGCCCTGGGATGTCGGGGAAGGCGGCTACCAGGTCGGCCGGTTCCCGCCGCTGTGGTCGGAATGGAACGGCAAATACCGCGACTGCGTACGCGACCTGTGGCGCGGCGAGCCCGCTGCCTTGCCGGAGTTCGCCCGGCGGCTGGCCGGCTCCAGCGACCTGTATGAGACCAGCGGGCGGCGGCCGGTCGCGTCAGTGAACTACGTGACCTGTCATGACGGGTTCACCCTCGCGGACCTGGTCAGCTACAACGGCAAGCACAACGAGGCCAACGGCGAGGACAACTCCGACGGCACCGATGACAACCGGTCCTGGAACTGCGGCGCGGAAGGCCCGTCCGACGATCCGGCGGTCCGCGAGCTGCGCGCCCGGCAGGTCCGCAATTTCCTGGTCACGTTGTTCTGCTCGCAGGGCGTCCCGATGCTGCTGGCCGGTGACGAGCTGGGGCGCACCCAGCAGGGCAGCAACAACGCCTACTGTCAGGACTCGCCGCTGTCGTGGGTGGACTGGGAGAACGCCGCCGAATACGCGGACCTGGCCGTCTTCACCGCCGCGCTGTCCGCGCTGCGCCGAGCGCATCCGGTGTTCCGGCGGCGCAGGTTCTTCAGCGGGCGCCCCGCCCAGGTCGGCCCGGGCGGGGTGCGGGACATCATCTGGCTGACCCCGTCCGGCCGGGAAATGACCGATGCGGACTGGGACGCCGGCTACTCGAGGTCACTGGCGGTATTCCTGAACGGTGAGGCCATGACCGAGCTCGGCACACGCGGCGAGCCCGTCCGCGACAAACATTTCCTGCTGCTGTTCAACGCGCACAGCGATGCCGTGCGGTTCGCCCTGCCCGGCGCCGACCACGCAGCCGGCTGGCATGTTGAGGTCGACACGGCCGCGCCGCCGAGCCGGCCCGGCACCGGCGCAGGCGGCTGGCCAGCGGTGCTGCCCAGCGCGGCAGCAGTCGACGTGACCGGCCGTTCGGTCATAGTGCTGCGCGCCGCCGACGATCCGGCCCGCGGCGCCAGACCGGCCAGGACGGCTTAACGCGGCCTGGCCGCTAGCGTCACCGTGATCAGCACCAGCGCGAAGGTGAGCAGGGCCGGCAGGCCCCGTCGCACTGCTCGACCCTGGCGGGGAACGCTGCTCCGCCTCCCTGGCGTGCCGACCGCTGCACCCTGCCAGCCAAGGCCGATCCGGCCATGTCCGGGTCGCAGGTGCGGCGGCAGCCCGGCAGTCCGGACGACGCGAGGCTCATGGGCGCGGCGCGCCAAGCTCACATCTGCGAGAACTACGCCGGCGACCGCCGCCGCATACGGCGGGCAGAGCTCGCTGAACGCCACCACAGGCGATTATGCCAGCCCGTTCGGCGATCAAGGTCCGGGTAGCCTCGCCGCCAGGCGTGCGAACAGGACTCAGAACTGATCCTGCCGCGCAGCGGCCGTCCCAGCCACGGCATCCTTGCTGTAATCGTCACGCAGCGTCAGGACCTTGATACGGATGTTGGCGCTATGCGCTGGCAGCTCGCTTCGCAAAATCAGCCCGATCTCCTTTCGTTCGAAATACCTGGCCGCGTACTCCGGCGAGTCGAAGGTGAACTCGACCACGCGATGGGGTGTCGCCGAGTAAACATTGTCGTACGACGCCAGCCGCCGCAGCTCACCAGGAGCCTGCAGATCATCCGCGATCGATAGGACCCATGCTAGGTACTCATCCTTGCCTCCAGGCGGATAATCGATCTCGTAGACGTACTTGATCACCAGTGACATCCTTCCGTCGGTGCCGCGACCCCCACGAGCGCCGGTGGCACGTGGCTATAGTCCGCCTGAGTCCGGCGCCAGGCAAGAGCGCGATCGCGCCCCGCATCGCCTGCTGCGCCACCCCGGCCATACGGGGTCCTGCTGGCTCGAGCGGCCAGCGCGGCCTCGGCGATTGTGACCACGTGGTTCTCGCGGATAAAGGCCAGCGTGGAAGCATGTAGGTGCGGAGCATCCTGGCGCCGGTCGGCTCGGCCTCCAGCCTGGGCCCAGGTAGGGTCGGCCCTTCGCGGTCAGCCCGGCGACCAGTGCCCTGACCAGGTCGTCCTTGCCGCTGAAGTTGTCGACGGAAGCTGAATACTGGATCTGGATCAGATGCCGTTGACAGAAGTGGTAGCGGATCACGCCCATGCTGATTCCGGCTCTTTCGGCGATACAGGCCAGGGAGGCGAATCATCCTGGTAGAACCAGGATCAATTATTCGCCACACGAGGTGTCGCACATGTGGCAAGTTGTCGCGGGCCCAGGTTTCTGATCGGCAACGACAACGAGCGCCACACTCGCGGAGGCGTGTTCCAAAAGCTCTCCGCAGGGTGCTACAGCGCCACGTCGCGGGGCACTCGGGCGACCCGGTGGCTGATGCTAAGCATGGCTCTCCGATGTGCCCGATTTCGGCTGCGGTCGCTGAATGGCAGCGGAGCGGCTCGGTCAGTCCGCTGATCGCCGTCCGGGCTTCTTGCTGGAGCCAGATCCGCGCCGCGGCTGTCAGCGACCCCGATACCGGTGGACAGCGTGGGGCTCGGTGACGGGCGCGAACATGGGCGAGTGGTTTGACGGGGGGTCCCTGGACCGCGCAGGGACCTCGTTGATCGTTGGGGCACCATCGAAGCTTGTGGGTGATCCATTACCGGTGCCGGCTCGGCCCGCTGGTGCGACGCTGCCGCGTGCAGATAGGAGAAGTCCAGTGCGTAGCAGGAGTCCCAGGGCCGCCACCGCCAGCGGCGGTCTGCAGGCGACCCAGGTCATCTCGCGTGGATGTTCGGGCTGGGCACTGAGGATAACGGTCTTCCCGGGGCATGCACCAGGCGTCGGCGCTGGTGAGCGAGGCCGCCCCGGCCCCCGGCGCGCGCCATCTGGTCAGGCTCGGCCCAGCACGGGGCAGCCGCTCCCCTGGGACCTGGCACCCGCGAGAGATGGACCGGACCAAGATTCTGGCGGCGCCGCAGGCTGATGGTGAGCCCTTCACGCCTACGCAGGCGCTCAAACCAGGGCGTAGTGTCGCTGGTAGAGAAGCATCCATCAGAACCTGCGGCCACGCCACAGCAAATGCGCAGGTAACCGCGTCGCTCCAGACCACGGCGGCACGGCCAGTCACGGCCGGTTAGGACCGAAGGTGTCCAGCGATGCATAGATCATCAACTGTGCTGCTCTGCTACGGGGCGATACCAGAACTAGACGAGGGGAGCATCCGGCCGACGCGCGATCCCCCGCCCGGGAGGGCGGGCGACTGGGCGGAGGCTCTGCTCCTGGTGCAGGATCGCGACCGGATCGCCGTGGGCATGAACGACCTCGTGGTGCGCCGGCTGTTCGCCGCCGGGCTCGCTCTGGAAACGGCCGTGGGCCTGATCGGCGATCATCCGGGAGCCGGGAAGGTCCACGAAGCCGTCGGCGAGCTGGACCTGGCGATCCGGGATGTCAGGAACGTCGTGTTCGATCACCAGCAGCCTGATCCGCTCTCCGGAGGGCAGCCGGGCTAGGGGCATTTCGGTCGCTGCCTGGCGCGGCCCCTGGCGGTAGAAAGGTCGTGGCAGATGGCCTGCACCCTGCATGTGGCCTGGGACGAGCGGCTCACCGACTATCACTTCGGGCCCGACCATCCGCTGGCACCGGTGCGCGTGGAGCTGACGATGCGGCTGGCGCACGAGTTCGGGCTGTGGACCCAGCCCGGCGTGACCGTGGCCGCCCCGCCTCCGGCCACCGACGCAGACCTGGAACTGGTACACGACGCGCCGTACATCACGGCCGTCGAGGCGGTCAGCCGCTGGGCCGCGGACCTCGGTGCCCATGGCCTGGAGGCGACCCAGTTCCGCTATGCCCGGGCGTTCGGGCTGGGCACCGAGGACAACCCTATATTCCCCGGCATGCACCAGGCGTCGGCGCTGGTGGCCGGGGCGACCCTGGCGGCGGCGCGTGCCGTCTGGTCAGGCTCGGCCGAGCACGGGGCGAGCATCGCGGGCGGCATGCATCATGCCATGGCCGCGCATGCCAGCGGGTTCGGCGTCTACAACGACGTCGCGGTCGCGATCGCCTGGCTGCTAGAACGGGGCGCCGAGCGGGTCGCCTACGTGGACATCGACGCGCACCACGGCGACGGGGTGCAGGCCGCGTTCTACGCCGATCCGCGGGTGCTGACGATCAGTGTGCACCAGCACCCGGCGACCTTGTTCCCGTTCACCGGGCTGCCGGCCGAGACTGGCGGGCAGGGTGCCGAGGGGTCCGCGGTGAATGTCGCGCTGCCCGCCGGGACCGGGGATGCCGGCTGGCTGCGCGCCTTCCACGCGATCGTCCCGCCGCTGCTGCGGCAGTTCGGGCCGCAGGTGCTGGTCAGCCAGCATGGGGCCGACACGCACCGGCTGGATCCCCTGGCCCACCTGGAGCTGAGCATTGACGCGCAGCGCGCCGCTCATGCCGCGATCCACGCGCTGGCTCACGAGGTGGCTGGCGGGCGCTGGCTGCTCACCGGCGGCGGCGGGTATGAGCTGGTCCACGTTGTGCCGCGGACCTGGACGCACTTGCTCGCCGAAGCCGCAGGGCAGCCAATCGACCCGGAGACGCCGACCCCTGCCCCGTGGCGGGACTACGTTACGCGGCGCACCGGCCGGACCGCACCCGAGCAGATGACCGAGGGGGCACCCGCCGAATTCGAGCCGTTCGAGTCCGGCTACAACCCAGGCCAGCACATCGACCGGGCGATCATGGCCACTCGCAACGCGGTCTTCCCGTGGCACGGGCTGATGCCGCTATGACGGCGATGCCAGTACCACCAGCGCTCGGGGCCAGGGTTCCAGGTGAGAATGACCAGATCCGGGGTCATCGAGACCATGGCGTCATCAAACGAGCGCACGATCGCTGCCAGTTCTCCGCCGCCGTGCAGGTCGGGTTCCGGTCGGCGTCCGAGCTGCCGCTGCGGTTGCGTGAGGTGCCCCTCGGCGCGATGAACCTGCTCAGGGTCACCCGGGCCCCGATGGGTGCGGCGGATGTCATCGTTGCCTGGGCCTTCGCGGACCTGGCCGCCCTCAGCATCGTGCAGCATCGCGCCAGCGCCGAGGCGCAGCGCCTGAACCAGCAGTTGTCCGCCGCCCTGACCAGCCGGGTGGTGATCGAGCGGTCATAGAACCCGCGTCCGCTCTTGCGGCCGAACAGCCTGGCATCGCACAGCTTGCGTAGCAGGGGCGCGGGCGCGTGACGGGTGCCGCCGAACTCATCCTGGAGCACCTCCAGGACCGCCGGAGACGTGTCCAGGCCGATCAAGTCGAGCAGGGTCAGCGGGCCCATCGGCAGGCCGAGGCCCATCGTGGCCGCCCTGTCGATATCCCCGCGCGTAGCCTAGGCGGTTGGCGGGAGGCGGGCGTCAGCGGAGCTGGGCACGGACGATGCAGAGCCGATGACTGCGCTCAGCGTCCGGGTCGTGGCGGCGGCAGCTTGATCGCGACGGGGGTGTCCGGGCTGAGCAGGTGTGACTCGCCCCGGACGAGGACGTTCAGCGGCTCGCCTTCCTCGACCAGGTAGCGCTCCTCGTCGTGGGTGAGCTTGACCCGGAGCTGGCGGCCGCGGAAGCGCAGCGAGAAGGCGAGCTCGTGCCAGGCGCGCGGCAGCCTGGGCGCGAAGGACAGCCGGCCGTCGAAGTCGCGGACGCCGCCGAACCCGAAGACGAGCGAGGACCATACGCCGGCGGCGGAGGCGATGTGGACTCCGTCCGAGGCGTTGCCGGCGACGTTGCCCAGGTCCATCAACAGCGCGTACTGGAAGTACTCCAGGGCCCGGCGCTCGTTGCCGATCTCTGCGGCGATGATGCTCTGCACGCACGCCGACAACGATGAGTCGCCGGTGGTGAGCGGGTCGTAGTAGTCGAAGTTGCGGCGCTTCTGCTCCTCGGAGAACTCGTTGCCGAGCAGGAACATGGCCAGCACGATGTCGGCCTGCTTGAGGACCTGGTGCCGGTAGATCACCAGCGGGTGGTAGTGCATCAGCAGCGGGAACTTCTCCCGCGGTGTGCTGTCCAGATCCCACACCTCGCGGCGCAGGAACGTCTCGTCTTGCGGGTGAATACGGAGTTCATCGTCGAATGGGATGTGCATCGCGGCCGCCGCGTGCTCCCAAGACTCGACCTCCCGGCGCTGAAGTCTGACAGTGCGCACGAGCGCGGTGTAGTCCCCGGGCCGCTCCTCGCGCAGCTGGCGGACGGTGGCGACGGCGAAATTGAGGTTCAGCCGGGCCATCAGGTTGGTGTAGGTGTTGTCGTTGACCACGGTGGTGTATTCGTCGGGCCCGGTCACGCCGTGGATGTGGAATCTGTTGTCGGCGCCGTAGAAGCCGAGGTCCTGCCACAGCCGGGCGGTCTCGACGAGGATTTCCGCGCCGATCTCGCCGAGCAGGCGCATGTCACCCTGGACGTTGGCGTAGCGCCCGATCGCGTACGCGATACCGGCGTTGATGTGATACTGGGCGGTGCCTTGCTGGAAATTGGACGAGGCCTCCTCGCCGTTGATGGTCCGCCACGGGAACAGCGCCCCTCGCTGGCTCATCTGGGCCGCCCGCTCCCGCGCGCGACCGAGCATGCTGTGCCGGAACCGCAGCAGGTTCCGGGCGATCCCGGGCTGGGTGTAGGACAGGAACGGCAGGACGTAGACCTCGGTATCCCAGAAGTAGTGGCCCTCATAGGCCTGCCCGGTCAGCCCTTTCGCCGGGACTCCGGCCCCTTCGGCGCGCCAGGACGCCTGCGCGATCTGGTAGAGGTTCCACCGGACCGCCTGCTGCTGCCGCACCGGATTGAGCCGGGCCTGCACCCGCACGTCGGCGCGGTCCCAGAACCGGTCGAGATTCGCGCGCTGAGCCGCGGCGAGCACGTCGAACCCGTCCCGGACCGCGCGGTCCAAGGTCCGGCGGCACCGGTCGACGAGCTCGGGGACCGGGATGCTGCGCGAGGTCTGGTAGGTCACGTACTTGGTGATCCGGATCGGGACGCCCGGCACCGCATCGGCCGTCAGGAGTACCTCACCCGTCTCGTCGCCGAGGGACCCCGCCGCCTCGGACGAGCACGCCGCGTCGATCACGTGGTCAACACCGACGCCGAGCGTCATCCCGCTGCTGGTGGTCTGGTAGCCAAGCAGGATGCGCTGCCCGGCCAGCTCGCCAGCCCGCACGTTGAGCACCCGGTGCGGCAGCACGGTCGCCAGGCGGGGATCTCCCGGCCGGTACTCGGGCAGGTCGCCGGCCTGGCCGGCGTCCTGGCGGTTGAGCACCAGCGAGGAAACCACGACAGGCGCCGGCTCGTCGAGCATCGTGACCTCGTAGGTCATCGCGATCAGGTGGCGGTGCTCGAACGAGACCATCCGGCGGGAGCGGATCCGGACGTGCTTGCCGGCGTCAGTGGCCCACACCAGCTCACGGGTCAGCGTCCCGGCCCGCATGTCCAGGATCCGCCCGTAATCCTGCAGGCGCGCGGTCGGCAAGAAGAACGGCTCGTCGTCCACGTAGAGCTTGATGATCGTCGCGTCGGGCACGTTCACGATCGTCTGGCCGGTCTTGGCGAGCGCGGGCGCGCCTTCCGCGTGCACAATCGGCCAGGTCTCGTGGAACCCGTTGACGAATGTCCCGGGGACCAGCGCTGGGCGGCCCTCCTCGAAGCTGCCCCGGACGCCGACGAATCCGTTACCCAGCGAGAAGACGGTCTCGGTCAGGCCCACAAACTCATCTGAGTACCGCGCCTCCACGATGCGCCACTCATCCGCCGGGTACAGATGCTCCGGGGGCAGCACAATCCTGCGCTTAAGCATGATCCGAAGGTAATCCCCCGCGCGCCATACCAACAGACGGCGCCGATTACGGCTTCCGCGATCATCCAGCCGACCCGGGCATCCCGGCCGCTACACGCACACTAAGACGGGGTGGCCCGCGCCCTGATGCCACTCGCGGGTGCCAGAGGTAGCCTGCCTGATGCTCACCTCGTTCAGCGACGACGTGGCGCTGCTGGATTCGATCATGGCGGGGGCAGTCGGCTACGTGCTCAAGCACTTCCGCGGCTGCGATCTGGTGGGCGCGGTCCGCGTGGTCGCCTCCGGTCGGTCGCTGCTGGATCCTCGTGCGGCGGGCAAGGTGATGGCCTGGCTGCGGGACGAGGCGAACGGTCACGACCGGCTGGCCCGGCTGACCGCGCGGGAGCGCCAGGTCCTGGAGCTGATCGGGGACGGCTCATGGCGACGATCAAGGCTGATGGTCAGCCACGGGCCGATCCAGGGTCAAGGCGATTGGGCGGATCAGGAGCGGCATAGCTTGCAGGTGACGCGTCCCGTCAGGAAGGCACCCATCGCGGCGAGCTGCTCGTTGAAATGGCGGTGCGGCTCGTCGTCGGCCTTGTGCCAGTCAAGCTCGCGTCCCGGTCCTTCGATGAAGCCGTCGGCGGACACCGGCATCGTCAGGATGATCTTTCTCGTCGGGGTTCCCTCCGACGGGCCCGGGCGGCTCGGCGGCCGGGAGCCTCAGCCCGCAGCTAGATAGCCGTACCGGTCGCGGAAGGCCTCGGGCGTGAGCCCTGAGGCCTCTGCGATCGGGCGGAGCTTGTCCGGATCCTCGAGGTCTCCGCGATCCAGCCTGATCATGTACTCGCGGGCCACCCGGTACGAGCTCGACTCGACATTCACCAGCCGGATCCGCACCCGCCCCGTCTCCGGATCGGTGAACGACCCGAATGGCAGCGGCACCATGTGCCCCTCCTGGATCGTGATCATGCCGCCGGGCTCGTCACCCTCCAGCGCCCGCTTCAGGTAATCGACGGCGCTGTAGCCGAGGTCGCGGGTGTACTCGATGTCGAACGGGATGGGGGGCGCGCACCGGAGCTCGTAGCCGATGTTCTTGCCCTCGACCGTGATCTTCTGCCCTCGCTCTTTGAAGCGGTCCTTGACCTGCTTGGCCAGCAGGCGGTCGAGCTCGAGCTCGGCCAGCCGGACGTGGCCGTGCTCGTCTCGCTCGACCTCCGGCATGGCCTTCCGGAGCTCCTCTTGGGGGAGGCGCAGGCCGATGCCCTCGGCAAGCACCGCCACGCCGAAGGGGCGGCCGTGGGCGATCCGCTTGAGCATTGAGGTCTCCAGGACATCCACCAGGTGCGACAGCCGGACGGGCTCGTCGCGGGGGAACTCCTCGGCGATCACCGTGAGGGTGGCCCCGGCCGACTTCCCGATGCCCAGAGCCAGGTGGCCGGCCGACCGGCCCATGGCCACCACCAGATACCACCGCTGGGTGGTGATGGCGTCGGTCATCAGATTGTTGACGACCTGAACCCCCACGCTCCTCGCGGTCTCGAAGCCGAAGGTCGGCACGCCGCCCGGCAGCGGCAGGTCATTGTCGATGGTCTTCGGCACGTGCGCCACGCGCAGGCCCCCGCCGGCCGCCTCGGCCAGCCGGGACGCCGAGAACGCGGTATCGTCCCCGCCGATCGTCACGAGCGCGCCGATCCCCAGCTTCCGCAGCGACTCCAGACAGGCGTGCAGCCTCCAGTCCGGGTCGGCGGCGTCCTCGTCTCGCACCGTCGGGTTAGCCCGCGAGGTCCGGATGATCGACCCGCCCAGGACGTGGATCCTCGACACGTCCGTGATGGACAGGGGCCGCGCCTCCTCAATCCGGCCCTCGATGAGGTGCTCGAAACCGTCCATGATCCCCAGGACGTCCCACCCGGAGTTCCGGGCTTCGATCGTGGCTGCAGAGATGACCGAGTTCATCCCCGGGGCAGGGCCGCCGCCGCACAGGATCCCCATCTTCACGCCCTCATCGTTCCAGAAACGAGGCGATCCCGACAAGCGGGCCGGCCCGGACCTCGTACTGTCGGTCACCAGCATCAGGTAGGGACGGTCGAACCGGACCTGGGGAGGGAGCACCCGTCCGGCGGTCGCCTCCGTGCCGACCGCCGTCGCGGCCGGGATCGTGCAGCCGGCCGCGCCTGCGGGCGGCAGCAACGCCTCCATGGCCACCTTGCCGCCACTGTACGGAAGCCAGACCGCGGTCCAGTCGCCCGCGCGGACCGCGGTGAAACTCACCACCGGTCATGTACTGCGGGTTGACATGCTGGCCGACGGCGGTGGTGAATGGCCCCGGACTTGTCTGGTTGACGTCGAACGGCGTAGCCCGCGCCGCGTGCATGTAGAGCGCGTCGGTCAGCAGCCAGCCGATGTCCTGCAGCATGCCGGGCGCCAGCAACTGCGGGATCTGGCCCTTAGTCGCGGTCGCGATCGCCTGGTTGATCTCCTGCCTGGCCTGTTCGGGGTTGTGCAGCAACGGCGCCTGCGCCAGGCCAGCTGAGGTCAAGTCGCTATAACCCGGCGATGGCCCTGTGTGCCGCGAAGCACCACATTCGTGGAAAGTTCTACCCCCATGAGCCGGTGAGCGGCCCGCAGATCCGGATTATGACCCGCCGGGATATCGCCCGGCAGCGGCGTGGCCGCAGAGATCCCGATGGTGGGTTCAGGTGCGAGCCTGAACGTGGCCGTGGCGGGATCGCTTGTGCTCTACCGGCTGGCCGGGCTCAGGCCGCAGTCAGCGATGGCGTGGCGCCTCGATGACTACTCGGCCTCGCAGCGCCGGTGGTCGGCGGACTTATGGTGAAGAGGACTAGCCCGAGAATAGATGGGAGCCGTCATGGATAGCGCAGAGCTGCGCGCCGTGCAGCAGCCGCTCAAGGATGCCTACCGCGAGAACCCCGGGAAGGCGGTCGTCACGTTGCGCGCGCACGGCCAGCTCGACGACGCCATCTCGTGTTCGGTGGAAACCGGCCGGGCGCTGGCCGTCGCGGGACTGCATCCGGCGAGCGGAGGAGACGGTTCGCTGCTGTGTTCGGGTGACATGCTGCTGCAGGCACTGGTGGCGTGCGCCGGGGTCACGCTGCGGGCCGTGGCCACCTCGCTGCAGATCAACGTGGCCGGGGGGACCGTTACGGCCGAGGGCGACCTGGACTTCCGCGGGACTCTGGCGGTCAGCAAGGACGCGCCGGTGGGTTTTCGGTCCATTCGGCTGGCCTTCGACCTGAACACCGACGCCAGCGCCGAGCAGGTCCAGACGCTGCTCCGCCTCACCGAGCGTTACTGCGTCGTTTATCAGACGCTGGCGCACCCGCCCGAGATGATCATTTCCGCTGACATCTGGGCTGATGAGCCGAAGTAGTCACGGTCGGGCTGAGGAGGCGGGTTAGTCACGGTCGTGAGCTGAACGGCCTGCGTTCCCGGCGGGCCCCGCCATTCCGGGACGGATTCCAGCGACTATTGCGGTCTGCAATACTCCGTGTATGACCGCCTTAGTGCAGATAGCAGCCGTAGCCATGGCGCCGGACGCGTCATGGGCTGTTGCCGTGGCCGCAGACGGGACCACGCGAAGCTGGGGCACCGACGTGGCACCGAGGGTGATCCGCCGGGCGGCACCCATCCGCGGCGGCCAGCCGACGGCGGTGGCCCTGTCAGGTAACCGGGTCCGGGTTCTCTGGGCGGCCGGGGAAACGATCAGGCTGCATGAGGACGTGAAGGGTGCCTGGCCACGCGACGCTGACTTCCTGGCGTCAGCATCGGTCGGGGCGCTGGCTCTCTCCCCGTCCGGCGTCCTGGCCGTGGTGGCCGGTGCCGACGCGACACTGCGAATCCTGAACGTCGGCACCGGAGAGTTCGGCTGGCCGCTGGCCGCCGAAGGGCTGATGGCCCACGCTGTCGCGGTGGCGTCGGACCAGGGTCCCGTCGTCGCCGCTTTCGCCGACGGCAGTGTCCGCCGTTACGATCTCGCCACGGGGATGTGGGACATCGTGGGCCGCTCTCCCGGCATCCACCTCCTAGCGGTCAGCCCGGATGGTAAGACGGTGATCGCTGCCAGCGCCGACAACACCTTGCTCCGCTGGAACCGGTCCGGCCGGGCGGCCCCTGATTACCGGGTGCTCGATACCGCCGTCACCGCGATCACGGTCGACGGCACGGGCGGCAAGGTGCTGGCCGCCCGGGCCGATGGCCGGCTGTGGCTGTACGACATGACCGGTGGCCCGGCGGTGGAATTTGCCGCACCCGTCGCCGCGGCTTCCCCGGCCCCGTCTTCCCCCGCTCCACCGTGGTGGGCCCGTCCTCAGCCAGACGCGTCTCCCCCGAAGGCTTCGGTCCTGACCACGCCTCTCCCGGTTCCGGGGAGCGTAACGCCGTCAGCGTCTCCCGGCCGCAGCGTCGTGGACGACGACGTACGTTTTACCGTCTACCGGCCGCAGACGCTCTCACCTGAGGTGTGGGGGTCGCTCCTGGTGTTCGCGCACAAGACCGACCTGGTGGAGGAACCCGGCCGGCCCCCGCTCGACCCGACCGAGCAAGTTGAAGCCATCGCCCGCGCGCATTTCGGGAACCTGCCGGTCCGCAAGGCGGAGCAGGACGCCCGGAGCGGGGTCTTCAGGGGCGCACGGCTGCGGATCACAGCCGACCTGCCCGGCATCCGGTGCGACCCCGCCAGCGCCGAATTCGATTGGTGGGAGCCGGTTCATCAGGTTGTGTTCCGCCTGCTGGCCGCGACCGAGATGGTCGGATCGGTGGTGCGCGGGGCCGTGCGGATATGGTGCGGTCCGCTGATCCTCGGCGAGGTGTCCGTCGCGATCAGCATCACCGCGTCCGCACCGGCGGTACAACCGCCGGCGGTGGCCGAGTCGGCGCCGCGGTATCGCAAGATCTTCCCGTCGTACTCTCGTCACGACCGGGCGATCGTCGATGGCTTCGCGGCAGTGGTCCACGCCTTCGGGGATGAATACCTGCGGGATGTAATAGCCCTCCGTTCCGGCGAGGAGTGGCGAGAGCGCCTGCTAGGGCTCATCGAGGAGGCGGACGTCTTCCAGCTGTTCTGGTCCAGCAACTCGATGCGCTCCCCGCATTGCCAGAAAGAATGGGAACACGCCCTGGCGCTGGGACGGCCGTCTTTCGTGCGGCCGTTCTACTGGGAGGATCCACGGCCTGAAGACCCAGCCAACGGGCTGCCGCCGGTCACGCTGGACGCCCTGGAATTCGCCAAGGTGACGTTTTTCGCGGGGCAGGCAGACAGACCGACCCTTCGGGACGCGCTCCACGGCGTCGTCGGCTCCGCCGTTCAGGCTGCCGGGACTGCTGTATCTAGTGCTGCCGGGACGGGTGTATCTAGTTATGAGCCGCAGCAGGGGGAGTCTGCTTACGACGGCAGCCCTGATACTGGCGGCCCGCCTGCTTGGGAGCGAGCACCGGCCGCTCGCCCTAGTGACTCGACGCCACCTGAGGGATTCCCGAGAGCAGAGCCGCCGACGCAGGCTTACCAGCGGGCGCTAAGCCCGGCGCCGGGCCGCCCGGGGCTGCCCGCTTCGGCGCAGGGCCGCTCGAGGCCAGTGACCCGGCGCCGGCAGCTCGTGGTGGCCGCGCTGGTGCTGATCGTGGCAGCGGTGATCATCGTGTCCCTTCTCAGGTGACAGCGGCCACCGGTGGGGTTGGTCGAGCGGGCCCGCGGGGCTTGAATGGCTAATCCACGGGTAGTGCGGGCGGCGGCCGAGGGTATCGGCCGCGGAAGGACACCCGATGGAAGCAGATGCCGCGTGAAAAGCTCTCGATATGCACCCGAGGCGGCCGAGATCCGGGCGCAAGAAGAAGTCCGGACCCAGGAGGACGAGACCGGGTCAGACCAGGACAGGGGGCAAGACCGGATCCAGGAGGCCCTGGAGACGGCGGCCGAGGTCGCCGAGAAGACCGGCGGCCTCGGAACGCCCGGGCGGCCTGTCAACCGGCGCTCCCCGTTCATGATCGGGCTGACCGGCGCTTTCGGCGTGGCGATCGCCTACGGCCTAGTCGAGCTGTTCATCCGGTCGCGGTCGGTGCTCATCCTCATCGGCCTCGCGCTGTTCGTCGCGGCCGGCCTGGATCCAATCGTCGGCTGGCTGGTACGGCACCGGATGCCCCGCTGGGCGGCCGTCCTGACCGTCATCGGCTGCGGCCTGGCCATCGTGGCGGCGTTCCTCGCGGCGGCGATCCCGCCGCTGGCCTCCGAGGCCTCGGCGCTGGCCCACCAGATCCCGCATTACATGCACAACCTGCAGAATCGCAATTCGCAGCTGGGCAAGCTCAACGTCAAGTACCACATCCAGCAGCACCTGACCAGCCTGGTCACTGGCGGGGGCGGCTCGCTGATCGGCGGGGTCCTCGGCGCCGGGGCCATGGTCATCAGCACCGTGTCCTCCATCGTCGCGGTGGCGGTGCTCAGCATCTATTTCCTGGCCGGCCTGCCCAGCATCAAGGTGTTCTCCTACCGGCTGGTGCCGCACTCACGACGGCCGCGGGCCATCCTGATCGGCGATGAGATCCTGGCCAAGGTGGGCGGCTACGTGCTGGGCAACTTCATCACCTCGGTGATCGCCGGCCTTGGCACCTTTGTCTGGCTGCTCGCGTGGGGCGTCCCCTATCCGCTCCTGCTGGGCATTTTCGTGGCCTTCCTCGACCTGATCCCGGTGATCGGTTCGACCGTCGGCGGGGCCGTAGTCAGCCTGGTCGCGCTGACGGTATCGCTGCCCGTCGCGCTGGCCACCCTCGGGTTCTACATCTTTTACCGGCTCGCCGAGGACTATCTGATCGTGCCGCGGATCATGGGCAGGACCGTGGAGGTGCCCGCGATCGTCAGCCTGGTGGCCGTCCTGATCGGCGGAGTCCTGCTCGGCATCGTCGGAGCGCTGGTGGCGATCCCGGTCGCCGCGGCGATCAGGCTGCTGCTGAACGAGATCGTGATCCGCCGGCTCGACAAGAGCTGAGCCAGCCGTCCCGCCCGGTGAGCCGCGCACCAGTGAACCCACTGGTTAACCCAGTATTTCTGATCTGACAAGTCAGGATTAGGCTAGCGTCTGAGTGGATACGATCCCGCCGATACCCGATCATTCTCTCCGGGGAGGAACCGTGAGTAGCACCGACACCTTCGTCGCCAACTCCGAGCAGTACGCGGCCGGCTTCGACAAGGGTGACCTGCCGTTGCCGCCTGCCGCGCATACCGCGGTGGTCGCCTGCATGGACGCCCGGCTCAACCCTTACGGCGTGCTCGGACTCTCCGAGGGCGACTCGCACGTGATCCGCAACGCCGGCGGGGTCGTGACCGACGACGTCATCCGGTCCCTCACCATCTCCCAGCGGCTGCTCGGGACGAACGAGATCATCCTCATCCACCACACCGACTGCGGCATGCTCACCTTCCACGACGACGACGTCAAGGCCGCGATCGAGGCCGACACCGGCATCCGGCCGTCGTTCGCGCTCGAGGCCTTCGGTGACCTGGACGCCGACGTGCGCCAGTCGATCGCCCGGATCAAGGCCAGCCCGTTCATCCCGAACAAGGACTCCATCCGCGGCTTCGTCTATGAGGTCGAGACCGGCCGCCTCCGGGAAGTCAAGGAGTGACGTTGGTATCGTGACCGAGTGACGGCCGCAACGAAAACGCACAGAGCGGAAACGAACCCAGCGGACACTGACGAACCGGGCGGGGATGCCACCGCGCGCTCCGCCCGGCTGCGGCACTTGATCATCACGGTCTACGGGCTCTACGCCCGGCACGATGGCGGCTGGCTGTCAGTCGCGACCCTGATCCGACTGCTCGCTGATCTGGGGATAGACGAGTCTGCCGCCCGTTCGGCCATCTCGCGATTGAAGCGGCGCGGCATCTTGTGCTCGCGGCGGTACGGCGGGTCAGCCGGATACCAGCTGTCCGCCGAGGCCCTGGCCATCTTGCGCGAGGGTGACGCGCGGATCTTCCGGCGGCACCGGGCCACGCCCGCCGACGGCTGGGTGCTCGCGGTCTTCTCGGTCCCCGAGTCGGAGCGCCACCGGCGGCACGTGCTGCGGTCCGAGCTGGCCAGGCTGGGGTTCGGCATGGTCGCGCCCGGGGTGTGGATCGTGCCGGCCCACCCGCAGGACACGACGGCCGAGACGCTGCGCAGGCTCGAGCTCGACGCGTACGCCGACCTGTTTCGCGCGGATCACCTCGCCTTCGGCGATCCGGCCGCCAAGATCCGCCGCTGGTGGGACCTCGACGAGCTCGAGCGGCAGTACGAGTCGTTCATCCGGGCGCACGAGCCGGTCTGGCGGCACTGGGAACAGGACGGACCGCCTGCGGAGCGGGAGGCCTTCGCCGACTACGTGCGGGTGCTGACCGACTGGCGGCGGCTCCCCTACCTCGACCCCGGCCTGCCCGCCGAACTGCTGCCTGACGGCTGGGTCGGCATCCGGGCCGCGGATCTGTTCTTCATCTTGCGCGCGCTGCTCGAGGAACCGGCGCGGGCCTACGTCAAGCGCGTTATCGGGGACTGACCGCGGCGATGCCCTGGATCTCGACCAGCGCCGCCGGGTCCCATAGCCGTGTCACGCCCACGCCCGCCATGGCCGGGTACCGCGTCCCGGCCAGCCGGCGCCAGACAGCGCCGATTTCCTTCCCGTGCGCCTGGTAGTCCTCGACGTCGATGAGGTAGATGGTCAGGCTGACCAGGTCTTCTGACTGCCCGCCCGCGGCGGCCAGCGCGGTGAGCAGGTTGCCGAGCGCCTGCTCGAACTGCGGCACGACGCCGCCGACGGCTAGCCTTCCGTTCCGGTCCATGCCGATCTGGCCAGCCAGGAACACCATCCGGCCCGTGGCCCCTCCCTCGTTGACGGAGACAGCGTGCGAGAAGCCGGAGGGCCGGGCGAGCTCATCGGGGTTAATGAGTTTGATCCGCTCCACGTTCATGCCTGCACCCTAGCGCGCGCCCGTCCTGATATCGCGCTATGTTGACGATCGTAGCGAATTCGGCATACGGTGGCGGCATGCGCATCGCTGTCCTCGGCGGCGGGCCCGGCGGCCTGTACTTCGCAGCCCTGGCCAAGCAGCTGGACGCCCGGCACGACATCACCGTCTGGGAGCGCAACGCCGCCGACGACACGTTCGGTTTCGGCGTGGTGTTCTCCGACGAGACCCTCGGCGGCATCGAGCACGCGGACCTGGAGATCTTCTCTCGGATGCGGCGCGAGTTCGCCCGCTGGGACGACATCGACGTGCACTTCCGCGGTACTACCTTTACCTCGGGCGGGCACGGTTTCGCCGCGATGAGCCGCAAGCGCCTGCTGGGCATCTTGCAGGCCCGCTGCGCTTCGCTCGGGGTGCGGGTGCGCTTCCGCACCGAGGCCCCGGAGGTGGCCGCGCTGGCCGCGAGCCACGACCTGGTGGTCGCCGCCGACGGGATGAACTCGGCTACCCGGGGCAGGTTCGCGGCGACGTTTGGTCCTGAGCTGGAGCGCCGACGGTGCCGGTACATCTGGCTCGGCACGGACCTGGTCTTTGACGCGTTCAAGTTCTACATCCTGGACACCCCGGCGGGGGTCATGCAGGTGCACGGCTACCCCTACAGCGAGCAGGCCAGCACTTTCATCCTGGAGATGCACGAGGACGTCTGGCGGCGGGCTGGGTTCGGCGACATGGCGGCCCCGGGCCTCGCGCCCGGGCAGAGCGACGAGGCCTGTTTCGAGCTCATCCGCAGCCTGTGCGCGGACGTGCTCGGCGGGCCCAGTGGTGGCCAGCACAGTCTGGTCGCCAACAACTCGCGGTGGACCGCCTTCACCACCGTGCGCTGCCGGACCTGGCGGCACGAGAACGTGGTCCTGCTCGGCGACGCGGCGCACACCGCGCATTTCTCGATCGGCTCGGGCACCAAGCTCGCCATGGAGGATGCGCTGGCGCTGGCCGCCTGCCTGCACGAGCAGGATGACGTTCCCGGCGCGCTGGCCGCCTACGAGGCGGAGCGCCGCCCGGTAGTCGCCTCGACCCAGCGGGCCGCGCAGGCCAGCCTAGAGTGGTTCGAGAACATCGGCCAGTACGCCGACCAGGACCCGCACCAGTTCGCCTTCAACATCGTGACCCGCAGCCGCCGGGTCACCTACGACAACCTCCGGCTGCGCGACCCCGAATTCGTGGCGGAGATGGACCGGTGGTTCGCCTCCGCCGTAGCCCTGGACGGGGGCTCGGCTGGCGGCTCTGAGCCGCGGCCGCCGATGTTCCAGCCGTTCCGGCTGGGCGGCCTGGAGCTGGCGAACCGGGTCATCGTCTCGCCGATGGATATGTACTCGGCCCGCGACGGCGTGCCCGGCGACTTCCACCTGGTGCACCTGGGCAGCAAGGCGCTCGGCGGGGCCGGGCTGGTGATGACCGAGATGGTCTGCGTTAGCCCGGCCGGCCGGATCACCCCCGGCTGCACCGGGATCTACACCGCCGAGCAGGAGGAATCCTGGCGCCGGATCACTGAGTTCGTCCGTGGCCAGAGCGGCGCCAAGATCGGCATCCAGCTCGGGCACTCCGGCCGCAAGGGCTCGACCAGGCTGATGTGGGAAGGGATGGATATCCCGCTGCCGGATGGCAACTGGGAGGTCTGCGGCCCGTCACCCGTCCCGTACGCCGCGGGCAGCCAGACACCGCGCGAGCTGGATCTGGCCGAGCTCGACGAAATCAAGGGCCAGTTCGCCGCCTGCGCCCGGGCGGCGGCGCGGGCGGGCTTCGACCTGCTCGAGCTGCACTGCGCGCACGGGTACCTGCTGTCGGAGTTCCTGTCCCCGCTGACCAACCGGCGCACGGACCGCTACGGCGGGTCGCCCGCCGCGCGGCTCCGCTACCCGCTCGAGGTATTCGACGCGATCCGCGCGGTGTGGCCGCCGGACCGGCCGATGACGGTGCGGATCTCGGCAACCGACTGGTGCGAGGGCGGCCTGGACATCGATGACACCGTAGAGATCGCCCGGGCGTTCGCCGAGCACGGCGCGGCGGGGATCGACGTATCCACCGGACAGGTGGTCAGCGAGGAGCAGCCCGCCTTCGGCCGCAGTTACCAGACGCCGTACGCCGACCGGATCCGCAACGAGATCGGCCGCAAGTACGGCGTGGCGGTAATCGCCGTGGGCGCGATCTCGTCCTACGACGATGTGAACTCCCTCATCTTGGCGGGCCGGGCCGACCTGTGCGCACTCGGCCGGAGCCACCTATATGACCCGCAGTGGACCCTGCATGCCGCCGCCGGGCAAGGGTACGCCGGCCCGGGCGCCCGCTGGCCGCTCCCGTTCGCCGCGGGCAGCCGCAGGCCACAGGCCGGGCGCACCGACGGTCCGCGGCCGCGGCTCGACCTGATCCGGGCCGGGGCGGCGCCCACGGCGCACGCCCGCTGGCGACCGTCCCGCTGAATCAGTGCCTGGTTTTGAGATGCCGAGGCCTCTGGTCCGGCGCGGCTGTTCGGATGAGACTGGGGTGACAGCGGCTTCGCGGGCGGCTGGGACCGCCGGCGGCCGGAAGGACCATGGTCGGAGGCGACCGGGATGGCACGGCGAGATATCGCGTTTGACGCTGAGGGCACCACCTTGCGCGGCTGGTTCTACCCGGCGGAGGGAGCGGGCGAGCCCGGCGCGGCCGTGGTCATGGCGCACGGTTTCTCCGCGGTCAAGGAGATGTACCTGGACAGCTTCGCCGAGGTGTTCGCGGCGGCCGGGCTCAACGTCCTGGTGTTCGACAACCGCGGGTTCGGCGCCAGTGACGGGGAGCCACGTCAGGAGATCGATCCTTGGGCGCAGGTCCGCGACTACCGGGACGCCATCACCTACCTCCACACGGTGCCTGAGGTGGACCCGGACCGGATCGGGATCTGGGGCAGCAGCTACTCCGGCGCTCATGTCCTAGTGGTGGCCGCGATCGACCGCCGGGTCAAGGCCGTGGTGAGCCAGGTGCCGCTTATTAGCGGCCACGCCAACTTCCGGGCCCTGGTCCGGGCCGATTTCATCGCCGGGTTCCGCGCGCAGTTCGACGCCGACCGGCTGGCCCGCTTCATGGGCGAGCCGCCGGCCATGGTGCCCGTGGTCGACAAGGACCCGCTGGCGCCCTCAGCCCTGCCGACGCCGGATTCGTGGGAGTGGTTCACCCAGACCGGGGACACCCGGGCGCCGGCTTGGCGCAACGAGGTGACGCTGCGCAGCGTGGAGATGTTCACCGAGTACGAGCCGGGCACCTACCTGCCGTACATCAGCCCCACGCCGCTCCTGCTGCTGGTCGCCGAGGGCGACCACCTGGTGCCGTCCGAAATCGCCATCGCGGCCTTCGATACGGCGCACCAGCCCAAGGAGCTCATCATCATGCCCGGCGGTCACTTCGACGCCTACATAGCGGGCTTCGAGGCCGGCAGCGGGGCGGCGCGCGACTGGTTCACCCGGCACCTGGCGGGCTAACTTCCCGGAGCGCGGAACTGCTCTCACCGGGACGGACGTGGGGCCGCGTTCTTGCTGGGGATGACCGGGCAGCCTGCCGCGCCCGGGGATCGAGGATTCCAGCCGGGCGCTCCGGGCTCTAGCGGGCTCGGGGTGGGGCCCGGCCTGCCCAGCGTGTGGGTGGGCTCCGGCCGGGGGGTGCAGGTGGCGCTGACGGACCCGGGGCTGCGCCCGGACCGCCCGCGATGCGACTGCTGGGCGCTTGAGGTGCCCGGGGCCGGAGAAGGGACCGCTGAGTGGGTGGGCTGGGCGGCGGAGATGCCGCGGTCCTGGGTCACGCTTGGCGGGTTGCCGACGGCAGGCGGCCGGGGCGATTGATCGGCAGGCGGTGCCGGTGCTCCGACCGTCACGTGCGCCATCTGCTGGATCGGGCCGGGCAGCACCCCGACGTATGCCGCCGTAATGCTGCCCAGCCCGGCTGCTGCCGTGACCAGCGCCGCGGCCAGTGGGAGTCTGGCGCGAGCTGGCCGTCTGGACAGCCAACGCCGGGCTGGCCGCGAGGCAGCGAGCGAGACGCTGGCCGGGGAGACCAGCCGGGCAAACGCCGCCATCACGGCGGTCTCCCCGGCCAGATCCCCGGGTTCGGCCGGCCCGGCCGCGGCGGCGAGCATAAGCGCCAGGTCATGCATCTCTGGCGGCGCCCCGGGGGGGATAGGGCGCCGATCAAAGATCATGTCCAGCAGCGGCTCGTCGCGCTCACCGCCGGGCCGGCCGGGGGGGAACCCAGGCATCTCACCAGGCATAGCGTCGGGCCCGCTCATTGTGTTACACCCGCCCGCTGAGCAATTTCAGCGAGCCGCCGGAGACCACGATGCGCGGCTACTCGCACCGCACCGGGAGTCTTGCCCACAATCCGCGCCACCTCGCCGGAATCCAGGTCGGCCACCACCCGCAGCATGATGACTTCGGCCTGATCGGGAGGCAGCTCCGCGATCAACTTCACCACGGCGCGCGCGGAAACAGCGTCTAGCGCCAGGTCGGCGGAGTCGGCGGATACCAGCTGCTCCGCCGCGCCGCTCAAGTCGAGCGGTACGGTGGGACGGCGAGCCCGTGACCGGCCAGCGTCAACCGCCCGGTGCCGGGCGATGGTGAACAGCCACCCCCGGAACGCCTGCTCATCGCCACGGAAGCCGGCCAGCCCGTCCACCACCTGAAGCCAGGTCTCACCAGCCACATCCTCGGCCTCAAGCGCGATGACCCGCAGGTACCGCAGCAGCGCCGGCTGGACGTCGCGGAAGATGCAGGCAAAGGCCGCCTCATCACCACCCTGAGCCCTGGCCAGTGTGTCCCCGAACGCCCCACCCATCACCGATCAAGTATCAGCCCGGCACACCCTCTGGCGCAGCACAAACCGCAGCCCTTCCGGCATAACCCTCGCCCGCAGGCCCCATCGGCCACATAACACCCGGATCTGGCGTCCGTTTGGGCCGATGGGCTCAGGGCAGAGGGGTGGCCCACCACCTCGGGGTGGTGCTCTGGCTGGTTGTGTGGGCGCCCTGGACCCGGAGTCGCCGTCCTGCCTACCGGCAGGACGCGCCGGCAACCGGCAAGCTGCGGCACTCGGGCGAAGGTCCGGACGCACCGCGAGCGGCGCCGCGGCGGGTAGGTTTGCCGGGGTGAGCTTCACTGTCAGCAGCCTGCTGTCCGAGGGCCTGTTCGAGATCAGCGCCACCGCGTGGGCCGCGGTCAGCCGCACCTGATCTGATCTGCGGAGAGAGGCGAGCAATGACTGGGAGCGCAGGGACGGCCGCGGTGATAGGCGGCGGCATCGTCGGGCTAACGGTGGCCAGGGAACTGACGATCCGCTACCCGGGCCTGCAGGTGACCGTGTTCGACAAGGAAGATCACGTCGCCGCCCATCAGAGCGGGCACAACAGCGGTGTCGTGCACGCGGGTCTGTACTACGCGCCCGGGAGCCTGAAGGCGCGGCTCTGCGTGCGCGGCGGGAGTATGCTGCGCGAGTTCTGCCAGCAGCACGACATCCGCCTGCGCGAGCTCGGCAAGTTGGTGGTCGCGAGTTCCGACGCGGAGTTGCCCGGCCTGGCCGAGATCGAGCGCCGAGCGCAGGCGAACGGGGTTCCCGGCGTCCGGCGCATCGCCCAGACCGAGATCGCGGAGATTGAGCCTTACGTCCGGGGTGTCGCAGCGCTGCATTCGCCCCATACCGCGTCGGTCGACTTTGTCGGTATGTGCCAGGCCCTAGTCCGGGAGATCATGTCGGCGGGCGGCACGGTGCGGCTGGGCACGCGTATCCGCTCAGTCTCCGAAGATGCCTTCGGCGTGGCCGTCCGGTCGGCCAACGATGCGTGGACCTTCGATCAGCTGATCGTCTGCGCGGGCCTGACGGGTGATCTTCTCGCCGCGCAGCTGGGCGGCCTGGCCGATATGCGGATCATTCCCTTTCGCGGGGAATACTACGAACTCCGTCCGGCTGCCCGCCATCGGGTCAAGGGCATGGTGTATCCAGTTCCTGACCCCCGGTATCCGTTCCTTGGCGTCCACCTGACCCGCGATGTCGACGACGGCGTGCACGTGGGCCCCAACGCGGTTCTCGCCCTGGCGCTGGAGGGCTACCGCTGGCGCGATATCGGGCTTCGTGACCTGCGCGACATCGGGAGCTGGCCCGGAACCTGGCGGCTCATCCGCCAGCACTGGCGGAACGGGATCAGGGAGATGACCGGCTCCTTGATCAAACCGCGGTATCTCGCCAACGTGCGGGCGTACCTGCCCGACATGCAACTCGACGATCTCGTCAGGTCGACGGCGGGTGTCAGGGCCCAGGCGGTCCGGCGAGATGGCAGCCTCGTCGACGATTTCGTCCTGCAGTCGACGGGCCGGGTCATGCTCGTCCGTAACGCGCCGTCGCCCGCGGCGACCTCCAGCCTCGCCATCGCCCAACACATCGTGTCAGCGCTGAACGGGAAGGTCGCCGCCTAGGGCGTGCCGGGCCGATCATCTGGGCCAAGCGCGAAGTATGGCGGACTCTTGACTGCCGTCACAATAGTTAAATACTGGTGACCTACCGTTCCTATTGAGCTGGCAGGACGTGGCCTTGTCTAGCCGGCGGCCCCGGACGGTGCTGGGCTGCCTGGTCGCCTGCCGTGTCCCGGTGAGGCCTGCCGGTCTTGGCGCCGGGCGGCTGCCGGGGGTCTCGTGGGGCGGCGGGTTTCCTGGGTGCGGTCCCGGCGGCCGGGATGGTCCTGGTCCGCGCCTGGGCTGGCCGGGCCGCGTCCTCCGGGGCGGCCTGGTTCCCCCGGGAGGTGTAGGAAGGGTCGATGACGATGACCGATAGCCCCGCGTTGCACGCCATCTGGGTGAGGCGGTCGCGGAACCGGCCGGTGGGGATGCCGGAGATCAGCCGCCGGAAGCCCCGGCCCCGCTGGCCGCGGGAGGGCCTGGCGGCCCGTTCGCGGCCTTCGGCGCGGGCGTCGGCGAAGTTCAGGTTCTCGATGACGATGGCGCGGGCACCGCGGGCCTTCGCGGCGGCGATGAGGGTGGTGATGGCGGCCCGCAGCCGGCTTACGGTCGTGCTAGCCGTCGTCAGTTGCCGCAAAGCGGTCACGCGCCGCGTGGTGGCTGCCGCTCGTCAACGATCACTGCGCCGAGCAGTGGACCGCGATCTATGTGCTCAGGGCCGAGTGGCCAGCCATAGCTCCATAGCGACCGGTTGGCGGGCTCGGCGGGCAGACCGTCAGGTCTGGGCCAGTGATGGAGCAGCCACTGGGACGTCGGGGACGTAGACCGCGTGGGACTTGGCGTACGCGGGGAAGATGAACACTGTTGCACACTACCGGGCCGACTGCAAGAATTCTTCTACCGTTTCCACAGGTCAGAGTGAGGCTTTCTAGCAATGTAGAGGGGGCCAGATGCGGCTTTCCCCTTCGGCGCACCTCGACACCTTCTGCCGTGACCGCCTCCCGCCGCCGGACCAGTGGCCGGAATTCCGCTTCGACCTGCCCGAACTCAACTATCCCGAGCGACTCAACTGTGCCGTCGAACTGCTCGACGCCACCGCCGTCCGGGTCGGCGCCAGCCGCCCCTGCCTGCACTCTGCTACCGGAACCGGGGCGGCCGGCCTTACCTGGACCTACGGCGAGGTCGTCCGCCGGACGAACCAGCTGGCCCAGGTGCTGACCGAGGACTTCGGCCTGCGCCCGGGCAACCGGGTCCTGCTCCGTGGGCCGAACACTCCCTGGCTCGCCGTGGCCTGGCTCGCCGTGATCAAGGCGGGCGGAGTGGCGGTCACCACGATGGCCCTGCTGCGGCCCAGGGAGATCGCCACCATCGTCGGGCTGACTCAGCCGAACCTGGCCCTGTGCGACCATCGCTTCGCCGGCGACCTGGCCGTCGGCGCGCCGGCGCTGACCACGCTGCACTACGGTGGCGACGGGCCGGACGACCTGACCGCCCAGTGCGCGACCAAGGATGGCACGTTCACCGCGGCGGACACCGCCGCCGACGACGTGGCCATGCTCGCGTCGACCTCGGGTACCACCGGACAGCCGAAGGTGGCCATGCACTTCCACCGGGACGTGCTGGCCACCGCCGATACTTTTTCCAGGTACATGATCAAGCCCCGGCCGGACGACGTCTTCACCGGCACTCCCCCGCTCGGCTTTACCTACGGGCTCGGCGGCTTGCTGCTGTTCCCGCTCCGCGCGGGCGCCTCGACGCTGCTCATCGAGCGCGCCACCCCGGCCGAACTAGCCGACATGATCGCGGCTCACGGCGTGACAGTACTGTCCACCGCGCCGACCGCCTACCGGGCCATGCTGGCCGCGGGCAAGGCTTCCTCATGTAAGAACCTGCGGCGCTGCGTCTCGGCCGGCGAGCACCTGCCCAGGTCGGTCTGGGAGGAATTCCACCAGGCCACCGGCCTGGCGATCATCGACGGCATCGGCTCGACCGAGATGCTGCACGTGTTCATCGCCGCCGCCGACGGTGACATCAGGCCCGGTTCGACCGGCCAGGCCGTCCCCGGCTACCGGGCCACGATCCTGGACGAGAACGGCCACGAGGTACCCGACGGCCAGCCCGGATGGCTCGCCGTCCAGGGCCCCACCGGCTGCCGCTACCTGTCCGACGAGCGGCAGCGGAACTACGTGCGGCACGGCTGGAACATCACCGGCGACACCTACATCCGCGACGCCGACGGCTACTTCTGGTTCCAGGCCCGTAGCGACGACATGATCATTTCGGCCGGCTACAACATCGCCGGGCCCGAGGTCGAGGAGGCGCTGCTCAGCCACCCGGACGTGCTCGAAGTGGCCGTTATCGGCGCCCCCGACTCTGGCCGCGGCATGATCGTGCAGGCGTTCGTGGTGCTGCGCGAGGGCGCGGTGCCGGACGCGGCGAAGGTTACCGAGCTGCAGGAATTCACCAAGCAGTCGATCGCGCCGTATAAATACCCGCGGACGGTCGAGTTCGTCGCAGAATTGCCCAAAACGATCAGCGGCAAAACCCAGCGATATCGGCTCAGGCAGATGGCCGAGGCGAAACTGCAGGCCCGTACAGGATAATAAGAGATCTTCGGGCCTGCGGAGGGATGCCGGACCATGGCAGAACAGCCTGTGCTGGGATTCGCCGGGTTGCTGCGGCAGCTGCGGGCCGAGGCCAGGCTGACCCAGGAGGAACTGGCGGAGGCGGCAGGCCTGAGTCCCCGTTCAGTCAGTGACCTGGAGCGGGGCATCAACCGCACCGCTCGCAAGGACACCGCCGTGCTGCTGGCCGGCGCGCTGGGCCTAGCCGAGCCGATGGTCGCATTGTTCGTGGCGGCAGCCCGTGGCCGGGCCCCGGTTGCCGAGGTGCTCGCGGCCATGCGAGCAGAGGCCGCTGCTGCCGCAGCTGGACGTTTGGCGCCTAGCGGGGCTCTGGCTTGGTCGGAGTGCCCTTATCCGGGCCTGGTGTCATTCGAAGAGCGGGACGCGCGGGTTTTTTACGGGCGCGGCGAGCTGGTGGCCCAGTTGGTGCAGCGGATTGCGGAGCAGCTAGCCAAGCCAGGAATACTGCTGGTGGCCGGGGAGTCAGGGGCGGGCAAGTCCTCGCTGCTGAGGGCGGGATTGATGCCACGGCTGGCGGCCGGTGCTCTCGGGCCGGGGTCGGAGAGATGGCCGCGGCGGGTAATCCGGCCCACGGGTAGTCCCCTGCGAAGACTGGCGATGCACCTAGCTGACTTTGCAGGCGCGGATCCGGTCTCGGTGTACCAGTCGCTGTCGGCGACGCCGGGTGAGGCGTCAATGCTGGTCGAGCATGCGGTGAGAAGTGCTGCTGGCCGCGGCGTGGATCCGGGCCCGCCAGCCGATGCCGCGGCTTTCGCACCGTCGCGCTTGATCCTGGTGATTGACCAGTTCGAAGAGTTGTTTACCGCTGGTGAGGACACCGATGCCGGCCAGGCGGAGCGGGAGGCGTTCATCGCGGCGCTGCATGCGGCGGCCACCGTACCTGTCGGTCGGCAAAACCTGCCGCGGGCGCTGGTGGTAGCGGCGATACGCGCGGATTTCCTCGGCCGGGTCATTGCGTACCCGCCGTTGCGGGCGGTTATGGATGCCGGGCTGTTCACGGTCGGGCCCATGAGTGAGGCGGAATTGCGGCTCGCGATGACGGGGCCCGCCGCTGAGGCCGGCCTCGCGGTGGAACCCGCTCTGGTCGAGGCGGTGATCTCCGAGCTGCGTGAAGGGGCCGCGGGCGAGTTGGGCAGCGGCGCGCTACCGCTGATGTCTCAGGCCATGGCCGCTACCTGGGAACGCCGTGAGGGTAACAAGTTGACTCTGCGCGGCTACCGCCGTGCGGGCGGAGTCGCCGATGCAGTCAACCGCGGCGCTCAGGCCGCCTTCGATGGCCTGACCGGCCGACAGCGGGACGCGGCGCGTCTGGTATTTACCCAGCTCACCGTCGTCATGCCGGATGGCCGGTTCGTCCGGCGCCGCTGCCGCAGGGCCGATCTGGACTCGCTGGGAGCGGAGATGGCGGCAGACATCAATACGGTCATCGACGTCTTCCGGGCCCAGCGTCTGCTCGTTCTCGGGCAGGACAATGTCGAGATTTCTCATGACGTGCTCCTGCACGCCTGGACAAAGCTCCGGGACTGGCTTGGAGATGATCAGCTCGACCGCGCCCTGTACAGCCAAGTCGTCACCGATGCGGACACGTGGGAGATCAACGGTCGAGACCCCTCCTACCTTTACCGGCCGGGTCGGCTCGCGACGATCGACGCGGCCACCACCCGCTGGCAGGACGCGCCCACCCGCTACCCCCCGCTACCCGCGGCCAGCAAGGCGTTCCTTCGCGCGGCTCACCACGCCGCAAGTCGCAGCATCCGGCGCCGACGCGGCGTGATCGCGGGCCTGGCGGCCCTCACAGTGATCGCTATCAGCGCCGCCGGGATCGCGGTAAACTACGCCGCCGACGCCTACCGGCAACACGTCATCTCCCTGTCTCGTCAACTCGCGATCGAAAGCCTGCTTATCGACTCCGGTGATCCCTTAACCGCGCGCCGACTCGCCGTTGCCGCCTGGCGCGTCTATCCCACCGATCAAGCCGCCTCGGTCATGATGACCCTGCTGATTGAGCAACAACGAGCCGGCATCTTGCCCGGTGATTCATCCCGCGGTGGCGTGACCGGGGTGGCGTTCAGCCCGGACGGCAAGCTCCTGGCCACCGCTTACGGCGACGGCACCGTACGGCTGTGGAACGCGGCTGCCGAGCAGGCGGTCGGCGCTCCCCTCCGGGCTGATACCGGCACCGCTAGCGTGACCGGGATAGCGTTCAGCCCGAACAGTACGCTGCTGGCCACCGCTTACGACGACGGCACCGTGCGGGTGTGGAACCTGCGGACCCGCCACGCTGTCGGCACTCCCTTCCGGGCTAGTACTAACTCCGTTAGCGTGACCGGGGTGGCGTTCAGCCCGAACGGCACGCTCCTGGCCACCGCGGGCGGGGACGGCACCGTGCGAGTGTGGAATGCGGGCGGCGGGCAGGCCCTCCTCGCGACATATACCGGCAACGTTCCCGTGACCGGGGTGGCTTTCAGCCCCGACGGCACGCTCCTGGCCACCGCGGGCGGGGACGGCACCGTGCGAGTGTGGAATGCGGGCGGCGGGCAGGCCCCCCTCGCGACATATACCGGCAACGTTCCCGTGACCGGGGTGGCTTTCAGCCCCGACGGCAAGCTGCTCGCCACCGCCGACGCCGACGGCACGGTGGGGCTGTGGAACACCGCCACCGGCCACGAGGCGGGCGCTCCCTTCTCGGCAGAAACCGGGCCGGGGTCACGCGTGAACGCCGTGGCGTTCAGCCCCGACGGCAGGATCCTGGCCACCGCGGACGCCGACGGCACGGTAGGACTGTGGAACCCGGCCACCAGGCGGGCCATCAGCCCGCCCCTCCGCACTGAAACCGGGCCCGGGCCAGGCGTGAACGCGGTGGCGTTCAGCCCCGATGGCGGGCTCCTGGCCAGCGCCGGCGCCGACGGCACCACGCGGCTGTGGAACCCGGCCACCAGGCAGGCGCCGCATCCCCTCCTCCCGGCGGGTACGGGCGCCCGTTACAACGTGAGAGGGGTGGCTTTCAGTCCGAACGGCACGCTCCTGGCCAGCGCCGACGCCGACGGCACCGCGCGGCTGTGGAACCCGGCCACCGGCCAGGCCATCGGCCCTCCCCTCCCGGTTGAAACCAGGCAGGTTTCCGGCGTGCGAAATTTGTCGTTCGAGCCGGACGTGACGGGGGTGGCGTTCAGCCCGAACGGCACGCTCCTGGCCACCGCCGCCGACGACGGCACGGTACGGCTGTGGAACCCGGCCACCGGGCAAGCCATCGGCCCTTCCCTGGCCGCCAGCCCGGGAGGCAGCCTGAACGGGGTAGCGTTCAGCCCGAACGGCACGCTCCTGGCCACCGCCGGCGCCGACGGCACGGTACGGCTGTGGAACCCGGCCACCGGGCAAGCCATCGGCCCTTCCCTGGCCGCCGGCCCGGGAGGCAGCCTGAACGGGGTAGCGTTCAGCCCGAACGGCAAGTTCCTGGCCACCGCCGGCGCCGACGGCACGGTACGGCTGTCGAACCCGGCCACCGGGCAAGCCATCGGCCTTCCACTGGCCGCCGACATCGGCCCGGGAGGCGGCGTAAACGGGGTAGCGTTCAGCCCGAACGGCAAGTTCCTGGCCACCGCCGGCGCCGACGGCACGGTACGGCTGTGGAACCCGGCCACCGGGCAAGCCATCGGCCTTCCGCTGGCCGCCGACATCGGCCCGGGAGGCGGCGTAAACGGGGTAGCGTTCAGCTCCGACAGCAAGTTCCTGGCCACCGCCGACGCCGACGGCACCGTGCGGCTGTGGAACCCGGAAGCCGGGCGAGCCATCGGCCGTCCTCTCCCCGCCGATATCGGATACGGCGTGAACGGGGTGGCGTTCAGCCCCGACGGCAACGTGCTGGCCAGCGCCGGCGCTGACGGCAACGTGCAGACGTGGCAGGTGTCGCTTTTCGCGGATCCTTACGCAGCACTCTGCGCCGATACGGGGCCACCGACAAAGGCAGATTGGACGCATTACGCTCCGGGTGAGCCGCAGCCCAGCGTCTGCGTTTGACAGGCGTGTCAGGTACCTCATCGCCCGGCGCAGCTCACGTCGCGGTCTCGGCATCGGCGCTGATCAGCGCGGCGATGACCGGGTCACGACGCAGTTTGTCCAGGCAGCGGCGGCGGCTTGGCCCGATGCTGCCGACCGGGACGTCCAGCCTGGCGCTGATCTCGACATAGGGCAAAGGCGGGTCCTCGATCAGCAAGGCGATCAGGCGCTGGCAGCATGGGGGCAAGCCCATGAGTGCCTCGCGCACCGCCGCGTGTCGTTCGGCCGCGAGCAGTTCCTCGTCCGCCGTGGCGGCCGTTCCGTCTGAGGTGTTCTCGTTGGGCAGCGGTCCGGCATCGTGCGGTCCCCCCGCGGCACGCAGGACCCGGATGCATTCCCGCCGAGCCGTGGTGGCGAGCCAGCCGGGGAGCGCGGCCGGATCGCGGACCCTGTCCAGCTGGTCAACCAGGTGCAGCCAGACGCTCTGGCCGACGTCTTCGGCGTCGGCACCTCGCAGTTCGTACCTGCGGCAGATCGACCAGATCAGCGGGGCGTACCGCCCGACGAGCGCGTCCCACGCCCGCTTGTCGCCGTTCCTGGCCCGGCCCACCAGGTCAGTGATGACCGCGTCATTTCTCCCCGAGCTGGCATCCGCAGTACTTACCTCAGCGGTCATGATCTGGTTCCCCCTCAGGCGTGCCATCGCAGCTAGTTCCACTGTTGTTGGCGCCGAGGGTATTCACCACACGTAGCGGCCCACAGGACAACCCACAGGAAGCTGGATAAGACGCTCCCACCTGGGCGTAGTGCCACAATCAGGGGCTGATCATCGATTTGACCAGGCTTCCCTGCTCGACTTCGGACTTATATTGCTGGCTCAGCATGCCGAACTCGAGCATGGCCTCGGCGGTGCGCTGGATGCGCTGTTCATCGACCGGGCCGATCGGGAATCCGGGCAGCGCCATGAGCGCGGTAACGGCGGGGGGCAGCTGGTCTGAGACCGCCATCGCCGCCCGGACGGCCGCGGCGTCGTTAGCGGCGAGCGCCTGCCCCGCCTCGATCGCCCGCACGAACGCGGCCGCCGTTTTCGGGTGCTGGTGCGTCCACGCCTGGGTTGCCACGTACCCGTCGATGGGGAAGTTCACGGTGGCGCCCTGGTCGAGGTCAGTCAGTTCCTGGTCGCCGTAGGTCTCTTCCGCCATGGTGACGTAGGGCTCGGCGAGAAACGCCGCCTGCCAGGCGCCGTGCTGAAGCTGCCCCGGAATATCGGGGAAGCCGTTCTGATCCGTGACGAAGTCGACCTTCTTAGGCGAGACTCCGTTCTCCTGAAGCATGGCGCTGATCAGCAGGGTGCCGATGCTATTGGTGCCGTTGACCCCGATTTTCTTGCCGACCAGGTCCGCGATGTTCGCGATACCCGAGTTCGCCGTGATGACCAGCGTGCGCGTGTCCGGCCGAAGGGTGGAGGCTTCGGCGAGGATACGGAACCTGGCGCCCGCGGCCTGCGCCGCGATGTAACCAACATAGCTTCCGGCGCTGATGTCGACCTGGCCCTGCAACTGGGCGGCGATTACCGCCTTGCTGCTAGGTATTTTCTTGATCGTCACGTGCAGCCCCGCCATGGCGAACAGCCCTTTGTCCTGGGCCACGTACAGGCCGGCCAGATCGACTGACGGTATAGCGGCAACAGTGATATTCGGCTCCTCGAGCCCGGACGAGGCGGCCAAGGTAGCGCCGCTGGGCGCAGTAGTGCACCCAGCCAGGACCAGGATCGTGGTGGCCGCGAGAAGCGCGACGCGGAAATTCCAGTTGCTCATGTTTCCCCCCGAGCAATCTGCAGGCTGAACCGTAGCCGTGCACGCACGTTCCGTCGACGCCTTTCTGGCGATACGCCCAGAATGTGCGATTAATCGTTATACCAGCAAGTAGATCGAGGATAGGCAGGTTGTCTGATAATTGCGCTTTTAGTTGCTGAAACCTGTTGCCCGTGATAACGGTGCGGCTTGAGGGGAATTTGATAACCACGACCAGCCGGGACGCGGTGCTCGACGCGGCCTGCCTGCTCTTCGCCGAGCGCGGCTATCGCGGCACCTCGATGAAGGACATCGCCGAGGCCCTCGGAGTCCGTGCGCCCAGCCTGTACAACCACGTCGCGTCCAAGCCGTTATCCGGACACCTTCGTGGCCAGCGAGTACGGCGGATTCGCGCTACGCGTCGTAAGTTGTACCGGGGCGGGAGACCCGGACCGTTCGGGATGAAAAGTGGTTATGAGCCGGTCGGCTTGGGGGCGGCGCAGGAGATCTTCGGGTCCAGGCCGACGTAGTTGAGCGGGCCCGCGGCGACCGTCAGCGCTATCGTCGCTCCCTGGGTGCAGCCCAGGGAGGGAGCGCTGAAGTAGCCGCGCTGTCCGGCTGCCGCGGCTCCGATGATGAGCCACAGAAATAGGAAGACCGTCCCCTTGCTCATGTCTCCTCCGTCGGCCAGGGCCGACCATAGCTTGCTGCGATAGTAGCCGCCGTTTCCGGATATGGGGGGCCGCCGCGCCGTTACCTTCTATCCAGGAAGGCCTGGACGGCGGCCTGGTAGGGCTCGCGGTCATAGCTGGCCACGTAGGCGCCGGCCATCCGCACCGGGTCACCGAAGAAGTAGTACTCGTACAGCGCCTGGCGGCCGGAGAAGGCCGAGATGCAGGTGTCCCAGACCAGGCGGAACAGCCTGACCCGGTCGGCCCCGCTCAGCGTGGCGGACTGCAGGTAGGTCTCGATGTCGGCCGCGGCGGGGCCGGTGATGTCGGCTTCGGTCGGCGTGGCCATCAGCCCGGACGCGCCGAGCTTGCGCAAGATCTCGGGGAACCGCTGGTAGAGCTTCGGGTAGAGGTTGCGGGCGGTGTTCAGCGGGGCCCAGGCCGGGGTGAGCACGCCGAACTCGTTGGGCGCGGCGTCGGCTTCGGCCGCGCGCAGCAGCGCGCGCAGCGTCTCCAGCGTAGTGATGACCTCGGCCACGTCGGCCTGGACGTGGCCGAACTGCTCGATGCCGATGGCCTGGGTGAGCAAACAGACCAGCCCGAGGATGTACTCGGTCTTGGCCGTGGTGCGGGTGACCACCTGGTGGGTCATGTGCACCACCGCCGAGGTGTGGGCGTAGAAGCCGTTGCACAGTTCGGGGTCACCGAGCACGAAACAGCGCTCGTAGGGAACGTGCACGTCATCGAAGATGACGACCGCGTCGGTTTCCTCGAACCTGGAGCCGAGCGGGTGATCGTGCCGGGGCCGGCCGTAGTCGAGCGGCTCGCGGGCCAGGTAGCGAAGCCCGGGCGTGTCGTTGGCGATGGCGCAGGCAAAGGAGTACTGCTTGTCCTCCGGGGTGTTGCGCAGCACCGTGGAGGGAAACACGAGCAGTTCGTCGGCGAACGGGCCGATGGTGGCGAGCAGCCGGGCGCCGCGGATGACGATGCCGTTGTCGTCCTCGCGGACGATGTGCGCCATCAGCGCGCCGCCGCCCTGCTGACTCGCGGTCACCGCGCGGTTGGCCTGCGGCGGGATCAGCGTGTGCGTGCAGAGCAGGTCTTCCTCGCGGATTTTCTCGTAGTAGCGCCGGATGTTCTCGCCGAACCCGGGGCCGGCCTGGCTGAACCAGCGTTCCGCCGAGGCCAGCGCCATCAGCGCGCTGTTCAGGTAGTCGCCGGTGCGGCCGAGCATGCCGAACGAGTGGTCGGCCCAGGCCTTGAAGGCCTGACGTCTTTTGACCAGGTCCTGTGGTGTCCTGGGAACCAGGAAGGAGGTCGCGACCGGCTCGCCCGAGGTCGGCGAGGGATAGGTGAGCACGTCGTGGTATGCGGGGTCGTGCTGCATGTCGTAGAGCTCAGCGTAGCTGCGCACGACGTTGCGGAAGGCCGGGTGTTCGGCCACGCCGACCCCAAGACCGGTCAGAGTCTCGCCCTGGATCTCCACGTGGACACGGGCGGCGGAGAGCCGCTCGAGGAACTCGCTGCCGCTGCGTGCCGCCATACCGGGGACGGTACCGTCTGCTTATGGGCCCTCGTCAAGTACGCACGTCTGTGGCTGCGCGGGTCACTTATCTGCTCGAGCCGAAGAACTGGCTGATCGTGACCGTGATCGGCATCGGCGCACACGCCGATGGGCTGCCCGGCGCCGGCTGGGGGGTGCTGGCCGCGTTTTTCGCCGCCGTGCTGCCGACCGTTTTCATCAACTACGGCATCCGGCGTGGCCACTTTGACGACAGGAACGTAGGGGCGAGGCGGCCCCGACTGGTGGTGCTGGCGTTCATCGCCACGTCGGTCGCGACCGGGCTGATCTTGCTGCTCGTGCTGGGCGCCCCGGCCCTGCTGACCGGCTACCTCGCGTTCATGCTGATCAGCGTGGCGGTGCTGGCCGCGATCACCATGGTGTGGAAGATCTCTCTTCACTGCGCGGTGGCATCGGGTTCGGTGACCATCCTGGCGCTCGCTTACGGACCGCTGGTGCTCACGGGTTACCTGCTGGTCGGGCTGCTCGGCTGGTCCCGGGTGGCGGTGCGGGACCACACGCTCTGGCAGGTCGTCGGCGGAGCGGTCCTAGGAGCGGCGGCGGCCGCCTTGGCTTATACGGCCTTCTAACGCGACAGGAGAGAACCACCGCGAGCGGCCATACCGCCTGCGCCGCGCCCGCGACCCGCTCGGCCAGGCCGACCTGCCTGGCTCCCAGGACCAGTTCCGCGCCAAACCACAGCACCAGGGCGAACAGCACCCCGACGGCCGTCGCGGCCACGGCGGGCCGAAGACCCCAGGGCACCGCGGACCCGCGCCGCCAGGCCCCAGCGGGCCAGGTGACCAGCCCCGCGAACCCGGCCGACGCCGCGATGATGTGCGGCAGCGGATAAGCATCTTGGGGGTGCTCGGGATTCGCCGCCACCAGCAGGCCGGCGACCGCTCCGGCGATCAGGATCAGCCGCCCCGTGGCTCCGGCAGGCCGGAGCGCGAGCGCCGTGACGATGTAGCAACTGCCGACCACGAGAAACGTCAGCGTCATCACCCACCGGTCAGCCGCGCCCTGCGCGGCGAGCGCACTGACCGTCTCAGCAACTGGGTCGAATCGTGGCTGCAGGCTGGCGGCTACCGTCCATCCGCTGATCAGCAGGACCGGAGCCGCTGCCGACGAGGCCACGCCCCACCAAGGCACGTCCCGCACATCACCACGGTAGGCGAAAGCCATGCGGTGACGTCGGGCGCCCCCCGGTCAGGCGCGCTGCGCTGTGCACTTGTGCGCCCTGTGCGCCGGGGCCTGTGAGTAGGCTTTACCTGCGGCCAGGCGAAACGAGCAGGACTAGCGCGGCCCGGTGAGGTGAGCGCCGGGCTGAGGTGAGATGCAGGAGGGTCCGAGATGGGCAAGGCATTCGCGGATCGCTGGGGGGTTCCGGTCCGGGCAGGCAGCGGCGGCGCGGTGGCGCTGCTCGACGAGGCCATCGAGGGCCTGGCCGCGCTCGCAGGCGACCCGGTCGCAGACGCCGAGGCGGCGGTCGCCGCCGATGACAGCCTGGTGCTCGGCCACATCTACCGGGCTTACCTGCAGTTGTACGGGACGACGCCCGAGGGTGTCGTCGCCGCCGGCGAGATTTTGAAGCGGCTGGACGAGACCGTCATGGGCGAGCGGGAACTCCATCATCTGCGCGCCGCCAGGCACTGGGTCGAGGGCAACTGGGAAGCCACGACCCGGTCGCTGGAGCGCGCGCTGCTGCGCCACCCGCGCGACCTGCTCGCGCTCAAGGTGGCCCAGGACCTCTACTTCTTCCTCGGCAACCGGCTCGAGCTCCGTGACACCGCCGCCCGGGTCCTGCCCGCCTGGCCGCGCTCGCGGCCGGGCTGGGGGTACGTGCAGGGCATCTACGCGTTCGGTCTTGAGGAGAACGCGGACTACCGGCAGGCCGAAGCCCGCGCCCGGGCCGCGCTCGAGCACAATCCGAGGGACGTCTGGTCGGTGCACGCGCTGGCGCACGTCTTCGAGATGGAAGGCAGCCAGCGGGACGGCGTCGACTTCCTGGCTGCCTCGGCTCCGGACTGGTCCGCGAGCTACTTCGCCATCCACAACTGGTGGCACCGGGGCCTGTACCACCTGGAACTCGGCGAAATCGACGAGGCGCTCGCTCTATACGACGGCCCCATCCGCGCCGGACGGTCCACCGAGTGGCTGGACGTCGTGGACGCGGCCGCGCTGCTGTGGCGGCTGTCATTGTTCGGTGCCGACGTGACCGGACGCGCCGAGCAGCTCGCGGCCGACATCGACAACCTGGTCAGCAGCCCCATCTACATCTTCAACGACTGGCATGCGCTAATGGCGTTCAGCCTGGCCGGAGACTTCAGGCGGACCGAACGGGTGATCGCGTCGAACCGGCACCTGACTGCGCCGACGAACGCAGGCGCCGCCCAACGCGCAGGCCTGGCCCTGCTCGAGGCCTTCGCCGCGTTCGCCGCCGGCCGGCCGGACCGGGCCATCGACCTGCTCATCGACATCCGGCCCCGGGCCAACGCGGTCGGCGGGAGCCATGCGCAGCGCGACATCATCGACCTGACCCTCATCGCCGCCGCTGCCCGGGCCGGCGACGACGGCCTGGCCCGCGCTCTGGTCACCGAACGGGCCGCCCGCAAGCCCACGGCCGAGGCCTCCGCCCGTCAGCTGATCGCGGAGAATGGCGGCTCCCCTGATGCCCTGCGCTGGTAATGCGCGGAGGAGCTGTTGCTGAGTTATACCCAGGTTCCTGTGGACGAATTGTGAATAAGATCGCGGTCACCGCCGTCAATTGCGAATAACTTGCCGCGTTCTGCGGATGCCGGGCGGATAGCGGAGAAACTAGTGCCGCGACCGGCAACGTTTGCCCGGTTTCTGCAGGCGATACCGGGCGGTATGCAGCGAGCCAGCTCTAGTCGCCAGCCGTTCGGGACCGGCACATCTCGTCTCAGACTGGGTGATCGCTCCCCGCCGACGGCTGCGAGTCGAGCACCGCCGTACCGATGCCAGCTGCCCACATCCGGATCGCTTCCCAATCTCGCTGATCCTCAGAAGGGGCCTTCGCGATCCGCACGATAGCGCGCTCGGCAACGCTAAGTTCACGTTTGTCGAGCTTGCCTCGGAAGACGCGGTGTTCACGGGCCGCGAGTGTCTTCGCGATCTGGTCGCCCTGACGTCGGTCAGCCGGGTCATCTGGCTTAGATCGGTCTGTCACCGGGCCGCTCGAGAACAGCCATACTGGAATCGAGGTGAGAGTCGCCGTCTCGCGTGCCACAAACTCCTTCGCGGGCTTCATCCACTGACCCATGTGGATGGCACTGCCAACGACGACGGCGTCGTACTCGTCGATCGTCCGGACATCTTGCACCGGCACTACGGAAACCTCCAGCCCGCGGGTCGCAAGCTCGGACCCGATCGCTTCCGCGATTTCGTATGTTGAGCCATGCTTTGACGCAACGGTTATGAGGATCTTCATCGCAGTTCCTTTCCAACGCCTGGCGACTGATTACGCAATTGCCGATGGCTTCTTAGACCCGACTGAGAGGGATTCTCCGGCAACGGCGACTGTGTGTGGTCGTGCATTGGCCGCTCGTTCGATATTCCGCTTGAGCACTGCCAACATACGTGCCTGCATGGTCCAGGTAACGGGGACGTAGAGCCAGTAGAAGACGAAACGTGCAAGCCATCGTGGGCGGATGGCCTGGTAGCCGCCGATGACCAGACGTGTGCGCCCGCCAGGCAGTTCGTTCAACAAGAAGCCCCAGAGTCCTTCCACGTAGGCCGATGGCCGGGGCCGCTTCGGATCTAGGTTGCGGCCTCGCAGGTCGTTCAACCCGCGCAGTCCCAGGAAGCGATTGGGTTCAAGGGCTGCGACCTCCCAAGCGTCCACAGGACCACCCCGTGTCCAATACTTCACGTAGTCGCCGAGGGCCAGGTCTTGCCACTCGGGGTGGACTTCCTGGGCACTGGGCCGACCGCCGTTGTCGAGTCGGTCCCAGGAGTACCAACCGCCGCGATCACCGCCCATCTGGACAAGCCACGGCCAGACCTGATCCGATGGCGCCTCGATCGTGACGGCCATCGTCGCCCCCCTCTCGCCCCCGGGGACCAGGTCGGCGCCGGGATACGGCCCAGCGACTTCGTCATCGGTTGCGCCCCAGCGCCAGAGCCGAGGGCGCACCCAGGCTCCATAGACGATTGCTGCCATGCTCGCCGCACAAGCGGTCTTGCGTCCGAATGTCATGAGACAAACGTGGGCACTTGTGCGGGGCATCGCAAGGGCCAAACGTCACATGTGCCCTCAGGCGACCGAGCGGGATTGCCAGCTCCTGCTCGGGGGGTGCTCTGCACAGCGGCCTGGCAAGACCGCCGGGTAAACGGCGGTCCGTCCTAGCCGGTCGGGCCCCGCGAATGGGGCAAACGTTGCCGGTCACGGCACTAGAAATTAACAATCGCGGAATCTGGTGCGGCTTTCGCGCGGACCGTAGAAAGCGGGCCGTAGAAATAGGCGCGGTCAGGTGAGCGGCACGGGCTCGGCGGCCGGCTCCGGCGCATGCCGGCCGCTGGCAGCCTGCGCCCACGCCGTCGATGAAACAAGGAAGCCGCCCGCCGCGCTGGTCACAGACGCCACGAGGTGAGAAAATACGGTCATGAGCGGTAACGCAGACAATCCGGGACGGCAGTTCGCCGCTGCCTGGCAGGCCGCTGCGGCCGCGCTGGGCGAGTGGCGGCAGCAGGTGGCGGCAGCGACCACCGAGGCGCGGGGCAAGCTCGATCCGGCCGTCCGTGCCGCGATGGAGGCCGGGCGCGCTGCGCTGGCCGGGGACTGGCGTAGCTGTCATTGCCCGTGCGGCACGGCACACCCCGATGACAGTGGCGTGTGCGACGGCAACGCCGTCATGACCCGGCGGCTAGGTGAGGCGGACGTGTCCCTGTGCGCGCCATGCGCTGTGGCGCAGGGTGTCGCAGAAATGCCCCATTAGGCTCCCAGCGCCTGCCAGGCATCAAGATGGGCGTAAGTAAGGCCAGAGCCAGGACGATGGCGTGCAAGACCAGCCCTACGCCCGCCCCGACCACCGTGCCGTTGATGCGGATGAACTGCAGATCGCGCCCCAGGAGCAGTTCCAGCTGGCTCGACGTCTCGGCGGCGTCCCACCGCTCGATAGTCCCGGTGACCAGCCCGGCGAGCTCGTCGTGGAACTGATCGGCGAGGGCCCTGGCTCCTGACTCGACCGCACGCTCGAGGCTCTCCTGGAGACGCCGGTCTGATCCCAGGCGCCGGCCGGCCGCCATTAGCGCATCGGCTAGCCGACGGCGCAGTTCAGACTCCGGGTCGGCCGCCTGGGTCCGCAGTGCGTCCTTGGCCTTCTGCCACAGCGACGAGGACCAGTCCCGCAGCCCGGCGCTGCCCAGAACATCGCGCTTGAAGCGCTCCCCGCGCTCGCGCAGCTTGGGGGAGGTCTCGAGGCGGTCGGGGAGCCCGGCGATCCACTTCTCGAACTGATGCCGGGTCTCGTCGTCGGGATCGGCGGCCATCGCCACCAGCCGCTGGCGCAGGCGGGTGTGCAGGCGGTCGAAGACCCGCCGGTAAACCGTGTCGGGCACCCAGCGCGGTGACTCGGCCTCGAACAGCTCACGAAGCTCCGCGTAATGGTCGGCGAGATAGCGGTCGGCGGCGGACAGGATGGCGTTGAACAGTTCGGCGTGGTGGCCGCCCGCAATGACGACCCGCAGGGCCCGCCCGGCCAGCGGCGCCACCTCGACGGCGTCTACCGCCCGGGTCAGTTCGGCGGTGAGTACGCGCTGGACATCCTCATCGCGGAGAGCCTCGGCCAGCTTGACCGCCAGATCCGCGGCGCGACCGGCGAGACGGGCGGCGTTGTCCTCGTCGGCCAGCCAGGCGGCCAGGCGGGTAACGAGGCGAGCGGAGCGGATCCGCTCAGCCAGAACGTCGGCGTTGAGGAAGTTCTCCTGTACGAACTGGCCGAGAGTGGCGGCGAACTGGTCCTTGCGCTCGACGATCAGCGCGGTGTGCGGTATCGGCAGGCCCAGGGGACGGCGGAAGAGGGCCGTCACCGCGAACCAGTCGGCCACGCCTCCGACCATGGCCGCTTCGGCGCCGGCCTGCACGTAGCCGAGGAGGGTCCCATGGACGCCGACCGCGGTCACGGCCAGGAACAGAACCGTTACCCCCGCCAGGAGAGCGGTGGCCCGCCGGCGCGCGGCGGCCAAGCTGCGCGCCCGCGCTGCCGCCGGCTCACGCTCGAGCATGGAGACCGGTGCAGGGGACGTCGTCACGGTAGGTCCCATCTGGCAGGCCCCCGGTCAGTCCGCGGCGCAGGGCGGAAATCCGTGACCGCGTTGGTCGAGTGGTTCCATCAGCAAGTCGGCCTTAGTCTCGCGGGATCTGCGTGATCACTCGCAGCCGGAGCAGGACGCAAAGGATATTCCGTCGGTTGTAATCTTCAACCCAAGACGCGTCGAGAGTCGTGGCATGGTGCGAGTCGAGGAGCTCTGGTGTCCGCTTCGCAGATCCCGGTACGAGAAAAAGCGACCAGAGATCGTTTGCCGCTGTTCGCTGCGCCCCGGGACCGGGCCGCTGTACCCGGGCCGGCCGGAGTCCGGCTCGCGTGGTGGCGACGCCTGTGCCTGTCCTCGTTTGTCCTGGCCGGGATAACGGTCTGCGTCCTTTGGGTCGCTGTTGCCGGGCTGCTCAGGCAAGGCGGCCTGGAAACTGTGCTGTCAGCGGGCCGGGCCGAGCTCGCCGCCCCGCTGCTGGTGGCGCTCGTTGTCGCGACCGGGATCTGCGAGCGGATATGGCCAGCGGAGCGTGGTCCGATCCTGGCCCGCGGCCACGTTCAGGATGCCTGCTTCCTGGCCTTGCACGCCGTCGTGGTGATCCCGCTGATGACCTTGCTCAGCGTCGGGGCGGCGGCGTTGATCGGCAGTCATGCGGGCTGGATCGAGCTGCGGCCGGCGGAACACTGGCCCGGCTGGCTGGTCATGCCCCTGACGGTTGTGGCCATGGACGGAGCCAACTGGCTGGCCCACTACGCCGATCACCGGCTTGGTTCCCTGTGGCGCTTTCACGCCCTTCATCACAGCCAAGAGGAGCTGAGCGTCCTGACGTCATTCCGTGCGCACCCTCTCATGCACACGACTGGGTTTCTCCTGGCGACAGTCCCGGTCGTGGCCCTGATGCCGACGCGTCCGATCGCCCCGGTGCTCATCACGATCTACGTATGCATCGGCACTCTCCAGCACGCCAATCTCCGCTGGACCTTCGGCCCGGCCGGCCGGGTGCTCGTGAGCCCGGCATACCACCGGCTTCACCACGCGCCGGACACCCAGCGCGTCAACCTGGGCGTCGTGCTGACGATCTGGGACATCCTGGCCGGCTATGCGAGGTTCCCTTCCCGCAGCGATGCCGTGGGGCGTACCGGCCTAGCGGGCCGGCCGGTCCCGGTCGAGCAGAACGACTCGGCGGGGCCGATCCTCCTGCTCGTCGGCGAGCAGCTCATCGAACCATTCCAAGCACGAGGCTGATCCGGAAACGGGCGGGCAGGGCTGGAGATCATCGAGTCCTTTGGACGCCGGCCTGCGGCATTCCTCCGGTTTCGCCGCATAACACTTCGGGCTGACCTGATCGCTTCCCCGCCGATGCGTCCTGATTGCTGGCACACTTGGGCGCTGTGTCCCAGAGGGGGCGATTGCGGGCGCTGCCGCTGACCGTACTGGCCGCTGTGGCCGCGCTGGCTGCCGTCGCACTGATAGAACTGGCGTTCTCGCGGAATCCGGCCCTAGCCGCGGAGATCGATGGGGCGGCCGTGGCCATATGCGGATTCGCCTGGTCTGCCGCCGTCTTCTTGCTGCCGCGCCTGCGCGTGCAGGTGGGGAATCCAGAGGCGGCGCAGGTGACCGCCCTGCCGGTAGCCGTGCCGACAGGACTGCTCCCGTCCGTCGTGCGTGACAGGGATTTCGAGCTCGCGCAGTTGCGGCGATGGCTGCACAGGCCGCCCGGTGGTTTCGTCGTTCTGGCCGGCATCGGTCGGGTCGGGAAGTCGACCATCGCGTCGGTCTTCGCCGAACATGTCGGGCGCACGCGGACCCGCTGGCGGCGTGCCGACGTCTGGTTCGCGCCCGCCTCCGACCTGTCGAGCTTGACCGGTGCCCTGGCGACCGTGGCGCAAGAGCTGGGAGCCGCTAAGGCAGATGTCGAGGCGGTCGGCACCGGGAAGACGGACGCACCCGACCGGCTCTGGAGACTGCTGCAAGGCGCCCGGCGCAGGTGGCTGCTGATCCTCGACAACGCGGATGACCCGGCCGTACTTGCCCGGCTGGCGCCGGTCGTGATGAGCGCCGATTCCTCTAGCGCTGGCGCAGGAACGCCCGCGGACGGCACGGGATGGGTGCGCCCCACCAAGCGTGGCCTGGTCGTCGTGACCAGCCGCAATGGCGACCCGTCGTGCTGGGGCAGGCACGCCCGGATCCTGCCGGTCAATCCGCTCGAGGATGGCGACGCGACACAGGTGCTTCTCGATAGGGCGCCTCACGCCGGAGACGCTTCCCAGGCGCGGGCGCTCGCCCAGCGGCTCGGCGGCTTGCCGCTGGCGCTCAGGACGGCTGGTTCGTACCTGAGCTCGGATCCGGCGTCTGTGACGTCGTTCCACGACTACGAGATCGAGCTCATGCTGACACCGCTGTGAAACCTGGGAGGATGCGGGGTCATGGTGGCACAGCGGAAGTATCCGGAGGAGCTGCGTGAACGCGCGGTGAGGATGGTGCTTGAGGTCCGGGAGCGGGAGGGGAAGGGGCATGGGGAGCTGGCCCGGGTGGGCAGGCAGCTGGGTGTTCACCCGGAGGCGCTGCGGTCCTGGATGAAGCAGACGGAAATTGACCGCGGCGAGCGGCCGGGCACCACCACCGGGGATAAGCAGCGCATCTCCGAGCTGGAACGGGAAGTGCGTGAGCTCCGCCGCGCGAATGAGATCCTGAAGGCCGCCAGTGCTTATTTCGCGAGGGAACTCGACCCGAGGCTGCCGCGCTAGTCGAGTTCATTGACTCGCACCGGGACCGGTTCGGCATCGAGCCGGTCTGTGCGGTCCTGGGCTTTCCCGTGCCGTCGTATTACTACGCGAAGAAACGCGCGGCTGAGCCGGCGGCGCGGGATACCCGTGATGCCATGCTGAAAGAGAAGATCATGCAAGTGTGGAAAGGCGAGGAGGGCAGGGAGGTTTACGGCGCGCGGAAGACATGGCTGGAGCTGAACCGGCAGGGCATCGTGGTGGCGCGGTGCACGGTCGAGCGGCTGATGCGGGACCTGGGGATACACGGCGCCAGGGGGCGCCGCAAGCGGCCCCGCACCACGGTGCCCGGCGATCCCGCGGGCATGCCGCAGGACCTGCTGGAACGCGGCTTCTACGGAACCGCGCCGAATCGCCGCTGGGTGGCGGACATCACGTACGTGCCCGTCGTCGCCGCGGATTTCGTGTATACCGCGTTCGTGATGGACCTGTTCGCCCGCCGCATTCTGGGCTGGCAGGTCACTGATCACTTGCAGGCAGATCTTGCCCTCGATGCGCTGGAAATGGCGATCTGGACGCGGCGGCACGAGAGCATTGACGGGCTGGTCCACCATTCCGATCGCGGCGTGCAGTACACGTCGATCCGTTACACCAAGCGGCTAGAGGACGCCGGTGCGGTGCGTTCGGTCGGGAGGAAAGGTGACTCCTATGATAATGCTGCGGCGGAATCGCTGAACAGCTTGTACAAGAGAGAGCTTATCGATCTCCGTGGCGATTGGCAGGGGGCTGATGATGTGATGGTCGCCACGGCAGACTGGGTGCGGTGGTATAACGAGGTGCGTATCCATTCTTACAGCGGCGATATGCCGCCGAAAATGTACGAGGAAATCTACTATAAAGCACTGGCGTCTGGTAAACTGGGCACCAGTTCGCAGACATGAGGGCCTCTAGACTCGCCGGGGCGGACCATTGTTCCAGACCGTGGCCAGCCAGCTGGACGGCGCGCACCTTCGCGATCTGATAGGGGCAGCAACGCTGGCTGCGCAGGCGCATCATTCGTGTGGTGCAATCACCGAGGCCAGACGCCTGGCCCGGATCGCCCTGGCGAGGCTGAGCCTGCTCCCCGGTGACGACTTGGACAGCCTCCGTACGCAGCACAATCTGGCCTGGTTCCTGGTGATCCTGCGGCAGCCCCGGGAAGCCGAAGCGATCTACCGCAACGTCCTGGCGGCCCGTGAGCGGATGCTCGGTCCGGACGATCCTGAAAGCCTATGGACGCGTCATGAGCTGGCCTGGCTGGCGGCATGCGAAGGGCTTTGGCGCGAAGCCGAGACGGCCTACCGTGAGGTCCTCGATGCCCGCCACCGTACCCTGGGCTATGAGCACGCCGATACTCTCATGACACGCCATGAACTCGCCTGGGCCATCGCCAACCAGGGCCGGGGCGCCGAAGCTGAGCTGCTCCTGATCGACGTACTCGCCGGGCGGCGGCGGGTTCTTGGCGACGAGCACCCGCGAACCGTGTGGACGCGCCATGAGCTGGCCTGGGCCATCGCCAGCCAGGGGCGCTGGGCTGAAGCCGAGGCGGCATACTGCGAGGTCGTCGATGCCCGCCGCCTCATACTCCGCGCCAGTCACCCTGACATTCTCACGGCCACGCAAGAACTCGGATGGACGATTGCCTCACAGGGACGCCACGATGCCGCCCTTAAGCTATACCAGGAGGTTCTCGATGCCCGCCAGGTAATCCTGGGCAAGGATGATCCAGATACAGCTGCGACTAAGCAAGCAATCGAAGGTCTGCGGCGCGGCGTGACCACAAAGCCGCAGCACATCGCATAGCCCGGGGTCTTTAGAACCTCGCGTATAGATACGGAACGCGAGCGGGAAACAGCCGACGCAACCGAGCCGCTGCATCAGCTGGCACTTGGCCGAGCCCGCGAATTACCAGCTCGGCTGGATCGAGAACGCCATAGACCAGGGCAGACAGCCCCGCCACAGTCAGCGTCGCCTCCGGTGAGAGCGCGGGGCGGGTCGCGATCTCGAGCGATCCGGTCCTGCCATCTAGGAGGTACCGGCCCGCGATGAAGGGGTCCGTGACCACCTCGACGGTAATGTGTTCCTCCCCCGCCGGCATGCCGGCGAGTGAGCCCAGGGCAAGCACGCGGGCCATTGGCGCTGGCGAGTCCGGGAACGATGTGGTCGCCTGCGTCACGACGGCCAGGTCAGTTGCCCACAGTTCGGGTAGCTCCCCCGCGCCGACCTGTACCTCGACCTCGGAGACCTGATCGACGTGGCGGGCGAAAAACTGCAGAAGCAGCGCCCTGCCAAGCGGGCCGGCAGTCAGCATGTCATCGGCTACCAGAACGCCGGCGTACCCGGTGATCTGGTAAGTTGCCGCCCCGACCGGCACACCGCCGTCCCATGCCATCACCAGCCAGCGGTCCTCGGCGTTGTGTAGCTCAATGGTCCGGTACTCAGGCAGCACCGAGAAGCCGTGCTGCTCTGCCAGCAGCCTCTGGGTGAAGTCAATGTAAGCCTCGTAGCCGTCCGCTGCCGGCCCCCAGGTGATCTCACCGGGCAGTTCGGCGCGGAGCAGATCCGCTAGAGCGGCCGGCTGAAACCTTACTGTCCGCGTTCTCGGCAGGCCGACATAGCCGAAACGCTGGTAGAACGACGGACGAAACGGATACAGGGCACTCACCGCGTGCCCGGCCTCGCGCATCTGGCCAAGCAGCTCAGTGACCAGCACACGAGCGTACCCGCGGCGCCTGGCCAGCGGCAGCGTCGCCACCCCGGCAACGCCAGCCATCGGATAGACGACACCCCCGATGTTCTGCCGCATCGGTATCGCCGAGGCATCGGCCAGGGCCACGCCATCCTCCTCAGCGACAAGCGTGACGTTGCCTTCGTAGAAGTCCTGGTTCCTGTGAAGTATGCTCATGAGCCGCTCGTCCGCCGGCGACGGCTGGAAGGCATACGCCTGGATAGGCAAGCTGATCTTGGAACGTTCCTCGCTGGTGCTGAGCTCGCGAATCTTCATGCCACCATCTCAACCAGGAAAGCGCGAAACCTCAACCACATTGCCCGCGTCCAGTAGGCGCGGGCCACGCTAGTCCTCCGGATCGCCCTTGGCGATCCAGTGGTCGCCCCGCTTCTCGAACCCGTGCTTCAGCGCCGAGTACGCGGCCCGGTCCGCCTGGTCCCCCTCCCCGTAGGTCTGCACCGCACTGTCGTGCGCCTTGGTGAACGTCTCCTGCGCTTCCTTCGACGAGCGCCGCAGCGTGCCAGGCAGCTCGCCGGTGCGCGACTGGCCGCTCCGGCTGGTCTTCGGCATCGTGTCTCCTTCTTCGTTCGTTCCTCCTCCACCGTCCGGCGGAAGGTATCGGGATGGCCGGGGCATGCAGTACGGCCGTTCGGTCAAAAAAGCCCGTTATGGGACGTACCCCACTCACGCGGCCTGCTCCGGCGCGCCGGTCAGGTAGGTGGCGCTGACGTCTTTGCCGCCGTGCTCGCCGGCGCCTTCGCCGAGGCGGTCCGCGATCAGCTCGAGCAGCGGCAGGTCCAGGCCGCGCTGCCAGGCATCTCGTTCTGCGTCATGTGAGCATCCTCATATGAGTGCCCTTCGCTTTGCTACTGATTGTCGCTGCTCATCGCCTCGTCCGGCTACCCGCCAGCGGCGGGGCTACACCTTGGCGAGGGCACGACCTCGACGACTACGTGGTGGACGCGTTCCGGGCCGGCGCGTCCGGGGGCGGTCTCCTAGGACGACTCCTGGCGGCGAGGCCATTGTTTGAGCCTCCGGCAGGCGGGAACGCGCTGGTCTCCGACGTCTCACAGATATCCGGGGTCTGAAAGGAGCCCGGATCGGGAAAAGGAGCTCGCGATGGCGCTGGCCGATTTCATCAGGGTGCAGAAGTTTCTCGGTGGCATCCACTACCCCGCCACCAAGCAGCAGCTCGTGGATCACGCCCGGGGCAACCAGGCCAACGACGAGGCACTGAGCGCCCTGAGAGGCATGCCTGAGCGCGAGTACAGCGGTCCGGACGAGGTGAGCAGGGCGATCACGGAAGACTAGCCTCGGCGGAGGACTGATCCTAGCGGATTATCAGGGCGAGCACTCCGCCGATGGCCGCCAGGCCGAGGACGAGGTTGGTCTCCGTCTCAGGGTGCCTATCGCGTGGCGGCCGATGGTGGCGGCCGGCTTACCGCGAGCACGCAGACGTCGTCGAGCTGCGGCTCTACGGCGAGGGAGCTGACCAGGTGGTCACACAGATCGTCGAGAGGCGCGCCGGAGCCCCATGCCTCCAGGTGCTCGGTGACGCGGGTAATGCCGTCGTCGATGTCCTCGTCGCGCCGCTCGACCAGCCCGTCGGTGTACATCAGCAAGATGTCGCCGATGCCGAAATCAGTCTGGCTCTGCGTATAGGCCGCGTCTTTGATGGCGCAGAAAGCGGGGCCCGCGGCGGCGGGAAGGATTTCCACGGTCCCGGTGCCTGCGCGGCGGACAAGGATCGGCAGGTGGCCCGCGGTGGCGTAGGTGAGGAGGGAACCGTCGGGCTCGACGAGCGCGGTCGCCATCGTGGCGAACTTGCCGATCGTCGCCCAGGTGGTGATGCGCCCGAGTTCGAGGAGGAGGCTGGCGGGTTGATGGCCCTCGATGGCGAGGGCACGTCCGGCGTTGCGCAGCTGGGTCATGTCCTCCGCGGCGGCGATGCCGTGGCCCACCACATCACCGACCGCCAGGTACGCCCGTCCGGCCGGGAGGGCCAGCACGTCATACCAGTCTCCGCCGATTACCTTAGCTGGCCCGGCCTGCCGGTAAGACGTGCCGATATCCAGGCCGGGGATGGCCGCTGCCATTTTCGGCATGACCGCGCGCTGCAGGACGGCGGCAATCGCGTGGTCGTCGGCGTAGACGCGGGCGCGGACGAGGGCCTGCGCCAAGAGGTCAGCGACGGCGGCGATGAAGGCGAGCTGTCCCGGCTCGAACGCCTGAGGGCTTTTCCACGCCACGCTGATCGCGCCGACGGTCGGCGCCGTCCCTATCCGCAGCGGCCAGGCGAGCCAGCTTGAGGCCTGCGCGATGATGGCCGCCGTGTTCGGACCTGGATACCGCTTCTCATACTCGCCTGGTGTCCTGATGACCACGGGCCGCCCGGTGCGGGCGGCGTCGGTCGCCGCCGTCGGAACGCTCAGCGGCAGGCGGGACAGCCATTCGCGGATCTCGTCCGGATAGCCGGAGGCAGTGACCCATTCGAGCCGCTGGCGATCGGAGCTGATGACGCCGAGTGACAGGGCGTCAGCCCCGCCGAGGTCCGCACGGACGCGGCCGACCACCACGTCGCCGATCGCCTCGGGGGTCAGCGCCGCGGCGAGCAATCCGGTCAACTCGGACAGCGTCTCGACCCGCGCCCGCTCGCGGCGCTCCGCCTCGCGAAGCCGGGCCCGCTCCAGGGCCCGGCTCGCCGTCTCCGCCATGCTCTGCAGGTATTCGCGTTCCACCGCGGTCGTCTCATGGGGCTCGGCCCACCACACGCCGAGGTAGCCCAGCGCGCCGACCTCGGTCAGCAGGGGCCACGCGGCCGACGCCGCGAGGCCCAGCGCATCGCCGACCTGCTGCACGTCCGCGAAGCCCGAGCCGGGCGCCGTCCGGTCGGGTAGGTAAACCGCGGCGCGGTCCCGGACGGCGCGCGGTCCCGGTGCGTCAGAATCGACCGTCCACTCCACGGCCATGGCGGCTACCTGCGCCGCGGCCCCGCTCCCCGCGAGCTGGGCAAAGCGCCGCCTGTCGCGGGACAGGACGTTGATCACCACGTGCGCGGCGCCGAGCCGCTCGCGTACCGCGGCGGATACCTGCTCACCCACAGAGCCAACCGTGGCAGCGTCAGCGAGCGCAGCGCCCAGCTCGGCCGCCACCCGCCGGGCATCCGCCATCGCCTGGTGCACCCGCGCCTGGTCGCGGTCCTGCACGGCCGAAATCCGGCCCGTCACTTCCTGGGCCAGGACCCAGCCGAGAATGACGACGATGGCGATATAGGCCTGGGTCACCGCCACGGATGCCGCGGACGACAACCCGAGGCGGGCGAACTCACCGTATCCAGCGGCCGTCATGTAGTTGGCGACCGCGGCGATCGCCGTCCCGGCCAGGACGACGCCGAGGTCGCCGAGCCGGAACGCGGCCCACGCCAGGATCGGCAGGATCAGGACGAAAGGCGGCTCGCTGAAACGGAGCGCCAGGACCGACGCCCCCGCCGTGAGCAGGACCACGAGCGCCAGTTCGGCCCAGCGCGAGGACACCAGCGCTCGCCGCTGCGACCACAACAGCAGCGGACCGCCAACCACCAGCACCGCGATCCCGTCCCCGGCCCACCACTGCAGCGCAAGTCCCGGCCACCAGCCGCCCACATTCAGCCAGTCGACCGTGGCCCCGACCAGCGCGCCTGCGATCGGACCCAGCACCGCGGCTCCTGCGATGAACCAGGCCAGCCCCTGCCGGGTACCAAGATCCGGCTGCTGACGGCGGCTAAACCTGCGCACGCACGAGGCGCCCACAAGCGGCTCCACCGCGTTGGCCAGCGCCGCCCCCACAGCCGCGAGGAGCGTCAGGTGATGGTGCAGGTCGACGCCAACCTCACTGACCATGATCGCGGCGACCACCACGGGCCAGCGCCTGCGGTCCGTCAGCAGCAGGGCCGTCACGGTGATACCCGCGGGCGGGAAACCAAAGGCCAGGCCAGAACTGAAGTTGTGCCAGGCCAGTTCCGCGCCGATCGCATAGGCGACGGCGATGAGCGCGAACAGGGCCGCGTTACGGCCGACCACCGATTCGGTCAAGCGGTCCAGTTGAGCCAAGGACACCTTCCATCGTTCAGGCGGCCAAGCCGCAGGTCAGCCCTGGCCATCATCCCCCGAACCGCCTGCGCGACTCGGGGCGTGGCCGATTCGTAGCATGTCGCCCTACGGCTGCTTTCTAACCGCCTGACAAAGCTGGGCCGCAGTCTAGCGGAGCCATCAGCGCCTGTCCTGGCCTGGCGGGGCGGTCTGTCGCGTCACGCCGTAAGCCCTGGTGATGTCCGGGGACGAGGCCCGCCCTCATGGCTTCTTGGCGACCACCACGCAGTAATAGGACTCGGCGGCATTGGCGGGCACCTGCTCGCCAGGGTCCGGCCGCCATTCCGGCGGCCACGCCAGGCCCGGCTCGATTATCTCCATCCCTGCGACGAGCTTGGCGATGCCGGACCGGCTGCGGACATGCGCCTGCTCGGTCGCCTCATCGAAGACCCGCTCCACGTCGTTGACCTCAGGGACGGTGTCCGGCGTGCCGTGCGATAGTGCGACGTGGCTGCCTGCTGGGAACGGGTCAAGCAGCCGGGCGATGAGCCCGGCCGGGTCATCCTCGTCGGAGACGAAATGCAGGATGGACAGGAGCAGGATCGCCGTCGGCTGGCTGAAGTCGATCAGGTTCCGCAGCGCCGGATCGGCCAGGATCTCATCCGGCGCGAGCAGGTCCTGCTCGATGATCGCCGCGTTAGGAACCCCGTGCAGCATGTTCCTGGCGTGTGCCAGGACCACGGGATCGTGGTCGACATAGACCACCCTGGTCTCGGGGTCGGCCTGCCGCGCGATCTCGTGGGTGTTGCCTGCCGTGGGCAGGCCGGCGCCGATGTCGATGATCTGCCGGATCCCGGCCTCGCCGACCAGGTAGCGGACAACCCGGCGCAGGAACGCCCGGTTCCACTGGACCGCCAGCCGCACGTTCGGCAACTGCGCGATCATGGACTCGGCCAAGGCCCGGTCCACTGGGTAATTGTCCTTGCCGCCGAGCAGGTAATCGTAGATGCGCGCCGCGCTGGGGATGTCCGGCCGGAAGGTCTCCCGCCAGTCTCCGTCGTAAGTCACGAGCTATCCCCCTCGCGCTGCCGCCGCCGTATCCCCTGGCAGCAGACCGCCAGGCCGAAGTACCCTCACGTAAAAATATCTCAGATTGCGAATCGCAGATCAAGAAATCAATAGTGGACAGCGCAATAAGACCCAAGAAGCACGTGGCGATCTGCTTGATCACGTCGGCAAAGCCGTCGAAGTCGGACGGCTTGACGATATAGGCGTTCGCGTGCAGAGAGTAGCACCGCTGAATATCGTTCGGCGCCTGGGATGTTGTCAGCACCACTATCGCAATTGAGCACGTCCCGCCTGCAGGCGATGTTTAGAGGTCCGGCACCGGGTATCAGCAGGGGGTCGGCAGCAGGAGAGCGGGCCAGCGTGAGGACAGAGCGTGATGGCAGGTAGCGACCACGGGCAACCGTTGGCTCCGCCTTCGAGCTGGCAGGACTGGCAGCGGTGGGTCGAGGACGTCGACTGGTCAGACTGGCGCTCCTGGCTCCAGCGGGTCGCCTCGACGGACTGGGCCTCGGCGCCGTGGCCGGCGACCCCGTGGGAACAGGCTACCCCGCAGGCCCAGGGCGAGGTTTCGCTCACCTTGCGGGCCTTCGAGGAGGACGAGCCCGGTGACCGGATCGGTGAGCACCTGGCGGCGACCTGGCCGGCCTTCCGGCAGTGGTGGCTCGACCGCGCGAACACCCGTCCGACGGCCGTGCAGGCCCGGGCGCGGCTCGAGGAGCACATGCCCGAACTCGTTCCGACCTGGCAGCGGCTGACCGCCCTCCTCGGCGACGACCCCGAGGCCGCCGCCGCGCTGGCACTGTGGAACCCGCCGCCGTTCCTGACCGGCTGCTCGCAGGCGGCGGTCCTGCCCGGAGGCCCCGCGCTGGTCCGCAACTACGACTGGGATTTCCGGCTGTTCGACGCGGTAGTGGCCAGGACGGCGCACACCGGCCGACGGGTGCTCGGCATGCTCGACTGCCTGTGGGGGCTGCTCGACGGAGTCAACGACGCCGGCCTCGCCGTCTCGCTTACCTTCGGCGGCAGGCCGCAAGTCGGCGAGGGCTTCGGCATCCCGCTGGTAATCCGGTACGTGCTCCAGACATGCCGGACCACGGAGGAGGCCATGCAGGTCCTGCGCCGTATCCCGGTCCACATGTCTTACAACGTCACCGCGCTGGACCAGGCCGGCCAGCGGGCCACGGCGTACCTGGCGCCTGACCGCCCGGCTCGCGTCACCAGCCTGGCTGTCGCCACCAACTATCAGGGCGAGGTGGAATGGGCGCCGTACGCCGCAGCGATCCGGACCGTCGAGCGCCAGCAGCATTTGGAGGAACTGCTCGCAGCCGGTACCGACGTCCCGGGCATCGTGGCGGCATGCCTGCGCTCCCCGCTATATGCCACCCGCTTTTACCAGGGCTTCGGCACCCTGTACACCGCCGAGTACCGGCCCGCCGAGGGGATAGCTCGCTACCACTGGCCGGACCGCACCTGGGAACATTCCCTCGACCAGCTCGGGCCAAGGAGCACCCAAGTCCAGCTCGGCAGCACGCCTCCCGCTGAGAGGGCTCCCACCAGCGTTTAGCCCGAGACGCGGCGGGCAGCCGGGCCGACATGGCCAGGAGCATCTGGGTGACATGTCACCTTACCCGGGGCCCCCGGCCCACATTCCGGTCAGCCAGGATGGCCAAAGTAGGCTGCGGATGACTCGCACTCTAGACCGTTCGGTAGAAATGAACTTTCGTGCCACCAGCGCGCGCTCACCTTCCAATTTGAGATCTCAACCTGAATCTTGAGCCGCTTTCGGACTCAGCTGCTCGGGGAGGGCAAATGGCACGAAACTTTCGGGTTCACGCCCACGTAGTTGAGCGGTCCGGCCGCGATCGTGGCGATGATCGTGCCAGCGTGGGCGCAGGTCTCAGACGACGAGCCGTAATATCCGCGCTGGCCAGCCGCAATTGCTCCGATGACCAGCCATATCAGCACGATGACCCCTCCGAGTCGCATTCTTACCTCCGAAAGACGTGCAGCTCCTGCTCTTCTGAAGAGCTGCGGACGCGGGACGTCTCTACGTCTACCCCGTGTGCGGCGGATATACATGAACGAAGAGTTCTATGTCCGGCGAGTTCGGCATACCGTGACACAACGTCCGCCTGTTTCACGGGCCGGTGTATCGTGTCTGCTGATGGCCCGGGAAGGCAAGACCGCACAAGAAGCGCTTACCCGTCAGCCGGTTCCCCGGCCGGACGGCGACGGTGCGCTGCCGCCATCGGACGAACTCGTGTCGTATACATACACCACTGACCTGGCCGCGATCCGGGCCGTGGTGCACCGGTACGCGATCCAGGCTGGGCTGACCGAAGCCCGTGCCATCGACCTCACGCTGGCCGTCAGCGAAGTGGCGGCCAACACGGTCAAGCACGCCAAGTCACCGGGGAGCCTGAAGATCTGGTATGACGCGAAGGAAATCGTCTGTCAGGTCCACGACGAGGGAATCATCACCGACCCGCTGGCGGGGCGCCGCCAGCCGTCCCTGGACGCCTCGGGCGGACACGGGCTCTGGATCGTCAACCAGGTCTGCGACCAGGTCGAGATACTCTCGGACAAGATGGGAACGACGATCCGGCTGCACATGACCCTGCCGCCCGCCCAGGTGTAATCCCGCCGCGATCCGCCTTGTGGTACAACAAGTGCGTGGATCTGCTGACGGTCTCTGTAACGGCCCGGGAGTCCGCCGGCGAACCTTACACGCTGGTGGAGATCGCCGGCGAGGCCGACGTGACGAACACGGACGAACTGCGCCGACTGCTCGATGAAGAGGTGTCCCAGCGGCCGCACACATTGATCATCGACCTGTCCGGCCTGCGCTTCATGGACTCCTCCGCGCTGCACGCACTGCTGCGGGTGAACCGCTCGCTCGACCGGCAGGGCGGTGTCCTCGCGCTGGTGTCCCCACAGGCCGCGGTGGCCAAGATCCTGCGGCTGACCACCGCCGACCGGCTGATCCCCGTCTTCGACAGCGTGGCGGAAGCCGCCGCAGGCTGAACCGCGAAAACCTGGGGAATCCTCGTCCGGCCGACACGCCGGCGAGCCTGGTCCGGCGTTCGGTGGTTTACGATCTCCCGTGATTCGGTGGTTTACGAGCTCCCGTGATGGGATATTCTCCTTGCTAGTGGTGCCTACGACGCAGGCACGCTCAACGCGACATGGTTGTTCGCGGAGCGCGCAGACCGGGCACCACTTTTCCGTCTCTCGCTAGCGAACACCGTGAGGTAGCTCGAAGCGAGAGGACCCTGATGAAGATCGCCGTAGTAGCCCAGAACGCAACGCCGCTGCACCCCCGCGCAGGCTCCGGCCCTGACCGCGATGACATCGGGCTCCGCGAGCTCACCCGCAAGCTCGCCGGGCAGGGCCACCAGGTGACCGTATACGCCCAGAAGAACCAGCCCGACCAGCCTGAGCAGGCCGAACTTCACGGCGGCGTCCGGGTCGAGCACATCAACGCCGGGCCGGTCTCCGAAGCCGCCGTCAGCGGCGAGCCGGGCGACGCCGACCTGCTCGAGCGGGTGCCGGCCTTCAGCGGCCCGCTGCGCAGCCACTGGGAGCGCGAGCGCCCGGACGTCGTGCACGCGCTGCGCTGGACCAGCGGCCTGGCTGCGCTGGCCGCCGCGCGAGACCTCCGCGTCCCGGTCGTGCAGGAGTTCCGCTCCCTCAGCGTCACCGAGCGCAGCGCCGACGGAGTGAAGGCGGACGGTGCGTCCGCCGCGCGGATCAGGCTGGAGCCGGCCATCGGCCGCAGCGCCACCGCGGTGGTCGCGACCAACTCCGCCGAGGTGGCCGATCTGGCCAGCCTGGGCGTGCACCGGTCCTCGATCCGGGTCGTGCCCTGGGGTATCGACACCGGACTGTTCAGCCCCGAGGGCCCGGTGGCCAAACGGAACGGCCGGCCGCGCCTGCTCACGGCGGCGGACCTGACCCAGCGCCAGCCGCTTGAGACGCTGCTGCGGGCGCTGACCCGGGTCCCCGGTGCCGAGCTCCTGGTCGTCGGAGGCCCGGACGAGGCGTCGCTGGACCGTGACGACGCCTACGTCAAGCTGGCTAAGTTCGCGGCCACCCTGGGCGTCACGGACCGCGTGATCTTCACCGGCAAGGTGGAGCACGACGCCATGCCGGCCCTGCTGCGCTCCGCTGACCTGGTCGTCAGCACCTGCCGGTACGAGCCGTCCGGCAGCACCTCGCTGCAGGCCATGGCGTGCGGCACCCCGGTCCTGGCTCCCCCGGTCGGCGGGCACGTGGACGCCGTGGTAGACGGGACGACCGGCATCATCATCCCGCCGGGCCGACCCGCCCTACTGGCGCAGCGGATCCGGCAGTTGCTCGCGCACCCCATGTTGATCGAGGCGTATGGGGTGGCGGCGGTGGACCGGGTACGGTCCCGGTACTCGTGGGACAGAGTGGCGGGAGAAACCATAGCCGTTTACGACCGCGTCACCGCCCAAGCGGCGTAAAACTATAGGAATAGGAGCCTGTATCCCCCCCGCAGGCGTCCTAGCTGAGGCCCGGGAAGCGCGAGCTTCCCGGGCTCTCGGTTGTCTGGGCCGTTTCGGATCGCCACCAGGGGGAAGCTGGCTGACGTGCGACGAGGGGGACATGACTGCGATGACAGGCGCTATCGAGCTGCTGCGGTGCGACCATGACGAACTCAGGCGGCTGTTGTCGGCGCTCGAGACTGGCCCAGTGCTGGCCAGTGGAGGGTCGGCCCATGCCGGGCTGGTCGCGCAGCTCGTCATGGCGGCGTCCGGGCACGAGGCCATCGAAGAACAGTACTTCTGGCCGCTGGTGCGCCGCCGGGTGCAGAACGGCCCCCGGCTCGCCGACGAGGCGGTCAGCCAGGAGCAGGAAGTCAAGCGCGCGCTCGGCATGCTGGAAAAGCAGGGGGAGGCCGTGCTGCGTCAGGTCATCGCCATCAGCCGGGCGCATATCGATTTCGAGGAGTCCCAGGTGTGGCCGGGGGTTCAGCTGGCCCTCAGCGAGCAGGAACTCGGTGACCTGGGCGCCCAGCTCGAGCAGGCCAAGCGGCTCGCGCCGACCCGGCCGCATCCGCACATGCCGTGTACGCCCGAGGTGCTCAAGGTGGCCGCGCCCATCGCCGGTGCCGCCGACCGGATCAGGGACGCCCTGGGGGGCCGGGGCTGAGGCCGCCGAAGACGTTTGACCGCTTTATCGTAAGCAAGCGTGCGGGCCCGGGCGTCCCGATTCCTCTCCCCGGAGCCCGGGCCCGTGCTGGGCGGGATCAGCGGATGCGGACGGCCACCAGGCAGGCGTCGTCTTCGGTGTCGGAGACGGCGTTCGCAAGTATCTGGTCGGCCTGCGCGGCGGCGGTCATCTCCCCGGGGCCAAGCGTCGCGACGAACTCCTTGAGCACGTCCACGATCGAATCACCGCGCCGCTCGATCAGCCCGTCGGTGAACAGCAGCAAGGTGTCGCCGGGGCGCAGCAACTGGGCGGCTTCCTCGTAGGCGGCGTCTGGGTCCATGCCGAGCAGGACTCCGCCGGGCAGCGGCAGATCGGCGGCGGTTCCGTCGCGGACCAGGACCGGCGGCAGGTGCCCGGCGCGGGCCCAGCGCAGCAGGTGCGTATCGGGGTGGTAAAGCCCGCACACGACGGTCCCCACCACGCCCGAGGTGAGATCGCACATCACCCCGTTGAGCATGCGGATCAGCTCGGCCGGGCCCGCCCCCGTGATGGCCAGGCCGCGGAGCGAGTTGCGGGCCGCCACCATTCCGGTCACCGCGTCGATGCCATGCCCCGCGACATCGCCGACGACCAGGAGCACGTCCTGGCTCGGCAACAGCAGCGTGTCGTACCAGTCGCCGCCGACCAGGTGTCCCTCGCCGACCGGCCGGTAGCGTACGGCGATATCGATGCCGGCCGCCTCTACCGGCTCTTCGTCCGGCGGCATGATGGCCTGCTGCAACCGCAGCGCGAGCAGGTGCTCCTCGGCGACACGCTGCTCGCTGTCGGCGAGCTGGTCCCGCGTGGCGGCCAGCGCGACTTGCGTGTGGTAGTGGGCCGAGACGTCCTGAAAGGCCCCGCGCAGGGCGATCACCCGGCCGGCCGCGTCTGCCACCGGCTCGGCGAAGACACGGATCTGCCTGATGCTCCGGTCTTCAGGGTGGACCACCCGGAAGGTCGCCGTCAGGGTCTCCCGCTGCTCGAGCAGGTTATGGCGGAAGCGCTTCAGCACCGGCTTGTCGGCCGCCATCACGTAGCTGTACAGGTCCGCCAGCGGTATCTCCGCCCCTGGGTGCGGCGCCAGGCCGAACAGCTCGAAGGCCGAATCGGTCCAGCGCACGGTGCCGGTGACGAAGTTCTCCTCCCAGCCGCCGAGACGGCCGAGCCGCTGCGCATGATCTCCGAGCGCGGCCAGCCGGCCGTCCAGGCCCTCGCGATGCCAGGTGAAGATCACCCCGTCGAAGAACCGGGCCACGCGGAGGTCGGCCAGCGCCGCCTGGCCGGCATCGGCTCCGCTGTCGCTGACCGGGAGCCCGCTGGTCAGGGACGGGCACAGCGGCCCAGGCACGTGCTGGGCCACACCGTCCGCCAGAACCTGCCTGGCCCGGGCGAACAACCCCTGGCCAGACACGCTCGCCGGGAAGGCCTCGAGCAGGGTCAGCCTGGTCAGATCCGACCCAGCGCGGCCAGCCGGGTCGCGGAAGCCCGGGTTGGTGTACTCGATGCTGAAGTCGGTCACCTGCCCCGCCTCGTCCCTGATCGCCTGGGCCACGAGCACCGAGTCGGCCAGGCCGTCGAGCAGGGTGTAGACGGCCGGCTTCGGGTGCGCGGCGGCCAGATCCCCGTGCGCCAGGCGGGTGCCGATCACCCGCGCGCAGCCTGCGGCCAGCGAGGAAAGACGCTGGCGGACCTCGGTCGGGAGGGCCGGGACCGGCTCAGGCCAGCTGGCCTCCATGACGCCGAGCAGCTCGCCGTTCCGCTCGCGGAGGGCCAGGACAGCCCGGGCACCGGCCGGCGTGCCGGTCACCGGGGCGCTGTCCGTCTCCGGACGGCCCGCGCTCCACCACAGGTCAGCGGCGCCCCGGGCGACCCGCTGCGGCGGGCAGTCCAGTTGCGGCGGGATGTGCCGCCAGCGGCTGGTCTGGCCGCTGGACAGGCCAGCCGCACCGAGCAGGGCGAGCGCGCCGTCGGCCTCGATCAGCCAGAGCACCACCGCGGCCGCGCCCAGGGGCACCTGCCCGGCCACCGTGGCGGCCAGTTCGGCGCCGTCGGCGGCCAGTTCGGCCGCGGCCTCGGCCCAGGGCGAGCCGAATCCGGGCTGGCCGTCTTCCCGGGGGCCCGCCGCATGAACTTCAAGGGGGGCATCCGGCGACAGGACGGTCGCCGCCATCTCGGCGAGGGATACCTCGGTCGCCGTGGCTAGCCCGGCTAGCTGGCTCGCGGCCTCCGCCGAGGTCAGCCCGAGCCGTTCCATCAGCACGCCCCTGGCCATCGCGACCACGGACTGTTCGGCCGCCGCGGCGCGGATACGATCAAGCTCACGCCGCTGATGGTCGATGACCGCGGCCAGCCGCAGCATGTCATCACCGCCGCCCGCAGCCATCACCCGCCTCCCCTGGGGCACCCGTCTCCCGGCACAGTGTC
>CAVYNE010000045.1:0-22037 GCA_963769715.1 uncultured Actinomycetes bacterium
TGGCCGGGCTCTCGAAGACCGACGGCGCTCCGCCCGCGCCCTCGATGAGGGCGTAGCTGTACCTCGCCGCGACCGATGCCGACGGCGTGGTCAGCAGCGAGGAGAACGGACCGAAGGCGAGGTCCACCTTGTCCTGGGCGAACAGGGTCTGGTAGTTCGTCTGCGCCTGCGTGGGTGAGCTGTTGTCGTTGAGGATCGTGAGCGTGACCTGGCGGCCGAGCAGGCCGCCGTGGGCGTTCACGTCGCTGGCCGATAGCTTGTAGCCGCGCTCGAAGGCCTGGCCGTCGGCGGAGAAGTCGCCGGTCAGCGAGAGCGACGCGCCGACGGTGATCGGCGCCTTGGTACTCGGGCTGGAACTGCTGGAACTGGTGGCCGTGGCGCCGGTGCTGCTACTACTGCTGCTGGTGCAGGCAGCCACGACGCCGGTCGATAGGACGGCTGCCGCGCTCAGGGCGAGGCAATTCTTGGAGAGCCAGGGGAGGTGGGGTCTCACGCCCGGTGCCTCCTTTCTCCTCGTTTGGGTTTATCACGGATTAGGTGTCGCTGGTATCGAGCCCGTCGGAGACCTCCGCGTGCTCGCTGACGAGCGGCAAGCCCGCGGAATCCGCCTGCTGCTGCAGCAGCGCGGCAAAGTCGGAATCACCGTATCCGCGTCCCACCAAACCCTGGATCAGCTGGTGGACCACGGCAGCAACCGGCATGGGCACTTCGTGTTCCCGCGCGGCGGCCAGGCCAAGATCGAAGTCCTTGCGCAGCAGCGTTGCGGTGAACGTGGGCTCGAAATCGAGGTTCACGTACGCCGGCGTCTTGTAGCCGGTGAACAGAGAACCCATCACACTCTTGTTGAGACAGTCGAGGAATGCTTGCCTGCTTATCCCGCTCTTTTCCGCAAGAACGGTTATCTCGGCGAGCGACTGGGCCACCACGCCGAGGAACAAATTGTGGCAGAGCTTCACCGTCCTGGCCACCTCGCCGTCACCAACGTAGGTGACGCCGCGGCCCAGCATGTTCAGGTAGGGCTCCGCCAGGACGAACGCGTCCCGGGGGCCGGAGACGGCCGCGGTCATCTTTCCGGCCCGTACTACCTTAGGGTTGCCCATCACCGGTGCGGCGAGGAGGGCGGTGCCCCGGTCGGCGATCTCGGCCCGCACCCGGGCTGAGGCCTCGGCCGATACCGTGGAGCAGTCAACGAGGACGGCAGGCGCCGCGCCGGGGCCGGACATGAGCCCGCCTGGACCGAGCACCGCGGAGATGAGGTCATCCGACGAGCCGACGGTAATGAAGACGATGTCCCTGGTCGCCAGCTCCGCGGGGGTACCCGCGGGCTTGGCGCCCAGCTGTATCAGCGGCTCGGCTTTCCCCATGGAGCGATTGAAGACGGCAAGGTCACAGCCGGCCGAGAGAAGCCGGCGACCCATCTCCACGCCCATGCGGCCGGTGCCTAGCCAGCCGAGCCGAAGTGCGTCATCATGTCCGACCATGTCGCCAGATCCCCTCCTTCTCTGGTCACAATCGTTTGCACCCTTGAGATTGGTCCTTCGGCCACACGTTTGTCAATGCCGCATGTCCAACCTGTTACCAAAGCCGGACCAAATCGCTGCCATGAGACGGCATCGCACCGTCGCCCGCTGAGCGAATCCGGCCGGCCCGCTTCGTCCCGTGGCTGCTGGCGAGGCTGCAACCCGTAGCGGCGCCATGCCGTCCCGGCGAGAGCCGTCGCCTGAGGACCGCTGGTGATAGCCTGTGCGCGAGTGATCACGGCTCTCATAGGAGTCGTGCCCACATTAGCAATCGATTGCTACATCTTCGCCTGCCCGCGCCTCATCGGAGCGGGGCGCAGCGGGACCGGCGGGCTGACCGCCTCGCCGGTGCCTTCCTGGCCGGTCCCGGCCTCCGGCGCGAGACGTTCGGACGTGGACCCCCGAACGATGAGCTCCGGCGCCAGGTAGAGGATCTTCACCGGTCCGTCGCTCCCGCTGATCCGCTCGAGCAGCAGCTTCGCCGCCTCGGTGCCCAGCTGGTAGTGCGGGAAGCGCACCGACGTGAGCGGCGGCCGGAGCCGGTCGATGAACGGCATGTCGTTGAAGCCGATCACCGAGATGTCGTCGGGGCACTGCAGCGAGCATTCGTCGAGCGCGGCGTAGCACCCGACTGCGAGCATGTCGTTGGCAGCGGCCACCGCGGTGAAGGCCGGCTGGCGGGCCAGCAGTTCCCGGCAGCAGCGGGCGCCTTCCTCAACCGTGTACCTGCTGGCGTAGGTGATCAGGCCCTCGTCCACCTCCAGACCGTGAGTCGCCATGCCGTCCCGGAACCCGCGCAGGCGGCTCACGCCGGTGGACGCCTCCTGCGGGCCCGCGATGTGCGCGATGCGGGTGTGGCCGAGCCGGGCCAGATGAGTGACGGCCATCCGCGCGCCCTGGTCGTTATCGACTGAGACCGAGGGGAAGCTGTAATCCTGCGCCAGCCGGTTCATCAGCACCACGGGCACTTCCGCCGCGGCCGCCTCGGCCAGCAGCCGGTCGTGCAGCGTGGCGGTGGCCAGTACGAAGCCGTCGACATGACGGGCCCGCATCTGCTCGAACAGATTGCGCTCGCGGTTGGCGTCGGCGTCGGTGTTGCCGATCAGGGCCACGTAGCCCGCCTCGGCCAGCTTGTCCTCCAGGCCCCGGACGATCGGCGGGAACAGCGGGTTGTTCAGGTCGGGAATCAGCACCCCGACCGTGTGCGAGCGCCGGGTCCGCAGGCTCCGGGCGACCGGGTTGGGCCGGTAGCCCAGCTTGGCGGCGGCATCCGTCACCCGGCGCGCGGTCTCCTCGCTGACCAGGATGCGGGTCTCCGGGTTGAGCGCGCGGGAGGCGGTGGCCGGGTGGACGCGGGCCGCCGCCGCAACGTCTCTCAGCGTGGCCGGTCGTTCAGGCATCGCTCATCTCCGCTCCCCCACCTCGCGTACACGACCATGTTGGCCAGTGTCCGTTTTAGACGGACTAACCCTACCCAGGGAGTATTACCCAGCGCTACTGGCCGCGCTGAGCATCGAGGCAGGCAGCAGGCGAGCCAGGACATCCCGGTGCGTCGGCACCGCCTCGGCGTGGCAACGCTCGCCCGCCTCGGCGCTGCGGAGGGCGAATGTCGGGGCCGTGACGCTGTTCGGGACTTACATCTCGTTCCAGTTCCTGGTCACGCAGTACCTGCAGACCCTGTCCGGCTGGTCGGCGCTGTCCAGCGCGCTCGCGTTCCTCCCGCAGGCTGACCAGCCGGCCACCGGCACGGCGGCGGCCGGGGTCGCCACGGTGCCCGGGTTCGCTAGGGACAGCACGGCAGCGTAATCCGCTCGCGGTGATATCAGGCCGAACGATGGGCCGAGATGATGATCACCAGGGACGAACCGCGCCGGCCAGCCCGGCCGGCGCGGCCGGCGCGGTTGCCGTCCGCGGGACCGGGCCCGCCCGCCGGGGCCAGCACGGTCCGGGTCCAGCTGACGTGCCACCGCGGCCAACGGCGGCGGCCGGTCTGCCGGCGGGATGCCGTCTGCTGCACGAGCTCATCGCGGCGCTGCGCGATCAGGGTCTTGGCGATTTCCGGATGCATGATCTCTCCTCGTGCCGTTCGACGGTGCTAAGGGTTGACGGTAATTACGATGTATCTTGAGTTGGATGATTGTCAAGATATATCTCAAGTTTTATGGACAGCCGGGGCTAGGGCTCGTGGCTGCGGGCGGCTGCGGGCGGGGGGCTTTGGTTACCCAGCCCGGCCATTATGCCGAGGGGGTCTGACATTTCCGGCGGGCTCTGGGCCGGAGTTCAGCCCGCCGGTCCGGCGTCTGGGTCTTCGTCGGCCACGTCTTGATCCGGCAGCGGCGGCGCGTCCAGGATGGGGTATCCGAGCAGGACAAACTCGACTGCGACCGAGTCTGGCGGGCGGAGCGCCGGGTCCCTGCGCTCGGCAAAACGGTGGTGCGTGCCGACCATGCGCTCGAAGGTCTTCATGATCTCCGCGTGCAGTTCCCTGGCTTCGGCGGGCGTCACGTACAGCCTGCTCGATGCCGCGCCCAACCCTTCGTCGAGGTCCTCCGGCCACGAGGTCATCGCGGTGAGGCTGCCGCGGGCCCGGCTCAGCAACCGGTCCAGCCACACCTGATCGAGGGCCTCGGCGGCCTGCGAGGCCTGCGGATCTGGCTGGCGGGTCCGCCAGTTCATTCCGTCATAGGTCTGGCGCCAGGGCCGTTCCCGGCCGCGGCCGCCGCCCGCCTCCTCGACGAAGCCGTACTTCGCCAGGGTCCGCAGGTGGAAGGCGCAGTTCGCCGGCGACTCGCCGAGCATGTCGCTGGCCTGCGTCGCGGTGAGCGTCCCGGCCTGGCCGAGGGCCTCGAGCAGCGCCCAGCGCAGCGGATGAGCCAGCGCCCGGATGGCCTTCGGGTCGGTCAGGTTGAGCCGCCCGCGACCGCCTCCCGGATCGCCGGCCGTCTCTCCTGGGTCCCCGGCCTCGCCTGGGACCAGTTCTTCGGAACTCATGTTTCGAAAGACTACTCTCGAAAGAGTTCTTTTGACAAGTCTTTCGAAACACTTCTTCCGAGAATCTCGGCGGCAGTCGCCGGGTCAGCCATGGGACAGATCGGGTCAGCCATGGGGCAACTGCAGCGCGGCGCCGACAAGCACGCAGATGACGAAGACGGCGACGAGGAGCGTCATCACGGCCGGGGCGGGTTGGCGCGCCCTGGCGGCGAGAACCGCGGCTGGCACTGTCCCTAGCGCCGTGCACCCGGCGAAGATCAATAAGGTGACGCTGAGGAAACCGGTCACAGCGTCACCCCCTTACTGGTCCTAGGTTGCGGGCTTACCGCGGATCAGCATGCGCTTCATCCGGGCCTTTGTCACCTGCGGCCCCCGTGATCCCAGCCGCGCGTGCGCGCCCCAGGCGCCGAACGCAGCGCCTGCCAGCGGGCTGATCAGCAGCACGATGAGATATCCCGCCGCGAAGGCGCTGTTGCCCGCCACGTAGCCGAGGCGCGGGTGGAGGACGGACGTCACCTGGCCCACCACGGGTGTCCACTGGCCGATGTGGCCGGTGGCCCAGTGCTGGAGCCCGGTGTCGTAGGGCAGGATCGCGATAGTGGCAGTCGACAGGACGGCGACGGCCAAGGCCGCGGCGGTCCCGGAGCACAATCCGGCCATAGCCCCCTGCCGGGCAGCGGCGCCAGCGGGCAGTGAGCGGCCAGCCCGCCGGGCCGCCGCGCGTCCCGCCGTCACGGGGACGCACAGCGCCAGCAGCACCCCCAGGGCCAGGGCCGCGTCGTACAGGCGGGCTGGCCACGGGCCGGCGAAGCGAAGCGGGAAGCCAAGCGGTCCAAGCATGTAGACCAGGACGCCGAGGGCGATGCCGGTCACGGTACCGATGGCCACGGTGGCCGGGAGCACCGGTGAGCGTCGCGCGGTAAGTACCAGGATCAGGGCCGCATAGCTGGCCATCACCGCCAGGAAGACTGCCTCGCCCGTCCAGGCTACGGCCGGTCCTCCCCGGTTGTTGGGCGGGGCGTCGGCAACCCGTTCCACCGCGCTCTTGGCCAGGACCAGGGCGAGGACCGCCATGTAGCCGCCGGTGCGCACCAGTCGCGCGAGCCGGGCGTCTGCTACCGGGCCGCGGACCCGGCGGACGATCCAGGGCAGCCCGGCCAGGATCACCACGACCACGATCACGTCGGTCCTGTTGATCTCGATGGCTGAGTCACCGGACGGCCCGGACCATGCGCTCCATCCCGTACCCGCGGCCGCGGCGGCGAAGGCCAGCGGGTACCAGAGCCTGCGGCCTCGCGCGGCCTCCTGCACAGTCAGCCGCAACCCGCCCGCAAGCCAGCGCAGCCGCGGCCACCCGGCCGGAACCTCGGCCACCTCCGCCCAGGCCGCTTCGGCCCACTCACGGCGGCCGGCCGGCACCAGCGCCACCGAGCGCCGCAGCACCGCCACCATCGCCCGGGTCAGCTCGCTCATGATCAGGCCTGCGTACTAAGCCGTCGTCGCGGGGACAGGCCGGCCCGAGCCTGAGCCTTCGCCGCCGTGGGCGTGTAGGCCAGAGCCGCCGTGGCGCTGGCCAGCCCTTCGGGCGTCAGCCGGTACAGATGCCGCCGGGGGCGCCCGGCCGGCTGCTCGTCCTCCCAGCGTGCTTCCATCAGGCCACGGTCGGCCAGCCGGATCAAGATCGGGTAAAGCGTCCCCGACTTCAGGCCGGTATCCCGGGCGATGGCGTAGCCATGCAGCCAGGCTGACGGCTCGGCACAGAGCGCCGTCAGCACAGACAGAGTCTGGGCGGAGAACTCCGAACGGCCGGCCATACCTGCACTCTACCTAGGTAGAAAGCATTACGTCTAGCCGCAAGCGGATCACGATGGCTCAGGCGTGCCGATCACAGCAGACGGCCGGCCAGGCTGAATACCTGCCCGGTGGTTCCGTGCGGCGGGAGACTCGCGATGAACAGCGCGAGGCGAGCGACCTCGCCGGGCTCTTTCAGCCATTCCCCGGCGCTGCTCCAGCGCTGTTCGGTCTCCTGATTGGCCTCGATGTCGTCGCCCATCCCTGGCGTCCGCGTCGGTCCAGGGATCAACTCGTTGACCGCGATGCGGGCGGCTCGGAGTTCGACCGCCAGCACGCGGGTCAAGGCGCTCACGCCCGCTTTGGCGACGGCGTACGCACCCGAGCCTGTGGCGCTCACCCGGGCCAGGCCGGAGCCGATGACGATGATCGACCCGCCTCCCCCCGCCGTCAGGGCCGGGACGGCCGCTCTGGCCGTATTCCAGACCCCGGTCAGGTTGATATCCAGCATCTCACCCCAGCGGCCTGGCGAGCAGCCGAGCACAGGGCCGGGCGATGGCTGGATGCCGGCGTTGGCCACCGCGATGTCCAGGCGCCCGAAACGGGTCAGTACCGCATCTACCGCGTCACTCATCGCGCCGGGCCGGGTCACATCGGCACAGGCGGCCATGGCACCGCCGCCCGCAGCGGAGATGCGACCTGCCACCTCGGCGAGCGGATCGGGCCGCCGGCCGTCACCGCGACGCTGGCCCCGGCAGCAGCGTACGTTTCCGCGATTGCCGCTCCGGTCCCGGTTCCGCCGCCTGTCACCAGGGCGACTTTCCCCGCAAGAGAGTTCATGTCCTCATGGTGACACGGCTGCCGGAGACGATCCCGCGCCGGGTAATTTTCATCGCAAATCATCTCAGTTACTGTCGCTCGGCCCAGATCGGCTGTTCTCCGCGCTACGCCTGGTGACCTGTGGAAGGGCTGTGCATAAGGCGGTGGAAAACCGACGTTTAATGCGGGTAACCAGTCACATTCTGTGGATAGCGTGTGGATAGGCGAAAAACCCCGAAAATGATACGGCGGAGGGCTTGCGCAGTCCTGCGCCGAGGCAGTAGGAATGCTTTCACCGTTAGAAACGGGCACTGCCCGGAGGTGACTCTGGGACGTGGGAGGAGTAGGGAAACCTGAGCCTCGCGCGGGTTCCTGACTCTGGCGGGCGGCTCGCGGCATCGGGAAAGCCCGGCAACTGGCTGCCTGTGCGGCGCAGCCAGGCAAGGTCCCCTGCATCTCATACATGGAGGGGACCTTGTTCTATTCAGGCCGGCATAAGCGCCTTGGCCAGGACCGGAACGCCGGCAAGCATTCCCATGGCAGCCGCAGGCACTCCTGGACGTCCCAGCGCAAGAACCGTGCAGAAACCGACCCGGCTGAGGTGCCCGCGGACCCCGGCCCGGGCGCACGGCAGCCGTTCGCGCCGGCCGAGGAATAGCCGCCCCGCGATCAGACGGGCCAGGCTTCCTGGCGGTAGCCCATGTCCCAGAACATCCACTCGTAACGGCTCGTGGTGCGGAAGTGGCGGTGCACCCGGTCGCGCTCGTGCGCCCCGAGGCCGGGGCCCAGCTCGTCGGTGACGTTAACTACTTCCCGCGCGACGTCACCGAACTCCTCGCTCCCGTACATGTCGATCCACCGCTGGTAGCGGAGGTCCGGTGAGCCGCGGCGCAGCAGTTCCTGGCCGACTTCGGCATAGATCCAGTAGCACGGCAGCACCGCGCCGACCCCTTCCGCGTAGGACCCGGTGCTGACGGTGGCGAGCAGGTAACTGGTGTAGGCGAGGTTCGCCGGGGCGGGCTCGGCCTGCTCGGCGCGGACGGGGTCGATGCCGAGGTCGGCGAGCAGCGACCCGTGCAGGGTCTTCTCGACCGCGATCGCATCCGCAGCATGCCGCGCGAACATCTCGGTTTGCGCGGGCGCGGGGGCCCGGCTGGCCACGGCCGCCAGGGCCTGAGCGTAGCTGTGCAGGTAGATCGCGTCCTGTACGACGTAGAAAGCGAAGGCGTCGTGCGGCAGGCTGCCGTCGGTCAGACCGGTCAGGAACGGGTGGGCCAGGATCGCGTCATAGACGCCCGCCACCCCTTGCCACAACTCACCGCTGAAGCTGTCACTCAACGCGCGGGCTCCCTCTCATCGGACGGCAGTGTCGTAGGACGGTAATCGTGCAGGGCGTGGACGGGGCCCTCGCCGGCGCCGAGCCCGGCCAGGCCATGCGCCACCGCCTCGCCCGCCACGACCGCGGCCTGGCGGGCCGCTTCGGCCAGCGGCAGCCCGGCCGCCAGCCCGGCCGCGAGCGCCGCGGAGTGGGTGCAGCCGGCGCCGTGCGTCGCGGCCACGCCGTGCCGGGCGACCGGGATGGCGATGTGCTGCGATCCGTCGAACAGGTGGTCCACCGGCTCGGCCCCGTGGCCCCCGGTGACCAGGGCCGCTCGCGCCCCCATCGCGACCAGACGCTCGGCCAGCGCCCCGCGATCCTCGGTCGTCATAGCGGTGAGCGCCTGGGCTTCCGGCAGGTTGGGCGTCACCACCGTGGCCAGCGGGAAGAGCCGCGCCACCAGGGTCCCGATGGCGTCCGGGAGCAGCAGCCTGCTCCCGGAACTCGCCACCATGACCGGGTCTACCACCAGCGGCAGATCCCGGGACTCGAGCGCCCCGGCAACGGCCTCGATCAGCGCCGCGGAGAACAGCATGCCGGTCTTGGCGGCGTCGGCTCCGATGTCGTCGAGGACCGCGTCGATCTGCGCGCGGACGAACGCCGGCGGGACCTCGTGGATGGCGCGGACTTCCACCGTGTTCTGCGCGGTGAGCGCGACCATCGCCGACATGCCGTGCGCGCCGCAGCGGGCAAAGGCCTTCAGGTCCGCCTGGATGCCGGCGCCGCCGCCGGAGTCGGACGAGGCGATCGTGAGCACCCGTGGGACGCTCACGCCGGCAGCTCCGGCCGGCCGTCCACCGGACTGGATGCGCGGGCGTGCCAGCGGCGCGGGATGCGCCCAGCCGTCCGGGCGGCGTACCCGGCCGCTACGGCCAGCCGCATCGCCGTGGCCATGCGCTCGGGTTCGGCCGCGCGGGTGATGGCCGAGGCGATGAGGACCGCGTCGCAGCCCAGTTCCATCGCCAGGACCGCGTCGCTGGCCGTCCCGATCCCGGCGTCCAGGACGACAGGGACGCCTGCCTGCTCGACGATCATCGCGATGTTGTGCGGGTTGCGCACGCCCAGGCCAGACCCGATCGGGGCGCCGAGCGGCATGACGGCCGCGCAGCCGGCCCGCTCGAGCTGCCTGGCCAGGACCGGGTCGTCGTTGGTGTAGGGCAGCACCACGAACCCGTCGGCGACCAGCATCCGGGCCGCGTCGCGCAGTTCGGTCGGGTCCGGCAGCAACGTGTGGTCGTCGGCTACCACCTCGAGCTTGACCCAGTCCGTCCCGAGCGCCTCCCGGCCGAGCCTGGCCACGAGCCTGGCCTCGCTCGCGGTATGGCAGCCGGCCGTGTTCGGCAGGATGCGCACGCCAGCCTCCTGCAGCAGGCCGAGCAGCGAGCCCTCCCCGCCGGGGGTGACCCGCCGCATGGCCACGGTGGTGAGCGCGGTCGCGGAGGCGGCGACCACCCGCCGCAGCACGTCCAGGCTCTGCACTCCCCCGGTGCCCAGGATCAGCCGCGAGCTCAGCTCGCGGCCGGCCAGCACCCACGGCTCGGCACCGGCCGTCTCCTGGCTCAGCAGATCCGTATCAGTCACGTCAACCTCCCTGAACCGCCGTGACGACTTCCACCTGGTCGCCGTCGCGAAGCGGGGTGGCGGCCCAGGAGCCGCGCGGTACCACGTCGCCGTTAAGGGCGGCGGCGACGCCGGCCGGGGCCGCGGTCAGCCCGGCGACCGCCTGCGCGATCGTGCTGCCGTCCGGCAGTTCGCGCGGCTCGCCGTTGAGTTTCACTTGCAGGCTCACCGCGCTCCCTCCCGGGGCCGGGACAGGAAACGCTCGGGCGTGAACGGCTCCCATTCCGTCGCGGGCGGCTGCCCGGTGAGGCAGGCCACGATGGCGTCCGCCGTCACGGGCGACATCAGGATGCCGTTGCGATAGTGGCCGGAGGCCAGCAGCACGCCGTCGACGCCGAACCCGCCCACGATCGGGCCGTTGTCGGGCGTGCCTGGCCGCAGCCCGGCGCACGTCTCGGCCAAGATCAGCTCGCTCGTCACCGGGAGCACGCTCATGGCGTCGTGCAGCAGGTCGTGCACGGCGCCCGCGGTCACCGTCCGGTCTGGGCCGCGTTCTTCCTGGGTCGCGCCCACGACCACCTCGCCGTCGGCCCGCGGCACCAGGTAGACGTCCGCGCCGCGCACCGTGGCCCGGATCGTGTGGCTGATGACGGGCGGCATCGCGTCCGGGTGGCGGAGCCGCAGCAGCTGGCCCTTGACCGGCCGGACCGCGGCCCGCACCTGTTCGGGCAGCCCGGCGACCGCGCTGGACCAGCATCCGGCGGCCACGACGACCTGAGCCGAATCGACCTCGCCGCCGTCCGCAAGCCGGACGCCGCGGGCCCGCCCGTCCCGGGTCAGCACCTCGGTCACGCGGTCCCGCACCATCCGCACCTTGGCGATTGCCGCCGCCTCACGCAGCGCGGCCATGTACCGCCGGTTGTCGACCGACCAGTCGGCCGGGAACAGCACGCCGCCGTGCACGTCGGGGGTGAGGAAGGACTCCAGCTTGCGGCAGGCCCGGCTGTCGAGTTCTTCCGCGTCCAGCCCGGCGGACCGGCGGAACGCCGTCAGCCGCATCAGCGCCGCGTAGTCGCCGGGGTCATAGGCGATGGCCAGCGTGCCCTCGCGGCGCAGTCCGACCCGCTGGCCGGTCACCTCTTCAAGCTCGGCTGCGAAGGAACCGAATCTGGATACGGCGAGCAGGTTGATGCGGAGCAGCGCGCCCTCGCCGAACAGGGCCTCCGAGACCGGGGCGAGCATCCCGGCCGCCACCAGCGACGCGGCGTCGCCGTGGGCCGGGTCCACCAGGACGGTATCGAGCCCGGTCGCGGCGGCCCGCCAGGCGATCGCGGTCCCGATGACGCCGCCGCCCGCGACGACGACATCCGCGGTAACGGCCAAAGAGCACTCCCTTCGCCGGCATTACCCGGATCAGGTGCGACGGTCGGAGGCGCCTGGCCTCCCTCTCAGCCCCTACGGGCTCCCGTGGTCGGAATTGTCTCCGAATATTCACCCTATATCAGCCGGGGGCGCCGCAGGCAGCGGGCAAGCGCCGCAGGCACCTGGCGAGCGCCGCAGGCACCGGGCGAGGAGTGCGCCGCGATCCGGCGTGGGACCAGGCAATGATTGGATGTCACGGTGACCACTGATCTGCGGGCACGGCTGGCGGACGCGCGGCTCTACCTGTGCACGGACGCCCGGCGACCCCGGGGCGACCTGCCGCGCTTCCTCGACGCCGTCCTCGGCGCCGGGGTGGACATCGTGCAGCTGCGGGAGAAGGGCCTGGAGGCGGGCGAGGAGCTCGCGCTGCTCGAGGTGTTCGCGGCCGCCTGCCGGCGGCACGGCCGACTGCTGGCGGTGAACGACCGCGCGGACGTCGCGCTGGCCGCGGGGGCCGACCTGCTGCACCTGGGGCAGGATGACCTGCCGGTGCCGGTCGCGCGGCGTATCCTCGGCCCGGGCCCGCTTATCGGACGCAGCAGCCACAGCCCCGCCCAGGCCGACGCGGTGGCGGTCGAACCCGGTGTCGACTACTTCTGCGCCGGGCCGGTCTGGGCCACGCCGACCAAGCCGGGACGCCCGGCGACCGGCCCCGGCCTGCTGGCCCACGTCGCGCAGACCAAGCCGGCGCGGCCCTGGTTCGCGATCGGCGGCATCAGCCTGGACCGGCTGGACCAGGTACTCGCCGCCGGGGCCACCCGCGTGGTCGTGGTCCGCGCGATCACCGAGGCCGACGATCCCGCCGCCGCCACGCGGGCGTTCACCCGCCGCCTGCGCCAGGTATAACCGGCGACCTGGATGACCCGCGTCAGGGGTCGTGTAACGATAAGCAGATGCGGATCGCCAGCATCGAATCAACAGACTTGTTCGTGGGAACCGCGCAGCGCCCGCTGCAGGTCGTCCGGGTCACGCTGGTGAACGAGGAGCCAGGGGCGGCTTCCGCCCGCCTGGGCGTGCAGGGGGCCGGAGTGCGGGACCCGGGCCCGTTCGGGATAAATGACCTGAACCCCGGGGAAGAGAAGGCCTTCGAGGTCCCCGTGGAGATCGCCGCGCCCTACCAGCCGGGCAGCACGCGCAGGGTCACGGTGACCTTGGAGAGCGAGGCCGGGCGCGCTGCGGCCGAGGCGGACATCACCGTGGCCGAACCGGGCTGGACCATGTGGATGGTCAGCCACTTCCACTATGACCCGGTGTGGTGGAACACCCAGGGCCAGTTCACCGAGGCCCGGCTCAGCCTGCCGGACGAGGACGGCCAACGGCCAGCCGTCCGGAGCGCGTTCGAGCTGGTCAGCACGCACCTGGACAAGGCCAGGAGGGACGCCGACTACAAGTTCGTGCTGGCCGAGATCGACTACCTCAAGCCGTACTTCGACGCCTTCCCGCAGGACCGCCAGGACCTGCGGCGGCTGATGGCCGAAGGCCGGGTGGAGATCGTCGGCGGCAGCTACAACGAGCCGAACACCAACCTGATCAGCGCCGAAGCCATCATCCGCAACGCCGTCTACGGCATCGGGTTCCAGCGGGACGTGTTCGGCGGCGACCCGCGCAGCGCGTGGATGCTGGACGCGTTCGGGCACGATCCCGGCTATCCGGGCCTGATGGCGGCGGCGGGCCTGACCTCCTCGGCGTGGGCGCGCGGGCCGTTCCACCAGTGGGGCCCGTCCGGTGCCGAGGGCGGCGACCGGCGGATGCAGTTCGGCACCGAGTTCGAGTGGATCTCGCCAGATGGCCACGGGCTGCTCACCGCCTACATGGCGCACCACTACGGCGCGGGCTGGCGACTGCACACCCTGCCGGACCTGCAGGCCGCCGAACTGGAGGCGTACGGGCAGTTCCGCGGCTTGGCGCAGGTCGCGACCACGCGGAACGTCCTGCTGCCGGTCGGCGCGGACCACGTCATCCCGGCCCGCTGGGTGACCGACATCCACCGGGACTGGAACCAGCGGTACGTGTGGCCCAGGTTTACCACCGCCGTGCCCCGCGAGTTCTTCGACGCCGTCCGCGCCGAGGCCTCCTCCGGCGGCCATGCGGGCGCGTGGATCACCCCGCAGACCAGGGACATGAACCCGGTGTACACGGGCAAGGATGTCTCCTACATCGACACCAAGCAGGCGCAGCGCGCCATCGAGACCACGGTCACCGAGGCGGAACGGCTCGGCACCCTGGCCTGGCTGGCCGGCGCGCCGTACCCGCACGCGGGGTTGGACAAGGCCTGGCGCCTGCTGGCCTACGGCGCCCACCACGACGGCATCACCGGGGTCGAGTCCGACGAGGTGTACCTGGACCTGCTGGGCGGCTGGCGGGAGGCCTGGGAACTCGGCTCGGCCGCCCGCCGCGACGCCATCGCCCACCTGGCCCAGGGGGGTACGGGGGGGTCGTCCCCCCGGACGGTGTCAGTCGTCAACGGCCTGGCGCGGCCGCGGGACGGGATGGCGCGGGTCACCGCGCAGGTGCCGGAGGATGGCACCCGCTGGCTGGAGGTGCGAGACGATTCCGGGGCGCTGGTGCCGTCGGTGGCCGAGGGGATCCGGCGGCGGCCGGACGGGTCGCTGGCCGAGGTGACCCTGACGTTCCCCGCCCTCGCCGTGCCCGCGCTCGGGCTGCGGACCTACCGGCTGCAGGCGACGCAGACCTCGGCTTCGCAGTGGCGGGAAGCGGCTGGGACGGCGATCGAGAACGCCATATACCTGGTCACCGCGGATCCCGCACGGGGCGGGACGATCAGCATCACTGACAAGCGCACCGGCACCAGCGTCCTCGCCGGGCCGGGCAACGAGTTGGTGATCCAGGACGAGTACGCGCAGCACCCGAAGCACGGCGAAGGGCCGTGGCACCTGTCGCCCAAGGGGCCGGGCACGGGGTCCTCGTCGCTGACGGCCCGCGTGCGGGCCGAACGGTGCGAGGCGGGATCCCGGCTGCTTGCCTCGTTCACCCTCGACGGGCTGGAGGTTACCCAGGAGACGCTGCTGTGGGATTACGCGGAGCGGGAGCGGGTCGAGTTCCGCACTCACGTGGACTCCTACCGCGAGCACGACCGGCTGCTCCGGGTCCGTTTCCCGGCCGGCGTGCCGGGCGGGCTGCCGCTGTACCAGACGGCGACGGCCGTAGTCGGCCGGTCGTTCGGAGTCGTGGACGTGGACTCGGCGGACCACTGGTACACGCTGGACAACCCCGCTCATCTGTGGTTCGGGCTGGGCTCCACGGCGCGGGTCCGCACCGGCGGCCGTAACGGGCTGACCCAGGCGATCGGAGTGGCCGAGGTCGTCTGTCCTTTGCTGCCGAACGACCTGCGTGACACGCTCAGGGAACTGCTCGTCGCGCTGGCCGCGGCGGGCGTGACCGCGACGTGCAGCCAGGCCGACGGGTCCAGGTACGGCGCGATCGACGCGGACTCTAACCTGCCCGACGTCAGGATCGCGGTCGGCGGCCCGGAGGTGAACCCGTTCACCGCCGAGGTGCTGGCCGCCGCCGGGCCCGGGTACGCCAAGGCGCTGGCGGCCCGGCTGGACGCGGGTTCACCTGCGGCGCGGCTGTGGGTGCCGGCCTCGCGGGAGCGGGCGGACGCGTTCGGGCCGGACGCCGACCTGCGCGGGGCCGGCGACCTGCCGGTGCTGATCGTGGCGAGCGCCGGGCCCGGCGATCTGGCCGCGGCGGTCGCCGCCCTGGCCGGGGACCTGGCCGACGCCGAGGTGGACGCCGGCGACTCCGCCGACACCGGATCCTGGGCCGACGCGGGCTCCGGGGCCGGCGGCGGGAACCGGCTGGTGCCGCTGGCCGACCGGTCGGTGGCGGTGCTGAACCGGGGCACGCCCGGCTGCGTGGTCACGCCGGACGGGACGCTGCACATGTCGCTTATGCGCTCGTGCAGCGCCTGGCCGTCCGGGATCTGGATCGACGGGGACCGCCGCACCGCGCCCGATGGCAGCAGTTTCGCTTGGCAGCACTGGAGCCACACGTTCGAGTACGCGCTCGCTGCGGGCCCCGGCGACTGGCGGACGGCCGGCTTCAACCTCATCGCCGAGGACTACAACCACGACCTGATCGCCGTGACGGGTGGAGCCGACCAGCAGTCGGACGCCGGCCTGTCAGTGGAACCGGCCACGGTTACGGTCAGCGCGCTGAAGCCGCGCGGGAATCCGCTCGCCGCCGAGCGGACCAGGGCGCTGACGGACGCGGTGGCCGATGACGCTACCGTCACCGTGCGGCTGCGGGAGACCAGCGGGCGGGCGACGACGGCGCGGGTGCGGCTCGGCGGCGGCGAGGTCTCAGCGGCGTGGCTCACCGATCTGCTCGAAGAGTCGGACGGCGCTCCCCTCCCAGTCTCCGATGGCGCCGTCGTTGTCGACATGCCGGCTTTCGGCACCCTCACGCTGCTTATCCGGGGGGACGCTGCTAGCCGGGGGGACGACCCCCAAGACCCCCCCGATCCTGGGAGGACCTATCCCCCCAGACCCCCCTTGGGGGGGACAAGTCCCCCCAGGCGGCCCTCGCGCCCCAGGCGGCCCTTGCGGTGGAGCCTGTTTATTCGCGGTACTGGCTGCACGGGAAGGGGCCGGCTCCGGCGGGGAACCTGCCGGTGGCGGTGCACTTCTCCCCCGTCAGGGTCGCCCTGAGCGAACCGGGCGACGTGGCGACGCTGACGCTGACCGTGGGCTGCGGGGCCGAATCCGCCTCCGGCGTCGTGGAAGTGGTCACGCCCGCCGAGGTAACCGTCACGCCGGAGGCGGACCTGCACTACGAACTGGCCCCTGGCGGCTACGCAGCCTGGGACCTGGCGGTGCGGGTGCCGCCGGGGACCGCGAGGGGACGGTATTTCGTGGCCGCGCGGATCCGCGACGCTCTCGGTCACCTGGTCGAGGACACGGCCATGGTCGCGGTCGGCGAGCGCCGCTGGCCTGATCCGGACCTGCCGCCCGAGGAGACGGTCGAGCTGATGCAGGCCGACTACATCGCGGCCGCGGCCGAGGTGGACCTGGCCGTGCTCACCCCCGAGCTGCGCCTGGCCCCCGGCGGTCAGGGCGAGTTGCTGGTCCGCGTGACCAGCGGGCTGGCGTCCGAGCTGCACGGCGAGGCGCAGCTGATCTCGCCGTTCGGTACCTGGGAGATGCTGGGGCCGTGGACGCAGGGCTTCAGCATCACGCCGGGGACGAGCACGGTACTGCGCTTCGCGGCGGATGTGCCGGTGACCGCACGTAACGCGCAGTGGTGGGCACTGGTGAAGGTGATGTACTACGGCCGGGTCCGCTACACCGAAGCCATTGCAGTTGTTATCGAGCCGGTCAACTGACTCCCTTCGCTGCGGGCGAACAGATACGGTGAGAGACTCTAGTCGTCCCCAATTCAAGCGTGAGATCTCCAGAGGCCCAATGCAGTCCGCCACCGCGATCCTCAGCGGCAACCTGCCAGCGGAGCCGAACAGCTTTATCGGTCGTGAGCGTGATCTTGCCGAGCTGGCCAAGCTCCTCAGCGAGGTCCGCGCGCTCACCCTCAGCGGCCCCGGCGGCATCGGCAAGACGCGGCTCGCGGTACGGCTAGCCCGCGACGTGCTGGGCTCGGGGGCGGAGCCTGCCGATACGGACGAGGGGGCACTGGACGAGGCCTGGCTGGTCGAGCTGGCCGACTGGCACGGCCAGACCGCCCAGCAGGTCGCCACCACAATCGGGATCCGTGAGGAACAGGGCGTTCCGCTGGCGCAGACGCTGGCCGAGGCACTGCGCTCGCGGCATATGCTGCTGATCCTGGACACCTGCGAGCATCAGGTGAACGACTGCGCCACGCTCGTGCAGCTGCTGCTGGCCCGGTGCCCGTGGCTGCGGATCATCGCGACCAGCCGGGAGCCACTGCGGGTCCGGGGCGAGACCGTCTGGCGGGTGCCGCCGCTGGACCTGCCGCCCGACGGCGCCCGCGGCGCCGAACTCGCGGGCCACGAGGCCGTCCGCCTGTTCGCCGCCCGGGCCGCGGGTGCCCGGCCCGGCTTCACGCTGACCAAGGACAACACGGCGTCGGTGGCCCGGCTGTGCCGCACGCTGGACGGCATACCGCTCGGCATCGAACTGTCCGCCGCCCGGGTCCGCGCCCTGTCGGTCGAGCAGATCGCCGACCGGCTGCGCGACCGGTTCCAGCTGCTGAACTCGGGCGACCGGACCGCACCGCTGCGGCAGCAGACGCTGCGGGCCACCGTGGACTGGAGTTATGAGCTGCTGAATGAGCAGGAGCAGATCCTGCTGCGCCGGCTGGCGGTGTTCTCCGGCTGGAACCTGGACATGGCCGAGCAGGTGTGCTCGGACGAGGCTATTCCGGCCGATGCGGTGCTCGGCCTGCTCATCTCGCTGATCGACAAGTCGCTGGTCGTCTTGGACGGCGAGGCGGCTGGCGACGCCAGGTACCGGCTGCTCGACACGATCAGGGAGTACGCCGCCGAGCGGCTGGCCACCGCGGGCGAGCAGTCCGCACTGTCACTACGGCACCGGGACTGCATCCTGGCCCTGGTGGAAGAGACGGCCGGCGGGATGTTCAACCGCGGCGAGCCGCCCTGGCCGGTCCGCCGGGAAGTATTCCGCCGTGGCATCGCCGAGTACGGCAACTTCCGCATCGCGCTGGCCACGTCGCTGGCGCACGATCACGCCGACGAGGGCCTGCGGCTGTGCGTCGGGCTGCGCAACATGTGGGTGCCGCACGGCGACGCCCGCGAGGCGGCCACCTGGCTGGACCGGTTCCTCGTGCTCCCGTCCGGCGGGGTGCCCCCGCAGGTGCGCGGCCGGGCCCTGGCCTGCCGCGCGGAGATCGCCTTCGACCTGCAGGACTACGACACGCTGCTGCGCTGCGCGCAGGAGAGCCTGGAGTTGAGCCGGGCCAGCGGCGACGACTTTCCCGTGCCCACCGCGCTGCGGGTGATCGGCCAGGCCGCTTTGCGGGCGGGCCGGTTTGGCGATGCCATGGCGTATGTAGACGAGGCGCATGCGGCGGCCGAGGCGGCGGGCAACGACTGGGAGGCCGGGCTCACACAGGCCGCCAAGGCGGCCATCGCAGTCCGGCAGAACAAGCTGAAGTCAGCTCAGCGAGCCTACGAGACCGCGCTCGACGTGCTGAGCGACAACAACCGCTGGGGTGTCGCGCAAGTCGAGTACGGGATGGGCACGCTCGCCCGGGCCCGGGGCGACGCCGAGATGGCGGTCCGGTACTACCAGGACGCCATGGAGATCTTCCGTGAGCTCGACGCCTGGCCGGAGATCGCCCGCTGCCAGGCTGGCATCGGCTGGATCGCGGTCACCGCGGGCGACTTCGGCCTGGCCCAGAAGAGCCTGGCGGAGAGCCTGCGGCTGAACCAGGCCTGCGGGCAGCGGCTCGGCATCGCCCGCGGGCTCGAGGCGTTTGCGGCGCTGTCGGTGGCCCGCCAGCAGCCGGAGTCGGCGGCCCGGCTGGCGGGCGCGGCCTGCCAGCTGCGTGAGTCCCTCGGTCACGGAGCGGGCATCGGCCCCAGGGTCGAAGAGGTACTCGACTTCGCCCGCGGCCGGCTCGGCGCGTCGGCTGCCGCCGCCTTGTTCGCCGAGGGACGTGAGCTGACGGCCGAAGACGCCGTCAGCTTCGCGCTCGGCTTTGAGCCTGAGTCAGCGGACCCAGGGCGGCCTGCCTGGACCGACCCGGCGCGGCTGGGCGCGGTTTCGGGGTCTCCGGGGTCTCCGGGGTCTCCGGGGTCTTCGGGGTCCAGGCCGCGCCAGGACGCGGGCGGCGGCCACCGGTCCCCCAACCTGCTCACGCCGCGGGAGCACGAGATCGTCCTGTTGATCGCCCAGGGGCTGTCCAACCGGGAGATCGCCGACGAGTTGGTGATCAGCCCGGCCACCGCGGCCCGCCACGTGGCGAACATCCTGGCCAAGCTCGGCTTCACCTCGCGTACACAGGTTGCCTCATGGGCCACCCGCCACGAGCCGCCCGCGTGAGGTTGACGTGCATATGTGCACGCGGCGCTGGTTAGGCCGCCGGGCAATATGCACACCGGAATACACAGTTCGGCGCATGTGCCGCCGGCTGCCGCGCCATAGCGTTCAACTTGTCGCTATCGCACGGTGGCGGCGGGACCTGAAACCCGCCGCCGGCTGGTTCCCAAGGGGGGGTGGGAACCGGCAAGCCGGCGGCGGCGGTCGGGCGGGTCCCGGCTTCACGCCTGGACCCGCCTGTTGTAACACGCAAGGCTGGGGAGGTCCTAATGGAACGCGGCGTCAGCACCGGGGAGCGTACCGACGCGGATCCGCTCATCGTGAGCGCGGGCATGTCGCACCGCGCGATCACCGAACGCATCCTGGAACTCGCAGACGGGGCAGGCTACCGGGCCGCCCTCATCGATGCTACCGACGCGACGGTGACCGCGTGGCCGCGGTTCGCCTGGACCGTCCGGGTGGCGGCGCACGGCCTCGGCCGGCGCGGCCTGGCGGACGGGGACACAGCCGGCGTGTTCGTCCAGGACGCGGCCAGCGCCGCCATCGCGGTCAACGCGATCCGCGCCGCGGGAGCCGCCGCCTGCCTGATCCACCCCGGCGCCAGCCCGGCGGACTTCGGCGCCCGGCTTAACGCCTGCGGCGCGCGGTTGCTGATCACCTCGGCTCCGCTGGCCGAACTCGCCGCCGAAGGCGCGGACCGTTCCCGGGTGCGGCAGGTCATCGCGTTCGGCGAGGCAGCGGGCACGACCCCGTTCAGCTCGCTGCTCGAGTCAGCCCGGCACGGCCAGCCCGACGAGCACGCCGCCTTTGATGGGCGCGGTCTCGCGGATGAGCCTGGTCGTCCGGAGGGTAACGCCCTGGCGGACCAGTACGGCGGCCCGGGTCCCTGGCCGGGCTCCGGCCGCGAGCTGACCTACCGGGATGTCGTGGTCGCGGCGCCGCCTTGCGGCGACGGGCAGGCCTACACCTCGCTGCTCGACCTGACCCTGCTGACCGGCGCCACGCTGGTCGCCGCGCCGCTCCCGCTGGTCACGGCCGCGATGCGGGTCTACAAGGGCACGGCCGCGATCGTGCCCCGCGGCACTCATGTGCCCGGCGTCCCGCCGGACCGGGTCTTCCCCGTTGCCTTATCGCCGGTGCCGCGGCCCTGGCGACGGCAGTGGAAAACTGGCACGTTAGGACGCGATGGCCTCTTCCTGCGGCCGGGGCGCGGGCGCGGGGGCGGGAGCGAGCCTCTTGGTCCTGATCATGGTGATGATGACCAGCAGGCTGCACACGTTGAGGATGGCGGCGAAGCCGAACGCGGTCGCGATGCCGTGGGTGACCATGTGCTGCGACTGGGCGAATGGAGTATTCGGGTTCAGGCCGGCGAGCGGGTGGCTGGCCGCGGGCCGGCTCGCGGTACCGTACACCGCCACCAGCACGCCGAGGCCCAGGGCGCCCCCCACCAGCTGGAGCATGTTCACCAGGCCGGACGCAGCGCCGGAGTCCTCGGCGGGTACGCCAGCCAGCGACGCGGTGGTCAGCGGCACGAACACCAGCCCCATCCCGAGTCCGAGCAGCAGCATCGGGCCGAAGATGCCTGACCAGTAGCTGGTGGCGGGCGTCACCCGTGACAACCAGGCCATCGAGGCGATCGCGGGCACCATCCCGGCGATCATCAGCGGCTTCGCGCCCAGCCGCGGCATCAGCCTCGGCGCCGCCCGGGAGACCCCGAACAGCGCGAAGGTCATCGGCAGGAACGCCACTCCTGCACGGAGCGGACTGAAGCCCATGATCTTCTGCAGGAACTGGGTGAGGAAGAAGAACACCCCGAACATGCCTGCGATGAGCAGCAGCCGGGCGATGAATGAGCCGGCCCGGCTGACGTCGGCGAACAGGCGCAGCGGCGTGATCGGCTGGCGGGCCCGGGTCTCGGTGACCACGAACAGGGTGAGCACGACCACGGCGGCGCCGAACGCGGCCAGCGCCAGGTGGTCGCCCCAGCCGTCGGCCGCAGCCCGGATGAACCCGTACACCAGCGCGGTCACGCCCGCGGTGGCGGTCAGCGCGCCGACCAGGTCGAAGCGGCCGGGCAGCCGCGCCGTCTCGCCGACGAACAGCGGTGCGATCGCCACCACGGCCAGGCCGATCGGCACGTTGATGAACAGCACCCACCGCCAGGACAGCCACTCGGTGATCACGCCGCCGAGCACCAGGCCGAGCGAGGAACCGCCGGTGATCACGCCCATGTAGATGCCGAGTGCCCGGGTCCGCTCCCGGCCTTCGGGGAAGCTGGTCACGATGAGCGCGAGGACGGCAGGTGAGGCGAGCGCACCGCCCACGCCCTGCAGGGCCCGGGCGGCCACCAGCAGGCCCGCGGTGGTCGCGAGCCCTCCGGCCAGCGAGGCGAGGGTGAACAGGCTAATGCCGGCGATGAACATCCGCCGCCGGCCGAGAATGTCGCCGGCCCGGCCCCCGAGCAGCAGCAGGCCGCCTGACGTCAGCGTGTATCCGTTCAGCACCCAGGACAGGCTGGTCGCGGAGAAGTGCAGGTTGGCCTGGATATGCGGCAGGGCG
>CAVYNE010000046.1:0-182882 GCA_963769715.1 uncultured Actinomycetes bacterium
GCGGCCAGGTGCAGGTGCACCACGTCGCCAGGCTCGCCGACCTCGCATACCCCGGCCAAGGCCAGCCAGCATGGGCCAGGCTCATGGCAGCAAAGCGGCGCAAGTCCCTCGTGGTCTGCCCGCCCTGCCACGACCAGATCCATGCCGAACGGCCACCAGCCGCAATACCAGCCACGGCGTAAGTCACCAGAGAGCCGGATGCCGGGAAAGCTGGCACGTCCGGTTCGGCGGGGGGCCGTACGGAAAAGGACCCGCGAACTGCGGGCACCTCGCCGTACGGCCTACCCAACAGGTCCACAACCTCTCGCGGGCGTGAACGTTTCAACCCTGCTGGCCGGTGGCAGCCTTGATGTGGGCCACCAGGACGGTGGGCACCCGACTGCGGGCTTTTACCTCGATGCCCTGTACCCTGGCCCACTCGCGGATCTGAGTGGTGTTCAGGCCGCTACCGGGCCGCGGCTGCCGCGGGCTGGCTTGCGGGCGCTGCTTCCGGCGCGGCGGGCGGCATTGACGTACCGGGTCAGCGCATGCCGCGACTCCCTGTCATGCCCGGCGTTCAGGTCGATCTCGTACTCGGTGCCGTCCAGCCCGAACCGGACGGTACCCTTGGCGGCGCTGCCGTCGAGGTCGTCGATGAGCAGGATCTGTATCTTCTGAGCCACCGCGGCCCGGGTTCTCTCACTGGTTGCTGTAGCGCATTAGTGGATGCAGTTTCTAGGTCTGGGCAAGCGCGCGGCCTCACCGGCATGCTGAGCCGTTCGAGATCTGCACGCGCACCCGGTGCCGGCATTCTGCGGAACTCGGACGCTTCGCGGCGAGAATGCCGCCGCGTCCCGCAGGGCCGTCGCTGCGGTGGGCCGGGCTGCTGGCTTGTCAGTGCGCGGTGGCCAGACGCTGTATGTAGGCCCCGCTCGTCCGGGCCGAACCATGGCGGCGACCCGGCGGTAGCGTTCTCCGCAAGCCGGGCGGGCTGGGCCCGAGTTGGCTCATTTAGTGCGCAACGTACGCCGGACTGCCCGGCCGGGGGGTCATGTAGGGGTTCGCAGGCAGGTGCCGCGCGCTTTCCCGGTGTTCTGGTGTCGCGGGGGGCCGCTGCGGGCCTGCTGTTACCGGAGTGGTTCAGCCGCTGCTGCCCGCAGCCGGGCTACCGATCCGGCTGCGACCAGGGCCCACCCGGCGGCGATCCTCGGCCTGCGCCGCTGCACGGCCCGGGCCACCCAGGGGACATAGAACACGACGGTATAGGATCCGCTGGCGATCGCGAGTACCGTCAGCCGCCGCGGGTGGCGCAGGCCCCACCACACGCCGATGACCATCCCCGCGACAGTGGAAGCAAGCCTGTACTGGGGGGTGTTCGTGGCCTTGAAAAAGGGGGCGGCCCGCGCTAGGTGGCGCTCTAGGCGGCGGGCCGCGGGTGTCGGCGTCCGGGCTGCAGCCGGGGCCGTGGGGCCAGGCTCGCGCAACGCCCCCTCCCGTTGCAGCCGCTGGATGTTCTGTTGCATGTTCTGCTGCATGTTCTGTCGCGCCTCGGCCGGGGTCGGCGCTTCGGTGCCCAGGCCCCACGCCACCAGCCCGTAGCCAGCAGCGCTCGTCCACGCGGCCAGGGCCCGCCGCCGGCGCCCGGCGGCCCAGTGCCCGGCCCCGACGGCGGCCTGGGTAACAACGGGGGCGAGCGGGCGCACCCATCCGAGCATCCCCGAGGGCCTGGCCCCGTCTAGAAGGGGCAAGGCCCCCCGCAGCACCTGGGCCCAGCTGTCATCACGAGCCATCCCGGCATTGTCGCCCAGGCGGCGCGTGCGTGCCAAGCTCCCGGGCTGCCGCCCCCCCGGGTTTGCCGCCCGGCGGGGGGCAGGGCGGCGCCGGCGCTCAGCTCCGGCCGCATCCGCGCTGGCACCCCGCCGCTCACCTGCTCAACCGGGATCTCCTGGCCGGGGCTGCGGGGCCCGTGTCACCTCCTGCTCCCCCGTGCGGAAGTACCCCGCACCGGCGACTCAGCCCGGACCCTGGCGATCCCTTCCACTACGAGTCCAACCTGGTTAGTGCGCAGATTTCGTCAACTTGAGAAGTAAATCCGCAGGTCAGCGTATTAAGCCGGTCGAAAGGACCATGATCGTGAGCCAAGTCGGGTCAGTGCGCGGTGGCCAGACGCTGTATGTAGGCCCGCTCGTCTGGGCCGAACCATGGCGGCGACCCGGCCGCGGCGTTCTCTGCGAGCCGGGCGGGCTGGGCGGTGGCGGGCAGGGAGACGTGCACGCGCGGGTCGCTCAGGCCCCACTTGATCAGGGCCTGCCCCCAGGTGGTGACTCCGAACGGGCGCAGCGGCTCCAGTTCAGCCGGGCCAGGCGGCCGCCGCACCAGCCGCCCCTCGCCGAACGGGCGCATCAGCAGGACGCCCAGGCCGAGGTCGTCGGCCAGCGGCAAGATGATGCGCTCGACCTCGCGCTGGGCCGGGTTGTACGGCACCTGCACGGCGTCGATCCGGCCGCTTCTCATGAGCTCAGCCAGCTCACCGAAGGCCGCCTGGGAGTAGTGGGTGGCGCCGATCAGGCCGACCTGCCCGCGGTCGCGGGCGGCCTGGAGCATGGTCAGGTGCGCGGGCCAGGACACGAGGTTGTGTATCTGCAGGAGGTCGACCCGGCCGCCGTACCAGTCCACCGCGCGGGCCAGTTGCGCCGCGCCTTCCTGTTCGGACGGGGTCCAGATCTTGTCGGCGATGAAGGCCTCGTCGCGCCGGCCGTCCAGCGCGTCGGCGAGCAGCCGCTGGGCGTCGCCGTACATCGGAGACGTGTCGAACAGCCGGATTCCTGTCGTGACGGCGGTGTCAATGAGCTCTCGGTGCCGGCCCGCGGCCGCGGCGGCCTCCAGCCGCTGCCAGGTGCCGAGCCCGACTACCGGCACGCTGATCCGGCCCCGGCCGAGGCTCCGGTCGTCCATGTCTGCCACCCTGCCCACCAGTCCTTGCTGCCCATCAATGATCCGGGAAACGGGCTCATGCGCTGTGTCGCGGGCGAACCTCCCGCTCACGTCGGCGGATAATCGTGTCCCGGGCGCCTTGCCCGGCTGGCAGGACCGCTGGCACAGCGCCGGCCGCGACCGTGCCGCCCTACATGAATACTGTCGTCACCGTGTACATCATGGCACCGCGCCGCTCTGCAGCGGGACTGGCAGCTCAGATGGTCTTCAGCTGATCGCAGCCGAGGGCTCGCGCGTGCTCTACGGCGATCGCATCCGCAGCCGGGGCTTGGATGTTTTCGGCCAGGTTTCATACATCGCCGGCGAGAGCGGCTCGATGTCGGGACGACGGATGCTGCCGCATTCGGGCGGCCGGGATCTTGATCGCGGCGCCGGCAGGTGCGCGGGTCGTTTCCCGGACTTAGTCGACGGCGCCGATTGCTCAGGTCAGCGGGGACCAGTGAGCTAATGGCTCAGGTCCACGACGCCTGACTCAGGTTGAATGAGGCAGGACAGCGGCGCTGGCCGGGCTGCCAGTATCCCTGCGGGCAGCCATTAGTCCCCACCGGCCCTCAGAACTCGGCCTGGATTTTTTCGAATCATATTGTTCTAGCTGGAGCCCCGTTACGGAATCGAACCGTAGACCTTCTCCTTACCATGGAGACGCTCTGCCGACTGAGCTAACGGGGCCTATCTTTACTTGTCTGACCTGGGGTTTTGCGCTTATGAGGCGCCTCCCTCAAGGGCACGTACATTACTGGCAGAGACCGCTTCACGCACCAGCGTAGGTGAGCTTACCGTACTCCGGCCGTGGTGGCGCCCGCATCTGGAGGCGTCCAAATAGGAGCGTTATGGTCGTCACATGGCCCGGGCTGCTGCCACCTTGATCGTCGCGACGTGCGCCTTCCTCGCCACGGCCTGCACGGCGGCCCAGGTGCGGACCGGTGCCAGCACCTCAGCGCCAGCGACGAGCCCCCATGCGCAGGCCAGCGCAGCTGCCGGTCCGCCACCCGTACGGGGCGCGGCGTATACCAGTGGCGGTTGCGGCGCGACGTCCCTGCTCCGGGGACCCGCTCCGAACTGGGCGTCCTCCGCGGATCCTCCGCCCATCCGATATGCGCTCGCTGAGCGAGGACAGGTGGCAGGGTTCTTGTTCGGCTACCCGCTGATGGCAGGGAATCCCCAGCCCTACTCAGAACAAGGTCCTCTGGGTTGTCGCTTCACCGCGAGACGGCCAGCCGTTGCGGCTTACCGGTCATCCGCTCGGTGCCGCCACGCCCATCGTGTCGTCCACTTGGTCAGCGGATTCGACGCCAGGGGAAATCTACCCGTCGGAAATCATCGCCCCATCGCCCGGCTGCTGGCAGTTCACCCTGTCCTGGAACGGGCACACGGACACGGTTGACCTCTGGTACGTCAAACACCGGTAACACAGCCGATCCCGAGCCCTCTGAGGTGGACCTGAGGCCGTTGCCCGTGCAGGCAGGGGCAGGGCAACGGCTGTTAGAAGTCCGGATCTGCGGGCCGATACGGGAATGTCCGACAGCGGCCCGCACGCTCGGCCAGCGGCAACGCAGGGCAGATGTGACGCGGGTCAGGGCGGCGCGTTGCTCGATAGCAACCATCACACGCCTGGATGCTAACGGTCACTAGTGAACCCGAAAATACGGACATCTCATATCAGGAGAATCAAATTGAACTATGAAATGGGTCACGCTGCCGGATCGGCGAGGCGTGCGACCGACGGGGGCGGGATAGGGCAAGATAAGTTCTTGCCTACATCCGTGCCTCGGCCGCCAGCCGGAGCGGCATCCCCGGATTCAGGGATTTGCCGCCAATGCGTCGGAAAGCACTATCACCTGGCTCGTTATGCGGCACCATGCATGGTGGAACCTATCCGAGAGCGCAATCGTCGGCGCGGTGGCCTGGCCGGGCCCGGCTACCGCACGCATCACTTTCTGAGAGCGCGTATCACAGTCTGAGAGGCTGCGATGGCCCAGCCTGCTTCATCGGGCAAGAGCCCGGTCACGTGGGGCGCTGTCGCGGTCCTGCTTGCCGTCGCGATCCTCGGCACGCTGTGGGTCCCCATCTACGCGCGGTCCATGCCGGAGCTAGGTCCGTTCCCCTTCTTTTACTGGTATCAGCTCATCTGGGTACCTCTGACCGCGGTCATACTCTGGATCTGCTACCTGCTGCTGAGGACCAAGCGAGCCCCGAAAGCCGGGCCACGACACGGCAGAGGTGCGCGGAAGTGAACCACCTGAATACGGTCACGCTCATCATCGTCCTCGCCTCGTTCCTGATCGTCACCCTCATCGGCTTCGCCTCAGCCAGGTGGCGGCCGGCCGAGGACCCGATGCAACTGAACGAGTGGGGTCTGGCCGGCCGGGGATTCGGCACCTTCGTCAGCTGGTTCCTGCTCGGCGGCGACATCTACACCGCCTATACCTTCATCGCCGTGCCGGCGCTGGTCTACGCCACCGGCGCCGCGGGGTTCTATGCTCTGGCGTACACGATCATGGTCTTCCCGATCGTGTTCATCTTCGCGCCGCGGCTCTGGTCGGTCGCCCGCGCACGTGGCTACGTCACCCCCGGCGAGTTCGTCCGCGGCCGGCACGGCTCGCAGGGCCTCGGGCTGGCGGTGGCGGTGACCGGGATCCTGGCCACCATGCCTTATATCGCGCTGCAGCTCGTGGGCATCGAGTCGGTGCTGACCGTGATGGGAATCGGCAGCACCTCGGGCAACGCCCTTGTCAGGGACCTGCCGCTGATCATCGCCTTTGGTGTCGTGGCGGCTTACACCTACCTGGCCGGACTGCGCGCGCCCGCGCTGATCGCATTCGTCAAGGACATCCTCATCTACGTGACGGTCATCGTCGCGATGCTCTACATCCCGAGTCGGCTTGGCGGCTGGGGGCATATCTTCGGCACCGCTTCGGCGCACCTGCAAAAGGTTAACCCGGCGACCGGCAAGCCGTTCGGCAGCATCGTCGTGATGCCGGCCGGAGAATGGGCCTACGCTACCCTGGCGCTCGGCTCTGCGCTGGCCCTGTTCGTGTACCCGCACGCCACCACCGGGGTGTTCGCCGCCAAGCGGCGCAACGTGATCAGGCGCAACGCGGCCATGCTGCCTGCCTACACACTCGTACTCGGCCTGATCGCGCTGTTCGGCTACATGGCGCGGTCGGTACCGGCCGTGAACGCCGGCGTCAAGGCGAGTGGCGGCAACGCCCAGCTGTCCGTACCGCTGCTGTTCGCGAACATGTTCCCCAGCTGGTTCGCGGGAATCGCCGACTCGGCGATCGTCATCGGCGCGCTCGTCCCCGCGGCCGTCATGTCGATTGCCGCCGCGAACCTCTTTACCCGCACCATTTACAAGGAGCTGTTCCGTCCCTACGCCAGCCCCGCCGAGGAGACGCGGGTGGCGCGGCTGGCTTCGCTGCTGATGAAGGTCGGCGCGCTGGGCTTCGCTCTCGAGCTGAACAAGACGTTCTCGATCAACTTGCAGTTGCTCGGCGGGATCTGGATCCTGCAGACCTTCCCGGCGATCGTGATCGGCCTGTACACACGCTGGTTCCATCGCATTGCGCTGATCATCGGCTGGGCCGCGGGCATGGCCTACGGCACGTTCGAGGCGTACCAGACATCCGGGGGAGGCCAGGCGCACTTCGGTGGCTCCGTGACCCCGGTGTTCGGGCACACCACCTACATCGCGATCGCCGCTCTGATCGTCAACCTGGTCGTCACGACCCTGCTCACCCTCGTCTTCCACAAGTTCGGGCTGCGGGACGGATACGACGAGACCCGGCCTGGCGACTACCTGGCCGACCCCGTGGTCGTACCCCGCGCCGCACCCGGACGCAGGACCCCCGGCTACGTCACGACCCCGTAGCCGACACGCGGCCGGGCCAGGCCCCGGCGTACGGAGAGCCGGAGCTTGGTGGCGAGCGGCACGGCTGCCGGATGGCTGTTCTTTCCATCACGAGCCCGCGTTTCCCTGACCCATCGTGGCAGCTCAGGGCCGACGATGACTGATGGGATCCTGCCGGAATGCTTGCTTCTCGGCTAGAGGCACGAATTCTTCTCGGCTGGAGGCACGAATTTTCTCGGCGGTACAGGGAACCGATCAGGGGCGGGGACCGTCACATCCCATGGCCGGGCCGCCGACCCGCCAGGGCGGCCCGGTCGCAATCGGGAGTGCGGGTATGCATAACTAACCGCTACACCGGATATGAGTACTGAGACCCATCCGTCACCTAGTTGCCTCCGAACACACGAAGAGCAGACAGTAACCCCGATGAGTAGCGGAGACAGGGCGATTCTCATGCGCCTCGCGCACGTACGAGTAACGGCACTCAGCGTGCTGGGTGGCGGCTTCCTCACTCTGGGGGTGCTGGCGGGCCTGCCGGGCACAGCACAGGCAAGCTCGCTGCGGCTCGCTGCAGCCTCGCCGAGCGCAGGCACCTCCACGAGCGCGAGCGCGAACACCGATACCAACTGCCAGGTAATACCGGCATCCAGCTCGCCCTCCCCCACGCCGACACCCACACCGACGCCGAAACCATCAAAGTCGCCGACACCGACACCCACACCCACACCCACACCGACGCCGACACCCACGCCGACGCCGACGCCAACGCCGTCTTCTTCCGCCTCTGGCGCTCCCTCAACGTCGAGCTCACCGATAAGGTCGCCCTCTGGGTCGCCCACGGGGTCGGCGGGCTCACCGTCGGCTTCGCCGTCGTCGTCCCAGACCTCCGCCTCCGCCACGGCCACCGCTTCGCTCGCTGTCCGCCGCGCCGCGAGCCAGAGCCAGAGCGCCAGTGCCAGCGCCAGGACAAGCGCCAGTGCCAGGACAAGCGCCAGCCCGAGCTCGACCAGCACGTCCGCCCAGGCCGAACTGTGCGTGAGCGTCCAGCGCTCGCAGTCCAGCATTAAGCCCGGCCACAAGGCCGCCTACACGGTGCAGGTCTCGACCCAGAACAACGGATCGGCCTCGAACGTATCGGTCGCTCTCGCCGCCCAGCCTTCCAGCCAGAAGCCGACGTTCACCAGCGGCTGCGCCAAAGGTAACGGAACCGCCACCTGCACGGTCAGCTCCGTGTCGGACAAGCAGCCCGCGAACCTTCCTGCGCAGATCGCGGTCGCGTCCGGCGCCACCTCGGTCACCTCGGTGAAGCTGACCGCCACAGCCAGCATCGTCACCTCGGTGAAGTGGAAGCCGCCGTCGGCCGCCGAGACCGTGGCCGTCACCGCCGCAGCATCGGCCTCGCCGGCCAAGTCGTCGGCAGGCGGCTCATCGCCGGGGACGACGCTGCCGCTCGGGCCCATCCCGAACCTCAACGGCGTCTCGAGCTCGCTCATCGGCGCCGGCAACGCGTCGAGCCTGTTCCCCGCGATCATCCCGTCCGCCACCCCGAACTCGTCGCCCGGGATCCAGCCGCAGGGGGACAAGCGAAATGCCGAGCCGGTCTCTGACTCCTCGGCTCTCGGGTTCGGCAAGCCGGGACTCACCGGCCAGGTGGCCGGGCTCATCGCGCTGGCGCTCGCCATCACGCTCACGGTGACCCGCTTGTCCCTGCGCAAGCGTCTCAGGAAACCCAGGAAACAAGGCAGCTGACCGCTGGGATCGTTTTAGCGCATCCAGTTAACCCGCCGGAGAGGCCAGCAGGCTAAAGGTTTTACGGCCGTCGCGCGACGACATAGTCATGATGCGCTCAGTGGACTCCTGGGCGAGGTTTCGCGAGTATGCCAGTGAGCGGCAACGGGCCTGGCTGCTGGGGGACTACGAAACCAGATGCGCGAATATGGCTACGCAGCCGTCGCCGCCTCCAGCCAAGCCGAAACCGAGACCGGTACCCGCTACAACCAGCTCGTGTTCTGGCTGTACCGCCGCCTGACCAAACGTCCGCCTGAGTTACTTCTTGGCCAGGACCTCCACGGACGGGCGGACCGTGCCCATCGCGTTGGCCAGGGCGGTGGCGTTCATCGTGGGCGAGACGATCTCACCGAAGCTGTCGTTGTCGAACCAGGCGCACAAGGACCTGCTGTTCGACGCGTTGGTTCCCTCCTGGACGCACGCGGCCTTACCGCCCAGGGCACCCGGGCTGACCACATGGGCGCCCGGGAACTGCTGCGTAAAGCTGGTGATCGAGGCGGCCGGGTCGGCGTTGGCCAGGTGGCCGCCGATGAACATGATGATCTGCGCCGTGTTGCCGGCCGCGGAATTTCCCGACTCGTAGACCGCCGACACCACTCCGCTGGCCTGGCCCGAACTCGTCTTGATGACATCGGCCCGCAGCTGGGACAAGCCGACCTGGCGCTCCAGGTCCACGGTGCGTGCGTAGCTCCCGATCTTGGGCGGGATGAACATGACGTGCGCGGGCCCGCTGTGGGACGGGAACTCGAACTTGATGATCCCGGTGATCGCGGCCGCGGCCACGATGATGACCCCGCCCAGGCCCAGCCAGAGACGGTGATCATTGCTGCGACCGCGACGACGGCCGGTGCGCCGTTTGGCCGCTGCCTGCCGGGTGGCCGCTGCCTGCCGGGCGTCCGCGCGGTCGAACTCGGCTTGCCTGTCCCCGAACAGGCCCGTGTACTCCTCGTCCTCGTCGTCCCGCCAGAAGTCCTGGAACGACTCGAGGTCGTCGGTCTGAGGCTGGGCCGGCCAGGAGGACGTGATCTCCGGGCCGTCGAGGCCGTGACCCGGCCGCACCGGGGCGGTTCCCGGGCGGCTGGCGCTCGGAGCGGTCAGGACCTGGGTCGTCGCGGAGGCCGTAGGAGGACTAGCAGCGGGGGGAACTCCGTCGCGCAGAGCGTCCACCCGGGTGCCGGCGGGCGGGGTGAGCAGTCCGACCGGGGCGACCGGAGCGCTGGCGACCGGAGCGCTGAGGAAGCCATTTCCCTGGGCCGCCGGAAGCGGCGGGAACGGTGAACCCGGCTGGCTGCCGGCCCGCTGGCCAGGGCCAGGGCCGGCGCCAGGGCCAGGGCCGGACGTCCTCCCGGCGCTCATCTGGGGAGCCTGCGGCGAGGGGCCTCCCCGGTCACCGCGGGGCTGGCCATAGCCGGCCGTCCGGTCAGGCGCCTGCGGGAAGCCGGGCTGCTGGCCGTAGCCCGGAGCCTGAGGATCCACCCGGCGGTGGGGGCCGCTAGGGTGCTGCGGGCTGAGGCCCTGGGGGTACGCCGGGGCGCTGCGCCGCAGCTCCTCGTACCACGACTCATCGTCCAGCGGCTCGTCGTGGCCCGGCTCGCCGGGTGTCATGGGGTTGGGCTCGTCGTAGCGAAGCTCGCCGTAGTTGATGCCCTCGAGTCGCGGATCGGCCGGGCGTGCGCCGGCGGGCGGCCCGTCAAGCCGCGCCCCGCCGGGACGTGGCTGGTCGTTCAGGCGCGGGTTGTCGTACCGCTGATCTGGGTACGCTGGGCTACCTGCCTGCGGGAAGCCAGCAGAGCTACGAGCGCCCCTGGCGTCCGCAACCGGCTGCGGGCCCGTGGCGGGGAGGGCCTCCTGGGCGCCGGTCACCGGCGAGATCTCCTGGCCGCCAGATGGCGGTCCGGAGTCCTGCGGCTGGTAGCCGGGGCTCGCGTAACCAGGCCGGGCCGAATCGCGGATCTCAGGGACGTGGTACCCGGGGACGCCGGACTCGGATGACCGGTATCCGGATCCCCCGGACGCCCGCGGCGGCGCGGCGTTCCGGGGACCGCCGTACCCGGGGCCGTCAGAGGCCGGCGCGCCGTACGGAGTCCTCGGGCCTTCGTAGGACGGGTCCGCGTAACCCGGATCCCCGTAGCCGTAATCGTCAACCGCTGGCTGAGAGTACACCGGACCGGTGCCGTAGGCGGACTCCAGCACTTCCCGGGACTCGGAGTCCAGTTGCCGGAAACCGTACGGCCAGGAGATCTCGGGTCCGAACGGCACCTCCCGCCGTCCGCCCGGGCCATCGTGCGGATCGCTCCCTGGCCCTGATCCGTAACGGACCGGACTGCTCGTGGCCTCATCCGAATGGGGACGCTGCGCTGATGGCCATCCACTGCCATCTTGAGCCGGCGAACCGCTCCTCATATACCGGGTCACTCCCCTGTCTGTCGTCCAGCAGGTCAATGATCACTAGCATCATCGCGACAAACGAGACACTCTGCTACCTACTTGGATAATTTGCGAGGCGTCAGGCCGCGATTGAAGACACACGCTACTGCGCGGGTAGTACAGGCATGATGCATTCCGGGCTTTACGGCAAGTCGCCCCCCGGAAGTTCGCCTAGCGTAATATTTATATTACGCTAAGTAACACATGTTCGCATGGGCAGAAAACGGGCACTCCGGGCGCGCATACTAAGCAGTACACGGGACCCCACCCACCTCCCTGGCCCCCTTCACTGGCGCCGCGGATTTGGGCGAAAACGGGGCCTTTCGGCCCTTGACGGCGCGAGGCGTCGGCGTACGATGACGGTATCCTGCCGACGGTATACAATCCGGGAAGCGAGCGCGCCCGTGCATCACGAGCTCACTGTCTGGTCCCGCGGGATCATCATGGACAAGGAGGCGCGTGACGTCTCCACCTGCATCGCTACGGCCGCCAGAAAGCTCGGCTATTACGCCGAGAACGTCAGCGACTACGTCGACGACCCGGACCGCACCAACTGCCTGGTGCGCAGGTACGCCCGGTTCGCCGACGAGCCGATCCTCGACCGGTTCGTCTATGAGAACCCGCACCCCGACTGGGTCGTGCTGGTCGAGGAAACGATCATCAAGGCGGTCAACTTCTTTCACCGTACGCACCCGGCCCAGGGCGTGCTGGTCATCAACTCCGCCCGCGACCCCCAGTACCTGCTGAAGTTCCTGCCCGAGAACATGCTGGCCAAGCTGGACAAGCTCGTCGTGGTCGACGGATGCGGGCTCGCCGAGCAACGCGGCAGCAGCCCCTGGATGTTCGTCCGCGACTTGTCCGAGCTGGCCTTCGACCGGATGTCCACCGAAGGCGCGGTGGAGCGGCTGGCCATCGGCCGGGGCATCGCCGCGCCGCTGATCGGCGCCCTGGTCGCGGCGACCGGCGAGCTAGGAGTCGACGCGGTGGCGGAGGTGGTAGCCGACCGCGACGCCATGCTCCGCGGCGCCGAGAAGCACACGGTCGTCCAGTACGCCGACGCTTAAGGAGGCCCCCATGTCCGTGCGCGGGACCCACGTTCCCGAACACCTGAGGCTGCCCATCGCGGGCGTCACGCCGCCGCCCACGGAGAAAGACGGCCAGCGGCTGTTCCCGACCGGCAACTTCCGCTTCTACCGGCCGGTGTACAAGGACAAGACGCCGCCGTGCAACCACGCCTGCCCCACCGGCGAGCAGATCCAGAAGTACCTGGATCACGTCAAGCACGACCGGTACCTGGACGGCTACCTCACTATTCTCGAGGACAACCCGATGCCGTCGGTCACCGGGCGGGTCTGCTACCACCCGTGCGAGACCGCCTGCAACCGCGCCGCGCACGACGAGCCCATCGGCATCCGCGGCGTGGAGCGGTTCCTCGGCGACTTCGGACTAAAGCTCGGCGGACAATCCCGTCAAGGCAAAGCCTCCCTCCGCTGAACGGCAAGACGGTGGCGATCGTGGGCTCGGGTCCCGGCGGCCTCGGCTGCGCCTACCACCTGCGCCGCCAGGGCTACGCCAGCGTCATCTTCGAGGCGCTGGACAAACCCGGCGGCATGCTGCGGGCCGGCATCCCCGCCTGGCACCTGCCCGAGGAGATCCTCGACGCGGAGGTCGCCAAGCTGCTCGACCTGGACGGCATCGAGATCCAGTGCGGCGTCCGCGTCGGCGCGGCGGACGGCGAGCTGAGGCTGGACGAACTCGCCCGCCGCTACGACGCGGTCTTCCTGGCCCTCGGCCAGGACGTCGGCCGGCGCCTGGACGCCGAGGGCGCGCAGGCCCGGGGCGTGATCGGCGCCCTGGAGTTCCTGCGCGAGACCGGCCTGGGCCGCCCGGTGCAGACGGGCACGAACGTGCTCGTGATCGGCGGCGGCAACACGGCCTCCGACGCGGCCCGGTCGGCGATCAGGCTCGGCGGGGAAACAGCCGAGGCGACCATCGTGTCCCTCGAGGCCGAGCACGAACTGCTGATCGTGGCCGAGGACCTGGCCCAGGCCCGCGAGGAAGGGGTGCGCTTCCGCCCGCAGACCGCCCTGGTCCGGGTCCTGGCCGACGACGAGGGCAACGTCCGCGCCGCTATCTTGTGCCAGGCGTCTCTGCACCAGGATGAGCACGGCGCCGTCACTCCCCAGCTCACCGAGGGCACCGAGGTCGAGGTGCCCTGCGACACGATCCTGGTCGCCATCGGCCAGGTGCAGGTGCTCGACTGGCTGCCCGCCGGCTGTGCCGAACGCGGCCGCCTCAGCGCCGACGAGTACGGCCGCATCCCGCACCCCAGCGGCACGGTCTTCACCGGCGGCGACGTGATGCGCGGCCCGTCCATGGTGGTGGACGCGCTCGGCGACGGCAAGCGCGCGGCCCGCGACATCGACCGCGTGCTGAGCGCCGAGCCGCTGCGCCCCGACAACCCGGTCGAGGTCATGCCGTACGAGAAGCTCAACACCGCCTACTTCCGGCACGCGCCGCGCACCGAGGCCCCGCTGGCCCCCGCCCCGGAACGCCGCGCCAGCCAGGTCACCGAAGTCACCCTGGCCTACAGCCGCGAGCAGGCGGTGGCCGAGGCGGACCGCTGCATGTCCTGCGGCGTCTGCAACGGCTGCGACAACTGCTACATCGTGTGCCCCGACGTCAGCGTGATGCGGGATACCCGGGAGAACGGGCACTACTCCATCCGCACCCACTACTGCAAGGGCTGCCTGGTCTGCGTGCAGGAGTGCCCGACCGGCTGCCTGGAGCGGGTGCCGGAACTGGACTTCGACGAGCCGGACGCCGTGGTCCGGATGGAGACCGCGTTCGCCCCCTACGACGGCGCGCACGCCGAGCAGGCGCCGTTCACCCGCCAGCTCATCGAGGACGCGATCGCCGAATACGACGCCGCCCGAACACCAGAACCATCAATTCAGCCGAACGGGCAGGGTGTTACGCCATGACCACCGTGCATGCCGGCATCGGGTCGCCGCCCCGGCTCAAGCGAGCCATCCGGACGCCCGACGGAGAGCGGTTCCTGGCCGGCCTGGCCGGCACTCGAGTCCGCCAGAACGGATGCGCGGCGGCTGCGTACGCGGCGCTGTACGCGAACGTCGACGTGATCACCGCCTACCCGATCCGGCCGTACACGGCGATCATGATGAACCTCGCGCAGTTCGTCGCCGACGGGATCCTGGACGCCGAGTACATCCACGCCGACGGCGAGCACTCGCAGTTTTCCGCCGCCTTCGGCGCGGCCTCCTGCGGGGCCCGGGCCTACACCGGGTCGTCCGGGGTGGGCGTCACCTACGGCTACGAGATGTACTCCATCATCTCCGGGGCGCGCATCCCGGTCCAGATGGCGATCGCCGACCGGACCCTGGACCCGCCCGGCGACTTCGGCTCCGAGCACACCGACGCGCTGTGCACCAGGGACATGGGGTGGCTGATGGGCTGGGCCGCGACTCCCCAGGAGGTCTTCGACAAGTCGCTGCTCGCCTTCGCGATCGGCGAGGACCCGCGGGTGCTGCTGCCGCAGATGGTGGTGCAGGACGGCTACTTCGTGTCGCACATCGCGGGCGAGGTGGACATGCCCGCGGCGGACCTCGTGGACCGCTTCCTCCCCCCGTACCAGCTGCCGTTCCCGCTGGACCCGCGGCGGCCGGTCTCGCACGGCCCGCAGATTCATCCCGAGCAGGGACCGCCGCTGCAGCTCGAGCGGGCCCGGGCGATGGAGGACGCGATACCCGTGATCCGGGAGAAGACCGACGAGTTCGGCCGCCTTTTCGGCCGGAAGTACCCGCACTTCGTCGAGTCGTACCGGCTCGAGGACGCCGAGCTCGCGATCGTCATCTCCGGCGGGCACGCGGTCACCTGCCGGGCCGCGATCAACCGGATGCGGGCCCAGGGGATCAAGATCGGCATGGCCCGCCTGCTGTGGGTCCGGCCGTTCCCCAGCGACGACCTGCGGGCGGCGCTGCGCGGGGTCAGGGCGGTCGGGGTGGTGGAGACCAACCTCGGCCTCGGCGGCGCCAGCTACGGCGGCATCCTGTCGGCGGACGTGACCACCGCGCTGTACCACCTGCCCGGCTCGCGTCCCCTGGTGACATCGTTCATGGCCGGCCTGGGCGGCGAGACCGTGCCGATGGCCGACTTCGACTGGATGGCCGGCAAGCTCGGCCAGGCGGTCGAGCGCGGCCATGTCGAGAAGGCCGCCCACTGGGTCGGCTTCGAGGACTGAGGAGGGAAACCATGGCCTTCGAGGTAATCCGGCATCAGCTTCCGCTGTTCGAGGAGGACGGCCGCGCGGCCGCTACCGACGACGAGCACGGCCGCGACCTGCACTACCTTCCTGACCTGCCGGAGGAGGACCCGTACGCGGCCGGCCACCGGACCTGCGCGGGCTGCGGCCCGGCCATCCAGTACCGGTGGGTGCTCAAGGCGGCCGGCCAGGACACCGTGGTGGCCGGGCCGACCGGGTGCATGTACGTGGCGAACTCCACCTACCTGTGCACGCCGTATACGGTGCCCTGGGCGCACACCCCGATCGCCAGCGGCGGCTCGTTCACCTCGGGCATGGCGGCCGGCTACGAGGCGATGATCAGGAAGGGCCGCTATCCGGGGCCGTACCCGAACATCCTGGTGATGGCCGGCGACGGGTCGGCGGCGGACATCGGCATCGGGTCGATCTCCGGCGCGCTGTACCGGAACCACGACGCGCTGTTCATCTGCTACGACAACGAGTGCTACGCCAACACCGGCATCCAGACGTCGCCGACCACGCCCTACGCGGGCATGACCACGTTCACCCCGTTCGGCAAGGCGATACCGGAAGGCAAGAAGCTGCCGCCGAAGAACCTGGCCAAGATGATGGCCGAGGGACACCCGCACTGCTACGTGGCCACCACGACCGTCGGCTACCCGGTCGACCTGATGAACAAGACCCGCAAGGGCCTGAACCACGTGGGCGCCGCCTTCCTGCACTGCTATACGCCGTGCCAGAAGGGCTGGGTCTACCAGACCTCGATGACGGTCGAACTCGGCCGCCGGGTCGTCGAGTCCGGGCTCTTCCCGGTCTGGGAGTACGACCCGGCCGAGCGGACGTACCACTACTTCCACCCGCCGGTCCAGCGGCCGGTGACCGACTACCTGGCCATGCAGGGCCGGTTCGGGCACATGCTGCCCGAGCACGTCGCGACCACGCAGGTCGGCGCCAACCGCAACTGGGAAGCTCATCGGCATGGACGTGCCCCAGGCCCTGCGCGAGGGGGAGGATCCCGCGCGCCACCAGCGCCTGCACGACGAGGAGTACTCCATGCCCCTCAACCGCGGCGTCGGCGCCTGAGCGATGGAATGGCAGGTGCTGTTCGACGGCGGGCACCAGCAGCGGTACCTGCCGGACCGGCAGGCCGTGCTCCGGTACGTGCTCGCCGTCGGGCCGCACGCGGCCAGCCCGCGGTTCGAGGTGCTCACCGAGACCGGCCGGGTCCGGCTCACCGACGGCACGGACGGCGGCAGGCAGTTCGCCCTGGTGGAGGTGATCGACCTCGCCCGGCCGGGCGAACTAGACCGCCTGCGCCAGGAACTGGACGGACTAGCGGAGCCCGGATGAGCGACTCGCCCCGGCCCCCAGCGCGGATCATCCCGCTCACCCCGGGGATCTCCCGAGGCGCGGGGGAGCGCCGCAGATGCTGCGCGCGGCGGTGGTCCAGGTCGTTCGGCACCTGGTCGTGCGGGCCGTGCCGCCGTCGCAGCGTGTCCCGCTGTTCGAGCAGGCGACGGGCCTGCTCGACGAGGCTGGCTGGGGGCTTGACGAACTGGTCCCGGCGGCGGAGCCGGGGCCGGCCCAGGACGCGCTGCTGCGGACCCTGGGGCTACTGGATACCTAGCAAGGCGCAGACTCAGCCGTCTCGCTGGCTGCGCATCTGGAGACGGGCATGACGGAACGACGACGTTACCGCCGCTACCGGAGACGTCGCGGCCCGTCGCGGGATCCGCCTGCCCGGCCACATCCCGACGGTCCCGGCTTGGGGGGCCGGTAAGCCGGGCCGTCGCAGCCGTATTCGATACCCGCTCCTCGCGAGCACACGTCCGCGCCCAAGTCGCGGGCCCGGACACGAGCCATAAAACGTCTCGTCCGAGAGGTATCGGTGGCAACCGATGGCTACATCAGAGGCAATCAACCCCAACTACCAAATCCTCACCAACGAAACCGGCCGGGTCTTCCGCGTCGGCGAAGACCCGAAACAGATCCTCGGCTACCCGCGAGGACTCGTGATCATGGCCGCCTGGCTGGCCATGGGCCTGGCCGGGCTGCTGGAATACACGTGGGCGGCGCTGTCTGGCTCGCTCGCGGCGGCGCACCACTGGGGCCCCGCCCCGACGTTCTGGCTGTTCTCCTTCTTCGTCATCTTCGAGTCGTTCGTCCAGATAGGCACCGGCTACCTGCGGAATCGCGGCATCCTCACCGCCCGGTGGGCGACGATCACCGGCGGGATCGTCTGCGGCATCATCGGATACGCGATACTCGCCGAATCCACCACTATCTGGACGGCGTACCTGGGCTACGCCGTGCTGGGCGGCATCGGCTCCGGGATGGTGTACTCGAGCGCCATCAACATCGTGCCCAAGTGGTACCCGGAGAAGAAAGGCTGGCGGACCGGCTTCGTGAACGGCGGCTGGGCCTACGGCGCCGTGCCGTTCATCATCGCCATCGGCGGCTTCACCTCCGGCGCCGGCGCCGCCGCCAACATGAGCCCCGGGGCCGTCAAGACCTTCATCCTTATCCAGGGCTCGATCATGACGGTCGGCATCGCCCTGGCCGGCTGGTTCCTGAAGGACCCGCCGAAGAACTGGTGGCCGAAGGAAATCGACCCGCTGAACTGGCACAAGCGGGGCACCCGGGACCTGAAGGCCAATCCGCCCGCGCTGCGGCACTACACCCTCCCGCAGATGTGGCGCACGCCGCAGGCCAAGTGGCTGGGCCTGCAGTACGCGTTCTACGTCGGCTGTTCCCTGTTCGGCGTGGCCTACTACTACGGGTTCGGGCAGGCCATGGGCCTCGGGAAGTGGGCCTACGTCGGCGGCGCGGCCGGCTTCGCGCTCGCCGACGGACTCTTCCGGCCGGTCTACGGGTATATCTCGGAGTTCATCGGCCGCCGGAAGACGATGATGTACGCGTACTCGGGCAACGTGGCCTTCCAGTTGCTCGCGCTGTGGGCCGGCGAAGCACACGCGCCGGCGCTGTTCGCCATCTGCGCGGTCATCTCCGGCGGCCTGTCCGGCGCCAACTTCCCGATGACGGCGGCGATCGTGGCGGACTACTACGGAGAAACCAACAACGCGGTCAACTACGGTTCGATCTACGCGTTCAAGGCGCTCGGCGGCAGCTTCGCCGGCGGCGGCGCCGCCCTGGTCATGACCGGCACGCTGTACGGGACCGCGACCTTCCGCTGGCCGCTGGGGTTCTTCTTCGGCGCCGCGCTGGGAGCGCTGGCCGCGCTGATGGTCACGTTCAAGTGCAAGCGCCCGACCGTGGCGCAGATGCAGCGGGCCGTGAGCGGCGCGGAAGCCGCGGCCAGGGCCAAGGAGGGAAAGCGGCCGAAGGCAGCGATCGCCTAGCCCACATGAACCCCATGATCGTGGTGGATGACCCCGGTCGCGACGGATATGCATCCACCACGATCATGGACAGGGTATCGATCCGCTGTCCGTCAGCATCCGGAGGGCTACCACCATGACCTCTCCGTCCCCGTATCCCTACCAGCTCAGGCTGCCGCTGGCCCCGTACCGGTTCGTCTGGCGAGACGACGCGGCCGTCGACGCGGAGAAGGACGCCACCGACTCCTACACGCAGGAGCGCTATACGCACGCTGACGGGACGTCCACGGTCATCCGCGAGTACCGGGCGGACGGGTCGTACCACATCATGTCCGACCGCGGCGAAATCGAGCTCATCGACAACGCCAACGACCCGTACGCCCCGGACCCGGTGAGCGTGGTCAGGCTCCCTTAGTTTAGGTACGGTGATAGGCCAGCCGGGTCCGCTCGGTGTGCTTGCGGGCGAGCTGCTGGGCCCGCTCGGCGTCGCCCGCCTCGATGGCCTCGATCATCTCCGCGTGCTCGGTCCACGACCCGTGACCGCGCTCCGGAGCCACCATCCGGTAGTACCACTGCACCCGGCGGCCGACGATATCGGCCAGCTCGGCCAGCACCGCGTTACCGCCGACCGAGGCGACCTCGGCGTGGAAGGCGTTGTTGGCCGCCACCGCGGCACCGAAGTCTCCGGCCTCGGCGGCCGCCTGCCCGTCGCGGCAGATCTCCCTCAGCCGGGCCAGCCGAGCCGGGCTGGACCCCTTGACCTGGCCAGCCGCCGCGAGCCTGGCCGTCTCGGCCTCGAGCAGCGCGCGGACATCGAGCAGCTCGTCCACTTCGGAATCGGTGGGCACATGTACGAAGGCGCCCTGGCTGGGCCGCAGGTCCACCCACCCCTCGGCCTCCATGCGGTGCAGCGCCTCACGAATCGGCTGCCTGCTGACACCGAGCTGCCGGGCCAGGTCGGTCTCGACCATGTGCTGGCCCGGAGACAGCTCCCCGCCGACGATCAGGTCGATCAGCGCGTCATACACCGACTGCCGCAGCGGCACCGGCCGCTGCAGGGGACGGATCATCGCCACTGCCATCGTTCCCCCTGCCACATCTCGCCCTATCACCATTGCGATACATGGAGTTTATCGGCGACAGTATCCAAAGTGCGATCCCCGGATCCGGGGGGCGAGCGAGGCCCGCGGGCGCTACGGTCAGAAGCCCAGCTTGGCGCCATCGATCGTCTCGTCGGCAGGCGGCGGGGTAAGCGCCACAGGCGCGTTGTAGCCGGTGAAGTCCATATGCCCGGCGCTGCCGCCGTCGATGCGCAGGATCTCGGGACGGGCCGAGATCGTCACGTAGGCGCTACCCGTTCCGCTGAGATCCTTTATCTGCAGCACAGGCTGGCCGGAGATCGTGATGGTCTTGCCTTTGACATTCTGGTCCGTAGGTTTGATTTGGTCGGCGAACTGGCGTGGAGAACAGAGCGTTCCAAGCCAACTCCAGTTTGAGTCCTTGGCGCTCGTCTGTATGTACCTTCCTTCGAATAGGGGCAGTACTGCGGAGGGGACGTGCTTGCCGACAGCGGACTTCCAGAACTGGTCGTCCGGTTTGACCCACAGCGTTTTCCCGATCTCCAGAACGAAGAGCGAGCCTTCACCTCCAACCCCGAGCGTGCCTCTGCAGCCCTTCGTACCGAGCGTCATGTTCATGGCCATGGCTTGGCCCGAGTCCGTGACCGACCCGGCGACATGCACCGAGGACGACGCCTTGAAATCCGCGACCGCCTTGAGGGCGATCCGGTTGGCGGTCAGCCCGGCGAGCGGATTGGCCGACGGTCTGGCCGAGGTCGAAGAGGCCGAAGGGTCGGCATGGGTCGCGCTGCACGCCGTCGCACCCGCGATGATCGTGGCGCAGAAAAGGGCCATCGCGATCACGCGGCGGCCGACCAGGTTGGAGGTCTGCACTCACTGCTCCTTGAACCTCGGAACGAAGGGGAGAATCGGGTAATAGGCTCAAAAAGTACACAAACCATGCAGGCATGCGTCTGGTGTTAGCGCATTGTTATTGGAGTGAAGCAGCGGGTACATATTCAGCCGATGTCGCGGCGGCGCAGGGCGGCCAGGCCGACGGCGCAGAACGCGAGGGCGGCGAGGCACAGCCAGACCAGCGGCGCGGCGGACAGGGTCCCGCCGGGAAGCTTCGGGACGTGGGTGAACGGCGAGATGTCCAGCAGCCAGCGGGAAAGCTGGAGGAGCGCGCCGAACAGGTCGATGACGACCACCGCGCCGAGCACGGTCCACGTCCCGGCGACCGCGGCCCGGGGCAGCAGCCCGACCAGCGCGACCGCGACTCCCGCCACCACCAGGGACGCGGGCAGCTGGGCCATGGCCGCGCCGATCATCCGCGCCGCCTGCGGCCCGGCCGAGCCGATCCGCAGCCCGTAGCCCAGGCCGGCCGCCAGGCCGGCCACGGCCAGCAGAAGCGCGGTGCCGAAGACCGCCACGACCACGTGGCTGAGCCCCCACCTGATCCGGCCAACCGCGGTGGCGAGCAGCGGCTCGGCCAGGCCGCTGGTCTCCTCCGCCCGGAGCCGGAGCACCGCCGAGGTGGCGTAGCCCGCGGCGCCCAGGCCGGCCAGCAGCATGAGCGCGGCCAGGTAGGCGTTGGTGATGGCGGCCTGACCCCCAGAACCGCCGAGCCTGGCGAACTCGTTCCTGAGCTGGGTGCTGCCCCCGAGCAGTGACCCGATGCCCTTGGCGGCCGCACCGGCCGCGGCGAAGATGAGCGCCACGCCGGCCGCCCAGCTGGCGAGGACGCCCCGCTGCAACCGGAAGGCCAGGCTCAGCGGCCCGCGCAGCAGGCCGGAGGCGCCCGGGCGGCCGGGCCGGTCCGGCAGCAGCCCCGCGCCGAGATCACGCCGGGCGGACAGCGTGTAGGCCGTGCCGACCCCCGCGACCAGCACCGCGCCCGGCAGCGCCAGCACCCACCACTGGCCGTCGAAGGTGCCACCGAATGGGCGGGTCAGCTCCACCCAGCCCAGCGGCGACGTCCAGGTCAGCCACGACGGCCCGCCCGGGCCGGCCGAGTCACCGATCGCGCGGAGCATGAAGGCGGCCCCGAGCACGCCGAGGCAGATCCCCCGCGCGCCGCGCACGCCGGCGGCCAGCTGGGCGGCGACGGCGGCGATCCCGGTGAACGCCAGCCCGCTCGCGCCGATCGCCGCCGCGAACAGGACCGAGCCGGAGACCGGCAGGCCGATGGCCGGCAGCGCGATGCTCAGCAGTACGAATATGGCCACGTTGGCCGTCACCGCGGTCAGCAGCCCCGCGGTGAGCGCCGCCTGCCGCCCCACCACGGTGGAACCCGCCAGCTCGAGGCGACCCGCCTCCTCGTCACCCCGGGTGTGCCTGATCACGATGAAGATCGTCATCAGCGCGCCGAAAATGGCCGCCCAGACCCCGTACCGCCAGACGGTGAGCGCGCCGATCGAGGACCCGTTCAGGCGCCCGTACAGGAACCGGAGCGCGGGGTTGCCGCCGCCGGCCGTCACCAGCTGAGCTCGCGCCGCCGCGGTCGGGTACAGCTTCTTGAGGCTATAGGCGGTGGTGACGACCAGCACGGTGATCAGGTAGACCCAGGCCGGCAGCATGATCCGGTCCCGCCGGAAGGCGAGCCTGGTCAGCGCCCCGGTACCCGCCAGGCCCGAGCCGGCGCGTCCGGTGCGGGCCGGTCCGGGGCGCGCCGCGGGGTGGGCTTGAACGGTCATCCTAGGCACCCGGCCCAGACCGTTCGGCCGAATAATGCCGTAGGAAGAGCTCCTCTAGCGTCGGCGGGCGGCAGGTCAGGTCGCGGAGGCCCACCGCGGTCAGGCGGGCGAGCAGGTCGTTCAGCGCGGCGTGATCCACCTCGGCGTGCAGCCGCGTACCCGCGATCTCCACCGCGTGGACGCCGGGCAGGCCGTCCAGGCTGACCGGGCCGGCCAGCTCGGCGTCGACCGTCGTCCGGGTCAGGTGCCGCATCTCGGCCAGCGTGCCGGTCTCGGCCGCCCGGCCGTCGCGGATGATCGTCACCCGGTCCGACAGCGCCTCCGCCTCGGCCAGGATGTGGCTGGACAGCAGCACGGTACGGCCGGCCTGCCTTTCCTCGTTGACGCATTCGCGGAAGTTCGCCTCCATCAGCGGGTCGAGCCCGGCCGTCGGCTCGTCGAACAGGAGCAGCTCGGCGTCGCTGGCCAGCGCCGCGATCAGCGCCACCTTCTGCCGGTTGCCCTTGGAGTAGGCCCGCGCCTTCTTGGCCGGGTCCAGGGCGAACCGCTCGATCAGCGCGTCCTTGCGCTTGGCGTCGATGACCGACCGCCGGCCGCGCAGCCGGGCCAGCAGGTCGATGATCTCGCCGCCGGTCAGGCCCGGCCACAGCGTCACGTCGCCGGGCACGTAGGCCAGCCGCGCGTGCAGCGAGAACGGCGTCCCGCCACGGGTCACCGCCGAGCAGGCTGGCCTCGCCGCCGTCTTTTCTGAGCAGGCCGAGCAGGATGCGGATGGTGGTGGTCTTGCCCGCGCCGTTCGGTCCGAGGAAGGCGTGCACCTCGCCGGTGCGGACGGTGAGGTCCAGGCCGTCGAGCGCCCGGGTCCGGCCGAACGACTTGCGCAGGGCGCGCACATCGATCGCGTTCGTCATGAGCCCAGCTTACACAATTTTCACGGATTTATGAATATTCGAAATACGATACGCTTTTCCTCGGGAGGTGACGTCACCATGCCTGACGGTTCAGGCCCGGTAACAGGGCCGAAGGACCCGCTGTTCGGCTATATCGAGCGGTTCGCCTCCGTCATGGTGGCCGCGGGCATGCCGCCCATGCCGTCCCGGGTCTTCGTCGCGCTGATGGTCACCGACTCCGGCCGCCTCACCGCGGCCGAACTGGCCGAGATGCTGCGGATCAGCCCGGCGGCCGTCTCTGGCGCGGTGCGCTACCTGATCCCGCTCGGGCTGGCGCACAAGGAGCGGGTACCGGGCTCGCGCCGGGATTACTACCGGCTGCCCGACGGCGTGTGGAACAACATGCTCAGGCTGCGCGACCAGGTCATGGCCCGCTGGACGGCGCTGGTCCGCGAGGGCATCGACCTGGTCGGGCCGGACACTCCGGCCGGCGCCCGGCTGACCGAGCACGCCGCCTTCTTCGAGTTCGTGGCCAAGGAACTCCCCGGGGTCCTGACGCGCTGGGATGAATACCGGGCCGCCGGCGGGCCCGCCTGAGCGGGCCCCGCCTGAGCGGGGCCGCCTGAGCGGGGCCGCCTGAGCGGGGCCGCCTGAGCGGGGCCGGCGCTGGCCGCCGGCGCCCGGCGGCGGCGCCCGGCGGCGGCGCCGCCCGCCGCCCGGCGGCGGCGGCGGCGAGTCAATGAACGTGGCGTTGTAATGAAAAGAATCAGTACAACGCCACGTTCATGGAATCGGGCGCGGGGCGGGCGGGGCTGGGGTGGGCCGTGTGACTAGGCCTGCGGAACCTGGTCGTCGGGGAGGGTGAACTCGCCGCCCAGGTAGCCGAGCACCGGGTCGTCCGGGTCCGGCTCGCCGCGGGTCGCGATGATGTCGGCGGCGAAGACCTCCGCGTCGTCCTGGGGTTCGTAGCCGAGCGCCTTGGCCTCGGCCAGCGAGACCCAGCCGCCGCGCGTGTTGGCGGACACGCCGAAGATGACCCGGAACCCGGGCCAGGCGGTCAGGCAGGCCTCGAAGAGCCGGCCCGCGTCATCGGGCGATAGCCAGGTGGACAGCATCCGGGTATTGGTCGGACGGGGGAAGCAGGACAGTATCCGCACGCAGATCGCGTCCAGGCCGTACCGGTGGTGGTACATCGCGGCCAGCGCCTCGACGGCGGCCTTGGCGGCGCCGTAGTTGGTGTCCGGCGCGGGGAAGGCGTAATCGGGCACGGGAAAGGCCGAACGCGGGGTGAATCCCACCGCGTGGTTGGACGAGGCGAAGATCACCCGCGGCGTCCCGGCCCGGCGGGCGGCCTCGAACGTCACGTAGCTGCCGTTGATGTTCAGTTCACAGATGCGCGGCCAGGACGCCTCGCCCGGGATCCCGGCCAGGTGGATGACCGCGTCCGCGCCCTGGCAGGCGGCCGTCATGGCGTCGATGTCGGTCACCGAAGCCTGGATGGCCTCCTCCCCCGGGCCGGCCGTCAGCGGGGCGATGTCGAGCACGCGCAGCGTGCGTCCCGGCCGGGCCAGCCTCGGCCGCAACATGGAGCCGACGAGGCCCGCGGCCCCGGTAATGACGATGACCGACACCCGTCAGCCCCTTTCGATAGCCTCGGTCCCGGCCCGGTTACAGACGGGTACCAGGTCGCGTACGCACCCTTTCTATCAGCATGTCCGGATCGTAGGCTGCTGTGCTGATGAGCTTGGTACGGGGTTCGCTGACACTGCCTCGGATGAACGCCCACCGCTTGGTGATTTTCGCGGCAGCGCTCACGATGGTGGTGGCTGCGGCGTTGGCCTCGGCCCTGGCGGTTTTCAGCGCTCAGGCCCTGCCCCGCGCGGTCCGGCACGACCTGAGCGTGGCGGGCGGGACCGCGCTCGTCATCAGCGGCAAGGTCGACGCCAGCCAGGCGGCGCAGTACACGTCCGCGCTGCCGGGCCAGATCAGGACCGCACTGGGCGGCACGCCGTTCTCCTTCTACCACGCCTACCGCTCTGACCCGCTGGGGTTGGTGCCCGGTTCCCTACCAGCCCAGCCGGCCAGCGCGGGCAACCTGCCGATCGCCGAGGCCGCCTCGCTCGACGGCATCACGGCGCAGGCGGTGCTGGTTTCTGGCCACTGGCCTGGCGGGCCGGCCGCCGGGCCGCTTAACGGGGCCATCCCGGCGGCTCTGCCGGCCGCCGCGGCCGCGCTGCTGCACGTGGCCGACGGCGACGTGCTGCGGCTGAAGGACCGGGTGTCGGGTCACTACGTCCGGTTCGTGATCACCGGCCGGTACCGGCCCCGGCAGGTGTCCTCGCCGTACTGGGGCCTGAACGACATCCCGCTTTCCGGCTCGGGCACGGTCAGCGGCTTCACCACCTACGGCCCGCTGACCGTGCAGGCCGCCGCCTTCGCCGGACCGCTGACCGTAAGCGCCGGCTCCTGGCTGGCCCAGCCGCAGACGGCGAACATTCCGTCCGGCCAGCTCAGCACCGTCGCGGGCAACGTGCAGGCGCTGCAGCAGGCACTGCAAAACGCGCAGGTACTCCCGGACCTCGCGCTCACCACGAGCCTGCCCTCGGTCCTGCTCGGAACGGCGAGCAACCTGGACGTCGCCCGCTCGCTGCTGGCCGTCTGCGCCGTGCTCCTGTTCCTGCTGGCGGCCGCGGCGCTGCTCGCCGTGGCCCGGATGCTGGCCGGCCAGCGCGAGGGCGAGTCGGCCATGCTGACGGCGCGCGGAGCCACCCGCTGGCAGCTGGTCAGGCTGACCGCGGCCGAGGCGATCCCGCTGTGCGCGCTGTCCGCCGCGGCCGGCGGCGTGTTCGGCGTCCTGCTCGCCCGGCTGCTCGCCCGGGCCGGGGGCGGGGGTGCCGGCGACGCCTGGCCGGCCGCGGCCACCGTGGCCGCCGGGGCTCTGGTGATCATGGTGGTGCCTGTGCTCGGCACGCTGACCCCCGGCGCGGCGCGGGCTCGCCGGGGCCGGCAGGCGGCCATCTCCGGCGTCACGCGGGCAGGCGCCGACCTGGCCCTGGTGCTGCTCGCCGTGGTGGCCGGCTGGCAGCTGCGCCACTACTCGGCGGCATCAGCCGGCCCGAACGGCACCTTCGGTGTCGACCCGGTGGTCGTGATCGCGCCCGCGCTGGCGCTGGCCGGCGGTACCGTCCTCGCGCTGCGCCTGCTGCCGGCCGGCGGCAAGGTCGGTGACCGGCTGGCCGCGCGCGGACGGCGGCTGACCGCGGCCCTGGCCAGCTGGCAGATCAGCCGCCAGCCGATCAGGCAGGGCGGCGCGGCGCTGCTGATCGTGCTGGCCGCCGCGACGGTAACGCTGGCGCTGGCGCAGCGACAGAGCTGGACCGGCTCCGACCACGACCAAGCCGCGTTCTACTCGGGCGCTGATGTGCGGGTGGAGACCAGCCAGCCGCTCTCGGCGGCCCAGGCCGGTACCCTCGTCCAGCTACCCGGGGTGCGGCACGCCATGCCGGTGGCGTCCTTCACCGAGGCGGCCACCAACTCCGAGACCATCGCGGTCGACTCGGCCCAGGCGGCAAGCGTGTCGCTGCTTCGCCCGGACCAGTCGGCGCTGCCCGAGGGCGCGCTGTTCGCCAAGATCACTCCCGCCGGGCCGACGACGGGCATCACGCTGCCCGGCCGCACGGGCGAAGTCCGGCTCACCGCGCGGCTGGGTCCCGCGTCGCTGCGCCTGGCTCCGGCCACGGTGAGCGTCGCGGTGCAGGACGCCGACGGCGACGTGTACGGGCTCGACGCGGGCACGCTGCCCGCCGACGGCCAGGATCACCCGCTGACCGTCACCCTGGCCAACACCGCCGCCGGGCCCACCGCGGCCAGCGGGGTGGCCAGGGCCATCTATCCGCTGCGGCTGACCGGGATCAGCCTGGTCTACACGATGCCCGCGAACCGCCCCCGCGCCCCGGCGACCTTCAGCGTGGACAGCGTGTCCGGCGGCCCGGGGACGGACCAGATCGCCGGCGCGGCGCTGCGCGGCTGGCCGGCCGTGGCCTCGTCCACCGAACTGGCGGGCGTCCGCCAGCAGATCCCGGGCACCAGCGGCCCGTCCGGCCTGCCCGCCGTCTCCTCGACAGGTGTTTCCGGCCCCGGCACACTGACCGTGACGTTCAGCCCGGGCTACGGGCAGGCGTCGAGCGGGTTTCCCGGCTTCCCTCCCACGTCGATCGGCGGACAACTCGAGCTGAGCTCGGCCCCGCCCGCGCTGACCATCCCTGGCCTGGCCACGCGTCAGTTCCTCGCCGCGAGCAACGCCGGCGTCGGATCCGCCGTGCAGGCCAACATCAACGGCGCCACCATCAGCGTGCGGATCGTGGCGGCGGTGACGACGTTCCCCACCGTGTCCGCGCCCGGCGGTGCCCTCATCATCGACCTCGCCAGCCTCCAGAACACCCTGAACGGCAGCGGGCTGGAGGCCGCCCCGGTGACGCAGTGGTGGCTGGCCACGTCCGCTGGGGAATCCGGGATTCCGCCTGGGCTGGCCGCCACCTTGCCGCCGGGTTCGGCCGTCACCAGCTCGGACGCGGTGGCGTCCGAGCTGGTGAGCGATCCGCTGTCCACCGTGCCGCAGCAGGCGCTGCTGGCCGTGGCCATCGCCGCCGCGGTGCTGGCCATCACCGGCTTCTGCGTGAGCATCGCGGCCGGCGTTCGCCAGCGCCGCGCGGAAAACGCGCTGCTGGCCGCCCTCGGCGTACCGCCGCGCATGGCGGCCGGCCAGCTCTGCCTGGAAAAGCTCATGCTGAGCGGGCCGGCCGCGCTGGCCGGCCTGGTGCTTGGCGTGCTGCTCGCCGAACTGCTCGTGCCCGCCATCACGCTATCGCCGGCGGCGACCACGCCGGTGCCGCCGGTGCTGATCGAGTTCGGCTGGCTCCAAACGCTGTCGCTCGTCCTGGCCGTGGCGGTGCTTCCGGTCCTGGCGGCGGCCTTCACCATCGCGCGGCGGCCGGACGCCGCCGCGCAACTGCGCACCGCGGAGTCAGCATGAGGCTAGCGGGAGAACACCGCTTGAGCCGGGTGGTGGGCGCCGCGGCGGGCAGTACCGTCGCCCTGGCCCTGCTGGTCTGCGGCTGCGTGTTCGCCGCGATGGCCGGGCCCGCGGTCAGCCTGCACACGCAGTCGCAGGCGCTGCACCAGACCCTGGCCGGCCTGAGCAGCACTACCAAGGTCGTCCAGGTAACCGCGAACTGGGGCAATTTCACCGGCCCGCTGGTCGATTCTGGCGCCAGGCCCAGCCCGAACCTGACCGAGAGCGAACTTGCCGAGACCACGCGCGAGATCGGCGACGGCCTCGCGGCGCTCCGGCTCCCGCTCGCGGCGGGCCAGTGGGCCGGTCTGAGCACCAAGCTGTTCGTCGTCTCGGGCGCGGGGCCGCGGGCGCAGGCCGTATTGCCGCCCAGGCTCGAGGTGGTCTACCGCGACCCGCTCACCAGCAACGCCCAGCTCGCGGCGGGCACGTACGCGAGCGCCGCGGTCCCGGCCGGGATGCTGGCGGTGGCGGCCACCACGCAGACGGCCGCGCGGTTCGGCCTGCGTCCGGGGACCCGCCTGTCGGTGGCGACTCCGTCCGGCCCGGTCAGGCTCTTCGTCACCGCGATCCTGCGGGAGCGCGCGCCTGGCTCAGCCTTCTGGGCGCAGGACCCCACCGTGGGCACCCCGGCGCTGAACGGGGCTCTCACGCAGTTCCCGTACTGGGTGGGCGGCGTCTTCGCCGACCCCGGCCAGCTAGCCGCGATGCAGGACGCGTTCGGCGGGCCGGGCATGGAGATGACCTGGGAATTCCCGCTGACCGTCGGCGGCGTGACCGCCGACCAGGTGCAGGGTCTGGCTAACGTCCTTAACCGCGCGGCCACGGTGCCGCCCGCGCTGACCGGAGAGCTGGCGCCCAGCACGAATGCGCTAACCGTCACCTCGCCGCTGATCTCGGACCTGTCGCTGTTCCTCGCTACCCAGGCGGCCATCGAGACCGTGCTGTTGCTGCTGTTCGTCAGCCTGATCGTCACCGGCGCGGCGGTGATCCTGCTCGCGGCCAGGATGATCGTCGCGCGGCGGGCCGGCGAGCTGATCATGCTGCGGGCCCGGGGCGGGTCGCTACGGCAGGTGGCGGCGGTGATGGCGCGCGCCGCGGTGCTCGCGGCCGGCCCTGCCGCGGTGCTGGGCGCGGGCCTGGCCATCGCACTGATACCGGGCGCGGCCGCGTCGTCGTCAGCCGGCTGGCCACTGGCCGGAATCGCGGTCGCGGCCGCGCTGGCCGGTCCGCCGGCGATCGCGGCGTGGCAGTACCGCAAGCCCTCCCCGGGCAGCAACCCGGCCCGGATCCTGTCCGCCGGGACCGGCCGGCCGAGCAGGACGTGGCGGCGCCCGGTAGCCGAGATCACCGCGTGCGCCGCCGCGGCGGCCGCCCTGGTCGTGCTGCACAACCAGGGCCTGCCGGCCGCCGGAGGGGCCGCCGGGATCGACCTGTACCTGACCATCACGCCGGTGCTGGTGGCGATCCCGGTCGTCGTGGTCATGCTGCGGCTGTATCCGCTCGTGGTCCGCGGCCTGCTCGCCGCCTCGGCCCGCGGCGCGGGCGCGACCGGCTTCGTCGCGTTGTCCCGGGCGGCGCGGTCCTCGCTGATCGGGGTGCTCCCCGCGTTCGCGCTCGTGCTCGCGCTCAGCCTGGCCACCTTCGCCGGAATGGTGAACAACGGAATCGCCCGCGGCGAGATCTCGGCCTCCTGGCACGCCACCGGTGCGGACGTCGTGATCCAAACGAGCCCCGGGTCCGGCCCGGTCAGCCCCGCCGCGGTCAGGGCGATCGCCGCCGTCCGCGGCGTGCGCCAGGCCACCGCGATCTGGAACACGACCTGGGTCACGCCGTCCGGCCCGCCGGTCACGGTGACGGCCGTGGACCCGGCCAGCTACGCGGCCCTGGTCGCGGGCACTCCGTTCCCGGCCTTCCCGGCGGCCGGGATCGGCACCAGGCCGGGCGGGGTACTGTCCTCGGACGCCACGGCGCCGGTGCTCGCCTCGCCTTCCGCCGCTGCCCTCCTCGGCACCGGGGCGACCCAGCTGACCTCCCAGTTCCCGATGGGACCGGTCAAGGTCCGGGTGGCGGGCACCCTGAGCAGCACTCCGGCCTACCCGGGAGGCGGGACTTTCGTGATCATGCCGCTGGAGACCCTGCCCGGTCAGGCCGGCCAGCCCGCGCCCAACATGGTGCTGGTCACCGGCTCCGCCATCGACGACGCCCAGCTTTCCGCGGTGATCGGCACGTGGATCCCGGACAGCATCGCCACGTTCCGCGCCACCGTGCTCGCCTCGCTGACCGGCTCGCCGCTCCAGCACGGCGCCGGGCTGATCATCGCGCTCACCATCGCCGCCGCCGCCGCGTTCGGCCTGTTCATCGTGATTCTGGGGCTAGCGCTCGGGTCAGCGGAGCGCGAGCTGACCCTGGCCCGGCTGACCGTCATGGGCCACGAGCGGAGCACCGGGCTCGTCATGGCCGAAACCATGCCGGCCGTGCTCGCCGCGATCGTGGCGGGCGCCGTCTGCGCGGTGGCACTGCCCCGCCTGATCGGCTCGTCCATCGACCTGTCCGCCTTCACCGGCACCAGCGCCCCGGTTCAGTTCCAGCCGGACGTGCTCGCGTTCGCTCTGCCCGCGGTCACCATCGTGCTGCTCGCCGTGGCCGTGCTGGCCGCCGAGACCAGGGCGCTACGCCGTCACGGCAGCACCGGCGCGCTGCGGGCACACTAGAAGAGATGAGAAGGAGTGAGGCAGATGACCAGCATCGCGGACCTGGGCGCGTTGGGGTCCTTTGGGGCGGAGTCGGCGCGGCAGCACCGTGACTTCGGCGCGGGCTCGCTGATCGTGTGCGACCGCCTGGTCCGGATCTACATCGCGGCCGGGATCGAGGTCCAGGCTCTGCAGGGGCTGGACCTGCTGGTGACCCAGGGCGAGATCGTCGCGCTGGTGGGGGCGTCGGGCAGCGGCAAGTCCACCTTGATGAACATCCTGGCCGGCCTGGACACGCCGACCGCCGGCTCGGTCCGGGTGGCGGACCACGACCTGGCGGCGATGAGCGCCCGGCAGCGGCTGGCCTACCGGCGGCAGGTGGTGGGCTTTGTCTGGCAGCAGACCGCACGCAACCTGCTGCCCTACCTGACCGCCCAGCAGAACGTGGAGCTGCCGATGCGACTGGCCGGCGGCGGTGTTAACAGGCACAGGGCGGCCCGCCGCCGCGCCCGCGCGGCCGAACTTCTCGGGCTGCTCGGCCTCGGTGATTGCCTGCACCGCAGGCCCGACCAGATGTCCGGCGGCGAGCAGCAGCGGGCCGCCATCGCGGTGGCGCTGGTCAACGAGCCCAAGGTGCTGCTCGCCGACGAGCCCACCGGCGAGCTCGACACGGCCACCGCGGCCGAGGTGTTCAGCGCGCTGCAGCGGGCGAACTCCGAACTCGGCGTGACCGTGCTGATCGTCACGCACGACCCGGCGGTGTCGTCGGTGGTGCGCCGGGTCGTCGCGATCAGAGACGGCCGGACCAGCACCGAGACGCACCGGCACGCGACGACCGGCGATGACGGCGAGCTCGCGCAGCACGCGGTGGAGTACGCGGTGCTCGACCGGGCCGGGCGGCTGCAGCTGCCGCGGGAGATGACCGAACCGCTCGGCCTGCGTGACCTGGTGCGGCTGGAAGCCGAGCCCGACCATATCGGCGTCTGGCCGGACCGCCGGGAGGCTGAATGACCACCGCGGACATGCTGGATGTGGAGCAGGTGACGCGGACCTTCGGCACCGGGCGCGTCGCCACCCAGGCGCTGCGCGGTGTCTCCTTTACCGTGCAGGCCGGCCAGCTGGTGGCGCTGCGCGGCCGGTCGGGGTCGGGCAAGACCACGCTGCTCAATATCGTCGGCGGCCTCGACCAGCCGGACGGCGGCCGGGTGCGGGTCGCGGACCGGGACGTGACCGCGATGTCCGAGCGGGAGCGGATGCGGCTGCGCCGCACGTCGGTCGCGTTCATCTTCCAGTCGTTCGGCCTCATCCCGATCTTGTCGGCGGCGGAGAACGTCGGCGTGCCGCTGCGGATCGCCGGGGTGGCCCCGAAGCAGCGGGAGGAGCGGGTCCGGCTCATGCTGGATATCGTCGGCCTCGGCGAGCACGCCCGGCAGCGGCCAGGCGAGCTGTCGGGCGGCCAGCAGCAGCGGGTCGCGATCGCCCGGGCACTGGCGGGCCGCCCGGAGGTGCTGCTCGCGGACGAGCCCACCGGGCAGCTCGACTCCGAGACCGCGAAGCAGATCATGCGCCTGCTGCGCGCCGTGGTCCAGTCCGAGGGCGTGACCGCCCTGGTCGCCACCCACGACCCGAACCTCATCGACATCGCCGATTCCGTCCTCGAACTCGAGGACGGAAAGATCAAAGGGTCATGAACGCACCTGAACCGGTGGCGTAACAAATCCGTAATGAAAGAGGTGGGGTAGTAGCGTTACCCGGCCGGCTCTGCGCGGTGCCGGCCGGGTAACACCCCTTGGCCCCGGCAGCCGGGCCACAGCGTCAGATGACGGGGGTGCCGGTGCTGGCCGTGAGGTCGGCGAACAGGGCGGTCAGTCGCTTGGTGACCGGGCCGGGCGTGCCGTCGCCGACGGTGCGGCCGTCCACGGACAGCACGGGGGCCAGGCCGCCCATGGTGCCGGTCACGAACGCCTCCTCGGCCACATACAGCTGGGGCAGCGTGTAGTCCCCGGTCTCGCAACCGATCCCGGCCGCGGCCGCCAGTTCGAGCACCACGGCCCGGGTGATGCCCTCCGGGCAGGACACCGTGGTCGGCGTGGCCAGGGTCCCGCCGGTCACCATGAAGATATGCGTGGCGTTGGTCTCCGCGATGAAACCGCGGTGGTCGAGCATCACCGCGTCGTCGGCGCCGGCCACGTTCGCCTCGATCTTGGCCATGATCGACGGCAGCAGGTTGTTGTGATGGATCTTCGGGTCGAGGCAGTCCGGCGCCGGGCGGCGCACGCTCGCGGTGATCAGCGTGATGCCGCCCGCGTCGTACACCGGTTCCTTGAACTCGGCCAGCACGATCAGCGTCGGCCCGGCCTGGTTGAGCCGGGGATCCATGCCCGAGGTGAGCTTGACCCCGCGGCTCAGGGTGAGCCTGACGTGCGCGCCGTCCCGCATGCCGTTCGCGGCGAGCGTGCGCCTGATCTGCTCGGTGATCTCCTGGTCGGACGGGATCTGGCTGAACGCCAGGGCCCGGGCCGAGGCGCGCAGCCGGGCCAGGTGCTCGTCCAGCCGGAAGATCTTCCCGCCGTAGAGCCTGAGCCCTTCCCAGAACCGCGTCGCCGCCCTGGACGACCGAGTCGAACGGGCTCACCGCCGCCCGGTCGCGGTGGGTGAGCCTGCCGCCGACGTTGACGATCAGGTCGCGGTTACGCTCATCGAAGACCTGCAGCACCGGGACCTCCCTGGCTCGAAACCTGACGGGCGATGCGGTACCCGTGCAGCCGCCAGAAGTATGGCATGCACTGTTCCGCGAGGGGCTCGAGGCGGGCGGGCAGCGGCCCGGCCGACGGCCGGTAAGCCGTGAAGCCGGTCGAGGACCGGACGCTGTCGTACCAGTACGGCGCCCACACCCCGTCAGTGTCCCGCGGCCCGGCCGGCCAGGCCAGCATCCGGCCGTCGAAAGGCACGCCGAGAGCCCGGCACAGCGCGCGCAGGATGCCCTCGGGATCGGCGAGCAGGTCGCGGGAATCAACCACCGGGCCGCCGAACGTCTCGAAGATCTCCGCCTGCTGGGCCAGGCCGAGGTCGGCCAGCGTCGGCTCGGTCCGCACCCTGGCGTAGGAGGCGAGTAGCTCGCGCGGGTCCCTGATCAGGTGCGCGTGCCTGAACGGGGCGAGCGCGGCCCGGTCCACCTCGGGCAGCAGATGATGCGTCATGTGCTTGGCGTAGCTGATCACCACTCCGGCGGGCCGCGGGGCGCTGGTCAGCCGGGCCAGCACCATCCGCCAGTCGGTGGGCTGGCTCGCGATCACCTCGTCCCGCCCGGGGTGGTGCAGGCCCGTGCGGTCCAGATAGAAGGCGTAAAGCGGCTCGTCGGCGACCACCGTGTCCGGCCGGTTCTCCCAGGCCCGCATCAGCGCGGTGGACACGGCCCGCGGCCCCGACCACATCGCGATGCGAGTGGCGGGGTCCCCGGCGGTCTTCGGGTCCGCGTGGTTCACAGGGTGACGACGCTGCGCAGTACCTCGCCGCGGCCCATCTTGGCGAAGGCCTCTTCCACGTCGCCCAGGGCGATGGTCTCCGACACGAACGCCTCCAGCGGCAGGCGCCCGGCCAGGTGCAGGTCGACGAGCATCGGGAAATCGCGGCTGGGCAGGCAGTCCCCGTACCAGGAGGATTTGAGCGCCCCGCCCCGGCCGAACACGTCGAGCAGCGGCAATTCCAGCCGCATCTCCGGCGTCGGCACGCCGACCAGGACCACCGTGCCGGCCAGGTCGCGAGCGTAGAACGCCTGCTCGTAGGTCTCCGGCCGGCCGATGGCCTCGATCACCACGTCCGCGCCGAATCCGCCGGTCAGCTCCCTGATCCCGGCGACCGGATCGGTCGTCCGCGAGTTGACCACGTCGGTGGCGCCGAAACCGCGGGCCCACTCCAGCTTCCTGTCGTCCACGTCCACCGCGATGATCGTCCGCGCGCCGGCCAGCTGGGCGCCCAGAATCGCGCCGTCGCCCACGCCGCCGCAGCCGATCACCGCTACGCTGTCGCCCCTGGTCACGCCGGCCGTGTTGAGCGCCGCCCCCAGGCCCGCCATCACGCCGCAGCCGAGCAGCCCGGCGGTGGCAGCCGCGATCGCCGGGTTCACCTTGGTGCACTGCCCGGAGGCGACCAGCGTCTTTTCCGCGAACGCGCCGATGCCCAGCGCCGGGGACAGCGGGGTCCCGTCCTCCAGCGTCATCTTCTGGCTCGCGTTGTGAGTGCTGAAGCAGTACCACGGCCGGCCGCGGCTGCAGGCCCGGCACCGCCCGCACACCGCACGCCAGTTCAGGATCACGAAATCGCCGGGCGCCACCTCGGTCACGTCCGGCCCGACGGCGTCGACCACGCCGGCCGCCTCGTGCCCGAGCAGGTAGGGGAAGTCCTCGCCGATTCCGCCCTGCTGATAGTGCAGGTCGGTGTGGCACACCCCGCAGGCCTGCACGGTGACGAGCGCCTCGCCCGGGCCGGGCTCGGGTACCAGGACGGTCGTCACCTCGACCGGCTCACCCTTACCGCGGGCCACCACACCCTGAACGCTAATCGTCACGTGTCCACCTTCTTAGCCTCATCGCTTAGCTGGATCATCTGCCACGCCCCATCATCCCCGCTGGCCCGCACCGGCGGAAGGTCGCATCAGGTGCCGTTGGTGCGCCCACGCCACTGCGCGCCGCGGCCGGTGTGGTGCCGCCGGGCGGAATCGGTGGTCATGCCGGCGTACAGCAGGGCGATCAGCGGCAGGCTGGGCGCGCGCAGCGGCGACAGCCGGTACAGCCGCAGCATGGGCAGGTAGCTCAGCGACATGAGCGCCCAGCCCGCCAGTCCCGCGCCAGCCGCGAGGGCCGCCGGGCCGGCATCGGCGGGCGCGGCCCCGCCGGAGAGCAGGACGGCAAGCCCGATGACCGTCCCGGCCGGGGGCAGGACGTAGAGGAACAGCAGCCCGATGATCGTCGCGGCCAGCAGCGCCGGAGAGTAGTTCAGCTGGGTGTAGGCGGACCTGGCCACCATCTGCCACAAGCTGGCGAGCCCGGGGTACGGGCGCACGCTGACCACCTGCCGGGACAGCCCGAGCCAGCAGCGCCCGCGCTGGCGCTTGATCATGCGGCCCATGGCCACGTCGTCGATGAGGGCGCCGCTGATCGGCGCCAGGCCGCCGGAGGTCTCCAGCGCGCCGCGGCGCACCAGCATGCAGCCGCCAGCCGCGGCGGCCGTGCGCGAGCCCGGCACGTTCACCCGCCGGAACGGATAGAGCTGGGCGAAGAAGTACACGAAGGCCGGGACCACGACGCGCTCCCACCCGGTTGCCGTCTGCAGCAGCGCCATCTGCGAGACCAGGTCCCGGTCGTCCGCCTCCGCCGTGGCCACCAGATCGCGCAGGGCGCGGGCCTCCCAGTCGATATCGGCGTCGGTGAACAGGACGTAGCCTTCCGGCTCCGGGCTGGCACCCGCGGCCGACGGGATGCCGGCCGCGGCGAGCCCCTGAGCCATGGCCCACACCTTGCCCGCCCATCCGGCCGGGGGCGCCGTCCCCGCGATCACCCTCAGCGGCCGGCCGCCACTGAACTTCGCGGCGACCTCGGCGGTGCCGTCGGAACTGCGGTCATCGACCACGACGACGGTCAGCGCCCCCGGATACTCCTGCCCGAGCAGCGCGGGCAGCGTGACCGGCAGCATCTCGGCCTCGTTCCTGGCCGGGACGACCGCCACCACGTCCGGCCACGCATCCGGATCACGGCTGAACGGCGGCAGCCACTGGCTGGTCCTCCAGTACCCCCCGTGCCCGGCGACCAGGTACGTCCACGCGACCGCGGCCAGCACGCACGCGATGCTCAACGCCAGCATCCCGGCAGCCTCTCACACACAAGACTGCGGGCCGGAAGGCCCGCCCAACCTGACCTCCCGGCCCGCGATCGCCGGTTAGCCGGCGCTGCTGCCGATATGTAATTGTCTGCGCTGGTACGCCGGGGCTAGGCGACGCGACGGTGGCGGGCATGTTCGTCGTCGTAGCGCACCACGGGCAGCGTCCTGACGGCGGGCGCCGCGGCGATGGCCGGCTTGGTGTCCGTCCGCTTCAGCACGAGCCACATGGGGATGCCGACCCACAGCGCGATGAACGGAATGGCCAGCAGCATGTTGATCCACAGCATGGTCATCATCAGCTCCTCTTGGTTGGTCTTTATCTGGTTGGCACTGACCACACTGCCCGACGCGACTATGCGTACCTGCCGAACGGCCTCTGCCGTCGTTATGAATCCGAGACCAGCCTATGAATCGCCTCTGAGGGCGCCGCTCAGCCTTGCGTGGCCCACTGGAGTCACTATCTTGCGACTCCGTTAGGTGATTATTATATGACTGAACGTTATCTAGGTGATGTCCGCCAGGCGAGCACATCGCCCGCCACGACGGCGGGCGGCCCGAGCAGGGCGGTGAGGTACTGGCCTAGCCGTGAGTTCAGCTTGGCCACCGCGACCACGGCCGACACCCGCCAGGCCTTGATCTGCTCCCGCATTTTCGTGTTGGTCAGGCCCTTGACGGGCACGTAGCCCGCGGACCCCTGGTAGGCGTTGGGCGGGAGCCCGCCCGCCAGGGCCTTGGGCAGGCCCTGCTGGGAAAAGGTCCAGATGGCGTTCAGGAACAGGCCCGCGGGCGGCGTGCCGTTCCCGTCGGTGTAACCGCGCCCGTTCCAGGCCGGGCCCATGAAATACCCGCCGACCAGCGAGCTAGGTTCGCCGGTGTCGGCCTGCCAGCGCAGCGGTTCGGTGAAGGTGGACATCGGGATCGGCACCACCAGGACGCTGGCCGACGCGGGCAGCCGCAGCGCCGCGAACGCCGCCGACCAGCCGGGCGGCACCGGAGTAATGTCGGCGGCGGGCAGCGGCTTCGGCACGATGGGCAAGACGGCCAGGACCGCGCCGGCCATCACCACCGCGGCCGGCCGCCAGCCGACGGCGAGCCGCGGCAGCCACCGGGCGGCGAAGGCGGCGAAGGCCGGCCGGGCCGCATCCACCGCGAAGGCCAGGAGCGCGGCGGCCGCGCCGTCCGCCACCAGGGAGAACCGATCTGGCAGGGCCGCGTTGAGCAGCGGCAGGCCTTCCAGCCAGTACCAGGGCAGCTTGATCGCGGCGTGCTCGTGCCCGCCGAACAGCAGGGTGCCGCCGAGCGAGAACACCCCGAGCACCGCGCAGGCGACCGCGGCGGCCCGGATCGGCAGCCTTCGCCAGCCGGCGATCGCGGCCAGCAGCAGCACGATGATCAGCGGCCAGCCCAGGTAGCCGAGATATTCGGGCAAGTGCCCCTGATACCGCGAAGCGGCGGCCGCGCTGCCCGAGGTGTGGAAGAGCAGGTACGACGAGGGCAGCACGAAGGAAGACAGGTCGTTCTTGAAGAAGTCGAGCGTGAACGGGCTGCCGTGCTGCTGCAGCGGGCCGAAGAACTGCACCCACAGCGGGTATCCGGCGATCACGGCCGTCACGCAGGCCGCCACGCCCAGGCCCGCGGCCACCGTCGCGATCTTGTCCGCTACCGCCCGGGGGCGGCTGACGGCGAGCACGGCGATAATAAGGACTCCGGCCATGGCCGTGCCGAGCAGCGTCTCCTCGGTGATGAACACCTGCGCCGTCACCAGCAGGCCCAGCCAGAGGCCGCCCCGCACGGCGCTCGTCCGGCCCGTCGCCAGCCGCAGGCCCACGTCGACGATCAGCGGCGGGAGCACGGCGAACTGCAGGTCGTAGTGGCCGATGGCCGAGTGCAGCACCGCCGGGGAGAACGCGTAGACCGCCCCGCCGAGCGCCGCGGCCGGCAGGCTGACATCCCAGCGCCGCAGAACGGCGAACATGGCCGTCGCGGACCCGGCGAAGCCGGCCGTCAGGAACACCGTCAGCGCGCTCTGCGGGCCGAAGAGCAAGGTCACCGGGGCTAGCAGCACGCCGGGCAGCATCAGGAACGTGTTCCACATCGCGTTCACGCCCTGCGGGGCGTTCATCGCGGTGGTCACCAGCCCGGGCAGCCGCAGGTGCGCGACCGCCGTGGCGTCATACCTGAAGAACCAGGCGATCTGGTCGGCGTCGTTGGGGTTTCCCGTCACCGTCCGGGACGCGGGATCCCGCCACAGCCAGAGCGTGACGACCAGCGCGGCCAGCAGATAGTAGACGGCGGCCAGCGCCACGGTACCGCGGGCGCCAGGCGAGGACGCGGGTTCTTCTGCCGCCGTGGCCCGGACGGCGGTTGTCGCTGCTGCCACGGCAGCGAGCCTAACCGGAGTTGTTCCCGCTAAGCCGGGACTTCTCGTGACGTCAGCAAATCACTAGATTTGCCGTCCAGGCCATCGGCGCGCGCAGCCAGCTAACCGCGGGCGGAACCCGCCGGGCCGTCCGGCACCACCTGGCCGGTCACGATGCGCCCGTTGTCGCTGCTGGCCTGGGACTGCTGCCCGGGCATCCCCTTGCGGACCGAATCGAGGATCGTCAGGCCCTGGCTGACCAGGCCGGCGGCGATCTCGCTGAGGCCGTCGGCGCCGTTGAGCACGCTCACGTTCGCCCCGGCCAGCCCGGCCGCGGCCTCCTTGACGATCAGCGGCAGCTGGTTGATGAGCAGCTGATCGAGTGCGACGCGGTTGTTGGACGCGGCCGCCTCGGCCTGGATGCGGGTCCGCTCGGCGTCCGCCTTGGCCAGGATCCTGACCCGTTCGGCTTCGGCCTCGGCGGGCTTGATCACCTCAGAGACCAGCTGCTGCTGCCGGAGCTGGGCCTGCTGCTGAGCCAGCTCGGCCTGGGCGTTGATGACCGCAAGCTGGGCGTTCGCTTGCGCCAGCGGGCCCGCCTGGGCCGCCTCGGCCTGCGCCCTTTCCACCTCGCCCTTGTACTGGGCCTGCACGACGGAGGTTTCCCTGGCGAACTCGGCCTGCTTACGCGCGGACGCCTGCTGCGCCTCGGCCGCCGCCTGGTCGGCCTGCGCCTGCGCGATCTTGGCCTGCCGCTGGATGGCGGCGTTGTTCGGCGCGGCCATCGCGGCGATGTAGCCGGCCCCCATGTCGTCGATCGACTGGATCTGCAGCGAGTCCACGATCAGCCCGATCTTGGCCATCTCGCCCTTTGATCCGTCCAGCACCTCGGTGGCCAGCTTCTGCCGTTCGGTGACGATCTCCTCGACGGTCATCGAGCCGATGATCGAGCGCAGGTGGCCGGCGAAGATCCGCCCGGTCAGCACCGACATCTGGTCCTGGTCGGACAGGAAGCGCTGGCCGGCGTTGACGATGGATTCATTGTCGTTGCCGACCTTGAACGCGATCACCGCGCGGACGTTCAGCGCGATGCCCTGATGGGTCACGCACTGCTCGGCGACCTCGGCCTCCTGCATAGAAAGCGTGAGGTACCGGACCTTGCGGAACACGGGCGTGACGAAGGCGCCGTGGCCGACGATCACCCGGAACGGCGCGCCTTCCGGGCCGCCCCCTCGTCCGGAAATCAGCATGGCCTCGTCGGGAGCCGGAACACGGTAACCGAACATCGAAGTTCATCTCCTAAAAGCAGTAACCCCGGAATGCGCGGACTGTCGCCGAGCACGTCCTCCCACTCGATGACGTCGACCGCCCGCGCTCCGCGCGACTCGATAACCAGGACGGTCGCCCCCCTGGGCAGCGGCTTCTCGGACCAGGCCAGGAAGGCCTCGGAGCCGCCGCGGATCTTGACAAGGACCTCGCCCGGCCCGTCGCCGCCCCGCGTCCCCACGATGAGGACGCCGACGCGGCCGATCGAGGACTCATCCCTCGCCAAATGACAGCCCCCTTTTCACCGGAAGTGCCGTCTTCTAGCGTAGTCCTCGGGACAGCGAGCAAAGTACGGTGAAAGGTTAAGCTGGCCGCGCGTCCGAGTCCTCGGGCTCTAAAGTGGCGGCATGGCCGGAGTCGAAGACGTGCGGCGCATCGCGATGGCACTGCCGCGCACGACCGAGCACCTCGTCGGGGATAACTGGCCCAGGGATTAGGGTGGGTCGGTGTCGTTGCGCGCGATTGACTTCCATGTGCACCTGCCCACCCCGGACTGGCTTGACGGGAGCATGGCCGGGTACGTCGAGGCGGCCGAGGCCTATTTCCGCTCGCCCGCGCAGCGGCAGTCCCTTGACCAGCTCGCGGCCTTGTACCGTCGCCTCGAGGTGAAGGCGGTCCTGCTGGCCTGGGACGCGGAGACGGCGACAGGGCGGCCGCGGGTCCCGAACGAGACGGTCGCCGCCGCGTGCCGTGACTACCCCGACGTGTTCACCGGCCTGGGTTCGGTCGACCCGCACAAGGGAGAGGCCGCCGTGGCCGAGGTGGCGAACATCGCCTCGCTCGGGCTGCGCGGGGTGAAGTTCCACCCGTCCCTGCAGGCCTTCTCGCCGGATGATCCGCAGTACTGGCCGATCTTCGCGGCCTGCCAGCGGCACGGCCTGCTGGCCCTGTTCCACACCGGCACCAGCGGCATCGGCGCACGCCAGCCCGGCGGCCAGGGCATCAGGATCGACCTGGCGCACCCGATCAAGCTCGACCCGGTCGCCGCGGCCCATCCGGACCTCACCGTGGTGGCCGCGCATTTCGGCTGGCCCTGGCACCTGGACCTGATCGCCATCGCGCTGCACAAGACCAACGTGTACATCGACATCTCCGGCTGGTCGCCGCGGCGGATCCCGGCCGAGGTGATCCGCGAGCTGCGCGGGCGGCTGTCCGGGCAGTTCCTGTGGGGCAGCGACTACCCCTTTTTCACGCCCGAACGGTGCCTGTCCGAGCTCGGGGCCCTGGACCTGCCGGCCGAGGTGATGAGCGCGGTGCGGTATGACAATGCCGCGCGCATCCTCAGCTGAGGTCGACCACGATCGGCGCGTGGTCCGACGGCCCCTTGCCCTTGCGGGCCTCCCGGTCCACGTACGCCGCCCGCACCCGGCCGGCCACGGATCCGGTCGCGTACACCAGGTCGATGCGCATGCCATTGTTCTTGGCGAACATGCCGGCCCGGTAGTCCCAGTACGTGAACGGGTGCGGTCCCTTCATCGGGGTGGGCACGACGTCCCGCAAACCGAGGGCGCGCAGTTCGGCCAGCGCCCGCCGTTCGGCCGGCGTGACGTGGGTGGAGCCGATGAACACCGCCGGATCCCATACGTCGTCGTCGGTCGGCGCCACGTTGAAGTCGCCGCATGCCACCAGGTCAGGCTCATGGTCGAGTTCGGCGGCGAGCGCGGTCCGCAGCGCGGCCAACCAGTCGAGCTTGTAGGCGTAGTGGGGAGAGTCGGGCGTCCGCCCGTTCGGCACATACAGCGACCAGACCCGGATCCCGCCGCAGGTCGCGCCGATGGCCCGGGCCTCCGGCCGGCGCAGGCCGGGGTCATCGATCAGGGCCGGCTCGGCGGACTCGCCCGGATAACTTGGTTCGCCGGGGAAACCAAGGCTGACGTCTTCGAGTCCGACCCGCGACAGCAGCGCCACGCCGTTCCACCGGCCATCACCGTGCGCCGCCACCTCGTAACCCAGCTCTTCGACCTCCGCCGCGGGGAACAAGGCGGCCGCGACCTTGGTCTCCTGCAAGCAGACGATGTCGGGTTCGGTCTCGGCCAGCCACTCCAGCAGCCTGGGCAGCCGCGCCTTCACCGAGTTCACGTTCCAAGTCGTCAGGCGCACCCGTACAGCCTAGAACCGGCCTGCCGTCAGTGACGTGAGCCCCCGGTGGCCGGCGAGGTCACGTTCAGTCGCTGGCCTGTCCGCGGGATCCTATTCGGAGTCGTCGCGGAAGCCGTCGATGAAGCGGCGGAACACGCCGCCCTCGTGGGGAAGCGGCGTCCCCGGCGGAGGGGCCGCGGGGCGCTCCCGGCCGACGGGCTCGTCGTAATCGGCTCGGGCGATGGCGTCCACCATCTGGGCCTCGTCGAACGTGTCTGATCCTTCTATCTCCGGCACGAAGCCGACCAGGTCCCCGTCGAGCAAGACCTCGGCTTCCAGGCCGGCGGTGCCCTCGGCGCCCCAGACGGCCTCACGCCCGCCGCCCGCGGGCACCTGCACCGAATACGCGTCGACCCCGGACTTCCTCAGGTGCGCGTTGATGCCCCGGTCCCTGAGCGCGTCAGTGATCCGGCGGGCACGATTCTCATCCATGCCCGCTAGGTTACCCAGGCAGAACGGGCGCGTGGTCCGACCGCGTCCGCGATGACCGCGAGCCGGCTAAGCACCCGTCCTGACCGCCGGCGAATCGTGATGAACCAGGCCCGCGACCCTCGCGTGACAGACGCCCGCGCGAACTAGATACTTAGGGGAGGGCGGTTGGTGTTGACGAAGCGGGACGGAAGCACAATGTCGCTGACTCCAGGGCAGCTCCCTGTGCGGCTAACCCCGCTGGTGGGTCGCGAGAGCGAACTCGACGATATCGTCCAGGCTCTCCGCCGTACCCGGCTGGTCACCCTGACCGGTCCCGGGGGCACGGGCAAGACGCGGCTGGCGCTGGCCGCCGCGCGAACGGCGCAGGCGGCATTTCCCGCCGGGGCCTGCTGGGTGGCGCTGGCCCAGACGGCCGACCCGGCCATCGTCGGCCAGGCGGTCGCCACGCAGCTCGATGTGCCGGATACCCCCGGGCAGGACCCGATCGAGGCGGTAGCCAAGTACGTGGCCGACCATCCGCTGCTGGTCGTGCTCGACAACTGCGAGCACCTCGCCGAGGCCGCGGCCAGCCTGGCGGAGTACCTGCTCGCCGCCTGCCCGGCCCTGGTCGTGCTGGCCACCAGCCGCGAGGCCCTCGGCGTGGAGGGCGAGCTCAGCTGGCAGGTACCGCCGCTTTCGCTGCCCGCGGGCACACTCACGCCGACCGCCTCCGCGCTGGCCGGCTACGACGCGGTCAAGCTGTTCGAGCAGCGGGTGCAGCTGGTGCGGCCGTCATTCCGGATCACCGACGAGAACGCCGCGGCGGTGCTGACCATCTGCCAGCGGCTCGACGGCCTGCCGCTGGCTATCGAGCTGGCGGCGGCGAGGATGCGGATACTTTCCGCCACCCAGCTGGCCGAGCGGATGGACGACATCTTCGCCGTCCTGGTCGGCGGCGCGCGCTCCGCGCCGCCCCGCCATCAGGCCCTGCGCGCCACCCTGGACTGGAGCTACGACCTGCTCGACGCCGACGAGCGGGCCACCTTCCGGCGGCTGGCGACCTTCTTCGGCGGTTTCACGCTGCAGGCGGCCGAACGGATCGCCGCCGGAGGTGACATCCGCCCCGACGCGATGCTGGAACTGCTGACGCGCCTGGCCGACAAGTCACTGCTGCGGGTGGAACACACCCACGGCGAGTCACGCTACTTCCTGCTGGCCACCATCCGGGATTACGCGCGGGAACGGCTCGTCGAGGCGGCCGAGTCCGACCAGGCGCGGCGTGCGCACCTGCAGTACTTCACCGAGCTCGCGGAGGGCACCACCGCGCGGATCGAGCAGGTCGAAGCGGCCGTCGGCCGGCTCGAGCTCGAACTCGACCGGCTGGACGCCGAGCTGCCGAACCTGCGGCGGGCGTTCGAGTTCGCCCAGGAATCCGGCAACCCGGTCGCGCCGCTGCGGATCGCGGGCCCGCTGGACCGCTACGCCTACCTGCGCGGCCGTTACCACGAAGTCAGGCAGTGGATGGACGCCGCGGTGACCTCCGGCCCGGACGCGCCCGCCGGGCTGCGGGCCAAGGCGCTGCTCGGCGGCGGCAGGCTCGCCCTGCTGCAGTGCGACTACCCGCCCGCCGTGCGCAGGCTCGAGGCCGCGCTCCGGCTCTACCGCGAGCTCGGCGACCCCCGGGGCATCGCCAGCAGCCTGCAAGTGCTCGGCAGCGTGGCCCGCGAGCAAGGCCGGTACGCCCGGGCGGTCGAGCTGCACGCAGAGAGCCTGGCCATCGCGGCGGCGGCGGAGGATCGCTGGGCGGTGGCGAGCGCCCATGGTTACCTGGCCTTCGCCTCCTGGCTGCAGCGCGATTTCGGCCGGGCCGCCGAGGAGGCCGGCACCGCGCTGGCGAAGTTCCGTGAGCTCGGCGACGTCGAAGGGGCCGCGTGGTCGCTCATCAGCCTGGGCACGGTGGCCCGGTACCAGGGTGACGTCGAGCGGGCGGCCGTGCTGCTGACCGAGAGCCTCGCCCTTTCCGAGGGAATCGGCTTCCGGGAGGGCATCGCCTGGTCCGTTGAGCAACTCGGGCTGCTCGCGGCCGTCGACGGCGACCCGGCTGCCATCGCACTGCTGCGCCGGAGCCTCGAGCTGCACAGCGAGCTACGCGACCGGTGGCGGATGTCCAGCGTGCTCGAGGACCTCGCCGCGATCGCGATCGCCCAGGGCCACGCGGGGCAGGCGGCGCGGCTGCTCGGCGCGGCCGAGGCCATCCGCGAGACGATCGGCACGGTGATCGCCCCGTGCGAGCGCCTGCAGCACAACCAGACCACCAAGGCGGTGCGGACCGCGCTCGGCGACGAGGCGTTCGACGCCGCCCTGCGGCAGGGGCAGCTCGCCTCCATGGACGAGCTGACCGCCGACCTGCCGTCGGCTGACCCCGGCGCGCCGGCCTCCAAGGCCCCTGACGAGCCGGCCTCCAAGGCTCCTGGCGCGGCGGGCTCCAAGGCCCCTGACGAACCCGCCTCTGACGCCCCTGACCAGCCAGGCCAGGCCGCGCCGGAGGAGCAGGCCGGGCGGTTGGATAAGGCCACGCCAGGCCAGACCCGGCCCGCCCGGCCGAAGGCGGCGGCGCGGCCCCGGGCCGGGCCGCCGGCGGCCGGAAACGGCGCCGCCTCCGGGACGCTGCGCATCCGGGTACTCGGTGCCGCCGTGGTGGAGATCGGTGATACCACCCTGACCGCGGCCGACTGGAGCTACGCCAAGCCGCGTGAGCTGATGTTCCTGCTCGCCTCGTCCCCGCCGATGACCAAGGACCAGATCGCGGCCGCACTGTGGCCCGACCTGTCGCGCCAGCAACTCGGCAATGCGCTGCACACGGCGCTGCGCGAACTGCGGCGCGCGCTCGGCGACGGCGGCTGGGTCCAGTATTCGGACGGCCACTACCGGTTCGACCGCTCCCGGCCGCACGAGTGCGACGTCACCGCCTTCGAGGACGCGCTGGTCGCCGCCCGCCGGGCCCGCCCGGCCGAAGCGGCGCTGCCCGAATTGCAGCGGGCCATCGCGGCCTACGGCGGGGACTTCCTCAACGGCATGGCGACCGGCGAATGGGCGCTGGTGCGCCGCGACGAACTCCGCCGTGCCTTTGAGTCGGCGCTGCTCGCCACGGGCCGCCTGCAGGCGGCGGCCGGCCGTCACCAGGCCGCGGCGGCATCCTTCCGCAAGGCCGTCGCGCACGAGCCGCTGAATGAGTCGGCGCACCGCGAGCTGATGAACTGCTGGGTTCGCCTCGGCGAGACCGCCCGGGCCGTCCGGCACTACGAAGAGCTGGCCGGGGTGCTGCGCGACCAGGTCGGCGTCGCCCCCGCGGCTGAGACCGAGGCGCTGTACCGGCGGCTGCGGGCCGCCCCGTAGCGGCACAGTAGCCGTCCCCCTGAGTTTCCCCCAGTGCCGCTCCATTCCCCCGGTGCTGGCCTGCCACACTCGCCAGACGGCAAGCTCGACCCCGCTCGCCGGCCCCGAGAACCCGAAGGGAGATGCCCGCAGGTGTCCGATCCCATCCAGCCGCCCGTCGCCCGCCAGCCCGAGGAGGCTCTGGAACTAGCGTCACAGGCGCTCAGCGACGGGGACCTCGAAGCCGCCCTGGCCCAGTACGAGGCGCAGGCACGCCTGGTCACCTGGCCGCGCCGCCACGGCAGCGCCGACGACGATGCCCGCACGGCCCTGGCCTGCTTTATGGCCCTGCGACTGCCGCTGGCGGTGCAGATCGTGACGGTGCTGCGGACCCCCGGCCTGGCCCTGGTGATCTGCGAGCGGCACACCGCGGGGACCGGGCCGGACGGCGAGGAGATCAAGTACCGCGGGACCGGCTGCGCCGTCGTGCGGGCCCAGGCCGACGGAACGTGGCGCATCGCGGCCGACGCCTGGCACCTGGGGGCCGGGGATCTAGGGGCCGGGGATCTAGGGGCAGGGATCTAGGGGCAGGGATCTGGGCGCCGGTCATCCGGGCCCTGAGGTTCCCCTCTAGCCTCCCGAGATTCCCCCTGGGGCCGGCGGTGATCCTGGTCGAGGCGAGGGACAGGCAGGCAGCCTCACCAACGAAACCTCATCTGCCGGCCAGAAACGGGACAGCCATAATGAACACTGCTAGCCGTGTGCTGCGGAAGATCTCACTGCGCCGGGCGGGCGCCGCCGCGGCGGCGACGGGTGCGATTGCCATGACGGCGGCCCTGGCCCTGGCGGGCCCCGCTGGCGCCAGCGCCTCGCACTCGGGCGGATACCAGTTCCGCACCGTGGACAACGCGCGGGATCTGACGTTCAACCAGCTGCTTGGAGTGAACAACGAGGGCGTGATCGCCGGCTACTTCGGCTCAGGTGCGCAGAACCACCCGAACAAGGGGTACGTGCTGCTGCCTTTCGGTCACGCTAATTACCTGAACGAGAACTTCCCCGGCTCGGTGCAGACCCAGGTCACCGGCCTGAACGACCGTGGCGTCACGGTGGGCTTCTGGTCCAACTCCAACACCGCCAACATGGTCAACGCCAACTTCGGCTTCTACTCCGTCGGCGGCCGCTTCCACAGCGTGAACTTCCCGACCGGCAACAACGCCAGCCCGCAGGTCGACCAGCTGCTCGGCGTCAACGACCACGACGTCGCGGTGGGCTTCTACACCAACGCGCAGGGCAACAACCGCGGCTATGAGTACAACATCTACACCCGCACGTTCACCCGCGTGCTCGTGCCCGGCGCCCCCGGCGGCCAGGCCGGTCCGAGCCTGACGGCCGCGGCGATCAACGACTACGGCGACGTGGCCGGCTTCTACGCCAAGTCCTCCTCGCTGACCGACGCCTTCCTGCGGCTGCACGACGGCCGGTTCATCACGCTGGCGGTGCCCGGCGCCTCGATGACCCAGGCGTTCGGCGTCAACGACCGTGACGAGGTGGTCGGCGCGTACACGGTCGGCACCGGCAACAACGCTCAGACGCACGGCTTCACCTGGCGGCCCGGCCACGGCTTCAGCACCGTGGACGACCCGCACGGCGTGGGCACCACCACCATCAACGGCGTGAACAACGCCGGCGACCTGGTCGGGTTCTACACCGACGGGGCCGGTAACACCGACGGCATGATCGCTACTCCCCGCGGCTGACACGCAGCCATAACCAGACCGGGGGCCCCGCGGCGGGCCCCCGGTTTTGCGTGTCCGCGGCCGAACGGCTGTCACCGTAGACCGTTCGGCCTCATGATTCGTACCTATAATTCCGCTGTGGCGGACGAGGAAGGCGGAGCCTTCGAACTGGGCACCGACGGGCCCCAGGTAATCCTGGCCGGGATCGACGATTCCGTCACCTCGCTGCGGGCCGGGGCGTACGCGGCCGGGCTGGCGCGGCGGCAGGGGGCCCGCCTGGTCTGCGTCTACGTCGAGCAGCTCTCGGGCCTGTACGGCGCCTCGGCCGCCGCCGGGGCGGGCGTGATCGCCGCCCAGGGCGAGGCGCTCGACGAAACGGCCGCAGACCTGCGGCGGCGGGCGGAGGAGTACGCCGGGACCCTGGGCCTGCCGCTCACGTTCGTCGTCGCGCGCGGCGATCCGTACACCGAGCTGCGGCGGGTGGCCGATGAGGTCCGCGCCGACGCCGTCATCGTGGGCGCCTCGGCCCAGGCGGGCCACCGCTGGGTCGGGTCGCTGGCGGTCCGGCTGGTCAAGGCCGGCCGCTGGCCGGTCACCGTTGTCCCCTGAACACGCGAGGAAGGGATAAGCGCCATGAGCGTGGCTGTCGTCACCGGGGCGGGTTCCGGGCTGGGCCGGACCATCGCCAGGGCCCTGCTCGGCGCGGGCTGGCAGGTCGCGCTGGCGGGCCGCCGCCCCGAAGCGCTGGCCGAGACGGCGAAGGCGGCGGACGGCAGCCAGACCGCGAGCTGGCCGGCCGACCAGGCGCTCGTCGTGCCGACCGACGTGACCTCGCCACCGTCGGTGGCCGCGCTCTTCGACGCCGCCCGGGACCGCTGGGGACGCCTGGACCTGCTGGTGAACAACGCCGGCTTGTTCGGTCCCGCGGCCCCGGCGGACGAGATCGACCTGGCCGACTGGCAGCAGGTGGTCGACACCAACCTCACCGGCGTCTTCCTGTGCGCCCAGCACGCGGTGCGGATGATGAAGGCCCAGGACCCGCGCGGCGGGCGGATCATCAACAACGGCTCGATCTCCGCGCACACGCCGCGGCCCAACAGCATCGCCTACACCGCCACCAAGCACGCGGTCGCCGGCCTGACCAAGTCCCTGTCACTGGACGGGCGGGCGTTCGACATCGCCTGCGGGCAGATCGACATCGGCAACGCGGAGACCGAACTGACCCAGCGCTTCAGCCGCGGCGTGCTCCAGGCCAACGGCTCCATGGCCGCCGAGCCCGTCTTCGATTCCCGCCACGTCGCCGACGCCGTCCTGTACATGGCCTCCCTGCCGCTGGACACCAACGTCCTGTTCCTCACCATCACGGCGACCAAGATGCCGTACGTCGGCCGGGGCTGAACCCCGAAGACCTATTTGAAACTGCCCGGGGCGGGGAGGATGCTTGCAGGTGGGGCCGACCCGGCCCGGCCGCAGCGGCGCGGACTGGAGGACACCATGATCAATCTCGGTTCCCTGCTCGATCGGGCGACCGCCGACCACCCGGACCGCCTGGCGCTCCGGCTCGATGACCTGGTGCTGACCTACGCCCAGCTGCGCGAGGCCGCCGGGCGGATGAGCGCGCTGCTGGCCGCCCGCGGGGTGCAGCCCGGCGACCGGGTGGGGATCATGCTGCCGAACGTCCCGGCGTTCCCGATCGCCTTTTATGGCGCGCTGGCCGCGGGGGCGGTCGTGGTACCGATGAACCCGCTGCTCAAGAGACGTGAGGTCGCCTACTACCTGGGCGATTCCGGGGCCCGGGTGGTACTGGCCTGGCATGCCGCGGCCGGGGAGGCGGCCAAGGGCGCTGCCGACGCCGGAGCCCAGGCGATCGCGGTCGAGACCGTCGACCTGGCCGACCTGCTCGCCGGCTACTCACCGGCCTGGTCGCAAACCGAGCGCCAGGGCGACGACGACGCGGTCATCTTGTACACCTCGGGCACCACCGGCCAGCCGAAGGGCGCCGAACTCACCCACGCGGGCCTGGTCCGCAACGCCGAGCTCACCGCGCGGACGCTGCTCAAGAACCACCCGAACGACGTGATGATGGGCTGCCTGCCGCTGTTCCACGTCTTCGGCCTGACCTGCGGGCTGAACGCGACTGTGGCCGCGGCCAGCACGCTGACGCTGCTGCCCAGGTTCGACCCGGCCAAGGCGCTGGACATCATCGAGCGCGACGCGGTGACGATCTTCGAGGGCGTACCGACCATGTACGCCGCGATACTCCACCTTCCGGGGGCTGACCCGGCGAAGGCCGCGACGCTGCGGGTCTGCATCTCAGGCGGCGCCTCGCTGCCGGTGGAGATCCTGCGCGGGTTCGAGGAGAAGTTCGGCTGCATCATCCTCGAGGGTTACGGGCTGTCGGAGACCTCCCCGGTCGCCTCGTTCAACCTGCCGGACATCGAGCGCAAGCCCGGCTCGATCGGCGTCCCGGTCGAGGGCGTGCAGATGCGGCTCGTCGACGACGCGGGCCAGACCGTGCCAGAGGGGGAGATCGGCGAGATCGCCATCAAGGGCCACAACGTGATGAAGGGCTACTGGAACAAGCCCGAGGCCACCGCCGAGGCCATCACCGATGGCTGGTTCCGCACCGGCGACATGGCCAAGGTGGACTCCGACGGCTACTACTACATCGTCGACCGGAAGAAGGACCTGATCATCAGGGGCGGCTACAACGTGTACCCACGGGAGATCGAGGAAGTGCTGCACGAGCACCCGGCCGTCGCCGAGGTGGCCGTGATCGGGATACCGCACGCCGAACTCGGCGAGGAGGTGGCCGCCGCGGTGGCGCTGAAGCCCGGCGCGACCGCGACGCCGGAGGAACTGCGCGCGTTCGCCCGGGACAAGGTGGCGGCGTACAAGTACCCGCGGCAGATCTGGCTGGTGGACACGCTGCCCAAGGGCCCGACCGGCAAGATCCTGCGCCGCGAGGTGCGGCCCCCCGAGGAGGCCAGGCCGGCCGGAGACTCAGCGTGACCACCGCGCAGGAGCCGTCCTGGGCGCAGGACGCGGTCGACGCCGCGGGCGGCCTGGACCTGCTGCTGACCGACGCGGCGCTCGGCGTCATGCGCCGGCTCCGGCCCGACAGCTCGGTGCTGCGGCTGGCCGCCGGACTGGCTCGCCGCCCGCGGCTGGTCGGCCGCGAGGCCACCCGGCTCGGCACCGAACTCGGCCGGATCGCGGCCGGCCGGTCCGCGATCACGCCGGAAATGGGCACAGGCCCGCGCGATCGCCGGTTCTCCGACCCGGCCTGGACCGGCAATCCGCTCCTGCGGCGCAGCGTCCAGGCCTACCTGGCGGCGGCGCAGTCGGCCGAGGCGCTGGTGGCCAGCGCCGAACTCGGCTGGCGCGACGACACGCGGCTGCGGTTCCTGCTCGCCAACCTGATCGCCGCGGCCGCGCCGAGCAATAATCCGCTGCTCAGCCCGGTCGCCTGGAAGGCCCTGATCGACACCGGCGGCGGGAGCGCCGTCCGCGGCCTGCGGGCGCTCGCCACCGACCTGGCCGCTTCGCCCCGGGTGCCGTCGATGGTGGCCGCCGACGCCTTCGCCGTCGGCCGGGACCTGGCGGTCACGGCGGGTGGCGTGGTGTTCGCGTGTGAGCAGTTCGAGCTCCTTCAGTACCAGCCCGCCACGGAGAGCGTCTACCGCTACCCGCTGCTCATCGTCCCGCCGATGATCAATAAGTACTACATCGTCGACCTGGCGCCGGGACGCAGCCTGGTCGAGTTCCTCGTCGGCCAGGGCCACCAGGTGTTCGTGGTGTCGTGGCGCAACCCCGACGCCCGGCACCGGGACTGGGGCCTGGACACCTACGGCGGCGCGATCGTGGCGGCGCTGGACGCGGTGCGGGACATCAGCGGGGCCGCGAAGGTCAGCATCTGCGCGCTGTGCTCGGGCGGCATCGCGACCGCCATGGTGGCCGCGCACCTGAGCGTGGCCGGCCGGCTCGGCGAACTGGCCAGCTTGTGCCTCGGCGTGGCCGTGCTCGACCAGCAGCAGGCGGGCACCGCCGGCGCGGTCATCGACGAGGCGACGGCCGCCGCGGCGACGGCGGTATCGGACGCGCGCGGCTACCTGGACGGGCGGGCCCTGGCCGAGGTGTTCGCGTGGCTGCGGCCCGACGACCTGATCTGGAACTACTGGGTCAACAACTACCTGCAAGGGCGCCCGCCGCCCGCCTTCGACATCCTGTACTGGAACGCCGACACCACCCGGCTGCCCGCCGCGCTGCACCGGGACTTCATCAAGCTGGCCCTGGCCAACGCGCTGACCGTGCCGGATAAGGCGACCATGCTGGGCTCGCCGGTCGACCTGTCCAAGGTCGACGTGGACGCCTACGTCATCGCCGGCGCGGCCGACCACCTGTGCCCGTGGCAGTCGTGCTACCGGACCACCCGGCTGCTCGGCGGCCAGGTCACGTTCGTGCTGTCCACCAGCGGGCACATAGCAGCCATGGTCAACCCCCCGGACAACCCGAAGGCCGCGTTCCAGACCGCCCTCGCGCCCTATCCGGCCGACCCGCAGGAGTTCCTGGCCGCGGCGCAGACCGTGGCGGGCAGCTGGTGGCCCCACTATTCGTCCTGGCTGGCCGGGCGGAGCGGCGGGCAGAAGAAGAGCCCCGGCCAGCTCGGCCGGAAGGGCTACCCGATGCGGAGTGCCGCGCCCGGAACCTATGTCCACGACCGCTGAGGTCCGCAGCGTCGCGGTCGGCGGCCAGCTGCTGCGGGTCGCGATAAGATCTGGGCCGAACGAGGCGGCGAACTCGCCTAGGCTCCCGTTGCTGCTGATCAACGGCATCGGCGCCAGGCTGGAGTTGCTCGAGCCCTTCGTCCGTGAGCTCGATCCGGCCGTCGAGGTGATCAGGTTCGACCCGCCCGGCGTCGGCGGCTCGCCCCTGCCGTCGCGGCCGTACCGCTTCAGCGGGCTCGGCCGGCTGATCGCGGGCATGCTGACCGAGCTCGGCTACGACCGCGTCGACGTGCTCGGCATTTCCTGGGGCGGCGGCGTGGCCCAGCAGTTCGCCGTGTCCCAGCGGGCCAGGTGCCGGCGGCTCGTGCTGGTCGCGACGGCCATGGGCACGCCGATGGTGCCGGCCCGGCCTTCGGTCCTCGTCCACCTGGTGACACCGCGGCGTTACCTGGACCCCGGCTACCTGGGACGGGTCGCCGGCGACCTCTACGGCGGACTGGCCAGAGTCGATTCCACGGAGATCGTGGCGGCGATGCACGACGGCCCGCGGGCCGCCCCGTCGCGCGGCTACCTGTACCAGCTCGCCGCCACGGCGGGCTGGACCAGCCTGCCGCTGCTGCCGCGGCTGCGCCAGCCGACGCTCATCCTGGCCGGGGACGACGACCCGATCATCCCGCTCGCCAACGCCCGGATCATGCACCGGCTCATCCGGGACTCGCGGCTGCACGTCTACCACGGCGGTCACCTCGCCCTGGTCACCGAGGCTGCGGAGCTCGCGCCGGTGGTAGATGCTTTCCTGGGCCCGCCGTAGCTCGCCGCTGAACAGGAGAACTGGCATGCCAAAAGCTGACCGCCCCGCCGTCACCGACGCCGACTTCTACCTGCTCGAGCAGAACCTCGAACCCGAGGGCCGGCAGCTCCTGCACCGGGTCAGGGAGTTCATGGAGAAGTCGGTCCAGCCGGTCATCAACCACTACTGGACCAGGGAGGAGTTCCCGCACGACCTGCTGCCGGGCCTGCGCCAGCTCGGCATCGCGGGCCTGGCGTATGCGGGCTACGGCTGCCCGGGCGGCGGCAACCTGCTCGACGGCATGATCGCGATGGAGCTGGCCCGGGTGGACCCGTCGATCGGGACGTTCTTCGGCGTGCACAGCGGCCTGGCCATGGGCTCCATCTACCTGTGCGGGTCGCAGGAGCAGAAGGAGCGGTGGCTGCCCGAGATGGCCCGGATGGAGAAGATCGGCGCGTTCGGCCTCACCGAACCCGACGTCGGATCGGGCGCGGCGGGCGGGCTGACCACCACGGCCCGGCGGGACGGCGCCGAGTGGGTCCTGGACGGGCAGAAGAAGTGGATAGGCAACGCCACGTTCGCCGACTACGTGATCATCTGGGCCCGCTCCCTGGAGGACGGGCAGGTCAAGGGGTTCGTGGTGGAAAAGGGCACGCCCGGCTTCGAGACCTCCAAGCAGACCGACAAGATCGCGCTGCGGGTGGTGCAGAACGCGCACATCACCCTGGACGGGGTCCGGGTCCCGGAGCAGAACCGGCTGCAGCGGGCGGATTCCTTCGCCCAGACCGCCGAGGTGCTGCGGCTGACCCGGGCCGGCGTGGCCTGGCAGGCCACCGGGTGCGCCCGCGGCGCCTATGAGCACGCGCTGGCCTACGCCCGCCAGCGCCAGCAGTTCGGCCGCCCGATCGGGAGCTTCCAGCTCGTCCAGGACCTGCTGGTGAAGATGCTGGCCAACATCACGTCTTCGGCCTGCCTGTGCGCCCGGCTGTCCGCGCTGCAGCAGCCGGCCTGGCCGAGGATCACCATTCCGCGCTGGCCAAGGCGTTCTGCACGGTCCGGATGCGGGAGACGGTCGGGTGGGCGCGCGAACTGCTCGGCGGCAACGGCATCCTGCTGGAGAACCACGTGGGCCGGTTCGTCGCCGACTCCGAGGCGATCTACTCCTACGAGGGCACCCGCGAGATCAACACCCTGATCGTCGGCCGCGCCATCACCGGCCTGAGCGCCTTCGTGTAAGGCTCGCGCTCGCCCGAGCGAGGCGAGAAGGGCACCTGAGGACGGAGGGGCACCTGAGGACGGAGGGGCACCTGAGGCGAACGGGAGGCAGCGTCTTGGGCCGGTTATTCGCATGAACGTGGCGTTCTGCCCGAAAGAAGGGTCTTTGATAAATCCCGCAACTATCAGGCCAGGTCAGCGCGTCGTCTGGTGATCGAGGCCACGTTCACGGTGCGACCCGGCGCGGCCGGCGCGGCCGGCCGGTGCGGCCATCTCGGGCCTTGTGACACACAGGCCCCGCAGACGCACTACCAGGACCCTAAAAGGCACCCCTCGCACCGGCTGTTTCATGATCATGAGCAGTTCGGGACAATATTTGTCCCGAACTGCACACGATCATGGTCCGCGCCCGGAATGCCTCACCCTGAGGTTCCCTCATAACCGGACATAACGGATCGCTCGCAGGGCGACGGCCGCTTCATCACCGCCAGCCAGCATCCGCACGGCTCGCCGGAGGCGTCCTGCCCACTGCGAACGAGCCTGACCAGCCAGCCAAACCCGGACCACGGCCCAGGCAAGCTTCCTCAAGTTCCCAGCAGCGCGGCAGACGGGGCCAGGAGCCCGCGCCCCCCAGACGAGGACGCGCGATCCCAGCGAAAAACGGCACTCTACCTCTAGAGCGGACTTGGTTAATACCCACACCCAGCCAGCTAGCCAAGCCCGCCGCCTGGTGATCAAGGTCACCTGCTCACTCTGATGCCTTGCATGGCGGAGGATCAGCTCCGCCATGACGCAGGCAGCCATTCCCGCAGCCAACGGGGTGTCCGGAGGATCGGTGTGACCCGTCGCCGCGGGCACGGCCGGCCGGTGCGGCCATTGCGGCGCACAGGCCCCGGGGGGACGGGGCCAGGTAACCGGGGCAAGTCCGGCCCGCCTGGGACCAGGGACCTCCATGAGCCCCGTGGTGGCCTCGTGGCCTCCGCCCGCCCGCGGCCGGCGAGGCGGCCGCCACGCACGCGACCCCGGAACCCCCGTCCTCCCGGCTCCTGCTCTCCCCGCCGGCCCCGGTGCCCCTCCCGCCCCAGGGCCCGCAGATAACCGGGTGGAAATGGCCTGCCGGGTGGATCTGGGCCCCCAGGGGGTACCCGATCCACCCGGCGGGCCCGATCCACCCGGATAATCCCGCACCCGCCGCGCCGGGCAGCGCACCACGATCACGCCCAGCCCGCCCGGCACCACGGGACCCACGCACCCCAGGCGGGGACGCGCGATCCCAGCGAGAAACGGCACTCTGCCCGGAAGGGCAGGCAGAACGTCACATTCATATGAATGTTCGGGACCAGTCAGCGAGCTGACCAACCGCCGTCGAGGACCCAGGAGGAGCCGTTGGCGAAGGAAGCGGGGCCGGAGCAGAGGTAGGCCACGAGGTCGGCTACCTCGTCCGGCTCGATAAGCCGCTTGATGGCCGGCTCGGTCAGCATGATGTCTTTGACCACGTCCTGCTCGGAAATGCCATGGATCCGCGCCTGGTCCGCGATCTGCTTTTCCACCAGCGGCGTGCGCACGTAAGCCGGGCAGACCGTGTTGGAGGTGACCCCGTGCTCGCCGCCTTCGAGCGCGATCACCTTCGACAGCCCCTCCAGGCCGTGCTTGGCCGCGACGTAGGCGGCCTTGTAGGGAGAGGCCCGCAAGCCGTGCACGGAGGAGATGTTGACGATCCGGCCGAATCCGCGGGCGTACATGTGCGGCAGCGCCGCCTGGGCCAGCCGGAACGGGGCCTCGAGCATCACCGCGAGCAGCAGCCGGAACTTGTCGGGCGGGAATTCGTGGACCGGGGCGACATGCTGCAGGCCCGCGCAGTTCACCAGGACGTCGGCCTGGCCGGCCAGCGCCACGGCGTCGAAATCGGCGGCCAGGTCCGCCTCGAAGGCGCGCCCGCCGATGCGGGCGGCCACCGCCGTCGCCGCGTCGATGTTGATGTCGGCGACGACCACGCTGGCCCCGCAGTTCGCTAGCCGGATCGCGCAGGCCTCGCCGATACCACTACCCCCACCAGTAACCACGGCCAGCCGCCCGGCAAGATCGTCAGTCATCTGGCCTCCTAGCCGCCGGAACCTGCAAGCATCGCGGGCCACCCCGCACGAACCACAACCGCACCGAAGTACTCACCGTATCTCCGCAAGCTGACCCGGAATGCCTCTCGCTGCCTGCCACCTGGCCCTTCGTCGGCAGTTTCGGGTGTGATCACACCCGAAACTGCAGACGAATCACGTAATGCCCGCGGATGCGGGGAGGGCGCGTCGTTTACCTGCGCAGTTCTACCCAGACGGTCTTACCTGCGGTTCCGACAGACTCCACGCCCCAGCGGGTGGCGAGCGCGTCTACCGCGCCCAGGCCGTGCAGCGGGGCGGGCGCCAGCGCCGCGCCTGGCGCGCTGGGCAGCGGACTCGCATCGTGAACCGAGATCCGCACTAGGTCACCACGCGCGGACAGGAGGATCGTGAACGCGGAATGAGCATGGACGATGGCGTTGGCGGCGAGTTCGGTCACCACCAGGGCGGCGTCATCGGCGACGTCCCCGGCTCCCCAGTCGTTCAGCGTGCCGACCGTGAAATGGCGGGCCACGGCGGGCGCGTCAGGCGAGAAGGGATAAGTCCGCACGGCTCCGGGCCCGCCGACCCCGGAAGCCCCGGCGGGCGAGAGGCCGACGACCTCCCGGTGCAGGCGGCACACGGCGGCGAAGGCGTCGATCTGGCCGTCGCCGGTCACCGAGCCGGCCGGGTAGCCGCAGAACAACGAGAAGGAATGCCGGCGGCCAAGCTCGTTCCACATCTCCTCAAGCTGGGCCGCGGCGTTGACGAGCCCATCGTCCCAGAGCAGCGCGACCATCTCGCCGTAGGCGCGGACCGGCCGCGCGCCCGTCCCGGCCTGCCTGATCAGGCCACCGATCACGCGGTCGAAGGCACCGCGGTCGAGTTCGCCGGCGGGCATGAGCTTGCGCATCGTCTGGCTGGCGTCCAGGGCCAGGTACGTGCCGCTGTTCTCGGCGGCCGCGAGATCGGCGCCGCCCCCGAGTGCCTGAGCCAGCCGGGCCTCGAACTCGCGGCGGTGCCGCGGGGTCGCGATGACGACCGCCACGCCACCGCTACCGAGTGCCTCTAGCAGGTAGCGGACCACCTGTTCGGTCAGTTCCTCATCGTGACCATAGAACTGCACGACATGATCACCGACGTTCAGGTATTCAGTCCCAAGCACTGTTTCTCCATCTGGCGAAGCAGCCTGTCCTTAAGTCCAGGCATACATGCCCCGCAAATGGCGGGGCATGCATGGCCCGTCCAGGTAGGACGCCCAGCCGGCCGTGAGCAAATGCTCATATGCTTGACATATGAGCAGGACCGTAGAGACCGGGGAGGCCGCATGCCGACGTCGCCGCCTGTGCTGACCGAGGAGGTGGCGCTGTGGATCACGCTGCTGCTGAGCCCGATGGCGTCGTTCATGACCGGCGCGGTCATCCCGCTGGACGGGGTCAGGTCATTGACCGTGAGTAGCCAGCTGGGCCTGGCAACGGCCGCGCAGCTCGGACAACGGGGTCGCGGCTCCGATAATGACGGGGGTACGACAATGGCGCCAGCACTCGGAGAGGGCATGCCGTGAGGGCCGAGCAGGATGCCCGCGAGGGCAGGTCGAGCAGTGGGGAACTGCTGCTCCGGGTGGCCTGGTTCTACTACAAGGACGAGCTGACCCAGGACGAGATCGCCAAGCGGCTGTCGGTGTCGCGGGCGTCGGTCGGCCGGATGCTGGACCGGGCGCGCAAGATCGGCCTGGTCTCGATCAACCTGAACGCGGAGCACCTAGACGCGTTCGAGGTAAGCAGGCAGCTTCGCCGCACCTTCGGCCTGGCCGAGGCGCTGGTCGTCCCGGATCACGAGACCGAGTCCGGCGACCGCCACAGCCTGAACGCCCGGCTGGGCCTGGGCGGCGCCCAGTTCATGAGCACGCACCTGCGGCCCGGCGGAACCCTCGGCGTGGGCTGGGGGAGACGGTGTCCCGCGTCATAGCCGCGACCAACTTCGGCGCCGTCGGCCCGGTCCGGATGGTGTCGCTGACCGGCGGGGTCGACGCGTACCTGCCGGCCTTCCTCTCCTCGAAGGGGGAGGGCGCCGCCGAGGGGGAGATGACGAGCGCGACGGTCATCCCCACCCCCATCGTCGCCTCCACGCCCGAACTGGCGGCGGCGCTGAAGGCGGAGCCCGCCATCCAGCAGGTGCTCAAGCAGGCCTGCGGCGTGGAGCAGGCGATCGTCGGGGTCGGCACGCCCACCGCGGACGCCACCATCGTGCAGATGGGCTACCTGGAAGCCGACGACGTCCGCATGCTCCACGACCACCACGTGGTCGGGGACATCCTCGGCCAGTTCTTCGACGCCTCGGGCCAGGTGGTCAAGCTGCCGATCCACGATCGCAGGATCGGCATCGAGCTGTCCGACCTGGCTCAGATCCCCAAGGTCGTCGGCGTGGCCGGAGGGCTGCACAAGGCCGAGGCCATTCTCGGCGCGCTCCGCGGCGGCTACCTCGACGTCCTGGTCACGAACGAGCTCGCCGCGCTCCGCCTGCTCGAGCTGGAGCGCGCGGCTAGTTCGGCCTGATCCGCGAGCGGCCGGCCTGAGTGCCGCCCAGTGCTCCGAACCGGCCACCAGACAGCGGCAGCCATGGGTTTCCGTTCCCCCGATCCAGGGGACGGCATCGCTATCGGGCGTACCACGCAGGTGATTTCGGGGAGAGCGAGATGAGATGACGATCAACAGCAGACTGGCGGAGCCAGCCCCCATGTCGGGGCGCACGCGGCAGCAAGCGCTGGAGGCGAGACGACGGCCGCGCGTGATCACGTTCGTCATGCTGGTGGCGGCGGCCCGTGCGGCGGTGGATAGGCGCACCCTGGCAGGCGTGATCGTGCTCGCGATCGGGCTGGCCGCCGCAAAAGGCCTGGCATCGGAGCGCGGTTTCCCCGCCCTGGACTGGTACCGGGCCCTAGGGCAGGACCAGAGCCGCAGCTCGGACTAGCTGCGCGCCGGCGCTCCCGGCCGCACAGGCACACCGGGTTGGGCGAGCGGCCGGACGGCAGGCGGAAGGCGAGCGGCCGGACGGCAGGCGGAAGGCGAGCGGCCGGAGGGGAGTAAGCCGATGAGGGCCTCGCGGTGCCGCCACGCCAGATGCAGGACGGCGGCGCCGGCCGCCTGCACGGGCTCGCCGGTCACGATGCGGTCGATGACGTGGGCCGCGAACTCCCGCGCCGCGAGCACGCTGCCTTCGGCGTTGCGCCGCGGGCTCAGGCTGAACAACTCGTCGAACACGCCGCTGTCGATCACAGCCACGGTGAGCAAGTCGGTGGCGTAGGTCAGCGGATCGGTACCGAGCCCCAGGCACCACACGCGGATCTGGCCGCAGTCGAGCGCGTCGGCCATGTGCCTGGCGAACGGCCAGGAATCGTAGTCGACCGGGCCGGCCTCGCTGCCGTACTCCTCCGAGCGCCCGCGGAGTTCCTCGTCGAACTCCCGGATCATGGACCGCCACAGCGAGAAATCCCGGCGCTCGTTCCACGCGGCTTCGCCTGACGGCTGGAACACGCCCACCGGGATCACCTGGTACAGCCCGCCCGCGTGGCCCACCTTGGCCGGATCCCGCCAGTGCAGCAGGAACGACGCCCGCCCGGTCGCCCGGTCCAGCCGGAGCGTCAGGGTGCTTATGGCCAGGTTCGCGGGACGGCGACGCAGGTCGCACGGGTCCGCGATCAGGGCGCGCAGGCCGGCCGGGCGTCCGCCGAGCCGCGTGGCCGCGTATTCGTGCGCGGCCGCCTCGCCGGTGTCGATGCCGTCGAAATAGCGGCCGCGGGTGAACGCCAGCCTGGACGCCCCCGGGCTGAGCCCGGAGATGAGCCCGGAGATGAGCTGGGCCTCGGTCAGCCGGTAGGTGACGCGGTTCTCGAACACCGCCGGGGCGGCCAGGTCCCGCAGCGCGTCCGAGTAGCGAAGGTAGCAGGTCCCGTCCGGCCGCTCGGGCAGCAGCGGCGCCGCGGCACGGTCGAGGGCGGTGGCGTCGAGGGCGGTGGCGTCGAGGGCGGTGGCGTCGAGGGCGGCCCCGTCGAGGATGGGGAGGGCAGCCGGCCCGGCCGCCGACGGGCCGGTGGCCGGCGGCTGAGCCCCCGCCGAGGTGAGCTCCAGTCCGGCCTCCGCCGAGGTGAGCTCCAGTCCGACCTCCGTCAGCGGGATGGGCTCGGCGGGCTGCCATTCGGGGGCCGCCAGCAGCGGGGTCCCGGCGATCCTGCGGTCAGCCGGGTAGTCCCTGGCCGCGTCGAGCGCCAGGCCATGGCGATGTTCGGAAAGGTAGGACCGGACCCGCAGCCAGTCACGCTGGCTGGCGGTCAGCGACCCGGCAGCTGGCATCCGGTCCCCTTCGCGGCAAATGCCGGAAAAGTGGCGACGTCACAGGCCCAGCCTCCGGGACAAGTCCGAGGCGAGGACCCCGGCCGGGTCGAACTCGGCGCGCAGCTTCCTGAAATCCGCCAGCCGCGGGTACATCTCGGCCAGCACGTCGGCCGGCACCCGTGAATCCTTGGCCAGGTAGACGCGCCCGCCCGCCTCGACGACCAGCCGGTCAAGCGACCCGAGCAGCCCGGCCAGCCCCCGGGTCCGGGCGGGCACGTCGAGCGCGAGCGTCCAGCCAGGCATCGGGAAGGAGAGCAACCCCGGGTCGCCCTCGCCGAACCGCTTGAGCACGGTCACGAAAGAGGCGGCGCGGGCCTGGCTGACCAGCTCGAAGGAGCGGCGCACCGCGGCGTCGGCACCGAAGGGCAGGACGTACTGGTACTGCCGGAAGCCGCCCGGTCCGTAGACCCGGTTCCAGTTCCTGATCCCGTCCAGCGGGTGGAAGAACGTGCCGATGGTCTGCAGTTCGCCCTGCCTGGTGCGGGGCGCCTTGCGGTACCACGCCTCGTTGGCCAGGGCCACCGTGTAGCGGTTGATCAGCCCGGGCGGGAAGGCGGCCGGAACACCCAGGCGGGCACCCGGCCGGAACGCGAACGGGTCCGCCCGGTCGGCGGGCGGCAGGTCGGCCGGTTCGGCGAAGTCGCCGCTGGTCACCACCGAACGGCCCAGGCTGGCTCCCCGGGCCAGGCTGTCTGACCAGGCCACCGTGTAGCCGAAGGTGCGATCGTGATCAGCCAGCACGGCCATCGTCTCGTCGATGTCGGCCGTGCGCACGGTGTCAACCCGGACCCGTGAGGTGCCCACCCGCTTCAGCTGCACCACGGCCCGAACGATAAGCCCGGTCAGGCCCATGCCGCCCGCGGTCGCCCAGAACAGCACGGGATCGGACTGTTCGGTCACCGTGCGCAGCTCGCCGCCGGGCAGCAGGATGTCGAAGGACCGCACGTGCCTGGCGAAGCTGCCGGCCACGTGGTGGTTCTTGCCGTGGACGTCGGCCGCGATCGCGCCGCCGACGGTCACCTGCCTGGTACCGGGAGAAACCGGCACGAACCATCCGGCCGGCAGCCCGGCGACCATGAGCTGCTCCAGGCTGACGCCGGCTTCGCAGGTCACCAGGCCGGTCGCCGGGTCCAGGTCGATGATCCGGTTCAGCCGGGCAGTCGAGATCACCACGCCGCCCTCGCATTGCGCGGCGTTGTTGTAGCTGCGGCCGAGCCCGCGGGCGATCGCGCCGCGGGAGGCCGCTGCGGTCTCCAGCAGCCGGGCGGCGCCGGCGACGTTGGCCGGCTCGGCCAGTTCGGCCCGGGATGGCGATATCCGGCCCCAGCCGGTGAGCCTGACGGTGCGGCTTGACATAGTGACCGAATAGTATTCGCCCAACCGGCCCGAGGCACCCGGGAGTGGACAATGCGGAGGCTCTGGACCGCCGCCTCGCTGGCCGGCCGGTGCGCGATGCGCGCGGCCGGCCGGTGCGCGCTGGCCGGCCGGTGCGCGATAGCCGGCCTGTGCGCGATGGCCGGCCTGTGCGCGATAGCGGCTTGCAGCTCACCGGCTGCCGCCACGCACCCAGGCGCCGCCCACGTGGCCGGGCCGTCCGGCCAGGCCGGCACCCCGGCCACGTTCTCGGCCACCGGTTCGGCCACCACCCGGGCCCCGGCGTCCCGGTCCGCGTCGCCCCGGCCCGGCGCCAGCCAGGCGGCCGAGGCGGTCCCGGCCGCGCCCGCCGCGCCGCGGGTGACGGTGAAGCCGATGCGGACCGCGGACGGATCCGTGGTGACCGTCGCGACCTTCACCGGTCCGGTGACATACGTCCTGCACGACGGCAGCGAGGACCCCGGGGCCGCGGCCGGGCGGGTCAAAGCCGGCCCGGTGGTGACCGGCGCCGAGCGCAAGCTGCTGCTGGCCGCGTTCAACGGTGGGTTCAAGCTGTCCGCGGGCGCGGGCGGGTACGAGCAGGAAGGCCACGTGGCCAGCGCGCTGCAGCGGGGCGTGGCCAGCCTGGTGATCGACCGCTCGGGCCAGGCCAGGATCGGGGTCTGGGGCCACGGCGTGCCCGCCCCCGGCGAGGCGGTGTACAGCGTCCGGCAGAACTTGCCGGCGCTGGTGCTGAACGGCAGGCCGACCGCGGCCGCGGCTGATCCGGGCCTGTGGGGCGCCACCCTCGGCGGCGGCGAGTATGTCGCCCGCAGCGCGCTCGGCCAGGACGCCTCCGGCGACATCATCTACGCCGCGAGCATGTCCACCACCCCGGCCGACCTAGCGTTCGTGCTGGCCTACGCCGGCGCCCGGACCGCGATGGAACTCGACATCAACCCCGAGTGGGTCCAGCTGGACGTGGCCAGCCATCCGGGCGGTTCGCTGCGGGCCCCGGTGCCCGGCCAGTACCGTCCGGCCGACCAGTACCTCGTCGGGTGGGCCAGGGACTTCATCACCGTGCTGGCTCCGCTGGCTCCGGCCGCGGCGCCGACGCCGCCCAGCCGCCGCATCCGGCCCTGACCGAGCCCGGGCCTGCGCCGCCGCGGCCCGGCTGGCACCGGCTCGGGGCGTAGCGCCAGGCGGATGCGAAGTGAAGGCAGATGTGGTCACCGTCGTGCGGGTTCCTTACGGCTGGCTCCCCCAGTCACTTGCCGTGAGCCGACGCCGACACGGACTCTTGGCTGGTATCGAGGTAAGACAACCTCTGACGTCCATCTACTTGCCGGGCGGCTGCCTACTCGATGACCAGTCGCAGCCGGCGATGCCGACGACATGCTGGCTGTCCCGGGTCAACCCGACAGGTACACATTTGGTGCTGTTCCGTGTAGTAGCATTCTCAGTATGGAGCGATCTGGTCACCGACTGAATGTCACGCTCGACCCCGAGCACGCTGCCCGGCTGGCGCGGCTTGCTGAGCGCACCCACGTGCAGGAAGGCACTCTCGCGCGGTCATTGCTGTCGGCTGCTATCGAGGAAGCCGATCCCGACGCCCGCAACATCATGGCGATACTTGATGGCATCCCAGGCGCCTACGAGCATGCCATGCAGAGCCTGGATCGTGCCCGCGCGGGCGGGACGATCCCCCTTGATGAGCTCTAGGCGTTGGCCGAGGTAAGACTTAGCGTCGATGCGGTCGAGGACCTCGACCGCATGATCCTCACGCACAGCCTTCCGGCCGACACCAGGGAGCGCGTCAGGCGTTCACTGCTCGTTCTGGAGCAGTTTCCCCGGATCGGCCGACAGCTTGAGGGGCGCTGGCGGCTCTTGCGGTTCATCCTTGGGCCATGGCGGTGGATGCTCATCCTCTACAGCCACGAGGAGCCTGACGACCTTGTTCTCGTCGTCACCTTCCAGGACGCACGGTCGTCGGCCGCTGCCACCGCGGGATGAGTTCTGTCGAGCGCTACCTGCTCGGAGCCCCGGAGCGACGACGAACACCGTGAGGTCCGCCTGCAGATGGCCTACCTCGGGGTCAGGTTGTCGTTCATGCGTTCTGCCGGGTCTGCGCGAGCACGGTGTCCATCGTCTCCATGATCGAGATGGTCTCGTCTAGCGGCATCAACGGGCTCTCCACGTCACCGGCGGCCAGCCGACGCGCAACCTCGTCGGCCTCGTGGCGCAGGCCCCGGCCCTCGTGTACCGACTCGACGCGGACCGGGTCGCCATTCCTCGGTACGAGCGTGACGGCCGCGGGAGCGTAAAAGTCGCCCTCAACCTCGATCCTCGCGTCGCTGCCGACGATCGCAGCCCTCGTCGGGCTCTTCGCCCGCAGGGTGCACGTCAGCACGGCCTGGGCGCCGCTGCCGTAGCCGAACACCATGGACGTCTGGGCGTCCACGCCGGTGAAGGCCGGGTCGCTCATGGACACGATCCGGCTCGGCTTGCCGAGGACCATGGAGGCGAACGACACCGGGTACACGCCGAGGTCCAGCAGCGCGCCGCCGCCCAGTTCCGGTGCGAACAGCCGGAACCCGGCATCCTCGGCGAACCACTGGCCGTGGTCGGCGGTCACGGTGACGACGTCGCCGAGCACGCCCCGCGCGAGCCAGTCCCGGATGAGGGCGGTGTGCGGCAGGAACCGGGTCCACATCGCCTCCATGGCGAAGAGCCCGCGCTCCCTCGCCACCCGGACGATCTCGCGGGCCTCGGCGGCGTTCATCGTGAACGGCTTCTCGACCAGCACGTGCTGGCCGGCCCGCAGCGCGAGGATCGCGTTGTCGTGGTGCATCGGGTGCGGCGTGGCCACGTAGATCACGTCGACGTCCGGATCGGTCACGAGCGACTCGTAGCTGGCGTGCCGGTTCGCGATGCCGAACTCGTCCGCGAAACGATCCGCGGATCCCTGGCTGCGCGACCCGACCGCGACGGCAACACCGGAGTCGGTCAGCCGGAGATCGGTCACGAACGTACTCGCGATCCCGCCTGTTCCGAGGATTCCCCACCGCACGGGGCTGTCCGCCACGTCTTCGTCCCTCCGCCGGCCGGTATCGGTGATCAGTTTATTTAAACAGGCCGCCGCAGACCTTGGAGGCGGCACAGCGGCCAGTACCTGGGCCCGGATGACATCGATAGGGCTCGCTTTCTGTGGCACACTATCAGGGCTGAACATCTACGCGAGTATAGAAATGCTACACATTTGCAGATGTTAGTGCCGGTGCCATGTCCACTCCGAGCGGAGGAAGAGATACCTGGCTATGCATGAGACGGCAGGCCCGCCAGATGACGGCACCGGCACCAGGCGAGGAGCAGGTGAGCTGGAGGCCGCGGTGCTGGCGGTGCTGCAGGCCGCGGGGCATCCGCTGGCGCCCGGCGAGGTCCGTGAGCAGCTGGGCGACGGCCTCGCCTACACCACGGTGGTGACGATCTTGTCCCGGCTGCACGCCAAGGGCGTGCTCGACCGGCACAAGGCGGGCCGGTCCTTCCAGTACGCGCCGGTCGCGGACGAGCCCGGGCTGGCGGCCCGCCGGATGGCCCGGGTGCTTGACGGCGAAGCGGACCGGGAGACGGTGCTGGCCCGATTCGTCTCCGGCCTGTCCAGCGCCGACGAAGACCTGCTGCGCCGGATGCTCGGTGACGAGCCGGGCGCAGCTGGCCAGGGCTGACCGGGTCGCCGCCCTGCCGCGCCCGCTTGAGGCGGTTCCGGTACCCGGCTATCGCCTGATCCGGACGAGGTGCGCGCCGTAAGCTTCAACCACCGGCGCGACAACATCTGGAGCCCAGATCATGCCCTCGTCAGTTCCCGTGATCGACCTCACCGGATGGTTCGGCGGAGACGAGGCGGCCCGCGCGGCCGTCGCCGCGCAGGTCGATGCGGCCCTCCGGAGCGTGGGCTTCTTCCTGATCAGCGGCCATGGCGTGGCTGAGGACCTGCGCGCGCGGGCACGCGCGCAGGCGCGGGCGTTCTTCGCGCTGCCGCCCGAGGCCAAGCAGCGCTACGCCGTCACCGTCGGCGGCCGGGGCTGGCTGCCGCCGGGCGTGGAGGCGAACGGCTACGCCGAGGGCACGCAGACCCCGCCGGACCTGAAGGAGTCGTTCGCGGTCGGCGCCGACCAGCCCACCGGCGACCCCGACGTCGACGGGTACTGGTTCCAGCCCAATGTCTACCCGGCCGAGGTGCCCGCGCTGGAGCCCGCGGTCGTCGCCTACCTGGCCCGCATGCGCGCCCTCGCGGACGAACTGCTGGTGCTGTGCGCGGCCGCGCTCGGCCTGGAGCGTGACTTTTTCGTCCGGTACACCGGCCACGCCACGCACACGATGAACATCAACTGGTACCCCCCGATGGCGGTGGCAGGCCACCCGGAACCCGGCCAGTTCCGCATTGGCCCGCACACGGACTTCGGCACCGTCACCATCTTGGACCGCGAGCCGGGCCGCGGCGGCCTGCAGGTGTGGACCACCGAAGACGGCTGGGAGGACGCGCCCTATGTACCCGGCGCCTTCACGATCAACACCGGCGATCTGCTCGCGCGCTGGAGCGGCGGCCGGTGGAAGTCCAACCGGCACCGCGTCCTGCCGCCGCAGGCCGAGGCGCCGGAGGAGGACCTGGTCTCACTGGTCTACTTCTACGAGGCTGACCACAACGCGGTCATCGAGTCGCTGCAGCCGCCGATCGGCAAGCCCAACGACTACGCGCCGGTCGTATCGGCGCAGTTCCTGAAGGAACGCCTCGACGCCATCACGATCGGGTAGCCCGCGGGGTCTTGATCGTTTAGTAGTAGTAGGGGAACCGAGTCCAGTCCGGGTCGCGTTTCTCCAGGAACGCGTCCCGGCCTTCGACGGCCTCGTCGGTCATGTAGGCGAGCCGGGTCGCCTCGGCGGCGAACACCTGCTGGCCGACGAGCCCGTCGTCGATGAGGTTGAACGCGAACTTCAGCATCCGCTGGGAGGTCGGGCTCTTGGCGTTGATCTTGGCCGCCCACTCCAGCGCGGTCCGCTCCAGGTCCGCGTGGGGCACCACCGCGTTGACCATGCCCATCCGGTGCGCGGCCGCCGCGTCGTAGGTGTCGCCGAGGAAGAAGATCTCCCGGGCGAACTTCTGGCCTACCTGGCGCGCCAGGTAGGCGGAGCCGAAGCCGCCGTCGAAGCTGCCCACGTCGGCGTCGGTCTGCTTGAACCGGGCGTGCTCGCGGCTGGCCAGGGTGAGGTCACAGACGACGTGCAGGCTGTGCCCGCCGCCTGCGGCCCAGCCGGGCACCACGCAGATGACCACCTTCGGCATGAACCGGATCAGCCGGTGCACCTCCATGATGTGCAGCCGCCCGGCCCGGGCCGGATCGATGGTCTCGGCCGTCTCGCCGTCGGCGTACTGGTATCCGCTGCGGCCGCGGATGCGCTGGTCGCCGCCGGAGCAGAAGGCCCATCCGCCGTCCTTCGGCGACGGCCCGTTGCCGGTGAGCAGCACGCACCCCACGTCACTCCGCGCCCGGGCGTGATCAAGCGCGACATACAGCTCGTCGACGGTGTGCGGGCGGAAGGCGTTCCTGACCTCGGGCCGGTTGAAGGCGACGCGGACCGTGCCCGAGTCGATGGCCCGGTGGTAGGTGATGTCGGTGAACGAGAACCCCTCGACGGGACGCCACCGCTCGGATTCGAAGATCTCAGAGACCATGGCCCCCATTGTGGCGGACGCCGGCCAACCTCGTCCGGCGGCACATTGTCCCGGTTCCGCTTGCGTACGTGATCATTGATGTCATTATTCGGTAATACGCCCGAAATCATCGGGAGTGAGGATATGGCCTGCTTGCCAAAGCAAGGAGCGTTTCCCGATGACTGACACCCTGGAGCCGTTGACCGTTGCTGACGTCGAGCGGCGGAAGCTGCAACGTCACTTCGGCCGCTTCGACATCTTGTTCTTCCTCATCTGCACCATCGTCGGCGTGGACACGATCGCCACGGTGGCGCAGGGGGGCGGTGAGGCCTTCACCTGGATGATGATCTTCGCGGTCGTCTTCTTCGTCCCGCAGGCCCTGCTGTTCGCCGAGCTCGGCGCCGCCTTCCCGCAGGAAGGCGGCCCCTACTTCTGGACCCGCCTGGCCTTCGGTCACCTGGCCGGGGCGGTGAACAACTTCCTGTACTGGATCACCAACCCGGTCTGGATCGGCGGCACGCTCGCCATCTCCTGCATCGGTGCCATCGAGGTGTTCTTCAACCAGGGCAACGCCGTGCCCACGCCGGTGTTCTATGTCATCGCGCTGGCGTTCGTCTGGCTGTCCATCGTGGCCGCCATCACGTCCTTCAGCGTGGGCAAGTGGCTGCCGACGGCCGGGGCCTTCGCCCGGTTCATCCTGCTCGGCCTGTTCACCCTCACGGTCATCATCTACGCGGCCAAGCACGGCGCCCACGGCCTGGGCGCATCCAGCTACTCGCCGTCGGCCGGCGGCTTCGTGCTCCTGGTCGGCGTGCTGCTGTTCAACTTCGTCGGCTTCGAGCTGCCCAACAGCGCGGGCGAGGAGATGACCAACCCGCAGCGCGACGTGCCATTCGCCATCGCCCGCTCCGGCGTGGCCAGCGTCGTGCTCTACGCGCTGCCGGTGATCGGCATCCTGATCGTCCTGCCCACCAGCGCCATCACCAACTTCAGCGGGTTCGTCAGCGCCATCCAGACGGTCTTCACCGTGTACGGCGGCCACGTCGCCGCCAGCGGCACGGCCACCCTCACCGGGGCCGGCCTCGTCCTCGGTGACGCCTGCGCCGTGCTGTTCATCGTGTGCCTGCTGACCTCCGGCGCGACCTGGATCATGGGCTCGGACCGGGCGCTGGCCGTATCCTGCTACGACGGCGCGGGGCCGCGCCCGCTCGGCGTGATCAACGCCAGGTATGGCACGCCGGTGCGCGTCAACGTGTTCAGCGGGATCGTGGCCACGATCGTGGTCGTGCTCGCGCAGCAGATCACCAGCGGCAACGCGGCCAAGTACTTCGACGCCGTGCTCGGCGTGACCATCTCGACCACGTTGATCAGCTACCTGCTCATTTACCCGGCGCTATGGAAGCTGCGCCGCAGCCACCCGGACACACCTCGCCCGTTCCGGATGCCCGCCTACCGGCCGCTGACCGTCATCCTGATGGTCCTGGTGGCCATCGCCAGCGTCCAGCTCATCGCCCCCGGGCTGGGCAAGTCCTGGTTCGGCAGCGATTTCGTCCCCTCGAACTGGACGTACGCCGAGCGGTACACCTACCTGTGGACCGAACTCATCCCCGTGCTGGCCTTCATCGCCGTCGGCGTGCTCTTCTGGTGGCTAGGCCGCCGGACCCGGGCTCAAGCCGCTGCGGCGGAGCCGGCTAGCCCGCTCAGCTGACGGCCGCGACCGCCGGGTACGCTGCTCTTGGCACCGTACCCGGGGCGCTGCCACCACTGCCATACCGGGATGCGCCCGGTGGGGGTCGCCACGCAGGAGCCCGAGCTGACCCAGCGGCCCCCGCTGACCGGGCTCGCCGACTGGATCGACCGGTTTCTCCTGCCCCTGGTCCTGATCTCGGCCGCCGTGGGCGTGAGCTTCCCCGGCCCCGGGCGCCGCGCCGATGCCGCCGACGCCATCTTGTTCACGCTGGCCGTCCTGGTGTTCTCCACCGGCGCTTCGATGACCTTCAGCGAGATGGGCGCCATCCGGGCTTCGGCCCGGCGGCTGGCCGTCGTGCTGGCGGTCACCACGGTCGGCTTGCCCGTGATCGCCTGGCTGGCCAGCCGCCTGGTCAGCGGCGTGGCCCTGCGCGGCGGCATCCTGTCGGCGGGCATCGCGCCCACCGAGGTGGCGTCCGTGGCCCTGACCGGTCTGGCCGGCGGGGATGCCGTCCTGGCCGCCGGGCTCCTGGCCTCGTCCACGATCGTGACGGTGCTGCTGGCCGGGCCCATTCTCGGCATCGCCGGCGCGCATCCGGAAGCCTCACAGCTCGGGCTGCTGTCCACCCTGGCCCTGGTCGTGGCTCTCCCGCTGGTGGCCGGGTCCGCGATGCGGTCCCTCGATCCTTTTCGCGGACGCGATCGGCCGGTCATCCGGCTGCTGGGCACGGCCAGCCTGCTCGTGTTGCTGTGGGAGGTGGCCAGCCAGCTGCACCTGCGGGCCAGCGACGCCCGCGTCCTGCTGGCGCTGCTCGGCTACCTCGCCGGCGGCGTGGTCCTGGGCTGGCTGCTGGCGATCGGCGCGCCGCCGCCCCAGCGCACCGCTATCGTGCTGCCGACCGCGATGCGGGACTTTGCCGTGGCCGCAGGCATCGCGGTCAGCGCGTTCGGGGCCGCGGCCGCCGCCCCGCTGGGCATCTACGGACTCCTGGTGCTAATCTTCGGCAGCGCCGCGGTCTACGTGGCCCGGCGCCAGCCAGCGCCCAGTGAGGACTTTTCTCCGCTATCGTAGACAATGCGTCTACTACGCGGAGGCCGCGGCGGACGCTCAGCCACTGTTCGGGACGTCAGCGAGCACGCGAGGCCCTCTGAGCCAGCCTCGGGCCTGACATGAAATCCCGCCGGGCGATTCTGCACCCGAATTGCCGACCCTGAGGCCAGCCCGGCCCCTATCGAGGTATGCGGATCTTCGGTACCGGCAAAGTCGACGTCCGCGCGACGCAAAGATTCGCTGCCGCCGCAGCCCGTGCCGCGGCCAGCGACGACAAGGAGCCTTATGCCGACGACCTACGCACTGCTCAGCACCTACCCGCCCACCCAGTGCGGGCTAGCCACGTTTACCGCGGCGCTGCTCACCCACCTGCGCCAGCCGGGTGACCAGGTATCCGTCGTGCGCGTGCTCGACGAGCCGGCCCCGGCCCTGCCGCCAGGCTCGGCCGACGAGATCGTCCATGACCTGGTGGCAGGCTCCGCCGCGAGCGCGTCGGCGGCGGCCGAAGTACTCAACGGTTTCGATGTCGTGATCGTCCAGCACGAGTACGGCATTTACGGCGGCCCTGACGGCCAGGAGGTCATTTCGCTGCTCGAAGCGCTGCACGTGCCGAGCATCGTGGTCCTGCACACGGTCCTGGCCCACCCCACGCGCAGGCAGCGCACGATCCTCGATGAGGTCATCGCCGCCGCCAGCGTGGTCGTCACGATGACGCAGACGGCCCGATCACGACTACTCGACTGCTACGGCACCGACCCCGAAAAGGTCTTCGTGATACCGCACGGCGCCGCCGACCACCGGATTACCGCGGCACCGAACGGGACGGGCCGGCCCATGGTCCTGACCTGGGGGCTGCTGGGGCCGGGCAAGGGGATCGAGCATGCGATCGATTCGATGGCTCTGCTCCGCGATCGCGGGCTGCATGTCGATTACCAGATAGCCGGCCAGACACACCCGCGGGTGCTGGGGCGCGACGGCGAGGCCTACCGCCGGGCGCTGGTGGCCCGGGCCCGGGCGCGGAACGTGGCAGATCGCGTGCACTTCGATGGCCGGTTCCTGCCCGCGGCGGCCCTGGGCCAGCTGATCAGCGCCGCCGATGTCGTGCTGCTGCCGTATGACTCGCTGGAGCAGGTCACCTCCGGGGTCTTGATCGAGGCGGTCACCGCGGGTAAGCCGGTGGTGTCGACGTGCTTCCCGCATGCCGTCGAGCTACTCGGCGCCGGACTCCTGGTCGACCGGCAGGACCCGGCGGGCATCGCCAGAGCGCTGCAGCGCGCGCTGACCGAGCCCGGCCTGTCGGCGCGGATGAGCAGCTACTCCGCGGACCTGGCGCCGCAGATGCTGTGGCCAGCGGTGGCGCGTGCTTACCGGGAGCTCGCGGCACTGCTCACCGCGGCCAGGGCGGGAACACCGGTATGAGCGATCCGACGGTGCCGTTCCGGCACCTGCAGCGCCTGACCGATCACGTCGGCCTGCTCGAGCACGCCGAGGGAATCGTGCCCAGGTACGAGCACGGCTACTGCGTCGACGACGTGGCCCGCGGCCTGGTCGTGGTGTGCCGGGAACCGTCGCCATCGGCGGAGCTGATAACCCTGGGCCGCCGCTACCTCTATTTCCTGGCCCAGGCCGAGGCGCCGGACGGGAGATTCCGTAACCGCCTCGGTTACGACCGCCGCTGGCAGGACCAGCCCGGTATCGGTGATTGGTGGGGCCGCGCCCTGTGGGGCCTGGGCACCGCCGCCGCCCGGGGCCCCACCCCGGGGATGCGCGAGGAGGCCATCAACCGGTTCGGCCGCTGCGCGAAGGTCTCCTCGCACTGGCCGCATGCCATGGCGTTCGCGGCGCTCGGGGCCGTCGAGGTCCTCGAGGTGTGGCCGGCCCATGCTGGCGCGCGCACGGTTCTCGACCGGGCCATCTCGGCCATCGGGGAACCGTCGGCTGACGCCCGGTGGCCGTGGCCGGTACCGAGGCTCAGCTACGCGAACGCGGCCATCGCCGAGGCGGTCATCGTGGCCGGCGCCAAACTCGGCCGCGGCCGGGTGCTGCGCAACGGCCTGCGCATGCTCGACTGGCTGCTGGCGGTCCAGACCAGAGACGGCCACCTGTCGGTGGTGCCGGCCGGAGGCTGGAGTCTTGGCGAGCCCCGCCCGGCCTTCGACCAGCAGCCGATCGAGGTGGCCGCCCTTGCCGACGCGTGCATGCGCGCGGCCACGGTCACCGGTGACCGCAGCTGGCTGGGCGGTGCCCAGATGGCCGTGGCGTGGTTCCTCGGTGACAACGACGCCAACATACCGCTCCTGGATGAAAAGACGGGCGGGGGCTGTGACGGCCTGAGCCGCAACAGCCGCAGCCGCAACCAGGGAGCCGAGTCCACCCTGGCGATGATCTCCGTGATGCAGCAGGGTCTGCGCCTGGCCCCCGCGGCGCAATGAAGGCGTCCCCCGTCGCCAGCGGACTGCTGGCCCGGACCGGGCACCGGATACGGCCGGACGCCTCGCGCACGCTCAGCCGGCTGTTCGTGCCCGGCCAGGAGACCTTGATCCGGGGCGGGTCGCGTGCGCTGGCCGTCATCGACCGCATCCTCGACCTGGACGAACTCCAAGTGGAACGGACCCTGGCCCGGACGCTGGCCCGGTTCTCCGCGGGGTATCGCGACCTAGCCGGGACCCTGGAGCACAACTTCTCACTCGTCGCCCACCGGGTCGGTGCCGAGATAGAGGTAGGCACCGCGCGACGGCAGCTGATCGGAGCGTATTTCACCCATGAGTACGCCCTCGAGGCGGCGGCCCTGTTCAATCCGTCCATCGTGCTTCACCCCGACCAGGCCGGATGCCAGCCCGGGGAAGCCCGGTTCATTATGAGCCTGCGGGCGGTCGGGGAAGGTCACCTCTCGAGCATCGAGTTCAGGACCGGCACGATCGGCGACGATGCTGCGATCCGCTTCGACTCACCTGGCCGGTTCCTGGACACCGGACGCACCCGGCCGGTTCCCTACGATCGCAACTTGTTCGCCCGCAGACTCACCGAACTCGGCCAGGACGGTGAGAACGCACAGTTCCTGTGGAGCATCCTGCCGCCCCGCTTCACTGCAACCGAACTGACGGCCGCGCTCGCCGAACTCTGCCGGCAGCAGGTCACCCGCGCGGACGCGACCGCGCTCGTCGACCGGGTCGGGTGGATGGCGGCGTCCAACTACGCCGTGGAATTCGATGAGCGCCATTCTCTTCCCGAACGGGTGCTGTGGCCAGGCCCGGCCGAGAGCCACGGCATGGAAGACGCGAGGTTCGTCCGCTTCACCGACGGTGCGGACACGATGTACTACGCGACCTACACGGCGTTCGACGGCTCGCAGGTCGCGCCGCACCTGCTGGAAACCACCGACTTCCGGACCTTCACCATCTCCCAGCTCTCCGGTCCCTCGGCCGCGAACAAGGGCATGGCGCTGTTTCCCCGCAAGATCGCCGGCCGCTACGCCGCGCTCTCCCGCTGGGACAGGGAAAGTAACGCGATCGCCTACTCCGACGACGCTCATGACTGGTCGCAGGCCCGGACGGTCCAGTCGCCGGCCCATCCGTGGGAGCTGATCCAGCTCGGCAACTGCGGCTCGCCCATCGAGACCCCGCAGGGATGGCTGGTCTTCACCCACGGCGTCGGGCCCATGCGGGAGTACGCCATCGGCGCGGCCCTGCTCGACCTGGATCAGCCCGAGCGCGTGCTGGCCGCGCTCCCTGAGCCCCTCCTGGTGGCCGAGGAGTCGGAACGAGAAGGCTACGTCCCGAACGTCGTATATTCCTGCGGCGCCATGATTCACCACGGGACGGTCGTGCTGCCGTACGGCTGCAGCGATTCGTCCGTCCGGATCGCGATGATCGATCTCAGCCTGCTCCTCGAACGGCTCATGGTCAGCCGCGATCTGGGCGCAACCGCAAGCAGCTGAGCCGGGGCAGCACCGTGACCCGTTCGGCGGCTAAGATCCTTTTTTGGGCCGAACGGGCGATGGTTCCCGCATCGTGCGAGCGGCCAGCGGACGGCGGCGGGGGCGCCGGGCCATCGAAGTACGGCGAAAACCTGCTGGATATCGAGTTCATTCTGGGTGCCGCCGGTGGAGTTCCCGCTCGCGCTCCGCGTCCACCGCATCGGCGACGCCAGCGCACATGACCAGGGGATCTAGACGCTGGCCGTGCGATCTAGCAGGGTCAGTCGGGTGGCGTGCTCGTGTCCGGCGTGGCCGGAAGGACCGGCGGGCCGTCCACGAAGGTCGCCAGCGGCTGCCCCGTTTCGACGATGTAGGTGGAGAGCATCTGGCCTGTCCCGGGGCCAACGTCCAGCGCGTTGTGCGCACGACCTGGGTAACATCAGCGCCCGCCTGCCCGCGGTGGACTGGAATGATGGCGTCGAGGTTCTTCTCAAGCGGCCGGAACCGGTACCACAGCGGGGCTCGTTCTGATCCAGTCGCGGCGTGCGCGACGACCTTGCCTACGCCACCGGCAGCATCGAGCCGGCCACCGCGCCCTGCACTCTAGGCTGCGTAGAAGATGTCGACCTCGCCGTCGGCAAGGGTCAGGTGCAGCTGCAGGTCACCGACGTCGGGATCGCGGCCCACCACGTACGGGTACGACCGCGGACCGTCGGCCGACGCGGTCTGGGGTCGCAGCGACAAGATGCCGCCAGCAGCCTGGACGGAGCCCCGCTCGGAGCTCTGGATGGCGCAGTCCGTCGAAGACTGGCACTGGGCGAGCGTGTACTCGTACTGACCGTCCGCCGTGAACCGGTAGGTGCGCACGATGGCGCTGGAGCCGGTCGAGTCAAGCCAATGCTGCGTCTCCCACGAGCCGACGAGCTCGGGCGCCAGGGCGGCGGACGACTCGGCGGGTGACGCCGGCGGCTCCGGCAGCGCGGACGACGCAGACGATCGCGGACGACGCGGACGACGTGCCGCCGCACGCGGCGAGGAGCCACACCGCCAGCACGGCCACCATGGCGGCCACGACACCTACCGAGCCTCTGCGGCCGCCGGCCCAGGCTCGCGGGGATGTTGATTCACTGGTCACACCCGATCAGAGAGCCCTCGCGCCGCTGTGATACTCCGCGACGGCGGTATTTCGTGCCCAGGCCGACGGGTCCGTCGGTGAGCTTGTCGACGGACCCGATGCCAGGTTCCACCATCAGCCGGGCCGGCAGCAGCCGCCGGCGCTGCTCCCGCGTCCCGGTCGCCTCGACGACCTCATCCACCAGCTCCGGTGGGAACGCCCTGGTCAGCACCCCTATCGAGATCCGGTCCGGCAGCCAGCCGTCCGGCGGCAAACCCTCGGCACCATCATGAGCCACAAAACGGGCGCTCGCGGTGGACCCTGGGATCCAGGCGCTCACCCGCAACGTACTCCACCACATGGGCGTCGCCAGATAAGGCTTCGAGGACATTCCGCGTAGCGCGTCATATCCGCTGGCCGGTCTGCTTCTATTGGCTGCCAAAGTCTGACATACTGCCTTCGTATGCCGGCTAGGCATGTGGGGGGATGGGGACTATGAGCAATGATTTTGACCATTTAGCCAAAACTGTGACAGACGTCCCGATATCGACCGGTAGCAGCCGGTTCCGGGGAGATCGTGAAGCGCCGACGTACGGCTGTCGTCGGTCGCGAGCGGCAGACAGGCATCGCATTCGCCGAGCCAGCCGCCGGAACGGACCCCCGTCTGGCCAGGGAGAAGTTCACGCCTGCGCGGATGTGGCTTTAGCCGCCTGCGGGACGTTCTGGATAACAATTCCGGCGCGGCTTCGGCCTTTCGGGCGCTTCTCGCCGATATCGGCGTAACTCCGTAGCCTGCCGCCACGTCACTGTCCCAGAATCCTGACCGCGGGTCTAATGCCGGCGGTATCCGATATACCTACGCTTTGTTGACAAGGCGGTCATGAAACGATTCCGGATTTTCCTGTCCCCGTTCATGTTGTTCGGCCATGCGGCGAAGCGGGCAGCGGCGGCGCATCCGCTCGTGGTGAGCGCGGTTACCGTCGTCGTGGTGGCCGGAGGGGCGTCCGGCGGCGTGGCCCTGGCGCAGGCCGGAGGGGCCTCCGGCGGCGTGGCCCTGGCGCAGGCCGGGGCGTCGTCTCCGGTGTCCAGCCCCGGCTGGCCGCAGTTGCACTACGGCCCGGACCGGACCGGCTACCAGCCGAACGAGACGAAGATCGGGACCGGGAACGTCGGCAAGCTGGCGCAGGCGAGGACCTACCATGCGGCCGCCTATCTGTCGGCGCCGCTGATCGCCAACGGGATCCTCTACGTGGACACGGGTCACCTTTACGCGTTCGACGCGACCGGGGCGGCCGACTGCTCGGCGGCGCCCACGGCCTGCACCCCCTTGTGGACGGCGCCAACTGCCTATTTTGACGGCATGACCGTCGCCAACGGGGACGTCTTCGTCACCGACGCCGAAGGCGTCCAGGTTTTCGACGCCGCCGGATCGAAAAACTGCTCAGGTACGCCGAAGGTGTGCGCCCCGCTGTGGGCCACCAGCACGCACTCCTCGACCGGCCCGGCCTTCACGCCCGGCTCGGGCTCACCGGTGGTCGCCAACGGAGTGTTGTACGTCCCGGGATACGGGGACGGCCTGGCCCTGCGCTCGGGCGGGGCGTACGTGGCCGCGTTCGACGCGACTGGCTGCTCGGGGTCCGTGTGCGCTCCGATGTGGACGACCACCGGCCCTCCCGCGAGCTCCGGCAACACTGGTTCGCCGGCGATCGCCAACGGTGTCCTCTACCTGGCCAACCAGACGCTCTACGCGTTCGACGCCGCCGGAGCGGCCAGCTGCTCAGGCACGCCGAAGACATGTGCCCCGCTGTGGACCGCGGCCACGTCCGGCAGCCCGACCTATTCGGCGCCAGCCGTCGCGAACGGCACCGTCTACGTCGGCTCGTGGGGTTCGAAGCTATACGCCTTCAACGCCGCAGGCTCGACGAACTGCTCGACCAGCGCGACCGGGAAGACGTGCACGCCGCTGTGGACCGCGGCCACCCCCGCCAGCATCGGCGGGACGCCGGCGGTCGCGCAGGGTGTCGTCTACACCGTCTCGGGCAACGGCACGCTGTCGGCGTTCGACGCCGCCGGGTCGAAGAACTGCTCGGGAACCGTCACCGCGAAAACGTGCACGGCCCTGTGGAGCTCCGCGCCCGGCACGAGCGGGTACGTGACGTCTTCGTCGCCGGCCGTGGCCAACGGTGTCGTCTACTTCTCCTCGACGAATGGCGGGACTTACGGGTACGACGCGGCCGGATCGCTGAACTGCTCAGTCTCCGGCACCGCCAAGACGTGCTCCCCGCTGTGGGGCGCCGTCACCGGCTTCATCGGCGGAGGATCCCCTGCCATGGCCAACGGAGTCCTGTTCATCAACGTCTCGGGCAACGGAACCATCTATGCCTACTCACTGTGACGCCACCGAAGCAACGCTCGAATCATCATCTCGGACGTGGTGACCAAAGGCACCCAGGCCGATCTCCGGCGACTAACCGGCCCGTGCTGCAGCGCGCCGGTCACGTCCACGGCAAGGTGGTCATCACCCTCTCTTGATCCGCGGGTTCGGCGGTCGAGTCCCTGGCGACGCATCCGGAGGGGCTCGGAAATGCCACGAAGATCACTCGTGGCGGAGGTGCGCCTGGCCAGATGACCTCTACCATTTCACTTCCGGGCGGGTTTCGGCGTCCTGGCGGGCGGCTTGCATGCGCAGCGAGCGCACGTACGGCCAGGCGACCTCCACTGCTCGTGCGTAGAGGACGGCAACCCACAGGCACAGGGCGGCCAGCGGCAACTCCAGCCCGGCGGCAATCCCCAGCGCGACTGCTGAATGCCCCCGCCTGGCGGTGAGGACGTTGAACCAGGCGTCCCTCAGCAGCAGGGCGGCGGCGACCGCGACCAGCACCTCGGCGACCGGCCAGCGGCGGAGCAGGGCGACCGCGCTGGCCGCGAGGACGATGGCCAGCGCGAGGTCAAGGCCGGCCCGGGCCAGCCCCCAGTGGGCGGCAAGCTCGGTTTGCGGCAGGGTCACGAACAGCCACGCGGTCCAGGGAATGAGCACCAGCACAAGCCCCAGGCAGGCGGCCGGCAGCCACCACGGCAGCAGCAGCCCCGGCTGCCCAGCGTGCCCGCGAGGTGTCCACTGCCGCCAGCTGGGCTGGCTCCCGGCAGCCTCCGTATCCGGCAGGGCCGGGTAACCCCCGGCCGGGGGCACCAGGCGGCGCTGGCGGATCCGGAAGCCCGCCCGTTGCAGCGCCGGCCGGGCCTCGGCGACCGCCCTGGCGAAGCGCACCGTCACCCAGGTGAACAAGGCGGCCAGCGGCAGTTCCACGAAAGCCGCCTCGCAGATTGCGATCACGGTCGGACCTGTGCCCTGGCCGGCGGAACTCAGCACGTCCAGCCACGCGTCGCAGCACAGCAAGGTGGCGGTCATGGCCGCTAGTACCTCGGCCAGGGCCGAGCGGCGGAAAAGCGCCAGCCCGGTAGCCGCGAGCAGCGCGGCCAGGGCTACGTCGAAGCCACCCCAGGCCAGCCGCCAGTGCACGGCCAGGTGCAGCGGCGGCGCGGAGGCGAATACGCGCGCAATACCGGGTGCTAGCGCGAGGCTGAACACGGCGAACAAGTAAGGTACCCAGCGCGGCACCAAGGTCTCCTCTACGCCGCGAGCAGCCCGCCGGAGATGTTGCGCCAGCCCCGCACGCTTGGGCATCGGTCTCACCTGACCACATGTTCCGCGCAGGTGAGGAGCCGCCCCTGGCCCAGCCCGGGCACCGCACCCTGCGCTCCAGCGCGCGAAGAAAGAGGCCACTGACGCATCCATGCTAGCCGCAGGCCATCAGGCAGCGTGGGCTGCCCGCAGGCGCGGGGTTCTCCCGCACTGCTACCGATAGCGCTATCATTAGTTCATGGTCGCTCTCAACATACGGAACGTGCCTGAGCCTGTGGCTGCGGCGCTGCGTGAGCGCGCCAGCAGACATGGACACTCGCTCCAGCAGGAACTCCTCTCGATTCTGGAGTCAGCCGCGGCTGAGCCCGTATCAGCCACCACAGCGCCACCACCACTCCGGCTGAAAACCGTCCGGACAGGCGGGACTTCAACCTGGTCTCGCGAGGAGATCTATGGCAATGAGGGCCGCTGACCTGGCCACGCCCCCTGATCGGGCGATGCTCGACACCAACGTGTTGCTGGCCGCGACCGACGAGGGCAGGGCGGAACACGATCAAGCGCTGGAGATCGTGAACGACTGGCCAGGCCGCGGAACGACGCTGTATACCAGCGGGCAGATCATGCGCGAATATCTTGCCGTGGCCACCCGGCCCGCCGAAAGGAACGGGCTCGGCCTGAAACTGGCAGACGCGCTGGCGAATGCACGTGCCTTCCGCGGGCGGACCAGGCTGCTCGCCGAGGACGGCAAGGTGGCCGACCGCCTGCTCGACTTGCTGGACGACATCGAATGCGGCGGCAAGCAGGTTCATGACGCGAATGTTGTGGCCACCATGCTGGTGCATGGCATCGACGCGGTCATCACGATTAATCTCGGTGACTTCACCAGGTTCGCCCGACATGTCAGGTTGATCGGCTTGGCTACTACCGGACCGGCCTGACGCACCCTGACGCTAGCGGGCAGCGCGCCTGGGACCCGCGCCCGGCGGCGGGTTGCGGGATTGCCTGGCCGGCAGCTCCCACACCTACCGGCCTTCGATGAACCGGTGGCGGCGCACCAGCAGCACCCGCGTGCGGTCAGACAGTCAGGTTACCCGGGGGAAGAAACGGCATTCATCCGAACGGCCAGGTGCTACGCCCCGTGCGAACTGACAGAACCCGGGCGTGCCGGCCCAGGAGCGCGGCCGGTTCTGGCACAATATTCCTTATGCCAACGCAGCAGTTGCTTGACCGTGTTCGTGAGCTGCGGGACGCCGGGCGCACGCCGAAGGAGATCGCCCGGGCGCTGAAGATGCCGCCGAGCGCGGTCGCGCCGCTCATCAGATCGGTCGCCGCCGCCGAAGGGCGGACCCGGGAGGACGCGCTGATCGGATGCTGGATCAGTCCGGGCTGGTCAGCCAGCGTCGTGGCCCCGGAGCGGCCGGACTGGCCGGGGTCGGGCCCGTCGGAACGAACCGGGCACTCGGGGCTGGTGACCGTGCTGGTCGCCCGGGACCGGGGCGGGTCCAGGGCCGGGGTGTGCTTCTATCTGGTGGACACCTGGTGCCTGGGGCTGAAGGACGCGGCCGGGCCGCGGTCGATGGACCGGCGGCAGCTGGGCGGGTTCATCCAGGAGATCTTCAGCTCCTGGGACGAGCCGGCCGTGCAGGTGCCGCTGGAGCTGGGGCGGCAGGTCGTCTACGGCGCGATCGGGTACGCGCGTGAGCTGGGGTTCGAGCCGCACGCGGACTTCGGGCGGGCCGCCGGGTATCTAGGGGCATGGGACGGGGAGTGCGAGCTGACCTTCGGCCGGGACGGGAAACCGATGTATATCTCCGGACCGTACGACGACGGGGAGAGGATCATCGGCAAGCTGCGCCGCGGCCTTGGCGACGGGAACTACGACTTCGTGCACATGATCTCAGGCTGACCGCAGAGGCAGGGATGGCGCTGCCGTTCGCAGCTCACATCGGAGGGTGTTTGCCCGCACCGGGTAATCAGTGGTCACCTAAGGCAGGATCTCGATGTACCCGTCCGTTCCATGCACGCGGATCCGCTGCCCATCCCGGATCAGCCGGGTGGCATGCTCCACCCCCACGACGGCCGGCAGGCCGTACTCCCGCGCGATCACCGCGCCATGGGTCATCAGGCCTCCCACCTCCGTCACCAGGCCCTTGATCGCGACGAACACAGGGGTCCAGCTGGGGTCCGTGTAGGCGGTGACCAGGATGTCGCCCGCCTCGAGATCGGCCTCGGCCATGTCGAGGATGACGCGGGCCCTGCCCTCGACGGTTCCGGCGGAAACCGGCAAGCCGATCAGGGCACCGGCCGGCACGTCGTCGCGCCGGTACGCCCCGGCGATGGCCTCGCCGTCGGAGGTGAGCACCCGGGGCGGCGTGAGCGCCTGGTACGACCGGAACGCGTCCTTGCGCTGCTGGATGAGCCGGCCGTCCGGCCGGTTGGTGCATACGACGTCGTGGAGCTCGGCGAACGTGAGGTAGAAGATGTCCTCCTTCTCGGCGAGCACGCCGGCCTGCACGAGGCGCTCGGCCTCTTCCAGCAGGGCCTGCTTGTACACGAAGTAGCGGCTGACCATGCCGTACTTCGGGTATTCCCGGTACCCGATGAAGGTCCGCACCCGGTCGATCATCCGCTTGGCCTCTTCGGACTTCCGCTCCCCGTCCGGCAGGGCCCGCAAGCGCTCCAGCACGTCCTGTTCCTTCGCCCATGCCTCCTGCCGCCCTTGCTCGAAGCGCCGCGCGCCGGCGCCCGGCTCGAAGTTCTTGATGTTGCCGAGGATCACGGGCACGAGCGTGGAGGGGCGCTCGCTCCAACGCGGCCGCGTGATGTCGATCTCGCCGACGCAGCGCATGCCGTACTTTTCGAGCCACGCCTCGATGACGTCTCGCGCTTCCCGCCCGCCCGAGAGCTTGGCCACCTCGTCCAGGAAACCCTCGTCCTCGACGTGGTGCAGAAACGCCACCACGTCCGGATGCGGGCGGATCACGTCCGCGACGTCCAAGAGCGCCAGCCCCATCTCCGATGTGACGTTATGGGGAACGGACTGCGTGAGCGTGTCAGCCGCGTTCTTCTCGCCCAGCCACGCCTGCAGCTGATCGTTGAGCCACCACGCGGCCTCCATCGCCGACATGAACACCTGATGGCTCTGCGGATCGAACAAGATCCGCCTCAGCTCCTGGATGTCCGCCTGGATGAAGTCGAGCAGCGCCTCTCCGGACTTCGTCCGGATGTCGCGTTCCGAGGCGGCGATTGATGCCTGGCTGCGCCCGATCAGCTCGGTGACGATGGCCGGATCGGTCTCGATCGGAGCTGGCGCGCCGCCAAACAGTGGCCCGGGGGGACCCTCGTCAGGCAGCGGCCGGATGAAGCCGTCGCGCTCGATGATGGTCTGCAGCGCGTCGCCGGTCAGCGGATCGGATCTCCCCAGGGCCTCCAGGAGGCCGGCGCGGCTCGCCGGCGAGGCCAGCCTCTGGGTGACGTCGACGAACAGGCGGCCGCCGGCCTCGGCCATGGGCGCGGGGGTCGTCATCTGCCAGAAGGACAGCCCGAGGGGCTTCATGGGGTCGGTCATCATCTGCTGATGACCGACGGAGACATAGACGTGGTTCTCCCGGTCGCCGGACTCGGGGATGGGGAACAGCGTGGTGATCGGCCGGCTCTGGACGATCTGGAAGCCATCATCCACCAGGCACCATTCGATGTCCTGCGGGCGGCCGAAGTGCGCTTCGATCAGCCGGCCGAGCTGCACGAGCCGCACGACCTGCGCATCCGTCAGCGCCGGCAGCTCCTGCCGCTGCGGGTCGATCGGCAGTACCTGCGCCCCGCCAGCCGGCGAAGCGTGGATGGCACGCTTCTTGGCGGCAACCGCCTTGGTGACGACCTCGCCGTCTCGCACTTTGTAGACGTCCGGGTTCACCAGGCCGGAGACCAGGGCCTCGCCGAGGCCGAAGCTGGCGTCCACGGTGGCGACCTTCCGGTTGCCCGTGACGGGGTCGGCCGTGAACACGATGCCGGCCGCCTGCGGGAAGACCATCTGCTGCACGACCACGGCCATGCGGACCTTCCGGTGGTCGAAGCCGTTGCGCACGCGGTAGGTCACGGCCCGCTCGGTGAACAGCGATGCCCAGCACCGGCCGACGTGCTGGAGGATCGCCGCCGGCCCCACGACGTTCAGGTAGGTGTCCTGCTGGCCGGCGAAGGAGGCCGTCGGCAGGTCCTCTGCCGTCGCGCTGGATCGCACGGCGTAGGCGGCGTGCTCGCCGAGCTGCGCGAGCGCGCGGGTGATCGCCGCCGCGAGATCGTCAGGGATGGCGATCCCTTCGATGGTCCGGCGGATCTCCGCGCTGAGCGTGCGGATCACCTCCCGGTCATCCGGGTCCAGGCGCGACAGCCGATCGAGCCGATCGTCGATCGACCCCGCTTCCGCCATGATCCGCCGGAAGGCGTCCGTCGTCACGCAAAAGCCAGCCGGCCCGCGAATGCCTTCGATCCGCGAAAGCTCTCCCAGGTGCGCGCCCTTGCCGCCAACGAGCGCGACCTGCGTCTTGTCGATCTCTTCGAGACCCAGCACGTAGCGCTCGATCATCGTGATACATCCAGGGTGGCCGTGCTCTGTTGCACTGCGGTGACCGGCTGAGCCTGCGGCATGACGGACTCTGCCTCAGCCCCGCATCGAGTTCTGAAGCGACCCCGGTCAGACGAACAGCGGCTCGGCCGCCGTCCGGTCGACCAGCGCGCTCATCGCCGCGTCGTTCGGCGCCCCGGTGAACCGGCTGGCCGCGTCGAGCACCTTCGGGAGCAAGTCCAGGTCTCCCACACTGCAGAGGAACACCCCGGGGCGGCTCATCGCCCACCACACGGACAGATCGATGTCGTCCTGCTGCTCAAGCGGCTCGTACCAGGTCGCCCGGGTGTGCGGTCGGCCCGCCCAGGGGCGCAGCGCGATCGACTTTATCGTCTGCACCGCGACGCGCCGCTCGCGGCAGGTCTCGTACACGGCGTTGAAGTTGTCGGCGTAGTACGGGTTCTGCATGGTGACGAAGTTGTACGGGAGCAGCACCGAGTCGAAGCCGAACCGCTCGAGGCTGCGGCGGTGCGTCGCGGCGATCTGGCTGCCGTGGCCGGTCACCCCGATCCAGCGGATGAGGCCCTGCTCCCGGGCTTCAACGGCGGCCTCGAGCGCCCCGCCAGGACTCAGGGCGGTGTCCCACTCGATCGGATCGGCCAGGGCGTGCAGCTGCCACAGGTCGACGTGGTCGACGCCCATCCGGTCCAGGGACCGGTGCAGTTCCTCGCGGGCCCCGGCTGCGGTGCGCTCGTCGCCCTTGGTGGCCAGGAAGAACCGGCCCGGTTCGCGCTGCAGCCACGGCCGGATGCGCACCTCCGCCTCGCCGTAGTCCGAGGCCACGTCCAGATGGTTCACCCCGTGGGCGAGCAGGACGTCCAGGGTCTCGTCCGCGACCCGCTGGGAGACCTGCGCGAGAGCCGCCCCGCCGAAGATCACCCGGCTGCTCTGGTGGCCGGTGCGGCCGAACTCTGCCTGTTCGATGGGCACGAGACCTCCCGAAGTGCCGAAAGCTGAATCTGAGAATACAGCGGATCGCGGCGGGAGGCCGGCCCAAGCGCGCCGAAGCGTATAGTCCGGATCGTATGATCAGCTGCGGGCCCGGGTGACATGAGAAGGGAACGGCGTGCCTGACGAGCTTGACGCGCTGGCCGGCCAGCTGACCGAGCGTCTGGCCGGATTGGGCAGCGCCCTGATCGCGTTCTCCGGCGGGGTGGACTCCTCTGTCGTCGCTGCGCTGGCCGCCCGGGCGCTCGGGGAACAAGCCCTGGCCGTCACCGCCGTCTCGCCGGCCCTCGCGTCCGGAGAGCTGGACGGCGCCCGGGCGGTGGCCCGGGCCGTAGGCGTCCGGCACGAGCTGATCAGCACGGCCGAGCTAGAGCGCGAGGACTACCGGCGCAACGACCGCTTCCGCTGCTACTACTGCAAATCCGAGTTGTACGAGCGGCTGGCCGCGCTGGCCCGGCGCCGCGGATTCGCCGCCGTGCTGTCCGGCGCCAACGCCGACGACACGGGTGACTGGCGGCCGGGGCTGCGCGCGGCGGCCGAGCACGGTGTCCGGCATCCCCTGCTGGAGGCGTCCGTGGGGAAGGACCGGGTGCGGGCGCTGGCGCGGCACCTGGGGGTTCCGAGTGCGGACAAGCCCGCGTCGCCCTGCCTGGCATCGCGGCTGCCTTACGGCACCCCGGTCAGCGCCAATGTCCTGTCGCAGGTAGACCGGGCCGAGCTGAACCTGAAGCAGCGCGGCTACCGCGAACTGCGGGTGCGGCATTTCGGTGATCTCGGCCGGGTGCAGCTCGGCGCGGCTGAGCTGCCACGGGCGGCGGAGCCGGACGAGCATGCGGCGGTGCTGGCCTGCGTCCGGGCGGCTGGATATCTGCGCGCCGAGATCGACGAGGGACCGTTGCGGTCCGGTTCGCTGAACCTCGACATCACGCCGGTCAGCCGTGCCGGCTGAGGGTCCCGGTATGCCCGGGGCATTCGGCCCGAACCAAGCAGTCGGCCTGCCGGATGGAGCGCCGAGAATGCCGAACGGGTGGGCGCCCGCCGTCCCGCCCGGAACAGAGCCCTGGGCGGCAGGCGTCCCGCTGGGCCAGTTCGCCCTGCTGGACGTCGATCGTCGGCGGCGGACCGGCGTCCCGGAAGTGGTTTTCGGCGAAGGCAAGACGTCCGAGCAGATCTTCGCGCTTCTGGCCGAGCTGCGGGCCCGCGATCCGGAGGCACCGGCCCTGGCCACGCGCTGCCCCGCCGGCGTCCTGGACGAGGCGGCCACCCGTTTCCCTGGCCATGCCGTACACGCCGATCACGTGGCCGGAACGGTCGCCGTCGGGACCCTGCCGCCCGCGCGCGGCCACGTGCTGGTCGTGACGGCCGGCACCACGGACCTGAAAGTGGCCCGGGAATGCGCGGCGACGCTGGCCGTGCTGGGCGTCCGCGCGGAGGTCCTCGCCGACGTGGGCGTGGCCGGGCTCGGGCGACTGCTGTCCCGGCTAGACGACCTACGCGCCGCCGAGTGCGTGGTGGTCGTGGCCGGGATGGACGGTGCCCTGCCGAGTGTGGTCGCCGGACTTGTCAGCGCGCCGGTGATCGGCGTGCCGACCAGTGTCGGCTACGGCGTCGCGGCGGGCGGCCTGGCCGCGGCGGCCAGCATGCTCGCCTCGTGCAGCCCGGGTCTGGTCGTCGTCAACATCGACAACGGGTTCGGGGCGGCTGCGCACGCCGCCAAGATCATCCGCGCGGTTCACCGGTGACGGACCGGCCGGCGGCCGGCTACATCGACGCGACCGCGGGCGTGGCCGGCGACATGCTGCTGGCCGCCCTGCTCGATGCGGGCGCCGACGTGGAGCGGGTGCGCGGAGCCATTGCCTCACTCGGCGTGCCCGGTCTCGGGCTGCGGACCGAGGCCGCCCGCCGGGGCGGCCTCGCGTGCCTGCGGGCCGTGATCACCACGCCGACGGCGACCGACCGCCAACGGCACCTCGCCGACGTGCTCGGGCACGTCGGCGCCAGTGACCTGCGCCCGGCCGGGAAGGATCTGGCGACACGGGTCTTCCGGCTGCTGGCCGAGGCGGAGGGGGCGGTGCACGGCGAGCCACCCGAAGACGTGCACTTCCACGAGGTGGGTGCGTTCGACTCACTGGCCGACGTGGTGGGATCGGCGGCCGCACTGGAAGATCTCGGACTGCTGCGGCCCGGCGCGGTGGTTTGCTGCTCGGCCCTGGCCGCCGGAAGCGGATTCGTCACCAGCCGGCACGGCCGCCTTCCGGTGCCGGCTCCCGCCGTCCTCCGTATCGCCGCGGCGGCCGGCCTGGACCTGGCCGGCGGCGACCTGACCGGTGAGCGCACCACCCCGACCGGTGCGGCCCTGCTCGCGGCGGCGGCCACACCGGGCGGCTTTCCAGCCATGACGGTGCGCGCGGTGGGCACCGGCGGCGGTGGCCGGGACACCCCGGACCGGCCCAACATCACCCGGGTGGTCATTGGGGCGTCCGGCGCGGAGCGGGAGCTGCGCGAGGGCGACGTGACCGTCGTCGAGAGCACAGTCGACGACCTCGACCCCCGGCTGTGGCCTTCGGTCCTTCAGGCGGTGCGGGCGGCCGGCGCCTGGGACTGCTGGTGTACCCCGATCGTCGGCCGGCACGGCCGCCCGGGGCAGGTCCTCACCGCCCTGTGCGCTGAACCGGTCTTTTCCGCCGTGGCCGCCGCGATTTTCGCCCACACCGGGACGCTCGGCGTCCGCTGGTCCCGGATGAACCGGCTGACCGCCTCCCGGACGTCAGTGGAGGTGGAAGTGGGACCGCCGGGCAGCAGCCAGGTCGTTACGGTCAAGGTGGCCGACACCACAGATGGCCTCGCGGGCTTCGGAACGGCCACGGCCGAGTTGGCCGAGGCGGAAGCCGCCGCCCGGGCCCTGGGCTGGCCGGTGCGGGCCGTCTGCGAGGCCGCCGTCGCGCAGTACCGCGCCCAGGCAGCAGTCCCACTGTTACACCGCCGCTAAGAGCAAGCGGTTTGACGCACCGCCGACCCTGCTGCCGCTGATCGCGGCGGTCTGATGCATGCATGCCTGCTATCATAGAGGCATGGAACAGATGACGTGGCGAGCACCGGCCGACCTCATAGAACGGGTCCGCCGTGCCGCTCAGCGGCAGCGCCGCAGCATGAATGACTACGTGACGGCCGTTCTCGACGCCGCGACGAACCCCCGCCTGGCCGGCAGCGAGGCCGAACGCCTGCGAGAACGCCTGGACCAGGCCGGGTTGCTGGCCGAGCCTGGTGAACCTCACAGCCGTCCTCCGCGCGAGGAGACCGCTGGGGCCCGGAGGCGTGCAGGCGCAGGGACGGCGCTGTCACAGCTTGTCAGCGAAGACCGTTGAGTACGTTCGCCGACTCCTCGGCGCTCGTGAAACTTTACGCGGATGAGCCTGGACACGAGCAGGTTCGTGCCATGGTCAGCATTGCTGTTGCGCAGCTGGCGCGGGTGGAGGTTCCGGCGGCACTATGGCGGAAGCAACGCATGGGCGAACTGGCTGCCAACGATGCGCGATTGCTCACCGCCGATTTCGAGGCTGATTACTTCGGGACCGACGCTGAACCCCCGCGGTTCGCTGCCGTGAGCGCCGCGGGGAGCCTTCTCGACGAGGCTGCCAGGCTGTGCGCATCGCATGGCCTTCGAGCTTATGACGCCGTCCAGTTGTCCAGCGCTCTCGCTGTGCGCCGGGTCGACGGAAGCTGTACGGAATTCGCGGCGTTCGACCGCTCTTTGCGCACCGCGGCAGCGACCGAGGGCTTCGAGCTCGTGCCATCGGATCTGCCGAACCCGAGCGGCGGACACGGTCCGTAACTCCCGCTAGCCTCGGCCCGTGCCAACGACTGCCGCCTGGGTGAAACAGTATGTACGCAACCACTGCTACGCATCGACCCGCAGTGACACACGCTGAGCGCGGCATCCGCCTGAGATGCGGGCGACACATCCCGATCCGAGGGCTCTTCTGCTCGCCACCTGCCGGGCAAATCTGGTCATGGCGGAACCTGCGATCTGGTCAGTCACTGTAGTGATAACGAGCCTTGAGGATCTTCACCTCTTGGTCGTCGGCCCGGTACACGAGCCGGTGTTCGTCGTCGATGCGCCGGGACCAGTAACCGGACAGGTCACCTTTCAGGGGTTCAGGTTTGCCTATCCCGGCGAACGGGTCGCGCTGGATCTCACCGATCAGGCGCGTGATTCTCGTCGCCATCTTCCGGTCTGCGCCCAGCCAGTAGAGGAAGTCTTCCCAGGCGTCGGGGTCGAAGTGGATGCTTCTCACTACTCGCCCGCCAGAGCCTCTAGTTCCTCCATGGTCTTGACGACGGCGGCTTGGCCTGACTTGTCCCGGGCGACGGCTTCCATGAGCCGCCGGGCGTTAGCGGGAGACCGCAGCAGGTAGATAGTCTCTTGCCAGGAGTCGAAGTCCGCGGCGGACATGAGCACGGCGTCCCCGCCTTTGGAATTGATCCGCACTGGCACGTGGTCGTCGTTGACCTGCTGAATGAGGGGGAACAGGCGCGAGCGGGCCTCGCTGGCACTGATGGCCACTCCGTACACTTCCCTCCTATGTGGTACGACTTTAATGTACAACATAGGTGCGAGGTTTTGGTACGATACGATCACCTAAGGACTGAGGTCCTGGAGCAGTGCGTCGAGGGTAACTTCCTCCTCGATTCGGAGGTTGCGGTGCCGCATGGCAGCGGCGAGTTCCGGGTCCCACGGCGTCGCGGCCGGCTCGCCGACGAGCCGGGCGAGCGGATGCGCCGCCGACACCGCGGCTTGGTAGGCCACGTGATCATACCGCCACGGCCGCCAGTTCACCCGATGACGCACCGCATTGGCGATCCGGACGCCGCCCCAATCGAAGTCCCCGTGGTAACCGAAATCCGCTCCGCCGGCCGCGAGTAGCTCCAGCAGCCGCCACCCGGCCGCGGAGGGCTGGCCGCCGACGCAGACCAGCGGCTGGCACCCGGCCCCCAGTTCATCGGCCGCCGCCGCGACCACCACCGGGTTCTCGCAGATCCGCACCCCGGCGGCGCGCAGCGGCTCCTTGTTCAGAGGTTCCGTGTGGCAGCGGAGCTGACGGAGGGTGAGCACTGCCGGCTGTCCCGCCTCGCGGCAGGACGCCAGCGTCCGGCCCAGGGCGGTGCGCGCGTCGCCGGGCAGGCCGAGACAGAGCACCAGGGAGGACAGCTCGTCGAGGTGAACTCCGACGGCAGCCCACGCGGCGCGGCGGGAGTCGGCTGCCTCCGCGGCGAACGGCAGGCCGGCCAGCGCGCGGACCGCGGACAGCACCAGCGTGCCAGCCGGGCGTCCGTCGTCCAGGGCGTGCGCATCGCCGCAGCACTCGGCGGCGAGCCGGCCGATGGGCACGCCGGGCGAGGGAAGCCGCCGGAGCACCGCCGCGACCTGGGCGAGGAGCAGTCGCGCCTGATCAGGTTCGGGGGCGAGACGGCGCGCCACACCGGTCGCGTCGAGCCACGCCCGCCACTGCGCCAGGTCGGCGCGGCCGTCCACGGCGGCGTCCAGTGGCGCGAACGCGGCAGTCCAGGCGACCGCCAGGTCGGCCCGTTCACGGTTGCGATCCCGGAGCGGACCGGTCAGCCGGGTCACCGCCTCGGCCAGCCCGCCCGGCGCGGCGCCGCTGTCTCGCAGGATGCGGTCGACCTCCGTCAGCGACACCGACAGCGAGGCCCCGGAACGGGCGGCTCTCCCGGTCAGCCGCTCAACCGCGCGCCGCTGCTCCGGGGTGGCGGCGGGCATCGTGACCGTACCGGTCAGGGGACGCCCGGTTTCCAGCCGATCCCGGGCCCGCCGCACCAGCCACGCGACCGGCTCGCCGCCGAGCAGACGGTGCAGGCGGTGCAGCTTGGCGTCGGCCTCTGTTTCGGTCATACCCCCACCCACCTCCCCTGCCCCCTTCATTGCGCCGGGCGGCGTTCCCGGCCGTCCCAGCGCCACGGCGTGACGAGGACCGCGTCGACACCGTCGTGCCGGGCCAGCTGGCAGATGGCGAGCCCGGGGACCTGCGGGTAGCATCCCCACTCCCGCTCGCTGGTCATGACCACGTCCATGTCGAACGTGGCCAGCAGCCCGAGGCACTTGGCCCGGGAGTCGTCGTCCACTCCGGCGAAGGCCTCGTCCAGCGCGATGAGCCGCGGCGCGTTCGGGTTTCCCGCCGACTTGTAGTACGCCGACGCCGCGGCGAACAACGGAACCGAGGCAACCAGGGCCCGCTCGCCGCCCGAAGCCGGGCCGGTGGCGGGCCGCCACTGCCCGTCCTGATACCGCTGGATCACGAACTCGTGCCACCTGCGGTAGTCCAGCGCGGCGGTCAGCGCCTCGGCCCACCCGGCCGCGGGATTGCTGGCGTGCTCAGTGGCAATGCGCTGCTGAAGGAACGACCCGACGGCGGCCCGGTCATCGGCAGACCAGGCGTCGATTGTCTGCCGGAGCTTGTGCCGGACCTGATCAAGACCGTCCGGCGCGTCCCGCGCCTGCTGCCAGATCAGCCGCAGCTTCATGCCAGTCGACGTCGGCCGGGATTCCAGCTCCTCGTTCATGGCCCTGACTTCGGCCTCGGCCGCGGCGATCAGCTCGTGCAGCGTCCCTGCCACCTCGTTGAGCAGGTGGTTCTCCAGGATCTCCCGTTCCCTGGCAGACAGCAGCCGCGCCCGCTGCTCGGCTTCCTCGCCGAGCGCCGCGGCGAGCCCGGGGATGTCGTGACTGCGGCCCTGGAAGACCACGTCCACCACGATGACGCCCTCGTTCAGCGTGAGGCCGGCCGAATGCCCGTGCCGGGCCATGGCGTCGGCGAGCAGCTTGTGTTCCTCGGTGACCCGCTTCTGGATCCGGTCCCACGGGCCGTCCGCGTCGTCCACGGACTCCAGCCCGGCGTTCACGGCGCGGGCCAGCAGTACGGCCGGCGTCGCCGGCCACGGCTGTGTGACGTCGGGAATCTCCAGCGAGGGCAGCGCGACGCGCAGCAGCCCGGTGGCGGCGAACGACCGGAACTCCGCGACCGCGGCGTCCCGTGTCCGCGCCGCCTCGTCGATCTCGCCGCGCAAGGTCTCCCGCTTGCCCTCGGCCCGGCCGCGATCGCCCACGGCCTGCTGCTCCTGGCCGCGCGCGGCCTTCTCGGCTGCGTTGCGGAGTTCGATGTCGCGCCGGACCTCGTCCAGCTGCCGGTACAGTTCCTCGACCGCTGCCCCGGCGGTCGCCAGAAGCGCGTCGTGCACGGCCTGAGCGGACGAGGCCTCATGCCGGGCCACGGCCGCGGCCTCGGCCGCCTCGTCCAGGTGGGCCCGGCTTTCGGCCAGTTCCGCCGCGGCCTCGTCCGCGGCCCGGGCCGCCTCCTGCGACGCCTCGGCGGCGGGCCACAAGCCGGCCAGTGCCAGCCGGTACGCGTCCACCCCGGCCTTGACCGCGGCGAGCTCGCCCGGCTCGGGGGGCAGGGCGACGTCGTGGGCGAACTCTTCGGCGCGCAGGACGGCGGCGGCCAGCTCCTCCTGCCGCTGCCCGCACACCGTAACGGCGTGAGCATGCTGCTCGCGCAGTTCGCCGCGCCGCCGGCGTTCGGCGGCGGCGACGGTGTAGGCCTCGCGGACCGCGGCGTCCGGCGGCACCGCGCGATGTTCGTCCGCGAGCCGCTCCCGGCGCACGCCCAGCTCGGCCAGCGCCGCGTCGAGGTCGCCGATTGCCGTCCGCTCCTGCCGCAGCTCCTCGGCGAGCCGCGCGATCCGGGCCCGCCGTGCGGCCTCACGCGCCCCTTCGCCGATGTAGCCGGCGCTGTCCTTCCGCCAGGCACCGCCCAGCACGCCGTTCGCCCAGCGGCCGTCCGCCGATACCCACGTCCGGCCCGCCCCATCCAGCCCGCCCAGCCCGATGGCAGACAGCACGGCGCGGACAGTCTCTGCTGGCAGCATCCCCGCCTGGGGATCACCGGAGTCGATCGCCGGGACCAGGACGCTCGCGCACGACGGGCCGGGCACGGGCGAGAGCCCGGACACCACGGTCACGTCGCCGTCGACGAGGTTCGCGTCGGGCGTGATCCACGCATCGAGTATCCCCGCCGCCTCCAGCGCAGCCTCAAGCCCCGCGCGACGCTCCTGCGGCACGTCCGGCGCGAAATCGGTCACCTTCCACAGCGGCGCGCCCGGACGGCCATCGCGGACGCCGGGCTGCCTCGTATGCGGAAGCGGCGGAGCGTCGTGGCCGCCCGCTCGCAGCCGCTCGATCTCTGCCTCGAGTTCGCGCGCGTGACCCGCGTGCGCGGCACGCCGGGCGGACAGCTCGGCGTCGAGACGGCCAAGCTCGGCACCTGCCGCCCGGGCCGCGTCGTCGATGGCCGCGACCGCCGGATTGGCGCCGTCCCCGGTCACCGCCCACGCTTCCAGGGCGCCGGTCAGCTCGTCCGCGTCGGTGATCCGGAGCTCGGTCAGCCCGCGAAGGTAGAACCGGTAGGCACGGGCAAGTTCCCCGGCTCGTTCGGTAGATTCCTGCTCGGCAGCGGCGAGTCGTCCGGCTGCGGCCTGTACCTCGGCGGTGAGCCGGTCCTCCTCGGCGCGCGCCGTTTGCAGCGCTCTCCGCCGGTCCTCGGCCTCGGCGAGCAGTCGCTCCAGTTGCCCGACGGCCTGCGACTGGCGGTCGGCGACGGCCTGCGTCTCCCGGCGGGCGCGCGCCAGATCCTGCTCCCAGGGATCGGCGGCCGCGTGGTGGCCGGGCGCGCACCGGGCCGTGGCCGCCGTCTCCTCGGCCTGGCGCTGCGCGGCATCCAGCGCGCCGCGCGCGGTTTCGGCCCGGTGCGCGGCTTCGCCGGTCCGCACGGACCGTTTCTGCGTCTCGGCGGCTAGCCGGTCCCGGTCCCGCTCCCTGATGCGCGCCGTCTCGTCCCGGCGTCGCGCCTCGCCGCGCATCTGCTCGAGCCGCTCGGCGTCCCGCATCGCCGGGTCCTGCTGCAGCGCTTCGCGCCGCGCCTCGAGCTGGGTCCGCCGCTGCTCGAGCTCGTCCAGTTCGCGCTGCGCCGTCCGCAGCTGCGCGTCCGCCGCGGCGAACGCCTCCTCCGCCGCGGTCAGGTCCCGGCCGAGCTGCTCGTACCGGCTCTGCGCCTGACGTGGCCCGGTCGCCTTGCGCTTGGCCGCGATCATGGCGTACCGGCGGTAATGCCGGAGGAAGTCGTGCGCGGCCTGCCGGGCCTCCGCCAGGGCTCGCAGCGCGTCGCGCTCCTCGTCCAGCCCGCGAAACGCCTCGGCGACCGTCGTCACCAGGCCTGGGCTGAGCGGAGGCAGCGCCTCGGTCAGCGCGCGAGACAGCAGCTTCTCGTCGGGCTTCTTGGAAAGCTGCGGCTGTCGGAGCTGGATCAGCAAGTTGACCAGCACCTCGTAGCGGTGCTCACCGAGCCCGAACAGGGCTTCGTCCACCGCCCGGCGGTAGTCGGCGGCCCGGTCGTACACCAGCCCGTGCCCGTCGATCTCCTCGCGCAGCTTCTCCCTGGTGAGCGGAACCCGGCTCGAGGGCAGCAAGCGCAGGTCGCCGCCGACCCGCCGGGTCGTGACGAAGAACCAGTGGCGTGCGATGCCGCGGCCGGCGACGGCTTTCAGCCCGCAGCCGATAGTCCGGAACTCGGTGGTCCCGTCGGCGGTACGGCGGCCGAACTCCAGCCACGTGTACCCGACGCGTTCCGGATGGGGATGCTTGCCGCCCAGCAGCAGGTTCCACTCCATCTTCTTCTGCTGGTCGCCGTCCGGCTCCAGCCGATGCGGTGCGAGCTCCCCATCCAGCAGGAACGGCAGCGTCAGCGCCAGCACCTTGGACTTGCCGGTTCCGTTGTTGCCGCGCAGCAGGAGCCGGCCGTCGTGGAACCAGAACTCCTCGGCGTCGTAGTAGAACATGTCGACCAGGCCGGCACGCAGCGGCTTCCACCGCTCAGAACAGGGCGCTGGCAGCATCGGCTGTCGCCTTTCTCGTCTCTGCTGATCTCGTCTCAGCTGGTCTCGTCTCAGCTGGTCTCGTCTGGCGGATGGTGGGCTCGTCCAGAGTGAAACGCGCGATCGCCGGACGGCTGCGGACCTCCGGCCCATCGGCGGTGACCAGCCGCAGCGCGGTCAGCTTCTCCAGCGCGGTGGCGAGCAGTTCGGTTTCCGCGCCCGGCTCAGTCACGCCCTTGCGCCAGTACGCCTTGTGCTCCCCGGAGGCCTGCCGGACGAAGGCGTGCAGCTCGCCGAGCGTGGCCCGGTCACGGCGGGCGAGGTACTCCGCGACCAGCAACGTGACGTGCCCGTCAGTACGCTGCTCGGGCATCCGCACGTCGGTCAGCTCGTCCTCGGGGTCCACCATGGCGATCCCTTCCGCGCGCATCTCGGCGATCAGCCCGGTGGCCTCCTCGATCCGCCGGGTGATCGCGTGCCGCTGGGACAGCAGGTACGCGCGTTCGTCTTCGCCGAGCTCGTCGTAGTACACGGCCGGGTTCTCCAGCAGCCGCCGGGTAAGCCGCCTGCGCAGCGCCTGGTTGCGCAGTTCGTCGCTCTCGGCCACCGGTTCCGCGGTCAGCTCGGCGAGCCGCTCCTCGAAAGCCGGAGCGGTCACCGTGGACGGCCCGCGGATGCCCGACAGCAGCACGCCCAGTACCGGCCGGCGCACATCGTATAGCACGTCGGTCCCGGCCGACAGGTAGCCGTCCTCGTCCCCGGCGACCCGGCTCAGCACTCCCCAGCCGAGCAGCAGCCGGACCACCGCGACCAGGTCGGACCGGTCCGAGCGGTTGTCCAAGGTCAAGGTGAACCCGCATCCGGCCAGCTCCGGTGCGGCGGCGGCGGTCAGCACGTCGTCGGCGAGGCTGCCCAGCGTGGTCTGCGCGTCGGCGCGAGCGAGCGCCGACAGGGCGAGGCACAGGGTGACGTACCGGCGGCGGCCGAACGGTTCCTTGTGGTTTCCGCGGGCCGGATGGGACCCGTCGGACAGTTCCGGGGCGGTCTTGAACAGCCGCGCCGTCTCGGAATCGGCGACCAGACGCCATCCGGTCTCTCGGTTCAGCCACTCGCGTAGCTCGGGCAGATGCCGCCGGACCAGGATGAGCGTCTCGCCGTCGGTGTCGGCGACCAGCAACGGCCTGGCGAGCAGGGCACGCAGCGCGGCCCTGCGCTGCGCCTGTTCCTCGGCCGGGATCATGGCGCCCTCATGGAGCAAGGTCCGTGATCTCGATGATGTGCTCTGGACCGGTGAGCACGCCGTCGGCGGTACGGATCGTGGCCATTCCGCCGTCCGGGACCAGTGAGAGCCGCACCTCGAGCGTGCCGTCGCTCGTCACGGTCTTCACTTCGGCCTCACCGGGCATGCGGGCCGCCAGCGCATCGCCGAGCAGCGCCAGGAACAGCCGGAACGCCCGGGGGTCCAGCGCGTCGAGGTCGGACAGCAGCGTCGGTCCGGCAGTGCGGAGGCGCCGCCGGGCCGCGGCGGTCTCGGCCGCTTCGCGTTCTGCCTGCCTGCGCAGCAATTCCCGATCCGCCGACCGGTCCCGCACCTGGTGGGGCTGGCCGCGCCGCTCGTAGGTCCCGGTCTTCCGCAGCTGGGGCGAGATGCGGATGGGCGGCGCGTCTCGCCAGGTCGTTCCGGGTGGAAGGTCGTGCCAGGCGTCGGCGGTTTCGCTGGTCACGGACAGGTGCCGGGCCGGGCATAGGCGGAACGCCGCCCGCCAGAGGCGGTGGGCGGCCTCGTCGTCGGGCGCCTCGGCGAACCACCGGGCGAGCACGCGGAAGTCCGCCGAGCGATCCGACCGCCCTGAGCGCCGCTCGTTGAGCAGGCCCACCGCGTCGATGAGCTACTTGATCGCGGTCACGGCCGCCTGCCGCAGCAGCCGGGCCTGGGACGGGTGCCCCGCGTCCCGGGAGGTGAACCAGTCGTCCAGCCCGCGCCACCGGTTCCGCCACGCGTCGAGCGCCTGTTTTTCCGCCTTGGCCAGGGATTCGGCGGCGTCCGCGCCCTCGGGCACCGCGTCGGCCGCCTCCCGTCGCGCGGCGAGTTCAAGCAGCCGCTCGTGACCTTTATCTTCGAGCTCGCCGAGGAGGACCGCGATCTGGGCGCCAGAGTTGGCCAGGTCCGCGATGAACCTGTTGATGTAGTCGATCAGCCGTTCCTTGTAGGCGAGGAAGCCGTCGACGTCCCCGTCGGAGAAGTCGATCGCACGCCGCAACGCGGACATGAACGCCTGCGCGTTGTCGGCCAGGGAGGAGAACCGCTCCGCCACGGACAGCAGCAGCAGGTGGACCTTGGCCGGGTCAGGATCGTGCTCGGCGGCGAGGGCTTGCAGCGACCGCAACTGGTCGGCGATGTCGGCCAGGGCCACCGACTGAAGCTGGCCCCGCCGGCCGATGGCTTCCTCGTAGAAGGCGATTGCCTGCTCGGCCGCCTGCCCGGCGCCGGTGAGCTGGTAGAGGGACCGCTTACGGTGAAAGTCCTCCACCGTAGTAACGCGGCCGGTATCGACGTCCGCGCGCAGGTTCCCCCAGACCACAAGCTGTTCCAGGGCCTGGGTGAGCTGCTCGTCGGCGTCGACCCGGAGTTCGGCCGCAACGTCCTCCGGCCGCAGGTGCACGATGAAGCGCTCCTTGGCCCGCGCAAAAATACGCAACAGGCTCCGGTAGAGGCCGGCGTTCGGGACGCTCAGGTGCGTGAACGGTTGTGGCTCGCCCTGGCCACGCGCCGACTGAGGGGCTCCGCTAAACACCACTACATACTGCCGCACGCCACTGACAAAACGTCCGCAACTCGCTGCCAGCCCGCCAGCACGACAGCGACCTGCCGGACGAGCTGGTGACCTTGATCGACCTTGCCCTTGCCGAAAAAACCTCATCCGTGCAGCTGATGCCGCATCGTGGTATTCGTGGAGCACTCCGCCGAGTCGGTCGCGTCATCGTATATCAAGGCTGGCGATTTGGTCAGGCCCCACGAGCGGCACGGGCAGTGGCTGGAGCGGGCGGGCGTTCGCGATGCCCTGATGCGGCCGGTGCCCGTTGCAGAACTGCCAGGACTCCCGCGGGGGTGACTGCTTGCCCGGACAGCCACCCTAGCTGTGTCCCGACTTTGCCTCCTACCCAGAACCGACTATAATTTTGGTCTATGACAGTGCTGCCCTTGTCTGAGGTGAAGGCCCGGCTCTCGGAAATTGCCGACGAAGTCGGCCGCACCCACGAGCGAGTCCACATCACCAAGAACGGCAAAGACTACGTCGTCCTGCTCGCAGCCGAAGACCTTGAGTCCATCGAGGCGACGCTCGAACTGCTATCCGACCCAGCGGCGCAAGAGCGCATCGCCCGATCCCGTGACGAGATCGCTCGCGGAGAGGGCCTGTCCATCACCGAAGTGGCGCGATCCCTGGAAGAACGTTTCGGGAAACACCGGCCGTGACCTACCAGGTCATCATCGCTCCGACCGCAGCTCGCCAGCTTCACGACCGGCTACCTGAAGCCGTCGCGTGGGCCTGTTTCGAGTTCATCCGCGGCCCCCTCAGCGAAGAACCGCGCCGAGTGGGCACCCCCCTGCGCAAGCCCTTCGAGGGACAATGGCGAGCCCGACGCGGCGAGTACCGCATTCGCTATGCGATCGACGATGACGCCAACACCATCCACATCCTCGACATAGATCACCGACGTGACGCTTACAGGCCCTGACCTGATCGGCCTTCGTAAGGCGAACCCGTACCGGGTGAAGATTCGACTGCGCGTGCCACTCAAGATCGCCTACGTGTGCGTGCCGACAATCTCATCCACGCCACGCGACCAGGCGATATTCATTGATTGTGCCACCGACGCGAGTCCGTCTTCGTACGCGGTACTGCCCGAGAATGACCGGTTGTGGTAGCGGTTTCAGCGGGGCAGCGGAGTTGAGCGAGCGATGCGGCCGCTGCTGATTGTGGTGGGTCTCGTACTAGTGCGGGATCTGCCGCAGATGGTTCTGATTCCAGATCAGGGTGCGGTCGAGAAGCTCGCGGCGGCATCCCCCGATCCAGCATTCGGCTATCGCGTTCATGCGCGGGTCCGAGGCGATGGCACGGTCACCTTGTTGTAGACGCGGGCACGGAACGGGTCGCCCCCGGTCAGGACCATCAGATCGGCGTGCTCATCGAGCAGCGCCGCGACACTGTCATCGGCCTCCGGCATGACAGCATTCTGCCCGCCCGACTGAGCCAGCCGGCGATCAGCCGGCCTGCATGCCCGCGGCGTTGGCCTTCATCGCGGCAAGTGTTACGGCCAGCTGGTCGGTGGGACTGAACTGGAGGAACTCCGTGCCGGTTTCGGCGGCAGGTACGTGACCTGGCGGCATGTAGAAGGCATCTCCCGCCTGGTAGGTCTCCTCGTGATCGGCATAGCTGACCGTAATCCTCCCGGCTAGCAGGTAGCCCCAGTGCGGGCACTGGCAGCTGTCGCCGGGAAGGCCCTTGAGCATGGCCGCCAGCGAATGCGCCTGCCGGATCGTGACGAAGTCGGCCGTGTAGCCCTCGAGCTCTCCGCCGCGGTCGACCGCGGGGCCGACATCCTGGACGTTCGGCGCGGTGTCCTTCGAGAACGCAGGCATGGTGTGCTCCTTGCTAGTTGCCGGTTCGAGCTTGTACGACGACGGTAACTGCGGGTCGGCGCCTGGCGCATGAGGCAGTTGCCCCATCGTCGGCGACCAGTTAGTCGAAGTCGGGCAGCAGGCCGTTGCGCATTGCGAATAGGCTCGCGGAAGCCCTGCTGGACGCGCCGATCTTGGCGTAGATGTGCTCGATGTGATTGCGGGCCGTCTTCGGCGATATGACCAGGCGGTCGGCGATCTGCCTGCTGGACATGCCCCGCGCGACTAGGCGCAGGACGTCGACCTCGCGATCGGTGAGATTCGCCGGACGATCTCGCCGGCGCAAGGTTGGGTGACCTGCGGCCGAGAGCACCGCCTCAACCACGTCGCTGGCTAGCCGGCCTGCTGTGGCCTCGGCGCGAAGCTCGGCGGCAGCATCGTCCCCGGACAGTGCGCTGCGATACGGCCGAGGCTCGCGCATGGCCTGGTATGCGTCAGCGGCACCGAGGATGCGGCCGGGTACCGAGATGGAGTTCCCGGCGAGACCGCGCGGATATCCCGAGCCATCTAGCCGCTCACGCAGTTGCACCGCAGCTGAACCGAGTGGCGCTAGCCAGCCGGACTGCTGCAGCATCCGTTCGGTCAGGTACGGCTGCAGGCGCACCCGTTCCCGCTCGCCGGCTCCGAGCGGGCCGGGCTTATCCCAGATCGAATTCGAGATGCCCAGCCTGCCCAGGCCACTGACCAGCGCGGCCCGGCGCAGCAGTTCTACCTCACCATCGTCCAGGCGGAGCGTGGCGCCGGCAATGCTGGCGAGCTTGGCAACTGCGCTTGCGTGGCCGAGCATATACGGCGACTTCAGGTCCACGAAGTTTGCGACTCCAAGCAGCGCCGCATCGAGTTCCTCGCCAGAACAGTGTCATGCTCAGCGCGGGCTCAGCGCCGATCACCGCGTCCCACGTCCGGGCAGTGCCGAGGCCGCCAAGGATCTCGACTGTGTCGGTGCAGATCAGGCTCGCGAGATCGGGGTCGAACTGCGTCCCGCGGCGCTTGCGGGCCATCGCCACCGCGGCGTCCTCGCCCCCGACGCGATGCGCCACCTCCATGTACTCGGCAAGCTGTGCGAGCCGCGACGCCAGCGGTACCGAGTCGCCGCGAAGCTCGCCGGGCCAGCCGCGGCCATCCCAGCGCTCATACGATGCTGCGATCGCGTTCTGTACCTCATCTGGCAGGCCGAGCTCAGCCGCGAGCGAGCAGGCTATGTCCGCGTGCTGCGCGATCATCCCGTCCAGATCGCGGAAGCCTGACAGCGCGAACTCCAGCCCGATCCGGAATCTGTGCATCGGCGGATGACCCTGGCCGAGGCGCCGAAATGATGCTGCCGCGGCCACCAGGCTTTTCTGGTCGTAGTCGTACTTGTGCGATTTCAGTTCGATGTCGTCGCCGAACCACTTCGCCTGCTCATGCGCATCGGAATGGCAGCCGACGTTGACCAGCAGGGACGTGTAATAGACAGCAGACCGGGCGTCGTCGTCCAGGCCCATCCGCCCGGCCAGCCGCATCGCGATCAGGCACTGACGCAGGACATGCTCCATCGGCTGGCCGAAGCCCAGGTCAATACCCAGCGAGAGGGCGGCGACGAGTTCGGCGAGCCTGACGGCCGTCGTTGGCTGGGCCATGGCAGCCATTCTGCCGCTACCCGGGCCCGGTGTAATACAGCAGGAGCAGCGCCGCCACCGTGCAGGCCGCCTTGATCTGGCTGTCGGCGATCAGCGCAGGACGGAGCTTAGCTTGTTATTTGACCTCTGAGGTTTCTGATCAGGGGTTTTGCCGGTGTTGTCCGGCGTGTCACGGTGATAACAGGCGGCCACCGCGTCATCATCTTCGGGTTCCTACCACAGTACGTGAAGACGAGGCGGTGGCCGTGGGGTTCAGTCTGGCGTGGGGTAAGGCCGGGGTCGAGAGCCCGGCGGGCGGAGATCGGGCCTTCGACCTGCCATGTACCCCGGAGATACCTAGCATCCACCTCCCGTGAACCTGCGCCGCCACCGGGCGAGCCCAGCGACCACGCAGCGGCCAGATGACCCTCACGCCCAGGCCCACGCAGCGATCCTCCGGGCGCTCATGTGCCGACACGGGGTCGAGCAGATACGTGCCGACGCCGACGAGGCCGTGCGGAGATGCGCCGCGGCGAGCATCGTGACGCCGGCCCCAGCGCTCTACCAGGGGCTCGCACGCGTCCTTTCCGGTGACCTTGATTGGCGATGCGTCCTTCGAGGCTGCCGTCAGCGCAGGAGAGGAAGCCGGCGCGCGCGAGACTCTTACGGTCACGCTGTGCGAGCGATCACTGGTAGCGATGGCGCGCCAGTGGGGCCGGGCCGGGGCCCTAGCCGACCAGGCCCGCGCCGTTTTGTGCCGGGCCGGGATCGAGGAGAGCTACGCGGCGCCTCTGGTCTGCGCGGTGCAGGCCCGGGCGGCCATGCACCGGCGAGATGTCGCGGCGGCGCGCCAGGAACTCGTCAGGGCCCAGCGCCTGCGGTCCTTGCTGACCTATGCGATCCCCCAATTGGCTATTCAGGCCCGGCTCGAGCTCACCCGCGTTCACCTCGCGCTGGCTGACGTAGCAGGTGCCAGGGCGCTCGTCCTGGAGGTAAATGAGCTGCTCAGACGCCGCCCCGGGATGGGCACCCTGGTCGGCGAGGCTGAGGTGCTACGGGACCAGCTGTCGAATGAGCGCGATGTAAACCATCCCGGAGTGTCCTCATTGACCGGTGCCGAGCTGCGGGTCCTGCCGCTGCTGGCTACTCACCTGTCGTTCCCGCAGATTGCTGACCAGTTGTTCCTTTCACCTCACACAGTCAAATCGCAGGCGATGTCGATCTACCCGGAAGCTGTGGGCATCCTCACGCAGCCAGGCGTCGCCTATTTCCGTGAACTGGGGCTCCTAGGGTGTGACGCTTACGACCTCGAACCCCTCGACCTGGCCAGCTCCCAGGTCGGCCGGACGGGCGCCAGACGGGCGCTGATCCCGCGACGCGGTTCAGGGGATCGAGGCGAGCGGCCCATGTCGTTCGGTCACCAGATCCAGGAAACCGGGCGGTCTTGGCCGCCTTCCGCGGGTCCCTCCCCCCGGCCGGGCCGGGGGGGGCCTGCCCGTGGGCTTTCGTTGCCCAGGATGGGTCAGAGTCGCCGGGAGTCCGCGGACGCGAGCAGGGGCTGGGCGAAAGCGGCAGATCTCCTCGGCGGCGTCAAATTCCTGGGTGCTGAGGTCGGTGAGCCCAGGCGCGGCAGAACCCGGCCAGGTATGGCCGCCGCCGAACACGGCCCATGAAACTACCCGCGTTCCGCCGATGCCGCTGGCGCTGCGGGGCGGGCGCATCGTGAAGGTGCGCCCGCCCGCCGACCGGCAGTTCACCCGCGACCAGATCATGACCGCCTGTCATGCCGGTCCCTCGACATGGCGGCCGATGTCGTTGGTGCCCTGCGGGTCAGGGGCCGGCGTCGGGCGGGCACCTGCGCCGGGCCGGCCGCGGCTTCACGATCCTGGAGCCCGTGGCGGACGGCCCGAAGCCCATGTATCAAGCAAGTTCTTAGCACCTCTGTACTCATGAGCGCCCGGTACGAGGCGCCGCCGTGATCGATAACCGGGAGGAGTCATGACGAGGCCTGGTCCTAGCTGAACATCCCGCTCGCAGCGCTGTTATTCCCACCGTCAGCGGAATCCGCTGTGGCTTGTGCTCAGGCGTCCGGACGCCAGACCCGGCAGCGAAACCACCCGGCTTGAGACCACGTCACAGCGGGGTTGACAAGCCCAGGGCCTCAGCCGAGGCTGGCGATGTCAACGGAGGGGCGGGGGGCGGAGCTGATGCCCATTGGCCGGGATACAGAGGCTGCCAGGATCAGCGGATTTCTTGGCGAGGTTACCCGAGGGGCGCGTGTCCTGCTGATCGAGGGTGAAGCAGGGATCGGGAAGACAACCCTGCTAAAAGAAGGCCATGACACGGCGGTACGGCTCGGGTTCACGGTCCTGTCCGCTTATCCGGTCGAGTCCGAGGTGCCGCTGGAGTTCGCGGGGCTGGCTGACCTGCTGGAAACGGTCCCGGCCGTCCTTGTCGACGGGCTACCGGGTCCGCAGCGGCAGGCAGTCCGTCAGGCGGTTCTTCGCACTGAGTCCGTGCAACGGCCCGCGGATCCGCGGGCCACGGCGACAGCTGTGCTCACGGTGCTTCGCAACCTGTCCGGAATGCAACCGGTAGTGATGGTTGTCGATGACCTGGCGTGGCTGGATAGCGCTTCCGCCCGCGTCCTGTCGTTCGCGCTGCGCCGTCTGCGGTTTGAGCCCGTGGGCCTGCTCGCGGCGGTGCGGACGGACTGGTCGGGAATCCCGCCTCGGCTGGCCGCCGACAGCGTCCCAGCCGAAAGAGTCGATCGCCTGCGGCTCAGGCCGCTCAGCCTCGGGGCGATCCGGGAGCTGCTGGCTACCCGGACGACGCTGTCTCCGGGCCGGTCGCTGCTGCTGCGCCTGCACGAGGCCTCAGGGGGGAATCCCCTGTTCGCGCTGGAGCTGGCCGCGACGGCGCATGCCGACGTCCCGCCAGCTTTGCACGACACGCTCGATGTGCCTGACTCGCTGCGGCGTCTGGTGCTCGGGCGGGTCACCGGCCTGGCACCCGGGCCGCGCGATGTGCTCCTGGTCAGCTCGCTTTCGGCGGAACCGGCGCTGCCGGTCATCTGCGCTGCCGCCCGCGATCCGGCCACCGCGCACGCTGATCTCGAGGCAGGCGTCCGGGCGGGCTTGCTGGCCATGATCGATGGTGGCATCGCTTTCGTCCATCCGCTGATGCGCTCAGTCGTCGTTGACCAGGCGCGGGCAGCCGATCGCCGCGCCGCCCACCGCCGGCTGGCCGCCGTGGTGTGCGGCCCCGGGGCGCGGGCCCGTCACCTGGCGCTGGGAGCCGCTGGCCCGGACGAGGCGGTGGCCGGCGAGGTGGAGGCCGCGGCCCGGATGGCTGCGCGTCGCGGGGCCTGCGACACGGCCGGGGACCTGGCCGAGCTCGCCGTCACCCTCACGCCGCTGGCCCAAGCCGAAAGTAAGCGGCGCCGGATCGTCCTGGCGGCAGAGGAGCGGTTCGAGGCGTCCGATCCTGCCCGCGCCTGTTGCCTGCTCGAGGACATTATCGATGCGGTGCCGGCTGGGTCTGCCCGCGCGGAGCTGTTGCGGCGCGTGTCCCGGTATCGCGCGTTCTGCGGTGAGCCGATGACCGACTGGGCCGCCGCGCTGGGACATGCACTGGATGAGGCCGGGGACGACATGGCCCTGCAGACCGTCATCATGATGGACCAGGCCGTAGCGGCAAGCCATGCGGGCAACCTCCGGGAGGCAATCCGGACCGCCGAGCTGATCTTGGAGCTGGCCGGGCGGGCCGGGGATCGGGCCCTGGAGGCGCAGTGCTGCGCGGGCTTGGCGTTCGCGACGTTCGCGCTCGGCAACGGCCTGCGGCCGGACCTGATCAGCCGCGCCCTGGCCGGTCCGCGGCAGTCACCCAGGCTGGGCATGGACCTTCGTCCGAACGTCGCGATCGGTCATCTCCTGCACTGGGCCGGCGATCTCGACCGCGCCCGGGTCCTGTATGAGCAGGAGTACGCCCGGGCGGTGGAGGACGGCGCCGAGACCGGGCTTCCGTTGGTGCTGTGGGCCATGGCCGAGAACGAGGGCTGGGCCGGGAACTGGCCGCGGGCCGAACAGCTGGCCGCGGAAGGCTACCGCCTGGCCGAGGATTCCGGCAGCCCGGCGGCGATCGCGTTCATGTCGGCGGCACGAGCGCTGCTGCACGCCTACCGCGGCCGGATCGATGCTGGCCTGCGGGATGCGGCGCGCGCAGCTGAACTCGCAAGGCAAGTCGGGATGCCGCTGCCCGCCGCCACGGCGGCGCAGGCCTACGGGATCGCGGTCCTGTCGGCGGGCGACGCTCGCGGTGCCCATCAACGGCTCGGCCCGCTCGCAGAAGCGGTGCTCGCCACTGGCATGGCCGAACCCGCGCTGTGCCGTTTTGTTCCCGACGAGATCGAGGCGCTCACCCGGCTGGGCGACCTTGGCGCGGCAGAGGCGCTGCTCGGCCCGTTCGAGGCCCGGTCCGCCCAGCTGGGCCGGGGATGGGGCATCGCCGTCGCCGGCCGGTGCCGAGGGCTGCTGCTGGCCGCCCGTGGCGACCTCGCCGACGCGGGGGCAGCGCTGGAAGCAGGACTTCAGGCGCACCAGCGCCTGGCGATGCCGTTCGAAGAAGCACGGACGCTTCTTGCCGCCGGGGAGGTCCACCGGCGGGCGCGGCACAAGCAGCAGGCGCTGGATTTCCTCCAGGCCGCGCTGGTGATCTTCGAACGGCTCGGTGCCCCGCGGTGGCAGGACCGCGTCCGCGGGGAGCTGGCCCGGGTGGGGACACGCGCCACGCCACGCGGAGCCGGGCCGGTCCTGACCGCCGCCGAGCAGCGCGTGGCCGACCTGGCCGCCGCGGGCCACACCAACGCTGAGGTCGCCGCGGGGCTGTTCATGGCGCAGCGCACCGTCGAGGCTCACCTGTCCCGGGTGTACCGCAAGCTCAGCGTGCGGTCCCGGAAGGAGCTGTGCCAGATGCTCACACCGTCCGCTCCGCCGCGTTCCCCTGACCTTCCCTCGCAGGACAACATGCGGGGCTCCACGGATTCGTCCCGGTACCTTCCGCCCATACCGTTTTCCTTGTGAACCTGCCGGGACAACCCAGCCGGGCCGGGCGTTTCCTGGCCGAGCGGTACTTGCCGGCCGCGACCCGCGAAGCCCTGGCATCCCAGGTCGACCGCGACCGCACCGCCGCGCGCGCCATGTCCATCCGCCACATCCAGACGATCTACGTACCCGCCGACGAGACCTGCTTCACCCTCTTCGAAGCCGCGACGCTCGAGCAGGTCACCGAGACCAGCGAACGGTTCGGACTCGGCTACCGCAGAGTGGTCGCCGCGATCACGCTCGACTCCCCGGAACACGGCGGCAGCTCATGCTGACCGCGCCGCAGGGTGCGCCGCCGCAGCCACCGCAAAAAGCTACGCCGGACGCTGACACCGTCCGGTCCGCCGCGCCGCTGAAATCCCCTCGCAGGAAAACATGCGGGGTTCTACGGATTCGTCCCGGCACCGTCCGCCCATACCGTTTCCCTTGTGAACCTGCGGGACAATCGAGGCGGGCCGGGCGTTTCCTGGCCGAGCGGTACTTGCCGGCCGCGACCCGCGAAGCCCTGGCATCCCAGGTCGACCGCGACCGCACCGCCGCGCGCGCCATGTCCTTCCGCCACATCCAGACGATCTACGTACCCGCCGACGAGACCCGCTTCACCCTCTTCGAAGCCGCGTCGCCCGACCAGGTCACCGAGACCAGCGACCGGTCCGGACTCGGCTACCGCAGAGTGGTCGCCGCGATCACGCTCGACTCCCCGGAACTTACCGACCAGCCCTATTCGAGGAGATTGCCGTGCCCGTGACTCCGACCTATCCCGGCGTCTATATCGAGGAAGTGCAAAGCTCCGTCCACACGATTGTGGGGGTGCCGACTTCGGTCGCCGCATTTGTCGGGTACGCCGCCCGGGGGCTGGTAGATACGCCCGTACAAGTCAATAGCTGGGCGGACTACCAGCGCGCCTTCGGCGGTCTTGACCCCAGCAGCCCGATGAGCTATGCCGCGTTCCTTTTCTTCATGAACGGCGGTAACAGCGCCCAGATCGTGCGCGCCAGCGCAACCGACAAGAGCGGCGCACCGGCCAAGATCGCCATACCGCCCGCTGCGGCAACGGCCGCCGGAACCGTTCCAGCGCCCCTGATTCTCGTGGCAACGTCACCGGGCACCTGGGGAAACCAGTTGACGGTAACGGTGGACACCGACAAGCTGGTCACCCCGGGCCTGTTCAACCTCACGATCACCGACGGCGGCAGCGGTGCAGTGGAGAGCTATACAGGCCTCAGCGTCAGTGCCAGCGCCGCCGGAACCCCCGGGACCGGGATCGCCACGGCGCTGGCGTCGTCGGCGTTGATGAACGTCGATCCGACGAGCGCGGCCACCCAGGCCCCCGAGGCCGGAACCTACAACTGGGCGGGCCCGGTGCCTGCCGCGGAAACCGCGCCGGCGGGCACTACGACAGCGGGCACTACGACAGCGGGCGCTACGACAGCGGGCGCTACGACAGCGGCAACTCCACCTGCGGGCAGCGGCAAAGGCGCGGATATAAACGCCGACAGCCTCGCCGTGCCCGGTGACCAGGCTGCCAAGACAGGCATTTACGCGCTGCTCCAAGCCGATATTTTCAACATACTCTGCCTGCCAACGAATCCGAGTCTGCCAGCGCATCCGGCTCAGCAGCCCTATCCCGCCGCCACACTCAGCCTCGCTGCGCAATTCTGCGCCCAGCAGCGGGCCATGCTCCTCGTCGATCCGCCGACCACGTGGTCGCAGGGCACCCTCACCTTCGAGACCGTGACCGGGACCGGCCCGGACGGACTGAAAACGCTCGCCATCAGCGGAAGTAACACGGCCAACGCCGCCATTTATTACCCCAACCTGCGGTTTGCCGACCCCGTCACCAACACGACGGTGCCGCTAGGCCCGTGCGGCGCCGTCGCGGGCGTCTGGGCGAGCACCGACGATGCCCGCGGCGTCTGGAAGGCGCCGGCCGGCACCGCGGCGGCGCTCACGGGGATCAGCGACCTCTCGGTACCCATCAATGACTCGGAAAGCGGCGTGCTCAACCCGATCGCCGTCAACTGCCTCCGTACGCTTCCCCTGATCGGCCCGGTGTCGTGGGGTGCCCGGACCGCCGCCGGAGCCGACGAGCTGGCATCGCAATGGAAGTACATCCCGGTGCGCCGGACGGCGCTCTTCATTGAGGAGTCAATTCGGCGGGGGACCCAGTGGGCCGTATTCGAGCCCAACGACGAGCCACTGTGGTCTTCGGTCCGCCTCAACATCGGCGCCTTCATGAATTCACTCTTCAAGCAGGGAGCCTTTCAGGGAAGCACGCCGGCTGAGGCCTACCTGGTCCAGTGCGATGCTGACAACAATCCGCAGAGCAGCATCAATCTAGGTATCTTGAACATCCTCGTGGGATTCCAGCCGCTGGTGCCTGCCGAGTTCGTGATCATCCAGATCGAGCAGCTGGCCGGCCAGCTGCAAGGCTGAGGAGAGCCAGATGCCCCCCTTCAAGAGCAGCCGAATCGACCCGTACAAGAACTTCAAGTTCAAGGTCAAATTCGAGAGCAGCACTAGCTACGTGGCCGGCGTGAGTAAGGTGAGCGCGCTAAAGCGCACCACGGAGGTGGTCAAGTTCCGCGACGGTGGCGATGAGAGCACGAGTCGCAAATCACCCGGGCGGACCGAATACGATGCCATCACCCTGGAGCGGGGGGTGACCCACGACATCGACTTTGAGCAGTGGGCCAACAAGGTGTGGGACTACAACAACGCTCAGGCCAGTAACGCCACGCAGGAGGTTTCACTTCTCGACTTCCGTAAGAACATCACGATTGATCTTTTCAACGAAGCCGGCCAGAAGGTCATCTCCTACCAGGTTTTCCGGTGCTGGGTGTCGGAGTACCAGTCCATGCCTGAGCTGGACGGCAATGCCAACGCCGTCGCCATCCAGCACATCAAGCTGGAAAACGAGGGCTGGATCCGTGATCCAAGTGTGACCGAGCCTTCGTCGCAGCCGAGCTTCAACGACCCGGTCAGCTGATCGGTGTGCCGGCCCCGAACACCGCGACGCTGGTAGACGCGTGGGAAGACGGGATGGGGGAGCCTCCCGTGGACCGCGCACCGGCCCTGCTCCGGTCACTCGGCCTAGTGGAGGCCGCCTGCGACCCCGCGACCATGACCGTGGGCGCGTGCGATCTGCTGCTGTATGACCTGCGATGCTGGCTGTTCGGTCCCGACCTCGACCTGGTGGCGGCTTGCCAGGCCTGCGGGGAACTGGTCGAGCTCGTCATCCCGGCCGCTGAGGTGACGCCTGCCCGTCCCCGCGCCCCGGTGAGCACGGTAACCGTCGAATACGATGGCCTCCTTATCCGGTGCCGCCTGCCGACCAACGGCGACCTGCGGGAGGTCGCTACGATCGGGCCCGCGGCTACGGTCGCAGACCTGCTCCAGCGCTGCGTCGAAGCCATAGAGGGACCGGGCGCCCCCGCAGTCGCGACCGCGTTGCCCCCCGCGGCGGCGGAGCGGGTAGCCGATGCCCTGGCGGCCAGCGATCCGGGCGCCGACGTCACCGCCGACATCGAATGCCCCTGCGGAGCCGTGTGGCCCGAGACCGTCGATATCCGCTCGATCCTGTGGACCGAACTGACCCGGTGGGTTCATGGCCGCCTGGCTGAGGTCCACCAGCTGGCGCTGGCGTACGGATGGGCCGAGCGGGACATCCTCGAGATGAGCCCGCACCGGCGCCGCTTCTACCTCGAATCGTGTGCCCGGTGACCGCCTACATAGACCGGGTGCGGCGGCTCGCGGTCGGCCAGCCGTCGTTGCGGGTACGCCCCCGGTCCCGTTTCGAGCCCGCGCCGCCTGACGCTGAACCGCCGTGGGAACGGGCGCTGCCCGACGACACATGGTCACCGTTCGAGATCGACGCCAAGGCGGCAGGGCACCCGGCCAGGCCACGGGGAGACGCCCCGCTGATCGCCGGCACCGTCGGCCGTCCCCCCGCCTCGGCGGTTCCCACCGACCACCCCGACGCGAGAGCGGCGCGTCCCTGGCCTGGCTTGAGGCCCCAGCACTCATCTGGCTCATCCCACGCCTCCCCGGCACCCGCCGTCCCGGAGGATTTCTCCGGGACGGCGGCCGGTCGCCGCCAGCGCGTATCCGACGGTCCTCCGGCCGGGCCCGAGGAGCCGCCGACCGTGATCGGGTCTGCATCCGCCGTCCGGCCGATCTCGCCGGATCATGCTGTGGCGGCGTCCAGCCGGGCGCACCCCGCCCTCCCGGCGATGGCCGGCGACCTAAGCGATCGCGACAAGCACCGCCCAGTGCGGCCGGAGGGCTCAGGTCCGCAATCCGGCCCGGCGGACCGGACGTCCAGGCCGACGGGCTACGTCCCGGAGCGTGCAAGCTCCCGCCCAGCGTCGACGGGCTCGACGCCTGACGCGGGACTCGCGGTCTCTGACGCGGGACTCGCGGTCCCGGCCGCACGCGGCAGCCGATTCGCGGTAAGCCCAGAACCGAACGGGCGCGCCGACCCGCACGAGACGGCTCTCCCGATGGCCCAGGCGGCAGCGGCTGCTCCGCTGCCCCGGCCTGATCCGGCTGAGGCGGCCGGCCCGGCGCGCAGCCGCTTCCCGCTGCGCGCCGAGCGGATCGCGCTGGCCGAGCTGACGACCGATGACCCGGCCATGGCATCCCGGCCAGCACGCCCTGACGTCGGCCGGCGAACGGCAGCAGGAACCGGGCCCGACGAGGTGACGGTCACCATCGGTCGCGTCGAGGTCCGCGTTGGTCCGCCGGCGCCTCCCGCGGGCGCGGCCGCGGGGGTCGCCGGCGGCCGTCCGGCCCGAGCCCAGCCCAGCCGGCTGCAGGACTACCTACGAGCGCGGGCGGCCGGGAGGGTCGGTTGAGCAACGACCGGGCCATCGCTGCGGTGACCTCGACGCTCCGGAACATGCTGTTCCAGGCGGTATCCAGCGACGCTGACCTGGCGGGGACAACGGTGACTACCCGCCCGCCTGACCGGGCGCGCCAAGACGGCAGCGCCGGCAACCAGATCAACCTCTTCTTGTACCGGACATCCATCGACGCGGCCTGGCGCAACCAGGACCTGCCGGGAATCCGTCCCGGTGAGTCCGGCCAGCCTCCCCTGCCGCTCGTGCTGTCTTACCTGCTGACCGCCTATGGCGAGGACGACAACGAGGTCCTGGCCCACCGGCTCCTGGGCATCGGGATGCAACTGCTCAATGACCAGCCCCTGCTCTCCCCCAGCGCCATTGTCGCGGCGCTGAGCGGAAGCGGGCTGGAAGACCAGCCCGACCGGGTCAGGATCACCCCGCATCCCATCCCGATGGACGAGATCTCCCGGCTCTGGGCCACTTTCAGCACCGGCTACCGCATCTCGGCGAGCTACGACGCTGCCGTGGTCCTGATCGACAACAACCAGCCGATCCGGGCCCCGCTGCCGGTCCTGGCCCGCTCGGCCGGGGACCTGGGACCGCACGCCGGCGCGCAGGTGGCGCCGTTCCTCCAGGCCGCCTCGCCGCCCAACGCCCAGTCCGGCGCCCGCCCCGGCGACGCGGTGACCCTGATCGGCCAGCGCCTGGCCGGCGTGTCCCAGGTCCGGGTCTCGGGCGGCGCGCTGAGCGGCCCGCAGCTGCTGCCGGTCGCCGCGGCGTCCGGCAGCGCTCTCACCGTCCAGATGCCGACGGACCCGCCGCTGCCCGCCGGGGTCATCGCCGTCACCGCCCAGGTGACGGCGGCCGATGGCGACACACTGGCCAGCAACGCCGTCCCGCTCGTCCTGGTGCCGGTGATCACCAGCACCGCCCCGCTGGCAGCGACGCTTTCCGGCGGGTCGGCGACCGTTGAGGTCACCTGCTCGCCTGCCGTGCTGGAGTCCCAGACGGTCACGCTCGCCATCGGCTCTCAGATCGTGGCCGGCACCCCCGGGGCGCCCGGCAGCGAGCCCCGTACGTCCCTGTCCTTCACCTTGCAGGGATTTACCGCCGGCTCGTATGTCCTGCGCCTGCGGGTGGACGGGCAGGACAGCATCCCGGTCGTGGCCGGCCAGACCAGCTTCGATCCGAACCAGCGCCTGGTGCTGTCGTGACGGCCCTCACCGACTGGGAGTCGCGCAACGGCGCCTATCTCGCCGACGGTCTGCAGTGGCTGCGCGGCCTCCTCACCGAGCAGCGACCCGACCGGACCGGCGAGTCGGCAGATGCCTGGTGGAACGACACTCCACCTGGCCTGGAGCCGGGCCCGCCGCCAGCGCTCGAGCTGCTTGGCGACCGTCTGGGCCTATCCCGCTTCGAGCGCCTCACCCTGCTGCTGTGCGCGGCCATGGAATTCGACCCGGCGATGGCGGCCCGCTGCGCAGCCACCGCCGGCCAGCCGGGGACCGGCCAGCCCACATTTGCCCTGGCGCTCAGCATCCTGCCCGAACCGGCCTGGGACGCCCTGTCCCCGCAGCGGCCGCTGCGCTACTGGCGGCTGGTCGAGGTGCACCAGGGGGCCGCGCAGCCGCTGGTAGCCAGCCCGCTGCGCGCCGACGAGCGGATCGTGAACTATATCAAGGGCCTCAACCAGCTTGACGACCGTCTCGATCACCTGGTCCGCCCCGTCCCCGACCTCCTCGGGGAGCTGCCGCCCAGCCAGGAAGCCGCCGTCCGGGACGCGCTCGGGGCCTGGACCGAGCCCGCGGCCGCGGCCGCGGCCAGCCTGCCGCTCGTCGGGGTGCTCGGGGCCGACCCGACGGTCCGCCGGGGGCTGGCGTCGGCCATGGCGCAGCGGGCCCATCTTGAGCTCTATGAGCTGGCCACCGACCGCCTGCCGCGCTCAGGGCTCGACCTCGCGGACGTCATCCGCCTGTGGGAGCGGGAGACGATGCTGCTGCCGCTCGCCCTGTACATCGATGTGAGCGACGTGCAGGAAGAAGAACTCGCATCCCTCGCGGGTCTGCTGCGCGACCTAAGCGGCGCTGTCCTGGTCGGATGCCGCGAGCCGCTGGCTGTGCCCGGTCGGCTGTTCCGCATCCTCGACGCGCGGCGCCCGAGCCCGCAAGAGCAAGAAGTACTCTGGGCCGAGGTCTTGGCCGACGCGGCCGGGCCGGCCGACGGCCTGGACGCCGTAACCGGGCGGCTGTCCGGGGAATTCGACCTCAACCAGGCGGCCATCCGTGAGGCGGCCCGGCGAGCCCGGGTTTCCGACGGCGGCATCGGGTCCCTGTGGAAGGCCTGCCAGGCGCAGACCCGCCCGCGGCTTGAGGCGCTCGCCCGGCGGCAGGAATCCGTCGCCACGTGGAACGATCTCGTCCTGCCCGACGCGGAGACCATGCTGCTGCGCCACCTCGTCGACCAGGTACGAGGCCGGGCCACGGTATTGCGCCACTGGGGCTTCGCCGAGAGCATCACCCGCGGCAGCGGCATCACCGCCCTGTTCGCCGGCCAGTCCGGCACCGGCAAGTCCCTGGCGGCCGAGGTCATCGCAGGCGAGCTCGGGCTGGCACTGTACCGGGTCGATCTCTCCGGGGTGGTGAGCAAGTACATCGGCGAGACCGAGCGGAACCTGCGCCGGGTATTCGACGCCGCTGACGAGGGCGGCTCCCTGCTGCTCTTTGACGAGGCCGACTCGCTCTTCGGGCGCCGCAGCGAGGTTAAGGACAGCCACGACCGCTACGCCAACATCGAGGTCAACTACCTCCTGCAGCGGATGGAGGACTACCGGGGCGTGGCCATCCTGACCACCAACCAGCGGCAAGCGGTCGACCATGCCTTCCTCCGGCGCCTCCGGTTCGTCGTCTCCTTCCCGTTCCCGTCGCCGCGCGAGCGGGCCATGCTCTGGCAACGAGCGTTCCCGGCCCGCGCACCCGTCGACGATCTCGACTTCAGCCGGCTCACGAAACTGGCCACGACCGGCGGCATGATCCGCAACATCGCCCTCAACGCCGCTTTCTGCGCAGCAGGGCGACAGACCCCGGTGACAACCGAGCTGGTCCTGGAGATGGCGCGGGTCGAGTTCCGCAAACTGCAGCTCCCGGTCAGCGACGCCGACTTCCGGACGCCCGCGCAGGTGGCCCGATGAAGATCAGCCTGCACATCGACCGGATCGTGATCGACGGCCCCTCCCTCACCCGGCGCGAGCGTGAGCACCTGGCCAGGGCGCTGGAGCAGGAACTGTCCCGCCAGCTGCGCCAGCGCCTGGCCGGCGAGCGCGGTGCGGCATCTGAGAGCGCCCCGCAGGGTCCGGACGCCGACGGCGCGTCCGCACTGGGAGCCCGGATTGCCGATGATGTGCTGGCGGCACTGCCCGCTGGCACCCTCGCCGGAAGCCGCACGGTCCAGCCAGCATCGCCCGGCCAGCGCGGATCCCGCCCGGCCGGGCGGGGGGCCGCACGGTGAGCTCGTTTCCAGGGTCCCCGAAGCTGCTGCGCGGCGGCCTAGTCCAGCTCGACCCGGGCACCAGCGCGATCATCGACGTGATCGTGTTCCAGTACAACCCCGATACCGTCACCCGGACCCTGCAGCCGCGGGCCATGACGGGCGAGCCCGGCGACCGCCTCGAGGCGCTGCGTCTGACCGGCCCGCCGCACGAGACGATCAAGATGGAAGCCGAGCTCGACGCCGCCGACCAGCTGGAGAACGCGACCGATCCGGGCAGCGCGCCGGTCGTCGAGAACGGCCTGCTGCCCGCCCTGGCCTCGCTCGAGGCGCTGATCACGCCCTCGGCCGCACAGCTGCTGGCGACCGACGCGCTGTTCGACCAGGGAATGCTCGAGATCGTCCCGGTCGAGGCGCCCCTCATCGTGCTGGTCTGGGGGGTCAAACGGGTGGTTCCGGTGCTGGTCGGCAGCCTGTCGATCACCGAGGAGGCCTTTGATCCCCAGCTCCGGCCGATCCGGGCCAAGGCCAGCTTGGAATTCAAGGTGCTGACGACCAACGACCTGCCGATTACCCACCTGGGATCGACGCTCTACCTCGGTTACCGCCGCACGGCGGAGGCGCTGGCCGCCCTGGTGGCCGCCACCGACGTGCGGCCGCTCGGACTGGAGCACCTGCCATGATCGATTCCCGGAGCACAGCACAATGAGCTCACCTAGCCGCTACGCCGCAGTGGGCACCGCTACCTGGACCTCCCCGGACGGGACCACGGTGCCCTACCTCTTGCGCCGCTTCCTGCCGCAGCCTGGCCAGCTGGCCAGGCAAGGTACCTACCTGGTGCGCCCTGGCGACCGCGTCGACATGATCGCTAACGCCAGCCTCGGCGATCCCGAGCTGTCCTGGCTGCTGGCCGACGCCAACCTGGTCTGTCGTCCGAGCGACCTGAACCAGCCCGGTACGACCATCAACGTGCCGCTCCCCGCCGGGGTGCCCAGTGGCCAGTGAGCTCACCCTCAGCCTGCTGATCGGGACCGTCCAGCCGCAGCCGGTGCCGCGTGAAGTCATGGAGTCGCTGGTTTCGGCCAGCGTGACGGTGAGTGCGACCGAAAAGAGCGGCTTCGACCTGTCCTTCGCGGTGAGCACCGGCTCACCGCTGCTCACCGACCTGCTGCCGTCGGGGTACTTCGACCCGCCGACACGGGTGATCCTGGTCGTTACCATGTCCGGGACGTCCACCGTGCTCATGGACGGCGTGATCACGCTGCAGGAAATGGTGCCGAGCGACGAGCCGGGCAAGTCGGTCCTGTCGATCAAGGGTGACGACCTTACCCGGATGCTCGATGTCATCGACCTGAGCGGCTTCCCCTGGCCGGCCATGCCCGCCGAGGCCCGGGTGGCCCTCGCCGTGGCCAAGTACATTCCGCTCTACGGGATCGTCCCCCTTATTATCCCCAGCGTCCTTATCGACGTGCCCAACCCGCTGACCGAGATCCCCCAGCAGGAAGGCACCGACCTGACCTACATCAAGTCCCTCGCCGCCAATGTCGGCTACGTCTTCTTCATCCAGCCCGGGCCGCTGCCGGGCATGAACCTGGCGTACTGGGGACCGAAGCTGGGCACAGCAATCCCGTTCCTGCCGACGCCGCCGCCGATTGCCATCGACTGGGACGGGGCCAGCAACGTCGAGTCGCTTCAGTTCTCCTTCGACGGCTTCGCCAAGACCCAGTGGATCGTATGGATTCAGATAGCCAGCATCCCGATTCCCATCCCGGTGCCCGACATCAACCCGATCAACCCGCCGCTCGGCCTGAAGAGCCCGCTGCCGCTCAAGATCAGCCCCATGCCCGGCCTGGCCAAGTACAGCCCGATCCAGGCGGCCGGCATCGCTCTGGCCAAGGCCGCTTCCACTGCCAATGTCATCTCCGGCCAGGGCACCCTCGACGTGCTGCGGTACGGGTCGATCCTGCCGGCCCGCACCATCGTCGAGGTGCGGGGGGCCGGCATCACCTACGACGGCGAGTATTTCGTCGACAGCACGACCCACACGATCAAGCCGGGGTCTTACAAGCAGAGCTTCACCCTCAGCCGCAATTCCCTGATCGCCAGCAGCGCCAGCCTGTTGCCCTACCCCGCCGCGGCCGTGCAGCAGCTGAGCGGATTCGCGGCCCCGGCCGCGCTGGCCGCGCCTGCTCTGCCAGGAGGGGTGGGCATCGTGACCAGCCCGCCGGGGCCGCTGCTGTCCGCGCCGACGATCCCGGCCCCCACCAGCGGCGGCCAGATCGCGGCGCTGCCAGCCTCGCCGTGACCGCCGACCTGACTCAATCGGATGAAGGAGACCCATGACCGACCTAGGCCACTCCGGCTACATGGAGTCGTTCAATCCCTTCGGCGAGCCTGCCGCCCAGGACCCCGATCCCGAGGTCCGCAAGCGGTTCTTCGGCAAGTACCGCGGCTCGGTCATGACGAACGTTGACCCTCTCCTGCAGGGTCGGCTGATCGTGCGGGTGCCCGACGTGTTCGGGATCCTGCCAAGCAACTGGGCTCTGCCGTGCGTGCCGCTGGCCGGGCCGGCGATGGGCGTCTCGTTCGTCCCCCCGCCGGTGGGCTCCAGCGTGTGGGTCGAGTTCGAGCAGGGCGATCCGCAAAAGCCGATCTGGGTCGGGTGCTTCTGGGATACGCCATCCACACTCGGCCCGATGGCGATGATCGCCGGGGTCGATCCCACCCCGTCGGCGACGCTGGAGACGCTCACCAGCGGCATCGGCATCGCCGACGTGCCGAGCCTGTTCCCCGCCGGGGGCAACGTGAGCTTCTACGCTGACAAGGGGGCGGTATCGATCAGCCTCGACCCTACCGGCGTGACCATCATGGCGCCGACCGTCGAGATCGTGGCGACGAGCTTCACCATCAACGGCGCCCAGTTCACGGTGACCTGATCGTGGACATCGCCTTCCCGTACCGGCTCAGCCCGCAGGGCACAACGGCGACCGCGGCGTCAGCTGACGATCACATTGCCCAGATGCTCGAGCAGCTCCTCTTCACCCGGCCCGGCGAGCGGGTGAACCGGCCCGGGTTCGGCTGCGGCCTGCTCGATCTGGTCTTCAGCCCGAACTCGCCGGAGGTCGCCGCGGCGCTGTCCATCACGGTGTCGGCCGCGGTCCAGCAGTGGCTCGGTGACGTAGTGCAGATCCAGTCCGTCGACGTCACCTCGGCCGCGAGCCAGCTGCAGGTGATGCTGAGCTACCTTGTCCTGGCCACCGGCGCCCCGTCCACCCTGACCCTCCAGGTACCGGTGGGGTGAGCCTGGACATGAGCGGCGGGGCAACGCGGTGGGGTGACCTGATGGTGACGGGCGGTGCGCGCCGCCAGGAGGTCCGCCGCCGTCACGGCAACGGGCTCGATACGGTCGAGGTCGACCGTGGCGGCCGGCGGCTGATCCTGACCTTCCTCGAGCACGCGCCGGAGGACGTACACCCGGCCAACGTCCGCATCGACGGGCCGCACGGTGCGGCGCCGGTCAGCGCCACCGCGGTCGTACGGGCGACGCAGGCCGATCCGCAGCTCGAGGACCGGCTGCTGGTCGAGCTCGCGGCCCCCGGCGGCGCGGGCCGCTACCTGCTGCGGCTGGTCGAACCGACGGCCGACGGCCGCCCCGGCTGGGCCCCGCTGCGGGGCCTTGACCCCCGCTTCGCCCAGGCCGGGTTCGCCTTCGACATCGACCTGCCCAACCCGGTCGCCGGCCCGGGGGCAGCCGCCGCCTCGGGCACCGCCGTCCTGCAGGCGTCCTACCTGGCCCGTGACTACGAAGGGCTGCGCCAGCTCATCCTGAACCGGCTGGCGGAGACGATGCCGGCCTGGACCGAAACGCACGTGGCTGACATCGGGATCACGCTGGTGGAGCTGCTCGCCTACATCGGCGACGACCTCAGCTACTACCAGGACGCGGTCGCCACCGAGGCCTACCTGCAAACGGCCCGCCAGCGCATCTCGGTGCGACGCCACGCCCGCCTGGTCGACTACCGGCTCGGAGAAGGCTGCCAGGCACGGGCGTGGGTGTGCCTGACCGTGACCGAAGCGGCCCAGCTGCCCCTTCGCGAGCTGGTGTTCGCCGCCGTACCTGGCCTGCCGCAAGGGGCCTCGCCGATACTGTCCGCCGACGCCCTGGCCCCGGGGGCAGCCAGTCCGGCCCGGCCGTACACCCCGGTCCGGGCGGCGCTCGGGCCGCCGGCCGTGATGAGCGCCGCCGGGCGGGGCCGCGGTCCCATGGTCGCGGTCAGCCCGGCCCACAGCGAGGTTGCGCTGTGGGCGTGGGGAGAACATGACAGCTGGCTCCGGGCGGGGGCGACCACCGCGGTCCTGGCCGACGGGTGGACCGATCCCGCCGAACACGGCCCGTCCGGGCCGAGGTTGCTGAGCCTGCAGGCCGGCGACGTCGTGGTCTTCGAGGCGACCGCCGGCCCGTCGGGCATCGGGCCGCCCGATCCGGCCCAGCGCCACCCGGTCCGCCTGACCGCCGTGCACCCCTCGGTCGACCGGCTCTACGACCGGGCCATCCTCGAGATCACCTGGGCCGAGGCCGAGGCCTTGCCCTTCGACCTTCAGGTCAGTGCGCCTGGGCCTGCGGGCGGCACGGTGCCGTGCGCTGTGGTGCGCGGCAACACGGTCCTGGTCGGGGACGGCGCGGGGGCGTCCGACCAGCTGGCCGTCGGCCAGGTGGTGCTCAGCCAGCCGTCGCTCACCTGGGGCTGCCCGTACCCCGACCCCGCGGCCGTGGCCCGGCACCAGGCCCGGATGCTGCGCAGGCTGCCCGCGGACTGGCGCCGGGAGGTGGAGGCGTGGCGGCACGACGCCGAGGCCGGCCAGGCGCTGGGCGAGCAGCGCCTGACCCGGCTCCGCGAGCTGCTCGGCGAGGATGCGCTCACCGAGCTCGGCCTGAGCGGCCGGGAACGGGGGCGGGCCGGACAAGACGCTGAGGGCCTTCGCCGGCTGCTGCTCGACGCCGACCGGCTGCTCGCTCCACGGCTGCGGCGGCTGGGAGTCCTGGCCGCCCTGGCCCGGGCCAGCGGGCCGCTTGAGCAGGTACTGCTCCGCGAGGTAGCCGCCGACTGGGGGGAGGACCTGGCCGGGAGACTCGGCGCGCACCAGCCTGCCGCGTGGGGTCCTGCCAACGCAGCCACCAGCCAGGATCCCCGCCAGGCACTGCCTCTGCTCGCTGTGACGGCGGGCGGGGCCGGCGGTACGCAGCAGTCGTGGACGGTGGTGCAGGATCTGGTCGAAAGCCCGCCGGGATCCCGGCAGGTCATGGCCGAGGTGGACGATGCCGGGCGGGGTCACCTGCGCTTCAGCGCCGGCGACCAGCCCAGCGGGCCGGTCGTGGCGAGCTACCAGGTCGGCCAGGGGGCCGCGGGTAACGTGCCGGCGGAAGCGATCAACGCCGTCGTAGCCCTGACCACGGCGGCCGCCACGACCTTGTCGGCGGTGCAGAGCCTGGGAAATCCCCTCCCGGCGGTGGGCGGCACCGATCCGGAGAGCATCACCGCGGCCAAGACCGCCCTGCCCGGCGCCTTCCTGGCCGACCAGCCGCGCGCTCTGGTAGCAGCCGACTACACCGCGATCGCCGGACAGGTAGCCGGGGTGCGCAGCGCCGCCACCGTGCTGCGCTGGACGGGGATTCGTTACGCGGCGGACGTCGCCGTCCAGCCCGCCGCCGGCGAGGACCCCGGCCAGGAGCTGCTGGCCGCGGTCTACGACGTGCTCTGGCCACTGCGCCGCATCGGTCACGAGCTGCGGGTCCGGCCGCCGAGCTACCGGCCGCTCATGATCGCGCTCAACGTCGACGTCGGCGCCGACGTGGTGCGCGCCGATGCGACGGCTGCGCTGACCGCGCTGCTCGCCTCCGGCCAGCAGGCCGACGGCACCCCCGGATTGTTCAGCCCGCAGCGAATGGGCTTCGGCCAGCCCGTCTACGCCAGCCCGATCATCGCCGCGGCGCAGGGCGTTCCGGGAGTCGAAGCCGTGACGCTGACCCGCTTCGGCTTCCTGGGCCCTCCTGGTGCACCCGTCTCCGCCCGGATACCCGAGGTCCTGCGCCTGCGCCCGAGCGAGATCGCCCGCCTGGACAACGACCCGCAAGCGCCGGAGCACGGCTACGCCGTCATCAACCTGCGGGGCGGCCGATGAGCGACCCGACGCCAGTAACCCCGCCCGCGGGGTTGCCCGCCCTGCCGTACAGTCCCGGTGACCGCCAGCAGTTCCTGGCCCAGATGCTGGCCGCACTGGCGAAAGCCGACGTCACCAGCGGCCAGCCGTTCGGGCTGCGAACCCGCGCCCTCGACGACCCCACCGTCGCCCTGCTCGACGCGTGGGCCACCGTCGCCGATGTCATCGCCTTCTATCAGGAACGCATCGCCAACGAGGGGTACCTGCGCACCGCGACCCAGCCGGGCTCCCTGCTGGCCATCGCCCAGCTGGTGGGATACCGGCCCCGGCCCGGGCTGGCCGCCTCGGTCTGGCTGGCCTACAGCTTGCAGCCCGACCCCGCCGATACCGCCGTGGTCCTGCCCGCCGGGCTGCTGGCCCAGTCGGTGCCCGGCACCGGCGAACTGCCCCAGACCTTCGAGACCACCCAGGCGCTCGTGGCCCGCCCGAGCTGGAACACCCTCGGCGTGCGCGCCACCGGCCCGGTCACCGCGCCGAACGGGCCCTCGGAGCTGACCAGCCTGGCCTTTCAGGGCGCGACCACGGGCCTGGCGGCCAACGACGTGATCCTGCTCTTCGATGGCGGCGTCACGCCCACGCCGGTGCAGGTTCAGGCGGTCAGCGTGAACCTCACCAGCCAGGTCACCTCGGTGACCCTGCAACAACCCGCGGCCACGGCCAGCGTTGCCGGTTCAGTGCCTGCTGACCCGGCCGGAGACGGGACGCCGATCATCAGTGCCATCGACTCCCTGCTCCCCGCGCTCCGCAAGCTGCCGCCGACGCCGCCTGCATCCGCGGCGGCCCTCAACCGGAAACCCGCTGACGTGCTCGCCCCAGATTCGGACGCCATCCCGCGGCTCGTGGCCGCGCTGGACCCGGTGCTCGCAGGCACCATCTACAAGGCCCTCGGCACAGCCTCCATCGGCTCGGCCGCCGTGACGGCCGCGCAGGCATTGCGGGTGCAGGCCACGCCGTTCGGCGTCCGCATGCCCCCCCGCCCCGTCTTCGACAGCCAGGGCCAGCAGGTCGGCACCGAAGAGTTGCCGATCGGCGACGTACAGGTGCTGAGTGCCTACCTGAACCTGAACGCCGACAGGCAGTTCCAGACCGCCCAGTTGTCCCTCCAGGGGCCGAACAGCGCCTCCGCCCAAGCGGCGGTCGATCTTTCCGGGACCTCGCCAACGACGGTCAATCTCGGGAACCTCGGCAGCGTCACGACGACCACCACCCACAGCCCGTCGAGCGCCACCGTAGCCTTCGATCCGACCGCCCAAGGGCTGGTCGGCATGACCCTGACCTTGGCGTTGGCCGACGATGGTTCGGTCACCGTCACCATAGGTGACGGCAGTGACTCCAGTGGCGACACGACGTTCACGTGGGTGCCGACGGCGCCCGGATCTCAGCGCTTCACCCTCGGCAACTATAGGATCACAATCGGCCGACAGCCGCCCACGGCCACGGCCGGCCACGAGCTCGTTCTGACCGTATCGGTTGCCGAGGCCCTGCCGCTGGGCGAGTCAAACGTACTGGACCTCGACACGACCTATCCCGGCATCCTCCCCGGCAGCTGGGTGGTCATCGACCAGGCCGCAAATCCGCCCGTCAACCCGGTCATCGCCCAGGTCAAGACGGTGGCGACCACCGCTGTGGCACGCTACGGGATGAGCGGGACGGTCACCGAGCTCACCCTCGACTTCTTCTCCCCCGGTAGGTCGTGGGTGGATCCCGAGGCGCGCTGGCTGTCGGCGCTACGCCCGCTGAGCGTGCAGGCTCAGTCGGCCGAGCTCACCCTGCTCCCGGTGGCCCTGCCCGGCCCGCTCACCGGCTCCGCCATCGACCTCGACGGGCTCTACGCCGGCATCGAGGCCGGCCAGCGCATTCTCGTCACGGGCACCCGCTCGGACCTCCCCGCCGGCGCCGCCGTGCCGGCCGGCGAGGCGGCCATGGTCGCCGGGGTCACTCAGCAGACGATGTCAGGGACCGCCGACACGCCCCATACGACTCTGCAACTGGCCGCCCCGCTTGCCTACAGTTACGACCTGCCGTCGGTCCAGATCTACGGCAACGTCGTGCCCGCGCAGCAGGGCGCCACCGTCACCGAGCCGCTCGCCGGCGCCACTCCCGGCGACCCTAACCCGTCCTTCACCCTGTCCCAGGCACCCGTCCTGGCCGATCCCAGCTCCACCGCGTCGGGGTCCGTCTCCTCGCTCCAGCTGAGGGTCGGCGGGCGCACCTGGACACCGGTGACTCGTCTCGACGCGGCCACGCCGCCCGGCAGCTACCTGACCGGGATCGACAGCCAGGGCCGCACCACCATCACGCTGAGCGGCCCGCTGCCGACGGGCACCAGCAGCGTGGTGGCCACCTACCGGATCGGTCAGGGCAGCGCCGGCAACGTGCGCGCCCACCAGGTCACCCAGCTCCTCAGCCGGCCCCTGACCGTCGCCAGCGTCGACAACCCGCTGCCAGGCACGGGCGGGTCCGACGGCGACGGGCCCGGCGACTTGCGCGCCGGCGCCCCGGTCGGCCTGGCCTCCCTGGGCCGCCTGCTCTCGGTCGCCGACGCCGCTGACCTGGTCCTATCGTGGGCCGGCGTGGGCAAGGCCAGCGCCGTGTCGACCACCGATGGCAGCGGCGAGGTGGTCGCCGTCACCGTCGCCGGCGTCGATCCCGTCGCCCTGGACCCAGCGGGAGCGTTGTGTACGGACCTGGCCGGCGCCCTCGCCGCCGCCGGCGGCGGCCCGAGCGCACCGGTTGTCGTCTTGCCGGCCAGCCTTTACCTCATCGTGCTGGCCGCCCGGGTCCGCAGCGATCCGGCGCTGGACTGGGCCGACATCTCCGCCGCCCTGCAAGCCGCGCTCTTTGGCGCGTTCGGCTACAGCCAGCGCCAGCTCGGTGCGGACGTCATCATCAGCGATGTCGTCGCCGTGGCCCACTCGGTCCCCGGTGTCGAGTCGTTCTCGGTGACTGCCATCACCCTCGTGCCCACGACCGCGACGGCCAGCGAGATCCAGGCGCTGACCGCCAAGCTCCCGGCGCCGCCGGCCAGCGGCCGCCTGCCCCTGCCCGTCCCGCCGGAGGCAGCCGAGCCGCCAGCCGCGGCTGTCGCCTACCTGTCCGATGCCGTGACCGACACCCTCATCCTCCAGCAGGTGGTGCGCTGATGGCCGACGACCTCTTCAGCCTCCTGCCGGCCTTCGACCAGCTCCGCGACGCGGAGGTCGGCGGCCCGCTGCGGGCCCTGCTCGGCGTGATCAGCGATCAGGTCGCCACGCTCGAGGCGGACATCGCCCAGCTCTACGCCGACTGGTTCATCGAGACCTGCCAGGACTGGCTCGTGCCCTACTTCGCCGACCTGGTCGACGTCGCCCTCGGCCCCGCCGTCGGGGCGTCGGCAACCGGCGCGCTTGATCCCCTGGACGCGGCCAGCCGCCGCAGCCAGGTCGCCAACGCCATCCGTGACCGGCGCGCCAGGGGAACGCTTGCCGCCATCGAGCGTTTCGCGACCGACACCACCGACTGGCCATGCCGGGCGATCGAGTACGCGCAGCTGGTGTCCATTACCCAGTCCATCCGCTACCCGGATCTCGGCCGGGGTGCCACGATGGCCATCGGGGATGCCGACGCCCTGGAAGCGTTCGGCACTCCGTTCTCCCCCGCCGCCGAAACCGCGGACGTGCGGCGCATCTCCTCACACCGCACCCGGGGGACGCACAACCTGCCCTCTATCGGGCTTGTCGCCTGGCGCCTCGTCGCCGACGGCGTCGACCACGCTCCCGCCGTCTGCGTGAACGACGACAACCATTTCACCTTTGACGTCCTGGGCCGTGACACCCAGCTGTGCGTCCTTCCCAGTCCCCGGATGCCCGGCCGGCAACCGGCCGGCGACCTCGACGTCCCGACCCCCATTCAGCCGGCTCGCCCTGGACCGCCGGCTCGAGGACTACTACGGCGAAGCCCGCAGCTTCTGCGTATACCGGGACCGCTCCGCTGTCGACCGCGGACAGATCGTCGCCGCCGACCTGAGCCGGTGGCGGTACCGGCTCGCCCCACGCCAGGTCGCCATCGACCCGGTGCTCGGGCGGATCGCCTTCCCGGTGCGCGATGTCCCCGAGGGAGGCGTCTTCGTGAGCTACCGCCGTCTGACCGTCGGCGGCCTCGGCGGCGGGCAGTACCCGCGGTCCCTGGCCGCGCCCGCCGCCGCGCTCTACCAGGTCAGCATGACCGGACACGGCGGATACGCCAGCGTCGGCGCGGCGTTCGCCGCCTGGCGGGACGACCAGGCGGCCGGGAAGGCCGACGTCGATGCCACCATCGAGATCCTCGACAACGGTGTCTACGAAGAGGCGCACCACTTTGAGCTCCGGCCCGGAGAGACCCTCGAAATCCGGGGCGCCGACGGTCACCGGCCGGTATTGCGCCCGGTCGGCGAAGACAGCGACCGGCCCGAGACGCTACGCGTGGTCGGGATGCGCCACGGAGAGGATCCGCCGGACCGCCCGAAGACGGGGGGCCGGCGGGCACGGCGCGGCGGCCAGAACCAGACGGCCGCCGGGCCGGGCGGACCGAAGGACGATGAGGCCCCGACGCCGCGGACCGCCCAGGACATTTCGAGCCGGCCTCCGAACGTCACCTTCGACGGGGTATGGGTCGCCGGGCACGCCGTCGAGCTGGAAGGCCGTCTCGGCACCGTCATGTTCCGGCACTGCACCCTGGTGCCGGCCGCCGGGAGCCGGCGGGAGGGCGGTGAGGTCAGCCTGCGGGTTGCGGCCATGCCCGGCGCGGTCCGAATCGAGTTCTGCGTCGTCGGCCGCCTGCAGGTGATCAGCCCCGAGACCGGCTTCGATCCGGTCCCGCTGGCTGTCACCGATTCGATCCTCGACCCTGGCCGTCCCGGGCAGAAGGCGATCGTGGGCGCGGACCGCCGGCCTGCCTGGGTAACGCTGTCCCTGCACCGCGTCACCGTCCTCGGCGGCGTCGATGTCCGCGAGGTCGACGTAGTCGCCGACAGCCTCGTCGTAGGCCGCCTTGACAGCAGCCGCCGCCAGGTTGGGCAGGTACGTTTCTCATATGTCCCCGAAGACTCCCGGACGCCCAGGCGTACCTCCTGCCAGCCTGACGATGTGCTGGCCGCGGTCGACGACGCCGTCGCCAGGGGCACCATCCCCGCATCGCAGCGCGACACGTTCCGCCACAGCGAGGCCGCCAGGGTCACCCCCCGCTTCGACAGCGTGCGGTTCGGCGCGCCGGCCTACGGCCGTCTGAGCACCGCTGCCCCGCCCGAGCTGACACGTGGCGCCCACGACGAGGGCGAGCTCGGCGCCTACCACTTCCTGTGGCTCGCTTACCGCGAGTCCCAGCTGCAATCCGGGCTGCCCGCTTACGCGCCGATCGGGACTGACATCGACGCCCTGTTCGCCACCTAGGAGAGATGATGTACGGCGATTTTTCGCGGATAACCTATTCCCGCGACAAGGCCTACACCGGGGTGTGGTCTCAGCAGGGCCGCGTCCAGCTAGACGCCGACGCCAACGAGCAGACAGCCATTGTCCTGGACTGGCTGCGGACCCTCGCCGTCGATTTCATCGGTCCCTTCGGCGGCCACGTCACCCGGGCCGGCTTCCGCGTCGAGCTCAAAGGCGCCGACCTGACCTTCAGCCCGGGTCACTACTACGTGTACGGCCTGCGCTGCCAGATCCCCGAGCCGGCGGAACAAGGAGCCGCAGGGGCGACCTACAGCAGCCTGGTGCCCGGCGCCGGTCCCTTGCCCGCGCCGCCCTACCTGGTAGAACTGCTCGTCTGGGAGCGTTCGGTGAGCGCCGTGCTCGATCCCGATCTGCTCGAGCCGGCCCTCGGCCCGTACCCGCCCGACACCACCGTGCGCACCCAGGTGGCCTGGGTCCCGGCGGTCAGCACGACCCTGCCGGACGGTACCCAGCTCGCCGACATGACGCAAAACGACCTCACCCCCGAGCACATCTCCGGAGTGATCGAGGAGTACAACGCCGACGGCCGAGCACGCCCGCTGCTGGCGGCGCACGTCCAGCAAGACACCGTGCCCGGGGATGCGTCGATCGTGCCGGCCACCTCGGGTTACCTGGGCGTGGAGAATCAGCTGTACCGGGTCGAGGTGCACGCCGGCGGCACGGCCGCCGCGTCCAAGCCGACCTTCAAATGGTCACGCGAAAACGGCTCTGTCGAGTTCCGCATCATGGACATCGACGACGCAGAGAAAACGGCAACCGACCCGGTCGTGAAAGTAACCGTCGCCTCCCTAGGGCGCGACGGACGCACCGGGCTGGACGTCGGCGACTGGGTCGAGCTCATCGACGACACCTGGGCGCCGCAAGGCACGCTGGCCCCGCTGCTGGACGTGCGGGCGATCGACCGCGCCGACCGGATCATCACCCTCGGCGGAGGGCTGACAACCGATCTGTCCCTGCATCCCTATCTCCGCCGCTGGGACCAGGCCGCGGACGGTCCGGGGAGCCCAGACGGGATACCGATTGTCGAGTCATCGGCCAGCGACGACGAGGACACCTGGCTCAACCTCGAAGACGGCGTTCAAGTCCGCTTCTCTGCCAACGGGGCCGACTACCGGCCCGGCGACTACTGGCTGATCCCGGCGCGGACGGCGACCGGCGGCCTCCTGTGGCCCGGCGGCGCCCACCCGTCTGCCGTTCCTCCGCAGGGCCCCGCCCGCTACCTGGTGCCCCTCGCGCTGGTCAAAGGCAAGGGGGACGTGGCGGAAATGCGGACCCTTTTCACCCACCTGGCCTGGCCGGAGCCCGGTGACTCGGACAAAGGCCAGGGGTCCTGACGTGCCCGCCACGCCACTCGAAGGACGGGCATTCTTTGAGCATCAGCAACAGCGACGCCGAGAGATCCAGGCCCGCCTCACCAATAAGCCGGGGCGGCGCCGGCTGCCCCAACCAGAGTTCGTCTCGCCGACGGCCACTACCCAGACCATTCCCTCAGTCGCGGTCGCACCGTCGCCGCGGATCCTCCTGACCAGCGGCGCCAACGCGGGACAGGCGTTCCACCTTCCCCAAGGCGAGCTGATCATCGGACGCGAGGAAGGCTGTGAGATACAACTCGACGACCCCAGGGTCTCCCACAACCACGCGCTGCTGCTGGTGCACGGAAATAACGTGATGATCAAAGATCTCCGCTCCACCAATGGGACCAAGGTTAACGGCACGACCATCGAGCGCCAGACTGCCCTCGCGCCCGGTGACGAAATTAACGTCGGCGGCGTGGAGCTACTGCTGGAAACGGGCTAACGATGCCGGATCCGGACCAGGCGTCTCCATTTACCTCTGAAGGGCGGTCACTACATGCCTCAGTTCGTCACCGCGGGAACGACGATGACCTGCACCATGGGTGCCGCGCCCGCCAGCCTCATCGTGGCAACGCCGATCGTGTCGGCTACCACACCTGTCGCAACGATCGCGGATACTATCCCCGACACCAACATTCCCACGTTCGGTATGTGCATGAGCCCCGGCAACCCTCAGGTCGCCGCGGCCACCGCTGCCGCGCAAGGGGTGCTGACACCCCAGCCCTGCGTGCCCGCTACTGGCGCACCGTGGATAGCAGGGTCTGTATCTGCTCAGATCGGCGGCCTCCCGTGCGTGCTCATTACGTCGACATGCCAGTGCATGTGGGGCGGGACGATCTCCGTGGTCGTCCCCGAACAGCAACTTGGTATGGGGACATAAAGTTCTCACCTAACCGGCCCGGCACTTCAGTAGCCTTCGGCCGCCACCAGTCGTTGTCATGCGGGTTGCTCACAAGGGTGTCGACCAGCGCGAACAGTTCTTGGATAGTCTCCTCGCTAGCGTGGCTTTCCCAGGCCCGGACCATCGCCTTACCGATTCTGGTGTCAGCTTCTACCGCGAGCGCCCGGGACAGGGCGAAAGCCGGGTGGTCGGTCGCATCCTTGGCTAGCTCGGAGTGACTGGTCTCCGGCCGGGGCCGGTGACGGCAGTGGCAGCGATCCGAAACCCTGCAGGTATCAGGGTTATGGCTTGCCACCGTCGGCGGCCGTGTACATACCGTAATGCGCTGTATCATAACGGGAAGGGTGCTGATAGGCGCCAGTTGGGTCTTTCAAATCACGCTCGATCCGCACGACCGTGCGCTTGCCTTCACAGACCAGGGTGACCGCACCTGTTTCGCCGCTTCGCGGCTTGCCATGAAGCGCGAATGTCCATGAGAAGCGCGCCGCCTGGTCGTCGCCGATCTGCATCTTCAGCCAATCATTGCGCACCCGTTCATTAGACGGGATCGGGTTGGTAATAGTCATGGAGAACGTGTTGCTCACTAGTTTGCCGGCATCGTCTTTCGTCTTTATATCGTACGTAATTGTCGTCGCCTCGTTGCCGAGGTTATCGACGGCGGCAGGGGATTCATCCTTGACGCTCCACTTCACCCAGTCTGCTGATTCTGGCACGTTCCGCCGCAGCAGGCGCGCATGACCGGTTCGATCGGTCTTACCGGGGACGTGGGTGAAGCCTCTTGCTGTGAAGCGGTACCGATGTGGCAACGTCATCGTCGTGGCACCAGCGATCGCCTTGCGCCAATTGATACCTGGGGCCGCGCCGTATGTGTTGGTCAAATCCTGCACGAGTTGCGCGCGGCTGCGCGCCTGCCTGGCAGGAGCGCCGGTCGACCAGTATTCAACCAGAAACTCCTGGGTCTTTTCCGACTTCCCCCTGCCGGAGAATTCGTAGCCCTGGAGATCCTTCGGTGCGTAGACGTCGGATTTGCCGCCGCTAAAGGCCTGGCTCAGCTCTTCCAACATCTTCGGATTGCGCCCGATAGCACAACCATGCACATTAATGTCCGTGTGAGAATCGACCACGCCGCCATCCACCTTGGGGATGGCGCCGGCATTGATCTTTTCTTCGAGCTCCTCAGGTGACACGTTGTTCTGCGATCCTGCGGAGATCTTGATACCCATGCCTCCCTCCTCGTTGGCGTGCGTGACTAGGTTAACCTGACCCCAGCTTCGCTCGTTCCGAGGCGGGTGCTTTTGCAAGTAGCTCAGCACGTCGGTTAGCGTGCGCAGTTTGGTGACCAGAACATCCGTGCGGCCGGGCTGGCGCCAGTATTCATGCGCCGACTTGTAGAATTTGTCAGTGTCCGGACCAAGGATGAAAGTGATTACTTTGCGGCTCATAGCCGCGGATAGCTTCGCTTCCTCCATCAACGAGCGGGGCAGATCGATGTCGGGATTGATACCTTTGGGCGGCAGGCGCAATTGGGTCGGGGAATTGGCCTCATCCTCAGGAGCGCGCTGAAGGGCAGGCGGCCACGACGGAGCCTGACGCAGCAGAGTGGTCGCACTACCGCCGCGCGTGATTATATCGGCAACTGCGTCGGCGTGGCGCTCATGCGCATCCCCCGCCATTCCTGCCACGGATCGCGTCGTAGCCCCGCGCTGCTGGCTGACATGCGCGATTTCATGGGCCAATAGCCAGGGCGAGGGCTGCGCCGCGGCGAACACAATGTCGTTACCAGTGGTGAAGGCGCGGGCATGCAGGGCAGCGGCGGATCGCCGGGCCTCACTGTCCGTGTGGGTTCGGATCTGGCTGAAGTCAAAACCAAAGCGCGGTTCGAGCGCGTCACGCGTTTCGGCGTCGAGCGGGCGTCCTGGCGCCGACACCGACGGCACGGTGGCCGCGTGCTGCGCCGCAGACGGCTCGGCCGGTTGGGTCTGCTTCGGCCGGTGCGTCGCGGTCTTGCCGAGGAAAATGCTCATCGCACGCAATTCTACACTCGCCCGCACGTCTTGCCGGTGTCCGCCCATGCGTGCTTGCTACGTCAACATGCCAGTGCATGTGGGGCCGGACAATCTCTGTAATCGCCCCGGACCAGCAACTCGTTTGGGGACGTGAAGACTATTTCGCGTGGCTGGGGACTTCGATCACCCGATCGCCGCGGGCGTCAAAGGTCCCGTTTCCTGTATCGACACGGATGAGGTACTTCCCGGTTTGCGGGGCGCTGGCCAGTGGATAGACGTCGCGGAAGCCGATTCGAGGCTCGTTGCGGCCAGCGGTTCCAGAGCCTGCCGATCGGCTGCTGCGACCAGGACCAGACGCTTTGCACCAGAGTCCTTCGGGGGGGTGATCGTGAAGTCGATCGCAGCCCCCGCCTCGTAGGACTCATGTGGACCGCCGTTGTACTTATAGGAAGACACCGGGGGGGCCGCCGGGGTGAGGTCCATAGCAATCTGCGGGGTCGTGACGCTTTGCCCTTTCACAGGAGCATGCGGAGCAAGCACCCGGTCATAGTCTTCACGACTAGTGACATTGCTCGGAGGACTCAGATCAATGCCACCTTGAGCGTTCGGTCTAAGGGGCGGCGTGACAGCGGCCTCCGCTTTCTGGGCAAGGGTCTTATCATGCGGCCGGGCGGCGGGCACGCCGCCGAAAATCTTCTGGTCTCGTACCTTGTTCTCGACGTAATGCTCGACGTACCGCTTGATCGAACTGGGCTCAAGCGTCGGTGCTACCTTCGCACGCAGCACAGCGGCGACGATCCAGGACACGACCGTTTCACCGCCATCGAGCTGGAGCCCTCCCGCGGATGTCACCTTGACGTGCGCCGATAGGTACTTATCAAGGGCCGTTATGTCCGCCGGAAGCAGCTCCATCCGCAACGGTCCGACGAATGAGCCTCCCTGCGGCGATTCCGCCTGCATCTGCACGAGCGGGCCGGATGCTCTGAGGCTGGGCAGCCGATGCTCCGCCGCCGCATGGTCAGCGTCTTGTTCGAGTGCGCCTGCGGCTGGCCCGCAGAGGCTGATCCGCCGACTGCAGCGCGCTGCTGGACGACGTGCGCCAGTTCATGCATGAGCGTGCCCGGCCCGGCCTGGTGTCCCAGCACCACATGATCGCCCCAGGTCCAGCCGCGCGCCCCTAGCGCAGCCGCGGAGGCATGGGCGGCCGCATCGTCGTGCAGACGCACGCGGGCGAAGTCGGCACCAAACGCCCGCTCGGCCGACTCCCGCTCCCCGCGCGGCAGCGGCCGTCCGGGACGGTCACGTTCATGCGTCGCGTTGCCAGTTGCCAGTGCCTCTTCCGGCCGGGGGCGATCAGCCCGTGCGTTCCTGTACTCGCCAGTTTCCCGTACCGGTATTCTCGCGACCCGATCTGCGAACATGGCAATACCTCCTTGAGTCGCTTTCCGTATCACTGATCAATACGCAGGCGACACGGATCGACCCGCTCTTAGCATAAGCCAGGGCGGTGGCGGCCGGCAGTGCAGCCGGGCTGGTCCGACCACGGCGATCGTCGCCGGAGACGCTGCGCTCAATTCAGTGGAACCGCCGGATGCTGCCCTCTTCACTGGTAAACGAATCAATGGGATAATGCAGAGAAGGGGGACAACGTATGCCCGTTCATGCCCAGCCGCTGGATACCGCGACCTCACAACGACTGAGGTCCGCCCGAACGGACGACCTCCACCCCACCGCGCATTTTGCGGCAGCTGGCCGCAGGGACGCCATCGGTGGTGGCCACGTCCCCGATCTGCAGCGAATGACGGGCAACTCGGACGTCACGGCGCCTCAGGACTTCGAGCAGTCGCCGGTTCTCGAGGTTATCGGCTCGGGTGGGGGGCGACCTCTTGAGCCAGAAGTGCGCGCCGACATGGAGGCCAGGCTCGGCCATGACTTCTCGCGTGTGCGTGTCCATGACGACGACCGGGCGGCACACTCCGCAGCCACGGTGAACGCGCGTGCCTATACTGTCGGCTCGGACGTCGTCTTTGGCAGAGGCGGCTATGACCCGGCTACGCCGGAGGGCAAGCTCACCCTCGCGCACGAACTCACCCACGTCATTCAGCAGGGCCAAGGACCGGTCGACGGCACCTGGGCAGCGGGCGGCCTTCGGATCAGCAAGCCCGGTGATCGTTCCGAACGTTCGGCGGCGGCGACCGCCGAGAAGGCGGTCGGGGCGCCCGCTCCCGCTATGCGCGGGCTCCGCCCGGGTTCGCACGGCATGGGCGGTCGCGCCTTGCGCAGCAGGCAGAGCTCCTCCAGTAGCCGGTCGGCCATGGCCGTGCTTCAGCGTCAGGTGGGCAATGCACCGCAGGACGCCAAGCACCCTGAGAACTTCCCCACCTATGAGGGCTGGCTGGGCTCTTTCGGCTCGCTGCCGACGTTTACCTCGAAGGATGGAAATATCCCGGAGAGCGGACGCCCCCTCCCGCCGGGCTTCGAGAGAGCCGGGGGGTTCAAGGTGCTGGGGGGCGACGCGGCGACGCCGGCTGACAAAGCACCCGATCCCATCGATCGGCGCAGCGGGGACGCGTTCATCGACCATCCCACAGACGCCTGGGTTCGAGCGAACCTGCCTGAGGAACTGCGCCGGACGGCATACCAATTGCCCGCGGACTGCGCCGACATAGCAGTGATCCTGCGGCACGTGTGGTTGTTCGCCCACCATCGCAGCGAGCAGTACGGGCGGTTCACCGTCGGATTCAAGGCCGGCGAGTCAGACGATGCGCGCAGCGCACGGGTGGGACACGACATCGCAGGGATCGATACCCCGCAGGTGCCGATGATGGTCAATCCGTACGCCAACGCCGCGGGCCAGCCCTTGCGCAGCTTCAAGGACCTGACGCCGCTGCTGCATCCCGGTGACATTCTGCTCTGGGCCCACCACGAAGGCCCAGAAGGCAAGCCGCCCGACCCCACCCGGCCGCGCACAGGCGGGCACACGCAGACGATCGAGAGCATCGATCGGTCGGGCGGCAAGATCACGAAGATAGTGGCGCTGCAAGGCAACCAGCCGCTGCCCAAGGAGACCGGCGGAGCCCTGCGCCACACCCCGGGCAGGCGCATCGAAGTCAGCGAGCTGACCCACTTTAAGGACTTGACACTGCCCGCGAGGAGAGTGGGGAAGAGAGAAATTCCAGCCGAGCAGGTATGGGACAAGGGAGACGGGCATACGACCCTGGTGGTTGCGGGGCCACCGAAGTCCGGCGAGCGGCCCGCCGCGAAGCGGGAGCACGGCGAACTGGTGCGTCATCTGGCCGATTGGCTCGCCGCGATCGCCGCGGCTCCCCGGAACCGGCTGGTGGGGGTGTTCGAGGCCTCGATGCGCGAGGCGCAGGCGATGCTGGAACGCGGCGACCCGCCTTCGCAGGTCGAGGGCGAAGCGCGCTCGCTAGGGCACGCGACCCGCGTGCGCCTGGGCAGATTGGACGCCCGACCCGGGAAGACGCCCGGCGCGCCTGACCCAGCCACGGCTGAAAGCATCCGGGCCACGCTCAGTGTCCTGCGCACCGGACACGGCAGCACGGCTGCGGGTGCTGTAGCCAAGGTCTTCACGGCGGTCTCCGAGGCGTTCGAGGCGACCGTGCCACAGCCCGGCTGGTCTAAGGCGGGGCCGAGCAACGTCAACGTCGGCGAGCGACTGGTTGACCACACGCGCCGAATCCCGCTAGAAGGGCTGCCGGGAACCGGTCAGGCCATCGTTGTCCTGCCGGCCTCGGTCACTGGCGGCCCGCAGCCCGTCGATGTCCTCCTGCACTTCCACGGCCGCAACGCCGGCTACAAGACGGCCCGGGACATCAGCGTGGACGAGATCGAGGCGCAGTTGGAGGGCAGTAAGCGGCGCATGCTGGCGGTGCTGCCGCAGGGAAACGCACTCGCGGAGTTCGGCCCGTTCGATGCCGACACCTACCTCGCCGCCGTGTTCGCCGCCCTGACCACGATGAAGATCTGGTCACCGACACCGCCTAGGGGCTCGGTCACGCTGTCCGGACACAGCGGCGGCGGGAAGGTAGCCGCGGACGTCGCGACCGGCTGGCCTGCGCCGGGCGTCGCGGAGCTCACACTCTTCGACGGCATCAATGGGCCGGCCGAACTGACCGCGCTCGAGAACTGGGTCCGCGGCCAGCTCGACCATGCTGCGGACAAACTCCGCGTTCCAGCGACGAAGGGACTCTCGGCTAGGGAAGACGAAGTACTGAAGGCCGTCCCGCGCCTGCGCGCCTACCACCACGGCTCGGCGGCAGCACGAGCCAGCCGGCGGAAGCTGGACTATCCCGGATTGCACGCCACGCTTCGGACGACCATCGCTACGTGGTTCAGCGACCATGGCGCTGAGCTCAGCCCGCACGCCGAGAAGGAGTTGCGGGCGCATTTCGTGGTGATGGCGACAGGCGGACGCGACCACGACCGCATGGTAGGGGGCCAGTCGGGAGCCGGCTCAGGTACCGGTGCGCTTCAAGACGCCCTGACCCCCAGGTGAGCACCTAACGGGCCGGGTGTTACGTCGGGCTGGCCGCGGCCGTCACTGGCCGGTACCGGTCGCGCCCGGCTGCGGCGGGTCACGCCGGAGCGGGCGGAGCAGCCACCACGAGGTGAAGAACACCCCGACAATGAGCATGCCGATGCCCATCCACAGGTTGATGTTGATCGAGGACCGCGTCGAACGATGCGGTGAACTGCCCGGCCCGGTCGCGGACCAGGAACCGGAAGCCCGCGGCCCGGTCACCGAGGTCCATCAGGAGATTCCGGATCTGCTGGGTGGTCCACGATGCGTCCGGGTGCGCGGTGATCCCCAGGATGTGCACGTAGCGGCTGCCGACCTCATCACGAACAGGCAGTACGAGCGCGGGAGGGTCACCGCGCAGTCCACCCGGAAGAAGCCGGCGGCGAGCATCGTCGCGGCTTGCGCGTGGAGGAACTGCCGCCAGCTCGTATCGGTGCGCCGCCTCGGAGCCGGCGGGATCCGCAGCGCCCGGAGGACCCGGCGGATCGTGGGCGCGCCGGCCCGGTGGCCGAGCTTGAGCAGCTCGCCCTGGATCCGCTGGTACCCCCAGCCGCTGTTCCCGGTGGCGAGCCGCCCGATCAGCGCGGCAATCTCCACGCTGACCGGCGGAGATAGGCCCGCTTCCGGGTGACCAGGCGGCGGTGCCACCGCAGCACGGTTCCAGGCGTGACCAGCCGGTGCGCCCGCAGCCTTCCGGGCAGGATCCGGATCAGCGCGGCGAGGACCGCGAGGCCGGCCCAGTCCAGCCGGGGCCGCGGAGTGGCGCGGCGCAGCACGGCGACCTCGTGCCGCAGCACCAGCAGTTCCGCGTTTTTCGACGCCGATGAGCGGCCGAGCAGGACCAGCCAGCCGCAGACCCGGATGAAGATCAGATAGAGCAAAACGGAGGGACACGGGCGATCATCATGGCCTACCGCTGACACATGGCGCATCGCTGCAGCTCACAGGCCAGCAGACTGCTGGCACCCCACAACGTCTTGATGAGCAAGGGCACCTCGGCGTTCGCGCTGGGGTCAGCTGGTGGCTGCGCCGTAACGGCGTCGCCGTCGGGCGTACTCGGCGATGGCGTCCCACAGGTCGCGGCGGTCGACGTCTGGCCAGAGGCTGGTGGTGAAGTACAGTTCGGCGTAGGTGCAGTGCCAGGGGAGGAAGTTGGATGTGCGCTGCTCGGCGCCGGTGCGCCAGAGCAGGTCCACGTCGGGCAGGTCGGGCAGCGGGAGGCGGCGCGCGAACTCGCCCTCGGTGATCTGCCCGGGGTCCAGGTCGCCCGCGAGGACGCTGCGTGCGACGGCGGCGGCTCCGTGCAGGATCTCGGCGCGGCCGCCGTAGTTCACGCACAGGGTGAGTGTCAGGGTGCGCTGGTCCCGGCTGGCGGTTTCGTTGCGGCGCAAGGTCTGCACGAGCTCCCGCGGCAGCCGGTCGGGGTAGCCCAGCCAGCGGAGCCGGACGCCGTGGTCGAGGTAGGGGGCCGTGCGCAGTTCCTCGTCGAGCATCGCGAACAGCCGGGTGACCTCGCCGGCGTCCCGCTTCCAGTTCTCGGTCGAGAAGGCGTACAGGGTGAGGTGGGACAGCCCGATCTCCAGGGCGCCGTGGACGACGTCGTGCACGGCCTGGATGCCGGCGCGGTGTCCCTCGGGACGAGGCAGGCCGCGCTGCTGCGCCCAGCGGCCGTTGCCGTCCATGATGACCGCGACGTGCCGCGGTATCCGGCCGGCGGCGATCCGGGGGGCCCGGACGCCGTCCGCGCGCAGCCGCGGGGGCAGGACCTGGCCAGGCGGCGGCCCGGCGGGCCCGGGCGGGGCCGGCAGCGGCCGGGCCGCAGGCGGCCCGCTGAGCGTCGTCAGCTTCCAGGCCAGGGCGGTCTTGATCCGGGCAGGCGCGAGGACCCGCCACCGGGTGATCCGCCCGGGCTCGGGTGAGGCGTACAGCAGGCCGGGCCCGGCCGCGGCGATCGCGTCGAGCCGGGCCAGGAACACGCGGCTGGCGGCCGCGAGCAAGATGGCCGGCCCCGGGTGCCACCCGGCGCCGAGGCCGGGCTGGTCCACCCAGCGCCGGGCCGTGCTGACCAGGTGCGCCAGGACGCCTTGCACGGGCATCGTCCACCGCCGCCGGGGCAGGTCCTCGGCGGCGCCGGGAAAGCGGTCCAGGACCTCGGCCGGGATCGTGAGCCGCCGCCCGCCCAGATCCCCGGGCAGGTCGGCCAGATCATCGGTCAGCTGGACGCCGTCCAGGAACCGTGCGATCGCCTCGCCGTGCCGCAGCGCGAACGACATGTCCACGCCGGCCCGGTCCAGCAGGACCAGGATCTGCCTGGCCCACGCGCTGTCCATCCCCCGCGCCCTCGCCCGCCAGTCGTCCCAGGTGAGCAGGGGGGCGGGATGCACGTCGCCGGCCAGCACCCCGAACGAGGCCCGCAGGTCAGCCACGTCCAGTCCCCACCGCACGATGGTGTCGGCCAGGGCCCGGCGGACCATGTCGGTGCTGGTCCCCGCCGCCAGCTCGGCGTCCAGGGCACTCACCCACGCCCGCACCCCCGCGGCGCGCTCCGCCGGGTGCCCCGCGCCGGAGTCGGCGATGTCATCCACCGCCGCCAGCGCCGCCCACAGCGCCCAGCAACCAGGCCACACCATCCGCGGCATCAAAGCCGTCAACGCGTAGATCGCCGGATCACGTTCACGTACCGTGCGCCGGCACCAGCGGTACGCGTCCCCCAGTCCCGGCCGGCCCGCGCCGTCTGCCCGGCCATCATCCCCGCGCAGGGGCGCCGCCCAAGGCGGCAACCGGCGTCCAGCGATCATCATCCTCCAGTATCCCGGCAGTCAGGCCGGACGCGTGACGGACTGCCGCGCCAGCGGGACCAGCACCGCAATCACCCCCAGCCCGAGGGCAGCTGTGTGCCGCTCAAGCTAGTCCGCGGCCAGGCCGCCCCCCGCGGCCCCGGCCGGCCGTCATCCGGGAGAGCCTGCAAGGCGTCCTGCCCGTGCCGGTTCTTCATCCGGCCTGGCCGGGCGGCTGCCCGGGTACCGCGTCGGCGTCCTGGACGGGGATCCGGGTGCCGTCTGGCCCGGCCTCGCGGACCGGGACGCTGACCTCGAGGACTCCCTTGCCGTACCGGGCGGTGACGTCCGCGGCGTCGACCCTGGCGGGGAGCCTGACCGTACGGGCGAGCGATCCGTAGCGGAACTCCGAGCGACACGGCCCGTTGTCCTGCTGGCGGCGCTCGGCGCGGATAGTCAGGATCCGGCCCTCGACGGTGACCTCGATGTCGTGCTCCGGGTCCAGGCCGGGCAGCTCAGCCCGGACCACATAGCGGTCATCCCGGATCCCTTCCTCGAGCCGGAACACCTGGCCCGTCCAGAACGGCGGCGGTCCTGACCACGGGGACTCCAGCCAGCCGGCCAGGTCCGGGAACACGGCGCGGAACCTCGCGGGCGCCTGAGGGCGCGACAGCTTAGCCATGATGTCCCTCCACTGCACGTACGACCATGTTATCTGTCCTGGCCCAGCTGGCCGCGCAGGCTGAGCCGGCGGCGCCGCCTTTACCCGCGGCTCCGCTCCGGCTGGCCGCACGGGCCCTGCCTGCCCCCGCGGCCTGGCTGGCGGCGCGGATCCGGCCTGCCCGCTGGCGGTGGCTGGCGGCGCGGATCCGGCGTCCCCGCTGGCGGTGGCTGGCAGCGCGGACCTGGCGTGCCCGCTGGCGGTCGCTGGCGCCGCGGACCCGGCCGGGGAAGCCGACCGGGCACACGCCGGCTGGGGCCGCGGCTGGGGCTGGGGCCGGGGCTGGGGCGCGGGGGCAGCCGTGTCCGCATACCCGGGCAGCGATCTGAGCACCTCAGCGCGGAAGGGCGCTTCGCATTCAAGCTGGCACAGCACGCCCAGGCCAGCTGCCAGTACCCGGTGGATGAGCAGGTAGGAGGGCGGCAGGTTGAGCCGCCGCAGCACGCTGGATGAACGCAAGGCTGATGCCTGCACTGTCTGGGCGCGCAGCCATTCGCGGCTGAACCTGAACGACTCCGCCCTGGACGGCTCGGCGAGCGGTGCCAGGACGGCGCGCAGCGCTGCCAGGTCAATGCTGACGCCGTCCCGGAGATAGCCGTGCGACCGGAATTCGTCCTCGAGCCTGGCGAGGTCGCCGCCGTCGTGCATGAGCCGCAGCACCCGGCCGAAGATGGGCGGGAAGCCGTCCGGCAGCCGGCTGACAGCGCCGAAGTCGAGCACGCCGAGCCGCCCGTCGGCGAGCAGCCGGAAGTTGCCCGGGTGCGGATCGGCGTGCAGGAGCCCGGCCCGCGCAGGACCCGAGAACAGGAAACGGATCATCATGATGCCCGCCCGGTCCCGCTGGGCGGCCGTGCCGCCGGCGATGACCGCGGCCAGCGGGATGCCGTCAAGCCACTCGCTGACCAGCACGTGGTCGCTGACGCAGACCACACCCGGGACGCAGACGCCCGGGTCGCCGGCGAAGGCGGCGGCGAACCCCTGCTGAGCGGCAGCTTCCAGCCGGTAATCGAGTTCCTCGGCCACCCGCTCCCGCAGCTCGGCGAGCAGCGGCCTGGCGTCCAGGCCAGGCATGAGCACGCCGAAAAGCCGGGCGCAGCGGCTCAGCTGGCTCAGATCGCTCATCAGCGCCCTGCCCGCGCCCGGGTACTGGATCTTGACCGCAACCCGGCGCCCGTCGTGCCAGACAGCCCGGTGCACCTGGCCGATGGAAGCCGCGGCCGCCGGCTGGTCACCGAACTCGGCGAAGCTGGCCCGCCACCGCTCGCCCATGTCACCCGCGAGCACCTCGTGAATAGTCCGGGCAGGCAACGGCGGCGCGGATTCCTGCAGCCTGGTCAGGGCAGCCCGGTACGGTCCGGCGACCTCCGGGGGCAGCGCGGCCTCGAATACCGACAGCGCCTGCCCGAACTTCATCGCGCCGCCCTTGAGCTCACCGAGGACCCTGAAGACCTGATCCGCCGTCCGCTGCTGGATTTCCCGGTCCACCAGCTCAGCCGGCCGGCCGCCCAGCCGCTTGCCGGTTCCCAGCGCGGTCCGGCCCGCGAACCCGGCCGGCAACCTGGCCAGCCTCGCCATCCGGGTAACACCATGGCGGGGCAGATCGCTCATGATCCCATTCTCCGCCATGCAGCCATCATGCACCACAGCGACCGAACGCACCGCAGTAACCGCCAGCCACACCGGACCCGCCGCCCGGCCCGCCGACACCGCCCGGCGCGCCATATCCGCCGCCACCCGGCGCCCCGATCACGAACAGGTCCCCGGCAGCCACCGCCACCGAACCGCATCTGCGCACCGGGGCACCAACCGCCGGGCCGGCGCTGGGACGCCGCCACGGATGCGTCAGCACACAGTAACGGAAAAGCTGGCCCGCGCGTCCGGCCGGTTCGCGTCGCGGCGACTTCTACCGCGGGCGTCGCGGCGACTTCTGCCGCGGGCGTCGCGTCGGTGTTCTCGATGGAGACCCGGGTGTCCTAGGTCAGGCCGGCGGCGGTGTATCGGGTCCGGCGATGGGCCTGTCGGATCAGTGGGGTGAGGGAGGGCTGCCTGCCCGGCAGCCCGTCGCTTCCGCTGGTGCGCGCCGCACTGGTCCGCGCCTACGCTGCGCTGCTCGCTGCCGTGCACCACTGAACGGCACCGGACTTACGCGTCGCCAGCCCGTCTCGGCGAGCAGGCATATGGTGAGCGGGCGCTACCGCTGTGCCGTCCGGCGCGGGGAACCGATCGTCGGGATGGTGGCCCCCGTCGGCTTGGCCATCACGTGGAACGCCAGCGGAGCCCTCGGCACGGCCAACACGGTCGGCGCGGCCAGCCGAAACCTGATCAGATAGCGTGGCGGCATGTGAAGTGGGAGGACATCATGGAAAAGCTGTTGCGCCCCGAGGTACCCGCGATGTTCCGCGCTCTGTTCCCGGGCCTGGTCGACTGGCTGGAGTCGCCATGGGCGGGCCCGCCGCAGTTCACGGCGGCCCGGAGTTTCCGGGTCGAGGAAGGGGCCCGGGACGACCGCTTCGTGATCCGGGCCGAGCTTCCCGGCCTGGACCCGGAGAAGGACATCGAGGTCACCGTCGAGGGCAGGACCCTGACAATCCGCGCCCAGCGCCGCCAGGAGGACAGCGGGCCTTATCGCTCGGAGTTCCGTTACGGCTCGCTCACCCGGCTGGTCAGGCTGCCCGCCAGGGTGGACGCCCAGGACGTCACCGCCCGCTACGAGAGGGGAGTCCTCGAGGTCAGTGTCCCGCTGCGCGAGGTAAAGCCGGAAGGCATCCGGGTCGCGATTGAGGAAGCAGACTGAGCCCAGGCAGAAACCCCTGGGGACGGCAGGAACCGGCCGGTCGGACGCACGCCCGTACCTCAGGCTGCCCGGGCGCACTGGGTGGAGGTCTCGCTGCGCTGCCCGGGCCGCTGCATCGAACCTGCGGCCTGACCAAGCCGGATGAGTATCGGCACCCGCAGGATGCTACGGCAGGATCAGTTCCGGGGCAGGAACCGCAGCCGCGCCGCCCGCGCGTCCCACGAGTAGATGACCGCCGTCCCGGCGATGACGTCATGCAGCGCCCGGCGCCGGTCCCCAGCAGGATGCCCACGAACCCCAGTCCCAGGAACAGGAAGCTCAGCGGGAGCGCCAGCGTGCGCACGACCGCGCGGCGCCCGCTTGCGTCGGTGCCGTCGTCTCGCACGACCCGCACGCCGAACAGCGCCACGCCGGCGGTCCGGCCGCTCGCGGCCCAGGAATAGGCGAAGTAGATGAATGCCCAGACCGCATAGGCGATGATCACCCATCATGGACTGGGTGGCCGACGTGTCATACAGAAAGGGGTCCCTCACGCTCTACCTGTGGGCCAAGTATGGCGGGCTCCGACTGGAGCGCCCTTCTCACGTCGCGGCCAGCCTGCGCGAGGCGATGGACGCGATCCTGCCTCTGCTGGACATCAGGCAAGACGGCGACCACCAAGATTAAGCCTGCCACGTCGTCATCCTCTCCAGCCCATGACACGCATCGGGTTCCCGTCGGCAACCAACTGACTTTTTACCTGCGCCTCGGTCCAGGGTCGGCCAGTAGCACGGACGTTGCAGATGGAACGCCCCCGATTCTTCACGCCGGATCTGCGCCAGTCGGCCTGGCACCTCGCTCGCAGCAGCACAAGCGAACTTCGCGGCCTGATGATCCAGGCATGTCACCGGCGCAGGTATACGGCGGGTACATGACAGGTCTATCATCCGCTCGGTTCAAGCCTGGCGCCAAAATTTCCTGCTCACTCTTTGGTGTAAACAGTCGGGCGTCGAGCATCCGTGGCCCGCGGCACAGTACGAGTTTTACCGGCCAAAGCAGTGGCTGGTCGCCATCGCACCTTATGTGCTCACTCTTAGCACTGTCCTCCGCGAGGTTATTCCTATCGCAAGTGCCGCTCTTGATATAGCGATACCCGAAAAGGACTACAAGAACATCAAGAAGGACTTGGATCTGATGGAGGCGCTGGTTAAAGACTTGCCGGCAACACCAATGAAAAATTGGGTTCCAGGTCGATGGACAGCCCGACTACCACCTGCTGAGGGAGCAGAGCTGCGTGCTCTCAGGACACTGTTGTTTGAACTCGATACATCAATGCTTTTTTGGCAGTTTGCGTAGGATTCTTGTAGCATCCGGAGACTATCTCTGGGTATGTCCCGAGCACTACAAGACCTATGACCCAGGCTTGCCGGTCTTGCCTTGGCCATTGAGGGGAGGGAACTCCGGCACGGTTTCGGGGGTTATGCTTCTGATGCAACCCTGGTAGTTGTGGCTTGCTGTGATGGTGTACGCCAGTTCGAGTTCATCGCAGCTTACTCTCGCCTTGGAGTTATGTTGTAAAGACTGGATAGATATGGCCTGGGCCAACGCGGCGCTAGCCGTAGCTCGCATGCCTGGCTAGTTGGTGGTCCCCTGCCAGACCTCCTCATTCCCTGACCGGCGCCAAACAAGTCTAGTGCGGCTTAATTCGGCAACGCGAATTGCACAGAATCGCGCATAATCTGGTCATGTATTACAGTTGCTGTTTTCCGGTCTGTGATCGTGCTGCAGCTCAGCGTGGCTCGGTGGTAAGGCGTGACGGTTACGTGGTGTCACCTCCTTCCGGTCGTCGGGGGTCAGGTGGCGAGGGCTGCCAGGCGGGTGCTGTAGTGGTGCCAGCGGGCGCGGGCCTGATGCCGTCTGCGCCATGCTGACCAGCGGAGCGGGAATGCGAGGCGGGCGAGGCTGATGAGGCCGGCTTTCCAGTCACGGGCGAGGCGCTCGATGCGTGCGGTCTCGGCGGCGGACAGCGCAATCGGGGGGATGCCGGGCGGGCAGGGCTGGCCGCCGCGGGCGGGCAGCGGCGCGGTTCCGGTGTAGAACAGCAGGTCAGCGGCGCTGGCGGCGGGCTCGCTGACGGCGGCCGGGGCGTTGCGGGCGGCGGGCGGTGCCGCGGGCAGGACGTCAGCGTCGGCGAGCGCGGCCTGGACGGCGGCGGTCCGCAGCTGGGCGAGAGCGGTCAGGGCGGTGTGCCGGCAGATCGCGTCCCAGGTCCTGGCCTGGCACTGATCCCAGCCGAGGGTGTCCTTCCCCGTCTTGAATGTTATTTCTACGGCCTGCCACCTGCGGCCTGCGATGGTGATGAAGTAGGTCATGGTCGCGGGCTGGGTCGGCAGAGGTCTCCGGCGCTCAAGGGTGGGTCCCGGAGATCCTTTCTGCGAAGCGGTTAGAGCCTGACGATGACAAGAACAACCCCCGACCACATAACTAGAGGTTGGGGGCGGTTTTCGCAGGTGGTGGCAGGTGTTGGGTTCGAACCAACGTAGGCTGAGCCGACGGTTTTACAGACCGCCACGGCTCAAGCTGGTCCTTGCTGTCTGACCTGCGGTGACGTTTGTAGCCTCGATTGACGGCTGCGCTGCATCCCACGTATGTCCCACGCGATGAGGATTGGGCTCAGTCGTTAGACTATCAGCTTGGGAATCTGTGCAATCTGGGCCTTCTACATGGCCTGACCTGTGGAATGAGCTGTCCGTAAATGACCGTGAGAGATCGCTCGGCGCCGGGGTTAATGGCCCGCTAATGGCCCTGCGTTCCGGGTCGCCGATCTCTCCGGGCCTGGAATTCCTTCCACTCCCGAGCGCCGCCCGGCGGCGTGCTCTTGAGGAACACGATGATCACCAGGACGACCGCAACCGCCGCGGCGTCCAGGACCTTGCCTGCCAGGACCAGATACACGGCACCGGCGATAGCCACCACCGCCACCGCGTGGCCCTCGGACGAGGCGGGAGAGTGGCCGTGCCCCCCGCGCGCGGGGCCATACCATGCTTTCCTTCCCAGCAACGGTGGCCTTGGCCGCATGGTAATCGGCTCCGGCGATCGCTTCCGCAAACGCTGCGCGAGCAGGTAAACGAGGCCTCCGATGGGGCTGGTACCTACAATGAGAACGGCCCAGACGAACCTGGGCACGAAATGCGCAGTGTCGGCTGTCCCAAGGCGTAGTAGGCAGAAGACGTCGAAGACAACCACGAGCAGGACGCCGAGCAAGATCGCAATCAGCACGACCGATGCCGAAAGTCCTTCCATGTCCCGAACGTTACACCGTCCACAGCCGACTGGGGTCATGCCAATGCTGCTGGCTCCCGGTGCTCGTCCGGGGTTCCCAGCGACCTACGCATTACGAGAGTGTTCCCATGCGTTGCTCACGGGTTCAAAGTCCGCGCCAGCTTCATGTTTGCGGGTTGCTGCTGGTGGCGATCGCTGGCTGTTGATGGCTATTCGGGGCATCTCGGGGGCACGCGCCCGTGGTGCGTAGGCCAAGTTCTTGGCGGGGCTGCGCCGACGAACGACCGTCCGTTTTTCAGGCCGGACATATTCCCAGTTGGTGTGAATCGTGCGAGAGTTATGCGCTGTCGCCGGTCGCTGATGACAGCGGTTGGCTGCTGCTGTTGCTGTCACCGTTGCTGTCAGCCGCTGGTCCTGTTCCACTTCCGCAGTCTCCCGACCGATGACAGCGTGACGCCCTGGTCCTCGTCGCCATCTCCCGGCCTGTTTCCGGCAAGCTCGCCGCGCCCTGACCTGTCCCAGGCCCCTCCCCCGAACCCGATAGCTGCCGAACCTGACGGCAGGCGGGTTCTGTCAGGGGGCGGCGTAGCCGATCACGCAGTGACGCCGCAGGCGCCCTTGACAGGTTCCGGCTGTCGTGAACACTCCTAAGGCGGGTTCGGGGGAGGGCACCCACACTTCCACCCGCATGCCACTCCCGCCGGGAATGGGGAGTCCCATTGCACCTGCCTCGGCGTCGTCGCGGACCAGGTGGTCACCGTCGGACCCGGGTAGGAGGTGTCCCGGTGCAGGTCTACCCCGCCTGGTGATCAATGGACACGGGCGGCAGGTCTTTCACCTGGTGTTTGGTGAGGCTGAGATGGATCAGGAGAGTCCCGATCTTCGTCACGGCGCCGATCGGGATAGCCACTTCCTTGCGGCCCCGCATGTGCCCCGCCTGGAGGAGCACGTGGGTGACCTGGTGGCCGCCAGGTTCCACGATCACCCCCCGGACCTGCCCGATCTCATCGTCGGTCGCGCAGACGGTCAGTTCGCGGCGTATGTCTACCGCGCCGGGCGGGACGTAATCGACGGTGACCAGCTGCGGGGCTTCCGGGTTCGCCCCGGCCGGGGACTGCATAACAACAACCCCATCCGCAAGCCTCCATCCGCGGAACGTCCGAGTCACCTGGTTAGAGGTGTCGCCTGGGTGCCCGTGCCCGGTGGGGTCGAGGTCCGGCACGCTCTCGGTCTCCTGGGCGAGCCGGAGCGCCTGGAACTCGGCTAGGGTGCAGCCAAGCCGGATCTGGCCCGTCGTAGCGTCTACCAGGTCGACGGGAACAAGCCGCCCTGGGCCATGCTGGTGCTCGGGGTCGACTGCGAGATGAGTGACCTCCCGGGTGACCGGGTTGACGATTATGCGGCTTACCTGACCGCAGGCTCCATCGGTGCAGCTGGCGTCGGCGCCGATCCTGAACGGCATCATCTGCGCCACCTCCTGGTTTTCCCTGGACCTTGGCAAGCCCTGCCAGCAGCGGCGCCTCGAACTCCCGGGCCGAGGACCGCCGCGCCTGGCCGAGCATTCGCTAGGCCAATGGTAACCGTTCAGACGGCCACGCTGCGTAGCAATATGCGCGCCGGCGAACCGGTTAGATCAGCGTGACCGCCAAGGCTGGGACGGCGCGGGCGCGCCGGGCGGGGCCTCCTCAAGGCCAGAGCCCGGCGCGGGGAGCGCCGGACGCGGTGCCGGGCAGCGGCGCCGCCTTGATCTAGTACGGCGTAATTCGGCAGCGCAGCGGACAAGCCAAGCAGACCGCCAGATCACGTCCCGAAGTCAGGTCGCGGTGCCCACTGCCAGCGCTGCGGCAGGCCTGACCTGGGCACGACCGTCCGTCAGCGTCGCTGGCGTCCGCTGCTGGCGATGGCGATCGTTACTCACTGACACGAAATTGGGTCCTTTGCGGGCGCACGGCAGTTGCCCCTGGCCGGTGAGGTGGCGGGCCTGCGTGGTGCCCGGCTGGTGTCGGGGATGGTTCCCGGCGGCGGCCGGCATGGTTATGAGCTGTCCGGCGGGCAGCGTGCTGCGGACGGGGCTGGGCGGCTCCTGGGGCGGGGTCTGGCGTTCGGGTGGTCGTCGCGGTCAGGCGGCCTCCGTGGGGGTGATGGTGATGACGCAGCCGGGGTTGAGTTTCCGCAGCTGCCGCATCAGGTAGTCCTGCCTGGCATCGGGGGATTCGCGGCGGGTGCAGAAGTCGGCGCCCAGGTCGGCGTAGGGCTGGCCGGTCTTCAGGACGCTGTAGGCGATCTTGAGCAGGGTGTGGGCGATCGCGGTGATCGCCCGCTTCTGCGCGCCCTTGTTCCTCGGGCCGCCGAACTTGCGGACCAGGCGGCGGAACCTGGCCTGCAGCCGGCCGGGGACCCGGACCGCGGCCCAGGCGGCCTGGATGAGCAGCGGCTTGATGTAGGCGCCGCCGTCGCCGGTCCGCCCGCCCTTGCTCTTTCTCGCGCTCATGTAGTTCCCCGGGCACAGGGTCGCCCAGGAGGCGAGCCGGCTGGCGGTGGCGAAGTGCTGGTGCGGGGCCGGGCCGATCGCGCCCAGCCAGCCGGCCACGATCACGTCCCCGAACCCGGGCAGCGTCTTCAGCAGCTCCGCCTCGCGGGCGTAGCGGGCCACCAGCGGCGCGATCTTGGCGTCCAGGTCCTTGACCGCGTCGTCGAAGATCTTGATCCGGTCCCGGTGCAGCCGGCACATCAGCGCGTGATGGTCGGTGAACCGGCCGGTCAGGGCCATCGACAGGTCGGCCATCTTCCCGGCGGTGCGCAGCCGGGTCTGCGCCAGGCCCGCCATCACGCTGCCGCGGCGTTCCCCGCTGATCAGCGCCTCGATCATCGCCGTCGCCGAGCCCCCGGTAACATCGGACACGACCGAGGACAACTTGATCCCGGCCGTCTCCAGCGCTTTCTGCAGCCGCTGGATCTCCGAGGTGCGGGCCTGGACCGTCTTCATCCGGTACCTTGCCAGGTCCCGCACCTCCCTCAGATCCGGATCGGGGATGTAGGAGCCGGACAGCAGCCCGCACTCGTACAAATCCAGCAGCCGGATCGCGTCTTTCGCGTCGGTCTTGTGGCCCTTCAGCGCCTTGGCGTGCGCCGGGTTGATCACCATCACCTCCTCAAAGTCCAGCTCGCGCAGCGCGTAGTACACCGGGTCGGTGTACACCCCGGACGCCTCCATCACCACGTGCGTGACGCCGCGGCCGCGCAGCTCGCGGGCCATCGCCTGGAGCACCCCGTAAAACGTGCGGAACTCCAGCACATCGGTCTTGCGGGTCCCGCGCTTCGCGCCCGGCACCCGGATCGCGACCTTGAACACCGGTAGGCCGCCGGCGAGGTGCCCGTGGTGCGGGTCCTTTTCCGGCGACCTCCGGTCCGAACCGGACGGGCACCTTTCGGTGCATCCGGCTCTCCAGTGACTATGACGTGCAGATCGCGGCTGGCTTCCCGTCGTGGATCAGCTGATGGCAGGCAGCGCAGATGATGAGCGTCTTGCGCCGCATCCGCGCCATCAGGCTGGCCCATCCGGGTTGCGCCGGTCCCGGCTTGCCGAGGTCGGCCAGCTTGCGGACCTGGTGTACCTGCACCGGGCCGCGTTGCTGGCACCACTCGCACCTGCCGTTGAGGAGCCGGGTGACCAGTTCCTTGCGGCGGACGGGGGCCGGGACTGGCAGGCGGTCGTCGAGGACCGCCCGTTTTTGCCGTTTGAGCGGGATGCCGCCGAACCGTGCCACCAGCGGCTTCCTGCCCGGCCGCTCGGTGCGGGCCTCGAAGCAGGTCCGGGGCCCGTGCGGGGTGATAGTGACGGCCTTGTACTTGCGGGCCATCTTGGTCACCGTCGAGCGGTGCTTGGCGGCCAGCGTCTTGAGCATCGAGGTTTCCGCTGCCCATCGGAGCTGGTGCAACCGGGAGACGTTCCCGGCGAGCAGGTAGTACTGGATCAGCCCCCGGTATTCGGCTCCGTAGGCGCTGATGATCTCGGGGTCATCCAGGTTCATCAGCTCGAGCCGGTGCGCGGGTTTACCGTGCCTGAGGTAGGGGGCTGTCTTGGCCGTGATCACCGCCCGGGGGACGCGCAGCCCGATCACGCCGTTGACGCCGGGACGGCACGGGCTGTGCTGGACGGTGATGTCGTAACCGAGGAACCGCGCGGCCTGGGTGCGGCCGTGCGTGATCAGCGTCTTGGCCGCCGACAGTTCCAGCTTGAGGTCATCATGCAGGAACCGCGCCAGGCGGGCCTTGATCTGCTCGGCCTCGGCCTTCGGGCCGGTGAACCCGAGCAGGTGATCGTCTGCGTAGCGGATATACCGGAGCCTGCGGTAGCCGGGATCACCGGGATCTCGGGCGGGCAGGCCCCGCCGCTGCTGGCGCAGGTCCCGTACCGCAGCACGGTCCCCGCGCCGCCGGGCGGCCGCCATCGCGTTGGCCACCTTGGTCCAGGCAGGATTGGCTTTCCTGCTTTTCCCTCGGGTATATTCCGGGATGAGGACCGTCTCGGCGAACTTATCCAGCCGGTCCAGGTAAATGTTAGACAAGACAGGGGATCTCACGCCCCCAACACAGTTGGCAATTTCTGTTTCGAGGTGACGCTGGGTTACCGGCGGCTGGAGCGTGGCCGGTGAGCGCGGGATGGCCGGAGGTACCGGCCGGGCCGGTGGAGGCGCCGCCTGCGGGGTTCGTGCCGAGGGCTGTGCAGGCGGAGATCCTGGCCGGCGTGCTGGCCGGGATCGAGCTGGGCGTCTGGGACCGGCGGATCCTGGACTGGATGGCGGGCTGGGATGCGTCCACGGTGCTGACAGTCGCGTCGTGGATCGCGCGGTCGCGGGTGGCGGGGACTTCGCGGTGATCTGCGGGGATGTCATGCGATGCAGAGATCCTGACATGTCCGGTAGTACGATTGCGGCATGGCTGGTGGCCGGGTTCGCGCTCGTGAGCATGCTGCGCGGGTCAACGCCGCCGCGGACCTGGTGGAGGCGGGGGTGCCGGTCGCCGAGGCGGCCCGGGTGCTGGCGGGCAGTTTCGGCTGCTCGGTGCGGCAGGCCCGCCGCTATGCCGAGCAGGCGGCCCGGGCGGGGCGGCCCGAGGTACCGCCGGACATGGTGGTGTTCACGGTCAAGCTGCCCGCGGGGCTGGCCGTGCGGGTGCGCGCGCATGCGCGGCAGGCCGGCCTGGCCATCTCCGCGGTGGTGGCCCAGGCGCTGGAAGAATATCTCGCCCGGGGTCAGAAGAATCATCCCCGCAGGTGAACGGCCGGAAGGTCGAGGCGCAGTTCGTCTTCGACCGGCACGCGGCCACCGATTTGTCGGTGGCCTACGCCATATTGGTGCCGCAGCGGCGGGCTCGCACCGGGCGGCCTGGCCAGGAAGGACACGCGGATGACAAGCGCGGCGCTGTATGCACGGGTCTCCAGCGCCCGGCAGAAGAAGGATCAGACCATCGGGTCGCAGACCCAGGCGCTGCGCGAGCACGCCCGGCATCGGGGGCATGAGGTCCCGGAGGACTGGATCTTCGAAGACGAGGGACATTCCGGGGCGACGCTGGTCCGCCCGGCGCTGGAGGCGCTGCGGGACCTGGCCGCCCAGGGCTGCGTCGACGTGGTGCTGGTTTACTCCCCGGACCGGCTGGCCCGCAAGTTCGCCTGCCAGGCGCTGCTGGTCGAGGAGTTCAACCGGGCCGGGGTCCGGGTGGAGTTCGTTAACGGCCCCCGCGGCGACAGCCCCGAAGACCAGCTGCTGATCCAGTTCCAGGGCATGTTCGCCGAGTACGAGAAAGCCCAGCTGATGGAGCGCTACCGGCGCGGCAAGGCCTACCGGGCCAGGTCCGGGTCGGTCAACGTGCTGGGCGGTGCCCCGTTCGGCTACCGCTACATCCGCAAGACCCCCGAAGCCGGGGCCCGCTACGAGATCATCGGGCATGAGGCGGTGCTGGTGGCCGAGATGTTCCGCCGCTACGCCGACGACGGCGCCACCATCGCCGACCTGGCCCGCTGGCTGGGCAGCCAGGGCGTGCCGACCCGCACCGGCAAGCACCGCTGGGACCGGTCGGTGATCTGGGGGATGCTGCGCAACCCCGCCTACGCGGGCCGCGCCGTGTTCGGCAAGACCCAGATCATCCATGAGCCGCCGGGCCTGAACCGGGTCGCACGCCTGCAAGGACGGACCACGCCGCGGGCGGTCAAGACGGTGGACCGGCCACGGGAGGAATGGACCCAGATCGCAGTCCCGGCGATCGTGGATGAGGACACCTTCGCCCGGGTGCAGCAGCGGCTGGCCGACAACAAGAAGTTCGCCACCCGCGGCAGCAAGGTCCCCTCGCTGCTGCAGGGCCTGGCCGCCTGCGCGGCCTGCGGATACGGCTACTACCGCACCTCCACGACCACCGCCCGTAAGAAGATCTACTACTACCGCTGCCTGGGCTCCGACGACTACCGGTACGAAGGCGGCCGGGTCTGCGGCAACAAGCCGGTCCGCGCCGACTACCTGGACCAGGTCGTGTGGGACCACCTCACCGGCCTGCTCGCCGACCCCGCCCTGATCCGCGCCGAGATCGCCAAGCGCCTGGAGCAGGCCCGCACCTCCGACCCGGTCACCCGCCAGCGCACCCAGATCGAACAGGCCCTGGCCAAGGCCGGCGCCTCGATCACCGCGATGGTCGAGGCGTTCTCCGAGCAGCTGATCACGATCGACGAGCTGCGCGCCAAGATGCCGCACCTGCGCGCCCGCGAGGCCAGCCTGCGCGGCCAGCTCGACGCCCTCGACGCCCAGGCCGCCGACCGGGACGCCTACCTCAAGCTCGCCGACGACCTGGAGGGCTTCCTCGCCCGGCTGCGGGGCAACGCCGCCACCGCCACCGTAGAAGAACGCCGGCGGGTGCTGCGCCTGCTGGTCAAAGACGTTCTCATCGGCCCGGAGAAGATCACCATCCGCCACCGCATCCCCGCCCGGGAACCAGCAGCCCGCGGCGGCGGCCACCACAACACAACCGACACGGAGGGTGACATGCGCGAAAGTTATCAACTGTGTTGGGGGCGTGAGAATTCCGCCTTGCGGGGTTCCGGTCAGTGTCTCTTCCCTGCCCCCGAGTTCGGTGAGGACCCCGGATTTCAGGAACGCCTTCACCAGCGCGCAGACGCGTTTGTCCTTGATCCTCGCCCGCAGGCGATCCATCAAAGCTGTATGCGAAATCTCGTCGAAACAGGCTTTGATGTCGCACTCCAGCACCCACTGGTAATTTCTGGGGTTGGAGACGAAATAGTGGATCTCGGCGATTGCGTCTTGCGCACGCCGGTTCGGGCGGAACCCATACGAGCACGGCTTGAAATCCGCCTCGAAGATGGGCTCGAGCACCAATTTCAGGCTTGCCTGGACCACGCGATCGGCGATGGTAGGAATACCGAGGCGACGGAGTTTCCCATTCGCCTTAGGTATCATCACCCGTCGTACTTCAACCGGCCGGAACTCGCCAGTTCTCAGCGAGTCCCGGATCTGGCTCAGGAAAGCCCCGACCCCGATCGAGGTCTCGACCATGGCCGCGGTGGCCTTGTCGATCCCTGCGGTCCGGGCGCCCTTATTGGCGGACACGCGTTCCCACGCGGTCACCAGGAACGCCGGGTCGTAGACGAGGTTGAACAGGTCACCGAACCGGCGGGAAGGATCTTCTCCCGCCCAGCGGTGCAACTTGGCCTGCATACTCCGTACCATGACGCTGGCCGTGAAATCATCCGGCCAGGCCACGGCGCTGGTATTCACCAGCGCATCTTCGGACATTACAATTCCTTCCTTGACTGACACGCTGCCGCCCTTCCCCATGTGCACGGGCTTTCCCCGGCTCGGAGTACTACGGCGGCTCCGCCCCACCCGCGCCTTCGGCAGGCGTCGCGCCTATCCAGCCTCTGAGTCCCTGGAATGGGACCTAAGACGGGAACGTACGCGGGTGGTTCCCACGTTCACTGCTGTCCGGTCGACGGGTTAGGTATCCGGCTCTACCCCTGCGGTATCGCCACGGCTACTGCCGTAGGCAATTCACCGTGGCCTCCAGGCCCAGGCAGACGAGACCCGACCTGAAGTTCCCCGGCCTCCCATAGAAAGCGAAGAGCGGGTGCGCACCGCGAACCAGCCCGAATCCACCGGGTTAGAGCTGGCGAGCTGTCAAGAGGCGTAACGTAACCGGTTCCTCGCGTATACCTTCCCGTCTCGCTCACCGCGCCCGGCCCATCCGGCAGTACTGAACCGACGCGACTTTGTCGAGGCTGCTCCCGCCCTCCCCGGCGACCCCCGGCTCAGGCTTCCTCCAGCTTTACCCCACCGCTACGACGGCGGAGAAATGGACGGTCTTTCACCTCCATCCAGAACAACAGCGCCTCGTGGCGCACCGTCGCACAGCTCACACAGCGCGTCCGCCCGGGCGGTGAAGCACCCGTACAGCTCCCGGCGGAACCCTGCCAGCCGTTCCCGTGCCTGATCTGTCTCGTCCCCGGCACCCGCCCGGGCCTTCGCCCAGGCCATACTGAAAGCCACGGCCACCGCCCTGCGTCTTCAAGTTCTGTGGTGAGAACCCGAAGATGATGACGCGGTGGCCGTCTATTATCACGGCGACGCACCGGACAGTACGGGCAAAAAGTTGCCAGGCAGACAGCAGAGGTTAAACGCCAAGTTTACGCGATGACGCCTTAATCGCGGGTCAAGGCCGCGCTGTCACGCTGCTGCTTAACCGCAAAAGGTAATGACAGGGATCGTGCCCGCGTCGGCGGGCTCCCCCTAGCCCGAGTTTCCGAGAATCGCGCTAAGAGCCGACTGTTCTCGCTGGTCAGCTATGGTTCCGGGGGTGGTTTTAGCGTATTACCCATCTCAGCGTCGGGGGGCGTAGCGGGCAAGGCTGAAGATGGCGGTGAGCTTGTCCTGGACCGGGCTGGTTTCGGTGAGCATGCGGTGGGCTCGGGGCCGACCGCGGTCGCCGTGGTAGAGCAGGACGGTCTCGCTGATGCCGGCGAGCTCGCGCAGCAGTTCGCGGACGGACATCCGCAGTCCGGCGCGGGCGGCGCGAAGGCGCATGAGGTGGGCGATCTGGAGGGCCAGGACGCAGGTGAAGACGTGGACGCGGATGTTGTGCTCAGTCCAGTGGTGCATCGGGGAGAACGAGACGACGTGCGGGTCTTTCATCTGCCGGAAGGAGAACTCGGCTTCGGACTGGGACCGGTACCCGGCCACGATCGCGGGCACGGGCCAGTCGTCGTGATCGGTGATCAGGACGTGCTTGCCGAAGATCTCTTCTTCCAGGGCTGCCCGGGCGTCCGGGTCGATGCTCCAGGTCAGGCGCAGGTCTTTGGGCTGGTCGCCGTCGAGTGTCCAGGTGATGACGCGGCGGACCCAGGGCTTGGCGGTGATGGCCTCGATCTCGGTGGTGACCTTGTCCTTGCCGCGGCGGGTCTTGCCGCGGGCCAAGGCCGCGGCCAGCTCGTCCAGTTTCTTGCCGGCCTTGGCCAGCGTGGTGCCGTCGAACCCGCGTGCCTGGCTTTCCCGCAGTTCCGGGGAGTGGGTAAGGATGGTGCGGCGCCCGGCGCCGTAGACCTCCCGGCGGGTGTCGAAGGCGGTCAGCCCGCCGAACCGCTCCTTGTCAACCAGGCTGCGCCGGGATGCGGGCAGCGCGGTCAGGTCCGGGCAGTCACTGGCCGGGACGGACCCGATGTAGTGCAGCCCGCTGCCGGCCAGGTGCGTGAAGTTCGCCTCGGAATTCTGGCCGGCGTCGAAGACCACGGTCATGTCCGCGGCGCCGGCGCTGGTACCGGCTGCGGCGCACACCGCCTCGTACCGGCCGCACAGCTGGCCGATCATGGCAGGGAACTGAGTGACGTCAGGCTTGTTGCCGGGGTAGGCGTGCCAGGTCAGCGGGATCCCGCCGTCCCGGGTGACGACCAGGCCCAGCCCGACCAGCCGCAGGTCCGAGCGTTTCTGCCTGGCCTTGCCCCGCTGCGCGACCGGCGCCTTGCCGTTGCCGGTGCCGGTGAACGTGGCGAAGTTGGTCATGTCCAGCGCGACCGAGGATACGTCCGCGCCTGCGGACTGCACGATCTTCACCGCGATCGTGCGGGAGATCTCCTCCAGCTGCTCCAGGGTGACGGCGTGCATCGCGTCCCAGAACCGCCGGTGATCCAGCGCGGTGGCGGGGATCTTGGTGAACCGGTCCGCAGCGGTCGTCTTCCACCAGTCCGCGAACCCGGCCTTGGAGCAGGGGGCGACCAGCCGGTTCAGCGCCGCCAGCACCAGGTACGTGCCGGTGGACAGCGGCTGCCCGGCCGGGGCCGGCCCGGCTGCCTCGTCGATGACCGCCGCCACGCCGAGATCCTCCAGCATGCCCCACGCCGCGGCGACGGCGCCGAATTCCTTGTGCCGGGTCCGGTCCGGCAGGCCCAGGCCGCCGCCGCGCATCGCGGCGGCCAGCTCATCGGCGGTCCCCAGGTACTCCTGCGAGATGATCCTGGGCTTGCCGTCTACCCGGGCGGATTCCACCAGGTAGTAGTACGTGGCCTTGCCGCGCTTCTTCCCCACGATCGACGCCATATATGGGTAATACACTAATCCGGACACGGAATCAAACACCCAGTCGGCATGTCACCTGGGAAAACTCACCGAGCCGGCAACCGGGCCGGCCCCAGAAACCCATGATCACCGGAAACTCGGGCTAGGTGAGGTCACCATGTCCCAGCCCTACCCGTCCAGCGGCCACCCGGCCGGGCCGCTGCGGGCTCCTGCTCCCGCGCCGGTGCTGACCGCGGTCAAGTTCATGTACGCGGGCGCCGCCGTCAGCGCCGCCGGGCTGATCATCGGGCTGGCCCTTATCATCGTCGACATCAAGGCCGCCGCCCGCGGGCGGTTCCTGGGCCACAGCCTTTCCGCGTCCCAGCTCAGACCGCTCATCATCACGGTGTGGGTAGTCGTCGGCTTGGTCGTGATCGCCTTGTGGTTGTGGATGGCGCGGGCGGACGGCCAGGGCCGGAACTGGGCGCGCATCTTGTCCACGGTGCTGTTCGGCCTGGCGGCGCTGCAGCTGCGCGGCGACTTCACGCAGCCGGTGAGCCACGCCGGGTCCGGCGTGACGGTGCTGTACTACGGCGGCACCGCGCTGTTCGCCGCGGCCTGGCTGGCCGGCGCTGCTGCGGTGTGGCTGCTCTGGCGCCCGGCCTCCAGCGCGTTCTTCAGGTCGCAGGGCTTCACGCGGGCCCTGCCGCGTCAAGTGTGAGCCGTGGTGATCTGCGTGCCCGCGCGGGTGCGGCCCGGCGGGCGCCGGGCGGGGGGTACGCCGGGCGACGGCGAGCTGTGAGCTAGGCGATCTGGCCGCGCGCTGGTTCCGGCACTCGGCCGGCGGGCACGTGATCTTGCTGATCCGCCCCCGGATGTGGCCCGGGATGGGCCATGAAGCGCTGGGCGGCAGCACTGGGATCGCTAGCCGTGGTGTGCTTCTTGGCGGCCTGCAGCAGCGCGGGGACCTCGCCAGCATCGCCGGGGCCGTTTGCTTCCCAGGCGGACCAGGTCGTGGCTGACCTGGCGGCCGGGAACTTCACGGCAGTGGAAGGCAAGCTCGACCCAGCGATGATCATGTCGTCTTGACCGGTCTAAGCGTCGGCTCAGAGGCCCCCGGGAACCTGGACGCTGCGCTGCCCGGCTCGGGCCCGCAAGACAGTGCTGCCGGGCGAGGACAGGCCCTGGCGCCGACGGCTCGGGTAACCGCCCTTCCGCGGTGCCGTCACGAGAGGGCACCGACGGCTGGCGGGCCTGATTGAGAGGCCTTCATGTGGCGGGGTGTTCCTGGCGAGCTCGCCAGACGGCGCGTGCTGTTGCCCGCCCGCCCCGTCTCATCTCCCGGCTCTATTGTTTCCCCGGCGGATCGGGCGTAACGTGCCGACAGGAAGTAACGCTCGTTTATCTGCGTGTAAACGAGATCAAGATTCCGGCTGCTCTGGACCTCGGCGGTGCCTAGCGCGTATCCGAGCCGGCGCAGTCCTGCGCTTCCTGGAATCGGTCAAGGGCCGTGCCTAGGGCAGGGCGCCGAGCCACGGTGCTGCCCGGCGTGGGAGCCACGGCCTGGGGGTACTGCCCATGACGGATTCGCCTGCGATCCTGCTGGCCGCCGGCGGGCCGAAGACGCGTCCGCGGGGCCGGGTCCTGGCGCCGACGCGGTACCGGCATCCGGGCGACGTGATCCGGCTGATCGCGGCGGCCTTGGTGCTGGCCGCCGCGGTCGTGATCGCTATGCTGCTGCCTGCCCTGCTCCGGCCGGACGCGGCGGTCACCGGGGTCGGGCCGGCGACTGAGGCCGGGCAGGTGCTGACCGGCCTGGTGCAGGTGATGATTGCGGCGGCGGCCCTGGTGCTGCTGGTCACTGCGTTGCGGTATCGCCGGTTCCGCGTGCTGGCTACAGTGGCGGGCGGGTTCGCGGCGGCGGCGGCCCTGATGGCCGGGATCACCTACCTGGCCGGGCCGGGCGGCCCCGTGCCCGCGGGGCTGCGCCAGGGTTCCTGGCTGGCCGGCGCGGGCTTTCCCGATCCGGCGGTGCTGGCGGGGCTGGCGGCGGTCGCGGTGGCCGCGGCGCCGTGGCTGAGCCGGCCGTGGCGCCGGGCGTCCTGGGCCACGTTGCTGCTGATCGGCGTGGCCCGGCTGGTCACGGGCGGGCTGCTGCCGCTGCAGCTGGTGCTGGCGCTGGCCGCCGGGGTCACCGTGGGGGCGGCCCTGCTGGTGGCGTTCGGGGTGCCGGACCGGCGGATGGGTCCCGCCGGGGTGGCAGCGGCGCTGCGCGCGGGTGGCGTGCCGGTCGGGCAGGTGAGCGGGCCGCTGCGCGCTGCGAAGGGATCGCGGCCGTTCCAGGCGACGACCGGCGACGGGCGTGGCCTGTTCGTGAAGGTTTTCGGCTCCGATCAGCGGGACGCCGACCTGCTGTACCGGGCCTGGCGCGGCATCCGGCTGCGCGACGTGGGCGACACCGGGCCCGCGGCCTCGCTGTTCAGGGCTGTCGAGCATGAGGCGCTGCTGGGCGTGATGGCCGAGCGGGCCGGCGTGGCGGTGCCGCATGTCGGCCAGGTCATCAGGGCCGGCGACGGGTCGGTGCTGCTGACCATGGACCTGGTAGCTGGCCGGTCCCTGGACGAGGTCCCGGCCGATCGGATCACCGATCAGCTCGCCCGGACCGTGTGGCGCGAGGTCGGCCGGCTGCACCAGGCCAGGATCGCGCACCGGTCCCTGCACGGCACCAACATCATGATCGGCCAGGACGGGTGCCCCCGGCTGGTCGACTTCAGCTTCGCCGAGCTCGCCGCGACCAGCCGCCAGCGCGCGATCGACGTGGCCGAGCTTCTCACCTCGCTGGCCGGGCGGATCGGCCCGGACCGTGCCGTCGCCGCCGCGGCGGCCGAGATCGGCGCCGGCGGCGTCGCCACCGCCGTGCCGCTGCTGCAGCCGCTCGCCCTGTCGGCCGGCACCCGGCGCGCGATCAAGGGCCAGGACGCGCTGCTGAAGCGGACGCGCGCGGCCGCGATCGCGGCCAGCGGCGACGCGGGAGACCAGGATCTCGTCCGGCTGCAGCGGGTGCGGCCGCGCACGCTGCTGGCGATTGCCGCGCTGGCCGGCGCCTTTTACTTCCTGCTGCCCCAGATCGCCGATGTGAGCAGCAGCTGGCACGCGCTGCAGCACGTCAACTGGGCCTGGCTGCCGGTGATCATCGGCCTGTCCGCGCTGACCTACGTGGCCAGCGCGATGGCGCTGATCGGCGCGGTGCCCGGCCGTGTCCCGTTCGGCCCGGCCGTGCTGACCCAAGGCGCCTCATCCTTCATCAACCGGGTCTCGCCAGCCAACGTCGGCGGGATGGCGCTGAACGCCCGGTTCCTGCAAAAGAGCGGCACCAGCACCCCGGCCAGCGTCGCGGCGGTCGGCGTGAACGCCCTGGCGGGCGCCATCATGCACATGGTGCTGATCGTGGTGTTCTTCGCGCTGGCCGGCCACGACCTGACCAAGGCGTTCAAGCTGCCGTCGGCCAGCAAGATCCTGCTTATCCTGGCGGTGATCATCGCGGTCATCGGCGTGATCCTGGCGACACGCCACGGCCGCCGCTGGACCCGCAAGCAGCTGATCCCCGGCGTCCGTTCCGCGGCTGGCAGCCTGCGGCAGGCTGCCGCGAGCCCGGTGAAGCTGGGCCTGCTGTTCGGCGGCTCGGCCCTGATCACCCTGGCCTACATCGCCGGGCTGGACGCCTCGGTCCAGGCGTTCGGCGGGGGCCCTGGCCTGGTCGTGATCGGCGCGGTGTACCTGGCTGCCGCGGCGCTGGCGGCGGCCGCCCCCACGCCCGGCGGTCTCGGCGCGATCGAGGCGGCGCTGGTCGCCGGGCTGACCGGCGTCGGCATGCAGGCCGGGCCCGCGGTCTCGGCCGTGCTGCTGTACCGGCTGGCGACCTACTGGCTGCCGGTACTGCCCGGCTGGCTGTGCTGGCGGTCCCTGCAGCACCGGGGATACGTGTGACCGCCGGCCCGTGGCCGGCCCAGCGCGCACCAGCGCGGGTGCCGGTCGTGCCCGCCTGTCGCCGCCGCCTCTCAGGCGGTGCCCCGCCCGGAGAAGCGGGGTCCCAGGCTCCGGGCACGTGCGGAGCAACCTTTTCTTCTCGACCCGCACGGAACGTGATGGGAGCAGAGCCGGAACGACGGACGGTGGCGTACGTAGCCTGTCTGGCGCTGGCTATCGTGTGCTGCGCCTGCGGCAGCGCGGCGGCTGACCATGCTGACGGGGCCGCCCAGCATGGCGCCGTCATTACCGTCGGGTCATTCGACTTCCCGGAGAGCGTGCTGCTCGCCGGCATCTACGCCGGCGCGGTCACGGCGCAGGGCTTCGCCGTCCGCGTCCTGCCGGACCTGGGCCCGCGCGAGCTGGTGGACCCGGCGCTGATGAGCGGACTGGTCCAGGTGGTGCCGGAGTACTCCGGGTCGGCGCTGGAGTTCGCCAGCGTGGGGCGGCAGTCCGCGACGTCCGATGTGACGGCGACCGGCAGGGCGCTGGCCGGGTGGGTGGCTGGCCGGGGGCTGGTGGCGGGCCGCCCGTCCGCCGCGCAGGACGCCAACGTCATCGTGGTCACCGCCGCGACCGCGGCCCGCTATGACCTGCGATCGGTCGCCGACCTGGCCCGGGTGGCGCCGCGGCTGGCGTTCGGCGGCCCGCCCGAATGCCCCGAGCGCATCTACTGCCTGCTGGGGCCGAAGCAGGTTTACGGGCTCCGGTTCCGGGTCTTCATACCGCTGGACGCCGGGGGCCCGCTGACGCTGCAGGCCCTGCAGGCCGGGGACATCGGGGTCGCGTTGCTGTTCAGCACCGATCCGGCCATCACCGCGGACCATCTGGCGGTGCTGGCCGATGACCGCGGCCTGCAGCCGACCGAGAACTTGGTCCCGCTGGTGCGCCGGGATGCCGTCACCCGCTACGGCCCGCGGCTCCTCGCGGTGCTCAACACCGTCTCGGCGCGCCTGACGACCGGCTCGCTGCGCGCCCTGGACGCGCGGGCGGAACTACGCGGGCAAGGTCCGCGCCTGGTGGCCGAGAGCTGGCTGCGGGCGCAAGGGCTGGCCTCGGCAGGGGGTGCGTCGCATTGAGCGAGAAGGCGGAAAGGGTAACCGCGCCGACTGGCGCGGCGAGCCTTGCGCCGGGTCCCGCCGTGCGGCGGACGACGCGCCACCGGCGCCCGACAGGTGCGCCCCCGCCGCTGCCGCACCCGGTCTCGGTCACCACCAAGGCCTGGCTGGTCCTCGCGGTTGTCGTCCTGGCCGGCGTGATCGTGATCTCGCTGCGGGCACCGTCGCTCCGGCTCGATAATCAGGTCAACTCGGCGGTGCTCCGGCTTTTCGCCCGGGCCCGGACGCCGTGGCTGACCGACGTCGCCACCGGGATCTACACGGCCGGCTCCGGCTGGGGAGCCACGGTGCTCGGGCTGTCGGCAGTCGCGCTGACGATCGTGTTCCGGCGCTGGCGGCACCTGCTGGTATTCCTGTGCAGCCTGCTCCTCCTCGAGCTCGCCATACAGTTCATCGCCGAGGGGATGACCCGGCCGCGGCCGTACGGCGTGACGATCATCGCGGGCTGGGCGGGGTATTCCGCGCCGGCGCTGTCGGCGACGATCCTCACGTTCCTGCTGGTGAGCATCGCCTACTGCCTGGTCGTGCCGGGACGGCCCCGCTCGTATGCGAAGGCGGCCATCGCGGTCGTGGTGACCGTGTTCTGCCTGGCCTGCCTGTACCTGGCCGTCGATCACGTGGATGACCTGCTCCTGGGGGTGGCGCTCGGCGTCGCGATCCCGGTCAGCGCGTTCCGTTTCTTCACCCCGAACGAGGTATTCCCGGTCGCCTACCGGCGCGGCAACACCGCGCACGTGGACGTGACCGGCGCGCGCGGCGAGGCGATCCGGCAGGGCGTGCGCGACCAGCTCGGTTTCACCGTCACCGGCATCACGCCGGTCGGGCTGGAGTCCTCAGCCGGGTCCACGCCGCTGCGGCTGCGGACCGAGGGCGGCCCGGATGAGTACCTGTTCGCCAAGCTCTACACCAAGGGCCACGTCCGCGCCGACCGCTGGTACAAGATATGGCGGACGATCCTGTACGGCTCCCTGGAGGACGAGCATCCCTTCCAGACCGTGCGGCGCCTGGCCGAGTACGAGGACTACGCCCTGCGCCTGCTGCAGGACGCCGGGATCGCCGTTCCCAGGCCCTACGGCATCGTGGAGATCACCCCCGAACGGGAGTACCTGCTGGTCACCGAGTTCTTCGACGGCGCCGCGGAAATCGGCGATGCCGACATCGATGACCAGGTGATCGGCCAGGGGCTGCTGCTGATCCGCGCGCTGTGGGACGCGGGGATCGCCCACCGCGACATCAAGCCGGGCAACCTGATGGTCCGCGGCGGGCAGCTGCTGCTGATCGACGTGGCCTTCGCCCAGGTGCGCCCCTCGCCCTGGCGGCAGGCCGTCGACCTGGGCAACATGATGCTGGTCCTGGCGGTCCGCACCGACCCCGCGCGGGTGTACCGGCAGGCGCTGGACTATTTCACCGAGGCCGAGCTCGCCGAGGCCTTCGCCGCCACCCGCGGGGTCGCCAGCCCCACGCAGCTGCGCGCCTTCATGAAACGCGATCCCCGGGACCTGCTCGCCGAGTTCCGCAAGCTCGCCCCGCAGCGAAAGCCGATCGTGCTGCAGCGCTGGAGCATCCGCCGGGTCACCCTGGCCGCGGCGATGCTCGCCCTCTTCGCCGTGGCCGCCGTTTTCGGCATCGGCCTGCTGCTGCCGGCCAGCAACTCAGGTGTGCACGCGCCAGCTGTGCACGCGCCCGAGTGCGGCACGAGCCATACGATGATCCTGGCGGCCCAGGCGGTTCCCTCGGCGGCCTTCCTGCCCTGCATCGCCGCGCTCCCGTCGGGCTGGACCGCGGCCGACCCCGAGATCGCCAGCGGGCAGGCCAGCTTCGTGCTGAACTCCGGCCAGGCCGGGCAGCAGAGCGGCCTGAACCTGACTCTCGGGCCGTCGCTGGCCGCGCAGGCGACGGTGACGATCACCCTGACCGCGACCTGCAACACCACGGGCGCCCAGCCGATCCCCTCCGACCAGCCCGGCATGCGCCGGTTCGAGCGGCCGCCGAGCCTGGTTGCTGCGTACTCCGGCGTCCGCTACTACACCTTCCCCGGCGGCTGCGCGACCTACCGGTTCGTCCTTGCGCCCGGCGCCTCCCCGGCCCTGGCCACCACGGTCGACACCGCGGTGGCGTTCATGCCCCGGTCGGCGCTGGTCGGCTACGTCCGGCGCACCGAGGGCCTGGCCCTGTGCGGGCGAGGGGCCGCATGCCCGGGATGACCCGGCCGGCCACGGCCCGGCGGCAGGAGGAGGCGCTTCTCCGCCGCCCCCGGCAGGCCGCGCTCCTCACCGCCGCCGTGGTGGCGGTCACGGCCGTGGTGTTCGCCCTGGCCGCCGACCACGGCACGCTGGCCCGCATCCAGCGGCTTGACGATGCGTGGCTGCGGCTGATGATCTCCGGCCGGACGCCGGCGTTCACCGCGATCGCCAAGGTCTTCAACGTCCTCGGGCTGGTGTACGTCACACTGCCGGCGCGGATCGCCCTGGCCGGGTACCTTGCCCTGCGCCGCCGGTGGTGGCACCTGGCCGCTTTCACCGCGGCCATCGTGCTGTCGGAGGTGCTGATCGGCTCGCTGAAAGGCATCTACGACCGGGCCAGGCCACCCGGGTCGCTGGTCGCGACCAGCGGCGCGTCGTTCCCGTCCGGACACGCCATCGCCGCCTCGGTCACCGTCGTCGCGGCGGTCATCGCCCTAGTGCCCGCGGGCAGACGGCGCGCCCTGTGGGGCGCGGCCGCGGTGGCATTCTCGATCATGATGGGGCTCTCCCGCGCCTACCTCGCGGCCCACTGGCTCTCCGACGCCACCGCCGGGATCCTGCTCGGCACCTCCTGCGCCCTGATCACCGCGCTGGCAGCCGACGAGTTCCAGCGGCGGCGCAACAGGCTGCAGCGGGCCGCCGGGACGCAGTGCCTGGCGGCCGTTCCCCCGGCCCACCGCGCTGAGGACAGGCGATGACCGGCAGGAATCCGGACGGCATCGAGGACTTTCCCTCCCCTGACTGCCCGGACGTCGCCTACGGCCCGCCGCGGCTAAACGCCATCATCGGCGCCTACGGGGCCTTCCTGGACCGGGTCCGCGGCACCGACGACCTCAGCTTCCACCTCGTGCTAGAACTGCCCGCCGCCGAAACCCCACCAGCGCGCAGACATTCACCCGCGCCGAACTCGATGATCTGAACCATGGCTGACGTCCCTCACATGGCCGGGAAATCCGTTCTGGTCACCGGAGGTACCGGCGGCATCGGCAAGGCCACCGCCATCAGGCTCGCCGCGCTGGGCGCCCGGGTCGGCATCACCGGCCGGGATCCGGCCCGCACCGAGGCGGCCGCAGCGGGCATCCGCGCCACGCCGGGCAGCCCAGCCGTCGATGCTTTCGCCGCGGACATGTCGGTTCAAGCCGGGGTGCGCCGTCTGGCCGCTCAGGTACTGGACACCTACCCGCGGCTGGACGTGCTGGTCAACAACGTCGGCGGGTTCTGGGCTCACCGGCACGTCACCGCCGACGGACTGGAGCGCACCTTCGCGCTGAACCACCTGGCGCCGTTCCTGCTGACCAGCCTGCTGCTGGACCGCCTCACCGCGAGCGCACCCGCCCGGATCGTCACCGTCTCCTCCGGCGCCCACGCCAGGGGCCGCATCGACTTCGACGACCTGCAGGGCGAGCGGAACTACTCCGGGCAGCGCGCGGACAGCCAGTCGAAGCTGGCCAGCGTGATGTTCACCTACGAGCTAGCCCGCCGCCTGGAAGGCACCGGCGTGACCGCCGCGGTGCTGCACCCCGGCGTGGTACGCACCAGCTTCGGCGCTGAAGACCAGGCGGCGCATATGGCCGTCATGATCCGCGTGGCACGCCTGGTCATGAAGACCCCGGCCCAAGGCGCGGGCACCCCGATCTACCTCGCCTCCTCACCCGAGGTCGAGGGCATCACCGGCCGGTACTACGCCGACTGCAAGCCCAAGACCTCCAGCAAGGCCTCCTACGACGCCACAGCCGCCGCCCGGCTATGGCAGGCCAGCACCGACCTGGCCGGCATGACAGCAACCGCATAGCGCCCCCGCCGCAAACACCCGGCAGTCTCCAGCACGCCAGCCGGCTCATCGGCGCGGCAGATTAGCTCATCTGAACGCCACCTCCGGCGCAGCACCGGACAGTAGCTGACGTGCAAGAAAAATCACTGGCTCAGGCCTGGACGGCGTAGACCGTGGTGTTGTCGCAGGCAAGGACGGTGTGGCCGGCGAGGACGGGTCCCGAGTGTGACACGGATCGGGCACTGCCATGCCGGGGCGCCGTCGCTGGCGTTCAGCGCGATCAGGTCACCGGCCGGGCTGGCAGTGCAGACTCTGCCGCGGGCTGCTGCGGGCGCGGCTGATGCTCCCGGGTAACTCCATGCTGTCCGCCCGGTACCGGGATTTACGGCGTGCAGCCCGGGAGGGTGTGCCCGTTCCCGGCCGTCAGCGCGAAGGCCATGCCCGCGGTCATGGCCGGCTGTGAGCAGTAGCCGGCGCTGACTGGTGACCGGTACAGCAGCTGGCCGTCGCTGGCGCGCCAGGTCCACATCTGGGTCGGCTCCGGGCCGGCGTCTCTTCGGCTGACGCCGGACACGGCGCAGACGGTCGTCCCGTCGTAGGCCAGCCATCCATCGCCCGGGCCTGGCGAGACCTCCCACAGTCTGGCGCCGTCGATGGCCCGGATAGCCAGCATGAGGCTGGTGTTGCTGTACGTGTCGCAGCCGGGCACGTAGATGACGCCGCCGGCCAGGAGCGGGGCGGTCATGGCATTGGCGGCACAGGACCATAGCCGGGTTCCGTGGCGGCTGTTCAGCGCGTACAGCGCCACCGCGACGGCGTAGACGGCATCTGGCCCGGCCGTCAGGTTGGTGGTCAGCGGGGACGGGACGCTCCACATCGTGGCGCCGTCGCTGGCCCGGCACGCCCGGACCGGGCTCAGCGCCACGGCCGGGGCCCGGCACCGCCCCATCTGCTCGGGCGCCGCTGCCATCATCGTCGGCAGCGAATTGATGGCACCTGATCACACGGGCGGCGGCAGCGCCCTTCCCCGGCTCGCCGAAGGGACGTGACCGAGCTGGAGACTGCCATCGACTCGTTGGAGCAGACCCTGCCGGAGCTGCGGAACTTCATCCTTCCTGGCGGTACTGCCGCCGCAGCCGCACTACACGTAGCCAGGGGAGTATGCCGCCGCGCTGAACGGCGAGTTGCCACTCTGAGCGGGGCCGAGGGCACCGTCTCCGCTGTGCCCGCCTATCTCAACCGGCTAGCCGACATGCTGTTCGTCGCCGCCCGGTACGCCAACCACGCGGCCGGGATAACCGACACCGTATGGAGTGGTCAAGCCAGCCGCTAAGCAGGCTCGCCACCTCTCTGCCGGGAACCACCCGGCCAGCAATCCGGGCAACCGCCAGGCTCATCCAGGGACTGGTCCGGCAGACTGGCTCCGGATACAGTTGGCCTTGTGCTGGTTCAGCCGCTCAGCCAGGGCGGTTGTCGCAAGAGGGAACCCGGTGCGAATCCGGGACTGCCCCGCAGCGGTAAGCGGGAACGACCGCCGTCATGAAGCACTGGCCTAAGCCGGGTGCTCCGGTCGTTGTCTATCGTCGGCCGCGCCGGTTTTCCCGGTCGCGTTATGTGGCGCGGTGGCGGATTATCCAGATCGTGGCTGCGGCGAGCAGCAGGGAAAGTGCGAGCAGCCAGCCGCCCTCGATGAGCTGGAAGTGCCAGAAGCGGGTTGCGGGCTGGTAGGTGAAGTACCTGAGGTAGCCCTGCTCGGCGAACCACTGCTGCACGGCCTGGGTGGTCGGCAGGCCGCCTGCCTGGCGTAGCTGGGTGGTGAGGCTGTTGATGTCTGACTGGCTGGCCGGGATGCCGCCGGGCGCGGTCCACCACTGGGTGAGCAGCCAGGGAACCCCTTGCCCGTTCCCGCCCATCGAGTTGATCAGGCCGGTGCCTGTCAGCGGCGCCTGGTAGTGGCCGCGCAGGTAGTAGACGGCGAGGAGCAGCAGCCCGGACCAGGCCGCTATCGCGGCGACGATGGCCGGTATGACGCGCCGGATGAGCGCGCCGGCGAACACGCCGATAGCGAAGGCCGCCAGCGTCCAGGCGGCGAACGCCACTCCCCTCAGGTCGAATATCTGCGGGGCCAGCGGGCTGTCCTCGCCTAGCTGGAGCATCGGCTGGTAGTACCAGGAGTACAGTGCGCTGACCGCCGCTGTCCCGGCGGTCACCGCGATTGCCAGCAGCGTGAGCCTGGCGATCAGCCAGCGGCTCCGCCCGCAGCCTTGCGTCCAGGACAGCCGGAACGTGCCGGTCTCCAGTTCCCTGGCGACCACCGGCGTGCCGGCGAGCACGCCGATCAGCACTGGTATGACCGTGAGGACGCCGACGATGGTCTGCGCTGCGGAATAGTAGTCGCTGGTGAACACGGACATCTGCGTGCTGCAGCTACTGGCGGTCAGCGGCGTGCAACTGCTGAGCCCGAAGCTGCTCAGTGCCGAGCGCATCTGCAGCCCGGTGATCAGCATCCAGATGCTGATCCCGCCGAGCAGCGTCGCCGCCCCGCCGAGCGCGAGCCGGTGCTGCCGCCAGCCCACCCAGGCCAGCTTCCGCCATGGTACCGGCCGGGTGTGCTCTGCTGACGGACCGGATGCCGTCACCGTCACCGCGGTCATGCCGTCACCTCGGCGGACTCAGCCGTGCTGACGGCAGCGGGCAGCGCCGAGGCACCGGGCTCACGCAGGTAGGCCAGGGCCATCTGTTCAAGGCTCGCTGGCTGCTCCCGCCAGCCGTCCGGTACCGGGCTCGCCTGGCCGCCGGTGTTGACCAGGACGTGAGCATGCTTGCCGTCCTGGGTGACGTGGACCACCCGCCGCTGGCCGGCGAGTTCCCCGGCCTCCTCGGCAGGCCCGGACAGTACCCGGTGCACGGCCAGCAGGCTGTCGATCGTGCCGGCCACCTGCAGGCGCCCGCGTGAGAGCACGATCAGGTAGTCGGCGACCCGCTCCAGTTCGGCCAGCACATGCGAGGACAGCACGACCGACAGGCCGTCCTGCGATGCAGCCGTCATCACGGTGTCCATGAAATCGAACCTGGCCAGCGGGTCGAGCATGGCCAGCGGCTCGTCCAGCACCAGCAGTCTCGGCCGCCGGGCCAGGGCCAGGGTGAGCGCGAGCTGGGCCTGCTGCCCGCCGGACATCCTGCCGACCCGCCTGTTCACCGGGATACCGAGTTCGGCGAGCCGGGCCTCGGCCCGGTGCTGGTCCCAGCGCCGGTTCAGGTTACCGATCACGTGCAGGGTGTCGGCGACGGACAGGTTCTGGTACAGCGGCGCGTCCTGCGCCACGAACCCGACGCCGTCCAGCGCGCGCGGGGATCCGGACGGCTCGCCGCCCATCACGCACACGCTGCCCTCGGTCGGCTCGATCAGGCCCACGATCAGGTTCAGCAGGGTCGTCTTGCCCGCTCCGTTCGGCCCGACCAGCGCGACCACGCTTCCGGCCGGGATGGCAAGCGAGCATTCCCGCAGGGCCCACGCGCGGCGCCCGTAGCGTTTGCCGAGGCCGCGGCTTTCGATGACATTCACGTGCTGCCTCCCTCCTGTTGTCTGGTTGTCACGGCCGCGCCGGTCATCCGGCGGTCATGTATCCGCGCAGCGACGAGGAGCAGATCCCGTCGTAGATATACGGCTTGATGTCGGACTTGCTCATGTTCTGCGGGGTGATCGCGATCATCGGCGTGGCGACCTGCGGCACGACCTTCCGGTCGGCGATCGCGCTTACCGCCTGGTCCACGGCGTCGGCTCCCTCGACCGCTGGTTCCTGGGCTACCGTCAGCTGGATCGCCCCGGTAACCAGGCCGGTCATCTGGAGGGGGGTGGCGTCGAAGGTGGCGAGCTTAACCGTGCCCTTCTTGTGCGCCTGCGAGATGCCGGCCATCGCGCCCTGGGTGGCGGTGTCGGTCATGCTCAGGACGGCTGCCAGGCCCGGGTGCGCGCTGAGGTCACCCGTCACGAGGCTGGTGGCACCCGCGACGCTCCCGCTGGCATCATCCTGCATGGCCAGTACCGTGATGCCGGGGTAGCGGGCTGCCATCTCGTTCCGGAAACCCGCGATTCTCCCGGCGGCTGCGGACCCGCCGTCCGGCGCGGTGACAACGGCCACGCTGCCCCTGCCGCCGAGCAGCCGCCCGAGGTTGTCCGCCGCGATCTTGCCCCCGGCGGCATTGTCGGATGAGATCCGGGACGCCCCCAGGAATTTATCGGCTACGGACGAATCCACGAACACGACCTTGGTGTCGTTCTCCTGCGCCACGTACAGGGACTGGTTGAGGGCAGTCGGGCTGACCGGGTCGATGATCACCGCGTCGGGGTTGCCCACGATCACGCCGCTGACCAGCGGCAGCTGGTCTGCGGCCGCGGACGCCTGGGTGCCGGCCACGATAAGGTTGATGCCCTGCCGCCTGGCCTCCTGCGCCGCCCCGCACTCGAGAGAGAGGTTAAAGGTGCTGGCCTGGCTCCCGACGATCATCTCGACGCTCGTGTCGGCGCTCACGGCCGTCACGCTCGCCCCCGCGGTGCCGCATCCGCTGAGCAGGCCGGTAGCCGCCAGCGTGGCTGCCGCTCCCGCCGCGGTAGCCGCAGCAGCCTTCCACCGGCTCCTCATACTCCCTCCGCTCCTCATGTTTCCCTCCGGGTAACTACTGGCGATCCCCGAAAGACCACCATTAAGTATTACAGGATGGTATCGGGCGCGACTTCTTTTCGCAGCCGAATACATCTTTATGCCCGGCCGCGGATGCTTTCTGCGGGGCGGGCGATTACCGGCGCATAAAGAACCCCGGAAATGCAGGGCGCCTTAAGTCAGGCCCGCTTTCCCCGGGCCTGACTTAAGCGCCTTCCTGAGGTACGCCATTAACGAGACCGAATCCCTGGCGTTCTTACATACCGGACGGGTTCTGGACCTTCCGGCTATGATGGCCTGGCCGGCCGGTGCCAGTCCCCCGTGCCGCCGCGGCCAGGATCGTGGCCTGCTGCCGCGTGAGGTTGTAGGTCACCGCGGTAGCGGCCCCGTTCCCGTCGAGGGTGACGGTCACCGGGTTGGTCAGGCCGAACTTGCCGCAGCCCAGGTTGGCGAACGACATGAACAGGCGGTTGCCCAGGAACGTCGCCAGGTTGGTGCCGACCGCCGGGACCGGCGAGGTGAAGTTCGCGTCCCTGGCCATGTCCAGCTGGTTGCGGGCCGGGGCGATATTCACCATATTCATGCAGTAGGCGGCCGCCACCTCGGTCGCGTTCGTGTTCGCCGCCAGCAGCGGCTGGTCCACGATGGAGCGGTACACGTTGGTCTTCGGCACGCTGAACGCGGCGTTGACCAGGACCATCTCGTCGCTGACCGGGTCGACCGCGATCGTCGCTCGCTGATTGACCCGCGAGCTCAGCTCATTCAGCGCCTGCGACGACGAGGAGCCGTTCGCGTTCGTGACGTCGGGCTCGGCGAACGGCTGGCAGCCGTTGGCCGGGTCCACGAACAGGCCGAGCAGCGCGTTGTCGCTGCCGTTGGCGATGACCGTCGCCCCGCCCATGGCGGCCTTGTTCGCCGCGCTGGCCTGGGCCGTCTGCCCGTTGCCGTTCAGCAGGTACTGGCTGTAGGTGTTGTCGGACTGGTCCTGGTCGATCAGCGCGAAGTCCCGCGTGTCCTCACACGGCTGGCCGTCCAGCGACGCGCCCACGGGGGGCACCCTCAGGGTCCCGCGCGCGATCAGGAGATCGGCCAGCCGGTAGAACGGCACCGCGTTGCACGCCGACACCTGGCCGATCGCCGACTGGCCGAGGGCATCGACGCAGCCGCTCTGCCGCTGCATCGCGCCGCGGCCGGTGAGCACCAGGTTGGTGCCGTTGAACCCGAAGTCGAGGATCACCTGCGCGCCCCGCGGCACCGCCGGCACGACGGGCGCGGCGGCCGGGGTGGTTCCCTGGGTGATGACCAGCGGGTTGTACACCTGCACCTGGCCGTTCGGCGACAAGATGGTGGCCTCGGCGAACGCCGCCTGGTTGGGGTTGGCCTCCGAGCAGCCATCCCCCAGCTGGTAGGGCGTAGCCAGGCCCTTCGCGGTCAGCGGGCTGGCCGGGACGATGAGCGTGCAGTTCATCGACGCCGCCGCCTGTGCCGCGGTCTGGTTCAGGTTGATCGCATTACCCTGGCCGTCAACCGGAACCGTTGCCACGTCTCCCAGCTGGAACTGGGCGACCGGGCCGTTGGCGAAAGTGCCGGGCGTCACTGCCACCCGGGGACCCGCCGAAGCTGCTGCACTCGCCGACGGGCTGGCCGCTGCCGCGGCGGGCGCCGCGGCTGTCGAGCTCGGGCAGGGCGACGCCGACGGCGACGCGCCCGCCGATGCCGATGCGGACGGCGAGGCGCAGCCGCCCAGCGCCGACTGGCTGACCTGCGTGGCCCTGCCGCCACCTGCTACGGCGATCACGACGCCGAGGATCAGGGCCAGCGCGACCGGAATGGCGATGGGAACCGCGACGCGCAGCCCGCGGCTGCTCCGCCAGCGCCGGCGCCACGCGGACCGATGCCGTGTAGGCATGCAATCCACCTCCATATTTCGTGATCTGAGTGCTCCCGTCACGAAACGGTAGACCTTGCCCGCACGCCGGGAAGGTGATTACCGAAGATTTACGGCCCTTCATTTATTACGGATTTCTTTCACCCGGGAATCACGCAGAAGACCCAGTGCGGTATGCAACACCGCACGAGAAAAATAGTGCAACACCATACGAGATAATATGATGCAACACTGCACCAGAAAATACGGTGCAACACCTCACGATAGAGCTGATGCAACAAGTGTTGCGTCCGATAACGTGACGATAAATTACGCCTGCCGGCTGCACATAACGGGATGGCCGCAAGGCCGTACCGCCACCAGAGAAGGCGGCCGGGTCAGCCGTCACCGCGCCGGGCCGGTTCTCCGCGGCGCCACTGGGAAAAATCCCGTCCGGCCAGCCAGTGCCCGGACAGCCGCGCGGGACCCCGCATCGGTCACGTGGAGGTGGAGTCGTCACCGTTGTAGCTCTGGGAAGCGTCCGGGGTCCCGCGGACGCGACAGTAACACGGCGGCCAGAGACCGTACAAGCACCACCTGGCGGCCATTCGCGCGGGACGGAAAGAGCCCCCGAGGGCTGGCGGAAGGCCGGCTAAGCCGGGTCAGGATCGCCGTCCTCCGCGTTTCCTGCGTGCAGCGGTACGCCCTCTGCCTCATAGACCGCCCAGGAAAATTCTCGCAGTTTCCTTCGGCAGCGGTCCATCGCCTCCACCGATTCCGGCCAGCGCTCATCGGGGAAGAAGTCCCGGGACTTGATCTTCCGTTGCCAGCGTGTCAGCTTAGCCAGGTCCTGTTCGTTTTCCTCGAGTTCGGCGAAGATGAATTTTCCCGCCCCGGTCTCCTTGGCGATTTCCGCGAGAAAGGCATCGCATTGTTCTTTGAATTCGTCGTACTCGCGTCCGCGGTCGGCGCGGAAGCATTGCACGATGGCCTCGTCCGTGTCCGCCGACGGGGAAACGGCGAGCACGAAGCCGGTTCCTCCCCGGTCACGGACCGTCTGCAGCAACTGGCCGAAGAGCGCCGTGTGCGCCGCGGTACCGGGGAGTATCCATGCCCCGTTCAGCAGCCGTGCGGCGCCGGCCTCACGCAGCCGCCGCCATGTCGTGACCCGGGCACTGGACGGCGAGGCCGGCAGCTGGACCAGGAGCAAAGACCATCCCCGCACCGGCCTTTCCGTATCCAAAGGGTGAAACACCTGTTTCATAGCAGGGGTGAGATCACGAGTTCAAGGGACTTGATAAACAGCTGTTACTACCAGCAGGTCATAGGCGTACCGGTCGCATGCATTGTCCCATCATATGGGAACGGGTTCACCTCCGGAGTTGCGGCTGGAAAAGCCGGGCAGGACTCTTTCTGACGGTAAGGGCTTCGCGGTTAGACTTCTGCGGTTAGACTTCTGCGGTACGGGTCACAGCCGCCTGACCAGCCACGATACAGATACTATCCGCATAGCGCCAACCAGGCCCTAACCGGCAATGGCGCGTTTTCGCTTACCCGATTATCCGTGCCTGCCGCATCCGCCGGATTTGCATCCCTGCCAAGGAGGATCCGCTGGCTATCGATAATGCGGATCTGGTCGGGGAGGACACTTCGGGTGAAGTTGCCGTTCCCGGGGTACCTGACCCGAGGCATGCCGATGACATTATCGGCGCGCTGGGGACGGTAAGTCAGGGCGAGAGAGGCAAGACGCGGTCCTGGCGCCGGAAACTGCGGCTGCTGCTGGTCGTCATGGGCCCGGGCCTGATCGTCATGGGCGGCGGGAACGACGCCGGCGGTGTCCAGGTCTACCTGCAGATGGGACAGGACTACGGGATGAAGCTGGTGTGGTGCGTCGTCCTGCTGTTCCCGATCCTGTTCATCTGCCAGGAGATGGTGCTGCGGCTCGGGGCGGTCTCCGGGGTGGGGCACGGCAGGCTGATCTTCGCGAGGTTCGGCAAGTTCTGGGGCTGCTTCGCCGTCGGCGACCTGTTCGTCATCAACGCCGTCACGATCTCCGCAGAGTTCATCGGCGTCGAGCAGGCTCTGACCTACTTCGGCCTGTCCACGGTGATCGCCGTGCTGGTGTCCGCGGTGCTGCTCTTCGCGGTGATGGCAGGCGGATCGTACCGCTACTGGGAACGTTTCCTGCTCGGCCTGGTGGCCCTGGACTTCGCGGTGTTCCCGGTCGCCTTCTTCGTCCATGCCAGCGTCGCCACGTCCGCGGCCGGCGCCATCCCCAGCCTGCCCGGCGGGCTGAACGCCGGCATTCTCCTGCTGGTCGTCGCCGTCGCCGGCACGACGGTCGAGCCCTGGCAGATGTTCTTCCAGCAGTCCAGCGTGGCCGACAAGCGCATCACCCCGCGGTGGATCAACTACGAGCGGACGGACACGCTCATCGGCGTGCTCATCGAGGTCATCGGCGCGCTCGTGCTGATAGCCGCCACCGCCTTCGGGCTAGCGCACACGTCCGCCTCCGGCAACTACGCAGACCTGGGCACCACGATGAGGGCGCTGCAGCAGCACGCCGGTCACGGCGTCGGTGCCGTGCTGGCCCTGGTGCTGCTCGACGGCTCGCTGATCGGCGCCAACCTGACCGCCCTGACCCTCGGGTACACCCTCGGCGATGTGTCCGGCAGGATGCGGCACTCCCTGCACTGCAAGCCCCGGCAGGCCCCCTTCTTCTACGGGCTGTACGCCGTGCTGATAGCCCAGGCCGTCGTCATCACGCTCGCCTGGGGCGATCACCTCGGTGTCGTGATCAACGGGGTCGAGGTCCTCAACGGCATCCTGCTGCCCTCCGCCCTGGTCTTCCTCGTGCTGCTGGCCAACGACAAGCCAGTGCTCGGCCCGTGGACCAACAGCACGGCGCACAACTGGGTGTGCGGCCTGGTGGTCTGGGCCGTGACCACCTTCTCCCTCACCCCGGTCGTGAGCACCTTCTTCCCCGGTATCACGCTGACGCAGATCGCCAGCGCCTTCATCACCTGCACGGCGCTCGGGCTGACAGCCGCAGTGGTCATCTGGCGACTGCGCCCATCCCGCCCCAGCCCGGCCGTCCTCGATCCCGGCGGCAACCGGCGCCCGCCGGGCATGGACCGCGCCGAATGGCGTGCCGTCCTGCGGGAACGCCGCATGTCGTGGCGCACGCCAGAGATCGGCACCCTCCAGCACCCCTCCCTCGGAGCCGCACGCTGGATCGGCCTGCTCACCCTCCGCGCATATATCGCCTTCGCGATCGTCATCGTCGTCATCAAGCTCGTCCAGACCGCCTCTTAATACGCAGGGAGGTGCCCGCACGTCGTCAGGCGGCCGGTCGCCATCGCTACCGGGCCCAGACCGGGACCATGCGCCGGTTTGACGCCTCCCCCCGCAGGGCGACGCCGAAGGGCCGCAAAACCTTCATCTCCCGCGCAGCACCGCATCGAACAAGATCTCCTACCTGTCGACCTCGCTCTCCGCGCTCGTGGCGCACCAGGGTTCCAAACCTGTGCCACAGCCCTGACCTGCAGCGTTGTGGATTAACTGCTTTCACGCTGCCACTCGTACTCGTTGATCAGCCCGCCAGAGGCCCTGCCACGTCGTATCTTCGCCGTCGTGAGATCAGTGATGGCGGCCGAGCGCTCTCAACAGCGCTCGGCGGCCCGCGAGCCGCGGCCTGCCGGCGCCCGGGCCGACGGGCAGGCGCGGCCCTGCCCCGGGCAGGCTTATCCGTAAGGATTGCGAAACGAATCCCCCAGCCTTCTCTTCCGTGCCGGGAATCCTCCTGGACTCCCCTGCCTGGTGGTAGGAGGGGTATTACGGTGTCTTCCCGGGAGCACCGCGAGAAAGAGAACGGGAATGCAGGACGATGACGCCAGGATCGTGAACGGGAACGAGGAAAAGCCGGAACCGGATGCCGCTCTCAAGGCGGCGGCCGAGGGGCTGTGGGGCAAGCGGGGTTTCCGGGTGGCCGCGCCGGTGGCGGCGGCGGTGCTCGCGATGGGGATCGGCCTGGGCGTGACCAGCGCGGTCCGCGGGTCTGTCCCCGCGGAGGCGCAGATCCCCTCACCGCCGTCCAGGAACGCCGTGTTCACCGAAGACAACAACGGGGCCGGCCAGGACCAGCAGGGCAACATCCTGCAGTCCTCCGCCCGGAGCGTGGTACGCATCCAGTCCGGGCACGGGGCATCCCTGGGATCGGGCATCATCATCACCCGCTCCGGCTTCGTGCTCGCCTCCTATCGCGGCCTGCAGGGCGCCCGGACGCTGACCGCCCGGCTGGCGATGTCCGGCCGGACGTACCCGGCCCGACTGGTCGGCTCTGACCCGGTAGTGAACCTGGCGCTGCTGCAACTGTCAGGCGGCACTAGCTTCACGCCGGTCACGATCGGCACGGCGACCGACATCCGCCTCCGTAACCAGGTGGCCTCAGCCGGCGGCAGCGGGACGGGCAAGGGCCTCCTGCTCAGCACGGGCGGCATCACCGGGATCAACATGCCCGCCACCATCGGCGGCCAGCGGCTGACCGGGCTGCTGGAGGTCAGCTCCCTGGACCGCCCCGCCGACGAGACCGGCGGCCCGCTGTTCAACCTCTCCGGCCAGGTCGTCGGCCTCAACATCGCCGCCGGTCCGCAGCGGGCGAGCGGCGACGGGTACGTGGTACCCATCGACTCCGCGCTGAGGATCGCCCAGCAGATCGCCGGCCAGTAACCCATCGCACGCGCCCGCAGTTGGTACCGGCACCGCAGTCCGGCCTCCGGCGCGAGGACGAATGCGCCCGTCGGTGGCGCGTGGGGGATTTCCTACTATACAGGTATGATAAGTTGACTATCACGGCCAGGCCGGCCGTTCGATAGAGGGTTACATGCCACGCCCGTTCAGGAATCGCGAGGAAGGGCATCGCGCATGGAGATCGATCCGCGAGGTCCGCACATCGCTGCCCTGATCACCACCGTGGTGCTCCCCGGTGCCCTGGGCGCGTTGGGCAGGCTGGTGACCGTCAGGACCAGGCCGCCGCGCAAGGTATACGGCAGGTACATGAAAGGTCCATCACCAGTCCACGACAGGTACATAATCGGCTCCGCCGGATCCAATCCCTGACCGGGGGACACCGGGAACCTTTGCTGCATGACGCCGCGGCTCACCGCGACATCCAGATCCGGGCACAGCGCCGCTCGCCACGGCACCGTGCTAGTCTTCCATCCCGGCGGCGGCGCACACCCGGTCACCCCTCCGTGGAGCCTCGGTGAGATGGCGCGGGCCGATCCGGCAGCCCGCCCCGGCCGCGGGTACAAACAAGGCCAGCCCGCCGCCCGGCGCGAGCAGGACGGCGGAGAACCGCCCGACCGGGATGCGCGGCATACGCCAGTCAGGCGAGCAGTCCGGCACCCGGGTAACGGGGACAAAACGGGCGCGGATCGGCAAAGCGAGCGGTTTTGCGCACCGCTCGCTCTGCCCGGACGCTGTACACCATATGTACGCAACCACTGCTACGCATCGACCCGCAGTGACACACGCTGATACACATCGTGACAAGAAGAAAACGGCCCGCCGGGCCGCGTTTCCGCAGCGAGCGGGCCGTTTTCGCAGGTGGTGGCAGGTGTTGGGTTCGAACCAACGTAGGCTGAGCCGACGGTTTTACAGACCGCTCCCTTTGGCCACTCGGGCAACCTGCCGTGTGCCGCCAGCGCTGGCGGCATCGCAAGGATAGCCCAAGACGGGACCGGACCGTACGCCGGCCGCATTTCAGCAGGACCAGACCTGCGTCGCGGCGCGTTCGGCGTGACGGCCTGCCCTGCCGCGTCTAGCCTGGAGCCGTGGCATCCCAAGAGTCCTCATTTGACATCGTGTCCAAGCTTGACCGCCAGGAAGTTGACAACGCGCTCAACCAGGCGGCCAAGGAGATCGGCACCCGGTTCGACTTCCGCGGCGTCGGCGCGTCCATCGCCTGGTCCGGCGAGCGCGCCGTCGACATCCGCGCCAACAGCGAAGAGCGCGCGATGGCCGTCCTTGACGTCTTCAAGGACAAGCTGGTCAAGCGCGGCGTATCACTCAAGACCCTGGACCCGGACGACCCCAAGCTTTCCGGCAAGGAGTACCGGATGAGCGTGGCCCTCAAGGAAGGCATCACCCAGGAAAACGCCAGGAAGATATCCAAGATCATCAGGGACGAAGGCCCGAAGGGCATCCGGGCTCAGGTCCAGGGCGAGGAACTGCGCGTCTCGGCGAAGAAGAAGGACGACCTGCAGGCGGTCATCGCCCTGCTGAAGGGCAAGGAGTTCGACTTCGCCCTGCAGTTCGTCAACTACCGCTAAGCCACTCCTGTGCCGTTCTGCAACGGCAGCTAGGCATCCGGGTGGATGGTGGCCCAGTCGGCGGCCATGTCGATCACGGTCCACTTGTGCTCGGCGGCGGCGGCGAGGATCTGGTCGGTGCCGCTGCCCAGGATCGGATCGCGGTCGTAGGCGTATTCCCGGTCGCCGTCGGTGTGGTGGACGACCAGCTGCAGGGTCCGATATGGGCTGGCTGCGGTCCACTGGAGCATGGCCAGGTCGCCGTCGGTGTTCCCGCCGGCCACGATCGGGCGCTGCCCGACGTGCCGGTGGATCGAGCTGGGCTTTTGCGGGCCATCGTTGATGATCTCGAGTTTGGCGGTCTTGACGAGTTCGGGGCCGCTGTCGCCGAGGCGGAACTCGGTTTCACCGACGCTGCCGATCACCCGGTGCGGGGGCAGGCCGTAACCATCGGCCGTCCAGGTCCGCATGAAGTCGGTGCCGCCGCCGGAGAAGATCCAGCAGGAGAAGCCGTTGCGGTCCAGCAGGCCGAGCAGCTCCAGCATCGGCTGGTACACCGTCTCCGGGTAGGGCCGCCCGAAGCGCGGGTGCCGGGCCGAGGCCAGCCAGGTCCGGCAGACGGCGTTGAATTCCTCGGTGGACAGGCCCGCGTGGGTCAGCGCTATCAGCTTGATCAGGGCCGCCATGCCGCCCGCGTGCAGTTCTTCGAGGCTGGTGGGATGGCCTAGCTCGGCCGCCCGATCCAGCGCGAAGATCAGCTGCGCGTACAAGGGCCGCTCGGTCCACAACGTGCCGTCGTTGTCGAATACCGCGACGCGGTCGCGCTCGGGGACAAAGTCCGGCGAGTCAGGATCGGTCACGGCGGCGACGAACTCTACGATCGATTGCCTGGCGGTCGTCTCACGCCAGCTCGGCAGCTCATCCACGCTCATGGCCCGCCTCCTGCGCCCGATGTCGATCTTGATCCTGATCGGCTCATCAAATGCAGCGTAGGGGGTTGCCCGGCAGATGACTCATCCCGTCCGGGTGATCCCGGCCCAAGCGAACGCGGCTCGGGCCGGAAGAGCCTCAGCGACGGTAGCCGGCCAGCGCCTCCAGCCGGCGGATCCGCTCGCCGGTGGGCGGGTGCGTCAGGAACAGCCGGGCGAAGCCCTCGAGGCGGAACGGGGAGGCGATCATCAGGTGGCCGACCGAGGTCCGCCGCCCGTCGGGGGCGAGCGCCAGCTCCGCCGTCCCGGCGTCGATTGTGCGCAGGGCGCTCGCCAGGGCCAGCGGATCATCGGACAGCAGGGCGCCCGCTGCGTCGGCCCGGTACTCGCGCTCCCGGGTCACCGCCAGCCGGACGACGATCGCGGCGACCAGACCGAACACCAGCATCAGCAGCGTCTCGAGCAGGCCGAGGCCCGAGCCGGGCCCGGGAGCCGCCGAGCCAGCCGCTACGCGGCCAGCAGCCACACGGCCAGCCGCCACAGGGCCAGCCGCCACAGGGCCAGCAGCCGGGCCAGGGCGAGCGGAGCCGCCGGGTCGGGCGAACCTGACCAGGCCGGCCGGGAATGTGATGACGGCCGCCAGGCCCGCGGACACCGATGAGGCCAGGATGTCGCGGCTGGATACGTGGGCGAGCTCATGCCCGAGCACGCCGCGCAGCTCGGCCTCGTCGAGCACCCGGAGCAAGCCCTGCGTGCAGCAGATGGTGGCCGTGCGCTGGCCCCGGCCGACGGCGAACGAGTTCGGCTGGTCGGCCGGCGACAGGTACAGGCGCGGCACCGGCAGCCGTCCGGCCTTGCTCAGCTCCCGCACCAGGCGGTAAAGCGTGGGCTGCTCCACCTCGCTAACCGGCCGGGCCAGCATCGCGGACAGCGCCAGGCGGTCACAGCAGGCGAAGACGGCCACGATAAGCACCACCGCGATCACGATCGCGACGACCGCGCCACCCGCGCCGGCCGCCGCGACCCCGAGGAGGGCGCAGCCTGCGATCAGCAGGACCACCGATGCCGCCAGCCCGGCGGCCGCGCCAGCCAGTTCGGCTGCCCGCAGCGCGTAACCGCGCACAGCCATCTACCTCCCAGTGGCCACGCTCGGGTCCCGGCAGTGGCATGATGACAACGTTCCCGCAGGCGCGTGACACGTCCCTTGCCGGGGCACCAGGCGCCGGGGCGTGTTACGCGGAACAGCGGAACACGCGCTGACGCCCGGCGACGAAATTCTTACCGGAATCTGTCACAAACTACATTGGCGGCGCCGGGCCGAGCACAGGCCTGGGAATATCACGGGTCGTAGAGGCGTTCCAGCGCCCGTTGCGGCGTAATATTTGTACCGTCCTAACTCATGCCCCATGCCGTGGGGTGGTGCCAGGTGAGCGCCCGGCCGCGGCGTGCGGAGGAGGTCTTCCAGCTGTGACCAAGCAGGTCCAGAAGCTCGATCACGTCATCATCAGGTTCGCGGGTGATTCTGGTGACGGCATGCAGCTCGCGGGAGACAGGTTCACCCAGGAGACGGCGGTCTTCGGCAATGACCTGTCCACTATGCCGAATTTCCCGGCCGAAATTCGCGCCCCGGCCGGCACCCTCGCCGGCGTATCGAGTTTCCAGCTGCAGTTCGCCGATCACGACATTCTCACGCCGGGTGACGCGCCGGACGTGCTCATCGCCATGAACCCCGCCGCCCTGAAGGCCAATATCAAGGACTTGCCGCGGGGCGGCGACCTGATCGTCAACACCGACGAGTTCACCAAGCGGAACCTGACCAAGGTCGGCTACGAGGGCAGCCCTCTTGAGGACAACTCGCTCGAGCAGTACAACCTGCACGCGGTGCCGATCACCTCGATGACCGTCAAGGCCCTGGAGGCCTTCGATATCACCAGGAAGGACGCCGAGCGGGCGAAGAACATGTTCGCGCTCGGGATGCTCTCCTGGCTGTACGACAGGCCCGCCGACGGCACCCTGTCCTTCCTCAAGGCCAAGTTCGCCAGCAAGCCGGAGATCATGGCGGCGAACGTGGCCGCCTTCGGAGCCGGCTGGAACTTCGGCGAAACCACCGAGGCCTTCTCGGTCAGGTACGAGGTCAAGCCCGCGCCGCTTAAGCCCGGCACCTACCGGAACATCAGCGGCAACACGGCCCTGGCCTACGGGCTGGTCGCGGCGTCCCAGCTGGCCGGGCTGCCGTTGTTCCTCGGCTCCTACCCGATCACGCCGGCCTCGGACATCCTGCACGAGCTGGCCAAGCACAAGCGCTTCGGGGTCCGCACGTTCCAGGCGGAAGACGAGATCGCCGCCGTCGGCGCGGCGCTGGGAGCTTCCTTCGGCGGCTCGCTGAGCGTCACCGCCACGTCCGGACCCGGCATGCTGCTGAAGGCCGAGACCGTCGGCCTGGCCGTATCGGTCGAGCTGCCGCTGATCGTCTGCGACATCCAGCGCGCCGGGCCCTCCACCGGGATGCCCACGAAGACCGAGCAGGCCGACCTGCTGCAGGCGATGTTCGGCCGGAACGGGGAGTCCCCGTCCCCGTCATCGCCGCCGCCAGTCCGGCGGACTGCTTCAACGCGGTGATCGAGGCGGCCAGGATCGCGGTCAAGTACCGGACCCCGGTCATCCTGCTCTCCGACGGGTACCTGGCCAACGGCTCGGAGCCGTGGCGTATCCCGGACACCGCCAGCCTGCCCGACCTGAGCCAGGAGTTCACGTTCGCCACGGCCGACGAATCCCCGGGCGAGTTCGAGCCGTTCCGGCGGGACCCGGTGACCCTGGCCCGGCCCTGGGCGATCCCGGGCACCCCCGGCCTGGAGCACCGGATCGGCGGCATCGAGAAGGCCGACATCACCGGCACGATCTCCTATGACCCCGACAACCACGACCGCATGGTCCGGCTGCGCCAGGCCAAGATCGACGGGATCGCGGCCGACCTGGCGCCGGTCGAGGTCGACGACCCTGACGGCGCTGCCCGCGTCCTGGTGCTGGGCTGGGGGTCCACCTTCGGCTCCATCGGTGCCGCCGTCCGGCGGGTCCGAAACGCCGGGCACAGTGTCGCTCAGGTCCACCTGCGTCACCTCAACCCGTTCCCGCCGAACCTCGCGGACGTGCTCCGTCGCTACGACCAGGTCCTGGTGCCGGAAATCAACCTGGGCCAGCTCGCGCTGGTGCTGCGCGGCCGGTTCCTGGTCGACGTGATCTCCTACAACCAGGTCCGCGGCCTGCCCTTCCGGGCGGCCGAACTCGCTGGTGTCATAGAGGATGTGATCGGGCATGCCTGAGACGAACGGCCACGGCGGGGCTGATGCCGCCCACGGCGAAGGGCACCGGCTGGCGTCGCTGACCCTGGTGCCGCGAGCCGCCACCCGTTCGGCGGCCAAAGATTTTAAATCCGACCAGGAGGTTCGTTGGTGCCCCGGCTGCGGGGACTACGCCATCCTGGCCGCCTTCCAGGCGTTCCTGCCCGAGCTCGAGGTGCCGCGGGAGAACATCGTCGTCATCTCCGGGATCGGCTGCTCCTCGCGGCTGCCCTACTACGTGGACAGCTACGGGATGCATTCCATCCACGGCCGCGCCCCGGCCATCGCCACCGGGCTCGCGATCTCCCGCCCTGACCTGTCGGTCTGGGTCATCACCGGTGACGGCGACGCGCTGTCCATCGGCGGCAACCACCTGATCCACGCGCTGCGCCGCAACGTCAACATCAAGATCCTGCTGTTCAACAACAGGATCTACGGGCTGACCAAGGGCCAGTACTCGCCGACCTCCGAGCGGGGCAAGGTCACCAAGTCCACGCCGTTCGGCTCGCTGGACCACCCGTTCAACCCGGTGTCGCTGGCGCTCGGCGCGGACGCCAGCTTCGTGGCCAGGACGATCGACTCCGACCGCAGGCACCTGACCTCGGTGCTGCGCGCCGCTGCCGACCACCAGGGCGCCGCGTTCATCGAGATCTACCAGAACTGCCCCATTTTCAACGACGACGCGTTCGCTCCGCTCAAGGAGGCCGGCGCGACCGGCGAGCGGCTGATCAAGCTCGAGCACGGGGAGCCGATCCGCTTCGGGCCGGAATCAAAGGGCCTGCGTTTCGGCAGGCATGGCGAGCTCGAGGCGGTCGAGGTGGCCGCGGCCGAG
>CAVYNE010000047.1:0-25281 GCA_963769715.1 uncultured Actinomycetes bacterium
AGGCAGATCCTGGATTCCCGGGGTAACCCGACCCTCGAGGTCGAGGTAACGCTGGACGACGGGACGTCGGCGCGCGCGGGGGTACCGAGCGGCGCTTCAACGGGCGCGTTCGAGGCGGTCGAGCTCAGGGACGGCGGCGCGGAATACGGCGGCAAGGGTGTGACCCGGGCGGTTCAGGGGGTCATCGATGAGATCCAGCTGGAACTGCTCGGCCAGGAGGCTGACGACCAGCGCCTGGTGGACCAGGCGCTTATCGACCTCGACGGGACGCCGGACAAGTCCAGGCTCGGCGCGAACGCCATCGTGGGCGTCAGCATGGCCGTCGCCCGGGCCGCCGCGGGCTCCAGTGGCCTTCCGCTGTTCCGTTACCTGGGCGGGCCGAACGCGCACGTGCTGCCCGTCCCGATGATGAACATCCTGAACGGCGGCGCGCACGCGGACAACAACGTCGACATCCAGGAGTTCATGATCACCCCGCTCGGCGCGGCGACCTTCGCCGACGCGCTGCGCTGGGGGGCTGAGGTCTACCACGCGCTGAAGTCGGTGATCAAGCAGCGCGGCATGTCCACCGGCATCGGCGACGAGGGGGGCTTCGCTCCTGACCTGGAGCACAACCGGGCGGCGCTGGACCTGATCGTCGAGGCGATCGGCAAGGCGGGATTCACTCCCGGCCAGGACATCGCGCTGGCCATCGACGCGGCCGCATCGGAGTTCTACGCCGACGGCGCGTACAGCTTCGAGGGGAAGCCGCAGACCTCGGCGGAGATGGCGGCTATCTACGCGGAGTGGGTCGGCGCCTATCCCCTCGTGTCGCTCGAGGACCCGCTGGCCGAGGAGGACTGGCCGGGCTGGCAGGAGCTCACGGCCAGCATCGGGGATCGCGTCCAGGTGGTCGGCGATGACCTGTTCGTCACCAACCCGGAACGGATCCGCCGCGGCATCGCCGAGCGCTCGGCGAACTCCCTGCTGGTCAAGCTGAACCAGATCGGCTCGGTGAGCGAGACCCTGGACGCGGTGAGCTTGGCCCATCGCGCCGGGTTCAGCTGCGTGATCAGCCACCGTTCCGGCGAGACCGACGACACCACCATCTCGGATCTGGCGGTCGCCACCAACTGCGGCCAGATCAAGACCGGCGCGCCTGCTCGCGGTGAGCGTGTCGCGAAGTACAACCAGTTGCTCAGGATCGAGGAACTGCTCGGCGATGCGGCGACCTACGCAGGGGCGGGTGCTTACCCGCGCTTCGCGGCGCGGACTTCCGTCGGCTAATGTCGCCGCCCGCCGCCGCTCCCCGGGCAACCCGGCTGACCGGCCGGGCTGCGGTTCTTGCGGTGGTGATCTGCGCGATCGCGCTGAGCCTCGCGTACCCGGTTCGTGAGTACGTGACTCAGCGCCGGCAGATCGATTCGCTGGTAGCGCAACAGCAGGTCATGCTGGCCCAGGTGAAGAGCCTGGAAGCGCAGCAAGCCAAGCTCTCCAGCCCGGCCTACATCGAGCAGCTGGCCCGGCAGGAGCTCGACATGTGCTTCCCCGGCACGCAGTGCTATATCGTCGAGGGTGGCCAGCCGCTGATCAGCACGGCCCATTCGCCCCGGCCGGGGCCAGCGCCCTGGTACGACAAGCTATGGCGATCAGTCCAGCAGGCGGACGCGAACCCGGGAACCCCAACGAACCCGAAGAGCCTGGGGAAGTGACAGCAGCGCAGGACGAGGCGGTCATCGCCGTCCAGCTCGGCCGCCCGCCGCGAGGGCTGCTCGCCGTGGCGCACCGGTGCCCATGCGGGCTCCCCGATGTCGCCCAGACGGCGCCGAGGCTGCCCGACGGCAGCCCGTTTCCCACGCTCTACTATCTGACCTGCCCGCGGGCGGTCGCGGCCGTAAGCAAGCTGGAGGCCGCCGGGATGATGCGGGACATGACCGCGAGGCTGGCCGACGACGAGCTGCGGGACCGCTATGAATCCGCGCACCGCGACTACCTCGCGCGACGGGAGCAGGCCGCGCGAACCGCGGGAGTCGAGCCGCTGCCGCCCGGTACTGCGTCGGCCGGGGGAATGCCCGAGCGGGTAAAGTGCCTGCATGCGCTGGTCGCTCACGAACTCGCCGCGGACGGCGTGAACCCGTTCGGCCGGGAGGCGCTGGACGCCGTGGGCGAATGGTGGCTGCTGGGGCCGTGCGTTTGCCGGGGCGCCCGATGACCCGCCGGGTCGCCGTCGTGGACTGCGGGACCAACTCGCTGCGGCTGCTGCTGGCCGACGTAGATCCCGGCCGCGCCGAACTGGCCGACGTAGCCCGCCGGATGGAGATCGTCCGGCTCGGGCAGGGGGTGGACAAGACCGGGCGACTGGCGCCTGAGGCGCTCGCGCGGACCATCGCCGTGCTCCGCGAATACGCGGACATCATCGCCCGTTCGGGTGCGCAGGCGGTGCGCATGGTGGCGACCAGCGCCACCCGGGACGCCGATAACGCGGCCGAGTTCGTCCGCCTGGTCAAGGAGGTGCTCGGCGTCGCGCCAGAGGTCCTCACCGGAGCCGAGGAGGCGGTGCTGTCGTTCACCGGGGCGACCGCGGAACTCGCCGCCGGACCCGACGGCGGGCCGTTCCTCGTCACCGACATCGGCGGCGGCTCGACCGAATTCGTGCTCGGCCCAAACTCCGCCATCTCGGTTGACGTCGGCTGCGTCAGGATGACCGAGCGGCATCTGCACGGTGACCCGCCGACCGGCCAGCAGGTGGCGGCGGCCATCTCCGACATCGACGCGGCCCTGGACACGGTGGCCGCCACCGTGCCGGTAGGGCAGGCCAGGACGCTGATCGGGCTGGCAGGCTCGGTCACCACGGTCGCGGCCATCGCGATGGGACTGCCCGCCTATGACGCCGCCAGGATCCACCACGCTCGCGTGTCCGCGGCCGACGTGCACGCCGTCACCCGTGGCCTGCTGGCTCAGACCCGGACCGCCCGCGCCGCCATCGGCGTCATGCACCCGGGGCGGGTCGATGTGATCGGCGGCGGCGCACTCGTGCTTGACCGGCTTATGGAACGGTTCGGCTTCGGCGAGGTACTGGTGAGCGAGCACGACATCCTGGACGGGATGGCCTGGTCGCTGGCCGGGGACTCGCGCGGCTGAGGCTTCGGTGGCCACCGCAGAGGGCACCCCAGGTCCGCTGGTTCCGCCGGGCGGCTGGCCTGACGATCCCGCCGGGCCGGATACGCCGGTCGCGAGCAACGCGGCGGAAGTAGCGGACCTAGCCGCCGGGGCGGTCACGCTCGATGAGCTTGTTGCGCGTCAGTCGGTATGCCGCGCTTGCCCGCGGCTGGTGGCCTGGCGTGAGGAGATAGCCGTCGTGCGCCGTCGTTCGTTCCGCGATGAGCGGTATTGGGGCCGCCCCATTCCCGGCTGGGGATCGGCGCGGCCGCGACTGCTGATCGTTGGCCTCGCGCCTGCGGCACACGGGGGGAACCGTACCGGCCGGATCTTCACTGGTGATCGCAGCGGGGATTTCCTTTTCGCATCGCTGTACCGGTGCGGCTGGGCGGAAAAGCCGACCAGCGTGGCGATGGGCGACGGTCAGCGCCTAGTGGACGCCCGGATGGTGGCGGCGGTCCGCTGTGCCCCGCCAGACAATAAGCCCGAACCGGCAGAACGGGACGCGTGCGCGCCATGGCTCGCCGCCGAACTCCGTCTAGTAGCCGCTGAACTGCGGGTTATCGTTTGCTTGGGCGGATTTGCCTGGCAGGCGATATGGCCGGTGCTCGGCCAATACGGATTCGCGCTCCCGCGGCCGCGGCAGGCGTTCGGTCACGGCGCCGAGGTGCGGCTGAAGAACCCGCAGGCAGGGGACGAAGTGACGCTCATCGGCTGTTACCACCCAAGTCAGCAGAACACGTTCACCGGCCGCGTCACTCCGGCAATGCTCGACGCCATTTTCACCCTCGCTCGTGACTATGCCTACCCGGAAACCGAAGGCCTGGTTACTTAGCGCTAATGTCGATCTTGTAACTATTACGCTCTGCATTTGTATGCAAGAAACGGCGGCCGGCTAAGCAAAAAAATGGAAGAGGTCTTCGCTACTCCTCGGTTAGGCAATTGCGCGGGCGGTATTATGAATCCGCCCCCGTAGCCCAAGGGAAGAGGCCGGCCCCCTAAAAGGGTCCCCAGTGTCGGTTCGACTCCGACCGGGGGCACTCATTGGCCGCGTTGGGCAACTCTCAATTGCCAATACAGCCTCAGCGGAAACAATAACCCCTAGGCTCAGCAAAGGCCGGGCTTGCAAACGTTTGCTATGCCCATTTCGTAAGATTTGTGCCGCTAAATCCCGATATTTTCTTTCTCTGTATACCATGGGCAATGGTCCGCCAGAACGCCAGTATGGCGTTAGAAGTCAGGTGACATCGTGAGCCCCTGGGGCCCCCTGTATGGCCCGTACGGGCCCGTACGGGCCCGTACGAGGACGTGCCGCACGGCCGCGCCGACCTTTGGCCGAACGAGGTCGGTTCACCCGGACGGCACGAAGCCACACGGCACCCCGCCGGGACGGGACACCGGGGGCCGCGTGGCTGGTGTGCTAGCTACGCTCCGTTGAGGCGCAGGCGTCTGCGCATCTCGTATTCGTGCACGATGGCATAGGCATAGCCGCAGGAGATGCCGGCGTCGTCGGCTAGCCAGTGCGCGCGCTCTTCGCGGCGCAGGAACGCGGGGCCAGATTCGAGGCGGTGAAACCACTCAGCGAGGTCGCGGCCGGTAACGACCGGAATGCGTGCGATGAGACTACTGTGCAGATTCGGTGAGTGGATCAGCGACAACGGGCACCTCCATGGAAGCTCCTCTTGTGCTGAGAGTGCCTCATTAAAAGCCGCCTGGCAACCCCCTGCTAGCAACCAAATGTTCAGCTAAGCCGCTCGAAGATCATCGCCATGCCCTGGCCGCCGCCCACGCACATGGTCTCGAGCCCCACAGTCGCGTCGTGGAACTGCAGGCTGTTCAGCAGCGTGGTGGCAATGCGCGCCCCGGTCATGCCGAACGGGTGCCCGACCGCGATGGCGCCGCCGTTCACGTTGAGCTTGGCCAGGTCCACGCCGAGATCGGTATAGGACGGTATGACCTGAGCCGCGAACGCCTCGTTGATCTCCACTAGGTCGATGTCGTCGATGGCCATCCCGGCCCGCGCGAGCGCCTGCCGTGACGCCTCTACCGGTCCCAGGCCCATGATCTCGGGAGACAGCGCGGTCACCCCCGAAGACACGATGCGCGCGAGCGGCGTGATGCCGAGCTCGGCCGCCTTGATGTCGCTCATCACGACGACCGCCGCGGCCCCGTCGTTGAGCGGGCAGCAGTTCCCCGCGGTCACCGTGCCGTCGGGGCGGAAGACCGGCTTAAGCGCGGCGACCTTCTCGATCGTGGTTCCCGGCCGGGGACCGTCGTCGGCCGCCACCACGGAGCCGTCCGGCAGGGTGACCGGGGTTATCTCCCGCTGCCAGAAGCCGTTGGCGATGGCCTTCTCCGCCAGGTTCTGCGAGCGCACGCTGAACTCGTCCTGCGCTACGCGGGTGATACCGCGCAGCTCGGCGACGTTTTCCGCGGTCTGGCCCATCGCGACGTAGATGTCGGGCATGAGCCCGTCCTCGCGCGGATCATGCCATGGCCCGGCCTCGCCGGCGGCGATCCGCTCGGTACGCCGCCGCGCATCGGAGAAGGCCGAGTTCTGCGTGTCGGGCCATGAGTCGCTGCTTCCCTTGCCGAACCGGCTCACGCACTCCACTCCGGCCGAGATGTACACGTCCCCCTCGCCGGCCTTGATGGCGTGGAAGGCCATCCGGATGGTCTGCAGGGACGACGAGCAGTACCGGTTGACGGTGGTGCCAGGCAGGTGATCGTGTCCGAGCAGTACCGCCACCACGCGGGCCATATTGAATCCCTGCTCGCCGCCGGGCAGCCCGCAGCCGAGCATCAGGTCGCTCGCGTCGGCCGGATCGAGCTGCGGCACCTTCGCCAGCGCCGCCGTCACGATCTGCGCGGTCAGGTCGTCCGGGCGGATGCTCGCGAGCGAGCCTTTGCCTGCACGGCCAATGGGCGACCGCGCGGTGGCGACGATCACTGCTTCGGGCATGGTCCCGGCCTCCTCGCATAGGGTGCATCCAGATTATGTCTCGCAGACCCGGGTGGCCATCATGAGGAACAACCATGCAGGTGTATGACTCACTAAGCGGGCTGGTGGGGAACACCCCGCTGGTCCGGCTGCGCTCGGTGACCCGGGGAATCCCAGGGGCCACCGTGCTCGCGAAGGTGGAGTATTTCAATCCGGGCGGGTCGGTCAAGGACCGCATCGCGTTGCGGATGGTGGCGGCGGCCGAGGCGAGCGGAGATCTGAAGCCGGGCGGCACGATCGTGGAGCCCACCTCGGGCAACACCGGAGTAGGGCTCGCGATCGTCGCGGCGGAGCGCGGCTACCGGTGCGTCTTCGTCTGCCCGGACAAGGTGGGCCAGGACAAGATCGGCGTGCTGCGCGCGTACGGCGCCGAGGTGGTGGTGTGTCCCGGCACGGTCGCGCCCGATCACCCGGACTCCTATTACAGCGTCGCCCGCCGGATGGCCGCCGAGATACCGGGCGGCTGGCAGCCCGACCAGTACGCCAACCCGGAGAACCCCGCCTCGCACCACGACACCACCGGCCCGGAGATCTGGGCGCAGACGGACGGGACGGTGACCCACTTCGTCGCCGGAATCGGCACCGGAGGCACCATCACGGGCGCCGGACGCTACCTGAAAGAGGTCTCGGTCGGCGCGGTGCGGGTGATCGGCGCCGATCCGGAAGGCTCGGTCTACTCGGGCGGATCCGGGCGCCCGTACCTGGTCGAGGGCGTAGGCGAGGACATCTGGCCGGCGACCTACGACCCGTCGGTATGCGATGAGATCATCGCGATCAGCGACGCTGAGTCGTTCGGCATGACCAGGCGGCTGGCGCGCGAGGAGGCGCTGCTGACCGGCGGCTCGTCCGGGCTGGCGGTGGCGGCCGCGCTGCGGGTGGCCGAGGCGGCTCAACGGGTCGGGCCGGACGCGGTGATCGTGGTGCTGCTGCCCGACGGCGGCCGGGGCTACCTGTCGAAGATCTTCAACGACGAGTGGATGGCCGACTACGGTTTCCTGTCGGCCCAGACCTCGGAGCCGCTGGTCGCCGACGTGCTGGCCAGCAAGGAGCGCAGCCTGCCCGAGTTCGTCCACGTGCACCCCGAAGAGAACGTCGGCGCGGCCATCGCGCTGCTGCGTGAGTACGACGTATCCCAGCTGCCGGTGGTGAAGGAAGAGCCGCCGGTGATGGCCGCCGAGGTGGTCGGGTCCGTCGTGGAGCGCGACCTGCTCGATGCCCTGGTGGCCGGCCGGGCCGAAGCCGTCCGATCCCCTCGGCCGCGCACATGTCACCGCCGCTGCCGACCGTCGGCCTGGGCGAGCCGGTCTCCCGGGCGGTCCTCGCGCTCGAGAAGGCCGGGGCGGCGGTGGTGCACGTGAACGGCAAGCCTACCGGGCTGCTCACCCGGCAGGACGTGCTGACCTTCCTCGCCGCGAATACCTGACACTACGGAGGCAGGCTTTTGACCAGTAAGGACGGCTTCGAGACCCTGGCCATTCACGCGGGCCAGGAGCCCGACCCGGTCACCGGGGCGGTCGTGCCGCCCATCTACCAGGTGTCCACGTACAAGCAGGACGGGGTCGGCGGGCTGCGCGGCGGCTATGAGTACTCGCGGTCGGCCAACCCGACCAGGACGGCGCTCGAGCAGTGCCTGGCCGCGCTCGAGGCGGGTCCGGCGGCGCTCGCCTTCGCCTCCGGCCTGGCGGCAGAGGACTGCCTGATCAGGACGGTCTGCTCGCCCGGCGATCACGTGCTCGTCCCGGACGACGCGTACGGCGGGACGTACCGGCTGTTCGCCCGGGTCTTCGCCGGCTGGGGACTGAGCCACGACATCGTCCCGATCTCGGACCTGGCGGCCGTCCGCGAGCAGCTCGCCGCCAGGACGGTCCGGATGGTCTGGGTCGAGACGCCGACGAATCCGCTGCTGAACATCGCCGATATCCGCGCCCTGGCCCGGGCGGCGCACGAGGCCGGAGCGCTGCTCGTGGTGGACAACACGTTCGCGTCGCCGTACCTGCAGCAGCCGCTCGCGCTGGGCGCCGACGCGGTGGTGCACTCGACGACCAAGTACCTGGGGGGACATTCCGACGTGATCGGCGGGGCCCTGGTCGTCGCCGACGACGAGCTCGCCCAGCGGCTTGCCTTCACCCAGAACGCCACCGGCGGTGTGGCCGGCCCGTTCGACTCGTGGCTGACCCTGCGCGGCATCAAGACACTGGCCGCCCGGATGGACCGGCACTGCCGGAACGCGATGCGAGTCGCGCAGATGCTGGCCGAGCACCCGGCGGTCGCCGAGGTCTACTACCCGGGGTTGCCCTCGCATCCCGGCCACAAGACCGCGCAGGAACAGATGCGGGCGTTCGGCGGGATGGTGTCGTTCCGGGTGCTGGCGGGCGAGGAAGCCGCCGTGCGAACGTGCGGCCGAACCCGCCTGTTCACTCTGGGCGAGTCGCTCGGCGGCGTGGAGTCGCTGATCGAGCATCCGGCACGGATGACGCACGCGTCGGTCACCGGGTCGGCTCTCGAAGTCCCCGGCGACCTGATCAGGCTCTCTGTCGGCATCGAGGACTGCGACGACCTGCTCGATGACCTGCGCCAGGCCCTATAAGACGGCACGGTAAGACAGCAAAAACAAGCGCCCGCGCCCCGCCTCGGCGGGCCGCGGGCGCTAACCTGCGGGCCGTAGGTCAGCTCCGCCCGGCGGGCGAGCTTTCCTGGCTGTTCTGCGCCGCGGCCTGCGGCTTCGGCTTGTACGCGAGGGCGAACCAGGCCCCGACCGCGAAGATGATGCCGATGACGAACGAGCCGCTGCCCTCAGCGGGTGGTGCCCGCTCGAACCCGTGATGTGTCCGGGAATGAAGCTGGGCAGCGACTTGGCCGGCTCGGCCAGGTAGATGATGGCGACCACGATGAAAATCAGGGCGATGACGCCCAGAATCACCGCGAGAATCGTCCGGCCCGACGACCTCTCGACTGATCCGCTGGTAGAACTCACAATTCCTCCTTGTGCAGGCATGCGGTAAAGCTGTGTTAGATGCCGGCCAGTCACGGCCGCCCGGCAGTGCCGACCGACCGCAGCGAGCCGAGGGTCCTCAGCCGACTAGGAAAATCTACCTTCGACTGACGCCGCGGGTGCGTAGGAAGTCACGGATGACATACTCACCGAGACGTTCGGGCGCCGCCTGCAGCACGCGTCCGCCGTTCCTCCTCGCTACATTGTCAACGAACGCGCTGAGCCTGGCATCGTCCGCCAGCATGAAAATATTGAGCGCGGCATGCCGGCGGGTCATTTTATCCACTTCCGCGAGCGTGAGTTCGACCGTCTCGGGAGACGGCGGCCAGTCGAACCAGGATCGCCCGTCACGCTGCAGGTGAGCCGTGGGTTCGCCGTCGGTCACGATCAGGACGACGGGCTCGTGCTCTGGGTGCCTGTCGATGTGGCGCCCGGCCAGCAGCAGCGCGTGGTGCAGGTTGGTGCCCTGCACCATGTCCCAGCCGAGCCCGGCGAGCTCAGTCTCGTGCAGCTCGCGCGCGTAGTTGGAGAAGCCGACGACCTGGACGGCGTCCTGGGGGAACTTGCTGCGCAGCAGCGCATGCAGCGCGAGCGCCGTCTGCTTGGCCGCCGCCCACGTCCCGCGCAGCTGCATCGAGTAGGACAGGTCGACAAGCAGGGACACGACCGCGGCGCTGCGCCGCTCGGTCTCGGCCACCTCGAAGTCGCGCGCCGCCAGCTTGATCGGGCGGCCAGGTTCTGGGCGGCCGCCGCGCAGCACGGCGTTGCGCACGGTGGCCGAGACGTCGAGCGGCTGCTCGTCGCCGAACTCCCAGGGGCGGGTGGTGCCGGTGAGCTCACCCGCCTGGCCGGCGTCCCGCAGGTCATGGTCGCCGGACCGGCCGTAGTTCAGGTTGGCGAAGATCCGGCGCAGCGCCGTGTCGCCGAGCCTGCGCACGGCCTTGGGAGAGAGCTCGAGTTGCCCGGCGTTACGCGTCAGGTAACCCTGCCGCTCCAGCTCACGCTCGATGCGGCGCAGGGCCTCGACGTCGTCCACGGCCTGCCGGCCGAAGGCCCGCCGGACGGCTTCCTCGTCGATGTCATCCAGGCTCGCGCCCGGGTAATCCTGGCCGAGCGCCGTTTCCAGCTCGGCCAGGTCGGCAAGCTCGGCCAGGGCCGTGGTGGCGTCGCCGAGGCCGAGCGGCTCCTCGCCGGACATCTGGACGCCGCCGGCCATCGCGGCCCGGTCGAGGTCCGGGCGCCTGGCCCTGAGCGCGTCGGCGAGCCTGGCCATCTCGGCCGCCAGCCCGGCGTCGTCGAGCGCGCTGGCCATCAGCCCGGCGAGCTCCTCGCGCTGTTCGTCGCTGAGCGAGCGCAGCAGGCGTTCCGCCGCGGCCATCCGGCTGACCAGCGAGTCCACTAGCTCCTCGAGGTTTTGCGGCTGGTCGGGGAACAGGTCGCCGTGACGCTCCATGAAGCGATCGAAATCGGCCTGAGTGTGCTCACCGCGTGCGTCCGCGGCCAGCATCTCGTTCAGGTCGCCCAGCATGTCCTTGACCCGCTGCATCGCCTGCGGATCGGGATTGCTCATGACCTGTCGCATGCCGCGGAACTGGCTGTCGAGCACCTCGCTGCGCAGCAGCTCCTTGAGCTGCTCGAAGGTCTGGCGGGCGGCGGGCGACCGCCAGTCGTAGTCGGACAGCTGCCGGATGGCCTGGGCCGTGTCGGCCGGCAGCCCGTCGAGGTCCGCTTCGCGCAGCCTGGCCTCGTCGCTCGGGTCGGGGAACAGCTCGGCGCGCTCCTGGCCGACGGCGGTGTCAAGCAGGGCGCGGGCCTGCTCGAGTATGCCGTCGAGGCGCCCGCTGCCGCGGATCTCCCGCTGCCGCTCCCGCACCCGCCGCAGCATGTCATCGAGGCCGCGGCGGCCCGTACGGTCCCCCAGGCCCCTTCGCAGCAGGTCCCGCAGCGCGTCGGCCGGATCGGCCCCCGCCAGTATCGCGTCGCCCATCTCGTCGACGGCGCCCCGCACGTCAAAGGGGAGCGCGAGCGGGTCTGGCCCGTAGACATAACGGCCGTACCGGTAGTTCGCCACGTTAGGTCCCGTACACGCTGGTGCCGCCTTCGGTGTCCTTGGACAGCCGCCGCAACAAGTACAGGCCTTCCAGGGCGAACTCCAGCGCGGCTGCCGCCTGCCCGAAGGACTCGCTGCCGTCCATGCCCAGCCTGGCCATGATCTTGGCCAGTCCGGGGACGTCGCCGATCCGTTGGAGCAGGTCAGTGGCGGGCACGAGCTCACCCGACTCGACGGTGCCGCCGTCCTCGAACTTGGCGAGCAGCCCGGAAAGGTCCACACCGCCCAGCCTGGACCGGAACGTGTCGGCGATCGCCCGGCGCAGCATCGCGCCGAGCACTTCCTCTTCCCGGCCTTCCTCGCTGACCTCGAACTCGACCTTGCCGCGCAGCGTGCTGACCACGGCGGGCAGGTCGCATACCCGGGCGACCGGCGCCTCCGACGGCGACCCGGCCAGGGCCGACCGGCGCACGGCCGACGCCGCCACGCTTTCCGCCGCGGCGATGGCGAACCGCGCGGAGACCCCGGAGCGCGCGTCGACGGCGGACGACTCGCGGACCCCCCGGGTGAACCTGGCGATCACTTCCACCAGGTGGTCCGGAAGCTCCGCGGCGGCCGAGATGTCGGCTTCCTGCTCGATCAGGGTCAGCTCGTCGGCCAGGGACAGCGGGTAGTGGGTACGGATCTCCGCGCCGAACCGGTCCTTGAGCGGCGTGATGATCCGTCCCCGGTTGGTGTAGTCCTCCGGGTTCGCGCTGGCCACGAGGAGCAGGTCGAGCGGCAGCCTGAGCGCGTAGCCACGGATGCCGATGTCGCGCTCCTCCAGCACGTTCAGCAGGGACACCTGGATCCGCTCGGCGAGGTCAGGCAGCTCGTTCAGGGAGAAGATGCCCCGGTTGGTCCTCGGCACCAGCCCGAAGTGGATGGTCTCGGGGTCACCCAGGGTGCGGCCTTCGGCCACCTTGACCGGGTCGATGTCGCCGATCAGGTCGCCGACGCTGGTGTCCGGGGTGGCGAGTTTCTCGCCGTACCTCTCGCTGGCAGGCCGCCAGGTGACCGGCAGGTCGTCACCCAGTTCGGCGGCGAGCCGACGGCACCGCGCGCAGGCCGGATGGTAGGGATGGTCGTTGATCTCGCAGCCCTCGACGGCCGGGGTCCATTCATCGAGCAGCCCGGCCAGGGTCCGGATCAGCCGGGTCTTACCCTGGCCGCGTTCGCCGAGCAGGATGATGTCGTGCCCGGCGATCAAGGCGCGCTCGAGGTGGGGCAGGACGGTCTGGCCGAACCCCACGATGCCGGGGAACGGATCCTGTCCGGCCCGCATCATGGCGAGCAGGTTCTCCCGGATCTCTGCCTTGACGCCGCGGTATACGTGACCGCCCGCGCGTAGTTCGCCGACGGTAGCGGCGGCGGGCGGCTGGCTTTCGTGGTGATGCTGGGTGTGTTGCTGCACCATTCGACAGTATGTCGTGATCGCACGTCTACGCATCTGCCGCGGTTCCGGTGCGGGCCCCCGGCCCGCGAATGGGTGGCACACTTCTTCCCGTGGCAACTACACATGGCGCGGTTAGCTCCGATGACGTGGCCGCTGCCCGCAAGCTGATCCACGATGTGATCTCAGACACGCCTGTGCTTCACTCGCGGGTATTGTCTGCGGCCGTGGGCGGGCCGGTCTACCTCAAGGCTGAGAACCTGCAGCGAACCGGGTCGTTCAAGGTGCGCGGCGCCTACTTCAGGATCGCCAGGCTGTCCGATGCCGAACGGGCCCGTGGCGTCGTCGCGGCCAGCGCGGGTAACCATGCCCAAGGGGTCGCGTTCGCGGCCGGGCTGCTCGGCTGCGCGGCCACCGTGGTCATGCCCGAGGGCGCCCCGCTGCCCAAGGTGCAGGCGACGCGTGACTACGGGGCGGAGGTCATCCTGCACGGCAACTGCGTGGAGGACGCCCTAGAGGAGGCCCTGGCCTTCGCGAAGAGGACCGGCGCCGTGTTCATCCACCCCTATGACCACCCGGACATCGTGGCCGGCCAGGGCACGATCGGCTTCGAGATCATCGAGCAGTGCCCGCAGGTGCGCACGGTCGTGGTGCCGGTGGGCGGCGGCGGGCTCGTGGCCGGCGTCACGGTGGCGATCAAGAGCCTCGACCCGGAGATCAACGTGGTCGGGGTGCAGGCGGAGGCGGTGGCGCCGTACCCGGGCTCGCTGGCGGCCGGGCATCCGGTGGCGGTGCAGGCCAGCCCCACCATGGCGGACGGCATCGCGGTCAGCTGCCCGGGCGACATCCCGTTCGGCATCATGTCCGGCTATGCCGGGCGGGTGGTGACGGTCTCGGAGGAAAGCCTGTCCCGCGGTCTGCTGCTGTGCCTCGAGCGGGCCAAGCAGGTGGTGGAGCCCGCCGGGGCGGCCGGCGTGGCCGCCCTGCTTGAGCACCCGCGCGCCTTCGTCCCGCCGGTGGTGGTGGTGCTCTCCGGCGGCAACATCGACCCGCTGCTGCTGTCCAAGCTGCTCCGGTACGGCCTCACCGCGGCCGGACGCTACCTGGCGTTCCGCGCCACGCTGCCCGATCGCCCCGGGTCGCTCGCCAAACTTCTCGCTGATCTGGCCGACCTCGGTGCCAACGTGCTCGAGGTCGGCCACGAGCGGCTAGCCCCGCGGCTGCACATGGACGAGGTCGAGGTGGTCCTGCAGGTCGAGACCCGCGGGCCCGAGCACTGCGCCGAAGTGATCGGCGCGCTGCGCGCCGCCGGCTACGCGCTGGCTTTCGCCTGACCCGTACAGGTTTCCGTGCTAGAGATTGCCGCGCCGGGCCTGCTCCCGCTCGATCGCCTCGAACAGCGCCTTGAAGTTGCCCTTGCCGAAGCCCTGCGAGCCGTGCCGCTCGATCAGCTCGAAGAACACCGTCGGCCGGTCCTGGACCGGCTGGGTGAAGATCTGCAGCAGGTAGCCGTCTTCGTCCCGGTCGGCCAGGATCCCGAGCTCGCGCAGGTCGTCGACGTGAACGCGCGTCCGGCCGGCCCAGTCGCCGAGAGTGTCGTAGTAGCTGCCCGGGGTCGGCAGGAACTCCACCCCGGCCGCCTTCATGGCGCGGACGCTGGCCACGATGTCGTCGGTGGCCAGCGCGATGTGCTGCACGCCCGGCCCGCCGTAGAACTCCAGGTACTCGTCGATCTGTGACCTGCGCTTGCCCACCGCGGGCTCGTTCAGCGGGAACTTCACCGTCCGGGTGCCGTCCGCGACGACCTTGCTCATCAGCGCGGAGTACTCGGTGGCGATGTCGTCGCCGACGAACTCCTTCATGTTGGTGAAGCCCATGACCCGGTGGTAGAAGTCCACCCACTCATCCATCTTGCCGAGCTCGACGTTGCCGACGCAGTGGTCGATCTCGGTGAAGAAGGCGCGCTCGCCCGGGACGACGACCGGTGCCGCCGGGAGGTACCCGGGCAGGTACGGGCCCGAATAGCCGCACCGCTCCACCAGGGTGTGCCGGGTGTCGCCGTAGGTGGCGATGGCGGCCACGACCACCTTGCCCGACTCATCCTCAAGCAGGCGCGGTGCCTCCAGGCCGCGGGCGCCGTGAGCCACCGCGTAGTCATAGGCCTCCTCCGCCGAGCTGACCTCCAGGGCCAGGTCCGCGACCCCGTCGCCGTGCGCGGCGATCCGCATGCCGAGCCGGGTCCTAGCCCGGGCCGGGCCGCGGAAGACGAACCGCGCGCCGCCGGACTCGAGCACGTGCACGGCCTCGTCCGGGTACCCCGTCTCCGGGCCGCGGTAGGCGATCCGCCGCATGCCGAACGCGGTCGAGTAGTAGTGCGCTGCCTGTTTCGCGTTCCCGACCGCGAACACCACGGCGTCCATGCCGATGATGGGAAAGCTGTCCTGCAATGGCGTCGTCATGCCGCCAGCATGCGCTCTTGGCTCCAAACTGCGCAATCAAGTGCGATTTGACTAGTCATCTTGACTATTTAGGCCGAATGGATGATGGTATAGGTGTACACCATGACTACCAGTGATCGCGGGTCGATCGACCGGCTCGACGCCGCGCTGATCGAACTGCTAGCCGCCGAGCCTCGGGTGGGCGTGCTCGAGGCCTCCCGACGCCTGCGTGTCGCTCGCGGCACCGTGCAGGCACGCCTGGAGCGCTTGCAGGAGCGCGGCGTGATCACCGGATACGGACCTGAGGTGGATCCGGCCGCGCTCGGCTACGAGGTGACCGCGTTCATCACCCTCGAGATCCGCCAGGCCGGCGGGCACGATCCGGTAGCGGAACGGCTAGCCGCGATCCCCGAGGTGCTCGAGGTGCACACCATCACGGGCGCCGGCGACATGCTCTGCCGGGTGGTGGCCCGCCGGAACGCCGACCTGCAGCGCGTGCTCGACGCGATCGTCTCCGCTGAGGGCGTGGTCCGTTCCGCCACCCTGATCTCACTCGCCACTCAGGTCCCGTACCGGATCCTCCCGCTGGTCCGTTCCGCCGCCGGGGCGGCTATCGCACCAGCTTGATAACTATTATCCGAAAGCCCGGTTATGCAACTTCCGGATGCTATCGTGGTTTTCTGTCAAGCTGGGTTAGCCGACTCCCGCGGCCTGCGGCCGATGCCTAGTGACGGTATCTCTGTGATGGCTGGGAGTTTGTGGTGGGGCGAGATGCTGGCGCCAGCGTAATGACGTGTGCCCGGCGGAACTCAGTCACATCGCCAACTGCGGGCCCTGCAGAAAGCTGAACCTAATCTAACTTCGCACGTGCGCGAGGCGGGCGGCCGCAAAAGCTGGGGGACTGACATGACACGAAGGCTGGCTGTTTTCTCGAGGGTAAAGCTCGGCTGGTCCCTGCGGTTGCTGCTGATCGCCAGCTTCCTCCTCGTCGGCCAACTCGCGTTCCCGCACCAGGCGCTCGCGGCCGTGAGCGCGTCGGATAACTTCAACCGGGCGGACGGGAGCCTGGGGCCGAACTGGACGGCGACCTCGGACGGGGCGATGTCGATCGCCTCGCACCAGGTGACGGGGATCGCGGGGCAGAATACCGGGGAGATCCGGACGGCTGAGACGTACCCGAGCGATCAGTTCTCCCAGATCCTGGTGAGCCCGACGCAGCTGACCGGCGGGCAGTGGATCGGCCCGATGGTCCGGATGCAGGCCAGCGGGCAGAGCGGGTACGTGGGCATCTACTTCTGGAACTCCGGCAGCCCGGAGCTGATGCTGTTCCTGCGCAAGGGCGGGAACTGGAAGCAGCTGGGCACGTACAGCAGCGGGGCGCTGTCGGCCGGGACCCAGCTGCAGGTGTCCGCGGTGGGGAGCACGATCTCGTTCCTGGAGAACGGGGTGGCGAAGATCACCGTCACCGATACCAACCTGACCGGCGGCGCGCCCGGGATCATGGCCTACGGCAATCCCGACGCGGACACCTGGTCCGGCGGCAGCGTCGGGTCCGGGGGCAGCACGACGTATTCGGTGGGCGGGTCGGTGTCGGGGCTGTCCGGGACGGTGGTGCTGCAGGACAACGGGGGTGACACCCTGAGCGTGACCGCGAACGGGTCGTTCACCTTTGCCACCCAGCTGGCCAGCGGCGCGGCCTACGCGGTGACGGTGAAGACTAACCCGTCCGGGCAGACCTGCACGGTGGCCAGCGGCTCGGGCGTGGTCGCCTCGGCCAACGTCACCAACGTGGCCGTCACCTGCACCGCCAACGGCGGCGGAGGCACCACGTACTCGGTGGGCGGGTCGGTGTCCGGGCTGTCCGGGACGGTGGTGCTGCAGGACAACGGGGGTGACACCCTGAGCGTGACCGCGAACGGGTCGTTCACCTTCGGCACCCAGCTGGCCAGCGGCGCGGCCTACGCGGTGACGGTGAAGACTAACCCGTCCGGGCAGACCTGCACGGTGGCCAGCGGCTCGGGCGTGGTCGCCTCGGCCAACGTCACCAACGTGGCCGTCACCTGTACTACCAGCGGCGGCGGCGGAGTCCCCGGTGAGACGGTGATCGCGTCGGATAGCTTCAACCGGGCGGACGGGGGCCTGGGGCCGAACTGGACGGCGACCTCGGACGGGGCGATGGCGATCGCCTCGCAGCAGGTGGTCGGGACGGCGGGGCAGAACACCGGGGAGATCCGGACGGCGGAATCCTATCCGTCGGATCAGTTCTCCCAGATCCAGGTGACCTCAACGCAGCTGACTGGGGGCCAGTGGATCGGCCCGATGGTCCGGATGCAGGCCAGCGGGCAGAGCGGGTACCTGGGCATTTACTTCTGGAACTCCGGCAGCCCGGAGCTGATGCTGTTCCTGCGCAAGGGCGGGAACTGGCTGCAGCTGGGTTCGTACAGCAGCGGGGCGCTGTCGGCCGGGACTCAGCTGCAGGTGTCCGCGGTGGGGAGCACGATCTCGTTCCTGGAGAACGGGGTGGCGAAGATCACCGTCACCGATACCAACCTGACCGGCGGCGCGCCCGGGATCATGGCCTACGGCAATCCCGACGCGGACACCTGGTCCGGCGGCAGCGCGGGCTCGGGCACGTATTCGGTGGGCGGGTCGGTGTCGGGGCTGTCCGGGACGGTGGTGCTGCAGGACAACGGGACGGACACGCTGAGCGTGACCGCGAACGGGTCGTTCACCTTCGGCACCCAGCTGGCCAGCGGCGCGGCCTACGCGGTGACGGTGAAGACTAACCCGTCCGGGCAGACCTGCACGGTGGCCAGCGGCTCGGGCGTGGTCGCCTCGGCCAACGTCACCAACGTGGCCGTCACCTGCACCGCCAACGGCGGCGGAGGCACCACGTACTCGGTGGGCGGGTCGGTGTCCGGGCTGTCCGGGACGGTGGTGCTGCAGGACAACGGGGGTGACACCCTGAGCGTGACCGCGAACGGGTCGTTCACCTTCGGCACCCAGCTGCCCAGCGGCGCCGCCTACGCGGTGACGGTGCAGGCCAACCCGTCCGGGCAGACCTGCACGGTGGCCAGCGGCTCGGGCACGATCGCCTCGGCCAACGTCACCAACGTCGCCGTCACGTGCGCGGCCGTCACTCAGGGGAGCGCCTCGGACGACTTCAACCGGGCGGACGGGAGCCTGGGGCCGAACTGGACGGCGACCTCGGACGGGGCGATGTCGATCGCCTCGCAGCAGGTGGTCGGGACGGCGGGGCAGAACACCGGGGAGATCCGGACGGCGGAATCCTATCCGTCGGATCAGTTCTCCCAGATCCAGGTGACCTCAACGCAGCTGACTGGGGGCCAGTGGATCGGCCCGGCGGTGCGGATGCAGGCCAGCGGGCAGAGCGGGTACGTGGGCATTTACTACTGGAACTCCGGCAGCCCGGAGCTGATGCTGTTCCTGCGGAACGCGGGCAACTGGACCGAGCTGGGCGCCGCCAACACTCCGGCGCTGTCGGCGGGGACCTCGCTGCGCCTCATTGCCGTCGGCAACACCATCTCGTTCCAGGTCAACGGTGTGCAGCAGATCGGGGCCTCGGACGACACCCTGACCGGCGGCGCGCCCGGCATGCTGGCCAACGCCGACGGCACGATGGACAACTGGTCCGGCGGGAACGCCGGCTTCCAGGTCTCCTACGCGAGCACGGATTCCACCGGCATCAAGTCCTACAACGTCATCTCGGCCAACAACGGGGACGGCCCGCAGACCCTGCGCGTGCTGACCCCGACGAACCCCGCCGCCGGGGTGGCACACAACTTCCTCATTGTGCTCCCGGTCGAGGCCGGGCTGGGCAGCGACTTCGGCGACGGCTTGGCCACCCTGCAATCGCTCAACGCTCAGAACCAGTACAATCTGACCATTGTCGAGCCCACGTTCGCGATCGACTCGTGGGACGCGAACAACCCGAATGACCCGCGGCTGCAGTACGAGACGTTCCTAACCCAGGAACTGGCGCCCTGGATCAAGCAGAACCTGGCCACCACCGGGAACGAGCAGACCTGGCTGATCGGTTTCTCGAAGTCCGGCCTGGGTGTGCAGGACCTAATCCTTAAGCATCCCGACCTGTTCACGCTGGCCGCCTCCTGGGATTTCCCGGCAGATATGTCGACCTACGACGGCCTCGGCAGCGATCCTGCCGCCAACTACGGGACCGACGCGAACTATCAGGCCAACTACCGCCTCACGACGGCCTTTGTCGACAGCCATAAGGGGCCATTCGTGAGTAGTAATCGCATCTGGATAGGCGGATACTCGCTGTACCAGACCGATGTCTCTGACTATGATTCGATGCTTGCCTCAGAAGGTATTTCCCACTCTACGGAAACGCCACAGAACATGGCTCACAGATGGGACAGCGGCTGGATGCCCATAGCCTTGGCAGCGTTGTATCAGGACAGTGTTAATCTGCATTAGCGTCCCGTCCTGAAGGCTTCTTAATTACTTGAATGGCGCGGTTTTAAAGGGGGCGCCGGACATCGAGTATGCCGGCTCGGTGCCCCTCACCCGCAGTCGGACGGCCGGACGCTACCGCATGCCCAGTTTCACCTGGGCGGCGAACCTGCGCCAGGCGGACGGACTGACCCGCAGCACGGGCCCGCCGCGGTCCTTGGTGTCGCGTACGAGCACGTGGTCAGCCTCCGCGCGGGCGCCGACCTCCACGCAGTTAGCACCGCCGTTCCCGCTGTAGCTGGACTTGCGCCAGCGGTTGCTGCCTACGTGTTCCACCGTTCCTCAGCCACTTTCAAGATCAGGTCACGTGAATCGTTACGGGTCAGCGCATCGCTTCTTACTTGATCGAATGCTAGCGCCGCCTTGCGGACGAGGGTATTCCTCTCGATCGTCTGATCTTCGACAGCATCGATGTACAGGACGTCCGGTTTGCCGGCGAGACTTGCGATCATGAACGCGCCGCCGAGACCAGCGTGCGCGCCGGTGCTGGCCGGCACGACCTGCACGCAGATGTACGACCGCATCGACATGTCCGCCACCTGGACCAGCTGGTCGTAGGTGGTCTTGGGCGTTCCGATGAGCCGGTGCAGGGCGGACTCGTCCAGTACGACCCATAGGTTCGGCGGTTCGGGCCGGTCGAAGATGCGCTGTCGCCCAAGCCGGGCTGCGACAAGTTGGTCCAGTGCCTCGTCGCTGGTGTCCAGCTGGCCCGCCAGGAACAAGGCCCTGGCGTAGTCGGCCGTCTGCAGCAGGCCTGGGATGATGAGGGGCTGCCAGATGCGCAGCGACGACGCCTCGCGTTCGATGTTCAGCCAGTCCTCGAACCATCGAGGGAAGGGCCCATCACCCCAGGTCCGGGAATCACGATAGAACCTGGCCAGCCACTCCAGGTCCGGGAAGGTTTCCGTGCACGCGACTAGGAACCGCTCGGTCGGGTTGAGGATCCCCGCTTCGATCTTCGACACAGTCGAGGCGTCACACGGAACCGTCGCGCCCAGGTCGGCCAGTGTCATGCCCGCGACTTCCCGCGCACGCCTGACCTCGGCGCCGAAGAAGTGCAGCGGCGACGCGCCGGGATCCAGGTCTCGTTTGGCGGGCACGGGCAGCTCCCATCTTGATGGAGTTTGCCGGACGGCTTCGAAGCTTGCCGGCCCGGTGCCGTGTGTTGCCGGTAGTGACTCCAGCACTTCCCACCGTAGTACTGGCCTGGCATGTTCACTACCGGGACCACGGATCCGGCGAGCCCAGTTCTGGCGCTTACGGCCATGCCTCCAGCGGTTCGTGGCTCATTTAAGAGATCATCGCCTCAGACCCCGAGGAGGCGTGGCCGACCAGTGAGTACCGGAGCGACCACGATCAGCAGCCGTGGCATCATGGCCGGCTTCGCCTACTGGCAAGCCGAGGGCGCAGCCAGCACCCGCGCCAAGGCGGACTGGCCGCTGTCGGCTCACCTGCCGCTGGGCGCGCTGCCGACCGCCGTGCCGTGCGCCCGCCGCTACACCCGCGTCATCCTGGACGAGTGGAACCTGGCTGCCTTGGCCGACCCGGCCGAGCTGATCGTGTCCGAGCTGCTTACCAATAGCGTGCAGGCCACGACGGACGAGGACGGCCAGCCTCGGTATGGCGAAGCCGGCCTGCCGGTCGTGCACCTGCGGCTGGCCTCGGACCATGCCCGCGTCCTGGTCGAGGTCTGGGACAGCGTTTCTCGCCCGCCTGCCGCCCGTCGGCCCGGGCCGGACGAGGAGGGCGGACGCGGGCTCGCGCTGGTCGAGGCGATGTCTGATCGCTGGGACTGGACCACTGTGCCCGGCTGGTCCGGCAAGTTGGTCTGGGCCGAGCTGCGGTCGCAATAGGAAGGGGCGCCATACGACCCCACGGAGAATCTCTCTCAGGCTCGCGAGTACGTCGACCAGCGCTTCTAGCGGACCCGGGACTCGTTGACCTCTCTAGCCTGGACAGGGTTGGTATGTTGACATGTAACCATCCCGTCACAATAGTTCCATATCAAACGGCTGAAGCATGTGTGCGGGTATGTGGGGTAGGGGGTGGATCGAATGATCGCCGCGATGGCATCGGCTGGGGGGCCCTCATGGGCGCTCGGCAAGCTGGACGTCGTCCAGCCGCAGCTCCCTAGCCAGTGAGGCGGGTGGCAAGCCGTGTCCAGCGACCACGTAAACCCTGACACGCCAGACGTGAACCCTGACACGCCAGAAGAGCGGGATGATCAACTCGCGGCGCCCGACGGGGCGGTCGCCGAAGCGGTGCTGGCGTCCCTAGAGACGGTGCGGTCAGCTGACCCGACGGGCGTGTGCGGCGGGGTGCTGGACGTAATGGCGGTGCTGTCGGGCGCCGGGGTGCGGCGAGATCTGCTGCACGCCGCCGGGCAGGGCAGGGCGCTAGTCGGCGGGCGGCGGGTGGCCGCGGCGTTTGTGGATCAGGCGGTGGACCGACTGGTCGGCTGTTCGCTGCTGGCGGTCAGTGTGGACGGTCAGGTCATCACCGCGGACCTAATGGTGACGCAGGTGGTCCGGGACGGGCTGGCTCGTCGGAAGCGGCTGGCGGCAGTATGCCGGGCCGCCGCGGCGGTGCTGGAAACCCGTGCGCATGCGCTGGCCGGCTCTCCGGACCGCGCGGCCGCTGGGGACATCCCGCGCCAGGTGGTGGCGCTGGCCGAGGCAGCCGCGGGGCAGGCTGATGACCAGCTGGCTAGAGTGCTGCTGCGGCTACGGTTCCTGGCGCTTTGTCACCTGATCGAACTCGGGGATAGCGCCCAGGCCATCGCGGTCGGCGAGCCGCTGGCCGCCGACCTTGAGCGGCTGCTAGGCGCCGGTCATCCCGACACGCTGAACGTACAGAACAGCCTGGCCGCGGCCTACCAGGCCGCAGGCCGGGTCGACGAAGCGATCCTACTGTCCCAACACACCCTGGTCGGCCGTCAGCGGCTGCTGGGTCCAGACCATCCAGACACACTGAATTCGCAGAACAACCTAGCGGCGGCCTATCTGGATGCCGGCCGGATTACTGAGGCGACGCTGCTGTTCGAAATGACCCTAGCCGCCCGCGAGTGGCTGCTGGATCCCGACCACCCCAGCACGCTGAACTCACGAGGCAACCTCGCCCGCGCCTATCAGGATGCGGGCCGGATCACCAAGGCGATCCCGCTGCTGCAGCAGACCATGGCCGACCGGGAACGGGTCCTGGGCCCCAATCACCCCGACACCGTGATCTCACGGAATAACCTCGTCAACGCCTACCGGGATGCGAGCCGGATCACCGAGGAGATCGAGCCTGCCAGCGCCGCTCCGCAGAGCCCGCCGCCCGACAGCCCTACCGAGGAGGTGTCGCATCCCGTCGAGGAGTCGCCCGCCGCCGCAGCGACTCAGATATCGGACCAAAATGCATTGCGCGAGCCAGCGTCCGTCTCCGAGCCCGAGGGTGTCTCCGAGGCAGAAGCTGACCGCGAGGCAGAGGCTGACCGCGAGGCAGAGGCCGTCCCCGAGCCAGAGGCTGTCTCCGAGCCAGAGGCTGACCGCGAACCGGAGACGGTTCCTGAGCCGGCCGGGCTCAGGCTGGAGCCACCCGTGGTATCCGGTCGGCGCTTCAGACGCCCTCCCGCCTTTCGTCGTCGGCGGGCGCGCCGCCGGAGAATGGCCGCGGCGATCCTGATCTTGTTTGTGGCGGGTGGCGTGACACTCGCCCTTTCCTGGCAGCACATCCACCGCCCCGGTGGCGCTGGCGGGGCTGTCGGCAACGGCCGCAACGGGCTTACCGCGGCCGCTGCGATGCAGATGGCTGCGGTGTGGATCGGCCAGCAGATCAGCCCCACCGCGATCGTGGCGTGTGATCCTGTGATGTGCTCAATTCTTGAGGCTCGCGGGACTCCTGCCGCGAACCTGCTCGTACTGCGATCCACCACGGCGAGCCCATACGGCGCCGAGGTGGTGGTGGCGACGCCCGCCGTCAGGAGCCAGTTCGGCAGCCGCCTGGACCGCGTGTATGCGCCAGCGGTCATCGCCGGATTCGGCTCGGGGTCCAGTCAGGTGAATGTGCAGGTTGTCGCGCCAGGCGGAGCAGCGGCGTACCTTGCGGCGCTGCGCCAGGATGTGGCGGCCAGGTCGGCGGCAGGTGCTCAGCTGCTGGCCAATAAGCACATCGAGGTGACGGCCCAGGCGCGGACGCAGCTGGCGGCCGGCCAGGTGGATTCCCGGCTCCTGCTCATGCTTCCGGTCCTGGGGGCGGTGCACCCGATCCAGATCTTGGCTTTCGGCGATCCCGGGCCGGATGCCAGCCCAGGAGTCCCATTGTGCTCGGCCGACCTGTCCGGTTCGGGGAGGGCGGCGGGCATGACCGACACCGGCTATCTGCGCTGGCTAACCGGTTTCGTGCGGGCCCAGCTGGTTCCCTTCGCGGCACGCGTGGTCACGCCGAGTCAAGCTGACCAGCCCTTCGTCCAGGTGGAGTTCTCACAGCCCAGCCCTCTCGGCCTCCTTACTCATGAGTGACAGGCCGGCCGTCCATTTTGCCGGCGACTACTGGATCAGGTCAGTGGCCATTTCGAGCACGATGGCCCGGAGCTTGTCCACCTCGTCCACCTGCTGCAGGTAGAACACGCAGGTCGCACCGACGGCGAGCATGGCGGTGGTGGCGCGCACCCGCTCGCGCAGCGGAGCCTCGGGGCCGACCAGCACGTCCACGATCGCGTCCAGGCGGTCCCGGAAGCGCGCGAAGCGCTCCTTACCCGCCTCCATGGTCTGCACCGACGCCCGGTTCTGCTCCAGGAAGCGGAAGACGTCGTTGCCGCCCAGCACGATGCTGACGTAGCGGTCGAGGATCTCGCGGCGAGCCTCGTCGCTGCGCGGCTGGTCCTTGGCCCACTCCAGGAGGGCGTCGATCTCGGCGAAGTAATCGTCGGTGAAACTGTGGACGATGTCTTCCTTGGACTTGAAGTGGTAGTAGAGGGCGGCCTTGGTCACGCCCAGGCGCTCGGCGACCTCGCGCAGAGACGTTTTCTCGTACCCCTGCTCGGCGAAAAGCTCGAGCGCCACTTTCTGTACCCGGGACCGGGTATCAGTCCGCGGCGTGGCACCCGTTGACCCCGCGACGTGCATGTTCGTCCGTATCCCTAGGCGGAGCTGGGCCGCCGTTTTTTACTTGACGGCCGGTTAGTTGCGGTCCTAGCATAATAACTTGCCGGCCGGTAAGTCAACGATGCGCGGCATGGGGCGGACGGGACGACGGCGGACCAGAGGGAGCAGGCGGTGGCGGAATCAGCGGGCGGCGCAGGGGCCGGATCCGGCATGACCGGGCCAGGTGGCCCAGTTTCAGCCAATACGGGGTCGGCTGGGGACATGAACGGGTCGGGCGGGCAGTTCCTCCCGCCGCGCGAGGTGATGATCATCTTGCCCGGGCTGCTGCTGGCGATCCTGCTGGCCATGCTCGACAACCTCATCGTGAGCACCGCGCTGCCGCGGATCGTGGGGGACCTCGGCGGGGTGGCGCACCTGTCCTGGGTGGTGACCGCCTACATTCTCGCGTCCCTGGTCGTCACGCCGTTCTACGGCAAGCTCGGCGACATGTACGGGCGGAAGAAGTTCTTCGTCGTCGCGATCGTGATCTTCCTAGTCGGGTCGGCGCTGTCCGGCCTGTCGCAATCCATGGCCGAGCTGATCATGTTCCGCGCCATCCAGGGCCTGGGCGCCGGTGGGCTGATGGTCGGGGCGATGGCTACGCTGG
>CAVYNE010000048.1:0-20298 GCA_963769715.1 uncultured Actinomycetes bacterium
GATGGGGCGGAAAGGGCAGCCGAGGCGCGAACGGGAACGGGCAGGAACGGGGCCGGGGCGGGAACCGAGGTCGTTCGGTAAAAAAGGGCCCTTTACTCCCATTCGATGGTGGCGGGCGGCTTGCTGGTGACGTCGAGGACGACGCGGTTGACCTCGGGCACCTCGTTGGTGACGCGGGTGGAGATCCGGGCCAGCACGTCGTCCGGCAACCGCGCCCAGTCCGCGGTCATCGCGTCCTCGCTGGTCACCGGGCGGAGCACGATCGGGTGGCCGTAGCTACGGCCGTCGCCTTGCACGCCGACCGAACGCACGTCGGCCAGCAGCACCACCGGGCACTGCCAGACGAGGGTGTCGAGGCCGGCGGCGGACATCTCCTCACGGACGATGGCGTCGGCCTCGCGCAGCATCTCCAGGCGTTCGGCGGTCACCTCGCCGATGATCCTGATCGCCAGCCCGGGGCCGGGGAACGGCTGGCGGCGGACGATCGGCTGCGGCAGGCCGAGTTCTTCCCCCACCCGCCGCACCTCGTCCTTGAACAGAGCGCGCAGCGGCTCGACCAGGTGGAACTTCAGGTCGTCGGGCAGCCCGCCGACGTTGTGGTGCGACTTGATGTTCGCGGTGCCGGTGCCGCCGCCCGACTCCACCACGTCCGGGTACAGCGTGCCCTGCACCAGGAACTCGCACGCCTCGCCGTGCTGGCCGGCCTCGGCGGTGATCTCCCGGGCGGCCCGCTCGAACGCGCGGATGAACTCCCGGCCGATGATCTTCCGCTTCTGCTCGGGGTCGGCCACCCCGGCCAGGGCGGAACCGAATGCCTCGGCCTCGTTCGCCACCTTGAGCCGGACGCCGGTGGCGGCCACGAAGTCTTGCTCGACTTGTTCGGCCTCACCTTTGCGCAGCAGGCCGTGGTCGACGAATACGCAGGTGAGACGGTCGCCGATGGCGCGCTGCACGAGCGCCGCGGCGACCGCGGAGTCCACCCCGCCGGACAGCCCGCAGATGGCCCGGCCGCCACCGACCTGCTCGCGGATCAGCGCCACCTGCTGCTCGACGATGTTCAGCATGGTCCAGGACGGGCGGCATCCGGCCAGCTCGAGGAAGCGGGCCAGGATGCGGGTGCCGTGCTCGGTGTGCAGGACCTCGGGGTGGAACTGGACGCCGAACATGCGGCGCTGCTCGTTCTCCACCGCCGCCACCGGCGTCACGTCGGTCCGCGCGGTCACCGTGAAGCCGGGCGGGGGCGCCGTGCACGTATCCCCGTGCGACATCCACACCCGCTGCTGGACGGGCGTCCCGGCCAGGAGCCTCCCCCCCGAAGGGGGGCCGAGGGGGTCTGGGGGGCCGAGGGGGTCCGGGGGGCCGAGGGGGTCCGGGGGGAAAGGTTTCCCCCCAGGAGCGGGGGGGGCCTGGGGGGGGTCATCCCCCCCGAGGAGGCGCAACACACTTCTGCCGTATTCGGCCGCGCCGGTCCGCTCGACCGTGCCGCCGAGCCCCGCCACCATCAGCTGGAAGCCGTAACAGATGCCCAGGACGGGCACCCCGGCGTCGAAGAGCCCCGGCGGTGCGGGCGGCGCGCCGTCAGCGTAGACCGACGAGGGGCCGCCGGACAAGATGATCGCCTTCGGCCGCTTGGCCAGCATCTCTTCCACCGGCATCGTCGACGGGACGATCTCGGAGTAGACGTGACACTCGCGCACCCGGCGGGCGATCAGCTGCGCGTACTGCGCGCCGAAGTCGACGACGAGAACGGTGTCAAAGCCACCGGGCACGCTGACCGCCTTTCACCGAGGACCGCCTTCCCGCGGGGTATCCGAGTTTAGCCGGACCTGACCAGCGGAAACGGTGCTGTGAGCGGCGGCAGGGCTGGCCGGGGGTGAGGAACCGGCGGGGGCCGAAGAACTGGCCGGGGGTGAGGAACTGGCCGGGGGTGAGGAACCGGCGGGGGCCGGAGGGCTGGCGGAAGCCGGGGCCGGGGCGTTGGCGGTGACACGGAGGCGGGCGATGCGGCGGCCGTCGAGTTCGGTCACGGTGATCGTGCGACCCGCCACCTGGACGCTGTCGTCCACGGACGGCAGGTGGCCGAGGGCGGCCAGAACGTAGCCCGCGACCGTCTCGTACGGGCCTTCCGGCAGCTCGATGCCGGTCTGCTCGGTGAACTCGTCCAGGTTGAGCAGGCCGTCGACCTCCACCTCGCCGGCCGGCAGCTTGGTGGCCTGGTCTTGCTGCAGGTCGTATTCGTCCCTGATGTCGCCGATCAGCTCCTCAACCAGGTCCTCCAGGGTGACGATGCCGGCCGTGCCGCCGTAGTCGTCGACCACGATGGCCAGGTGGGCCCGCTCGCGTCGCATCTCGGACAGCGCGGAGAGCACGGTCTTGCTGATCGGCAGGAACTTCACCGGCCGGACGATCCGGCCGACTGATACCGAGTCCTTGGCTACGCCGGGGCCGAGCAGGTCCCGGACGTGCACGAAGCCGATCACGTTGTCGTAGGTGTCGGCGTAGACCGGCAGCCGCGAATGCGGCACGCCCGCGGCGATGGCGGCGGCCTCGGCGACCGGGGTTTCCGCGTCCAGGAAGACCACCTCGGTGCGCGGCACCAGGACCTCGCGGATCTGCCGTTTGCCCGCGTCGAAGACCTCGCCGACGATGTGCCGCTCGTCCTGGCTGAGCGTCTGGGCTTCGGTCACGAGATCGCGCAGTTCCTGCTCGGTCATGGCCTGGCGGCCGACGCGCGGATCGCCGCCTAGGAGCCCGACGACCAGATTGGTCGTCGCGATCAGCAGCCAGACGACCGGCCGGGCCAAGGTGGCGATCCGGTCCAGCAACGGCGCGGCCAGCAGCGCCAGCCGGGGCGCCCGCTGCAGCCCGATCCGCTTGGGCGCGAGCTCGCCGAGGATCAGGCTGAAGAAGGTGATGCAGACGGTCACTACGATGAACGAGACCGGGCCTGCCCAGCCCGGCGACATGTGCAGCCGGATCAGCCATGACTTCAGCAGGTCCGCGAGCGTTGTGGCGCCGTAGCCGCCGGCCAGCAGCGTGGCCAGCGTCACGCCGATCTGCACGGCGGAGAAGAAGCGGTTCGGGTCCTGCGCGAGCTTGGCTGCCCGCTGGCCTCGCTTGCCGCGCTTGGCCAGCGTCCTGATCTGGCCTTCGCGCAGCGAGACCAGGGCCATCTCCGAGGCCGCGAAGAACCCCCCGATGACGATGATGACCAGGACGACAATGACGTCCAGGACGACCTTACTCATTTTCTTCCTGCCGCTCGCCTCCGGGCCGCCTTCGAGGTGCCGCCTTGCTTGCCTGGCCGCCTTCGGCGGCGGGCCCTCGTCGCTCCTCCGTCGCTCCTCAGTCCAGGCAGCGCCGCGGCCCTTTGGCTCGCGGCAAGCCCCAGCCGCCGGTCGCACGATGTGTCTGGCCAGTCTAGACCGGATAACGTAGGAGTCCCGTGGACACGCAATCAATCTGGACGTCCAGCACCCGGTTGGCGGACGGGCGCGAGATCGTCTACTTCGACGAGGCGCCCGGCCTCGGCCGCGCCCAGGCCCAGGACACCAGGGACCTGCCGCCGCTGCCGCCACCGCCCCCCTTGCCGACCGGGTCGCCGGAGTCCGGCATCCGCTGGGATGCGCTGGCCGGGGAGTGGGTGGTGATCGCCGCCGCCCGGCAGGACCGAACCTTCCTGCCGCCCGCCAACCAGTGCCCGCTCGACCCGTCGGCGCCGGGACGGCCCACCGAGGTACCGGCGGCCAGCTACGACGTGGTGGTGTTCGAGAACCGGTTCCCCTCGCTGGCCGAACCGCTCGGCCGCTGCGAGGTGGTCTGCTTCACCTCCGACCACGACTCCTCGTTCGCCCAGCTCAGCCCGCAGCGGGTGCGCACCGTGTTCGAGGCCTGGGTGGACCGGACGCAGGTGCTGAGCGCGCTGCCCGAGACCAGGCAGGTGTACTGCTTCGAGAATAAGGGCGAGGAGATCGGCGTCACTCTGCATCATCCGCACGGGCAGATCTACGCGTTCCCCTTCGTCGCGCCCCGCCTGGAGCGGATGGTCGCGCAGGCCCGCGAGTACGCTTTCCACCACGCCGGAGGCAACCTGTTCGACAACCTAGTCGCGGCCGAACTGCAGGCCGGGACCAGGATCGTGACCCGCAACGAGCACTGGATCGTGCTCGTGCCCGAGGCGGCGCGCTGGCCGTACGAGGTGCGGATCTTCCCCGCCACCCGGGTGCCCGACCTGACGGACGTCGGCGAGGCGGCGCGGGACGCGTTCGGGCCGCTGTACCTGGACGTGCTGCGCCGGTTCGACGCGCTGTTCGGGATGCCCGCGCCCTACATCGCCGCCTGGCATCAGGCCCCGGTCAGGGACGAGATCGCGCGCCGCCAGTTCGCCGCGCACCTTCAGGTACTGTCGGTCCGGCGAGCGGCCGGCAAGCTGAAGTACCTCGCTGGAACCGAATCCGGCATGGGCGTGTGGATCAACGACATCGTCCCCGAAGAGGCGGCGCAGCGGCTCAGGGAGGCCCGATGAGAGTGCTCGTCACCGGCGGTGCCGGTTATATCGGCAGCGTCGTCGGCGCGCAGTTGGTCGCGGCCGGGCACGAGGTCACCGTGCTCGACGACCTGTCCACCGGGTTCGCCGACGCGGTTCCGCCCGGCGCCACGTTCGTCAAGGGCACGCTGCGCAACTGCGCGGCCGAGGTGCTCTCCGACGGCATCGAGGCGGTGCTGCACTTCGCGGCCAAGTCGCTGGTCGGCGAGTCGGTGGCGGACCCGGCCAAGTACTGGTCGAACAACCTGGGCGGCACGGTCGCGCTGCTCGAGGCCATGCGCGAGATGCGGATCCGGACGATCGTCTTCTCCTCGACCGCCGCCGTTTACGGCGAGCCCGAGCGCACGCCTGTGGAGGAGACCGCTCCCACCCGCCCGACCAGCCCCTACGGCGCGTCCAAGCTCGCCGTGGACACCACCTTGACCGAGTTCAGCCGGCTGTACGGCTTCGGCGCGGTCAGCCTGCGCTACTTCAACGTGGCCGGCGCGCACAGGTGCGCCGACGGCGGCTGGTTCGGCGAGCGGCACAACCCGGAAAGCCATCTCATCCCCAACGTGCTGGCCGCCGCGACCGAAGGCCGCCCGGTGCAGGTCTTCGGTGACGACTACCCCACCCCCGACGGGACCTGCGTCCGCGACTACATCCACGTCACCGACCTGGCCGACGCGCACCTGCGCGCGCTGGCGGCCTGCCGGCCCGGCCAGCACCGCGTCTACAACCTCGGCAACGGGACCGGCTTCTCGGTCCGCGAGGTGATCGAGGTGTGCCGGGAGGTCACCGGCACCGACATCGGCATCGACGTGGGCCCGCGCCGTCCCGGCGACCCGGCCGTGCTGGTCGCCTCGGCCGCGAAGATCCAGTCCGAGCTGGGCTGGCGGGCGGGGCAGGACCTGCGCGCCATGGCTGCGGACGCCTGGCAGTTCACCCAGGCGCGCGCGGCGCGGTGAGCGAGCCGGCCCCCGCGATCAGCTCAGCCGAACTCTTCCGGGCGCGTTTCGGCGGGGAGCCGGAGGGCGTGTGGCTGGCCCCGGGGCGGGCCAACCTGATGGGCGAGCATACCGACTACAACAACGGCTACGTGCTCCCGTTCGCGCTCAGCCAGGGCGTCACGGCCGCGGCGGCGCGCCAGGACGGGCGGCGGCTGACGTTGTGCTCGCGCCAGGAGCCCGCGGCCGCGGTCCAGGTCGCGCTCGACGGGCTGGCTCCCGGTCAGGTGACCGGCTGGGCCGCCTACCCGGCCGGCGTGGCCTGGGCGCTCGAGGCGGCCGGCCACCCGGTGCCCGGCGCCTGCATCGCCATCGACTCCAACCTGCCCGCGGGCGCCGGCCTGTCCTCTTCGGCCGCGCTCGAATGCGCGACCGCGCTGGCCCTGACCGAGCTAGCACGGACCGAACGAGCACGGACCGGGACGGCACCGACCGAGACGGGCGGGCGGACCGGGCCGCGCCGCGAGCTGGCCGCGATCGCCCGCCGGGCCGAGAACGAGTTCGTCGGGGTGCCCTCGGGCATCATGGACCAGTCCGCCTCGCTGCTCGGCCAGGCCGGCCACGCGCTGCTGCTCGACTGCCTCACGCTGGACACCTCGCAGGTGCCGTTCGACCCCGCCGCGGCGGGCGCGAGCCTGCTGCTCATCAACACCCGGGCCAAGCACGACCTAGTTGACGGGGAGTACGGCCAGCGGCGGGCCGAGTGCGAAGAAGCGGCCCGCCGTCTTGGCGTCCCTTCTCTTCGCTCCCTAACGAACCCGGCTGAAGTGGACCGGCTAGCCGATCCCGTCCTCCGGCGCCGCGCCCGCCATGTCGTCGCCGACAACCAGCGGGTCCTCGACGTGGTCGCGCTGCTGAGCACCTCGCGGGCTCCTGCTAGCCAACACGGGCCCGTGGACACCTACCGCGCTATCGGGCAGCTGCTGACCGAATCGCACGCCTCGCTGCGCGACGACTTCGAGATCTCCTGGCCGGAAGCCGACGCAGGAGTGGAGGCGGCGCTGGCCGCGGGCGCGTTCGGCGCGCGGATGATGGGCGGCGGATTCGGCGGCTCGGTGCTCGCGCTCGTGCCCGCCGACGGCGGCCCGGTCCGCGACGCGATCACCGCGGCGTTCGCGCGGCGGGCCTGGACCGCGCCGGAGTTCCTGGCCGCCGTCCCATCGGAGGGTGCCCGGCGGCTGGCATTACAGTCTTGATGTGACCGCGACCCCGAAGGAGGACCACGTGCCGGTGCGCGATGAGGCGGCGAAGCTGGCGGGCGAGATCGCCGAGCTGCGGCATTCGATCCACCGCGAGCCCGAGATCGGCTTGGACCTGCCGAAGACGCAAGCCAAGGTGCTCGACGCCCTGGACCGGCTGCCGCTGGAGATCAGCACTGGCCGGGCGCTCAGTTCGGTGACCGCGGTGCTGCGCGGCGGGCGCCCTGGGCCGGTCGTGCTGCTGCGCGGTGACATGGACGCGCTGCCGGTCACCGAGGAGACCGGGCTGCCGTACGCGTCGGCGGTGCCCGGCGCGATGCACGCCTGCGGCCACGACTTGCACACGGCCATGCTGGCCGGCGCCGCGCGGCTGCTCTCGGCCCGGCGGGCCGACCTGCCTGGCACGGTGATCTTCATGTTCCAGCCGGGCGAGGAGGGCTACGCCGGCGCCCGGCACATGATCAACGAGGGCGTGCTGGACGCGGCCGGCCAGCGCCCGGTCGCCGCTTACGCCCTGCACGTGACCGCGAACAAGCTCCCGTGCGGGATGTTCTCCACCCGGCCAGGCCCGATGCTGGCCGCCGCCGACCAGATCACGGTCACCGTGCACGGGCGCGGCGGGCACGCCTCCCAGCCGCACCGGGCCGCGGACCCGATCCCGGCCGCCTGCGAGATGGTGCTCGCGCTGCAGACGCTGGTGACCAGGAAGTTCGACGTGTTCGATCCGGTCGTCATCACCGTCGGCAGCTTCCACGCCGGCACCACCGACAACGTAATCGGTGACCAGGCCAAGTTCCTGGCCACCGCCCGCTCTTACAGCGCCGCGTCCCGGACCGCGCTGGCGGAGATGGTGCCGCGGCTGATCAGGGATATCGCCAGCGCGCACGGGCTGACCGCCGACGCCGAATACGCGACCGAATACCCGGTCACCGTCAACGACGCGGCCGAGGCGGCGTTCGCGGGGCAGACCATCGCCGACGCGTTCGGGCCGGGCCGGGGCGAGACGGCCCAGTTCCCGATCGCCGGCGCGGAGGACTTCTCCTTCGTGCTCGAGGAGGTACCCGGCGCGTTCGTCTTCCTCGGGGCGTGCCCGCCCGGCGCCGACCCGGAGAGCGCGCCCACCAACCACTCCGCGCGGGCGCTCTTCGACGACGCGGCGCTGGCCGAGGGCACCGCTCTCTACGCCGAACTGGCCCTGCGCCGCCTGGCGGCCGGGTAAGCAGGGAGCGCCCGGCCCGGACCCGTCCCCGGCTACCAAGGGTTTGTGGTGGCCACACACTCCACATCTGGTGCATCCTGTCCCGCAGATCCAGGCGTCTCGCTGCGGCACTTTTCCATGAATGTGGCGCTCTACCTTAAAGAATCAGTAGAGCGCCGCGTTCATTGGTTCCGGTTCCGCGCGGGAGCTGCGGATACGCGCCTTTTGTCGGGATTGCACGTGGGTTGGGCCGGACGGACGGGGCAAGGCCGAGAGCGGGCGGCACATGGCCAGAACCGACCGTTCCGCGCTGACCGTCTTTGGCGACACGGCGCGTTGCGGGGCATATCCACGAAGCAGCCTGGCCGACGTGGTGATTAGGGCGGCGTGCGGCGGGTAGCGGCCCACACCGCCGAACGCCGTAATCCGTCGACCCGTACGGCCCGAACGCTTCGCCAGGCCGACACGGTGGTGACCGCGGCCTCCCGCAGGGCTAAGCGCTAACACCGGCTCCCGGACCGTGGCACGCCGTCTCAGCGGCTCGCTACGCCATCTCAGAGGCTGGCCACGTCGGCTTGCTTGGCGCGGACGGCCTCGGCGGCGGTGCGCAGGCCGGCTAGTTCGGCCTCGGTCAGGTCGCGCTCGACCACCCGGCGGATGCCGACCGCCCCGATCTCGGCCTCCACGCCCAGGTAGACCCCGGAGATCCGGTACTGGCCGTCCACCCACGCGCACACCGGCATGACCGCGCCCGAGTCCTCCGCCACCGCGCGGGCCATCCGGGCCGCGGCGGCCGACGGGGCGTAGTACGCCGAGCCGGTCTTCAGCAGCGCGACGATCTCGCCGCCGCCGTTCCTGGTCCGGTTGACCAGCGCCTCGATCTCCTCGGCGGGCAGCAGGCTGGCCAGCGGCTGGCCGTTCACCGTGCAGGCCGAGGGCACCGGCACCATCGTGTCGCCGTGCGAGCCGAGCGTCAGCGTCCGTACCGCTCCGACCGGGACGGCCAGCTTCTCGGCCACGAAGTAGCTGAACCTGGCGGTGTCCAGCATGCCCGCCTGGCCCATGACCCGGTGCGACGGGAAGCCGGACACCTTGGCGGCCAGCGCGGTCATCTCGTCCAGCGGGTTGGACACCACGATCAGCACCGCGTCGGGCGCGTACTTGGCGACGTTCTCCACCACGTTCCTGACGATCTTGGCATTGACCTCGATCAGGTCCATCCGGCTCATGCCGGGCTTGCGCGCCAGCCCGGCGGTGACGACCACGATGCCCGAGCCGGCGATCACCTCGTAGCCCTCGCCCGCCTGGCCGGTGGTCTGGCCGGTCACCTTGGTCTCGAACCCCTCGACCGGCCGCGACTGGTTCATGTCCAGGGCCAGCCCCTCGGGCTTGCCCTCGATGATGTCGGTGAGCACGACCTCGTCGAAGATGTCGTACTCGGCCAGCCGCTGCGCCGTGGTGGAGCCATAAAAGCCCGCGCCGACGACGGTTACCTTTCCCTTACGAGACATTTTCCGGAACTCCTTCGCCGTGAATGCTGATCAGCGGGCCGAGAGCAAGCACCAGGCCCGTTCGGGATAATTCTTTACGAACCCATCGCCTTGCGCAGATTGCTGTCGAGCGCCCCGAGGAAATCCTGGGTAGTCAGGAACGGAGTGTCCGGGCCGACGAGCAGGGCGAGGTCCTTGGTCATATCGCCGCCCTCGATGGTCTGTACGCAGACGTCCTCCAGCGTGCGGGCGAACCTGGTGACCTCGGGCGTGCCGTCGAGCTTGCCGCGGTGTTCCAGGCCCCTGGTCCAGGCGAAGATCGACGCGACCGGGTTGGTGGAGGTGGGCTTACCCTGCTGGTGCTGGCGGTAATGCCTGGTGACGGTGCCGTGGGCGGCTTCGGCTTCGACGGTGCGGCCGTCCGGGGTCATCAGCACGCTGGTCATCAGGCCGAGCGAGCCGTAGCCCTGGGCCACCACATCGGACTGCACGTCGCCGTCGTAGTTCTTGAGGGCCCAAACGATGCCGCCCTCCCACTTGAGCACCTGCGCGACCATGTCGTCGATCAGCCGGTGCTCATAGGTGATGCCGACCGCCTCGAATTCCGCCTTGAATTCGGACTCGAAGGTCTCGGCGAAGATGTCCTTGAACCGCCCGTCGTAGGCCTTGAGGATCGTGTTCTTGGTGGACAGGTAGAGCGGGAACTTGCGGTCCAGCGCGTAGCGCATCGTGGCCCGGGCGAAATCGCGGATCGAGTCGTCGAAGTTGTACATCGCCATCGCGACGCCACCGCCTTCGAAGCGCGCGACCTCGAGCTCGATGGGCTGGCCTTCGTTTTCTGGCACGTAGGAGATCGTCACCGTGCCCGGGCCTGGCACCACGAAGTCGGTGGCCTTGTACTGGTCGGCGTGGGCGTGCCTGCCGATGATGATGGGCTTGGTCCAGCTCGGCACCAGCCGGGGAATGGTGGAGACCACGATCGGCTCGCGGAAGATGACGCCGCCCAGGATGTTGCGGATGGTGCCGTTCGGCGAGCGCCACATCTTCTTCAGCCCGAACTCGGTCACCCGCGCCTCGTCCGGCGTGATCGTCGCGCACTTCACGCCGACGCCGTGCCGCTGGATGGCGTAGGCCGCGTCGACCGTCACCTGGTCATCGGTCTGGTCGCGGTGCTGAATGGAGAGGTCGTAATACTCGAGCTCGATATCCAGGTAGGGCAGGATCAGCTGGTCCTTGATGTCCTGCCAGATGATGCGCGTCATCTCGTCACCGTCGAGTTCGACGACGGGGTTCGCAACCTTGATCTTGGACATGGTCTCCTCAGGTTCCCTTCGTCAGTTCGCTGCTTATGGCAGCATCAGCGCGACCGCCAGGACCGCGCCGCCGAACACCGCGAACGCCAGCACGTCGGAGGCTTTTCGCCGGGTCGTCAGCAAGCCGGCGTAGCGCGGCGGCAAGATCAGCCGGGCCAGCCCCGCGGCGAGCAGCGAGCAGCCCACCACCGCGGCGCCCCGGCCCGCGTACTGCGATCCCTGCCAGGCTATGAACATGCCGGTGGCGGCGCCCGCCAGCACGATCAGGTAGGGCACCCAGGCCAGGCCGCTGGCCTCGGGAACGCTGCGGTCCCCGGCCAGGTTGCGGTCCCCGGCCAGGTTGCGGTCCCCGGCCAGGCGGGACTCCCGGGAGCGGGCGGCCCGGTGGCCGGCCGGCGCCAGTCCCCGACCTGGACCAACACTGCCCGAGCCAGCGTCCGCCGGCCTATTCGCCATGCATGTGCCTCCCGGCTTTCCGCTGCGAAGTTTACCGTTGCCAGGCCCTGCCGTTACCACGGTGTGCCACGTTGCGACAGGTAATCTCACGGTAGGAACCGTGACACGGGGGGTAACCCAGTGGTAAGACCTTACTCACGGCTTCGATAGAGAGGGAGGGCCTGCGGTGGACACACCGTTCCTTCGCATCGAGGAAAGCGGCGAAGTCTTTCCGCTGCGCGACATAGTGACAACCGTTGGCCGCGGCCAGGGCGTCGACATCCGCTTGGATGATCCCAGCGTTTCCCGGCTGCACGCTGAACTCGTCCGCCGCGGTCCGTACGTCTACGTCGTCGACCTGGGTTTATCACGGAACGGCACCAGGGTTAACGGGCGGCCCATAGCGCGACGCGTCCTTGACGAGGGTGATGTGCTGAGTTTCGGCACGGCCCGCTGCCGGATCGGCGGGATCCAGCAGGAAGAGATCACCGCCGAGGCCGAGCTACGCCGTTCGGCCGTGCCCGAGCTCACCCGCCGTGAGCTTGACGTGCTGACCTCGCTGTGCCGGCCCGCCCTCTCCGACGAGGCCTTCGCCACCCCCGCCACGGCGCACGATATCGCCGCCGACCTCGTGGTGACCGAGGCGGCGGTCAAGCAGCACCTGCTCAGGCTCTACCAGAAGTTCCGGGTCCCCGAGGGACCGAACCGGCGCACCCGGCTGGCCAACGAAGTGGTCGCGCTCGGCCTGGTCAAGCCGATGCCGCTCAAGCCGATGCCGCCGACCGACGCCGGCGGTGCTAGCGGTGCTGGCGGCGCTAGTGGTGCTAGCGGTGCTGGCGGCACCGGCGGTGCTGGCGAGCAGTTAAAGGTGCGTGTACTGGAGCAGCCAGCGCGAGGCCGACGTGATCAGGCTGTGCAGGCCCGGTAGATGAGGGGCCATCGCGGGCCAGTAGTAGGGCGTCTGCGACGAGGCGAACATGATGGCGGCGACCGCGAGCGCCCACACGGCGAGCGCGGTCACGGCCGCGGACGCCGGTGTCCGCGCCACGGCGCCGGCCATCCGGTTCAGCTGCCGCCGCGGCCGACCCGAGCCCGGACCCAGGCCGTACCAGGCCACCACGGCCGCGGCCGCGTACGCCCCGGCCCGCGGCATGTTCATGCTGTGCGTGAACACGACCGCGAGGCCATAGGCGACCGCGCCGACGATGACCGCCAGCGGAGCCATCAGGACCTCGGTGAGCAGCGCCCTGGCCACCGCCAGCGGCGCCGTAACCAGCACGACCAGCAGGTCGCTGGCCCGCGGCCCGCGCACCGACCGGCGCACCGCTAGCTTGCTCTGCGCCCGGTCCGCGGCCCGGAGCAGGGTGATCACGGCCAGCGAGGCGAGCAGCCCGGCCACGGGCAGCACCACGGTCAGCGCCACGGCCGCGACCATGAGGGCGAGGCCGGCCATGGTGTTCGGGCGCGACTGGGGGCGCCGGTCGGGTACGGCGGGCTTGGGCCCCTGGGGGCCCCAGGGGCCGGCCTGGTCCTGGTAGTCCGCGGCCGAGGCCGGCCAGGCCGGGGAGGGCTGGGGCTGCTGCCGCTGCTGGGATTTACCGGGCCTGGCGGGCTGCTGCGCCGGGGCGTAGTTGACGGGCGGCAAGAGGTCGGCGACGTCCCTGGCCGCCTGCCTGGGTGCCTTGGGCGCCTGGGGCACCTCGGGCGCCCTGGGCCCGGCGTACGGGACCGCCGGCGCTGGCGCGGCCGGTGCGTAAGGGGCCCGGGACTCGCCGGAGGCCCGCGTCAGCGGGAACGGCGAGCCGGTGTAGGTGGCCGTCGGGGACCGACCCGACCCGACGACCGCCGACATGTCGAGCGCGCTGGCCTGGGCGCTGAGCCAGCTGGCCGACGGGCGGTGCGAGGGGTCCCTGGCCAGCGCCGCGGAGATCAGCGGCACGAGCGGCGCGGGGACGCCGGTCAGGTCGGCACGGCCCGAGACGATGCGATAGAAGATCGTCTCGTAGGAGCCGCCGCCGAACGGCAGGTGCCCGGTCGCCGCGAACGCCATCGTCGAGCCCCAGGAATGTATGTCCGACGCGGGGCTGCTCGGCTGGCCCTCGATCACCTCGGGAGCGAGGTACCCGGGCGTCCCCATCACCAGCCCGGTCTGGGTCAGCCGGGTCGCGTCGCCGGTCTGGGCGATGCCGAAGTCGATCACGACGGGCCGGTCGTCGGTGAGCATCACGTTGCCCGGCTTCAGGTCGCGGTGCACGACGCCCGCCGCGTGGATCGCGGTCAGGGCCTCGGCCATGCCGTAGGCCAGCCTGCGCAGTCCCTGGCCGGACAGCGGACCGCGGCCGCGGACCATCTCATCCAGCGTCGGTCCGACCACGAAGCGCGTGACGATGTACGGGTATTCGCCGGTCACGTCGGCGTCCAGGACCTCGGCGACGTACGGGCTGCGGACCCGGCACATGGTCTCGACCTCGCGGGCCAGCCGCCGACGTGCGTTGGCCCCGTCGGTGCCGAGCGGATGGAGCACCTTGAGCGCCACCGGACGGCCGTCCCGACCGCGGGCGAGGTGCACTACCCCCATGCCGCCTTCCCCGAGGCGGTCCTGAAGGCGATACGGGCCGAGAGTCCTCGGCAGGTTGTCCGTCGCAGGCATCGCGGATTCCAGAGTACGAAACAGATCCCGTGTTGTGGAGGGAACGAGATGTTGCCTATCGGTAACGGCTCAGCCGCCTGCGGGCTCGAGCCCGGGCCGGGCGGGCCCCGGCGGGCCCCGGCGGGCCCCCGGCGGGCCCCCGGCGAGCCCCGGGCGGGCCGTGGCCAGAGCCGAGCGCACTACAATCACGAGCATCTCTACCTGTTGGGGCTGACCGATGACTGAGCATGATGACGCGCTCTCGCTGGACATGGTGACCGCCGCGCTGCGCGCCGACAGCACAGACGTGGCGATCTACGCTCGCGTCCTGGCCCAGTCCCTGGGGGAGGCGCTGCCCGGCGACTGCGTGTCGGTGGAGCGGGACCGGACCATGTCCGACCGGATGCGCGGCCGCCCCGGCGAGATCTCCAAGGTCGTGGCCCGGCTCGGCGAACTGCAGATGACGCTGGCCGTGCGCAACGGCCAGCCGGTCGCCGAGATCTGCCGCGCGGTACGCGGCGTGGTGCTGTCCCGGCAGACGGTGCCCGTCGGGGAATGGGCCGCGACGCTGGCCGGCGCGCTGGTCGATTACGCCCAGCAGAACGCCCAGGCCGCCCAGGCCCTGCGCAAGCTGGTCGCCGGAAGCTGACCCCGGAGCTTGACGGTCCCTAGCGGCCGGTGAAGGTGGCCTGGCCCGGGCCGTTTTCCAGGAAGCTGCGCATGCCGGCCCGCTGGTCCTCGGTGCTGAACAGCGCCGCGAACTCCACCCGCTCGATCTCCAGGCCGGTGGCCAGGTCCACGTCCAGGCCGTGGTCGATGGCATGCTTGGCCGCGCGCAGCGCGAGGGCGGGACCGGCCGCGTACCGCTGCACCATATCCAGCGCCGCCTGGTAGACCGAATCGTCCGGCGCCACCAGGTCGACCAGCCCGATCGCGTGGGCCTGGTCAGCCTTGAGCATCCGGCCGCTGAACACGATGTCCTTGGCCTTGGCCGGGCCGACCAGGCGAGGCAGTCGCTGCGTCCCGCCGGCCCGGGCATGATGCCGAGCAGGATCTCAGGCTGGCCGAGCCGGGCGCTCTCGCCCGCGACCCGGAAGTCCGCGGCCAGCGCGAGCTCGAGCCCGCCGCCCAGGGCGTAGCCGGTGATCGCGGCCACCACCGGCTTACCGATGCCGGCCACCAGCCCCACGGACTCATGCAGCCGGCCCGACCGGACGGACATCGCGGCGTAGGTCGCCTCGACCATCTCCTTGATGTCGGCGCCGGCCGCGAAGACCTTCTCGCCGCCGTAGATGATCACCGCGCGAACCTCATCCGATTCCCCGGCCGCCCGGGCGGCGTCCGCGAGCTCGGCGGTCACCTTGTCGTTCAGCGCGTTGACCGGCGGCCGGTTCAGCCGGATCGTGCCGATGCCGTCCGCGACTTCCAGCGTGACGAACTCACCCACGTGGACCCCTCCTTAGCGCAGATCGCCGTTGGTCATGCCGGCCGGTGCCTGCGGGTAGGTCACCAGCCCGAGTTCGGCCCGGCTGTCGAGCAGCGGATGGTTCGGCAGCACCCGCACCGTGTAGCCGAACGGTCCAGGCTGGTCGAGCGGCACCTCGCCGGAATACCGCACCAGCCCGTTGGCCGGGACGGCCCCGGCTGTCCCCGAACCAGCTTCGGCCGCCAGCACGGCGTAGGACGGCGAGACGATCTCGTCGGTGTCGTCGGGCCGCCCGTACACCACTTCCACCATCACGTCGTCCGGGGTGAGCGTGCCGAGCGCCACCGAAACCCGCACGGTCAGCGCCGACCCCAGGGCCTGTCCGTCGGCCTCGGTCTCCACGTGCTCGATTCGCACCTGCGGCCAGGCCTGCACCACCCGCTGCTTGGCGGCCGCCAGCTCCCGCGCGGGCTCGAACCCGCCCTCGGGGTCGGCCAGGTTACGGGAGGCCACCGCGGCCGGCACGTACAGCTTCGACACGTACTCCCGGACCATCCGCTCGGCCTGCACCTTCGGCCCGAGCGAGCGGAACGTGTGCCTGATCCGCTCGACCCAGCCCGGCGGGACCCCCTCGGAGTCCCGCTCGTAGAACAGCGGCGCCACCGACTTGCCGAGGAGCTCGTACAACGCCGTGGCCTCGAGCTCGTCGCGCCGCCCGGGGTCCGATACGCCGTCCGCGGACGGTATCTCCCACCCGTTCCCGCCGTCGTACCACTCGTCCCACCAGCCGTCCCGCACCGAGACGTTGAGCCCGCCGTTCAGCGCGGCCTTCATGCCCGAGGTGCCGCAGGCCTCGAGCGGCCGCAGCGGGTTGTTCAGCCACACGTCGCAGCCCTGCACCAGGGCGTGCGCCATGGCCATGTCGTAGTCGGGCAGGAACACGACCCGGCGCCGCACGTCCGGGGAGTCGCTGAACCGGACCATCTGCTGGATCAGGCCCTTGCCGCCTTCGTCGGCGGGATGGGCCTTGCCCGCGACCACGATCTGAATCGGCTGCGACGGGTCGTTCAGCAGCTGGCTGAGCTGGGCGGGATCGTTCAGCATCAGCGTCAGCCGCTTGTAGGAGGGAACCCGCCGGGCGAACCCGATCGTCAGCACGTTCTCGTCGAGCACGTCGTCGATCCAGGTCAGTTCGGCCTCGGACGCGCCGCGCTGCCGCCAGGAGGCGCGCAGCCTGCGCCGGGTCTCCGCCACCAGCCGCGCACGCAGCGCGTGCCTGGCCTCCCACAGCTCGCCGGCCGGGGCGGCCGCGGCCCGTCCCCAGTTCCAGCCGCTCGCCTCGCCCGGTGAGGCGCCGGCCATGGACAAGATCTCCGGGGCCACCCAGGTGGGGGTGTGCACGCCGTTGGTGACCGAGCCGATGGGCACCTCGCGGGTGTCGAAGCCCGGCCACAGCCCGGCGAACATCTCCCGGCTCACCTGGCCGTGCAGCAGCGAGACGCCGTTGACCCGCTGGGCCAGGCGCATGCCCATCACGGCCATGTTGAACACGTCGGGGTCCCCGCCCGGGTAGGTCTCCGCGCCGAGCGCGAGCACCCGGTGGATGGGCAGCAGCGGGTCATCGGCGAAGTGCTCCCGCACCAGGCTGCGCTCGAACCTGTCGATGCCCGCGGCCACCGGCGTGTGCGTGGTGAACACGGTGCCCGCCCGGCAGACCTCGATGGCCTCGTCGAAGCTCAGCCCCTGCTCGACGTACTCGCGGATCCGCTCCAGGCCGAGGAACCCGGCGTGCCCCTCGTTGGTGTGGAACACCTCGGGCGAGGGGTACCCGCGCAGCGCGCAGAACGCGCGGACCGCGCGCACCCCGCCCACGCCGAGCAGCAGTTCCTGGCGAAGCCGGTGGTCGCTGCCGCCGCCGTACAGCCGGTCGGTGACCTCGTGCAGGTCGGCCTCGTTCTCTTCCACGTAGGAGTCGAGGAGCAGCAGCGGGACCCGGCCGACCTGGGCCACCCAGACCTGGGCGGACAGGTGCCGGCCCGCGGTCAGGCCGACCGTGACGCGCACCGCGGCGCCGGAGGCGTGCCGGAGCAGCTCGAGCGGCAGCCCGTTCGGGTCGTCAGACGGGTACCGCTCGGCCTGCCAGCCGTCGGCGGACAGCGACTGGGTGAAGTACCCGTGCCGGTAGAGCAGGCCGACCGCGATCAGCGGCACGCCGAGGTCGCTCGCCGACTTCAGGTGATCGCCGGCCAGGATGCCCAGGCCGCCCGAATACTGCGGCAGCGCGGCGGTGATGCCGTACTCGGGCGAGAAGTACGCGATCGCGGCGGGGGCCCGCGGGCTCTTCTGGCTCTTCGGGTCGGGCCCGGGACGGTCATCTGACCCGGCCGGACCTGCTGAGGAGTACCAGCGCGGATCGGACATGTAGTGGTGCAGGTCCCGCTCGGCCTCGTTGAGCCGGGCGAGGAAGTCCTCATCGGCCGCGAGCGCGGCGATCTTGGCTGACGGCAGGGCACTCAGCATCGCGATCGGATCGCCGCCCGACGCCTGGAAGGCGGCGGGATCGATCGACGCGAAAAGGTCCGCAGTCGGACCATGCCAGGACCAGCGGAGGTTCAGCATCAGGCCGTGCAGCGCGGCCAGCGGCTCGGGCAGGGTAACGCGGACGGTAAACCGGCGAATCGCTCTCACGGGCAGACCTTAATGGGTCCGCGCCCGCAACGCAGGATGATCCGTCGGCCGCGGATCGTCCATTAATGGTACATAAAACGAAAAGAAATTCAAATTATGCCGAACGAAGTAGGCTAACCCTTAACCTTCAGGTTCAACGGAAGGCTCAGCCACGCCGTGAAATTTAACGGGTACCCACGCTGGCATGATCTCAACCTCGCTCGGTAGCGTAGCTGGGGTGATTGGACGAATCCCGATCCTTGATGTCGAGCCGGCGGTGGAGTGCGGGCGCCGCCCCGCGCGGGCGGTAGCTGGCGAGACATTCCAGGTCAGCGCCACCATTTTCCGCGATGGTCACGGCATCATCAACGCCGGCGTGGTGCTGCGAGATCCGGGACGCAAGGCGAGCCCGATGGCGAGAATGCACGAGCTCGCCCCGGGCATCGACCGCTGGGGCGCGGACGTGACCGTGACCAGTGAGGGCGTGTGGCGCTTCCACGTGGAGGCGTGGGCCGACCCGATCGCCAGCTGGCACCATGACGCGGCCGTCAAGATACCGGCCGGCCAGGACGTGGAACTGATGCTCACCGAGGGCGCGCTGCTGTTCGAGCGCGCCGCGCGCCGGATCCCCCAGCCGCCGGGGGCGAGCCGCCCGGCCGCGGCCCGCACCGCGCTGCGCGCGCTGGTCGCGCGGCTGCGCGACCGCGGGCTGACCCCGTGGGACCGGCTCGCGGCGACCGAGGATCCGCAGATCACCGCCATCCTGAACAGCTGGCCGCTGCGCGAGCTGGTCACCAGGTCCCGGCCGCTGACCGTCCAGGTGGACCGGGAGCGGGCGCTGTACGGCTCGTGGTACGAGTTCTTCCCCCGCTCCGAAGGGGTCCAGGTTGACCCAATGGGGTACCGGGCGCCGGTCTCGGGCACCCTGCGCACCGCGGCCAAGCGGCTCGACGCGATCTCCGCCATGGGCTTCGACGTGGTGTACCTGCCGCCGGTGCATCCCATCGGCAGCACGTTCCGTAAGGGCAGGAACAACACGCTGACCCTGGTCGAAGGCGATCCGGGCTCGCCGTGGGCGATCGGGTCCGCCGACGGCGGGCACGACGCGCTCCACCCGGACCTGGGCACGATGGACGACTTCGACGCCTTCGTGGCCCGGACCCGCGAGCTGGGCATGGAAGTCGCCCTGGACCTGGCGCTGCAGGCCTCGCCGGACCATCCGTGGGTGAAAGAACACCCGGAGTGGTTCACCAAGCGGGCGGACGGATCCATCGCCTACGCCGAGAACCCGCCCAAGAAGTACCAGGACATTTACCCGCTGAACTTCGACCACGACCCCGAGGGCATTTACGCGGAGATCCTGCGGATCGTCCGGCAGTGGATGGACCACGGCGTGCGGATCTTCCGCGTGGACAACCCGCACACCAAGCCACTGCGGTTCTGGGAGCGGCTGTTCAACGACATCCGGTCCACCGACCCCGACGTGCTGTTCCTGGCCGAGGCGTTCACCCGCCCGGCCATGATGCACACCCTGGCCAAGATCGGCTTCCACCAGTCCTATACGTACTTCACCTGGCGTAACGGCGTCTGGGAGCTGACCGAGTACATGCGCGAGCTGTCGGGCGAGGCGGCCGCGTACATGCGGCCCAACTTCTTCACCAACACCCCGGACATCCTGAACGAGTACCTGCAGCACGGCGGGGTCCCGGCCTTCAAGATCCGGGCCGTCCTGGCGGCCATGCTTTCCCCGACTTGGGGTATTTACTCTGGATACGAGCTATGCGAGAACGTACCGCTGAGGCCGGGCAGCGAGGAATACATGGATTCGGAGAAGTACCAGTACCGTCCGCGCGACTGGGAGGCCGCCGCCAGGGACGGTTACGGCATCGCCGATTACATCACCGAACTCAACCGGATCAGGCGCACCCACCCAGCCTTGCACTGGCTGCGCAACCTTCGCTTTCACGCCGTTGACCAGCCGGAACTAATTTGCTTCTCCAAGCGCGTTGATAAGTCTCCGGGGGGTGCGGGGAGCGATACGGTACTGGTGGTCGCGAACCTCGACCCCCACCAGACCAGAGAAGCCACGGTCTGGCTTGATATGCCCGCGCTTGGCGTGGACCGCGAGTTCATCGTGACGGACGAGCTAACCGGCGAGTCCTACCGGTGGGGGCATGCCAATTACGTCCGCCTTGACCCGGCGGTACGGCCTGCCCACATCTTCACCGTTGCCCCCAGCTCGTAAGACTCGGCGTGTAATACCGCACGAACCAGTAAGACCCAGGAGATCTTGCCGTGACAGAACATCACGAGGCCATAGAGGACTCTTTCGACGTGGACCAGCCACGTGACCCGGATTGGTACAAGCGCGCGGTGTTCTATGAGGTACTGGTTCGAGGTTTCCAGGAT
>CAVYNE010000049.1:0-35496 GCA_963769715.1 uncultured Actinomycetes bacterium
TGTGCCTGCGGCTGCCAAGGATCCCCCACCCCTTACGCCGCGGCCCGCATCGCCGCGTTCCTCTCCGAGCACTTGTGCTCGTCGCTCTTCTGGGACAAACAAGCTGGGCTGTGGCGCGCGGCCGAGGACGACCCCGGCTCTGACCTGTACGTCCAGAGCCCCGACGCTGATGTCGTGATCAGGTACATGGCGGCGCACTCCTAAGACACCAGAACGCTCGTCGCCCGCCAGTCCTGTGACGATCATTGCAAACCGGGTTGTTCACACACGGGCGGAAACAGTCGGCCAGTTGGCCGATGGCCGGGATCAACTGGGTCCGTGATGTCTCGGCGTCCAGGCTGAACGGCCAGCAGGTTAAATAACAAGCTAAGGCAGGTCAGGAGGGGTGAATCACGGTCAGCGTGAACGGCTTGTCGCCGGCCGCGTGCGCAACGGCGTCGTTCACGTCGTTCCTGAAGATCGCCGCCTCATTCGCCGCGGGCCGCCCCGTTGACCTGTCCGCCGTGGTCGCCAACTCACTCGGCTGGGCGCACGCCCGGCGGGTCGCCGGGGCGGTCACGACGACTGACGGGCACTCCCGCTCGTTTTCTCAGCCTTGCTCGGCTACGCGTCAGATGAAAAACACGCAACTGCGCGGCTGCTTGGGAGGCGCCCCCGGCGGTCGGCCTGCCGCTGTGAGAAGCCCGCTCAGGGCGCTGCCGCGCCGAAGGCCAGGACGCCCGGCTCAGCCGCGGTCGTGGAGGGTCACCTGGTAGCCGTCGGGGTCCGCGAACGTGAAGGTGCGGCCGAACGGCCCGTCGACGGGCGCTGAGACGATCGTCGTGCCGGCGGCGGCGAGGGCGTCGTGGATGTCCTGCGCGTCGGGGGCGTGCAGCCACAGCGCCATTCCCTGGCCCGGCTGCGCGATCGCGTCCAGATCGACGCCCGCGACGACGTCGCGAACGGCGAACGCGATCGGCTTGGTGCCGAACACGACGGCGTGCGGCGGTCCCGCGCCGGAGCGCTTCAGCCCCAGGTACTGCTCGTAGAAAGCGGCGGAACGCTCCAGGTCGCGCACCTGCAGTGAAATGAAGTCGGGTCCGGTGACGGCCACGATTCCTGCCTCCTCATTGGATGTCAGTCTTCTGACACACCCCACTGTATGTCAGACTACTGACATGAGTCAAGGCGAGCCCGGAATCGAGCTGGACACATCGCTGGGGTACCTGCTGAAGGCGGCCGCGAGCGCCCTGCACTCGGCCCTGGAGGCCGTGCTGAGGCCGCTGGGCATGACGATCACCCACTACGCCTGCCTGGAGCTGCTCGCCCAGCGGCCGGGCCTGTCGAACTCCGAGCTGGCCCGCGGCGCCTTCGTCACCCGGCAGTCGATGAACGTGCTCCTGCAGGCCCTCGAACGCCAGGGACTCGTCGTCCGCCCGGCACGGGCACCCGCCGGCAGGGCCCTGCCAGCCGAGCTGACCGCCCGCGGGCGCCGCCAGCTCACGGTGGCCAGCGCCGCGGTCCGCCGCGTCGAGCACAACATGCTGGCCAATCTGGATGCCGGCGAACAAGATCAGATGCGGCGCATGCTCACCGCCTGCATCGCCGCACTGACCGAACCGCCCGCACCAGCGACGTGACTCCTCCGGACCGGCCGGGTCAGGGCACGTGGCGCAGGCAGTCACCGGAACGTGTCAGCTAACGTCACGCTGCACGCCGGCCACGACGTCGCCTACTTCACCGCCGGGCAGGGCCGCGGCGGCTGCGCCGGGGCCATGTCGTACTACACCGCGGCCGGGGAGCCGCCCGGCCAGTGGGCCGGGAAAGGCGCGGCGGCCCTCGGGCTGAGCGGGCAGGTCGACCCCAAGGCGATCGAGCGCCTGTACCAGGAGAACATCGGCCCGGGTGGGGAACTCCTGGTCAAGCGCCGCCGGTCCAAGAAGGCAGACGAGCGGGAAACGGCGGCGGTGGCGGCGTACCTGGCCGCGCACCCGTACGCCAGCGCGGTGGAGCTGGCCGAGGTCCGCGCGGCCGAGCGCGGCAAGGACCCGCACGCGGTCCCGTATTTCGACCTGACCGTCAGCGCGGTCAAGAGCGTGTCGGTGCTGCACGCCTCCTACCGGGTCTGCGCCCGGCAGGCCCGCGAGCACGGGGAGGAGGACCAGGCCGCAGCGCTGGACGCGCGGGTGGATGAGATCGAGGACGCGCTGATGGAGTCGGCCCGGGAAGCCGTCGGCTGGCTCGACCGGCATGCTGCCTACACCCGGACCGGGCACCATTCCGCCCGGACCGGGGAATGGCGCGACGGTGCCGGCCTGGTCGCCAGCTTGTTCCTGCACCACCTGTCCCGCGACGGCGACCCGCAGCTCCACGTGCACGTCGCGATCTGGAACCGCATCCAGCGCGCCGACGGAGCCGACGACACGTGGCGCACGCTGGACTCTCGCACGCTACACAACCAGCGGCTCGGCGTCGCCCCCGTCGCGGACCGGATCCTGGAGACCAGACTGACCGCGCTCGGGTACGCCCCGAGGCTGTCGGCCCCGGGTCCGCTGATGACGGGCGCGCTGCGCGGCTGGATGAGCTGCAGGCCCGCGTAGACGAGGCCGCACGCCGGTTCGACGCGCAGCGGGCAGAGCTTGACGCCAGCAGCGAGCACACCGCGCGGCTTGAGCGGGAGGCCCAGGCCGAGCCGGAGGCGCTGGCAGGCGGAAGCGCCCCATGACATGGAAATGGAGCTGTAGGAGATCAGGCGTCGTGGGCGTTAACTGCCCGCGCTGAGCGGGTCGTGATCTTGCGGGTCCAGCAGGCGGCAAGAGCAGTGGCCTCGGATTGGCTGCCGCAGGCTTCCCCGAGCATCGACCGGCCATAACAGCAAACGTGGAAGCCACCTCATCAGGTGCCGCGCCCATGTCCGCCAGCTCCTGATTAATGGCCACCTGCGTAGAGGAATCGCCTACCCGGCACGAGTAGATCGCCGCCGGGGCCATGGCCACGATCTCATCACGGCCCGGGACCGCGGCATATTGGCCGGAATGCCTAGCGGCGGTCATCAGCTGCCGCCGGATCGCCCGCGTACTCGGCGGCCCAGGTGTCCAGATGGTTCATGATCGGAACCGCGGCGTTCGGCTATCCCATGCCTGCCGAGCGGGCTTGTATGATCGCTTCGGCCCGGCTGGCTACCCGCATTTTGGCGAAGATGTTCGAAATATGGTTGCTGACCGTGTTTGGCGCCAGGTCGAGTCGGGTGGCTATCGCGGTGTTGGCCAGGCCGGCTGCGATCAGGTTGAGTACCTCCCGCTCGCGCGGGGTTAGCTCGGGGAAAACGGCGTTGCCGGGCCGCGGCGTCGTCAGGTAGGCCAGCGCTCGCCGGGCAACGCCGGTACCGAAGATGGCCTCACCGGCGGCGACTGAGGCGATGGCGCGGATCATGTCTGCGGGAGCGGCGCCTTTGAGCACGTACCCCAGGGCACCGGCGCGCATCGCGGCGAACACGGACTCGTCGTCTTCGAACATGGTGAGCATGAGTACGGCCACATCCGGCGCGACCCGGGCGATCTCGCGGGTCGCGTCGATCCCGTTCATGCCGGGCATCTGGATGTCCATCACCATCACGTCGGGGTGCAGGGTGACGGCTGCGCGCACCGCCTGGGCCCCGTTGTCGGCGGTGCCGACCAGCTCATAGCCCTCTACCGCGGACAGCAGGGCGCGCAGCCCTTCCTGCACGACGGTGTGGTCGTCGGCAATGACAATGTTCAGTGTCATGCCTGCAGGCCTGTCCGGTGCGGCTGCGTCTGGAGGCGCCCGGCTGGGGTCCCTGTGGCCAGCGGCAGGTACACGTCGATCCGGCCGCCGGTGCGGTCGAGCTGGATCGCGCACCGTCCACCCAGCTCCGCGGCGCGTTCCCGGATCGAGGTCAGCCCGACGCCCGGCTGCCATCCGCCACCAACGTTCACCCCGTCATCGTGCACCGCGACGTGCAGCTCGCCGTCGCGTACGGCCAGCGTGATGACCGCTGTGCCGGCGTTGGAGTGCCGGGTGACGTTGGTGAGCCCTTCGGTAACGATCCGGTACGCGGCGACTTCTACCGCGGCGGGCAAGTCGCCCAGCGGTTCAGGGATATCGACGCTGACCATCAGCGGTGAGGCATCGGCGTGGCGGGACAGCATCGTCGCGTACTCCCGCAGGGCACCTGCCAGGCCCATGCTGTCGAGCGCGGGCGGCCGCAGCTCGTAGACCAGCCGGCGGACGTCCTCCAGCGCGCCGGTGGTCTGGTCGCGCAGCTCGCCGAGGAGCGTCTCGCTACGCGCCGGATCAGTGCGTAGCAGGCGCAGCGCCGCCTCGGCGTTGAGTACCACGCCGGTTAGTACCGGGCCTAGCCCGTCGTGCAGGTCGCGGCGCAGCCGCCGGCGTTCCTCCTCCCGGCCGCTGATCACCCGTTCCCGGGACTGGCTCAGCTCACCGGCGAGCTCGCTGGCATGCGTGGCGACCGCGATCGGCGCGGCGAGCAGGCCGAGCAGCCGTTCGTCGGCCGGGTCCAGTCTGGACTCGCCGTGCCGGAGCCCGACGATGAGCTCGCCCAGCCGCTCTTCGCCGTACCGCAGCGGGGTGCTGTGCAGCGCGGCGGGTGCCTGGCCATAGCCGGCGAGCTGGGTACCGCGTGACACGATCGCGGCCGACGGCAGCCGCATCACCTGGCACAGGGCCTGCAGTACGCCTTCCAGGCCGGATCCGGCCGGCGTGGCGACCTCGCCCAGCCGGGCGCCCACCTCGGCCATGGCACGTACCGGGTCCTGCCGCGCGCCGTAGACCGCCCGGTCGACCCGGCGCTGCAGCCACACCCGCAGCGGATTGAATGCCACCGCGATCAGCAGCGTGGCGACCACCGAGGGCCCCAGCGCGACCTGCGCGGTAAACAGCTGGCTCATTGCCCCGACGACCGCCAGGTACGCGCCGACGGCCGCAGCGGTCAGCAACAGGTAGAGCACCGAGCGGGAGAACACCAGCCGGATGTCCAGCAGCTGATAGCGGAAGATGGCGACTAGGATCGACAGCGGGATCAGCGCGACCGGGATGATGGTCAGATCGGTATCGGGCAGCAGCGGGTCCAGGCTGAACAGCGCCACGACGAGCAGCAGCGCGAGCATCACCCACAGCATCTGCCGGCGTACCAGGTCAGAACCGCGCCGGAACCGCAGCACCACACAGACCACCACACTGACGTAGGTGGCGAGTGTCGCCACCGCGATCAGCGCAGGGAGCCACCCGGCCTGCTGCCCTGACGCCACCAGATATCCGCGTATCCCAACGGACGCGCTCTCCCCAGCCCTTACCCCGAGCGCGAAGAACGCCACTGCGTTTACCCAGATAATTCCGAGGAGCCAGCGCCACCGTCCGCTGAGCCAGCCCCCGTCTGGGAACAGCGTCAGGCTCAGCGGGATGAACAAGGTCAGCGCCCAGGTCCAGCCGCCGTTAGTGATCGTGGCCACTACCCTCCACAGCGGACTGTCCCAGCCGGCGCCGGCGACGCAAGCCAGCAACGGGATGCCGGCACCGGTCGACGCGTAGCTGCAGCCGCCGCCCAGCAGCAGCCAGCCGACCCGGTTACCGGGCCGGTACGCCGCGATCGGCCAGCCCGCGAGGGCCAGTGACAACCCGATCGTCGTGTTGGTGGGCACCAGCAGGCCGTCCAGCTGATGCTGGCTCAGCCCGGACAGTGCGCTGGCCACAATTGCCGTGATCACTTCGGCCAGCGCGAAGCCGAACAGCACCGTCGCGGCGATCGTCGCCAGCGGGCGCCGGGTACTCGTCATGCCCTCATAATGGGCGCCGCTGCCCCCAGATGGGTAGTGGCACGCCCCCAGGCCCGGCCAGAAAATTCCCGGTCACCTAGGTGTTCACCACCTGCCGTGCCGAACACTGCCGCGGCCAGGCTGGACATCGACCGCTTCCTCACGCCAATGCCAAGGAGCCGAACATGCCCATCTCTCAGATCTCCGCCACCGGCACCGCTGCCGCCGTGGCCAGGCCCGCGCGGGACACGCGGAGGTACTGGCGGGTGCTACTCGCCATCGTGGCGCCGCTGCCCCTGCTCGGCCTGGGCGCAAGCTACGTGATCAGCCAAATCCCCTCCGACGGCCCGTTCAAGAGCCTGGCCGCCGCTGCCGCCGCCCACCACCAGTCCACCGTCGTTGCCGGAGCACTCGGGCTGTTCTTCCTGATTGGCCTCATCCCCGCCACCATCGCCCTGGCCTGGTGCACCCGGCGTAACGCACCCACGCTGACAGCCTTCGGGGCGTCCATCTCGATGCTGGGCTTCGTGGCCGCGCTGCCGCTGCTGCCCAACGACAACGGCCTGGCCCTGGTGACCGCGGACAAGCACCTGAACGTCAGCACGATCGCCGCCCTGGACAAGGCGCTGTGGGCACAGCCAGTCAACCAGGTCGCCTCGATCCTTTTCCTGGCCGGCATCGTCATCGGCCTGCCGCTGCTCGGGATCGCGCTGTGGCGCAGCCGGATCGCGCCGGCGTGGATGGCCGCATGCCTGATAGCCGGCGGCTTCACCCACCCGTTCATTCCCAGCCACATCGCTCAGGGCATCGGGCTATGGCTCGCCGCCATCGGCTTCATCGCGGCCACCAGGGCGCTGCTGCGCATGTCCAACGACGAGTTCGACCTGCCGCCGGTCCAGCGGATGAAGACGGCATGACCCCCAGGACCGGCCTTCAACACCGGTACCGGCCAGATCGGCTCACCAAGATGACCCCTGATTCCGCCGCTCCTGGCCAGTAGGAACACCGTGGAACAGATCGCTATCGGAAGGGTCAGGCCATGAGACGAGAACGCGACATCCACGGACTGAGGAGCGAGGTGTGGACCGGTGATCGACTCCAGGAGCTTCGCCGCCACGCCGGTTCCCTGAGCGACGAGCTTTCCCGGAGACCACAGCTGACGGTGGAGTCCGTCGATGCTCGGTGCCGCCGTGGCCGGCCCGCCCCGGCGGGTCGAAAGCAATCTGAACCGAACCCAACCTGTGGCGGAGGGCACCCATGAGCCGCATCCCGCGCATCCGCCGTCGGCTCAGCGTGCCAGCCACGCTGGCCAAGAACTGCGGGCAGCCACCGCCGCCCTCCTCATCCGCTAACTGGGCCGAGGGCAGCCCGAGCCCGGACATGTGCTCTGCAGTGGGCTGGCTATCGTTCCGGCGGATCGTTGACATCCCGTTCGACGCCTGCCTGGCCGCCCTTGAAAGCTGGCAGCGCACCGGACAGGACAGCGAACTGTACGTCGGCCAGGGCCTCGTGCGCGGGCCGATTGAGCGCGACCGCGACTCCGGCACATGCTCGATCCAGGTCCAACTGGCCCGCGGGCGGCTGCGCCGGCCGCTGCTCATGAGGCTAGACATAGACAGCTGGTCCTGCTCACGCACCGCCCTCGAACTCATCCCGGGTAAGCGCGCCCGGCCCACCGCAGGCTACTTCCGCGCCGGCCACCGCCTCCTGGACTCCTTGACCCACGCACTGCCAGCATGTGCCCGGAATGCGTCCAGGACCACGTCAGCGAGGTCGCGCCCAGCCGATGTCCCGCAGCCGCAGGCCGCGCCGGGAGCACTAGCGCCCGGCTCGCCGCAGGCTGCTCCCGGCAGGCAGCAGATGCAGTCAGGAACCTGCGCCGACTCATTCCCCGGCAAGTCACGGGCGGTCATCTGACCCGATTCCGCGAATAGCGAGCTGACTGTGGCCAGCGTAAATGATCTTGGTGTGCCAGGATTCCTGGTAGCGGGCATACCGGCGGCCCGGGAGCCGGCGCCGGGCTCGCGGTTTGGGAAGCCTTTCTGCGGGCCGGGGCTCAGGAGGCGCAGGTCAGGCGGGTGCGGGCAGGTCCCGTAGCCGGGTCAGGACCTCGGGCAGGAGGCCGTGGCCGGGCGGGAGCCGCAGGATCAGGTGGCGGGCGTGGCGGATCAGCCGGCCAGGGACGGCGATCAGCCGCCAGCGCAAGGTGGCGATCATGGCCTTGCCGCCGCGCACGCCGTGCCCGTGCATGATGTCCTCGCCGGCGGTGCGGGCAGTGAGCTGGTGCAGCCAGGCGGCCATGCTCGCGGCCAGCAGCGCCCCCCACATCCAGGCCAGCAAGTTCCACCCCGAGCGGGCCGCCGCAGCTGCGAGCGCCCGGTGACCGCCGAACCCGCCCGAGTGATCAGCGCGGCCCCTCGCGGAGGAACTGGTTCAGACTACTGGCGGTCCCCCTTGACATCCGGAGGCTCTGGCCCGACATTTCTCTATCTCCGCTGGACGATCAGATCCGCGACCGCCTGAGCATCGAGGGTGTCCTTGCGCAGGAAGCCGACGCACTGCTTCCCGCCATCAGCTCGGTGAGCTCGACGTCCACGAGGGCAGCGCCGGGCCCTGGACGGGTTCCGCCGCGCGGACAACTACCGCGCCACACGGCACGTTCGGGGAAAATGAAAGAGGTTCTCAATCCCGAACGGGCCGTGGTGAGCCTATCCGCGGCGGAGCAGGGCAGCCACGGGCTGGCCGGCCAGCGGGCCGGAGCGGTCCGGCAGCTGCACGACGATCGCGTCCTGATGCAGCGCGGCCCAGACCAGCCCGTCCTCCAGCGGCACCTCGGTGCCGACGTCGGAGTCGCCGACGATGAACTCGGTCGGGCGCCGCCCGATCCGGTAGCTCGCGCCGTCGCCGTGCCGGGCGAGGTCGGCCGCCACGAGCAGCACGGCGACCTGCAGCTCGGCCAGCTGCTCGGCGACGGCATCGATACCGTAAGCCGCGCCCGCGGCGGACGAGGCCACCAGGTTCCCGACGGTGCCGATGGCCGCACCGGTGATCCCGTCCAGGGCGGCGCCGATCCGGGCGCTGAGCCGGTCGTCGCTGTCCGTGGGCACCGGGCCTTCGGCGATCGTGGTGACCGGGCGGAGCGGACCGGGCAGGTGGCCCGCGACGGCGTCGAGGACGTGCTGGTCGCCCGCGCCGAGGACGATGTGCGCGCCGACGCCGGCCGCGGCCTCGGAAACGCGCGCGGCGATGGACGCGGCGTTCTGCTCGCCGCCGCTTTCCCGCTCGCTGCCGGCTACGTGCCGCTCCCCGTGGTGCTGCGCGGCCGGCCGGTCCGGATGGGTATCGCGCCGCGCGCCCGGACCCCGGGTGCGGCCGCCCCGTGCGGCAGCCGCCGGGCGAGCAGCACCTGGCCGTGCGCCGCGATCACGATCCAGGTGCCGCCGGCCAGCGCGTTCCCGGCGCCGGCGGCGAGCGCCTGGGCGGTACGCTCATCGGCGCCGAGCTGGCCCGCCTCGCGGGCGGCATCGGCCAGGGCAACGTCCCAGGCCTGCTGCGGTTCAGACACCGAGTCAGGCACCTCGACCGTGGCCGTCGCCAAGAGGCCGGACGCGTCCTGGCCCGGCTGGAGCGCGCGCAGTCCGGGATCCAGCTCCAGCCGGCCGAGCCGGAGCAGCGGAAGGGTGTTCGGGGCAGCTGGCATGTTCCCATCACAGCCGGCCGGCGACCGCCAGGGCAATGCAGTTCTCGGTATCGCTGCGCGCAACGCCGCGCCGACGCGACGTTGCGCCGATGCGAGGCCGCCATGGTCGGCTGGGGTGCCATGGCAGCGCCACCCGGCACTCCGCGGTCCTGGTCAGTGCCCACGCGACCGAGGTGACCACTGACGCCGATCCGGATAACGTGCACCGCGGTTCGTTCGGTATTAAAAACTTTGATCCCGAACGGGCCTGGCTCTTGCCGCGGCCCTGGCTGGCTGCCCTGAACGGATGATGCCTCAGGGGTGCGCACGAACTGGAGGGCACTGCGTGATTCCCGCTAGCAGGTAGCGAGGATGGGCGCCTGCCCTGACGACGTGCGGTCCCCCGGCCGCCATCGTTAGCCGGTATGAAGGCCCACGTGGACGTGCCCGGCAGGAGCCTGGGCGGCGCGGGACGCTGGCGGTGCGCTGGCGACGCGAATCCGACCGTCCCGGCAGACCCGGCCCCCGGCCCGGCGACGGAGCGGGCCGGGCGCCTGGTCGCACGGCGTTTCCGCCTGCGGGCGCTGCTGGGCCGCGGCGGCATGGGCCGGGTCTGGCTCGCCGATGACGAGGTGCTGGGGCGGCCGGTCGCGGTCAAGCAGGTCCTCCTGCACGGTCTGGGGTCGGCGCAGATGCGCTCGCAAGCTTGGGCGTGTGCCCTCAACGAGGCCCGGTCCGCCGCGCGGGTGGACCACGAGGGAGCCCTCAGGATCTACGACATCGTCGAGGACAACCGCTGCCCGTGGATCGTCATGGAGCCGCTGCCGGGACGAACGCTCCAGCAAGCGCTGAACGCGGCGGGGCCCCTGCCGGTCCGCCAGGTGACAGCAGCCGGGCTGCGCCTGCTGGACGTGCTGCAGGCAACGCACCGGGCGGGCATCGCGCACGGCGACGTCAAGCCGGCCAACGTGCACCTCTGCGGCCACGGGCGAGTCGTCCTGACCGACTTCGGCATCGCGTGCGCCATCGGCGATGTCTGCTCGGCGGCCGGCACGTTTCCCGGCACCCCGGCCTACGTCGCGCCGGAACGGCTGGACGGCGGTAACTGCGGGCCGGAGGCCGACCTGTTCTCGCTCGGCGCGACACTGTTCACGGCGGTCGAAGGCTGGCCGCCCTTCGACCGGGGCTCGCTGGCGGCCACGCTCACCGCCATTCTCCTGGACGCGCCGGCACCGGCCCTGCGCGCCGGCCCGCTGCGCCCGGTCATCGAAGGACTGCTCGCCAAGGACCCCGCACGGCGGCTGAGCACAGGCCAGGCCCGCGCCGCGTTCCGGGCGATCCAGCGCGAGCACGGGTGAACCTTCTTGGCTACCTCCCGCTACGCGATGTCACCATTGCCGCGGACTGCTCGCGACTTTCCGGCTAGCCGGTAACCGAGCTGGGTGCCTGCTGCGAAGATTGCCGGCCGGCCTACGAAGGGGCGTCGTCGATGGCGGCTAGGAGCTGACGGGCCGCGGCCTCATCGGAGGGGGCAACCAGCACGCGGACACCCTGCAACTGCAGCTGCGGCTCCTCAGCGGCGCCAGCTTCCCGGCTGGCCGGCGACGTACTCATGACGTGGCTCCTATCTGTCTCGACTGAGTCAGAATCGGGCCGGCCCTGGCGAGAGAGTCAAGGACCCCGTACGGGATTAACTTTCCCCTAAGGGGAGAGCTCGCGCGCGGCGGTCGTGGTCGTGCCGAGTATCTCGGCCACGTCGGCGGCCGGGAAGGCCAGCACGTCGCGCAGCAGCAGCGCAGCCCGCTGGCGGGGTGGCAGGTACTGGAAGCTGGCGATGAGCGCCAGCCGCAGGCTCTCGCGCGACACGGCAATCGCCGCGGGATCGCCGCGTTCCGGCCGCACCAGCTCGTCAGGAATGGGCTGTAGCCACAGGACGTCGGACTCTGCCGCTCCTCGCGGCACGCTGACATCCTCGTCCGGGCTGCCCAGACCGGAAGGCAGCGGGCCCCGCCAAGAGGAATCGGCGGGAACGGGCCGCATCCAGCACGGCCGCCTCCCTCAGCTGGCGTGCGCTGGGCTGTCGCGGAACGCCTCGATCTGCCAGCCGCCATCCTGGCTGGCCAGTACCCGGGTTGCCACGTAGAGAGCAGCACCTCTTCCCCGGTCCGCGATTCCTCTTCGGCGGCTTGCGGGTCTTCCTAGCCGCAGCATCAACTTCATGCAAACGGAGGCAGCAATGCGGAAGATCATCGAGTCCACGCTCGTCTCAGCTGACGGCGTCGTCGGCAGTCCGCCGCTGTGGGCGATGGACTATCGCGACGAGGAGGTCACCAGGGACGCGCTCGAGCGGCTCTCGGGCAGTGACGCGATGCTGATGGGCCGCGGCACTTACGAGCTCTTCGCCACGATCTGGCCTGGCCAGACTGACGATTTCGCCCAGCGGATCAACGGAATCCGCAAGTACGTGTTCTCCTCGACGCTGGCCAGCGCCGGCTGGAGCAGCTCAACGATAGTCCGGGGCGATGTCCTGGCCGAGGTGAGGAAGATCAAAGAGCAAGACGGGCAGGACCTTGCCCTGTTCGGCCATGGCCGCCTGGCGCGGACGCTGCTGGAGAACGGCCTGACCGACGAGCTCCGGCTCTCGATCCACCCGGTCCTGGCCGGTCCCGGGCTGCCGCAGTTCAGCAACGGGAGTAAAACGCCGCTGACGCTGGTCTCCGCAAAGACCTTCAAGACCGGCGTCGTGACCCTGTCCTTCCAGACGGCCGGAGCCTGACATGACGCAGGCCGTCGCCAAGCAGATTGATGCGGACGGCGGGCGGGTGCTGGTCATCCGGGCCGCCAGCGCCGATCCGGGCTCTTTGCGTGACGGCATCGATGGAGCTGATCCACCCTGGCGTCACCTCCTCGTTCGCCGTGGCCTATGTCGTGCTTGGGATCTCTGCTGTCTTTGATCTGGTGTCATTTCGCCAGTCAGCGGGACAGATGCGCGGCCGGGCACGCCGTTACCATCGGGAGCTCGTGCAAGAGTCCATGGTCACGTCTGAACCCTCGCTGCGGGCTGTTTTCCTCGAGGACGCGGTGTCGGTCTTCGGAGACGTGATCGCGTTTGCCGCCTTGGCCCTCAATCAGATCACCCAGGTCGTGGCAACGCTCTGGTCCCATGGTCCTGGCAAATGACAATCATGGAAGCGCCCACTTGGAGCCAGCAAGTTCCCTCGGCGCCGGGCGGCAGTCGCCAGGCGCGGTGAGCCTTGTCTGCGCCTCCCACCGGCGTAGTATTTTTTGACAAACGCGGCAGGACGCTGCTGGAAGAAGGCTGGCATGATCGAGGCTGCCAACATCCGGGAATGGCGCGGCCACGATGTTGTCGACGCCAAGGGTCACAAGATCGGCGAGCTGGAGGCCGTCTATGTTGACACCGTCACCGACCTGCCGTCGTTCGGCACGGTCAAGGTCGGGATACTGACCCGGCAGCGGCTCGTGTTCGTGCCTCTTGACCCGGCGACCGTGGGTCCGGGGTACGTCAAGGTCTCCTACCACAAGCACCAGGTGGAGCACGCCCCGTCGATCGGCATCGACGGTGAGTTGCCCGCGGCCGATGAAGAGGCGATCTTTAAGCACTACGGCCTGCCCTACGAGCCAGGCGCCGACGGTGAGCGGCGGCTGGCTCGCCGCTGAGCCGCCCGAGTGAGCGGAGGATCGGATGGCCTTCTTTCTACTGCTGGTGATCGTCGCGATGGCGCTGGGTATCGTGGGCGTTGTCGTGAATGGCCTGTTGTACCTGCTGTTCATCGGCATTGTCGTGTTCCTCGGCGCCTTTATCCTCCTAGGAGCCCTGTGGACGCGGCGGCGAGCCGCGCGAAGGAGTCCCGCCCGGTAATTCCGTCCGGCCGTCCTTGATGCAGGCGTCCGTGAGGCAGCCGGATGCTGCCCGTCACCCGCTGCCTGCGGCGGTCTCGCAAGGATTCCGCGCCTGCCAGGAAGACGGGGAAGAGCAGGATAGAGACCGTCTTGCGTATCTCTGCGATGAGAGGGAGACCACCATGAACCTGGGAACGGGCTTCAACCGCAGGCATCCGCGTAGCGCGATACTTATCCGTGTGCTGGTCACGGCCTGGCTGCTCGGCCTGACCGGCATCCTGCTGGCCAACGGCTACTGGGGCTGGGCGCTGCTGACGCTCGCGGGCGCGGTCGCGAACATCGTGCTGGCCTATCGCGTCTCCCGGGCGACAATGCGTTAGACCCTACGCATTGCGGCCATCGAGCAGTGACGGCGCGTCGCCGGACTAGGAAGGGTCTGGTCGGGGGGCCGCGGGGTGTGACACCTGGCGGCCGGCGGCGCTCTTCAGCAACCGCAATGCGACCGGCGGGTAGATGACGACCGACAACAGGCCGGCCACCACCAGGGCGGCGGCGGTGGACGCCCGTTGATGACCGGTCTGGACCCCGATGGTGGTAGCCACCACGATAAACGTCAGAGATGTGGCCTGCATGAAACCGGCTGCGATGGCGCGAGTACGCCCGACGGCCCGCACGTACAGCAGAGCCGGCAGCCCCCGCACCGCCAGCAGCGCGACCAGGAAGACCGGCACGTCAATGATCGCCCGGGTGCTGCGGAACAAAGAGGACACTTCGAGGCCTACGCCAGTGCTCACGAAGAAGACCGGGATCAGGAAGCCGAAGCCGATCGCTTCCAGCTTTCCATGGAACTCCTGCTGGGAAGCCGGCGACTCGTCGGTCCGGCGCACGATGACCCCGGCCAGGAATGCCCCCAAGATCGTGGCCAGCCCGAAGTGCTCGGCCACCACCGAGAAGGCCAGGGCGAACGTGATGGCCAACCGGACCCGCAGCTGGGAGCTTGTGCTCTCCAGCCGCTGCACGACCTCGCGCAACGGACCCCATACCCTGACCCGCTGGGTCACCACCACGACTACCGCGGTAAAGCCGACGAACGCGACAAGCAACCCCAGTTCCACCGACGGGTTCACCGACGAAGCCGAGAAAAACACGGACAGCAGGACAAGCGGAGCGAGCTCTGCCAGCGAACCCGCGGCCATTATCAGGTGACCGAAGCCTGTCTCGGTCTGGCCCGCATCGTTGAGGATGGGCACCAGGACCCCGAGCGAGGTCGCCATCAACGTGATCCCCACGAGCAGGCCATCCCTGACCTCGCCTCCCAGCCGGAGCCCGTAGGCGAACAGGAGAGCCAGCACCGCGGAAAGGACGAAAGCGCGGCCGACGAGGATGAGGACCCGGCGGTCGAACCGCCGCAGGTCGATCTCGAAGCCGGCCATAAACAGCAGGAAACCCAGGCCCAAGTCCGATGTCACCCGGACAGCCACGTCGAGATGCACCCATCCGAGAACCGCCGGTCCGACCAGGACTCCACCAAGGATCTCCAGTACCACCGCCGGCACCTTCATAGCCGGGACGAGCCCGAGGAGCAGAGGCACCGCGACGGCGACCACGCCGATGATCAGAAGGCCGGTGAAAGAGATCATGGTGGCGACTCGTCGGGATCGGTGACAGTAGATGGCTATCACTGTTGCACCTGATCCGGCAGCGGGACCCATCCGCCGCGGGTGACCGTCACGCCGGGCGGCAGCCACCAGGCCTGGTGAGCCTGGTCTGCGCCTCCCGCCGGCGTAGTATTTTTGACAAATGCGGCATGGCGCTGCGGGAAGAAGGGCTGGCGTGTTCGAGGCTGCCAACATCCGGGAATGGCGCGGCCACGACGTGGTTGACCCCCAGGGTCATAAAATCGGTGGGCTAGAGGCCGTTTACGTTGACACCGCCACCGACCTGCCGTCGTTCGGCACGGTCAAGGTCGGGATGCCCACCCGGTACAGGCTCGTGTTCGTGCCTCTCGACCGGGCGACGGTGGGTCCGGGCTACCTCAAGGTCTGCTACGACAAGAAACAAGTGAAGGATGCCCCGTCGATTGGCACTGACGGTGAGTTGCCGGCGGGCGATGAGGAGGCGATCTTTAAGCACTATGGCCTGACATACGAGCCGGGCGCTGGCGGTGAGCGGCGGTTGGCCCGCCGCTGAGCAGCTCAGCTGAGCGGAGGATCGGATGGTTGTCTTTCTACTGCTGGTGATCGTGGCGATGGTCCTGGGTATCGTGGGCGTTGTCGTGAGGGGCCTGTTGTACCTGCTGTTCACCGGCATTGGCGTGCTCCTCCTCGCCTTCCTCCTGGGCGCCCTGTGGATGCGGCGGCGAGGCGCGCGAAAGCATCCCGCCCGGTAATTCCTTTCTGACCGCCCTTGTTGCAGGCATCGGTAAGGCAGCCGGATGCTACCGTCGTTCGCTGCCCGCGGAAACAGGGCCTTCCGGCAGTGATGGAACCGCCACCAAATGTATGCCTCGGTCCTTTGCATACAACAAGCTAGAGAGATCCCTGAATGGTCACTAGATCCGCCCGTAACCACGCGTACGTGTCGCAACGCTCCATCTACGACGAGCGGTACGAGGCTGGCCAGTACGACCGCCGCTCAGCGGCAGGGTCCCGGCAAAGTCGTATTGGTGTGTTTAGCCCGGTGAGAGGCCCATTCGGTTGAGGGTTCGGCGGTTGGACCCGTTCAGCCGGCGGCGTTCGGCGGCGATGTTGGTGACACCGTGTATGCGCAGGAGGCTGAGGATGGTGTTACCGAGAGTGGCCATGAAGCGGGGCGCGCCGGGAGCGCGCGCTCTGGAGGAGTCCTCTTTCAGGTCAACGTCCCTTATGTAGTGGGTGGTCTCGGTGGCGGTCCAGTGCCCGCGGTTGAGGGCGAGCAGGTCGGCGGGCGGGGCCTGCTCAGCGTCGGCGGTGGTGAGGATCAGCACGGTTTCGCTGCGCGTCGTGCTCGCGCCGGTCTTGTCTTTCCCGGTGGTGTACCGCTCGATGAGGGCGGCTTGTTTCATGCCGGGGTATTTCAGCCCTGCGGGTGCGGCGGTGACCTGGATGGTGCGGGTTTCGATGCGGCCGCGGCCGGCTTCGAAGGTGGCCACCGCGACGGGGATCTGCTCCCAGGCGATGGCGTCGAGTACCTGGTAGGTGCCGGGCTGATTCCCCTTGATCACGAAGATGACGTGGCCATCTCGGGCCAGGACCCGCTCGTTCAGGTCGACCAGGGAGTGTAGGGCGTCCACGGTCAGGCACACGCCGGCCAGGTCCATGTCGTCGATCACCGGGCCGATGACGGTCGTCTCGTTGGTTTTCTTATCCACGCCGCGCTGAGCGGCGTTCAGCCGGGTGTCGTGCCAGAACCACCCGAGATGCTGGGGCGCCTCCTGGCCTTTGAGTTTCGCGCCGCGGGAGGCTTTGCCGTCGGCGCCCAGGCCTCGCAGCGCGGGGACGTGACGGGGGTCACCGTAGGTCCCGGCGGGAAACACCGGATGCGTCGCGGGGACCGGGATACGCCCGCAGGCGGAGCCGGCCGGGAGTTTCGCGCGCCCGCCGGCGACGGCTTCAGCGCTGGCCGCGATCGCGGCCACGGCCGCCTTCCGTGCCTGCCTGACGACCTTACGGGCCTGTTTCCCCGACCTGGTGCGGGCGGCCCGCGCCCGCCTGGCAGTCTTGCGGGCCCTGGCCCGCGCCCGGCGGGCCTTGTTCCGGCGTCGTTTTTGCAGCTGCGCCGGGGAGAGGACCTCACTCCCGGCGGCCAGCTCATCCACCCACCCGCACAGCAGGTCATCGGCCAGGTCATGGTCAATCAGACCCGAGATCCGCCGTACCGTCTTCTCCGACGGGCCGACGTAGAGCCCCGCGCGCTTGTCCCGCGGGCAGCCCAGCGCCTTCAGCACCCGCTGCGGGCGGCTCGCCGCCCACTCCCCGATCGCGGTGAACGAGTCACACCCGGCCAGCCGCGCGGCCATCGCCGTCGCAATCACGCACGCCAGGCTGAACCGTTTCCCCCGCCGGTCCCGCGGATCCGGCAGCTGCCCCAGCCACCGCCACAACGAGGCGGCCACTCCGGTGACCGAAGAATCATCTACCCGGGTGGCCTGCCCGGCAGCCGCCCGGACGGACCTGGCCAGCAGACCGGTCACGGGCACGGCGCTGACCGCCGCAGCCGGCACCGCCGCATCGCGCGCCGGCAAGCCAGGATCAGGCGAAAACACCTGCACAGCAGTGGCACACTGGACGGGCAACGGAGCCACCTTCCGGACGGAGATCTTCAACCAATCCCTGTCCTACCGGGGCTCCGTTGCGCATCACCCGCACGACACGCCCTATCCCGCCAGGTTCGCCTCATTTCCCCGCACGGACATCCCGGACCCCCGCGAACACCCCCGGCACACCCGCCCCGCCCGCCCGATACCGGCAGCCTGCCCAGCCACCAGAAAACACCCGGAAAGGCAATCACACAACGTGACCAATCCCGGGGTTCAGCTAGTCACCCACCGTCACATTTACTTTGCCGGGACCCGCGCTCAGCGGTGCCTGTGCTCACGGCCGAGCGTGCGGCGTTGCGTGCGGCCCTGAAACGTGCTGTCCGCTCTAACCCGGACGCAGAGCGAGTCAGCCTTTTCGATTTCGGTTATGGCACCGGCCGGGTCACCAATGAGTTGATCGCGGGTTACGCGCGTGAAGACACCGCCGCTAAGGATCTGCGAGTTGTCGCTTATGACGTGTCGTCGGTTGGCTTGATGAAGGCTCAAGAGGCCTTGTGCCGGGCTGGTTTCGCACCCGAGGAGCCCCCTCAGTGGGCGCCGGAAACTAACGCGGGCTACATCGCGGGATCCGTGCGTAAAGACGAGGCTGGCCGCACCGTTGAGGTGGTCTTCGTCCACGCGTGCGAAGGCGAGCCTCCAGAGGTCATGTCTCAGCTGGCCATGAAGGCAAACGGCGGGGCTCCTTACCTGCTTACTACGTCCTGGTATAGCGGTCTTGGCCACATCCCTGGTAAAGAACTCCGGCGCGAGTACTTCTATCGACTCGGCGACCTTACCGCCCCGGACGGGGAAATGGTCTTGGCCGTGTCCGCCACCGGAGACTTGATAGAGCTATGGCCCGAGTGGGCCGAGAAACTGGCGCGTGGAGATATCGGCGATTTCCCGGTCGAGATGGTCGGCGATGTCGTGTACGAGACCGAACTGGGGCAGCCCAACTTCTACCATGTGTTCGGCACGGAGCTCAATGAGTACATGAGTGCCATCACCCGCAAAAAGCAGCACTGGTGGGTGGAGGGAATTCGCTATCCGGGTGGGGAGTTCGGATCCGAGGAGGCCGAACAGGCTAACTATGAGCTTGTATGCAAGGCCAACGAGGACAAGCGCGCCCGGGATCAGGATCAGGATGGGAACCGGGTCCGGAAGTGGGGTGAGGATGATTACCGGGAATTTCACACGGTGGCCGTACGGCGCAGTCCTAAGAAGCCTTATGAGCAGCTAGCCGTGCGGCCGGAGTCGTCCTTATGATGTCGTGCTCATGGCAGCGGATGGGCTAGCTCCGGGACTGGGCCGGCTGCACTGGCGTTCGGTTAGGGCTGGAGCCGCGTGACCTGCTGATCCGGCGCGGGCCTGCCCGGGGCGGCTTTGCCGATCACTGTTACGTAGGGTGATCGGTGGGATTTGCGGGCTGATGTCACGGTGCGTTGCCGGCCGGGCGTCTGAACGCGGCGGACCCGGGGTGGCTGCGGGCGGCGAGGGCTGCTGTGCGGGGTTCGCGGTGACACGCCGCGCCGGTTACGGGACGAATGCGGGCATATGCGGAAGCATCGGCGGTTCCTGTACCTGCCTCTTGCGAGGGGTCCGCCGATGCTTCCGGCTGCGACAGTACCCGGTGCCGCAGGCGGCGTCACGCCGCCTGATGCCGCCGCGCGGGATGGCCGGGAGCAGCGTGCGCCGCGGGACGCGGCGACGGGGCGGGCCGAGGTGATGGCGATGCCGGCGATCTGGAAGGACGCCAGCGGCAGGCTGACCGGGCTGCCGGGTGCGGGCGGAGGGATCGTGGCGTGCGGGGCGCTGCCGGGCGCGGCGGCCCCCGGGCCGGCGTGGACGGCGGATCAGCTGGCGGCGGCCGGGATCGCCGGGGAGCCGCGACCGGTGCGGGAGGGGACGGGGCTGGGGCTCGCCTCGGCGGTGCTCACGCCAGCGTTGCTGGACGCGGCGCTGGCCGGGCTGCCGGGGCGGCGGTCGCGGAAGATCACGCCGCGGCTGGCGGTGCAGATCGAGCTGGCGCGGGCGCTGATGCCCGGCACGGCTGCGGGAACGCTGCGGACGCTGGCGCAGCGGCCCCGGGAAGCCGACCCGGTATATGACCTGCCGGCGTCGTCATCGCTGTCGGACGCGGACAGTTTCCTGGGGGTCCGGCCGCTGGTGAATCTGCTGGCCGGGCTGTGCGGGCAGGTCCGGGCCGTCCCGCTGCCCGGCGTCGCGGCGGTGTGCCTGCCGGCGGCCGGGACGCCGGGCGGGCAGCGGACGGCGGTCCGGCTGCGGCCGCTGGAGGGCGGGCCGTGGTCCGGCGGCCGCTGGCACGGACTGCGGGTGCTGGCCAAGGACGGCACCGTCCGCAACGTCGCCGACCCCAAGGGCAGCGACCGCAAGGGCACGGGCGGGCAGTCCCGCAACGCCGCGCACTTCGGCCGCCCGGCCAGCACCGGCGCGCCCGCTGACCCGCAGATCCGGATGGTAGAAGTCACTGACGTGTGGTGGCGCGGCGCGGTGGCCTGGGCGGCCGGCCCGTGCGGCACCGGGGAGACCACCCTGGCCGCCTGCCTCGAGCCGGCTTACGGGCCCGGTGACCTGGACCTGGCCGACCGCGGGTTCCCCAGCCGCGAGGCCATCGCCGCCAAGATCGAGGCTGGCAGGCACTTCGCCTGGCGGGTCTCCGCGGCGTGGAACCTGCGCCGCTCGGGACGGCCGCTGCCGGACGGCACCTGGAAAGCGGCGATCACCTGGCGCGGCTGCACCTATAAGGTCCGTGTCATCGAATACCATATCGACCAGGTCTTCGATGTCCCGCCGGGTCACCCGCTGCTGACCGCCCCGCCCGCAGGACCGTCCGTCCGCATCCTGGACGCCGCCGGCGGCGACGATGACGGGGACGGCGGGCTGTGCCGGCCGCCGGATGGCACGATCCGCGTGGAAGTATCCGAGACCGTCACCATCATCACCAGCCTGATGGACACCATCGCCTACCCGGCCCGCGACATCGCCGGGCTGTACGGCATGCGGTGGGCCAGCGAACTGGTCTACCTGGAAGAAAAGCAGACCCTCGCCGGCGGGCAGCCCGTCACCGCGGCCACCCCGGCCGGGGCCTACCGGATGGCCGCCGCCACCGTCGCCGCCCACCAGGCGCTGCGGATCGCCAGCGCCGGCATCGCCGCGGCGATCGGCGCCGAGCCCGCCCGGATCAGCGCCACCGCGCTGCGCTGCGCGGTCACCGCCAGCATCGGCGCCGGGCAAGGCGCCACCGCGAGCGCCCTGTCCGCGGCCATCGAGATCACCCGCCGCGACATCACCGCGCACCCGCTGCGGCTCGTCACCGCCTGGCGGCCCGGCCGCCACTACCCCCGCTTCACCATCAAGAAAGTCAGGGCCCGCAAGAGCAACGACGTCGTGCCCGCCGCCACCCGGCTGCACCTGCTGCCCCTGCCCGCGACGCCAGGATCGCAGCAGCCGAACGCCCCGCCGGCCGCCTGACCCGCGCACGCTCTCCCAGTCCGGCACCCGCCGCGCCGGGACACCGGCATGCCTGGCACCGCCGTAGCCCGGCCCGGCCAGCGGCCTTCCCGGACACCGCTCGCCGTCATCCCGGGCATCACACACCGATCTCACCCAACGTTACAGATCAGTCGACGCACAAGCCCGCCCCGCGCCGCGAGGGTAACCACGCAACGTCACCGAACCCCCGCGCACGCCAGGATGAACCCCCGCCAGACCCACTTCCTAACCGAACGCCAGTGGGGCCGGCTGGCGCTGTCGGAGCCGAATCGTGAACAGGGTCGCTAGGCACGCAGCCGCCAGCAGAGAGTACGGGACCAGGTCCGATGTCGCGTCGGCCAGCACCCCGCTTCCTGCGGCCGCAATTGCCTGGCCGCCGGCCCAGGCGAGATTACCCAGGCTGAACGCCAGCCCCTGGTCGAGATGCAGCCGGTCGGCACCGTGGCTCAACAGTGCCATGGCCGGGGTAAAGAGCGCACCGAAGGCGGGCATGCCCACAATCAGCACTGGGATGAGCAATCGCAACATCCCCAGCGTGGGCGCTAGCAAACTGACGACTACCGCGGCCACCAGTGAGATCCTGATCGGAGCGATGGCGCCCCGGCGGTCAGTTTGCCAGGCCGGCCACTGGTGCCAGCCCTGCTTCTATCGCCGAAGCGGCCAGGAACGTCGCCGCGATGAGGATGGCCGTGGCGCCGAGTTCGGCCAGTCGTAGCGGCGCGAGGACATCCAGCACGCCGAAGGCCATTCCGGCGAGCATGGTCAGCCATAGGCCGGCGCTCACGTCCCGTTCGCGGAGTGCGGGCCACATCTCCCGCAGCCCCTGCGGAATCGACTCATGCGGTGCGGGCACGAGGAACGCCACGACCATGAGCGCCGCTCCGGCCACCGCCGCGGTGGCAAACGCAGGCCCGGTGCCCACTTGATTTGCCACCGCCCCGACCACCGGGCCGAAGAGGGCGCCGCCGACGGCGGCGCCCAGGGCCGTGCCGAGCAGTTCCGCGCGGCGGTCCGGCGGGGCCTCGGTGGCCAGCCAGGCCAGACCCGCGGCCCAGGTACACGCCCCGCCCAGGCCCTGGATGAAGCGGGCGATGTCGAGGATTCCCTCGACGGACGTCCAGCCGAACGCAAACGTCGAGAGGCTCATGAGAACCAGCCCGAGCAGCACCACTCTCCGGTAGCCCAGTCGGGCCGTAAGCAATCCCGCGGGCAGTGCGCCGACCAGCGTGCCCAGAGGGTAGCCCGCCACCAGGATGCCTGCCCCCGACTTGGACAGATGAGCCACGTGCGTGTAGTACGGCAACAGCGGAGTCAGAGCGGTAAAGAATATGGTGTCGACCAGTACCAGCGCACACACGAAGAGAAGCAGCGCACGTACCGGACGCGTCAGCCGCGATCGAGCCTCTTTCGTCACCAGGCGATACCGGCAGCGTTCAGCGGTTCAGCTCTACGCATCTCGGCGCTGGCCAGCAAACGTGACACGTCCCCATAGGCCAGCTTTGGAACCTGCTGAGCCTTCCCACCCGAGTTATGCGGCACTGTAGCAGTCTGACATCACATGTCGGTTATGCGAAGAGTCGAGTCGGCCGGACCGAGTGCAGGATGCTCAGCTAGATGCCGTCGTCCCAGGTTCAGCGTCTGCTGCCGAGTCGGGGCATGGCGACGCCGAATCGCTGCTTCCGGTGCCGACCGGGTTCGTCATCGCCAGGCGATGTACTCTCGTGGTCGCTCATTCTGGCGGCCAAGATCGCCGCTGAGACCTCGGACGTCAGGACCTCCAACGGCTTCGTGTCTCGTTCCGCAGCGGGGGGCGTCGCCGAGCTGAGGCGGAGGGTACCGGCGTGCTCCGACAATTCTCTCAGGGTGTCGAACCGCGGGATCATGACCGGCCCAGCCGTGACGTTCTCCACCGCCTCGTCTCGACGGTGCCGAATTTTCACGGTACTGCCCCGCCGCGTTGGCGGCAAAAGTCGCATCTCTCGCAGCGCTGCGTCGATGGATGGCATCTGGGGAATCGCGGCAGCGCGCCGTTTCCAGTCCGCCAGGTCTTGACGCCACAGCTGGATGTACCGCTCGCACAAGTCAGGCTTGATCTTGAGCGAGCATTTCAGCGCGCTCTGTACCGAGAGCAGCATATCGGCTCGTATATCAGGATGTGCGCTGCGCGAGCGCGTGGTGATGGCCTCGAGGAAATTCCGGCGCGCCTCGAGGAAATAAATCCAGTATTCGCGCGTGGCCTGCTGCGCCCCGAGGTCCAGGTGCAGTAGCGCGTAGAGTCCTTCCGCCAGGACGTCACCGAACTCCTGCCATGCCGCTCGTCGTGCGTTAGCGAAGGGATAGTAGCAAAGCTGCGTGGCCTTAAGGCCTGAGTTAGCCAGTCGGCTTGCCGCCGCATCGTCGAAAAAGAAGAGCCAGTCTTCGTTGTATATGTCGGGGAAGAAGCCGACATCCGCGTCGCAGTCCACGGCCAGGGCGGCGCCGCTGACGAAGACATCCTGGGATCCCGCTGTCATCCGGTTGGCATGACAGACAATTGAATTGTCTGGAAAGCTGGTTACCCACATGCCGACCGCCGGGAAGGAGCCGAGCATGTTAACAGTGCTCTGCAGGTCCGGAAAGTTGATATCCCTTATGTCGTCATCCAGAAAGAAGATGCGCCGCCACTGCAGCATTCGTGCCAGCACCAGGCCTACGTTGCGTTTCATGCTGAGGTCGGTGACGTAGGAACCGCAAGCCGGCGGCAGGTCGTCTTTGAGTGACAGCAGGGCCGGGAAATACAACAGCTCGTGAGAGTATCCGCGCGGCAGGTCGATGACGATGGCCTTGGTGAACGACCGTGCGGCGAGGAACCGTCTTACCTCGGCGCTGCGGAGGCCCTGACTGCACAGGACGAGCAGCCAGCAGTCGGCGAACTTGGCCAGGGTGACGGCGTGATCGAGATGAGCTGCGGGTCTTGACGCGGGAACGATGATGGCGTCGAGGTCAAGTTTGGCGACAGAGGCGTCCTGTGGCCCCATCTGCCCGAAGAGCGTGCTATGCGTGGGGTGCTGCCGGATGTCTGGCGAGAACTGGTTCATTCGCAGCCCCGCCCGCTGACTAGGCAGAGATTGAGAGCGGCGGTGATCACGCGGCGATCCCCCCTGGCCACTGGAAGAGAACGACGCCCGGGCTGTTGAAGTCCGGGGTCATCGCCTTGTTTTTTATTACCTGCACCGACATGAGTATCGCAAATGAGTCGGAATCTCCGAAGTTCGCCGAGATATAGCGCTCGTTAGATTCGCGGAGCTGCGCGTCAGTAAGGCTGCGCACGGTGCCATAGACGCCGCGGCTGTGGATCCCGTTACATATTGTCAGGGTACGGCTCGAGTTCAACGGGTTCGGCACCCGGGCCAGCAGCCCGACATCCTCCGCGAGCAGGCCGTCGTCTCCGTCTATCCACTTCGGCCAGAATTCGTGGTCTTTACCCTCGATCTCAGCGACGAAGATCTCTCCGGACTGGAGCTTAGGATCGGCGACTTGCCTTACCGGCAACTTAGCCATCTGAGATAGCCGCCCGGTTATCTCGTTCCAGACGACACCGCCGAGCAGAACCACGTGCCCGGTAAGCTCATCGGGTTCTACTTCGGGAGGAGTCCTGCGATGTACAATCATCATCGGGTTTTCTGCACGTATATGCCCGTGCAGCTCCATCAGGGAATCTAGGTCGGCGTAGGTCTGTAGTTCCGTATAATTAGGATTTGACGGCTCTCCGAGCGGCCCGGTCTGGTCGCTCGGGAGCTGCGCGCAGACGAACGTTAGCCCGCCGGTGTCGGCGAAATGCCAAGACCTGCTGAAGGCTATCTCTTCTTCCGGCGATTCCCCGCTCGCCGCGCCCCTGAGCCTGAGCAGCTCTGTTTCGAGTCTCTTGTAGGCGCCCTTCTCGTCTGGGGTGAGTTCCTCGAGTGCTAGCAGTTTGGGGTCCCCCTCGACTGATCGCGGGGTGGCGAAGAATCGCGCGTAGGCCAGCAGCCGGTGGCGAGGCGGGAGTTTTGGTGAGTTGAGGCTCTCCCACGACGACACGGTAGCGGCGGCCAGGTTCTCCTCGGCGCTGAAGGCCTTGGCCAGCTTGTCCTGAGTCAGCCGGGCATCTGGCCAGCGCTGCTGGCGCAGCTGCCGGAGTCGCTGGGCAAGCTGCAGGACCGCAGGAGGCGCGGGTTGCATGAAGGTCACCTCCCGGTGCGCACGGCCAGCAGTGCTGGTGAGCACGTCAGGGCCGACGGAAAGTAATGAGCGATCTTCTCACGCGTCAGCCCATTGACGCTAGAGATTGATAATACTTACCATGACGAGAGAAGCAATACCAAACCACACCAATGTTTACCAAACTTAGGTAGATATAAGGAAACATTTGTAGTATCGGCCAACGGCCAGCAGGCCCGATTGGGGGTGCGTCACTTGCACCGCACCACAATCCCCGACGGACGCACGGGTTTCCAGCAGGAATTGCTGGCGATCCGGGAGGATCCCCAGGTCAAGTGCCTTGCCCTGCGACGCGCAGGTGACCCCGAGTTGGCTGCGGACGCTCTTCAAGAGGCGTACTGCGCCGTGGCCGGGCTGCAGAACCCCGAGCGGATCGAGGACCTGCGAGCCTACTTCTGCCGAGTACTGATCAATGAGGTGTACCACTTGCGGGGCCAACTCCGGGCAACTTTGGTGGCGGACTTCGAGAGCCTGGCCAGGGCTCGCCAGGGTGATGGCGGCTGTAGTCCGGTCCCACCACGGCCTGTCGATGAGACGGTCGGTACGGGGCTACTTGCCCAGACATGGCTTGACCGGTTCGCCGCGCAGCGCGGGGGTCTTCGCGCCGCCGTGGCCGGGCGCTCAGCTGACCCCGGCCGCTACCGCGACCTGATCGTCGCCGTCTCCGAACAGGTGCTTCGCGCCATTGTCGGCGGAGACGTCAGCGAGGCTGACGCCAACGAGGCTCTGCGGGCCGCTTACCCAGCGTGGTTCGGCCGGAAGGGGCGCGCTGACAATAATGCGCACCAGCGCTTCAGCCGGGCCCGTGCTGACGTGCGGGAACTCCTGCAGGCCATCGTCGACCGGGATGAATTGCGCTGAAGCATGTCAGGTTCGCGGGACGCCCGGCTCGTCTTTGTCAGGCAGTGACCTAAGGAGGCTGACATGGCCATTAACACGTTCGCCGAGCACGACCAGGCGGACCATGAACGCGATGACGCGATACTGCAGGCGCAGGCCAACGCCGCGCTCGAAGGCTGGCTCCAGGATCACCCCGCGGTAGCAGGCGACATCAGGGAGACGGTACGCACCCATATCCATCTTCAGGAACTACAGGGACGCGCACGCGAGGCCGACCAAGCTGTGCGGGAAGCCGAGCACCGCCATGCCACCCTGGCGACCAGACTCGACCCCGCCGGTCATCGGATCCTCGGCTTCGCGACCGGCGCGGCTCTGGTCCTCGTCCTCGTCGTGCTGGATGCCATCCCGCTTAACTGGGCCGCGCAGGCGTTCGGCCTCGACTCTGCCGGTACCTGGCTCGTGACGTGCATCCTCGTCGTCGCGTCCATCGGAGCCATGCTGGGCTTCGAAGTGACTCGCGGCCACCCGAGGCGGCGCGGGATTCTGGCCGCCGTGGTGACGGTCGGATACCTCGCCCTGCTGGGGCTCCGCACAGAATTCCTGACCACCGTGGCGGCTGAATCTTTCCTCGTCGCAGTGCTCCAGGCCGCGATGCTGACCGCCATATCGGCCGGGCTGGTCCTGTGCGGCTCGGCGGTCATGGCTCGGACCCGGTCGGTCAGCCTGTCTCGCGGCCACGATGCGGTGCGGCGTGCGCGCCAGGCCGCTGCCGAGGCCCGCGCCGCGCAGCGCCGAGCCGCCGAGAAACTCCAGCGCCACATCGGCGCACTGCGCCAGATGCTCCTCCCGTGGGCTCTTGGCTCGGCGGCCCCGGTCGGTGTCGACCGCGCCCAGTGGGCCGCTGCGCTTGAGCAGGCCATCCGCGCATGGTTCCCGGTTTCGTGATCGGCGAGAGTTCCCCGCTTCCTTCCGACACGAAGTCGCGCTTCCACCATGCGCTAGCCAAAGCCCCGGTCGCCGGTGTGGAGTTGTAGCCATGAGTGACCTCACGCCGAGTTATGAGCTCCAGGCCGGGCAGGTGATCCTCGAGGGGCTCCCCGCCGGAGCCGGGGGAGAAGCCCGGCTCGTTCCGGTGGCGGGTCTGGACCTAGCCTTCGACCGCGCCGACGGCCACCTGTGCCGCGCGATCGTAGCCGCCGGCGGAGCAGACGGCCCCAGTCAGCCCGCAGCGGCGATGCTGGTCCGCCTGTTCGGCCAGGAAGCACCTGGCGTGCTGCGCGATGCCGCATCCCGACCAGGAGAATCGCGGGTGCTCTCGCCCGAGCCCGGGCTGTGCGCCGTGTTGTCGAGCCTGGCCCGCCTCGACGCGGCGCAGGCCACCAGCCCGGTGCCGCGCAACTCGCCCTGGTGGGCGGCCGAGGCCGCCGAACTCGCGGAGCACGCCGGCCTGCCGGCCCGGGCGCGGGCCGAGGCCCGGCAGGCCGTCCGCGGCCTGACAAAAGCCCGAAGGCACCGAACGATCCCGGCCGAAGCCTCCCGGACGGCTCTCGCCGTCGCCGGTATCGCCGCGGCCGACGAACCGGAGGCGGCCCGCGAGCTGCGGGAAAGCATCGCTGGTGAGCCGCTCCGGCGGTGGCTGGCCGCCAAGCCGCTGCCGCCGGACGCAGCCGGGCTGGACGTCGCCGCCGAGGTCGAGCGGCTGGAAAAGGACCAGGTGCGCCTGCCTGGTCTGCAGTGGGTGCTCGATCCCGGCCTGGTCCCCGAGGGGCTGTTCCAGCCCGGCTTGTCCCCGCATTCCGACCTGTTCATCCGGCACGAAGGCGGGGCGGACCGCATCGTGGTGGAGGCCCTGCTAGCGCCAGGTGCGAACGGCTCGGAGCTCGGTCGCTGCCAGGCCAGGCTCGTGGACCCAACCGTCCGTCGCGTCTTGGCCCACGCGAGTTTCGCCGGGCCAGGATCACGGGTCAAGGCCGAGCTTCCGCTTCCGTTCCCGCTGGACGAACTCCTGCAGACCTGGATTGAGGTGGTCGAGGGGGAAGACCGGCCGGTCCGTAGCGTCAAGGGCCACCGAATCCGGCGGGCTCTGCGCTGGGCGGATGCGGCGCTTCGAGCCGAGCGCGGCCCGGTCGGCCTCGCACCACGGTCTACCGGTGCGGACTGGGCGGCGCTCGCCGCCGTCGCCTGGGAGCAGTGCCGCCGCGACTGGGAATCTGCCGGTGACACCGACCGGGCCTTCCTCGCCGCCCGGCGGCTGGCCACCCTTGACCCCCGGACGCACCTCCCGCGCGCGCCCTCCACCACGGCGGCCGGGCTCGCCAGCCGGACGCCGCTTGCGGGGCCGGCCTACCTGGCCGAGGTCCTCGGCGAGTGAGCAGCGCGATAGGGAGCCGCCGGGCCAGCGAGCATGCTGGCCCGGCGGCTCTCGCTGGCCGGGACCTAGACGCCCAGGGCCATCGTCAGGAGCCGCCTGACGATTCCTCTGTTACTACGGTCACCCGACGGTTGAGGCCCGAGCTTCCCGGTGCGATCAGATCGCTGGCTCCATGCCCCACGATGATGAGGGAGGATTCCGGGACGCCATGTGCTTCGAAAAAAGCGGCAACTGTAGCGGCCCTGTCATAGGAGAGCGTGTAGTTGGTTCCGGCCGTACCCGGCGTTGATGCATAGCCGTTGATCACTACAGTCACTCTAGCCTCGCGCAGCTTAGGAATGAGCTGCGTGAGCTCGCGGACGTCATCAGGCAGCAGCGTCGCGCTGTCGTTCGCGAACAGCACCGGCGGCGAGACCGACTCGGGCGGCACATTCTGGCTAAGACCGGCCGAGACGAGCACGGCGACCTGCGCGGCGGTGACTTCCGGGCCCAGGACGGCAGCCTGGGCCGCACCGGCGCCCAGCAGTTGCGCCTGGGCGGCACTGGCCGCGGCCGCGGTCGGCAGGAAGGAGGTGATGACGACAACCTGGTCTCCGGCGAGCTGGCCGGCTGGCAGCGGGCCGCTCAGGTCGTCGCAGTAGAGAACGATCACCCGCCGGCCGCCGAAAATGTTGCCGTTCTCTTGCTCCAGGCCCGCCAGCGCGCTGGCCGCGGCGGCGCTCTCGGCGGCCAGGCTGCCCGCACCGCCCGGAGGATCGGCAAGCTTGCTTATCTTGCTCATGATCCCGAGGCCGCGCAGCCATGTTGTTACCGCGTCGCGGGTCAGGCTGGCGTCGGCCTGCTTCCCAGCGGCGACCTCGCCACGCCAGTGCTTGAGCCGCTTGGTGTAGAGCGCCCATTGATAGGAAGTCTCGCCGCCGCCAGGAGCGGCCGGCTCGCCCGGGATGACAACCTTCGGCGGGGCCGGGGAGACTGAGGCGAGGACCGCCTTGGGCGGGCCATCCGCCTGCAGGATCGTGATGTCCTCACTCAGCCGGGCCGTGGCGGCCACCAGGCCAGACAGCGCGGGGCCGGAGGCTGGGCCGGTCATCACGGTCAGCAGGACCGAGGGAGCCACGTCTTGCGTGATGGTCACCTGGGGGCCGGTCGAGGGCGCACCGGCCGGACCACCCACGTTCTCCAGGCCGCAGCCGGCCAGGATGACGGCCACGCCGAGCGCGCCGCCCATCCGGGCGCCCCGCTGGATGATCTTCCTCATTGGTCCGTCCTCCTTCGCGGTCCTGCGGCGACGCCGCAGGACGTCTGTTCGCTACAGACGAGAGCGCGGACCGGCGAGCCTGACACGTCGAGTTGGCCGGGGTCGCTGCTGTCAGGGACGGGACCTCACCGCCTCTTCATTAACGAGGCCGGACGAGAGGAAGGAACGAACGACAGTGCTGCCTTCTCATCCGCCAACGCCGTCCGAGATCATCGGCGAGCTGCTGGCCGGCCATCCGGAGGCAGCGAGCCTGCTCGCAGAAGCCAGCCACTGCCAGGCGCTGGCCCGTGACTCCGCGGTTAATGTCGGCCAGGCCTTCACCGGTGCCCAGGCGGCCCGGCTCAGCTATGAAGAGCTCCGGCACAGGCTCGACCCGCGCCGCCGCCGCACGATCCATTTCGGAGCGGGGCTGGTCCTTCTCGTCGTGCTGGGCGCCGGGCTGATCATGCTTGACGTCATCGAACTAAGCGGGCTCCTGGGCGGGAGGGGGTCCGTGCTTCCCGCCTCGGCGGCCACCGCGGTCTGGCTCACCGGGGCCTGGCTAGCTGCGCTCGCCCGCCGCGAACGGCGCTGGACCCTGGTCCTCGCGACCATCGGCGGGGCCATCCTGCTGGATCTGCTGCTCGCGGCCCTGCACGGTTTCGAGCCGCGTCCAGGCTGGCCGGCGGTCACGGATCACGCCCGCGGACGTTGGGTCTTCGGCGTTCTCGTCGGTGTCTTCATCCCCGTGCTCGTGGTCGGCGCGGCCGTGCTCATGGCCCACCTGGAGTCCGCCTCCCTCTTCCTGGCCAGATGGCGCTGGCATCAGGCTCGTGCCGTCTACCAGGCGGCGGTGCAGACCGAGCAGGAAGACGTCGAGGCGGCCTCGGTAGCCGTGGCGGCGTGGCTTGGCCTGGTCAGGACGCGGGCGAGCGTGGTCGCGGGCGGCGCAGAGCACCTCGTGCACGAAACCGTGGTGCTGGCGACGGCGCTGCTGGAAAGCGGTCGACCGCAACTCCCTGCGCCGTAGGCGTATTCTCTAGGCCGTTTCGGCATCGGGCCAGGAGGAAGTTCCCGGCAGCATCCCGGCGGGCGCTGCCTCGAGTGAGGCGGCAGGGTTCACGATGACAGCCCCGATCTGTCTCGTGAAGGCCCGGATCGTTGCCTCGGCGACGAGATGCATGATCGCCCGGTCCAGTCCGGCGCCCAGGCTGCCCAGCGGCGGCCGGTAGGCGCCGGCCACCGCCAGCACGGTGGCCTGGTCCCCGGCCGGGGTGAGCGTGATGTCGGCGTCCAGGACCGGAAAGAGCGCCCCGGTTTTCCCGGTGGCTTCCCAGCGCAGGGCCCAGACGGCCGAATCCTCGTGGGTTACGAGCTGCCGAAATTGCACCGTGACGAGCCTGCACGGGCCCGGTGCACGCAACGGGCCGACCTGGGCCTGGTCAGCGCCCCAGTCGTGAGCGTTCTGGGAGGCGCGGCCCAGCAGTCCGCCGTGAGCCAGGTCCGCGAGCCTGACCTGGGCGGCAGTGAAGCCGACGTCCAGCCGTATCTCGGCGCCGATGAACATAGCGACAGTGAATCAGAATGAGGGTGTGATGGCATGGGACATAAGTCCCTACTACCCTAGGCGGAAGGCCATGTTCCCACCCCGTATCACTCAGATGACTGGCAAATGGGAAGACATCGGCGCGCGGCGCGCTTGACCTGATTGATCGTTCAGGCCGAGTATGGAGCGGCAGACCGTTCCGAGGGGCATCGTCGGGCCATGGAGGACAGACACGCGGGTCAGTGGCCCGAGCGGGCAGCCCGTGGGGTCGGCGACGCATTTGATCTGGTCGCGTCGAAGGTGCTGCGCCCGTTGGTGCGGCCGGGAACCGTCCGTCGTTCCGCCCTGCTCGAACAGCTGGCCAACGGCGATGCTCGTCGGCTCGTCTCGGTCGCCGCGCCGGCCGGCTACGGGAAGACGACGCTGTTGTCGCAGTGGGCGGCGCGCGGTGACCAGACTTTTGCCTGGGTGTCAGTCGAGGAGCCGGACAACGATCCGAAGGCCTTGCTGACCTACGTGGCCGAAGCGCTCGACGCGGTGCAGCCCATCGGCGGGCGGGTCTTCGACGCGCTTACCTCGCCGGGAAGCTCGGTGCTCGGCTCGGTCGTCCCCCGACTCGGATCGGCCTTCTCGTTGATGACCAGGCCCGTTGTGCTCGTCCTGGATGACGTGCACGTGCTGCGCAATCAGGAGTGCCGCGCGGCACTGTCGGTACTAGCCGATCATGTACCGGCCGGCTCACGGCTGGTACTGGCCGGCCGGACCGAACCGCCATTGCGCATCGCGCGACTACGGGCCGAGGGCCGGATTCTGGAGATCGGTCCCGGTGAGCTCTCGCTCACCCAGGCCGAGGCGTCATCCCTGCTGCGCAACGCGGGCATCACGCTGAGCGAACAGGACGTGGCGGAGCTTCATCAGCGGACCGAGGGCTGGCCGGCCGGGCTGTACCTCGCGGCGCTGTACCTGCGGGAGGGCGGCCCCTTCGCGACCGCGGCGGTCTCCTTCGGCGGTGACGACCAGCTGGTGAGCGAGTACATGGAGTCGGAGTTCCTGGCGCGGATCTCCAGCCGGCAGCGGGTGTTCCTGACCCGGACCGCCGTGCTGGAGCGGATGTCCGGGCCGTTGTGCGACGCGGTGCTGGAGCTGCCCGGGTCCGCCACCACCCTGGCCGACCTGGAGCGGTCGAACCTGCTGCTGGTGCCGCTGGACCGGCGGGGCCACTGGTACCGCTACCACCACCTGTTCCGCGACATGCTCCTGTCCCAGCTGCACCGCCAGGAGCCCGACCTGATGGCCGGCCTGCGTCGCCGCGCCGCGAGCTGGTGCTTGCGCAATGATCTGCCGGAGGATGCGCTGGAGTACTCCATCGCCGCCGAGGACGTTGACACCGCCGCTCGCCTGGTGGAGAAGCTCGGGGTGCCGACCCACCGGCAAGGCCGGTTCGCCACCCTGGAACGGTGGTTCGGGTGGCTGGAAGATCGGGGCGGGATCGAGGGGCATCCGATGGCTGCCGTGCTGGCCGCGCTTTTTTCCGCCATGACGGGGCGGCCCGCCGGGGCCGAGCGATGGGCGGACATGGTCGATCGCTGGCAGTACGAGGATGCGACGCGACACGATGACCCGCACGCCGAGGCCTACGCCGCCATCCTCCGGGCGCTCATGTGCCGGCGTGGGGTCAAGCAGATATGCGCCGACGCCGACGAGGCCGTGCGCAGGTGTGCCTGGGAGCGCATCGTCACGCCGGCCCCGGCGCTGTACCTGGGGCTCGGACGTGTCCTTTCCGGTGACCTCGATGGTGGCGATGCGTCCTTCGAAGCTGCCATCAGCGCGGGAGAGGAAGCCGGCGCGCACGAGACCCTCGCGGTTACGCTGTGCGAGCGATCGCTGGTCGCGATGGCGCGCAACCAGTGGGACGAGGCCGAGGTCCAAGCCGACCAGGCCCACGCCGTATTGCGCCGGGCCGGGATCGAGGAGAGCTACGCGACGCCTCTGGTCTGCGCGGTACGGGCCCGCGCAGCCATGCGCCGGCAAGACGTCGCGGCGGCGCGCCACGAACTCGTCAGGGCCCAGCGCCTGCGGCCCTTGCTGACCTATGCGATGCCCCAGCTGGCCGTTCAGGCCCGGATCGAGCTCACCCGAGTCCACCTCGCGCTGGCCGACGTAGCAGGGGCCAGGACGCTCATCGCGGAGGTGAATGAGCTGCTCAGACGCCGCCCCGGACTGGGCACCCTGGTCGGCGAGGCCCGGGCGCTCCAGGACCGGCTGTCCGATGAGCGCGACGCCAGCCATCCGGGAGCGTCGTCACTGACCACCGCCGAGTTGCGGGTCCTGCCGCTGCTGGCCACGCACATGTCGTTCCCGGCGATCGCTGACCAGTTGTTCCTCTCACCTCACACCGTCAAGTCGCAGGCGATGTCGATCTACCGGAAACTGGGGGCAACCTCGCGCAGCCAGGCGGTCACCTGTTGCCGTGAACTGGGCCTCCTAGAGGGGTGACTGGTGATCATCGCCGCCTATGCGATCGCCTGGCTGCTGCTGACCGGGGTTCGCCAGATTCTCGAGTACGGCGTCAACGCGGGCGACGCGGGTATCCTGACCCAGCGATCGGGGCTGGCTGCGACCGATGTCGTCGAGCCGTGACCGTTCGGCCTCATGATCTCCTGACATGTTGGCATTTTGGCCGGCGTGTCGGTCCGGGCGGGAGCTTCGCCGTCGGGCAGAATACAACAAGGCCCCCTTCATGTATGAGATGAAGGGGGCCTTGTCTGGCTGCGCCCCACCAGGTCCGCCAGTTGCCTGGCTTCCCCGGCGCCACGCGCCGCCCGCCGGTACCAAGCGCCCACGCGAACCGCCGGTTTCCCGGCTATTCGCCTGTCCCGGAGTTGCCCCCGGATGGTGCCCGTTTCCAACGGTGAATGTATTTCTACTGCCTCCTCCAGGGCCGCGCAAGAGTCCGCGGGAATTCATTTTGAGTTTTTTCTCTGTCCACACATTGTCCACAGAATACCGCCAGTTATCCGCACGTCACAAAGGTTATCCACCGGCTTATGCACACCCCGTCCACAAATTCACCCACAGGCTACCTGGCGTAACTCGGAGAGTACAGCGCTAGTCGCCGCGGGTAATCGTCTGGTCTTTTTCCTGCCGACGTTCCGTTAACCACCCCCCGGACCCGAAGCACCCCGGTGAAGGGAGCCGCCGCGCGGCGGCCGGTGGTGGTCACGGGCCGCCGCGCGCCGGCCGGCTGGGACGACGACCCCCAGCGTCGCACCCTCGCCATCCTCCGCACCGGGCTACGCCCCGCGGCCCGCACGTGAAGCACGCATCGCCCCGTTTCATAATGCGCCGGTAAATACAATTGCCCGCTGCTGCGCGACGACCTACCATGGATGTATGACGACAAGGCAGCAACCCAAACGAGCCGGGTACATGAACCCGATCTCGCAGCTTGAGGCTGCCCTGATCGGTGGAGTGGTTGCTGTGTAAGAGCCAAGAGGCACTTGCCGGCAACCGCCCCAGGGAAGCCCTCGGGACGGTTTTCGTTTACTTAGGGGATGAGCCAGCGGATAGGCAGCCGGTCCCCAAAGCCGGAAAAAATGCGGATTCGAATCCTGCTGTCCCTGCACGCCTCTCGTACAGGCTTGGTTTTTGACACGTCCAAAGTGTGAGCACCATAACGGCAGGCCGAAGCGGCTTCGCGGAAGCCTGCCCGTGGGGGTGACAGCTAAGGAGCGGGCGCGCCCCGCAAGCGTTGCCGCAGCCGGTTCGATTCCGGCCATCTCCACTTCCCGGGATGTAGCGTAAGGGTCAGCGCGCCTGGTTTGGGACCAGGATTGACGGGGTTCGAGTCCCTGCTTCCCGACTAATGGTTCTCGCGCCGCTAGCTCAATGGTTAGAGCAACAGCCTCTTAAGCTGATGGTTCGGGGTTCGAATCCCTGGTGGCGCACGAATTCACGATGCCGGGTCGGCTAATTGGCAGGCCACGGGGCTCTGACCCCCGCAATGTAGGTTCGAGACCTGCCCCGGCAGCACTGCTTCCACAGCCCGGGCCGTCACACACGGCTGTGGCCTGGCCTTCGTAAGGCCGGTGATCCGGGTCGGCACCGGATGACGGCTCCACGCGCTCGTACTCCAGCGGCATCCAGGCCACGTTGAGGAC
>CAVYNE010000050.1:0-151712 GCA_963769715.1 uncultured Actinomycetes bacterium
TCGCCTTCAGCCCTTCGGCGGCCGGGGTGACGGAGACCGGGACGGTTCGTGTCACGAGCAACGACCCGAATACGCCGCTGCTGGATATTCCGGTAACGGCGACCGCCGGAACGGGCGTTCTGGTGACGGCGATCGCCGATCAGGGAGACTTCGGCGCGGTATGCTGCGGATCCTTCCGCGATGAGCCGCTGACCCTGGCCAATTCGGGTTCTTGCCCGCTGACCATCACCGGAATCACCTCGTCGTCGGCGGCCTTCCAGCTACCCTCGGTACTTAACTTCCCGCTGAGCGTCGCAGTGGGTACCGCTGTGGAGCTGCCGATTCGTTTTGCGCCGCAGGGGCCCGGCCCGAGCGCGGCCAGCATCACCGTGGACAGCAGCGATTTGGCCGGGCCGCACGTCATCGACGTGTCGGGCCGCGCACCCACCGGCAAGCTCGCGGTCACCGGTTCCAGCTACTTCGGGGAGGTCGACTGCGGCGCGGCGGAGAGAACGATCTCGGTCTGCAACGTGGGCGAGTGCGCGCTGCACGTTATCAGCGTCGCGTTCAGCCGCGAACGTCGTCACTTCACGCTGGTCAATAATCCGTTCCCGGCCACCCTCGTACCCGGCTCGTGCCTGGGCGTCGTGATCAGGTACCAGGCTAGTTGTGAGCCGGAATGCTGCGAACTCGTCATCACCAGCGACGATCCCGATGAGCCCGTGCGGACGCTCGATGTGGTCGCCTACACCCGCTGCAGGTCCGCCGGTGACCATGAGCGGTCCCGCGGATGCGGTTGTGAGGGCCGACGGCGCCACGACACGGACTGACCAGGGGCACGTGATCACCCGGGAGTTCCACCATGTGTCCGGCCTGGACCCGGCCGACGCGCCGGCCCCGCGGGTCTTCACCGGCTCGGTGAGGCCAAAATCACTGGCCGTCACCGGACGGCTGGCCGGCGGCTGGGTCCCGCCCATGGCCTCCGACTGGCGGAGCCAGCTCTACCCGACTCGCGCCCGCGCATCGACGACGCCGCGGCCGCGGCGGGACGGGACCCGGCGGAGGTCGCCACCGTCTACAACTTCAGCGGCCGCATCACGCCGGAGCCGCTCGCCGCCACCCGGGGCGAGGACGGCCGCTGGATCGGCGGTTCCGCCCGGCAGTGGGTCGACGAGCTCACCACCGCCGTGCTCGAGCACCACGCGAGCGGCTTCATCTACCGGAGCACGGACGATACCCCGGCCGCCGAGGCGCTGACCCGCTGGGCCACCGAGATTGTCCCAGCCGTCCGCGGCGCCATCGCCAGCTAGCCGACCGCGACCGCTCAGCCCCAGCCCCCTGCCGCTCGCTGGATCGGCGGCCACCTCGCCCGCCGAGACTGGCCTCGCGCCGGTGCTACTCCAGCCGGTCGGCCAGCGGCACCCGCTCCCGCTGCTCGCCTGTCAGCGAGGACGTCTCCGCGGAGACGTCCCACGCAATTGCGCCAGGCGTCTCCGCGGAGACGTCGCGCCGCCCGATGTCCATCCCGAATATCACTGCTGCCGCCACGACGTAACCGTGAGGGCCGCCCTGGCGCACGGTCGCACCAGGAGGTCATGGCTGAGCTGCTCGGCGGTGACCGGTGAAGATTGAATGGTCGCCGACGGCTCGGGCTCCTGCCCGCCGGTGCCTTGGCCGACCAGGACGGAATGCGAGCCATCGGCGCCCGCGGTTGGCGCGCCGCGGCTCAGACGTACTCGTCATGGCGGCGAATCCAGGTCTGGAACGCGTCGCCCTCGTCGCGCCCCTTCGGCGCCCGGTCGAGGATCGGGTAGTAGCCCATCAGGAACTCGACCCCGCGCGCCGCGGTCCCATAGGTCTGGTAGACGGCGCCGTCCTGGAGCGTGAAGGCGCTCATCGCCGGCGCTTCCGAGAGGTATCCGAGGACATCGGTCCCGGTCGCGGCCGCGTTCAGGGCCACGATCGGCGGCAGCCCGCCCTCGTCGAGGCCCCATGAACGTACCTGCTCCCTGGTGTAGGAGCCGCCGAAGTCGACGTTGAAGCCGGTGTTCGCCGATGAGACCCAGGGAAGGCTCCAGCCCATCCTCTGCTTGTACGCCTGAAGCTTCGCCAGCGGGGCCTGCGAAACGAGCAGCAGGGTCACGTCGCGGGCGTGAAGGTGCGGCAGGAGGCCGTCGAGGCCATCGGCCATCGACGAGTTGACTGGGCATCCCGCCTTGTAGCCCGGTCCGAACATGAAGTGGTAGAACAGCAGCTGCGAGCGGCCGTCGAAGAGCTCGGCCAGGGTCCGCGTCCCGTCGTCGGTGTCGAACCGGTACTCCTTCTCGATCGTGACCCAAGGCAGCTCGCGCCGCTGGCGCGCCAGCTCGTCCCCCATTCTGGTGTGCTCCTTCTCGCGCTCAAGCAGCTCGTTACGAGCGGCCTGCCACTCCTGGTGGCTGACCACCTGGTGATCCGTCATCGCGTCTTGTCTCCCTTTCTTGACCTGACCCGCTCTGCTTATGACGCGACGGGCTCTGCTGCCACGAACGCCGCATTCTCGCGCTCGAGCGCCTTGACCGCGCCGTTGCGCCAACTGTCGGCCAGGGTCCGTGACGCGGGATCGGGGAAGATGTCCTCTTCCCCGTTCTCCACCCCGTCGAAGATGGCTCGCGCGACGGACTCGGGGGAGGCCTTCGGTATCTCGAAGCCCCGGGTCATGCCGGTGTCGGTGGGGCCGGTCAGGACGGCATGTACCCGCACGCCCCGCCCGGCCAGAAGGGCGCGCAGCGATTGCGTCAGGTTGAACGCGGCCGCCTTGGAGATCGCGTAGGCCGGAGTGAGCGGCAAGGGGGCGACGGCCATCGTCGACACATTGTTGACGATGGCTCCCCGGGAACGAGTCAGCAACGGCAGGAAGGCCTGGACGACGCCGTAGGTGCCGTAGAGGTTGACGGCCAGGTGCTGATCGAGCACGGCACGATCGCCCAGGTCATCGAAAAGCGCGATGCCGGCGTTGTTGATCAGGACATCGAGAGATCCGGCCTGATCGGCCGCTGCCTGAATCTGCGCGGCGTCGGTCACGTCCAGGATCAGGGGCGTGACGCGCCCGTCCGGGTGGGCCAGGGGCTGGCGCGTGCCGGCGTACACCCGCTTCGCGCCTCGCCTCAAGGCTTCCTCTACCAGCGCTTGCCCGATGCCACGATTGGCCCCGGTCACCAGGACTGTCTTGTCGGCGATGGTCATGTCTGTTCCTCCAGCTCCGCGGTGCTCTTGTGGGTTCCGCGCCGCTTGCTTGGCGGCCCACTTATATAGACCAGCCGGATTCCCGGGAGTCGCCGCGGACCGGTAAGTGACTTTCAAGGCTTCTGGCCGGCCTGGACGGCGATCTCGAGTGCTCCGGTCACCGCGACCATGCTCGCGGTCAGCTCGCGGTCCCAGATGGCGACCCGCCGCCTGGTCCAGCAGCGTTTCCAGGTCCCAGCCCGGACACGGGGTAGGGCGCTGCAGGAGCCGCGGAGTCCCCAGAGCGGCACCGGCGAGCGCGTAACGGACAGCTGATTCGAGCAGCTCCAGCCCTCTGCTCAGCGGGGCCACCGGGATCGCCTAGTCCTGCGCTGGCGCCGGTCCGGACCCAGCACGGTATTCCTGCGGCAGGCCGAACGACCCGAACAATCCCGTGTCCTGGAAGGCGATGATCCGCGCGATCCCCGTCGCGGTGACCGTGGGCACCAGCACGGCGTGCGCGTGGTACGCCCGGCCTGGGTCGCGCTGGTAGACCGCGTACGCCCGCTCCCCGTTTGCCATGACCGGAACCAGCCGGAGCCCTCCGGGCTCGGTGAGAAAGTACGCCGCGATAAAGCCCGCCACGGTCTGGCGGCCGGTGAACCAGGTCAGCAGCGGGGGCATCTCCAGCGCGACATCCTCCCGCAGCAGCTCGGCCAGCGCGCTGCCGTCGGCGTTCTGGATGGCCGCGGCGAACCGGTCAAGCACCGCCCGCCGGTCCGGCTCGGCGGGCTCGGCCAGCTCGTCTTCGGCGGGCAGCGCCTGCGCGAGCTGGACCCGGGCCCGGCGCAGGCTGCTGTTCACCGCCGTGGTCGTCGTGCCCAGCAGATCCGCCACCTGCGCGGCCGGCCACTCCAGCACGTCCCGCAAGATCAGCACCGCGCGCTGCCGGGCCGACAGGTACTGCAGCGCCGCGACGAAGGCCAGCCGGATACCCGCCCGCGACACTGCCACCGCGGCCGGATCCTCGCCTTCCCCGGCCAGCAGCGCGCCGGGAAACGGCTGCAGCCACGGCACCTCCGGCCCCGCCACCAGCGGCGCCTCCATGTCCTGCGCTGGCCCGCCCAGCCCAGACGGCAGCGGGCGGCGGCCCCGCCGCTCGATCGCGGTGAGGCACACGTTGGTCGCGATCCGGTACAGCCAGGTCCGCACCGACGAACGGCCCTCGAACCCGTCATAGGACCGCCACGCTCGCAGGTACGTCTCCTGCACCAGGTCCTCGGCCTCCTCAGCCGAGCCCAGCATCCGGTAGCAGTGAGCCAGCAGCTCGCCCCGGAACCGGCCGGTCAGGCCGGTGAAATCCTCGCTGACCGTCATTCGGCTACCCCCAAACTCACCCGCGCGAACGCCAACGCCGCGCTGGCCTATATATACAGACCTGGTGCCCGGCGCAAAATCGTCGTCCACCCGCGCCGCCTCAGCCGCCCGTTTCCCAGGCTCGGCACAGGGCATTGTCGCCCGGTCGCCCAGGATGTGCTCGAGCGCGGAAGCGCCCGCTCCGGGCGGGTGCGTGGCGTGGCTCGGCTGGGCAAGCTGCTGCGGGTCGCCCAGGTCGATCGCCACGACATGGCCGGGACTTGAACACGGCCCGTCCCGCTCATGGCCCAGTCAGGGCCTCCCGGCCGGCGATCAGCGCGAGTGCTGCCGTTGCGGCCTGCCGGGCGGCAGCTTCGGCTGCTTCCTGACCTGGCCCGAAGGTGCCGTCGAGCAGCAGCATGGCGTGGCCGTGAGCGGTAGCCACGATGACCGAGACGAGCCGCGCGGCCGCAGCCTGGTCGCCGCCGGTCAGTTCGGCTGCCGGGGACAGGAAGGCCGTGCTGATCGGCTGTGCGGCGCGCGCGATCTCGGGATGGCGGTCCTTGTCCAGCCCCCCGGATCCGGCCAGGGCCTGGAACAGCGCGCGCTGCTCATGGGCGAAGCGGACATAGGTCCCTGCGGCGGCGGCCATCCGCCACTCCGGGGACCCGGATGCCGCCTCGCGATCGAGTTGCTGGCTGAGCAGTCCGGCGGCCCGGACCGCCACCGCGGCCAGCAGCGCGTCCCGGTCGGCGAAGTGCCGGTAGGGCGCCGAGGCCGCGACGCCGAGGCGCCGGCTGGCCTCCGCCATGGAGAATGCCGCGGCGCCGCGCTCGCCGAGCAGCCCGATAGCGGTCTCGACCAGGGCACCGCGCAGGTCGCCATGATGGTAGCGCCCGCGTCCGGCTGGCCCCGGCGCGCCCTGACTGCGGCCGGTCTTCCCGCTCATTCCGGGGCGGGGAACGGAACCAGGCGGCGCATGAACGCGTCCCAGCCGCGATCGCCGAGGGCGCGCCGTGCCACCGGGGCCAGGCGTGCCTGGGAGCCCACCCGGTACCGGGCCTTCGGGCGGGGGGCGGTGACCACCTTGAGGATCACCGCGGCCACGTCGGCGGCGTCGAGCACGCCGTGCGCGCCGTCGCGGTGCGCGCGGGCGGCCATCTTTCCCACGTTCGCCGTGTAAGCCGCATACGGGCTGCTGGGGTCGTCTACGGGCTGGTACAGCTCGCTGTTGGCCATGAAGCGGGTCCGGACCGCTCCCGGCTCGATCAGCGTGACCCGGATGCCGAACGGGGCGACCTCTGGCCGGAGCGCGTCGCACAGCGATTCCATCGCGTACTTGGTCATCGCGTAGGGGCAGCCGGTCGGGGGCGTCACCAGCCCGGCGGCAGACCCGAGGTTGACGATCAGCCCGCCGTGCTGGGCGCGCATGCCGGGCAGCACGAGCTGGCACAGGCGGATCACGGCGAACACGTTGGTCTCGAAGGTCTCCCGGACCACGCCGATCGGGACCTCCTCGACCGGGCCGCCACCGCCGTGCCCGGCGTTGTTGACCAGCACCCCGACCGCGCCGTGCTCGGCCTCGACCTGCTGGACAGCGGCGGTCCTGGACTGCTCGTCGGTCACGTCCAGCGCAAGGACGCGGCATCCCGCCCGCTCCAGTTCCGCCAGGCCGCCGACCTTCCGCGCCGTGGCCCAGACCGGGAAACCCGCCCGAGCTAGGGCAAGCGCGGTTGCCTGTCCGATGCCTGACGAACATCCCGTGACGAGCACGGCCTTCGATGGCCGTGCAGCCTGCACGATGTGATGATCATTCACAATGTGAATTGCTATCACTTGATAACGCGCTCTGTCAACCGGCTGGACTACCTCGCCCGATGGCAAGCCGGAGCTTGTCGGGGTTGGTATGTGAGGCTGGCGCGCCGTCGCCTCATATCCCGCGGGGTTGTGTCGTCGTACCGATGAGAACCACACAGCATCCAGCGGACAGAAGAGCTGAGCGCCGCGGACCGGGCAATGCCGATCCGGCACCACCTGCGCCTGCGACCCGCCACAGCACGATCAGCCCAGGAGGCACCATGACTACCCCGATTCCGGCAACACTGTTCGCCGACCCCGCGCCCGCGCAGCGCCTGGAGCGGGCGGCCACTGCGCTGACGGCACATGGTTTCACCGTCGAAATCCTCGACGCCGCCTGGGCGACCACGTTGCCGCCGACCAGGCCGCCCAGCGCGTCCGGTTCGCCGGTCAGTTCGGCCGGGCTCGGCGTGCGGACGTAGAAGTACCGCTACCAGGCCGGCTTGTCCTCGCGCCGGCTGCGAGGCAATCTTGCCCAGGCCCAGGCCCAGGTCGGCGCGCACCACCGGGGTCAGCTTCATGACTCGTGAGGAACCACGGCCGGCCGGCGGCGGCGCCCGGGCTGCGGCCGCGACGCGAGAGACTGGGCCCGAGACCACGATTCTGCGGAGGCACTGACTCATGACGGAACAAACGCACCCAGAGTGGGACGCCAGCTACACGGCCGACCCGTCGGCCCCGTGGGACATCGGCAGGCCGCAGCCGACCTTTGTCCGGCTCGCTGACGAGGGCCGCCTGACCGGACGCCTTCTCGACGCTGGCTGCGGCACCGGCGAGAACGCGCTGCTGGCAGCCAGTCGTGGCGCCGATGTCACCGGCATCGACGTTGCGCCGACCGCGATCGCGCGGGCCCGCGCGAAAGCGTCCGAGCGCGGACTGACCGCGCGGTTCGAAGTCGCAGACGCACTCGACCTCGGCCGCCTCAGCCTTACTGTCGACACCGTGATCGATAGCGGGGTGTTCCACGTATTCGGCGACGACGACCGGGCCCGGTACGTCGCCAGCCTCGCGGCTGTGCTGAGACCAGCCGGCGCTTGCTACCTCATGTGCTTCAGCGATCGGCAGCCAGGGACCTGGGGCCCGCGCCGCGTCCGCGCGGACGAGTTGCGCGCGGCGTTCAGCGACGGCTGGGCCGTCAAGTCGATTACCGCCGACACCTTCGAGATCAACCCGATGAACGGCACGACGCAGGTCCAGGCCTGGCTAGCCGCGATCAGGCGTAACTAACCAACCGGGCCCCGCATGGGCCCCGTACCGCTAGCGTGCAGCGCTAACGCCCAGGCCTTGCGTAGCCAGGCGATCGCGCAGATCACGAAGAAGACCACAACCAGGTCCATCTTCGTGTCACTTCACTTCCCCGATCATTGACCCGTTGCCCAGGCCCGGCGCCTTTGGGTCGCACGCAGTGACACCCATCACCCGGGCGCCGATTCGGCGCCCGGACTTCGGAGCCGCGGACGTCTCTCACTACATCGCCTGATCGGCGCTCGTCTCGAGGGACGCGCACACTCCCGCCCAATTGCGCGGCGAGCGGCCGGTGCTCGTGATCATCCGGGATCGTGAACGTCGCCGCGGCCGGGCTTGCTGGCCGTGCCATGACCTCTATTTCATGGGCCGAGGCCGGCCGCGGGGGAGCCCAGCTGGCGAACGGCGGATGTGACCGGCGGCTTATTGCGTGCCAGACTGCGCTCATGAGTGATGTCGCTGCTCGCACGCTGGGCCGGGTTGCCGCGAATGACATCGAGCTGGCGTATGAGACGTTCGGGGACGCGAGCGCGCCGCCGGTCGTGCTGATCATGGGCTGGGCGACGCAGATGATCGCCTGGCCGGACGAGCTGTGCGCAGGCCTGGCCCGGTGCGGTCTGTTCGTCATCCGGTTCGACAACCGGGACGTGGGCGAATCGACCCACCTGCGGAACCTCCCGCCGCCGCGCCTGGCCGACATCGTCGTGCGGCGCAGGCCGCCGCCGTACTCGATCGGCGACATGGCCGGCGATGTGGCCGGGCTTCTCGATGGCCTGGGGCTGGGCGAGGTTCATCTGGTCGGGGCGTCGATGGGCGGATTCATCGCGCAGGCCGTCGCGCTGGAGCACGCCGATCGGGTCCGCACGCTCACCCTGATCATGACCTCCACCGGATCCCGGCGGGTGGGGCAGCCCAAACCCCGGGTGTACGCCCGGCTGCTGCGGCCGCGCGTGCTCGCCGACCGGTCCGCGGCCATCTCCGCGGCCGTCGAGACGTCCCGGCTCATCGGCTCGCACGGCTTCGCGTCCGACGAGGAGTACGTGCGTGACCTAGCCGGCCGGAGCTGGGACCGCGGGTACGACCCGGCCGGCAACCGGCGGCAGCTCGCAGCGAGCGCGAGCCAGCCCAACCGCACCGCGGCGCTGCGCCGCATCACGGTCCCGGCACTGGTCATCCACGGGCTCCATGACCCGCTGGTCGCGCCGAGCGGAGGCCTCGCGATCGCCAAGGCGATCCCGGACTCCCGCTTCGCGGGCTTCTCCGGCATGGGCCATGACCTGCCCCGGGTACTGTGGCCAGAGTTCGTCAGGCAGATCGCGGCGCTGACCGCACTGGGCGAACAGCGCCGACGCCAGGGGCCGCGAGCGGGCTAGCCGGAGGGCGTGTCCACCGCGATCGCTGGCCGGCTACGGCGCCCTGACTGCACGGGCCGTCATAACCGGCCGCCACCGGCAACTTGCCAGACGATAACCGCCGACTCACCCAGTCTCTCCTCGGGCTCCGGTCACGGCCAGAACGGCTCCGATCTGCTGTTATGGCCGGCGACCTGGTAGCCAATACATGGGCGCCTGTGCCGCGCCCGAGCGGCCAGCTCTGCGCATGAGTTCAGTGGAACAACCCGGTTCGCGTCGCACGCGGGCCCATGGGTGCCGGCCTCGCGCATGACCGGCTCGCCCACGTTATCAACGTCTTGGCCACTACTGTGAGTCCACGGCCGCCTGCGGCCTGGGGACACGCGAGCCGGGCGGTCTTTGTTCGGGGGGTTCGCGCTGGGGCGGCGTCCGGAAGATCTAGTCCGTTGTGGTGATCCCTGGTAGGCCCCAGCGAGCCCGGGTTCTGCGGGAGATGACCTGGCCGTGCGTGAAATAGCCCCGGCTGCCTGCGGAGCAGGGCAACCGGCCGGGCGGCCGGCGGTCAGGCGCGCCGCCGGGCCTGCTCGTCTGTGCCGGCGTCGCCTTGCCGCCAGTTCCGGGCGAGGGCGACAAGGCCGCGAACCACGTCGGGGGGCAGCCCGGGGGTGCTCGCGATGTGCCACAGTGTCGGGTCTTCATACTCGGCATGCCCGAGGTCCGGCGACCCCGCGTCAGGTTCCCCGCCTGCTAGTATCCGCCGGCACGAACCCGGGGCCCAGCCGAGCCGGTTCTCGACCATACCGAGAGTGCTGGGGGAAACGCGCTGGCCGTTCTCGAGCTTTCCCAGCGTTCGCTCGGTTATCCCGGTCGCTTCGGCAAAGGCCCGCCTGTCCCGCATGCCTAGCTCGACCCGGCGCGCGACGACGTAATCAGCGAGCCGCCGCCAGTCCTCACCGGCCATATGACCGTCCTTCCCACGAGCCGCCGCCAGTCCTGCCACCGGCTACCTGACCATCCATACCCGAAGAAGATAGAAGAGTCTAGCTCTTCTGCGGGCGGCTAACGACACGGATCTGCCTCTCTCTTCTCAGCTCATCTTATTCATGCTCTTTACTTCCTATCTATACTCCCTTAGAGTGCCTAAGTCAGCAGATAGCTTCTTACTTCTTCCTATACGTACCAAGATCTGCCAGTTTCTGGATCCATCGGAGTCAGGGCGGTGACCCAGGCCTGGAGTCTCGATGGGCAGCACCGGTGACCCGAAGCGGTGAGCCCAGCCCGGCGCGCTGCGGGCCGGTGGCGTCCTCGCGCAGGCGAGGAGGGGAGCGCAAGGGCGCCACGGCCACGCAGCCGGACAGGCATCTGCCGGCTCTGTCGGATTTGTGCCACGCGCAGTACCGGTTATTATTCCGGCTGGCCGTGTTCCTAACGGGTGACGCCGATGCTGCGGAGCCGTGGTGCTGGATTGCTTTGCCGCCTGGACCTCACCCCGAGCAGGTCGCCGCGGCCTGCCGGGTGGCCCTGGCCGCGCCACTGCTGGCGCCGCCTGGCCGAGGCCAGTTCAGCGCGGGCCGTCATGCCTTCAGACCCCTGAGTACCAGCCGTACCGCGACCGGCAGCGTTCACCGGTCGGCCAGACCAGCCGCGTCGGCCGCGGACCCGCTGTTCCTGCCCGGCCATCAGCCAGTACCAGGGCCGGATCTCGACTAGCTGAGCGGGCTCGGCGCGCCATACCCGATCCTCAGCACGATTTGGCCAGTAGGCAGCGTGACCTGTTGGACCCAGGCAGGATGGTACTCGGCTCGCTGCGTGTCGATGAACGACCGTATCCAGCCGAGATATGCCGCACGCGTGAGGTGCGCCGCCTTGACGGTCGTCGCCACGTCCACCCACCGCAGGAGGCTGGCAGGTCCGCCGCCAGGCGACTGGCCGGCGAAGTCTACAACGTGCAACGGATGGCTATGGGCCATGAGGACGAGAAGCAGCGGCAGCCAAGGGTCAATCTGGCCGCTGAGGAGCTGTTGCTTGGCTGTGGTGGAGAGCCTGATATTGCTGTTGCTCAACAGCTGGGCATCAGCAGCCTTCCTGACGCGCAGCGCCGCGGGCAGGGCGGCGCCATACGCCTCGGCGCCGCCGGGATAGACCCACCGAATGTCAATCCTGGTGTTTCCCGTGCCGAAGCTCGCGATGATAGCCGGGGCATAGACGGCCAGACGGCTGCCGAACTGGTTCCGGACTGTGGCAGTGGCCACCACCAGGTCGGAGCCGAGGGGGTCGTTCGACACAGGCCCGAGCGACAATAGGTCCGAGGACGGGAAGCCGTTCCTGACCAGATTCGCGCATACCTGGACATCGCATGACACGACCGCGGCGGGACTGACCTGGTGCAGTATCCAGGTGACCGCCTGCGTTCTCGCCGTAGCCTCAGCGGCGAGTTGGCTGTTCTGGACGCGGCCACCCGTTAGCCGCTCCAACGATGCGCCCTGCCCGGAAAGAGTGAACGCAAGCCCGCCAGCGCCGACAACCAGCAGGATCAAGGTCGACAGCACAGCCGCCCGCCGGCGCCGCGATGCGCGGCCGTTCTTGCGCCGCCTCCGCCGTGGCCTAGATGCCAGGTCACCGGCGATCAGGCCATCGCCGCTGCCGACCCGCGGCTCGGGCAGCGCTGCAAGCACCTGTTCTGAGCTAGTTGTCTTCTCGTCCGTGTCGAGAGCGGACGCTATCGGCGGCATCGGGCCCATGAGCCGGGCGCCGGCGGCCACCAGCTCGCTGAGCGCGCCGCGGGCCGATGGCCTGACGGCTGGGTGCTTGTTGAGGCAGCGATGGACGAGGGAGCCCAATGGTTCGGGAAGCCTGCCCACATTTGGCTCGGAATGAAGAATGGCGAACGCCGTAGCGGTCAACGACTCGCCCTTGAAGGGCAACTCACCGGTACCCGCGAACGCCATCGTCACAGCCCACGACCACATGTCGGCCGCCGCGGTTACCCGCTCCCCGGCCAGCTGCTCAGGAGCCATGAACGCTGGAGTTCCGATGGCAGCCTGGCCAGAAGGGCCCATGGTGGTCATCCCGGGAACGGCCGCCAGCCCGAAGTCGATCAGCACCGGCCCGTCGGGCCCGAGCAGGACATTGGCAGGCTTGAAGTCGCGGTGCACCATCCCGGCGGCATGCACCACGCCTAGCGCGGTCAGCGTTGCGACGGCGATGCGCTCGAGCGTCGCGCCACCGCGAGACCCGAGCTGCTCGATGACCTCTACCAGCGATGGCCCGTTGACGTATTCGCTGACGATGAACGGCCGCCGTTCGAAGATTCCCGCATCCAGAACTTGCGCAGTGCAGAACCGGGCGACCCGCTGCGCTGCGGCAACCTCCTTCAGAAAGCGGCTCCGGACCTGTGGGTCCGTGGTTGGCGGCAGAAGCTTGACCGCCGCCTGGCTTCCAGCAGGACCGACAGCCAGGAACACCACGCCCTGCCCGCCTTCCCCGAGGCGGCCGAGCAGCCGGTATCCACCCACCTTGCGCGGATCCGTTTCGCGCAGGGGAAGCACTTCCGACATTGCGGACTGACCGGATGTCACCCGGCCATTTTGCCCCGCCGGCTCAGCCCACGCCACAATTCCGTTTCGCCAGTTGTCTGCCGCAGCTTTCCATGCCGCCGCCTACGCTTACGGGAACTGCTGCTTCGGCCCCCCAGGCGCCGCGCCAGACCTATCAATCGGGACCACCGAAGTCCCCTCTTGGCCTCCCCGGGGCTACCCGGCTGGCTCCCTACACCATCCGCTGATCCCGGTGCTGCTGAAGGCCGGGGCCGCGGTCTGGACCCAGCACACGCGCTCGGTCAACAACGACCTCACCCTCGTCCACGAGCAGGCGCTCCTCGACGCCGCCGCCGGACTGGTGTTCCTGCGTGAACAGGAATTCGCCTCGATCATCACCCTCGGGCACTCCGGCGGTGGCCCACTCTACGCGTTCTACCTCGAACAAGCCGGACTAGCACCGGCCGGCCGCATCGCGACCACCCCGGGCGGTCGCCCGGCCAGGCTAGCCGGCGCCGAGCTGCCACTGCCCGACGGCGTGATCTTCCTGGCCCCGCATCCCGGGCAGGGCCGGATGCTGCTCGCCAGCATCGACCCGTCGGTAGCCGACGAGCAGGACCCGATGTCGGTGGTGCCGCAACTCGACCCGTTCAGTCCCGCCAACGGGTTCGCCGAGCCGCCCGCCAGCTCGGCCTACACCGGGGAATTCCTCGGCCGTTACCGGGCGGCTCAACATGACCGCGTCGCCCGGATCGACGCCGTCGCGCGTCAGCACCTGGCCCGGACCGGGGAAGCGCGCGCCGCCTTCAGCAACAGCGGCCACGCGCCCGACCGCCGCCGGTCACTGGCCCCGCGGATCATCACCGTCTTCCGTACCGACGCCGACCCGCGCAACGTCGACCTGTCACTCGACCCAAGCGAACGGCCCTACGGATCGCTGTTCGGCAAGCGCCCCGACCTCATCAACTACGGCCTGACCGGCTTCGGCCGGCTGACCACGCCGGAAGCCTGGCTGTCAACCTGGTCCGGACTCAGCTCCAACGCCGACTTCGTACGATGCGCCCGGTGTAACTGCCCCGACCCTGTTCATCGAACTCACCGGCGACCAGGCGGCCCTCCCCTCCGACTCACGCCAGATGATCGACGCGCTAGCCGCGAAGGATCTCACCACCGCCACCGTCCGCGGCCTGCATTTCGGCGGACCCATCGCCGAGGGCGAGCCCACCGGCAACGACCTGGCCGCCACCGAGATCACCGGCTGGCTATCCAAACGGCACGAACTCACCCCGCCAGCCTGACCGGCTTCTACCCGCGCAACCCCCGCGACGCCCGAATTTGCCGTTGCGGCGCAGGCGGTACCGGTGATCCAGCCTTGCTCGCCGAGGATGCGGAAGCGCACCCCGGCGGGCGCGGCCGCCTGGGGTGGATCATGCCCCCGCTCGTCTCGGACGGGGGACGAGCGCGCGAGTGGTGCCAGATCAGGGCGATCTGCGCGTCGGCGGCCGCCCTTGGTAGCGCATCAGTTATGTACGCCGAATCGGCGGTCAGGCGTTATCCGGCCGCATCGGAAGGTCGGTAGCGCGGTTACGTTCCGTGATTGACCGTCGGCTTCGGTGCGCGTACTGAGCCGCCTGATTGTGCGCTGGTGCCGGTCGGCTGGCTGGCCTTCTGCGTGTGTGTCTGGGGTGCCCGGGGGCCGCGAGATGAAGACCGGACCGTGCTGGAGGACAGATGGCTGACGCTGCGCCTGCCGTGCTCGCGCCGGTGCTGCTCACCCGGCTGCTCGTGCCACTGCTGACCGCATCGGCGCCGTCCAGGATCGTCAACGTGGGCTCGCTCGGCCTGATCTCGTCCGACCCCTGGGAATCGCCGCTATGGCGCTGGTGGCCATGGTGGCGGGCTGGTCCGGGGCACGCAAACCCGCTAGTGACCAGGCCAGCGGCGGTTGGCCGCCTGCTGACTGATCGGGGACAATGACGCAATGACAGCTGACGACAGCAGTGCCGGCGAGTTCCGCGGTGCCAGCTTCATGAGCGAGGACTTCACTGGCGCGACATTCCGGGACTGTGACCTGCGTCAGGTCAAGATCACAGACTCGTGGCTGGTTGACGTAAGCCTGTCCGGGCTCGTCGGCAACCTGGTCGTCAACGACGTCGATGTCACCGCGTACGTGGACGGCGAACTCGACAAGCGGCACCCCGAACGGGTGCAGCTCAGAGCGATGCGGACCGTCAGTGACTACCGCGCGATGTGGGACACGATCGGGAACCTGTGGTCGCAGGCCGTTGCCCGTGCCGGGCGGCTGCCCGGACCTGCCCTGCACCAGCGGGTCGATGACGAATGGTCGTTCGTGGAGACGCTGCGCCATCTGGTCCTCGCCACCGACAAGTGGGCCGGCCACATGATTCTCGGTAAGCCGGTGCCGTATCACCGGCTCGGCCTGCCGGGCACCGCCACGTCGGCCGCAGACGCCGTGGCGCTCGGCATCGACCTGGGCGCGGACCCGTCGCTGGCAGAGGTGCTGGAGGTACGAGGCACCCGCATGGCGATGGTGCGCGGCATCACCGACGAGCTTACCGATGACAACCTGGAACGGGAATGCCCTCGCCTGCCCGGACCCGGCTACCCGGACGAGGCGTACACGGTCGGCCGCTGCCTGAACGTGATAATGCGCGAGGAATGTGAGCACCGCCGCTACGCGGTCCGCGACCTTGCCGTACTGGAAGCAGACCAAGACGACCCGCCGGCGCACTACGACACGGCCAGGTAACCCTGTCGGCGACGCTCTCGGGGTTAGACGCGCCGAACGCGCCGATCTGCACGGAACTGCCATACTGACCCGTCGCCGTGGTGCACATCGACGTCGACGGAGGCGACCCGCTCCGCGCCCTGCCCGAGCAGCCCGGCGATCGCGATCGCCGGGTCGTTGTACACGCAGAACCCGCTCGCGCTGGCGCGCATCGCGTGGTGCAGCCCGCCCGGGCCGGCGCCATCGGATGGCCGGCCCCGAAGTCATAAGCGGCCAGTCGCCCATCCCAGGCCACGTGCAGGCCATCCGCTCACCCTCCAAGCGCTGCGAACCCGGAGAGCTTGATCGCGGACCTCATCGGAATCTCTTCCCCCCGCCAGTCAGCGGCTGGCCGCCACGGCACCCCGGCCAGCCGGCCACCGCGCCGCCTGATTCCGGTCCCCGGCGCTACATCGGAAATTCTACACTAGCAAAATATTTCCAGAAAAACTATGATAGTTATTTACAGGTGACATGGCAAGGTCGAGCACGAGCCATGTCTGTGTCTACTGAAGGGGCCATCCATGAGTTCACAACGAGCCGGCGACGTCACGGCAGAACGACCCACCAGGTTCGCGGGTGACAAGCTCGACGGAAAGGTGGCGCTGGTCACGGGGGGAACCCGGGGCATCGGAGCCGCCATCTGCCGAAGCCTCGCGTCACAAGGAGCCTCCGTGGCGGCGGGATACAGCCGGAACAAAGAGGCTGCCGAGGCTTTCCGCTCCGACTTCACCGAGGCATTCGGCGCTCGCTCGGTGATCACGCTGCATTCCGGCAACGTCGGCTCCGCCGACGACTGCAGGCGTGTCGTCGCTGAAGTGCTGGATCAGCAGGGTCACATCGACATCCTCGTCAACAATGCCGGCATCACGATCGACAAGACCCACGCCAAGCTGACCGACGACGACTGGAACCACGTGCTGGCGGTCAACCTATCGGGTGCGTTCTTCCTCGCCCAGGCCGTCCTGCCGCACATGATCGAGCGCGGCAGTGGCCGGATCGTCAACGTGTCATCCATCATCGGGGAAATCGGCAACATCGGGCAGGCGAACTACGCGGCCTCGAAGTCAGGCCTATTCGGGCTCACCAAGACGCTCGCCAAGGAAGTTGCTTTCATGCTGGAACGTTCAGGAAAGCTCACTGACGACGGGCTGGCCGTCACGGTGAATACCGTTACCCCCGGCTTCATCGCGACCGAGATGGTCGAGACCATACCGGAGAAAGTCATCGACAAGATCAAGGGACAGATCCCGATGCGACGACTGGGGCGGCCCGAAGAGGTCGCGCGCGTCGTACATTTCCTTGCCGCCGACGCCTCCTCCTACATCACCGGACAGGTATGGGGAGTCAACGGCGGAATGGACATGTAAGGCACCGCAGATCCCGTCCGGCCAGGTAATGACCCCGAAGACCGCCCGCGCCCGGCCGGGAACGACGGCTGGCGTGTTCACCACGTCGATAACTGCCCTCGCGCCGCAGGTCGTGGAGTGACACGGCCTTCTCGCTGAATTGTGTTCGGCGTCTTCGCTAGTTGGTGCTCGGGTCAGGATGCGGCTCTGAGCTCGGACTCCGCGCGCTCGAGCACCGTGCTCAGCACCCGGCGGGCGGCCTCGAAGTCCGCGGCCGGAAGATCGCCCCACAGCCGCTTAGTGATCTCGCCCACCTGCTTCTGGGTGCTGTCTAGGAGCTGCTGGCCAGCCTCAGTCAGCGTGACGCCAGAGTCGGCCTCGGGTGCGGCCTGTACCAGGCCCTGAGCGGCGAGCTGCCCGATGTGGTCCGCGGCTGTCTCCCGGTCCGCCTTCAGCGCGTGAGCCACGCGCGCAACGAGCTGGTCGTGGTTGGCCGATCCGTCGGCGGCCGCGGTCAGGACCAGCGCCACCCACTGCGGCTCGCTGACGGCGCCGGCGAGCTGTCGGCCCAGGATGGCGTTCAGGGTTTTCTCGGTTTGCCCGATGAGCTGCGTGAATGGGGGAGTCGTGTCGGTCATTTGAGCTCCTTGTCTTGCCAGTGCACCCTCAGGCCAGGGCAGCGGTGGCACCGATCGGTTCACTTGTTGGTATCACCAACGTTGGCCTATCCAACGGTAAAGGAGATCGTTGGCCAGGTCAAGCTTGGCCATGCCAACGGTTATGCTCAACGTCGTGGACGATCACCTTGACGGCGAACGGGTGGACTACGACCCGCCAGGGCGATTGCGGCGGCTTCCCACCTGGCTCATGGCCGAAGTAGCCCGCAAAGGGCACCGCCTGGTCAATGCATCCCTGGCACGGGACGGCGCGCGCCGGCCGCACTTCACGGTGCTGACCTCGCTGTCCGAGCAGGGGCCGGCGAGTCAGGCCGAGCTAGGACGGCGGCTGTGGATCGACCGCAGCGATCTGCACGCGCTGCTGGCCGAACTCGAGCGCGACGGTTTCGTGGCCCGGGTTCGCGACGAGCAGGACCGGCGGCGTAACGTAGTCATGCTCACCCAGGCTGGCGCAAGCGCCCTGGCGCGGCTCGACGAGCGGATCGACGCCGCGCAGGATGCGCTGCTCGAAGCACTGACCGCGGCAGAGCGCCGCGAGCTGAGCCGCCTGCTCCAGAAGCTCCTCGACACCCGCTGAGCAGAGCGGGCCAGCCTCGTGACCGTCGTGCGACGCGGACAGGAACGGCTCCACTACCTCAACCCGACACCGATCCACGAGATCGGGGAGCGCTGGATCTCGGGGTTCGACAAGCCCCGCCTGCAAGCGATCAGTGCCATCAAGAACCATGCAGAGGAGTACGCCATGACCGACGGACCCACGTCCGTGCCGACCTACGTCTACGTCACCTACATCCGCGCAAGCGCGGAGCAGGTGTGGCGGGCCCTGACAGACGCGGACCTGACGGCGCGCTACTGGGGACACGCCAACGTCTCGGACTGGCAGCCGGGCTCGGCCTGGGAGCACCGGCGCGTCGACGGATCAGGCGCTGTCGATGTCGTCGGTCAGGTGATCAAGGCCGAGCCCCCGACGCGTTTGGTCATCACCTTCGAGGACGCCCCCGACGCTGAAACGCCAAGAGAACCGTCGGTTGTCACCTTTCTCGTCGAACCGCATCAGGACATCGTCCGCTTCACCGTGACCCACGAGAATCTCCCCGACCAGGAGATGCTCAACGGCATCTCGCGCGGATGGCCGGCCGTGCTGGCGAACCTCAAGTCGCTGCTTGAGACCGGCGATGTCCTCCCGCAGGCGCCATGGGAGATGTCCAGCGCCCACGCCTGAGACGGCAGCCGCCACGACCCTTCCCGTATTCACCTCCGCGCACGACCGCAGAAATGAAGACGACATGATGGACACCACCCCGCTTCGGGACGCCTACCGCGCGCTGCTGGACGCTGCTGCCGCCCCGGCGGGGGCGGCCGTGACCGGCACCGCCCCCACCCCGGCCCGCGCCGGATCGTTCCGGCCTGCCCGGGTGCCGACGGCGCCGATCGCCATCCTCGCCATCGTCGTGCCCGCGCCTGCCCCTCGCCGCGGACCTGTCTCTGGGTGCTGGTTACTTCGGTGCGCGGGCTCCGGCAACGTCCTCGATGGCCTTGGCCAGCAACAGGTGCCCGGCAGGCGAGGGGTGGATGTTGCAGGTTCCGTCGGGAAGCTTGATCAGTAGTCCCGCCGCGCATGGGGAGCCCCCGAAGGCCGCGGACGGCCGTTCAAAGGCGCCGAAGCCGTCGGCGACCTTCCCGCCGAATTTCTCCGTGACCGACGCGATCGCCGAGTTGAGTGCCTCAGTGCCGGCCACCTCGGCCGGATCGCTGTAGCTGAGCGAGTAGTAGGTCAGCACGACCAAAAGGCCATGGTAGTGGGCGACGTCACGGATCTTGGTGTAGATCGTCGTCAGGTTCGCCTGGATCTCCTGCAGCACGGCCTGCAACTCGGCCGCGCTCGCGCAGGCGTCTGCCGTCGTTTCCTGACAGAGGAACACATCGTTGGCGCCGATGTTGATCGTCACCAGCCGGGTGTGACGATGCACGGCCAGATACTTGAGGGCGTACTGCATCTGGGTGCCCAGGTATGGCACGTGCAGCGGAAACTCGGTGCGGTAGCCGATGGATGAGCCCGGACTGTTCTCGCAGCCGTTGCTCGGCGCTCCAGGCACGAGGAAACTGGCCGTGGTCTCGCCGGGGCAGGAGGCATTCGACACCCGGATGTGCAGCGCTCGAGCCACGTCCTCCGGGTAGCCGACGAAGGAGCGGGGGTCAGAATAGTCCGGCGCCGGCACCGCTTGAGGCGGCACATAGCCGAACGCCACCGAGTCCCCTAGAGCCAGGTAAGTGCTATTCTCGGCCGGCCCGGTGACTGGCGTGGCCGAGGCAGGAAGAGCCGGCATCAAGCTCGCCGCCGCCACCATCGCCGTCCCGGCCAGCCCGATGCCGATCAGCCGCCGAACACCGCCCACTCGGTAGCGCATCACAATTCCCCTCTACCCGTCTAGCCACAGCCGCCCCCTGGCCATGGCAGCTACTCCTCAGGCCGTTAATTCAAGACCGACCGGGGCCAAGAGTCAATCAGCTTGCTGCTAGCGTCCTACCCGGGCTTCGCATCAGCCGGGGGGCGCAGGCCGTCGAGTGCGGTCTGGAGGATTGGCTCGAGGTAGCCGGTGTCGCCGTGGATGGTGGCGATGGCGACGATCATGTCGAGGACCTGCTCGAGGGTGAGGTCGTCCTGTCTGACCTCGTGCAGGCGGGCAAGATCCGCTCCTTCGGCGCGTCGAAGGTTCCCGCCTCCCAGATCGTAGAGGCCCAGTGGACCGCCGACCGCCGCGGCCACGGGCGGTTCCGCACCGAACAGCCCCCCTACTCCATGCTGACCCGGGCGATCGAATACGACGTGCTGCCGACTTGCCAGCGCCACGGAAACGAGCTCATGCCTGAGTACCTCTAGGGGTCATCGATGCGGCTCAGCGCGGGCGCGTCCCAGCGCTGGTTGATGCACAGGATGACGAAGGCCGTCACTGCTCCGAGCATCACCAGCGGCGCGAGGTGGTCAAGGTTCTGGTACTGGATGTCGGCCTGCACGCGGCTCAAGGTGCCTTTCTTCACTATCCCCAGGCCGGGCATGTCGGCGATAGTGATCGCGCTGAGCCAGGCCACGGCGATCCAGTCCAGCCGGGAGGCCGGGTAGAACACGAGCACGCAGATGATCATCACGCTGTACCAGGCGAACTGGTGCGGCCACAGCAGCAGCCATGCCACGCTGAACGCCAGCGCCGCCCGGACCGCCGGATGATCCTGGAACCCGGCGGGCAGGCGGGCCAGCGCGAGACAGGCCAGCGGTACGGTCAGGCAGGCGGCCAGCAGGACCACATAATGCAGGCTGATGCCGAGCTGGTGGAAGAAGAACCCGTAGAAGGCGTATCCCAGGCCGACCGAGGCGCGCCCGGCCAGGGCCTTGACTGCGGTTATGCCCACCGCCGCATACGAGGGCAGCAAGACGGCACCGGCCCCGCCCGCGGCAGCCAGCAGCAGGCCGGGTCGGCGGCGCAGCGCCCAGCCGATCGCCAGCACGAACAGCAGGTAGTCCACCTTGATGTCGGCCGCGGCGCCCACGCACAGCCCGGCCGCTGCCGCTGCCAGCCACGGTCGGCGGCCAGGCCGGCCGCTGACCCGCCGGTCGGCGATCAGTAGCCCGGCCACGCCGACCGCCGCGGCCAGCACGTCCAGGTGCCCGGCCGCGATCAGGCTCCAGATCATCAGCGGGTTGACCGTCCACAGCAGGTGCGCCCGCAGCCGGCTGGCCCGGTCAGCGCGGAACGTCCGGTCCGCGGCCAGCGCGACCGCCGCGAACGCGATCGCGTTCCACAGCTTCAGCCAGAACACCGTCCTGGCCGGCGACGCGCCGGCCAGCTTCGCCGCGATCAGCTGCTCGGCGGTCGCCAGCGGCCCGTAGTAGCTCGGGTCGTTGGCCCAGTCCGCCGGCACTCCATGCGCCACGTGGTAGACCTGGCTGTACTGCCTGGGAGTCATCACGTATGGGCTGTGACCAAGTGCCGCGATATGCCCGTACACCGCATAATCCAGAGCGTCGGTAGACCCGGCCGGCGGCAGCACGACCAGGACAGCCACTGCGGTCAGCGCCGCGATCATCAGCGTCCGGACCGGCAGCGGCATGCTACGGCGCACCGCTACCAGGCCCGCCACCACCCCGGCGGCGCCCAGCAGCCCGCCCGCCCACAAGACCGCGATGACGGCCCTGGCGGACACGTGCACCGCCAGCTCCCACGGCGGACCCGAAGCGGGCATCGGCAGAACCGGCGGCATCCAGCTACGGCGCAGCAGGCCAGCCGCGATCATGATCAGGAGGGCGGCGATGATGGCGGCCGTGGCCGACCAGCCAAGCGCGCGGCCGCCTTCCGTCGGTGTCGCCCCAGCTTGGCCTGCTCTCTCCAGCTGCACGGCCGTTGTACGGCTGCCACGCATCGTGCTCCCAGCTTCTATCCGTGCCAGCGTGGCCCTGGTCCGCCTGCCGGCTATCGGTGGCGCCGTAGGCTCACTCCAGACGGTATCTCGGCCAGCAGCCCCCGCGCCTGCCCCTTGGACGTTTCCGCCACGCCGGCCAGCAGCGCTGACCTAATCCGGGCGGTCTCGGGTCCTCGGCGGCCCCGCTTCTCCGCGAACTCGCGTGGCGGCCGCAGCAACACGGCCCGTCCGGAACAATCCAGATCTCTATTACCGAACGAACCTGCTGCTTGCCCTCTTTCACCAGCGAGAAAGCACCTTCTGGCCGAGGATCGTCGTGGCTGCCTCGCGGGCTCGGGGCGGCACGGTTCCGGTCAGCGGGACGGGGGGACGGCCGGGTGCTCGTCGAAGAAGCGGATGAACTCGGCGCTGGCGTCCGGCCCGCGGGGGTCGGTATAGGAGCCGTGCGGGACACCACCGGACCAGGCATGCCCGCCCTGGTGGATAGTCCAGCGCTCGGCCAGGGCCGCGCCCGCGGGGCCGGAGTAGCAGGTCCGGGTGTAGGCATGCCCACCGGGCACCTGCCCCGTGGTCACCGCGGTCGGCGGGGTGCCCGGGCGGTGGTCCGGGCTGGCCGCTGCCAGGACGTGGTCGATGAGGCCCGCGGCGTTGGCGTGGGCCACGATCGCATCCCGGTCACCGTGGAAGACGATCAGCGGCCGGGGGCGGGCCGGGGGCCGGGCCGGCCGTGACGGGCCCTGTTTCATCGCCGCGAACGCGGAGGCCGCGTCGCCGGCGGCGGCATAGGGCAGCCCGGAGTGCACGCCGACGGCGGCGAAAAGATCGGGGTAGACCGCGGCCATCACCGCGGCCATCGCGCCGCCGGCGGAGAACCCGGCCACGTATACCCGGGTGCCATCTGCCCCGTAGCGATCGGTGACCTGGCGGGTGATCCCGGCGATCAGCGACGGCTCGCCGGCGTCGCGGCGCTGGTGACCGGGCGCAAACCAGTTCCAGTACTTGCCCGGGTTCGCCGAGGGGGGCTGCTCCGGGTAGGCGACGAGGAATGCCCGACGCTCGGCGAGATCGTTCATGCCGGTGGCGGCAGCGAAGGTCGCGGCGTCTTGGGTGCCGCCATGCAGCATCACCACCAGGGGCAGGGGGCCATCGGTGTGGCCGGCGGTAACGTAGAGCCGGTAGGCGCGGGTGCCGGCGGCGTTGGTGTAGGAGAAGGCCTCAAACCGGCCCGCCGGCCGCTTCGTGGCCAGGGCCGCTGGCCGTTGCGGCCGGCGGAGACTCGATGCGCTCCGGCTGGGGAGAGTGCGGCGGCGGGTAAGCCAGCCGGAATGGGCCTGCCCCAGTGGTGTCCCCTCGCCGGCGCGCAGCGCTGGCGGGGGAGCGGGGTGGCGGTCAGGCGTGCGACTGGTCTCCGCCCCGGCGGATGGCGCATCTGGCGGCCGCCGTGTCACCGCCGGGCTGGCCAGGGTCTGCTGGATCAGCGCGGTTGCCTCCACCAGGCGGCCCTGGCGGGTCAGGCGAGTGGCCTCAGCCATCGCCGCCATCTGGCGTGCGTGCATGGCGGTGTCCCTTCTCGTGGTTGTCTTCGCTGGTCTGCTGGCAGGACGGCTTGTACGCTGCGGGGGCCGGCGGTGGTCTGGGCAGCCTGTGATCACGGCGGCTCAGGCGGTACGGGGCGCCAGGGCGGCCTTGACTGCTGTTGGGGCCCGGAAGGCGCCGAGTACCTCCACCGAGGCAATCGTGGCCAGGGCCAGCTGGGGAGAGACGTCGGCGGCGATGCTGGCCAGCCCGAGGACCCGGATGTGGATCATCTGCCCGGCGTCGCGGATTTCCTCCAGGTCGCGACGGGTGTAGTGAGAGCTGCCCAGGGTGAGGGTGCGCCGGGCCGCCGTCTGGTCGAGCGCTTCGCCCCGGGTGGCGAGCTGGGTGCGGATGGCCGTGCGGATGAAATCGGTGCGGTTGGTGTAGAAGCCTTCCTGGACCAGCAGATCGATCTGCCCGAGGTCTACCAGTCCCAGGTTGATAGTGATCTTCTCGGTCTTTTCGCTCTCACCCCGGGCCATCCGTCCACCATCTCCCGGCCATCTCCTTACCATCCATATGGATGGTAACTGCAGGAGCGGCGGCGATGCAACGGGCCAGCAGCAGGTTTCGTGAATCATGCGTTTTCCCCAGCTCCTGGCAGTTGCGGACCGGCCTCACCGCGACCGTCCGCTTGAATACCGAACGTCCTCCCAGGCAGTCAGGCCCTTCTCCGCCTAGCCGGTCACGGTGAACTGGCCCTGCAGGCCGCCGACCGAGCTGTCGCCGACGTACACGTCGACGGGGCCGGGTTCGACGACGAACTGCCCCGGGGTGTTGGTGTAGAAGCCGATGTCGCTCGGCCCCAGGGTCAACGTGACTGTCTTGGTCTGCCCTGGCGCCAGCGTGACCCGCTGGAATCCGTCAAGCCGGCGAACGGGCTGCAGGATGGTTGTCCCGTCCTGGTGAATGTAGAGCTGGACGACGTCGTCCCCCGCCACGGTCCCGCTGTTGGACAGGTCCGCGCTGACGGTCAGCGAGCCGGACGTGGAGATGCTGCCGGCCGACAGGTGCAGGTTCGACAGCGAGAAGGTGGTGTAGGACAGCCCGTACCCGAACGGGTACTGAGGCGTGTTCGGCACGTCGAGGTACTGCGAGGTGTACTTGTTGCTGGGATCGGCCAGGCCGGTTGGCAGTTCGTTGTAGGAGATCGGGATCTGCCCGACGTCCCGCGGGAAGCTCATCGGCAGCTTGCCGCCCGGGTCCACCTTGCCGAACAGCACGTCGGCCACGGCATTGCCGCCCTCGGTTCCGGGAAACCAGGCCTCCAGCAGCGCGGGGGCGTTGTCGGCAACCCAGCCGAGGGTCAGCGGGCGGCCGTTCATCAGCACCACGACGTAGGGCTTTCCCGTCGCGGCGATGGCCTGGATGAGCGCGGTCTGCTGCCCGGGCAGGCTGATGTCACTGCGCGAGGATGCCTCGCCGGAGTAAGAGGCGGGCTCGCCGGCCACCACCACGGTCACCGCCGCGGCCTGGGCCGCGCTCACCGCGGCGCCGAACCCCGAGGTTGACGTGCAGGTGGCGTCGCAGCCTTGCGCGTAGGTGACGGTCGCGTGCGGCACGGCGGCCTTGATCCCGTTGAGCACGGACACCACCGAGGTCAGGTCGGACGCCGAGTACCCGATGGGCACGTCCGGGCCGAGCTGGTCCGATGGGTCATCGGCGAGCGGGCCGACCACGGCGACCGACGACACGCTGGTGTTCAGCGGCAGCGCGTGGTTGTTGTTGTTGAGCAGGACCATGGAGCGCCCGGCCATGGTACGCGCCGCGGCCAGGCTGGCCGGGGTGAGCTCGGCGGTCTTCACCCGGTTCGGGTCGGTGAGCGGGTGGGCGAACAGGCCCGCGAGGTATTTCAGGGTCAGGACGTGGCGCACGTCGTTGTTGATGGTCGCCATGCTGACCTTGCCGCTGTTGACCAGGCCGGCCAGGTACAAGGTGTAGGTGGAGAACTGGCTGGGCACCTGCACGCCCATCTCGATGGTCACCCCGGCGGTGATCGCCAGCTGCGCGGCTTCCGCGCCGCTGGTCGCGTAGCCGAAAGCCTCGAGTTCCTGGACCGCCTGGTAGTCGCTGATCACCGTGCCGCCGAACTGCCACTCGTCGCGCAAGATCGTGGTGAGCAGGTAGGGGTTGGCGGTGTCGGGCACTCCGTTAAGCGAGGTGAACGAGCTCATCACCGTCGCGGCGCCGGCCTCTACCGCGGCCTTGTACGGCGGCAGGTAGATATTGCGCAGCTGCTGCTCCGACATGTCCGTCGTGTTGTATTCCCGGCCGGCCTGCACCGCGCCGTACGCACCGAAATGCTTGACGGTCGCGGCCATCTTGTCCGGCACGCTGAAGTCGCTGCCCTGGTAGCCGCGCACCTTCGCCACGGCCATCGCCGACCCGAGGAACGGATCCTCCCCCGACCCTTCCACCACGCGCCCCCAGCGCGGGTCACGGCTGACGTCCACCATCGGGTTGAACGTCCACTTGATCCCGTCCGCCGTCGCCTCGCTGGCCGAGATCGACGCGTCATTCTGCACTGCGGCCGGGTCCCAGCTGCTCGCCTCGCCGAGCGGCACCGGGAAGATCGTCTTGTACCCGTGAATCACGTCCAGCCCGAAGATCACCGGGATGTGCAGGCGCGACTGCAGCGCGGCCTGCTGGACCTGGTTGATGTTGGCCACCCCTACCAGGTCCAAGACCGAGCCGACCTCCCCGCTGCGGACCTCATCCAGCAGCGTCTGCCCCGGCGTGCCGTTCGGGCCGGTCGGGCCGGACATCTCCAGCTGCCCGATCTTCTCCGCGAGGGTCATCCGGCCGATCAGTGAATCGACCCGGCTGCCGATCGACGCCAGTTGCCGGCCCGTCGCGACCGATACCGTCGTGCCCGGCCGCTGAGCCGCGGCCAGGACCGCTTGCCTGCCCGGACCGGCCGCCTTCCCGCTCGCCGGTCCCGCGCCGGCCGCCGCGACTACCGCCAGCGCCGCCACCACGCCAAGCACGGTGGCTCCCGAGACGATCTGCACGGCGCCTGGACGCCGCAGGGGACTACGCATCGTTGCTCGTCCTCCCTGTCAAGGTGCGGAGACGGGCCGACTGCGCGCTCGCAGCCGGTGAACCCGCCTACTGACGGTCTGGAGTCTGCCATCTCCGTACCGCACAGAAAACATCAAAATGGCATCAAATCAGCCAAATATCGAACGGCAGCAGGCGATGACCCTGCGGCCCCGTCAGGCCGACGCCATCTGCGCGGCGAAGCCGGCCAGTTCAGGCTCAGGCGGATGTCGAGGTCATGGCGGCACCAGTGAACGGGGCTGACAGGTTGTGATGGGCGGCAATGATCAGACCCTGCTCCAGGGGGAGATCGCCGAAGCATTCGACGCATGGCGCAAGGGCCGCGGAGACTACGTCCCACGCAATTGCGCCAGGCGTCTCCGCGGAGACGCCGGTCAGCAACGCCGACCTGATCCGGGCGGTCTCGGGATCCTCGGCGGCACCCGGCTGCTCCGCGAACACCGGCCGCGGCAGCTCCTGGCCCAGCCGTCCGGCCAGCTCAGCCCGCCGTCCCTCCAGCCAGTCCCGCAGCGCCACCGTGGCCCGGCAGTCGTCCTGGTTGTACCCCCGCCACCACCCGCCGCCGCTCGCCGTCCCCGGCCGCGGTCCCGTCTTCGAGCGCCGCCTCCAACGCGATCAGGCTGGCCGTCGCTACGTCCAGGTCCACCCGCCGGCCTTACCCGCACAGCGGCTCCAGCCGCTTGATCGAGTAGTTCTCCACCCCGGCCCGCACGCCCTGCCGCACGACCCGGTACAGGTCGGTGAACACCCCCAGCCGGAACAGGCCGTCCACCTCGTCCTCACGGGTGGCAAAAACGGCCGTGCTGCTTGTACAACGCCGCCGCATTCACCAGCCGAACGGAGCTTCCGTGACTGAGTACCGTGCCTCACTCGACGCCGCCGTCAGCTTCAGCAACGGCGGTGACCTGACCGTTCACGGATTCCGGATAGATCTCCCGTCCCCCGACGTCGACGAGGCCGAGATCGCCGCACTGTTCACCGCCTCGCTTGGCCTGCTAATGACGGATTCGGTCGAGCTCAGCAACGTGCACGTCTTCGCCGAAGCGCACAAGGGAACACGGGGAGGCCCTTCAGATCACCGCTTGGGCCCAGCGACCACGACCGGACGGCTCGTCGAAGTCAGCCATGTCATCCGGGCCGGTATGACCACCTACCCCGGACTTCCCTCACCGACCATCACCCCCTACCTGACCAGGGAAGCTTCACGTCAGCACTACGCTCCGGGCACGGAGTTCGCCATCGACCTGCTCGCTCTGGTCGGCAATACCGGCACCTACCTCGACGCCCCCTATCACCGCTACCCCGCCGGTGCCGACCTCAGCGCCATCAGCCTGGAGCAGACCGTCGACCTGCCAGCAGTGATCGTGCGGGTGGCCGGCGCCCCGCAGCACGGGATCGACGTCGGCGCGCTAGCCGCCCTGGATGTGCACGGCGCCGCCGTCCTGCTCCACACCGGCGACGACGCCCGATTCGGCACACCGTCCTACTCAGAAAACCGGCACTTCCTCACCCGGGCCGGCGCTACCTGGCTTGTCGCCCACGGTGCGGCACTCGTCGGTATCGATGCGCTCGACATCGACGACACCGCCGACGCTGAACGACCCGCGCACACGCTGTTGCTCGCCGCTGGCATCCCCGTCGTCGAGCACCTGACCGGTCTCGGCCAGCTATCGCCAACCGGCGCCCGCTTCACGGCCCTGCCTCTGCGCATCGAAGCAACCGGCACCATCCCCGTGCGTGCCTTCGCGCGACTACCCGAGTGAGCGGCAATCGATGCGCGTGCGACGCCACGACCGCGCCCTCGCCCGAGGACCTCGTTCATGGCATCGCCGGTCCCGGCGGTGAGCACCTCAAAGCAGTCGGCGCCGTTGAGGCGGCCCCTGCCCGTACCGAGGTTCGTAAGGCCGTCTTCTTATCGTCGTGGGGAGGCCCTCCGCTCAGGGCACGTTCGATCCGATCCAGCCGCTCGGTAATCTCCGCCAACTCCGGTGGCGAGCCGCCGCGGGCGGCGCGCTCAAGGATCGACCGCACGTACGCGGTGTACCGCACATGCCGGGTTCGCGCCTGCTGCTTGAGCTGGTCGATCACGTCGGCAGGCAGGCGGAGGGAGGTAGTGGCCATCGGCTGCGGCTCGACCCAGTCGCCGTTGTCCATTTCCGTGCTGGTGTCGTGGGTATCGTAGTACTCGGCCAGCCGCTCGAGTTCCGCCGCTGGTCGGGGGAGCTGTTCGGAGTGCTTCGTCATGGTCATCGTGCTTTCCTGTGGAAGGTCCTTTTCTCGGCGTCGGTCATGTCGCGGGCGGTGACGATGAAGGCCTCCTCGCCCTCCGTGATGGCGACCACGAACAAGTGGCGGCCTGCGTAGGTGCGGCCATAAATCAACGTTGTGCCATCGCGTCCCGGGACGGACCAGCATCGCGTCCCGGGACGGACCAGTAGGGGTGCTCCAGGATCGCCTCACGCACCTCGTCCAAGGTGACGTCATGGGCCGCTATGTGGTTGGCGGACCAGTCGCTGTCCCGGACCTTCTTTACACGCAGTTATTGTAATGCATTCGTATTGCGTTGTCGAAGCGCCTCCGGCCGCCCGGCCGCCAGCCCGTCTGTCGCGAGCACCCCGAGCGCTCGAGCGCTAGATCCCCGCCGATTTGTCGGACTATGCCGTTAAGGTCGGTGCCAAACGACCGTGGGAGGTGTGGTGGGCCGCGCCAGCAACCGCAAGAAGGCACAAGCGCCAGGCCGGGCAGAAGCCCCAGGCTGACGCCGCGACGCAGCAGGCGCTGCTCACCCTCGCGGCGGGCCTGCAGGCACTGTCGGACGAGAACGAGAAGTGCGGCGAGGGCGTAGCCGCGGCCAGCCGTGCCTGGTGCGGCGGCGCCGAGCCGGTCCCGGCCCAGGCACCGCGATGGGCCGAGGACTCGCTCGGCCACCGGTTCTCCACCGGCATCCACCTGTCGCGGACGAGGACCGCGCCTTGCCTGGCGACCGCCGAGATCCCGGCCGCCACGGTGATCATCGCCGATTCCGGGCACTGGAGCGTCGCCGCCCAAGCCCTGATCCGCGCGGTCGCTTTCGGCGGTCTCGGCTGGACCACCCGGCGGTGCGCAGGCTGCTCGAGATACTGGCTCCCATCGCCGAGGCCGAACTGGCCTATAACGAGGCGGCCGACGCCGCGATGTCCCGTCCTGGACTGGACTGGGACGAAGACCTGCCGGAGTTCCCCGACCTGGACGGCCCGGTGTTCCTGCTAGGCGCGTGCGCCCTGGTGGATGCGTTCTGGGCGGTGGTGGGGGACGACTTGCTCGGCGACGTCCTCGGCGTGCTGCTGCCCGGTCCTCCAGCGGACCGCCTGACCGTCAGGCCTTCCGGGCCGCTTGCACGCAGAATCGTCGAGGCACCCGGCGTTTCCGCGCTGCGTCCGTGGCCGCAGTGCCCGCGGGTCTCGACCATTGACAGCAGCAGCGGCTGGTCACGCCGTCGATCCCGGCGTCCAACGCCCGGGTCAGCTAGCGGCTCGTGCGGTTGCGCGCCTGGCCAGGCTCGGAGAGATGAGGACCGCGGTGACTTTGATGCGTTTCTCGACAACAAGGCGGCCTATCGCCGGTGAGCCCGGCGCTCTACCTGATCGACATATCCGGCGTGTTCCGGATCCTGCAAGACAAGCTGCGGCAAGCGTGGTCTGACCATCTTGCCGCGGGCGTCATCGCGACCTGCCCGGTTGTCGAGCTGGAGTTCCTGTACTCTGCCCGCCCCCTCGGCCGGCCAGTAGACCTGCTGATCGCGGCAACCGCGGAACGTGAGAGGCTCACGTTGCTGTGCGACGATCGCGACTTCACGGCCATCGCCCAAGTCACCGGCCAGCCTGTCAAGCTCGTCACTGACGCATGACCCCGCCCAGGCCCGCCCCCGCCCGCAGCGCCCCGGCCGTGTGCGCGGTCAGCCGCGCGACCCCGCGCTCGTAGGCGGTACCGCGCCCTGCCCACAGGCTGCGCTCGTACGCATCGAAGTCCATGCCACGATCACAACACACGCTTCTGGTAGGAGAGTCCGTCAGCTCTCGTACGTTCGGCCGTACTAGGCTTCCAGCCGGAGCCGGCGAGCCACCGGACGAATACGACGTCAGCCGGGGCCATCCACGAAACAAGCAACATGTGCCGGGCCCTCGGCCTGCTGGCGTCCGGCGGTGACTGGCGCGACCGCAGCTACGGGCTCACCGACACCGGCAAGCTACTGCCCTCGAAGCCCTGCGAGCCAGGGCCACCGGCCCGCGAACCATCCCGTGGCCCTGACCTCCGGCCCCGGCCCGGCGGTAAGCAGCGGAAAAGGTGGCGGCTGGCGATCGTACTCTTACGTACAACGATGTACAATTTCTGTCATGGCGTCGATGACCGTCTCCGAGGCCCGGGCCGTCCTCCCCGAACTCCTGTCCCGCGTCGAGGAGGGTGAGGAAATCACGATCACCCGGCACGGCCGCACGGTGGCCGTCCTGGTCCGACCAGACGCGCTGCGCAGCCGCCGGGCGGATGTCGCGCTTGAGGACGCGGGGCGGATCCATGAGCTGCTCACCCGGGCGGCGGCAGAGCCATTGCCGGAAGGCCCCGGGCTGACCGCGCACCGGGCCGAAGAGCTGATCGCCGCGATCAGGGCCGGGCGAGACGCCCGGTAATGGACGCCTTCGACGCCGACGTGCTCATCTACGCCGCCGTGCCCGGTCATCCGCTGGGCGAGCAGGTCGTTACCCTGTTCCGGTCCGCGGCCCCGGCCACCGTGGCGGGGATCGGCTCGGTCCTGCTGCTCCCGGAGGTCCTGAGCACGCCGCTACGCGACGGCGCCACCGACGAGGTTCGCATCCTCGCCGGACTGCTGGCCAGGCTGGACCTGCGTCCGGTAGACCGAGCCACTGCCGAACTCGCGACCGCCCTGTCCAGCCAGTACCGGCTCAAGGCCGCGGACGCCACCCATCTGGCCACCGCGGTGGGCATGGGCGCCGACCGGTTCATCACCAACAACAAGCGCGACTTCCCGCCCACGATCACCGAGATACAGGTGACCTACCCAGCCGATCTCGCTGGCCCCGCCGATAGTGATATTGTCCCCGGACTCCAGGACGGTCTGGTTCAGTCACGAGGCCGATAAACGGGAGGTCCGTGACATGCCGGGCGCGTACAGCACGGGAGGCTACGTGGCGTTCCGCATTTCCGGGCCCGGCGGCGTCGCCCACGCCACGGCAGCCGCCCGCAAAATGAAACGCCTGCCGCAGGCCTGAACTGGTCACTTACCCGCCCGGCTCAGCGTTGGCACCCGACCTGAAGTCCGTTAGTACCGAACGGACCGTGGTCACCCGCGCCCGCCAGATCGGGCTGATCTCCTAGCCTGACGGTTCGCCCCGGCTCGTCGCCGTAGCGCGCCGGCAGTTCTGCGAGGGGTTGACAGGAAACCAAATGGTTTCCTATTGTGGGTGACGTGGATCCCGTGTTCAGGGCACTAGCCGACCCGACCCGGCGGGCGCTCCTTGACGAGTTGTTCGCCCGCGACGGTCAGACGCTCGTGTCCCTCACGGCGCGGCACGACATGACGCGCATCGCCGTGGCGAAGCACCTGAAGATCCTGGAAGACGCAGGACTCGTCGTAAGCAGGCGGCGGGGCCGCGAGAAGCTGCACTACCTCAACCCCGTCCCGATCCGCCTGGTCCACGACCGGTGGGTCAGCAAGTACACCGAGCCGTGGGCGGCCGGGCTCGCCGGCCTGAAGCACGAGCTGGAGGATCAGATGGAGAAGGTCTTCGAGATCTACATCCGCACCACGCCCGAGCGGCTGTGGGAGGCGATCACCGACCCGGCGATCAGGGCGAAGTACCAGTTCGGCGCGTCGATCGAGTCGGACTGGACCGTAGGCTCGCCCTACCGGCTCGGTCATCCGGCCGCGGAGCGGCCGCTGATCGAGGGGGAGAACCTGGTCGTTGAACGGCCGAACCGGCTCGTGCAGACGATGCGCGCGCTGTGGGGTCCCGACGCCGAGCGGGCCGGCACGTCCCGGGTGACCTGGGAGATCGAGCCGGCCGGCGACTCGTGCCGCCTGACGGTGATCCACGATCAGCTGCCGCCGGACGCACCGGCCGAGCTCTACGGCGGGTGGCCGATGATCCTGTCCGGGCTGAAGACGTGGCTCGAAACCGGGCAGACGCTGACCACTCCTGGCTCGCTCATGTACCAGCCGCAGCAGTAACCGATTCTCATTCATCCAGCGACGCGAGGAGATCGCCGTGTCCCAGACCACCATCACCGACATCGGCACCGTGGGAATCCCGGTCAGCGACCAGGACAAGGCGGTGGAGTTCTTCACCGGCACGCTCGGTTTCGAAAAGCGGCTCGACGTGCGCATGGGGGAGAGCTTCCGCTGGGTCACGGTCGCGGCCCCGAGCGCGTCCACCTCCGTCGCGCTGATCACCAGGCCTGACACCGGGGCCGACACGGGCATCCGGTTCCTGGTTCCCGACGCCGAAACCGAGCACGCCGCCATGCGGCAACGGGGCATCGAGGTCGGGGACCTGCTCCGGTGGCCGGGTGTCCCGCCCATGTTCGAGTTCAAGGATCCGGACGGGAACAGGTTCGAGATCGTCGAAAGCAGCGCCTGAGCTAGTGATGTCCTGTTCAACGGCACCGGCATGCTGACCGGCCAGGTGACAGTACCATCCCGCGTGGGACGCGACGACGACGCGCCCGATCCCCGCGGTTCGGACTATCCGGACCGCGCCGGGGACGCCGTCCGCAGCTGCTCGTCGTCGAACACGATCTCGACCAGCGGGCTGCCCGCCAGCCAGTCATCGAGGTTCTGCCGGGGAACCCGGGCCGCGATCTCGGGCCGGCTCTGCAGGTCCAGGACCGCGGTGATGACCCGCCGCCGGGTCGGCTCGCCGACCGGCATCGCGGTCGCGGGCAGGTCGGCGGTGACCCCGTGCTTGAGATGCACGGTGAACCGCGGGTGGGCGCGCAGGTTCGCGTACCAGCTGCGGGGCCCGGGCACGCCGGTCAGGTACCAGCGGCCGTCGACGCGGTGGAACCAGACCTCGATGCGGCGCGGGAGGCCGGTGCGCGCGCCCAGCGTGGTGATGTCGATGGTGCGCTCGGCCGCGGACGAATCGGGCCCGATGGCCAGGGCTCGGGCGACGGCGTCATCCGCGGTCACGTTCATGGCCCGCCTCCTGCTTCGTGGTGGCTGTCCCGGAATCGGTGGCCCGTTCCGGTACCTCCAGGACACCAGCGCCGCGGGCGGGGGGCTAGCAGGATCCTCTCGCGTGGTTGCACAATCCTGTACCACGCCGGCCTGTTCCCCGTGCCGGTGTTCTCGGGCGGGAACAGCCCGACGACGGACCGGGCAGAACATCGAGTTCTCCCGCCGTGCGCTCACCGCCGCCGGGTGCCCGTCACCTCGGTGATGCTGATATCCAAGCCGTACATGCAGCGCCGCGCCTATGCGACCATCGGCAAGAGCTGGCCCGAGCTCGATGTGGTGTGCGCGCCCGCCTGGAAACCAGCGATCACCGGCACGCGCCAATCGTCTTTGCCGGGGCCAGATCTTATTCAGTGGCCGGAACCCCGCTTGGTAGCGCCGTAAACGATAATGCGGACTGGGTCGCGGCGTGGCGAGCCGGCGGTAGAACGGGGAGGGCGGCATGAGCATGCACGCGGAGGACAGCGCTTATGCTCTGCTGAGCGATGGCGCCACGATCGAGATCCGGGCCGCGCGGCCTGGTGACTTCGACGCGGTGCGGGACATGCACGCCAAGATGTCACCGGACAACCTGTACCTGCGCTTCTTCAGCATGAGCCCGCTCGCGGCCGAGCAGGAGGCGCGCCGGGTATGCCGCGAGCCCGGGCCGGACCACGCGGCGCTGCTGGCCGTGCTGGACGGCGAGGTGGTCGGCTGCGGCACCTACGAGCGGGTCGGCTCCGGCTCCGAGTCTGCGGAGGTCGCCTTCACGGTCGCCGATGATATGCATCACCGCGGCATCGGCATGCTGCTGCTGGAGCACCTGGTCTCGCTGGCCCGAGGCCGGGGATTCCGCGCGTTTACTGCGGAGACGCTGAGCGAGAACGCGGCCATGCTGCGGGTATTCGCCGACGCCGGGCTGCAGGCGCAGCGCTCCCTGGCGGACGGCGTGTATGACTTGACGTTCCCGCTGCCCGCCGACGAGGCGGACGCCGCCCTGGGCACCTACCGCGATACGGTCGCCCTGCGGGAGCGGTCGGCGGACGTGGCGAGCATGCGCCCCGTGCTGATGCCGGCCTCGGTCGCGGTCATCGGCGCGAGCCGGCGCCCCGGATCGGTCGGGCGGGCCATCCTGCAGAACATCATTACCGGCGGTTTTTCCGGCCCGGTCTACCCGGTCAACCCGGGCGCGGCTGAGCTGGACGGCATCCCTTGCCTGCCGTCGGCGGCGGCGCTGCCGGACCAGGTTGACCTGGCGGTCATCGCCGTCCCGGCGGGGGCGGTGCTCGGGATCGCCGAGGACTGCGGGCAGCGGGGAGTCAAGGCGCTGGTCGTGATCGCGGCCGGACTCAGCGGCCCGGCCCGCGCGGAGCTGCTGGGCATCTGCCGCCGCCATGGCATGCGGATGGTCGGGCCGGCCAGTTTCGGCGTAGCCAACCCGAGCATCGGCCTGGACGCCACGTTCGCGGCCCGCCATCCCGCGGCGGGAACGGCCGGCCTGGCGCTGCAGTCCACCGGCGGCACCGGCTTCGTGCTGGTTGAGCACCTGTCCCGGCTGGGCGTGGGGATCTCCACGCTGGTCTCCTTCGGCGACAAGGACGACGTGTCCGGCACCGACATGCTGCAGTGGTGGGAGTCCGACGGGGCGACGAAGCTGGCCTTGTTGTACATGGAATCGATCGGGAACCCGCCCAAGTTTGCCCGCACCGCCCGTGGCGTGGGCCGCGCCATGCCGGTGCTGACCGTGGCCGTGGGCCGGTCCGTGGCGGGCGGGCGCCTGGCCGGGGCCCGCGCCGCGAGGGCGGCTACCCCGCTGGTCACCAGGCAGGCCCTGTTCGAGCAGTCCGGCATAATCGCCGCCGCTAACCTCGGCGAGCTACTGGACACCGCGGCGTTGCTGGCCTCGCAGCCGGTGCCCGCCGGAGGCAGGGTCGGCGTGGTGTCCAATACCCGCGGCGCTGCGGTGCTCGCCGCCGACGCGTGCGGCGACGCCGGCCTGCAGGTCGCCGCCCTGGCCAGGGACACTCAGCGGGCGCTGCGGGACATGCTCGGCCGCGAGGCCTTGGTGGCCGGGCCGGTCGATACCACCGTGCTGGTCACCCCCGGCCGCTTCCGCCGGTGCCTGGAGCTTGTCGGCGCCGACCCGGGCGTCGACGCGGTGCTGGCGCTGACGGCCACGACCGCGAGCAGCGACCTGGTTCCCGAGGTAGGCGCCGCGCGGCTGCCGGTGCCGATCGCCGCGGCGGTGCTGGACCAGGTCGAAGTGGTCCGGCTGCTGCCAGGCCCGGGCGGGAACTCCCCTCCGGTCCCCGCCTATGCCTACGCCGAGTCCGCCGTCCGCGCCCTGGGCCACGCCGCGCGCTACGGCACCTGGCGGGCGACCCCGCCGGGACGCGTACCCGACCTGGAGGGCCTGCGCCAGGACCGAGCCCGGGAGCTGGTCGCCGGCGTTCTCGCCAGCCCGCCCCGGGGCGGCTGGCTGGCCCTGGACCCCACCGTGGAGCTGCTCGGCTGCTACGGCGTACCGCTAGCCGACAGCATCGGGGTCATCACCGAGGACGCTGCGGCCGCGGCGGCGGCCCGGTTCGGCGGCCCCGTCGCGCTCCGGGCGGACGTGCCCGGCTTGCTGCGCACCAGCGACGCAGGCGACGTGCTGACCGGCCTGCACGGCGCGGACGAGGTCCGGCGCGGGTTCCGCTCGCTGAAGGAGATCTTCGGCAGGCGGCTGGCCGGCGTCATTGTCCAGCCGGTGGTCACCGGCGGCATCGAGGTGACGATCAGCGTGCTGCACGAGCAGGTGGCCGGCCCGCTGGTGCTGTTCGGGCTCGGCGGCGCCGCCGGCGATGGGCTGGCTGACCGCGCCGCCCGGCTCGCCCCCCTCACCGACGCCGACGCCGACGACCTGATCCGGTCGACACGGGCCGCCGCCCGGCTGCTCGGACGCCGCGGCGCTCCAGCCGCCGACCTCGCCTCACTCAGGGACATGCTGCTACGGGTCTCCCGGATGGCCGACGACCTGCCGCAGATCGCCGAGCTCGAGCTGAGCCCCGTCATCGCCCGCCCCGACGGCGTCCAGGCCGTCGACGCCCGGATCCGCATCCAGGCCGCTGAGCCCGCCGACGCCCACCTGCGCCGACTGCCATAACGGACCAGCCAGCGGCGCCGGACCACCATCCAGGTCATCCGCTCCGGCGGCGCCCACGCGGGCCTGCTGGGTGGGTTCATCATCGCGGATCTCGACAGCAGACCGCCCGTGGCGTAGCTGGAGACGGCGGCGCATGGGAAGGTCACCGGCAGCGCCTTGGTGACGGCTCACGTCGCTCTCTCGTTCGATAGGCTCCGGGCACAGGAAGGGCCAGGACCCCGGTGGGAAGCCGACGCGCTCGGTGATGGCGGCCAGGCGGGCGAACATCACCAGCAGGTCGTGGAACGGGACGTTCAGGCGTTGGCATCGTCGTGTGCCAGGTTGGCGCCGAGTGCGCGGGAGGCCCGGGCCTGTGCGAGCAGTTCCTTGGCCTTGGCCTCGACGTCGGCGATCGCGCCGGCGCCGGCCACGAAGCGCAGCGGCGGCTGGTCCTGGTCGGCGATGGTCAGCAAGGCGCGGGCGAGCTTGGCGGGATCGCCGGTCTGGCGGCCGTTCATGCTCTTCCAAGCCGCGATGGTGGCGGTGGTGCGCTCGGCGTAGTCCTCGATGGTCGGCTCGGGCCAGGTGGTGGAGGCGTCCACCAGCAACTCGGTGCGGAAGAAGCCGGGTTCGACGACCGTGGTGCGGATGTTGTACGGCTCCACGTCGTAGCGCAGCGATTCCGTCCAGCCTTCGACGGCGAACTTGGAGGCGGCGTAGGCGACGCAGAACTCCTGGCCGATCAGGCCCGCTGACGAGGAGAGGGTGATGATGTGGCCGGCGCGCTGCTTACGCATGACGGGCAGGACGGCGCGGGTGACGTTCATGGGTCCGAACAGGTTGGTTTCGAACTGCTGGCGCATCTGCTCGGGGGTGATCTCTTCGAAGTAGCCGGCGAAGAAGTTCCCTGCGTTGTTGATCAGGACGTCGATGCGGCCGAAGTGGTCGAGGGCTGCCTGCGCGGCTGCCCGGGCGTCCTGCGGGCAGGTGATGTCCAGCTTGGTGACCAGCAGGTTCTCCTGCGGCCCGCCGAGGGGCTGCTCGACCTGCTCGGGGCGGCGGCCAGTGGCCACGACCTGGTGGCCGGCCTTGAGGGCTTCGCGGGCGATGTCCGTGCCCAGGCCGCGACCGGCACCGGTGATGAGAATGACCTTGCTCATGGCGGGATTCCTTTTCCTTTCAGGCGCCGAAGCCCGGCGCCCGGTGTTGAGTGGTGATGATGCTTAGGCCGATCCGGGAGACGTCCAACCCGCCCAGAGACACGTGCTTCATCAGATAGCTCCTTATCGTCGTTGCCCGGGTTCCAGGTAACGCCTCGCCAGGCGACGCGAAGAAGTCGCTGCTGGACGGTGTACTGACAGCCCACCCCTCGTCCCGGGAACTGCGCTTAGCCTGGAGGCGTGGACAACCGCCACGAGGTCAAGGCCTTCCTCAGCTCCCGCCGAGCCAAGATCACCCCCGAGCAGGCCGGGCTGGCGCACTACAGCCGCAACCGCCGGGTGCCCGGTCTGCGCCGCAGCGAGGTCGCCGACCTGGCCGGCGTCAGCGTCGAGTACTACGCACAACTCGAGCGCGGCGACCTGACCGGCGTGTCCGAGGTGCCGGCCTTCGTCGAGAACGGGCGCCTGGACGTGCTCGCCAGCAACCCGCTCGCGCGGGCGCTGTACGCGCCGGTGTTCGCCGGCCCCGCCCGACCGGCGAACCTGGCCCGGTTCAACTTCCTTAACCCGCACGCCCGCACGTTCTGGGGCGACTGGGATCGCGCCGCCGACGACACCGTGGCCATGCTGCGCACCGAAGCCGGCCGCGACCCCTACGACAAAGGCCTAAGCGACCTGGTGGGAGAGCTGTCCACCCGCAGCGACGAGTTCCGCGTGCGCTGGGGCGCCCACGACGTCGAACTGCACCGCACCGGGCTCAAGCACATCCGGCACCCCGTCGTCGGCGAACTGCAGCTGTCCTACGAGGTGATGCAACTGCCCGCCGACCCCGGCCTGACCCTGGTCGCCTTCAGCGCCGAAGCAGGCTCACCCACCGACGACGCCCTGCGACTGCTGGCCAGCTGGGCCGCCACCCACGCGCCGGCCGACGCCCCGGCCACGCCGAACCGAACGTAATCCCGCGACGGACAGGTCCTACCGCTGCGCAGATCACGGCCCCTACCGGCGCGGAATGCTGCTCACGGCCCGGCGCCACCAGTCGCGCCGAACGCAACCGGATCCGCGAGATCCTCGGCGAGGACGCAACGGCGCAGGATAATCCCGCCTCGCTCGCGCAGCCCGCGAGCTGAGCCGCCATCTCCTGGAGGTCCACCATGCTTGCGTCCTGGTACGACGAAAAGGGCCCGGCCGCCGACGTGCTGCACGTCGGCGAACTGCCCGACCCCCAGCCGGGCCCCGGCGAGGTTCGCGTTCATGTCACCGTCTCGGGCGTCAACGCCGGCGACACCAAGAAACGCGGCGGCCTGTTCGATCCGGCCATGCCCTATCCCCGCGTGATCCCGCACAGCGACGCGGCCGGTGTCATCAACGCCGTCGGGCAGGGCGTTGCCGCGCACCGCGCCGGGCAGCGGGTGTGGGTGTACGGCGCCCAGTCCTACCGGCCCTTCGGCACCGCCGCCCAGTACACCGTCGTCCCCGCCGACCAGGCCGTCCCTCTGCCGGACCACGTGAGCGACGAGCTCGGGGCGAGCCTGGGCATCCCCGGGATCACCGCGCACCGCACCGTGTTCGCCGACGGCCCGGTCGACGGCAAGCTCGTCTTGGTGCACGGCGTGCTCGGCGGGGTCGGCTCGCTCGCCGCGCAGTTGGCCCGGTGGGCCGGCGCCACCATCTTCGGGACCGTGCGGCGCGGCACCGACCTGGGCCGCGTCGACCCGGCGGTCGTGTCTCATGCCGTCGCCCTGGATCGCGGCGACCCGGCGGCGGCGATCCGCGCGTACGCGCCGCAGGGCGTGGACCGGATCATCGAGGTGTCCCTCTCCGACAACGCCGACCTGGACAACGCCATCGCCGCGAACGGCGCGGTCATCGCCGCCTACGCCACCCGCGCCGCCCGCACCGAGATCCCCTTCTGGACGCTGCTGTTCAACAACGTCACGCTGCGCCTGGTCGGCAGTGACGACTTCCCCGACCAGGCCCGACGGCGAGCCGTCCGTGACCTCACGGCCGCGGCCGCGGCCGGCGCCCTGACCGTCGAGGTCGGCGCCCGCTTTGCGCTGCAGGACATCGCCGAGGCCCACGACCGCGTCGACGCCGGCGCCCGGGGCCGCGTCCTGGTCACCGTCCCCCGCTGAATACGGCAGCATCCGGACTCCAGCGACACCGATGCCCGCACGGTCGAAACGCCATCACAAGACGATCAAAGGGCATGCGGCTGAGGGTGCGGATCGTCGCGCTGACCGCGGTTGCCGTCATCGCCGGGACGCGCCCGCCCGCCGCGGTCAGCAGCCCCCTGAGGTGTGTCGCAGCATGGCCGGGATGACCGAAGTCCACCACGCCCGCGGCGGCATCTGATGGCCGACGCCCTCCAGCGGCAGCAACTCGGCATGGGGAATCTCGCGGGCCAGCGCCTCGGCATGGCCGTAGGGAAACAAAGGATCAGACGTACCGTGAATCACCAGGGTCGGTACGGCGATCTCGTCAAGCCGCCCGCGGGCCAGCTCACCCTCCTCGGCCAGTGCGTGGTTCACCACGCTGGCGGCCATATCGTTGGTGCGGTCAACGATCCGCGCCACGAGCGCGCGCACGTGCGCGTTGTCGAAGTACTCCGCGGCCTCCAGCCGCCGCTCGTAGCCGACGATGTAATCGATCACCGCCGTCCGTTCGGTCCAATCCGGCAGCGGAACCTCCGCGGCGAAGTAGGCCCGCAGGTCCTCCGACATCGGCGGAAGCTCAGCCCGGTCCGGGCCGCCCGGGACTGCGGGACTAGTCGAGATCAGTACCAGGGAGTCAACGCGACCCGGATGAGCCAGGGCAACCTGCTGCGCGAGGGCGCCGCCCATCGACATACCGGCCAGGTGAGCGCTCCGCCGCCCGAGTGCGTCCAGCACCCCGGCCGCGTCGGCCGCCAGGTCCGCGCCGGTGTACTCTGGCGCCCCGGCTGGGTAGCTGACCGACTGCCCGGTGTCGCGATGGTCGTAGCGGATGACAAATCGGCCGCCCGCCGCCAGCCGCTGACAGAATTCCTCCTCCCACCAGTCCATCGAGCTGCCCATGCCGCCGATGAGCAGGATCACGGGGTCAGCCGCGTCGCCAGCAGTATCCACGCACAGGTCAACCCCGTTGACCTCGATGATGTCCCGGACGGTCTGCGCGGCGCTCATCTCAGTCGGCCCGGCGGTAGGTGAGGGCGAAGTCGTGCTCCCACTGACCGTCGTCGTGGCCCGTCTCCCAGGCGCCGCTGATGGTGTTCCCGATCACGATAGTCACTCCCGCCCTCATAGCCGGTTACGAGTGTCTCTCACCGGTAAGACGACGACGAGGGGCGGAACTCATCGCACCCTCAGTCCGGCATAGAGCAAGACCGCCCGAGCCCGGCCGCGCGGACGAGCTCCGTCAGTACCAGGACGGCCCGTGGTTGCTGTAGGGCTTTCCGAGGGCGGAGGCCTCGTCGGCGGTCAGTTTCAGCTCGAGCGCGGCGACGGCTTCGGGCAGGTGATGCGGTCTGGTCGCGCCGACAATCGGGGCGCAGACGGCCGGGTTGCGCAGCACCCAGGCCAGCGCGACCTGGGCCATGGTGACACCGCGGGCGCCGGCGAGTTCCTGTACCGCGTTGACGACGGGCTCATCCAGAGGTGAGTCGAAGGCCTGCACAACGTGGTCGACGCTGGACCGGGTGGACTGCTCGCCCCACGGGCGGGCCAGGCGGCCTTTGCCTTGCGGGGAGTAGGGCACCAGGCCGACGCCGGTGTCGGCGCACATGGCCATCAGCTCGGGCTCGTCCTGGCGGCGCAGCAGGTTGTACTGGTTCTGCATGGACACGAACCGGGTCCAGCCGCCCTGGCCGGCGGCGTGCTGCAGCTTGGCGAACTGCCAGGCGTACATCGACGACGCGCCGAGGTAGCGGGCCTTGCCGGCTTTGACGATGTCGTACAGGGCCTCCATCGTCTCGGCGACCGGGGTGGCGGGGTCGAAGCGGTGGATCTGGTACAGGTCGACGTAGTCGGTGCCGAGCCGGGTCAGGGAGGCGTCGATCTGCTCCATGATGGCCTTGCGGGACAGGCCGGATCCGCCGGGACCTTCGTGCATCTTGCCGAACACCTTGGTGGCCAGCACGATATCCTCGCGACGCGAATAGCGCCTGATCGCGCGGCCGACGACCTCCTCCGAGGTGCCGGCCTGGTAGACGTTCGCGGTGTCCCAGAAGGTGATTCCGAGCTCGATAGCCTGCCGGAAGAACGGCTGCGCGTCGTCGTCGGCCAGGGCCCACCGGTGGGCTCCTTCGGTCGCGGGGTCGCCGTAGCTCATGCAGCCCAGCGCGAGCCGGCCGATCTTCAGCCCGGTGTCACCGAGCCGGGTGTGCTCCATGTCGTCTCCTAGCGGAGGTCCTGCTCGCGTTCGCGAGTGGTGAGGAACTCGCGGATCTCGGCTCGGTTGTCCACGATCACCGAGCCTACGGCAGGCCCCCGAACACGGCTGGACCCTGCTGTTCCCCGACCGTCACCCCCACGCCGGCGGGCGGAGTCACCCGGCTAGCACGTCAGCTCTTGCCGGTGCGGCGGATGAGGACGAAGGCGACGGGGATGGCCGCGAGGCCGGTCAGTCCGCACACCCACAGGGCCCGCTGGAACCCGCCGGTAAGGGCGGTGGCGGTTGCGTAGCCGTGGTGGGCCAGCGTGCGGGAGTACGAGGCCGCGATGGACGAGGCGACGGCGACTCCGATCGCCGCGCCGAAATTCTGAGAGGTGTTGACCAGGCCAGCGGCGACTCCCGCGTCGCGCTCGGTCACCCCGGCGAGGGCGCCGATGGAGACCGGGATAAAGGCGAACGCGGTGCCGACGCCGACGACGAAGAACGGCCCGGCCAGGTCGCGCCAGAAGGTCCCGCCGGCCGGGGCCTGCGTGGCCCACAGCGTCCCGGCTCCGATGAGCGCCATGCCGAAGGCCATGACGAGCTTAGGCGAGGTCCTCGTCACGATTCGCTGGGAGAGGCCCGCGCAGGCCAGCGAGGTCACCGACGCCGTCATCCAGGCCGCTCCCGTCGCGAGAGCGGAGAAGCCGAGCACCTGCTGCATGTAGAGCGTGCCCAGGAACACGAAGGTGAGGAAGCTCGTCCCGAGCAGGAAGCCGACCGCGTTGGATCCCGCGACGCTGCCCAGGCGGAAGAGCCGCAGGGGCAGGAGGGGTGCCTCGACCCTGGCCTCGACGACGAGGAACAGGGCGAACAATGCCGCGCCGACGGCGAGCATGGCGACGGTCCGAGTGGCCGTCCAGCCGACCTGGGGCGCCTGGGAGATGGCGTAGACGAGCACCAGCAGGGCGGCGGTGATCGACACGGCTCCGAAGGCGTCATAGCGTCGCGGTCCGCTGCGGGCGCGGCTCTCGGGCACCACCTTTGGGGCCAGGGCGAGCGCCGCCGCGCCGATGGGGACGTTGAAGAAGAAGATGTACCGCCATCCGGCGTAGGTGGTGAGGATTCCGCCGGCCAGCAGGCCGACCGTCCCGCCCAGGGCGCCTACCCCGCCCCAGATGCCAAGGGCCTTGTTGCGTTCGGCTCCCTCGGAGAACATGTTCGTCACGATCGATAGTGCGGCAGGCAGCACGAGTGCCGTCCCGAGCCCCTGGATCCCTCGCATCACGATGAGGAAGGTGTCCGAGGTGGCCAGGCCGCCAGCGAGTGAGGCGGCGGTGAAGACCGCCAGGCCCGCCATGAGCACGCGTCGTCGTCCGAGCAAGTCAGCGGCGCGGCCGCCGAGGAGCAGGAAACCGGCGAAGGTCAGCCCGTACGCGGTCACCAGCCACTGCAAATCGGACTCGGGGAAACGGAGTTCGCGGCCGATGGTGGTCAAGGCGACGTTCACGATCGTGAAGTCCACGATCGCGATGAAGTAGGTCACGACCAGCAGCGCGAACGCTTTCCACCGCTGGCTTGCCCGCTGGGGAGGCCCGCTGGCCGCGAGCCCGCTGGCCGCGAGCCCGGCGGCCGGCCCGGCGGGCCGTGTGCCAGCGAGCGGCACACCGTCTCCGGCGGGGTTTAGCGCGTTCTTCATGATTCTCTCCTTCTCGACGTGCAACCGAAGGTAGCAGGTTCCTGCGGAGAAATGCAACTATTGGTTGCAGATCGTCTCCTGACGTGCTACCGTCGGTTGCACATACACGATGGGAGCTGATATTGATGCCAGGCCTCACGATCGAGCGGGAGATCCTGATCGAGGCGCCGGTAAAGGTGGTGTGGCGCACCATCACCGAGCCCGATCAGATAAGCCAGTGGTTCGCCGACAAGATCGAGCTCGTGGTCGAACCGGGCGCTCATGGCTACATGGAGTTCGGGGACCAGGGCGGCCCGGTCGTCGTGGAGACCGTCGATCCGCCCACCCGCTTCTCGTTCCGCTGGAATCATCCCCGCGGCGAGGAGCCGGTGCCCGGCAACTCGATGCTCGTCGAGTTCACGCTGACGCCCGAGGACGACGAACGGACCCGCCTGCGCGTGACCGAAAGCGGCCACGAACTGCGGGCATGGCCCGACGCGGAGAAGCAGCGCTATGCGGACGAGCACAGGGGCGGCTGGGGTGAGTTCCTGGACCGCCTGGCCACGCTCCTCGCGAAACGGTAACCCGCATGACAACGCAGGCCGATGACGAGCTGTGGTCGGCCATCGGCGATCCGTCCCGCCGCCAGGTCCTCGACCTCCTGGTCAGCCACGGCGACGTCAGCGCCAGCTGGCTGGCCGAACGGGTGTCGTTTTCCCGCCAGGCCGTCTCCAAGCACCTGGTCGTGCTCGAACGGGCCGGGCTGATCAGCCGCCGCAAACAAGGCCGGGAAGTCCTCTACCAGGTAGAAGCCGGCCGCCTCGACCAGGCCACCAGGACGATGGCCGAGCTCGCCGCCCAATGGGACCGGCGCCTCGCCACGATCAAACGGCTCGCAGAAACCGCGCACGCGGAAAACAAGAGGAGACCGTCATGACGAACGAATCAGCCAACTCCGGCAGGCTCGCGGCCGTCGACCGCACCACCTTCCAGGCCGAACTGGACAAGCTCCGCGCCCGGGAGAAGGCGCACGCCCGCGAAGGCGACGCGATCGCCGCGGCGGGCCGGACGCCTGGCCGCCCGTGCCAGAGTGGCCGGCCGGACGCCCGTGGTTCCTGCCGCCGGTCACCAGACAAAGCCCAAGCGCGGGGAAGCCTGGCCTGCGGCTGGGTGCTCAGATCGAGCTGATGGCACCGCTTGAGGGCACTGGAGCGCCTAGCCCCGGACGCTATCCCCGGCGGCGCTGTCCGTCAGGGCGGCGCTGTCCGTCAGGGCGGGGCTGGCCGCCGGCGCGGCACTGGCCGTGGGCTCCGTGTTCCGCAGCTCCTCTAGCCTGCGCCGGGACGGCAGCAGCAGAACCGCCGTCAGCGCGCCGATGCCGAACAGCGCCGCGGATACCGCGAAGGCCACGGTGTAGCCGTGCACCGCGGCCGTAGCCGGGGCCAGCCGTCCGGTGTGGTGAGTGGCCAGGTAGGTAGCCGTCGCCGTGAGCGCCACCGTGCTCAGCGCCGCGGTCCCGATCGAACCGCCCACCTGCTGCATGGTGTTGACCAGCGCCGAGGCCACGCCTGAGTCGCGCCGGGCGACTCCGGCGGTGGCGGTGTTGATGGCGGGGGAGAAGATCATGCCGAAGCCCAGGCCCATGACCAGCAATGTCGGCAGGACGCTCACCGCGTAGCTGGAGGTCACCGTGAGCTGGGTCAGGTAGGCCATCGCGCCGCCGCCGAGCAGCATGCCGGTGGTGATGAGGGCCCGCGGTCCCACCCGCGGCAGCAGCACGATGCTGGAGGTGTTCGAGGCCAGCACGATGCAGGCGATCATCGGCAGGAAGGCCAGCCCGCTGGTCACCGGACTGTAGCCCTTGATTGTCTGCAGGTAGTACGTGAGGAACAGGAAGATGCCGAAGACCGCGATCCCAGTCAGCCCGACCGAGATGTAGGAGCCGCCCCTGGCCCGGTCCAGGACCACCCGCAGCGGCAGCAGGGGGTGACTGACCCGGCTCTCAGCGAATGCGAATGCGGCCAGCAGGATCACTCCGCCGACGAGCGAGCCGATGGTCAGGGGGGCGGTCCAGCCGGCCAGTTCGGCATGCGAGAACCCGAAGACGAGTGCGAACAGCCCAGCCGAGGCGAGCACGGTTCCCGCCCAGTCCATCCGCGGACGGGTGTCCGGCCGGTTGGTCCGCATGTAGATCAGGGCGCCGGCCGCGGCGATCGCGGCGGGGATCAGGTTGACGTACAGGGTCCAGCGCCAGGAGAAGTACTGCGTGAGGACGCCGCCGAGGATGAGGCCCACGGCACCGCCGCCACCCGCGACGGACCCGAAGACGCCGAACGCCCGGCCGCGCTCACGCGGGTCGCGGAAGGTGCTGACCAAGGTGCCAAGGGCGGCGGGTGCGAGAAGGGCGCCGAATGCGCCCTGAAGGGTCCGGGCGGCCACGAGCATGCCGAACGACGTGGCGGCGCCGCCGAGCGCGGATGAGAGGGCGAACCCGGCAAGACCGGTGATGAAGACCCGCTTGCGGCTGAACATGTCGCCCAGCCGGCCGCCGAGCAGCAGCAGGCTGCCGAACGCCAGCGCGTAGGCGGTCACCACCCACTGCCGGTCACTGTTGGGGAAGTCTAGGGCGCGCTGAGCCGACGGCAGGGCGATGTTCACGACGGTGGAGTCCAGCACGACCATGAGCTGGGCGATTGCCACGATGACCAGGATCAGCCACCGATGGTCGCTTTCTGCGGAACGCTGACTGCCGGCGACGGGTGTGACGGATGACATAACGAGTTATACCCCCGGTGAGAGACGTGACTGGCGCTGGCCGTGATGGCGGGACGGGATCCGGCGGTCATGCCGAGACCGCCGGTACGTCCGTGGCCGATGCCGAGATCAGCCTCCGGGCTGCCTCGTCTAGGCCGTCGAGCAGGCGGAGGAACGTCGCCCGGTCCGCCTCGCTCAGCGCACCGAAGATCTCCTTGAGCAGCCGCTCCCGCGTAGCGTTCGCCACGTCCAGGCCGGCCTCGCCCGCGTCGGTGATCGCGACGAGCTTGGCCCGGCGATCCGTAGGGTCGGGCCGGCGCTCGGCCATGCCAAGGCGCTCCAGCCCGTCGACGAGGTCGGTAATGGAGTGCGGAGATAGCCCGAAATCGGCTGCCAGCACGTTCTGCCTGGTCGGCCCCTGCTCGTGGAGCCGCCGGAGCATCTTAGTGCGGGCCATCGACAGACCGCATCCATTCATCTCATCGTTGACGGCCCGGAGCATCCGGTGATGGACAGCGAGGTACCGTTCACCAACCTGCTCAGGCGTAACCATCACTGGCCTTTCTGCCATGCACTGACGCTGACCCGTCTCACGATGACGAACCTCACGTTGATACCCATCATAATGAGGAACCTCACAATTTTATTTCCGGTCATCCGGTACGGTCGTCCGCGGGAACCTGGGCCGGGCTGGTCGTGCATGATCAGCCGCTGACCGTCCAGGTATGGCACCCATCCGAGCCGGACGGCCAGCCTCCAGCCGATTGATCCGGGAACTCTGGCGGCGGCCGCCGGGGCTCCTGACAATACACCTATCGTACACGTGAGGTGTAGAGTAGGTGTATGGCCAGAAAGCGTACGAATATTGAGATCGAGGAGACGTACCTCCGGATCGTCATGGACCGCTACAGCCTGCGCACCATGACCGAAGCCGTCGAGCTCGCCCTCCGGCACCTGGCCGGACAGCCCATGAGCCGTGAGGAAGCCCTGGCGATGCGCGGCGCTCACGCGATCGAGGAGCCGCCGGCCGATACACCTCCGCGGGGAGCAGCGTGATCCTCGCTGACACCTCAGCCTGGGTCGAATACGACCGGGCCACCGGGAGCACGGTCGATCTTCGGCTGCGGGATCTGATTGCGGCCGACGGCCCGGTTGCGGTCACCGAGCCGGTGATCATGGAGGTGCTGGCCGGGGCGCGCACCGATGCCCGGGAAGCGGACCTGCGCCGCCTGCTGCTGCGGTTCCACCTGTACCAGTTCGACGCAGCCGCCGACTTCGAGGGCGCCGCGCGCATCTACCGCCGATGCCGGCAGGCCGGCATCACGCCACGGGGCCTGGTTGACTGCATGATCGCCGCTGTCGCCCGGCGGCATGAGGCGACGCTGCTTGCCTGCGATATCGACCTCGATCGCGTGGCGCGGGTGATCGGCATCGAGCTAGACCGGCCCGCGACACCGGAACGGCCGTCGTCGGCTGGATGACCGTGTCGCCAGAGTGCGGGCGCGGTGCTAACGGCGGGCGGCTCGGCGGGTGGATGCCGTGTACGCGGCCCGCCGGGCGGCCTTGGCGGTCGTCTTGTCGCTGGCGTGCCTGCCGATCATCGTGAGAACGGCCTCGGCGTCCGGGTGGTCCAGCCGCGCCATGGCCTCGAAGACCTCATCAGGCTTCTCGAGCCCGCCGACCCGCCTGAGTTCCGCGAAGTCGAAGGGGAACGTCTCCTGACCGAGATCAAAGTGACTGAACGGGCCGAACGTATCGGCGATCAGCCATGCGATGTCCGCTCGCTCGGATTCGAGTTCGGCAGGGAGCGCCGGAGGGAGGTCGAATGCGCCCTCGAGGTCTATGTCGTCCCAGTTGGCCGGCCCGTCGTCAAGGCCGCCCAGGTCGTACTCGTCCAGGTCCGCGCCATCGAGCACCCTGCCGTTCCTGAAGTCCAGGATGAGAGGATCCTTGTCCGCCACGGCTCATGGCAAGGCTCCGACGAGGGCGACGAGGTGAGCGGCCGCGGCTGGGCCGCGCTCAACCCCGATGGCACGCTCGAGGGTCACATCTACTTCCACCTGGGTAATGATTCCGCGTTCCGAGCCGAGCGATTCAACGGAGCCGTCCAGTGAGCGATCCCATCGAAGTCGCGATGGGGGAAGCGCTCCGGCCGGGACGGTGAACGCCTGTCTCGGGCCGAACTCAACGGGTCCCGGCTATCGCATCGCGCCGATGACGCAGCCGCCGGCCCCGGCGATCAGGATGCCGGCCAGCACCTTCCCTGCCTGGGGCGTGCCCGGCTTGGGCACGTGGAAGGCCCAGATGCCGATGCTGGCGTTGACCAGCAGGCTGAGCTGGGCGATGGTGAAGCCGGTTCCGGTGCCGACCCGGGCGACGAGGCCGAGCAGGGTGAGGTCGCCGACGCCGAACAGGACGCCGGCGCCGAGCTGCGTGGCCGCTGGCCGCAGGCCGAGCCGGACCGGCTCGCCGGCCGGGAGGGCCAGGGCCAGGGCGGCGCCGAGGATTCCGATGGCGAGCGGGAAGTTGCTTACCTGCGCCGGTACTGCGGCCCACTGTGCCGGGACGAAGTAACTTCCCCACAAAAGCCCCGCCGCGCCCGCCCATAGCAGGCCGCCGCGTGCTGTGGCGGCCGGTCGGCCCGGCTCGGCCGCCACGGCTGCCCGCGGGGATGGCGGGGTGGCGGGGCCGCCCTGGGAACTGACGATCAGGAGCACTCCGGCCAGCACGGCCAGGAGGGCGACGCCCAGGATGGCGAAGCGGGTGCCGGAGAAATGGTCCAGCTCGCCGAAGAGCAGGGCTCCCCAGGCGAACGCGACGATGATGTTGAGCGGCGTCCAGGTTCCGGCGGCCCGGGCGAGCCCGATCGTCTCGGCGGCCCTGAAGGCGGAGTAGTTGCCCGCCGTCCATACCGCGCCGCCGGCCAGCGGCAGCCAGAAGCCCCGCCAGCCCAGCTCCAGGCGGCCACCGCCGGCCAGGAGGGCGATCGCGGCGACGACGAGGTTGCCGACGGCCACGTAAAAGATCCGGGAGCGCTGTGGCACACCGGGCAGGAGCTGGGCTAGCGGAATCCAGGTACCAAAGGCGGCCACCGTGACGAACGCGAGCAGCGTAGTCATCAGGATCGCGCCTGTTTCCCGCCCGCGCCGTGAACCCCTCCCACTCTCGCGAGTTTATCATCGTTGAACGAGCATAAAATGGGCGGTGAGATGAAGGCAGGACTCCAGACGTCTGCGCAGGCCGCGATCATGCGCGCGGTGCACGGCCACCCCGGCGTGACCCGCGCCCAGGTGGCCGCCGAGATCGGGATACCGAGCGGCTTCGCGGCCGAGACCGTCGCCCGTCTTGTCGTCGCCCGGCTCGTCTGCGAGCGGCCGGCCCCGTCCACGGGCCGGCGCGGGAGGCCGACGACGTCGCTGTGCGCGCACCCGGACGGGCCGCTCGTGGCCGCCGCCGCCATCACGCATGACACCTGGCGGATCGCCGCGGTCCAGCTCGGAGGCACGAAGGTGGCGGCGACGGTACGCTCGCATCACCGCGACCAGGGCCGCGTCCTCGACGCGGTCGCCGCGGAGCTGGACAGGGTGAACCGGCGCTTCGGCGCCCGCGTGCGGGCCGCGGCGGTCGCCGTGCCCGGCACGGTCGTGGGCAGCAAGCTCGTGCACGCCCCGGGGCTGGGCTGGCATGACATCGACTTGTCGGCGCTGTGGCCTGGCTACGAGCCCGGCCGGGAGTTCGTTGCGGGCAACGACGCGACCCTCGCCGGCGTCGCCGAGTCACGCCACGGTGCGTGCGCTGGCGCGGGCACCATGGTGTACCTGCACCTCGACGCCGGCGTCGGCGGCGCGGTCCTTGAGGCCGGCCGTGCGATTCGGGGCACGACCGGTGCCGCTGGCGAGTTCGGGCACATGCCGTTCGGGGATCCTGCCCGACGCTGCCGGTGCGGTGCCAGGGGCTGCTGGAACACCAGCCTCGACGGCCGGGCTCTGGCCCGCCTGCTGCACCAGCGGATCCCCGCCGACGACGTCAGCTACCTCCGCCGGGTGCTCGCCTCGGCCCGCGCCGGGCAGCCCGGCCCGCTCGCCGCGATCCGGGCCGTCGCCAGCTCCATCGGCCGGGGCATCGCCGGCCTCGTGAACGGCCTCGACCCGCACCTCGTGGTCGTCGGCGGCTTCGGGCCCGAGCTGCTGCACATCGCCGCCGATGAAGTCACTGCCGCCTACCACGACGGGCTTATGGCCTTCCGCGCGATACCACCGCCGCCGATCGTCCCTGCCCGGCTGGGTTCGGACGCGCCCCTCCTCGGCGCCGCTGACGAGGCGTTCGCCCTGCTGCTCACCGACGAGGGCCTGCAGGCCTGGGCTGCCCGACAGCTATGAGCCCGTGCTGGAGGATGCGGTCCCCGGCCTGGACGGCCAGGTCGCTGCCGACGCGCTCATCGGCGCCTTCGCCGTCCATTACGACTGCGATCAGCCCGGTAACGCCGCGGTGATAGCGCGTATCACCTCCCGCGGCGGCAACGTGCTGGAGAACCTCGCCGCCGCCGGGGCCGTGCCGCCCGCAGGCGTCCTCCCGGCAGGACTGGCCGTGCTGTCTGTGCTGTCTGTGCTCGCCGAGCTCTGCCGCAGCGACTCGGATTCGGTCCTGCAGCGGACCGCCTCACCGTAACCGCCTCGGCCACCACCGCCCGAGCGCGGCCGCGGTGCCTACGACTCGAACATCAGCTTCAGGCCGGCGCGCACGGCGGCTTGGCGGCAGCGGCTGGTCGCGTCGGCCGGGAGGGGTCAACCTCAGACCCCGGGTCCGGCCTCGCGCCCCGTGTTCCGCGACGTTCAGCTTTGTGTGTACACAATTTCGGGTACACTATGGGCATGGACGACAGCCAGACTCAACTGAGTGTCCGGGATGCCCGCGCGCACTTCGCCGAGGTCATCACGCGAGCCCAGGACGGAACGCCTACCATCATCACGCGCAACGGCCAGGCCGTGGCCGCCGTCGTCCCCATCGAGGACTTCAACGCCCTCGAAGAGGCCATCGACCGGTACTTCGCCAGGGAAGCCGACCGTGACCTGGCAGAGAATCCCGACTCGCCGACTTACAGCATGTCCGAGGTCGTCGCCGTGATCTTCGAGGAAGAGCCCGGCACGGGCGCCGCGTGAAGTACGCGTTCCGGTGGCGGGAGCGTGCCGTCAGGCAGCTGCGGGTCATCCCCCAGCCCGCCGCGCTTACGATCTTGCGGGCGCTGACGCCGCTGGGGGACGACCCGCGACGCCCGGATGCCAACGTCAAGAAACTCTCCGGGTACGACGACCGTTACCGGCTGCGCGTCGGGGACTACCGCGTCATCTACGAGGTCGTGGACGGTCAACTCGTCATCCTGGTCGTGGGGGTAGGGCATCGCCGGGAGATCTACCGGGCAATGTCTTGAGGATGCAGGCCAACGCCAGTTGAAGGCTGCTCACTTGGCTGCGCTCCGGCAGGCCTACCAAACTGCAGCAGGTGTCAGGCCTGCTGCAGACCCGGGATTACGCGTGTGCGGTGGCCGCCGGCATTGACCGGCGTCAAGGTCCAGATGTCATGGGCCTGCAGCTGGGGACCCGGCTGGTGTCGTTCGAGATAGGCGCAGAAAAGATACGGCAACGCACCGCGCCCCGAGCGTCCTCCGCTACCCCGTACCGGCATGCTGGGGACATGACACTCAACTGGAAGGTCGTCATCGACTGCGCGGATCCGCATGCCCAGGCCGCCTTCTGGGCCGCCGCGCTCGGCTATGTGGTGGAGGACAACCGCCACCAGCGGCCGTTAGCCAAGGGGGTGTTGTGGCTACCAAGGATTTCGATGACGGAGGAACGGATGTTCCCGGTGGGGTGGCGGCACCTGTCGAGCGCGTGCTCGTGGTCGGCGCGGGGGTCGCTGGCCTGACGGCCGCCAACGCGCTGACGCATGCCGGAGTCGAGTGCGTCGTGCTCGAGGCGAGGGACCGGATCGGCGGCCGGCTGCACACCGTCGACGTGGGCGGCTCGCCGGTGGACCTGGGCGGGGCATGGATTCACATGCCGGACGGGAACCCGATGAGCGCGTTCGCGCGGCTGGCCGGCGTGTCATGCGGAAGCGCGGACCCGGTACCCGAGATGGCCGGCTTCGATTGCGGCGAGGGCCGCCGCCTATCGGCCGCCGAGGCCGAGGACGTGCTTGGCCTCCACCTCGAGGGATTCACGGAGTCAGCGGAAGGGCTGCTCGCCGAGCTCGGACCGGATGCCTCCGTGGCCGAGGCGATCGAGGCGTTCGTGGCAGCGTCAGGCCGGGCCCCCGGCCCGGCGCGGCGGGCGCGCCAGATGCTGTACGGAGGCATGGAGGCCGACTACGCCGACCTGGCCGGGCGGCAGTCGCTGCGCTGGATGTGGCACGAGCTCGAATACGGCGGGAACTATCTCGGCGACGCGCCGGACGGAGGCTACCGGCGCCTGGTGGACGCGATGGCCTCCGGTGTCGATGTCCGGCTGGGCAGGCCCGTATCCGAGATCGCGGTCTCCCCGGACGGAGTGCGGGTAGTGACCGCCGACGGCACGGCCGAGGCAGGCTCGCATGTCGTGGTGACGCTGCCGCTCGGCGTGCTCAAGCGCGGCCTGCCGCGGTTTTCCCCGCGCTGCCGACCGACCGGCTCGCGGCCATCGGGCGACTCGGGTTCGGCCGTTTCGAGAAGGTCGCGCTGCGGTTCGCCGAACCCTTCTGGCGCGAGGCCGGCTTCCCGCACCTGATGGTCTTCCCCCGCGACCCCGAGGAGTGGATGGTCTGGGTGATGGGGCAGGACGCGTTCGGTGGCGGCCCGGTCCTGGTCTTCTTCGTCTTCCACAGCGCGGCCGAGCGCCTGGCGGGAGCCGGCGCGGACGCCTCGGTCCGCTGGGCGCTCGGCATGCTCGCCGAGGCGATCGGCCGGCCGTGTCCTGAGCCGACCGCGGTGGCCGTCAGCTCGTGGGCAGCCGACCCATGGACCGGGGGCGCGTACACGCACATCCCGCCGGGGGCCAGCCCCGCCGACGCCGACCTGCTCGGCGAGCCCGTCGGCGGACGGCTCCTGTTCGCGGGCGAGCACACGCAAAGCGCGCGGCTCGCCTACGCCGACGGCGCGCTGACCAGCGGCATCCGCGAGGCCAAGCGCCTGCTCGGCACGCCCGCCGTACGTATTTCGGTCAATCACGCGCCGAAGGGAGACTGATATGCCAGCGAAGGTAACCGTGGACACGGAGATCGGCGACGGGGAGTTCCTCGTCCTGTCGCCGGCGGAGGACGGCCTCACGGTCGGGTTCCAGCGGGTGGCCGACGCTAAGCTGGGCAAGAACCGGGTGCACCTCGACCTAGTCGTGGACGACCTGGACCAGTCGACGGCGGAGATAGAGACGCTCGGCGGCCGCTGGCTCGAACCGGGAAACACCCGCGAGCTCGAGGGTTTCCGGTGGCGGTGCATGGCCGACCCCGAGGGCAACGAATTCGACATCGACGTCCTCCCCGGCGCGCTGGCCGCGACCCTGGCCCTTACCGGCTCCTGAGGATCGTGAAAAGCACTCGCAGCACGAGGATGGCGGCGACGATGAGCAGGTTGTAGCCGATGAACTGGTAGAGGCTGAGGGTAGGGGTGAGCTTGGGGCCGCCGGGCGTGCCGAGCAGCATGGCGGCGACGATGCCGGAACCGACGCCGAGGAACGTCATCAGGAACTGATGGACCAGGCCCGTGATCATCCGGCGGTCACGTTCGTCGGCGAACTGCCGCACGTTGACGCTGAGCCTGCCTTGTTCCAGCGCGCCGGTGACGCGGTCGAACCGGCGGGGCAGCCGGCGCAGCACGGGGAGCAGCGCGGCCAGTTCGTCGGTGACGGTCTTCTGCACGGCTCCCAGAGACATCTGTGCGGCTATCCGGTCCGCCGCGTACGCGCGCGCTTCACCGGCGATGTCGACATTCGGCGTCAGCAGGCCGAGGGTGCCTTCCAGGGTGCCGAGGGCGCGCAGGACGGTGGCGACCTCGGGCGGAATGGACAGCTCGAAGCGGGCAGCCAGGCGGAACAGGTCGGTGAACATCTCGGCGGTGGCGGCGGCCCCGCCCACGAGGTGGCGGGCCATGAACCGGCCGAGCGCCCGCTCCAGCTGCTGCTCATCGATGTCATCCGGGCGCGTGACCAGTTCCAGCAGCGCGTCGCGGAGCGCCGCCGGGTCGCCGCCGCCGACCGCGGACAGCAGGTTCAGCAGCGCGGCCCGCTGCTGGGCGTCCAGGCGGCCGACCGAACCGAAATCAAGCAGCGCGAGGCGCCCGTCAAACAGCAGCAGGACGTTGCCCGGATGCGGGTCGGCGTGGAACACGCCGCCCTCCGTGATCTGGTACACCATGCTGCGCAGCAGCGCCCGGGCCAGCGCGGCCCGGTCAAGCCCCTTGTCCTCGATCAGTGGTCCGGCCGCGCGCAGGTTGACCCCGTCTAGCCACTCGATGACGAGCACGTGCTCGGTGCACAGCTTCTCGTGCACGGCCGGAATCACCACCGGGACGCGCCTGCCGACGACACGCTGCTGCCCCTTCCAGGTGGCGGCCACGGCGGCCATGTTCCGTGCCTCCACGCGGAAGTCGAGCTCTTCCCGGATGGCCGCGCCGAACCCGCGGGCCACGCCGACCGCGCCGACCGCGCGCGCCCAGCGGGCGTGCTCCTCGAGCCTGACCGCCAGCCTCTCCAGGATGTCCAGGTCCTGTTCGACGGTGGCGCGGATCCCGGGCCGCTGGACCTTCACCGCCACCGTGGCGTCCGGGCCGTCTTCGCGGCGCAGCCGGGCCTTGTGCACCTGGGCGATCGACGCGGCCGCGGCCGGCTCCGGCTGCAGCTCCGCGAACACCTCCCCGGCCGGCGCCCCGAGCGACCGGCTTATCAGTTCCTCCACCTGCTCCCACGGCGCCGGTTCGGCCTGATCCTGGAGATGAGAGAGCTCGTCGGTGAACTCCTCGGGGAGCAGGTCACGGCGAGTGGACAGCAGCTGGCCGAACTTGACGAAGGTAACCCCGCCCTCTTCCAGCGCGCGCCGCAGCGACAACGCGATCGCCGCCCGCCCCTCAGCCGTCTCCCAGCCGCGCAGCGGCCGCCCCCGCAGGTAGGGGGCCAGCCCGTGCCGCACCAGGATCCGGCTGATCTGCGCGTAGCGCCGCGAGCGCGCGAACGAGCGCCGTGCGCCGAGGACGAGCTCCACCGGCTGCGGCCCGGCCCCGGTCGGCACCAGCGCCTCCGCCGCCACGATGAAGATCATCGCGACGATTAGCGGGACGCCAAGCGCCACGCTGAAGAACGCGGCCAGATGCCCGGACTGGGTCGCCCGGAGCCCCTGGCCCACGATCAGCGCGGCGACGAACCCGACCAGGCCCGCGATCAGCGCCCGCAGCGCTCCGACCGGCAGCCCGAGCAGCCGCCGCGATACCCACGCCAGCACCGCCACCAGCGCGATGCTGGTAGCCAGCACGACCACCGCGAATACGATCCCGTTCACACCGACCCCAAACTATTCCGGCGCGTCAGCAGATCAAAGGCGCAGGAGGTGGCCAGGGGCCAGCGCCATCTCGTCTTCGCCACCGATGCCTGGGCAAACCCGCCCGGACCGCAACGGGCTGGGCTCTTTCTTCATGACCGAACGAGCGGGCAGCGAGCCCCGGCTCCCCTCCGTCGGTAGCGCGCGCAAACCGCGGCGCCCTCAGCAACGAATACATGGTGACAACATCACGGCGGCCGGGCGCCGCCGACCGGATCCGGCTGCACCGGAGGAAGGCCAGCAGATGAAGTCCATGTCACGACAAGTACCACACTCCCTGAAGCGCGGCAGCTCAGCCGAGGTGGGAACCTCGAAGATCGACAGCTTCACGGTCGGCTTCGGCGGGCGCCTCACCCCGGCTCCCGGATCGCCGTTCCCCGGGCAGCCTGACCGAGCTGCCCACCTCCCCGGTCAAGCTCCCGGCCGGCGCCACCCCGCCCGGCATCATCGTCAGCTATCAGCTAGACCCCCAGCCAGACGGCCCGGAGCCGCGGCCATGCGCCGCGGCTCCGTCAGCGCCTGGCTGGCCCAGACCGCAGCACGCCGGCTCAAGCTGGAAGCGGGACGCCGGCCCCGCCCGTCAGCGCCTCTTCGCCCTCGCCGATCTTGAGCCTGCGCCGGCAGCGATCCCATGCACGCAGTGAACCTTCTCCATCCTGGTTATGCCTCGTGGACCTGCAATACGTGAATGGCCTTGGCGAGTTGTCCGGCGCGCCAGGGCAGCAGCGGAGCTTGCGGAGGATGTGCCAGGTTTTGAGCTCGGCGTTCGCGCGCTCGCTGGGTGAGCGGAGTTTCGCGCGGGCACGGTTAGCCTCTTTCTGCGATTCCGGCTTGTTCCGGTACGGGATCTTCGCGTACGCGGAGCCCTGGTAGCCCTTGTCGGCCAGGGTGACCAGCCCGGCGGCCTCCAGTTCGGCTAAGACGCCCCAGATCCACTCGGCCTTCTTGTCGTGCACGGAGCCGGCAGTGCCCCGGAGACCCACCGGATGTCGCCGTCCGGGCTGGCGATGACCTGCAGGTTCATCCCGTGCCGCTTGTGCTTGCCGGAGTAGAAGGGCCGGTCGGCGGCGACCCGGTCGATGGGAGTCAGCGTCCCGTCCAGGACCACGTAGGCGTACCCGGCCTTCTTCGCGTCCGGACGGCCTGGCGGAGCTTCGGCGCCTGGGCGGCGAGCAGGGCGACAGTCCCGTTCACGTACCTCCACGCCGTGGCCACACCGACGCCGAACCCGGCCGCGAGCTCGGCGAACGTCTCGCCTTTCCGCAGGTGGGCGACAACCAGGAGCGCCTGCTGTCCGGGGTTCAGCTTCCTCCACAGCGAGCCGACGGAGGCCCGGTGGGGGCGTTAGCTCATCTACCGGGGGCTTCCTCGTTCCCGGCGGCGACACGCCGCCAGTGATCAGACCGTGAGGGACCTATCACAACCAGGATGGAATGGGCTCACTGTCCTGGCACGGCGTGCAGGAGCAGGACAAACCCCAAAACGTAGCTATGGCCCCGAACCAGGAAACCATGGTACGCTCAGGAAGTTTTTTCGTTCGGCGAAAACAGCGCTGAACAGCCACCCTGGGGGGCGGTATCGAATGGGTGACGTAGTCGATTTTATCCTGCTCGTGATACTTGTGCTCTTTATCGTCAGGTTCGTCATGTGGCGCGTCAAAACGCATAAGGCGCCCAAGGACCTATCCAAAAAGCAAATAAAAAAGCCCGAGATCGACTCGAACTCACGGTGGCTCGCCCAACTCGGACCGAGTCATACCCAACGGGCTCAGGCGATCGAGACGACGTTCCAGACTCGCACGGCGACCCTGACATCAACCTACTTCGCGGACCTCAGCTGGTTCGACAAGAAGGATGCCACTTTCCGGAAATGGAGAACGGCCCTCTTGCGGGGTGATGGCAAGGGCACGTTCGCCCCTCACCCCCGGCAACGCGGCTTGTGCAGCGAGCAAGGCGCACCGATAGCCGCCGCGGTCAGCCGGAGGAATATGACCGTCGATCAGACGACGAACGCCATGCAGCGGTGTGCCGCCGGCCCTCTCGGGCGCCCTGATGCCGATCCCGCCCTCCGGGCGGTCGCCGAGGAACTGAACGATTCGATAGCGCCATCCCGAGGGGGCTCATGGCTGAAATCCTCGCGGATCGCCTCGTCGCCGTACGCTCAAAAAAAGCGCCTACACGCTGCACATCGGCTCCCTGCCAGACGGGACCCCGCTGACCTATTCGGGCGACGGCTCGATCGTCACAATCGCACCACCGGGCTCCGGCAAGACCCTGTGTAACGTCTTCCCCAACCTGCTCACCTGGAAGGGACCCGCCGTCGTCCTGGACATCTCCGGGGACATCTATGAGCACACCGGCGCGTGGCGCTCGGGCAACGTCTGCACGGTGTACCAGTTCAGCCCCCTGGAGCCAGATGCGAGCCACCACTACAACCCCCTCACGTTCGTCCGGCACGATCCCGACTTCATCTGGGAGGACTCAAGCGGTGGTGCTGCGCCACGGTCACGTCATACGCCGGGTCATGCTGGCGCTATTCCCGGCGGCCTTCGGGCTCGCCCGGTACGGGCACGGCATCCTTGCCGCCCATGGAGGTATCTGATATGAGAAAGACCATCATCGGCTGCGTGTCAGGCGCGGCTCTCGTACTCGCGCTCGCAGCCTGTAGTACCAGTTCATCCTCTCCTGCCGCCGCCATCAGCCACCCGGCTGGCGCGGCGGCCCCGTCAGCAACCAACTGCACAGTGGATTGCGTGACCCCCGTCGCCAGCACTGACGCCCAGTGGTACACGCAAGTCAGCGGAGCGCTCGGGCAGGTGCAGCAGGATCTCGCGTCGATCCAGGCTGACGCCGGCACGCCCACCCTCACCGTGGACGGCGCCCAGCTGGCGCAGGACGCGCAGGCGGCCCTGAACACCGAGATCGACCCGGCCCCGGTCGACAACGCGGACTTCGTGGCCGCGATGAACGACTACATCGCGGCCGGCAACGACTATGCCGGCACCAACGACTCGGGGACGCAGGACGTCTCCCAGGCCGCTCAGGAGGTCAGCGCAGGCAACGCCGCCGTGAGATCCTTCAACGCGGCACAGGCGTCAGCGCCGGCCAGCTCAGCTCCCGTCACGACCGCGCCGGCTGCGTTCACGCCCGGATCCGGGTTCACCAGCTGCGGCAGCGGCGTGTATGCCGGGCCGGCTGACCAGCTGCCCGTTCGCGCTGAACGTCTACCAGGCCGCCACAGCCGACGGGAACACCCCCATCATCACGGCCTACAGCCCGACGACAGGGAAATCGTATTCCGTGACGCTCACCAGCACCGACCCGGTCACGTACAACGGCGCCAGCAACGGCAACACCGCGCTGATCGAGTGGGCTGCGACGAACGCCGCGGCCCCGTCCGCGGCGCCAGCGACCACGGCGCCTGCCACGGCCGCCTCGGTCCCGATGCCGGTGCCGGGCTCAGCACCGAAGGTCACCGTGTGGTGCGGCTCGACGTACGGTGCTTTCAGCTCGCCAAGCCTGACGGTGTGGAAGAAGACAGCCGAGTACGGGTATAACAACGCCTTCGTCAGCATCATCCCGGGGCTCAAGAGGCAAGCCGCGTACATGGAGAGCCCCGGTTCGCCCGCTGCGACAGTCGTCGCCGACACCCAGTCAATGTGCCTGGGCGTGATCAGCGCCTTTGATAACCCGCCGCCTGTGGACCTGGCGCAGTACAAGGCGGCCATGGACGACTTCGCGCAGGGAGCGTACGTCATTCACGCTGGCGCTATCGCCAACGACTACGGGCCTTCCGTGGGAACGGCTGGCAAGTACTTCAACTCCGCGATAGCAGAGCTGAACGCGTTCCTCGCGGCTGTAGGACCGTAGGTCCTTGACATGAAACAACTCTGATCGCCGCGGCGGGGGCTACCGTAGCGGCAGCCGTGACGGCGGGCGTGCTGGTGTCGGCGAGTGCTAGCGCGCCCGCTGCCGCCAGCTACCGCCCGGCATGTACCTCTACACCGGGAACGGCAACCTGGTCCCGGTGGAGCTGGCCGGGAACCCCAGTTCTGACCCGCCTGAGATCCGTGCAGGCGTTCACGGGATTTACCCGCATCGACGCACCCGACCCGCTCGACCGCGAGGCCGTCCCGCGCGCCCCGATCAGCCGTGACCGGCCGACCTGGTGGACTCCTGACGTAGAGAGTTATTTCATGCAATGCCAGGGTGGTGATCAAGGTGGCGAACCAGTCCGCGATCACGGCTGTGACGGGACCGGCGCCGGGGCGGACAAGACGATGTTGCGCGGATCGCCTGGCAGCCATTTCACCAGCGGAAGCAACCGGTTCAGACCCTGCGCCGGGGCAGCGGCCGACGTTCCGGGTGGCCGAGGTAGGAAAGAACAACCCCGCCGTCATCGAGCACTGGAACGGCACCCAGTGGAGCATCGTCTCGCTGCCGGTCAGCGGGACCCTGCACAGCCTCAGCGCGGTGTCGGCCAACGACGTGTGGGCCGCCGGCAACGACGGGCTCATCCTGAACTGGAACGGCACCCAGTGGAGCCAGGTCGCCAACCCCGCCGGCCAGGGCGCGGCCCTGGAAGGCGTGGACGCGCTCAGCGCCAACGACGTCTGGGCCATCAACCTACTCGGCACCGTGACCGAGCAGTGGAACGGTACCCAGTGGACGGCCGTGCCCCCCGCCAGCGCGCTGCCCGCCGGCTTCAGGGTCGCCGGCGGTTCCGGGACCGGCGGCAGCCTGTCCGGCCTGACGGGCGGCCCGCTGTTCGCCGTCGGCAACAACGGGGACAACGAGACCACGATCCTGCAGCAGCCCCAGCCGTAACCCGCGCCGTCAGCCCCGGCCGGCCGGGGCTGACGGCCCTCTGGATCAGCGACCGCGACGCCCTGTCAACAGTGCTGAGCACGACGGGCCGCTTGTGAGGGTTTGCGGAACTGGCAGCGCTGACCGCTCAACGCTTACGTCCCGGACCGCCCGACAGCGAGGAGGCATGTAGCTCATGTCGTGGGCCGCGGCGAGGGCCTTGAGCACTTCCAGGACGTCAGCCAGTTCCGATGCCAGTTGCCCGTCCGGTGCGGCCCGCGCTTCGCGGGCTTCACGACGGCGACGCGGCCCCGCCGTCGATCGTCCAGCTCATGCTCGTTCCTCCTCGTTTCCCGGGGCTGTAGCAGCCTCGCCCACCTGGTGCAGCGCCAGGTCCCGGCGCCCGGGACTGCAACCGTCGATTGACGCGCTCCCCGAGCTGGACACCCGCAGCGCGCTGACCGAGCCCGGCGGCGCGACGAGCAGTTGTGACCCTGGAGTCATGCAGAGCAGCGGGACCGCTGTGGACGAGGCACGCTTGTTGTCACTGATGAGGCAGCGAACTTGTCACCGTGGTTACAGTTTGCCGGGTTGGCCCCGATCCCAGGGAAGGAGCCATCGTGACGGCTGGGCATACCGCAATCGTGACGGGCGCTAACCACGGCATCGGCGCGGCGACCGCGCAAGCTCTGGCCCGCCGCGGGTGCGCGGTCCTCTGCACATTCTTGCGAGTCGACGACCCGGCCGATCCCGGAACCCCGCAGGCATACCGGGATCACCGCGCGCAGGACGCCGCGGCAGTCGTCGCCCGCATCCGGGAAGACGGCGGTCGGGCAGCCGCCGTCGAGGCCGACCTGTCCGACCCGGCCGCCCCCGCGCTGCTGTTCGACACCACCGAAGAGCAACTCGGCCCGGCCGACATCCTGGTCAACAACGCGACCGGGTGGCTGGCCGACACCTTCGCGCCGACCCTGGCCGACCGGCTCGGCAGGTCCCTCCAGCCGGTGACCGCCACGACATGGACCCGCCAGTTCGCCGTTGACGCGATGGGCGCCGCCCTGATGATCAGCGAGTTCGCGCGCCGCCACATCGCGCGCCAGGCGACCTGGGGCCGGATCATCGGCCTGACCTCAGGCGGCGACCTCGGCTTCCCGGAAGAAGTCTCCTACGGAGCCGCCAAGGCCGCCCAGGTGAACTACACGATGTCCGCCGCGCTCGAACTCGGCCCGTTCGGGGTCACCGCCAACATGGTGCACCCGCCCGTCACCGACACCGGCTGGATCACCAGCGCCGTCCGGCAGCACGTTGCCGCCAGCCCCTCGCTCATCCACATCGCCAGCCCCAACGAGGTCGCAGAGGTTATCGCCTACCTCGCCTCCGACGCGGCCGCCCTGATCACCGCGAACGTGATCACGCTCCGGTAAGCCCCGGCTCCCTTCAACTAACACAGCGCTTCCGCTGCCGGCCGCGTCCTGGTCTGAGCGACGCTGGAGCGTTCGGACGTCACGCCTTCCGGCAGGCTCAGCCGCCCGTCTCCCAGGCCCGGCACAGGGCGTTCGCCAGGACCATCTGGTGCGGGGTCCGGCAGGACACCCGGATGAGATCCGGACTGGCCACGATGATGGCCAGGGCACTGGCCCGTGAGGTCGCGACGTTGAGCCGGTGCGGGTCGTAGAGGAACTCCAGGCCGCGCGGCGCCTCGTCCGCCGACGAGGTCGCCATCGAGTAGATGACCGCCGGAGCCTCCTGTCCCTGGAACTTGTCCACGGTCCCGACCCGGAACCCCGTCTGGCCGCTGGCGGTCAGCGTTGTTTGGATGGCCCTGATCTGCGCGTTGTAGGGCGTGACGATGAGGATGTCCGTGGGTTCCATGGACCGTTCGGTCCCATTCTTGTCGTGCCAGGTCCGGCCGGTAAGCTGCGCCGCTAGCCGCGCCACCTCGCGGGCCTCTTCCGGCGAGGAGTTGGTGTTGCCCTGGTGCGGCACCTCGACCAGGCGCAGGCCGGACGCCCAGCCCAGGATTTCCTGGCGGCCCAGCCCGTCGACCCCGTCCAGCTTGCCGTCGTAGAACGCCGCCGAGGTGTACCGGCACAGGTCCGGGTGCATCCGCCAGGTCTGGTCGAGCAGCAGCCCGGCGGCCGCCGGCATCGTCGCCCGGTCGCCCAGGATGTGCTCGAGCGCGGAGGCGCCCGCTCCGGGCGGGTGCGTGGCGTGACTCGGCTGGGCGAGCTGCTGCGGGTCGCCGAGCAGCACCAGGTTCCGCGCCGCCCCGGCCACCGCCAGCACTCCTGCCAGCGACAGCTGGCCCGCTTCGTCGACGAACAAGGTGTCCACGCTGTCCGCCAGCCCTGCCCGCGCCCATAGCCAGGCCGTCCCCGCGGCCACGTCCAGCTCGCCGTCCCGCACGGCCTTCTCGAGCTGTTCGTTGCTCATCCCCGCGGCGTCCCGATGCCGGTGCGGGTTGTCGCGGTCCGCCCGCTGGCCGATCCGGGGTATCCCGGTTCCGCGCCACCTCGCGTGCTCGTACACGGTGTCGATGAGGTGGCAGATGACCGCGTGCGAGGGCCCGGTGATGCCGACCGTGCGGCCGTGCGCGATGAGCTCGAGGATCTGTTCGGCCGCGGTGTACGTCTTCCCGGTCCCCGGCGGTCCCTGCATGGGCAGGTAGGAGCGGCGGAGCGAGGTCGCGAGCCGGACCGCGGCGACGCTGGCCGTCTCGCCCTCGGCCCGCAGCGAGCCGGCCGGATCGCTCCCGTCATCGGGCGGGCGGCGCAGCAGCAGCGCGGTCGCCGCGTCCGCTCCGCCGACCCCTGCGCGCACCACCCGGTCACCGAGATCTCGCAGCCGGTCCCGCTGCTCCCAGGTCCTGGGCGGCCCCGCCTCGACCAGGGCCGCGGGCCACGGCCCGGAGTAGGCGCTGCCCATCTTCAGGTCGATCGTCCCGCGCGCGTCGTCCACGTCGCAGACTGTCCACTGCTTGTCTGTGTCCGGATCGCAGGCCGTGCCGCCTGGGGAGAACTTGTGTTCCTGCGGCGGGAAGCGGAACCGTCGCACCACCGACTTCTTGACCTGGCCGACCATATCGCCGCCGGTAAGGCCGCCTAGCGCGTCCGGCTCGCCGGTCAGTTCGGCCGGGTTCAGCGTACGGAGGTAGAAGTAGCGCCACCAGGCCGGCTTGTCCTCGCGCCGGTGCCAGTCGAGCAGGTCGGCCAGCAGCGCCCGCGCCTGCCCCTCGCGCGTCTCCGCGGAAACGCCGGCCAGCAACGCCGACCTGATCCGGGCGGTCTCGGGATCCTCGGCGGCACCCGGCTGCTCCGCGAAGACCGGTCGCGGCAGCTCCTGGCCCAGCCGTCCGGCCAGCTCAGCCCGCCGTCCCTCCAGCCAGTCCCGCAGCGCCAGCGTGGCCCGGCAGTCGTCCTGGTTGTACCCCGCCACCACCCGCCGCCGCTCGCCGTCCCCGGCCGCGGTCCCGTCTTCGAGCGCCGCCTCCAACGCGATCAGGCTGGCCGTCGCTACGTCCAGGTCCACCCGCCGGCCGTACCCGCACAGCGGCTCCAGCCGCTTGATCGAGTAGTTCTCCACCCCGGCCCGCACGCCCTGCCGCACCACCCGGTACAGGTCGGTGAACACCCCGAGCCGGAACAGGCCGTCCACCTCGTCCTCACGGGTGGCAAAACGTCCCATCAGCGCGCCCACCGCCTCCTGGCGAGTGCCGTGGAGTTCGGTCAGATGGTCGACCGAGGTGGGCTCGTAATGGTTGTAGTGGTAGACGTGCAGGCCGGGGTGGCGGGCGCGGCGCTCGGTAATGAAGTCGACCAGCTCCTGGAACGCGCGCTTCTCGCCCGCCCGGTCAAAGGCCCAGATCTGCGTGTACCGGGGGAGTCCCGCCTCGTCGGCCTCAGCCGTATCGACGACGCCGAACAGGTACTGCAGCCCGAACTCCCGGCCGTCCTCGGAGTAGTACCGGGCCCCCTCGATATCGAAGAACAGGTCCCCGTCGGCCGGTTCCGGCAGCGCCAGCAAACCACGGTTGGCGACCAGGCCGCCGTCGCCGTCGCGTTCGGCATCCAGGATCTCGTACCGGATCACCCCGTCGTCCTCGCTGGCGACCTGCAGCCGGGCCTGCCGCTGAGCGCTGCGCAGGACGTCCGGGCTCACCCGGCCCAGCCGCGGCAGCTCGGTCAGCCCGGCGAATCCGCGCCGGGTCGAGATCCCGGCGTCCTTCAGCGCCCGCCGCTGCCCCGTGGTCATTCCGGCCACCAGCGACAGGTCGTCGTCGTTTCTCCTGCGGTCGGCGCACAGCTCACGCCACCGGCAGATCGCACAGTGCTCGACCGGCTCCGGGTAGACCTCCACCGCCGGGTCCTCCCCGATGGCGGCCTCCAGCAGCCGCCGCGTCTGCCGCTCATAGGCGGCAAACTCCTCCACCTTGAACGAGGCGAACTCCCCGTTACCCAGCGCCAGGTGCATCCACCGCGGCTCTACCTTCTGCACGCCCGCCAGCAGGTGCGAGTAGAACGCGGTCTGCAGCACGGCGCGGGCCTTCGCAGACCGGGCCAGCTTGGCGTCGACGACCTCATAGTGGATCCCAGCCGGCCGCGGCTCCCCGTCTGGCACGGGCAGCAGATCCGCCCGGACCAGGAAATCCGGCCGCCCGAACAGCGCCGCCCCGGGCGTGCCTCCGCCCAGCGTCCCCTGATAGACGACCCCGGCCCCGCCCCGGATGGCTTCCGCCGTCGCCCCGGCCCCGTCCTCCGCCCCGCTGACGTCCACGACGTCATACCCATCCGCGCGGAACCACTCCAGCACGGCCCGCTCGTGCACCTCCCCGCGCCGGAGCAGATCCTGGAACCCGACATCGAACTCGCGGGGCGGTCGCAGTTCCCCCTGCGCCCGCAGCAGGTCCAGCTGCGTCAGCCGCCGGCAGGCCAGGAAGTTGGCCACATCGCTAGCCGCCAGCCGCACCCGCCCCTCAGTGATCTTCATCTGGCTCCCTTCCGGTCGGACACGCCGCTGGCGTACCACCGTAGGACCATCGCCCGCCCGGGAAATTGAAGTTCTTTATTACCGAACGAATCAGCTGCTTGCCCCGGCCACGCCAATTGTCATACTCGGGAGGGACGTGGATATCCCCTCAGCCCAGAACCGGGCCGGGCAGAACAAATCGCCCAAGGGTTGGCCTGCCGCTCGAGTGCTTACCGCCGACGGTAGGGATCAAGGTCAGGCGATTAATACGTGGTATCCGGCAGCCCTAGACGGCCCCGGCCCCGCCGCAGATGGCAGGGCTCTTCAGCGTCACCCCTGCTCCGCGAGGTGCCAGCGCACGATGCAGAAGCCGTGTTGCAGTGCGGCGTCGAGGGCGTCGGAGTCGAGACGCTCGTCGGAGCGGCGCGGGATGGGGATGAACCTGGCCGCCCGCGGGTTCTTCTCAGCGATCACGCCGAGCAGCCGCTCGAGCTCGGCGGGATCGGTGACCAGTTCCGGCCGGGCGGGCGTGTCGCGGCCGCGCAACCGGATCCGGGTCGGCCGCCCGTCGGCCAGGTTGAGCGTCCAGCGGCCGCCGCCGGGGGTGAGCAGCACGTCGCCGTCGCGCACGTAGCTGACCGGCTGCCGGTAGGCCTTCCCGCTCTTGCGGCCGGTGTAGGAGATGAGCATCAGGTTCCCGCTGAGCGGCGTCGCGAACGGCAGGCTGAGCGCTGCTCGCATGGGCACGTTGACCGCGCGCATGATCCGCGCGCGCCGCCGCATCACGGCTTGGTTGACTGCCATGATCGGACTCCTTTTGCTGAGGCTGGTTAGACGAGTACGGCGCCGCCGGCGACGTCGATGATCACGCCGGTAATCCAGGCGGCTTGGTCGGAGGCGAGGAACGCGGCGGCGGTCGCGACGTCTTGCGGTGTGCCGAGCCGTTTGAGCGGGTGCGCGTCGGCGCTCATGCCGGCTCTCCTGAGATTGGGGTGAGGATCTCCATCAGGTGGCCGTTCGGGTCCCGGAAATAGGTGCCGCGGCGGCCGTTCTTGCTGGCATAGACCTGGCCGGGCTGGCGGCAGGCGGGGTCGGCGTAGTACGTGATGCCCCTGTCGCTGATCCGGCCGAAGGCGGCCTGGAATTCCTCGTCGCTCAGCTGGAACGCGTAGTGATGCTCGTCAACGTGGTCGTAGTGATCGAAGTCCAGGCTGACCCCGTTGGCCAGCGTCAAAGGGGTGAAGTGCGCCACCGGCGGGTCGACGCGCAGGCCGAGGATGTCGGCGAGGAACTGCGCGGATGCCTGCGGGTCGTGCGCGGGGACGATGGTGTGGTTCAGTTCGACGGCCATTGCTGGCTCCTTTCGGTTAGCACCACTGTGCCGAACAGGGCCTTCAGCTCTGCGGGGGTGCCGGTGTCGGTTACCCGCCCGGCGGAGATGATCACCACCTGATCGGCCAGGGCGTCGGCTTCTTCCAGGTATTGCGTGGTCAGCAGCACGGTGGTGCCGGACCTGGCGAGGTCGCGCACCGAGTCCCACAGCGCGAAGCGGCTCTCCGGGTCCAGGCCGGTGGTGGGCTCATCGAGGAACAGCACCTCCGGCCGGTGCGTCTTGCCCGACCCGTTCGGCCCGAGCAGCCCGAGCACAGATCCGGCGGGCACCGCCAGGCTCAGCCCGTCCAGCGCCTGCACCTCGCCGAAGGCCTTCCGGAGGCCTTGGGCCTCAACTGCGGGTTTGCTCATCACGCAAGTCCCTTCTCGCTTTGCCGCGGCGTCCCGAGCGTGCGGCCGTCGCTAGCTCAAAGATTAGATATCTAAGAGTTAGATGTCAATCCCTTAGATGTCGATGCTTGGTGATATGCTGGCTGACGTGCCAGCACCGTTTCCCCTCCCGATCGGGCTCCGACTGGCCCAGGCGGCCCGCGCCGTAGAGCGCGCGTTCGACGAGGCTCTCGGCGAAGCGGGCGGCACCCTGCCGGTCTGGCTGATCCTGCTCAACCTGAACATCTGCAAGCCCGCCAACCAGCGGGAACTCGCCGAGGCGGTAGGAGTGCGCGAGGCCACGCTGACGCACCACCTGAACGCCATGGACGCCCGCGGGCTGGTCACCCGGACCCGCGACGCCGCCAACCGGCGAGTCCAGGTAGTCGCACTGACCGAAGCGGGCGAAGCGGCGTTCGCGCGCCTGCGGGACACCGCGACCGCCTTCGACGCCAAGCTGCGAGCGGGCCTCGCCGACGCAGACCTGGCGACGCTCAGTACCCTGCTCGGCCACCTAGCCGCCAACGCCCGCGCGGGGGAAGCCGCCCCGCCCTGGGCCGGCCTGGCCGACCGCCGCCCGGAGTAACAGATCCGGCAGCGACCCCCGATCGGCGCGGCAGCCGGTCCAGCACCCCGTACAGGATGCCGGCATGCAGCCTGACCGGCATGCTGGGGACATGACGACCGAACGGACCATGGTGCGCGTTCCCCGCGCCTGCCGATTCGCTACAGTTCTCGCTGCGCTCGGTCCGGTTCCGGCCGGGAGACGGCGAGCGCGCACATGTCGTCGAGCTGGGGTTCGGCGCCGAGGGACGCGATCAGTTCGTCGCAAAGGCTGCCAAGCGGCGCGCCGGGCTTCCATGCCTGCAATCGTTCGGCGACACGGGTTATGCCTTCCTCGAGATCCTCGCCGCGCCGCTCGATCAGCCCGTCGGTGTACATGAGCATGATGTCGCCGACGTCGAACCTCGTCTGGCCCTGGGTGTACTGCGGAAAGTCCTGGCCGCCCGGGAGGCACAGGGCTGGCCCCTCGGCGGGCGGAGGGATCTCCGCTGTCCCGGTCTTGGCGCGGCGAATCAGGATCGGCGGGTGGCCCGCGGTGGCGTAGGTGACCACGGACACGTCGGGCTCGATAATCGCAGCCGCCACGGTGGCGAACTTCCCGCTGGTGGCCCAGTCAGTGACACGCGCCAGTTCCTCAAGGATGCTGGCGGGCTGGTAGCCGGCGATGGCCAGGGTACGCCCGGCGTTGCGCAGCTGTGTCATGTCCTCGGCGGCGGTCAGGCCGTGTCCGACCACGTCGCCGACAGCCAGGTAGGCGCGCTGGCCCGGCAGGGCCATCGCGTCGTACCAGTCCCCGCCTGGTGAGATCTGCCAGTGTCTCGACCCGCGCGTGCTCGCGCCGCTCGGCCTGCCGGAGCCGGGCCCGCTCCAGGGCACGGCTCGTCGTCTCGGCCATGGTCCGCAGATACTCGCGTTCCGCGGCGGTCGCCTCACGCGGCCCGGCCCACCATACGCCGAGATAGCCAAGGGCGCCGATCTCGGTGAGCAACGGAAGCGGGCCACGGACCCGATCCCCGCATCCGCCGCCTTCAGGTCGCTGAGGTACACAGGAGGCGGTACCGGGACATGCGAACACACTATCGGGTACCGCCGACATTTCCGGGGAGGTGACGCGGCGTTTCCTCCCCGGACTGAAGGCCGGGGTCTCCACGCCGCGATACTGATGAATTGCGCAGACCGGTCGCTAGCCCTGCTCATGCTTGTGGAGGGCACGCCACCTCTGGGTCTTCTCGCCCTCATCTGGCCCGGCCTCGCCCCGGGTCGCTGCCTCCACCTGCTCGGTCAGCTTCTCCGGGCTGCTGGCCGCGACAAGCGTCCCCTTGCCGCGGACCGCGACCCACATGCTTTCCAGCGGATCAAACAGGATGCCCCACCGGGGGAACCTGGCCCGGAGCGTACGCGTGTCGTCAGCCGCACCGGCCTTGTCGTCTGGCATGGCATCCCCCTAATCGCTGAGAGCCAGCCTGTTTCCTCAGCATAAGCCGGGGGAGCCTGGACCGCCGGGAATTGCCAGGTCACAAAGAGCACAGGTGTCGGCCGCCGCATCATAAGACACCGTTCGCCCCGGACCTCACCGTCATTTTTGTCCGGACCGCTGATTCTCCCTCGGCTGCGCGGTCTGAAGGGGAAGACCAGACTGAAGGAGGCTCGCATGGCCCGGCTGATCTACTCGGCCATCATGTCGCTGGACGGCTACACCGCCGACGCGGACGGACGCTTCGAGTGGGCGGCGCCGGATGAGGAGGTGCACGCGTTCGTCAACGAACTCGAGCGGCCGGTCGGCACCTATCTTTACGGCCGGCGGATGTACGAGACGATGCGCTCCTGGGAAACCGCGCATACGCTCGCGGGCCAGTCGCCCGTCGCGCTCGACTTCGCGCGGATCTGGCAGGCGGCCGACAAGATCGTCTATTCCACCACCCTCCAGACGCCGGACACCGCCAGGACCCGCATCGAGCGGGACTTCGACCCGGTCCAGGTCCGCAAGCTGAAGGAAGCGGCCGGCCGTGACCTCACCGTCGGCGGTGCGCGGCTTGCCGCCCACGCCATCGCGGCCGGGCTGGTGGATGAATATCAGCTGTTCGTCGTCCCGGCCGTCGTGGGCGGCGGCACCCGGGCCCTGCCGGACCAGGTCCGCCTGAACCTGGCCCTGGCCGAGGAGCACAAGTTCGGCAGCGGCGTCATCTATCTCTGTTACCGCCCGGCGTAGAAACGCGCCCGCCGGTCATGACGCCTGGTCGACGTGCTCGAGGAAGATCCGGCGATCGAAGCCGCCGCGCTCGGCCCGTTTGCGATTGGCCTGGAGCTCGATGTCCTCCCACGTCATGCCGTAAGCCGTGGCCAGCGCCCCGAGCACTTCCAGCACGTCGGCTAGCTCCGAGGCCAGCTGCTCAGCTGGTGCCGCCTCCGCTTCCTGCGTCTCTTCCAGCAGTTTGGATCGCAGCGCACCCCGGTAGCGGAGTATGACCTGGCCAGGATCGGTTCCTCGAGAAGTACGGGTTCGGCGCGGCCCGCTCGTACCGGCTGGTGATCGACGGCAAGACCTACGATTCGAAGGCGAATGGAGCGAGACGGAGGCCGCGCTCGGCGAGTTCCTCGAACGTCATGGGGAGTATCCACGGCCGCACTACCCGGTCGCGGCGCTGTACCACGCTGGCCTGCGGGATCTCGGCGGTTCGCGGCCGGTGCCACCCGCGCACGGCAACGCGCCACTGCGCTGGTTCGCCACCAACCAGCCTGCGGGCGGTCTGCCCGGACCGGTTTACAACCTCGTCCGGTACTCGGGAGAGGCCCGCGTCGCGACGGCAATGGCGATCGTCGTCTGTCCGGGATCGGGGGGCGCGATACCACCGCCGCCGATCGTCCCTGCCCGGCTGGGCTGGGACGCGCCCCTCCTCGGCGCCGCTGACGAGGCGTTCGCCCTGCTGCTCACCGACGAGGGCCTGCAGGCCTGGGCTGCCCGACAGCTGTGAGTCAGGGCGCCTGACCGCTGGCGGGACGGCTCTGCGTCTCCGCACGATTGCCCCTCGGCGCCAGCAGGATGTCTATGGCGTCGGCAAGACGGAGCCCGGACATCGACATTTCTTGCCCGCTGGAAATACCAGGGCAGCAGGCAAGGTGCTGTCACGCGGTCGGCGCTCTCCGGCTCGCTGACGCTTGCGTGGCAGTGCCAGCCGCAATGTGTCGCGCGGTTGAGTCGTAACGTGCGCTAGCCAGTGTCAAGAAAGAGGCTGTACCTTGATGTTGGGATGCTCGCGAGCGAGAGACCGCAGATCGTCCGGGTCACTGGTCGCGACGAGGCCGCCGCCAAGGCGTATCGCGGCCGCGACGACGAGGGCGTCGACGGTACGGCATGAGTCCAGCCGGTCGCGATAGCGGAGGCCGCCAGCCAGCCGGGCCATAGACTGCCCCATCGTGATCGGCCGGATGCCGCGTCCCAGCACGCGATCGAGCGCGGCGTCGGCGGGAATGCCGCAGTATGCCTCGGCCAGCACTGCCGTAGGCACCCGGACGGGTATACCCATCCGGGCCGCGGACGTGAGGATGTCGCGCATGCGCCGAGCCGCGCCGATGTCAGCCTTCGGGTCGGCTACGACCTCCAGCGCCCTGGTGTCCAGGATCAGAACCGTCACCGGGAAGCGGTCTTGGGCTCTGGCGTGACCGCGGCAGTGCTGGCGAACAGCTCGCTATACTTTGCCACCTCGGCTTCATCAATAGGACCCAGCTCGTCCGCAAGTTCGTCAACGAAGGCGAAGAGGCGCCGGCGGTCAAGTTCGTGGCGGACGGCAGCGGTGACGAACGCGCTCATGTTGTCGTGAGCCACGGCCCGAAGATCCTGGACGAGGTCATCCGGAAGGCTGACGGAAAGCTTGGTCACGGCAGCTATCCTACCCAGGTAGTATCGTCTCCGCCAAGACGACTTCCCCGTCCTGGCCCCATGGCAGTGCCTGTGTCTCGCGTCCCGTGTGTCAGAACGAGATCACCTCACCGGCGATCCGCACCCTCGTCAATACGGCGCAGAGACTCGCAGCCGACTGTGGCTGGACCAAGTGATCCCTGCGACTCCTCCGGATTCCCTACCGTGGCGGGGACAGCCCGATCCGGCAGCCGAGGTGGCGAGAGCGCCGGGACGGCGGCGTAATGACATCATTCGGGTGAGTGACTGGGCAGGCTGTGGCATTCTCGTCTGGTGGGCGGTAAGGGCAAGGACAGGAAGAAGAAGAGCTCGCAGTCGGGGCGGCAGGCAGCGCAGCGGCGGGCGATCCAGCAGCGCAGGACCGAAGAACGGATCCAATCCCTCCGGCTCCGCCTGCTGTCGGCCGCGGACGCCGGTGCAACGGCCGGCAGGCTCACGGAGGCGTTCGCCGACCGTGACCGGGTGGCCACCGCCTACGACGCGGAGGCCGTACTCAGCTCGGCAACCAGCCTGATGCCGCAGGCCGGCTTTACCGGTGACAGGCTCCGCGACGCGTGCCTCGACATCTGCGACGCCCTCGCCGTCGGCGGCACTCCGCATGGCATCGGCATCCTGCGCGCGTTCGCGGTGGTGGGACCGGATCCCGTGGTTCGGGATCATGCGAGGACCCTGGCGGACGCGGCCGACCGTGCCGCTCCCGCCTGGGCAGCCGAACTGGGCCAGGCAGTGCCCGGGAAGTGCTGGACGGCGACCGACCCGTACGGGGAATCCACCTCGCTGCTGTGCGAGTTCAGCTATCCCGCCGGGACGGATCGGCATGCCATTCTCGCGCGCGTTGACCCGATCTGGCATAGCGCGGTGTCTTCGCTAGCGGCCGTCGACCTGGCAGGCGGCGGCATGGACGCCGGGGCCATGAAGGATGCCCTGAAGCTGGCCAGCGACATGAGCGTCGACCTGCGCGACGTTCCCCCGCCCGAGGCCGCCAGGCTGCTGCGAGCCGGCCTTGACGCGCTCGCCCAGCACGGCCCGGCCCCGTGGGCGAAACGCGACTCCCAGGACTTCCGGAGCACTTGCGCGCTGACCGGCCTGGCGCGCCAGCGTGTCCGGGTGCTCGCCACCGGTGCCGGGAACCTGGCTCACGTGCCGGAGCTCGCGACCGGAACCGTCGCCTCCCTGTGGCCGCCGGAGGAACGGGAACGCCTGATCGCGGAGTTCTCCCGCGCGCCGCAGAGCCGGGACCTCACCAGCGCAGTCGCCCGGTTCCTGCCACGGGACCTCGTCATGCTCTGCGCGGACTATCTCGGCACGGATCCGCTGCGACCCGGGCCGCTCCTGTTCCGGCGGCTCCTGCGGGACGTGATACCGACGCATCTGGTCCTGCCGGCCCGGGTGGCCGCGGACGTGCCGCCAGTCATCCGGGCGTGGGCGCAGTGGACCGCCGATCGCGCCGACCTGCCGAAGCGCCTGCGCCGCCGCTTCCTGTCCGAGCTGGAAGACGACCTGCGCGAGTTCCCGTCAGCACTCGCCACCGCCAGCCAGACGCCGCACAACCGGTACTTCCAGGACCTGCCCGACGACGTCATCTCCGACGACCCCCGCTGCCAGCGGGCCCTGCAGGCGCGGCACCTCGCCATCCCGCTCCCCCATAACCGGGCAGCAGGAGCGGAGATCCTCGACCCCGCCGAACCAGCCGGACGCGCCCGCATCACCGAACTCTATCTGGCCGGACGCGGGATCCCCCACGAGCAGTGGGGAGCCTACCGGGCTGTCGCCGAAAACCTGTGGTCAGGTGACCAGCTGAAGCTTGCCGAGCAGGCGTTGCGGCTGGCGGCCGAAGGACTGAGCCGCGACGTGATCCTGGACAAACTAGTTGAGGACGGGTAGCGCCTCAGCGGGGCCGCCTGGCGCCACAATGATCACGGCCGGGCGGGCGTACGGGTTGCCCTCGTGCCAGACCCCTGTAGGGCCGGATCGCCTGTCGGCCTCCGGGGTCAGCCACTGACACGCAGCGGCTCGGTTCGGTCACGCAGGCTGCTGTGGCGCTGGCGCCGTGTGACCGCGCGGTACCAGGGCGAGCTGGCGCGACTGGGCGACAAGACGCCCGGTCGAGTCCCAGATTTCGCCGTCCTCTTCAAGGAAACCGCCGGTCACAAAGTGCGTGGCGAATTTGCATCGCAACCACCCCGGTTCGGGCCGGGCGCGAACGTGCACGGTGAGTTCAATTGTGGGTGTCCACGCCACCGGAAAATCGGCGTTGAAGGCTGTTGGCGGAAAGGCGTCGACTGCACACAAAAGAGCGATGGTGTCGGCCGGTTCGTCGTTACGAAGCCGGAACCAGCCGCGCATCAACGCTTGTCCCGTGCGTTTGCCCAGGAGGAACTGGCCGTCTTCTGGATGCAGGCGGAGCTCGATTTTCCCCATAAACGGTGGCGGGAAAGTGTCTGTTGCCACCACAGGCAGGCAGTCATCAGGATCCGGCATCACTGGGGGGCCCTGGTCGATGATCTCCGGCCCTGACACCTTGGTGAGGTCGCCGAAGGTTCCGATGCAGCTCAACAGCGCTCGTCCTTCCGAAAGGAGCACGGCAGTGCCAGAACTGAAGCTCCGGCCCTGCTTCAGGACCCGGGTCTCGATCGTTACGTCACCGGGCTTTCCCGGGTAGAAGTAGTGAGCCGAGATGGTCACCGGGTCGGGACGATCGAGCGCGGCGCTCAGTGCACGGGCGACGATGGCCATGAGGTACCCGCCGTTCGCGTTGGCCGCAATGTCCCAGCCAGGAGCTATGGCACCAGACCAGACCGCCCGCTTCCCCGCGGCGCCGGCATCCTCCGCGGGGAAATCGAGTTCCGCAACCTCAGTCGCGGTCCGGAATATCAATGATGGATTGTCAAGGTGCTCGGTCACTCGGTCAACTCCACGGGATACAGAATTCTGCCGGACGTCCACTGAGATGGGGACATACATACGTACATACATACCTGGCTGCTGCCCCGTGTGAGCAGCTTCACCGCGGCGACACCCCAGCCTCGCTCTGCCCGTCAGATCGAGTCAACACCCTATCCTCGGCAGCCGTGCACAGCGGTCATGAGCCAATGCCGTAGAGAAGTGATCTCGTGCTCCCAGCAGGCCCGAGGTCGCGGAAGACGGCCAAGGGGCCACGGACCGCGGCCGGGCTACGTTGCGACGTTGAGAGCCGCCCACGAGCCGGTGGTTGCCAGCTATTCGACGGACCAGGTGCTAACCCTGCTACGCAACGCCCGGAGTAACAGATGCCATCCGCTCTCATCTGCGACGAGGAGACCTATCCGACGGCCTGATATTCAACGCCGTCCGCATCCAAGACACCGCGAAACGGTCGGTCGGCGGCGAGTTTCTCATGGAAGACGATGAGATTCGATGATATATTCTCATGCTTGAACATCTTCGTGACGCAGACCTGAGCGAGAGGAAGTGCAGGATGAAGAACACCGGCCTACCCAGCGTTGGCTGGCGCAAGTCCACCTACAGCTTCAGCAACGGCAACTGCGTCGAAGTGGCCGGAACAGGCATCATGATCGCCGTCCGCGACTCGCAAGACCAGGATGGGCCTCAGTTGGCCTTCGCCCCGGAGCAGTGGGCGGCCTTCGCCGCCGTAGTGAAGGCGACCCATCAGAATCCAGGCCGCAGCCGCCCCCTCCGCTCCGGCCCGAGACCGTAGCGCCGCCACCGTCCCGCCCGCTGACAATATTGAGGCCGAACGACGATGCCTCAAGCCCTGGTGGCGGCGCGGCGGCGGAGCAGTGTACTGCGGGGATGACCGCCCGACTGCTGGTCCCCTGCCTGCAGACCGGGGTCCTGGCGGACGTGCTGCAGGGGCGGGAGCCTCGCGAACTCATCCGTTAGTACTACCGGCTCCGGCGCCTGGCGAGCACCTTCAGGCGGTGAGGCGCCTGAAGGTTAGCTCGATGGGAGGGCAGTAACTGCGGGCGCTGTTGATGTTGCGCCGCAGCGATCGATTGAGCTCGGCCAGGTCGGTGCGCCTTCACGGGTGAAGGTCCGGCACTGGGCCGTTCTTTTGTACCGAACGGGTCGGCTGCTTGCCCTGTCAGCCGTCGCGCTCACAGGAGGGGACGTGGACATCCACTCACCGCATCCGGTCTCGAATGCGTGCAGGTGGTAGCCCTGATGATTCCATAGGCTGGTTGGATCCCGGTTCCGCGGCTACTGCCCGCCGTCGACTATCTGAGCCTTTTTACTGGCTATAATTGAGACCGGTCTTTATACTGGTCTTTGTGGAGACCATCCCCATCACGGAAGCGAAGGCCCGGATCGCCGAACTTGCCAACCGGGTCGCCCGCGAACACGATCACTTCACCATCACCCGCAATGGCCGCGCCGACGTCATGCTCATCTCGGTCGCCGAATACGAGTCCATGCAAGAGACCCTGGACATCCTCAGCGACGAGGAAACGCTTGCCGACCTGCGGCAGTCCCGCGAAGATTTCGCCGCCGGCGACACCTTCGACGCCGGGCAGGTCCGCGCCGAGCTTGACCGGCGCCGCCGCGGAACACCGTGAGCGGCGAGCCGCAAACCCCCGGCCCTGAGACCTCACTGCCCTACACGGTCATCTTCTCCCGCCAGGCCCGACGCAACCTGCACGAGAACCTGCCGCTCGATGTCGCCGTTGCCGCCATGGAGACGATCGACGGGCCTCTTACCACCAACCCGCACCGCGCCGGCAAGCCGCTGGAGGAACCCTTCGACGGCTACCACTCAGCACGACGCGGGACCTACCGGATCATCTACCGCATCAACGAGGACAAGCGCACCGTGGAAATCCACTCCATCCGGCATCGGCGGGACGCATACCGCACCTGACCAGGACGGCACCTGGGTGAGGCGGGCCTGAAGCTGCTGAGGTCGGTCAACGTCGTCCGCAACGCGGGAGTTTTGCCTGAGTCCGGACATACCCCCACTCTCTCATCCCTTCAGGAATCCGGCCGTGCCGTTTCGATGCAGCTCGCCAGAACATCGCGCAGGGTTGCGGTAGCGGGTATCCCCACGCTACGTCCCTTTCAGAACGGGGGACAAGCCTCTGTGCCGCACCACGAGGTGGCACAGGCGGTCTCGCCGGACGCGCGGATCGTCTACGCCGACAATGACCCGGTGGTGCTCCGGGCCAGGACGGCGGTTGTCTGCCGTGCCCTGGACCACCCGGGGTGGGCGGACCCGGGATCGGTGCGGTGGCGGGCGAGGTGGGGTGGTGTGTAGGAGGGCTTGTCCTTGTAAACGAAGGCCTGGCGCAGCCGGGAGTACGGTTCGCCGGGGCCGGTGAAGTTGCGGCTCATGATGGCCAGTTCGGCGGCCCGGTAGGCGGCCAGCGGCCGTTGTCTGCCGTCCGCGGCCAGCCGCCGGGCCTTGGCGGCCAGCCGCGCTGCGTGATCGGGGCTGGTTGCCAGTTGCTCAGCTAGGGCCGCCACCTGCGCGCGGTAGCCGGCCGGGTCGCTGCCGATGACCTTGTCGACCAGGCCGGTTCGCAGGGCTGAGGCGGGCGTCACGGGCAGGCACGCGCTGGTGAGCCGGGCGGCCTCCTGCGCGCCGACGCGGCGGGGCAGGGTGTAGGTCCAGTATTCCGAGCCGTGCAGGCCCATCAGCCGGTAGTGCGGGTTCAGGACCGCGCCGGCCCGGCACCGAACCTGGTCCGCGGCCAGGGCGAGCATCAGGCCGCCGGCCGCGGCGTTGCCCGCCAGCGCCGCCACGGTGAGCTGCCCGGTGGTGGTCAAGATCGCCTCTACCAGGTCATCGATGGCGTTGATGTTGCGCCAGGATTCTTCGCCGGGATCATCGGCGGCCTGGATCACGTTCAGGTGGATGCCGTTGGCGAAGAAGTCCCGCGGCCCGCCGAGCACGATCACCTTCACCGGGCGGGCCTGGGCGTGCCGCCAGGCGGCGAGCAGCCGTCGGCACTGCCTGGTGCTCATGGCACCGCCAGGGAAAGCGAATTCCACGTAGCCGACGCCGCCGGACTCGCGGTAGCTTATCTGCTGGTAGGTGCGCCGGCCCGGCGGCGGCATCAGCGGCGCGGGGACGTACGGCACGCCGGCTAGGGACCCGCGCAGCGCCAGCGTGGCCGGCAGCTTGAAGGTCTTCGGGCCGCCCGGCGCCGGGCGGCTGCGCAGCTGCGGGATCCAGACCGCCCCGTCGGCAGTCGCCCGGCAGATCGCGCCGTCTCGCCGGGCCACGATCGTCCCTGGCGCCCCGCGCAGCTCGTCTTCCTCGTACGCGCCGAACAGGTAGTACTCGGCGCCGCCGATGATGTCCAGGACGCCGGGACTGGAGTCGGCCGCCCGCAGTTTCGCCAGCACCGCGCCGGCGGGATCAGATGCCCAGTCGATCCTGCGATCGGCCTGCCGGCACGGCGGACGGCACCGCCCGAAGACGTCCGGGCGGCTGTAATCCAGCGGCTCAGGGCGGTACCGGCCGGACGCGAACCGGTCTACGGCCAGCAGCACCGCCGCCACGGCGGCGTCCGCCACCTCGGTGCGGTACGCAGAGCTCTTGGCGCAGCCGGGCATCGTGAACTCCGCGCTGGCCCAGATGTCACCGGCGTCCATCTCGGCGTTGGCCTGCAGCACCGTGACCCCCCACCGCCCGGCACCGCCCATGATCGCCCAGTCCAGCGAGGACGGCCCCCGGTCACCCCGCGGCCCCGGGTGAACGACAAGACAGGGGTGAGTCGACCAGATGTCCTCGGGAATCGCCGTGGTCAGCATCGGCGCGATGACCAGATCCGGATCCCAGCAGCGAACCCCCTCACGTATCACCTCATTGCCCAGCGCCAGCTCGACGGACACCTCATGCCCCCGGTCAGCCAGCTCGGCATGCACGCGCTGCGTCATGCTGTTGTAGCTGCTGGCAACAAGCAAGATCCGCATCAGTACCCCCCTCGTCCGGCCAAGCCGGAAGACCCCAGGGCCGCCGCGCGGCCATCCCCTCCTAGTGCGTGCCCGCGATGCGGCCCTTGCTAGCCGGAGCATGCCAGCGCGAACTTGATACACGCTGGAGACGTGATCTGCGCCGTGGCCTGGCCAGCTGAGCCGGCCGGGCCGCCGTGCCGCGGTGGAGGGCACCTGCGACCCGCGGTTCACATCGGTCCGCGACGCCTTCGACCGTAATTTTGCCGAACGGGGTGAGCTCGGCGCGGCGGTATCCGCGCATGTCCTCGATGCCCACGCCAGTCGCGCGCAGGCAGCCGAGCGCCTCGAGCGCTTGAAGTCAAACGCCGACGCGTACCTGTGCGTCAGAAGGGGCCCGTGGCCGTAGCCTAGGGCCGGGGTGTGGAGGTGGTTATGGGCTATCGGCTGCAGATGTCCGCGGAGATCTACGACTGGCTGGCTGAGCTTCGCGGCAGCGACCCGTCGGCCGCCGTGCTGGCGGCTCAGGCGCTGGCCGCCCTGGCCGACGGCGGTGACCGTCTCGGCCCCCCGCTGGTGACCGCCGTAGCGCCGGGCCGGCTGCGGCCAGACGAGCTGCTGCCGGCCCTGGAACGGCACTATCAGGCCCGGCTGGAATCGATGAGTGCCATGCGCCGTCGTGTGGCCCAGGTGGCGATGCAGAGAAAGGACATCGAGCGCCAGCTGACCGAGCTGGAGCCGCCGCCGGCCCCCGCAGGGCTGCGGGAGCGGCTCGCCGCGGCGATCGAGGCGGAGGAGCAGCTGACCGTAGAGTCCCAGCGGGAGCAGATGCGGGTCGACGCCTTCCGGACCAGGAAGGTAGTCCTGAAGGCGGCCTATACGGCGGCCCGGGCCGAGCAGCTGATCGAGCAGGCTCAAGACGCCGGCGAATATGCCGTCCGGCCGGACGATCCCGCCGGGGCGGCGGTCAGGCTTGATGAGATCACCGGCCAGATCGAACAGGAGCTGGACCTGGAGGCGCCGGCCGAGGGCCTGATGGAGCTCCGGCCGGGCGCGCCCGCCGACAGCGGCATCCGCATCCTGTTCGCCGTCGAGCCGCCCGGCGCCGCGTTGCTGATCGCCGTGCTGGAGGGACGCGACGCCGTGCGGGACCACTACCGCGAAGCCGTCCTCCTCGCCTCTGCGGTCCTTCGGGAGGCGCAGGCCGGACCCTTGGACCAGGCCGCCGAGGCGGCCGCGCACACGTTCGGCGACGCCCAGTCGTTCCTGGAGGAGTTCTTCCCCGGCCGCGCGGACGAGCTCCGTTAGTACCTGGCCAACACGGACGGCTGGACGCCCCATCCCCCAGTGGCCGCGCCTGGAAGCCGGGCACTCCGACGACCAAGCAGGAAAGCATCTGGGACGGCCCGCTGCTGCGGGAATCCTCGCCAGCACCATTGAGCTGATCAAGGACTTCGGTGAAACCCACGTGAGCGGACGGGAGCCGCTCGACAGACCGCATACTACGGTCGTCCGCCGAACTGCCACTTGTGCACCTCGATGTCGGCGTACCGATCGGGTGTCAGGATGGCGCGTGCCGTGTCCGGGTTGGGCGCCCGGATCAGCGCCGCCGTTCCCAGCCAGGTGGTGTCGTCGTCGGACAGCAGCGGCCCGTAGGCGGTCAGCTCGTCCTGGCCGGGTGGCACGGCGAGGTCGGCGGCCTGCCCCGTGCCGAGGCCGAGCACCAGGTACCGGTTGCCGCCGGCCCGGCCGCCGGGGAAGTCCCACATGGTGCGCCCCAGTGTGTTGCGCCACCGGCGCAGCAGCACGTCCCGGTACACGCCGGCCTGGTAGTTCGGCTCGTCGAAGGCGAACGCGCGGGCAGCGACCGGATCGGGCAGGCCGACGATGTGCACGCTGCCGGTGGGGGTGTCGCCGTCGTCGGCGAAGGTCGGGCCCCGGGCGATCATCGTCTTCGCGTACTGGTCCATATAGGCCCAGTGCTCTTCGCACAGTTCGTCGCGTAGTACCAGGGAGCCGGGCCGGTCGCGGTGGTAGCAGAAGAACTCCATGCCCATAGTCCTAGCCCACCTCGGCCCGACGGTGGCTCTGCTTGCCCGGCAACCCCCGCGCCCCACCTGCGCAGGCTCGCCATCCTGGGGGAACGCCGATCCAGGGACCGTGCCCGCCCCGGCATCCGGCTGGTGTCAGGAGACTGCGGCGCATTCCGTCGGCCGGACAAATCCGGCACGTGTCCTACCTACTGTGCTACCATCGTGTCATGGCTCAGCGTGAGAAGCGTTCGGTATCGCTGCCCCCTGACCTGGCCCGGGCCGTCGAGCAGGCCGCCAAGGCGGAGGGGACCACGTTCAGCGCGTGGCTAGCGCAGACGGCAGCTCACCGGCTCAAGCTCGAGGCGGGACGGCAGGCGATCGCCGAGTGGGAGCGGGAGAACGGCCCGCTGACCGAAGCCGAGCTGGCTGACGGGCTCGCGCGGGCGCGTTCCTCGCTCGGCCGGGCTCCCGCCGCCCCAAGCGAGCGCCGCTCCGCCTGACCGGATTACTGTCATGGGTGGTGTCACCTACGATACGGGCGCGCTGGTCGCTGCGGAGCGCAACAACCGGCGGATGTGGGCCTTGCACGCGGGCTACCTCGCCGAGGAGGTGATTCCCGCGGTCCCTGCCCCGGTGCTCGCTGAGGCGTGGCGGGGAGGTTCCCGGCAGGCGAGCCTGGTCCGTTTCCTTCGCATGTGTGACATCGAGCCGATGAGCGAGGATCTTGCCCGGCAGATCGGCGTGCTGGCCGGGAAGTCCGGCCACGATGACATCGTCGATGTGGCCGTGGTAGAAGGCGCCATCCGCCGCGGGGACGCCATCGTGACCTCGAACGTCACGCATATCCGGAAGGTGGCGGAAGCTGCCCGTGCGGAGTTGCGGATCGAGAGCGTCTGAGCAGGGGTATGCCCGAGGTCCTGCTGCACCCCGGCCGTTTTCGCCCAGGTGACATGACCGTAAGAGAGCGAGGCGCCTGGAGGTCAGCTCGTCACAGGCATAGTGGAGAAACAGGGCTTTGGCCTGCTCTACCTGCACTTCAGTCAGTGCGTTGCCATGCAGTATGAACTCGGTTCCGGTAAAGCCAGGGTCAGCCGGATCGAAGATAAGCGCGTGCAGCGTCTTGATGTCGGAGAAACCGTGTTTGGCCTGCCTGCCGGTGGTGATGTCGCCATGGCGGCTCCTGATGGTGACGTCGATCCGGTGCCGGTCGAAGGTGGCGAGGGCGTCTTTCAGCCCGACTCCGAACTTGCCGACAACCCCGAGAGCCCCGTGCGTGCCCGTCCTATGCGGCCTTGAAGAGCTTGGCTGCGCCCCAGAGCGACCCAGGGTTCGCGCGCCGGGGGTGGTTGCGCAATACGCCCTCGTACAGCTCTGTCGCGGTGGTGGCCTGCGCCTCGACGGCGTTGAAGTCGGTCAGGTAGCGGATCGACTCATCGATGTTCACCGGGTCGTCGTCGTAGTCGGGCTGCTTGTGGCCGGCGACAACGTTCAGCGGGTCCAGATCCTTGAGCTTGGCGAGGGACGCGATCCACTCCTGACGCGAGGTCGTCGTGGTCTCCGCGAGATACATGTGCGTGTGGTTGTAGACCACGTCGCCCGCCACGATCAGCCGCAGGTCCGGGCACCACAGCACCGTCGTCCCCGTGGTGTCGGTGTGCCCCGCCTCGATGACCCGCAGCTCGTGCTCCTCAAGCCGGATGGTGTCGCCGGCTAGTTCGGCGGGGATCACCGGCTGCGGGATCTGGCCGGGGAACAGCCGGCCCCAGAATCCGTCGCGGTACTCGTCGCTGGCCTGGAGGCGCGCCTCGGCGACCGTTCCCGCCGTCGCCACCGCCTGAGCACCGGGGAAAGCCTGCAGCAGCTGCCCGATGCCGTAGACGTGGTCGCCGTGGCCGTGCGTGAGGTAGATGTGCGTCAGGTTGCGCCCGTGCGCCTTGACCCATTCGATCAGGCGTTCGTTCTGCTCGATGGTGGTGAACGTGTCGACCAGCACGGCGTCATGGTCGCCGAAGATCAAGGTCGCTGAGTTCGCGACCCAGCGCAGGTCCTCGTTGTCGCCCGCGGGCAGATCCCGCGTCAGGCCCTCCCTGCGTACCAGAAGGGTCTCGTAGTGGAGCTGAGACATCGCCAAGTCCTTTCGTGGCCGGGTCTCCAGTCAATGGAACCAAAATTGTTACATCAGACAGGGCCGTCTTCGCGGTCCAGTGCCCGCCGGTCCCGCCGGTCCCGGCGACCTGGGGATGCCCTGCCGCCGGGCCGCCTACAGGGCACACGACGGTGCGGAAGAAGCGGAACAGCACCCGCGGCCCCGGCGCTCATGACGTTATCGGCGGGATCCTGCGGGCGGCGGCCGGCCGCAATTGCAGGCTGTGACCGGTCCTGTTGGACTATGCGAAGGCGCGTTGCCTTGCTTTGTAGTAATCGAGCATCTTGGTATTCGCGCTTTGGATTTGTTGCAGATCGGCCGCGAGCGCTGGTAGCGCTGCGCTGGGGATTACGAGCAGGCCCAGCTCGGGCGGGATCTCGGTAAAGGTGCGCATTCCAGCGCAGCCGAGTGAGAAGGCGCTGTTGCGGGAGTTGACCGCCTGCGCCATAGCCCCGCATGCGGGGCGGCCGAATACACTCGGTCCGTCAGCCTGCGTGCCCTTCCAGGCGGTCGTCTTCAGCGCCTCCTCTAGCACCATGGCCTGCGCCGGGGTCACCCACACCAGCACGGCGCTGGGTTCGAGGGGGAAGTCCGCCAGCGGTCCGTAGACGACGCCGGCGCCGGACCTGGCGGCCTTGGGAATGCTGGCGACCTCGCTCTCAGGCACGTACCCGACCTCTGCCATCAGCTTCAGTGCGGCCGCCAGTTCCCCGGCTGTCTCCTCTGCGAGCGGGAATCCCATGACATAGGCGCCGACGGCGCATCCGCCGTGGTCGGCAGCCGACGCGTAGAAGACCTCTCTCTCGGCTGTGCGCCAGAACGAGCAGCTTGATGGCGCACGTTGGCTTGTGGTAGTGATCCCGTCCGGCTCTTGATCGACGAAGGCCAGCGCGACGGGCGGGTGCTGTATGCCAACGCTGTCGCACAACAGAGTCGATAGCTCGTTGTAAGCCAAAACATCTCCTTCTTCGTGACGGCAGAGGCAATGCTCAGACGGGCATTGCCTGGTAAGTCAGGGGTAGGTTCTGCAGCGGCGGCGCTGCTGGAGCGCCGCCATGTCATCGGTTCACAGGGCTGACACCATCTAGGCGCGCCCAGGGCGAGATGCGCCTGTCGGCATGCCAAGATTCCGGCTGAGATCAGAATTGGTAGGTGTCATCCTCGGCGAACACCACGGCCGGCGGCCCACCGGTCGAGATCCGTGTGGCGTTAGCTGCGACCTGCTGGCCGTCAGGGGTGCCGAGGAAGGTCTTGATCGCGTCGATGGTCGGGGCGTAGATCTCGACCAGGTAGAAATACGGGGGTGGTCCGGCGGGCGTTCCCAGCATCTTGGTGACGACGACCTTCATGCCCTTCAACTTCTCCTGCATGAGGGGGATGTGCTCGGTGGCGTAGGCCTTTTCGAAGGTATCTGGGTCGGTGGGCTGCGGGTAGAGCACGACGAGTTTCGCGTTGCTCATCATTTTTCCTCTCGTGGCGGCGGAACGGGCTGCGGGCGTGAACTGGATTCCCGGGATTGAGGCGAGTTCCGGGGTGGAACGGGCCGGGGTGACGCGGGATCAGGCGGGTCGCGCCTGCGGTGGCTCACAGGCTGATGACGACGGATTTTGTCTGGGTATAGGCGTCGAGGACCTCGTGTCCCATCTCGCGGCCCCAGCCGGACTGCTTGTAGCCGCCGAAGGGCAGGGAGGCGTCGAGGATGTTGAAGCAGTTGACCCACACCGTGCCGGCCTGCATGGCCTGGGCGAACTTGTGTGCCTTGGAGACGTCCCGGGTCCAGATGCCCGCGGAGAGACCGTAGATCGAGTCGTTCGCGGTCGCGACGATCTGGCCCGGGTCGTCGAAGCGGTCGGCGACTACGACCGGGCCGAAGATCTCCTCGCGCACGACCTTCATGTCGGGGCGGGTGTCGGTGAGCACCGTCGGGGGGTAGTAGTAGCCCGCCCCGCCCGGGGCGGTGCCGCCCGCTGCGGCGCTCGCCCCGTCGCGCAGGCCGGAGCCGACGTAGCCGGACACGCGCTCGAGCTGCTCGGCCGAGACCAGCGGGCCCATCTGGGTGTCGGGGTCGCGGCCGTCGCCGACCTTGATGGCCCTGGCGATCTCGGACACCCCGGCGACGACGTCGTTGTAGGCGTTGCCCTCGACGTAGAGGCGGGAGCCCGCACAGCAGACCTGGCCCTGGTTGAAGAAGATCGAGTCCGCGGCGCCCTTGATCGCCGCGTCGAGGTCGGCGTCGGCGAAGACGACGTTGGGGGCTTTGCCGCCGAGTTCGAGGGTGACCTTCTTTAGGTTGCCCTCCGCGGCGCGCAGGATCAGCTTGCCGACCTCGGTGGACCCGGTGAAAGCGATCTTGTCGACCGCGGGGTGCGCGGCGAGCGCGGCGCCGGCGGTCTCGCCGAATCCGGGCACGATGTTGACGACCCCGTCGGGCAGGCCCGCTTCCACCAGCAGGTGGGCCAGGTATAGCGCCGACAGCGGGGTCTGCTCGGCCGGCTTGAGCACGACGGTGTTGCCGGTCGCCAGCGCCGGGGCGAGCTTCCAGGCCGCCATCATCAGCGGGAAGTTCCACGGGATGATCTGGCCGACCACGCCGAGCGGCTCGCGCAGCGTGTAGGCGTGGAACTGCGCCCCGGGCGCGTACGGGGTGGACAGGGTCAAGGTGCTGCCGTCGATCTTGGTCGACCAGCCCGCCATGTAGTGGAACAGCTCGGCGGCGACGGCGACGTCGGCGAACTGCGCCTGCAGGCGTGGTTTGCCGTTGTCCAGGGACTCGATCTCGGCGAGCTCCTCGGCGTGATCTTCGATCAGGTCGCCGATGCGCCAGAGGATCTTGCCGCGCTGGGACGGCGTCAACGCGCGCCACGGCCCGTCGTCGAACGCGACGCGCGCGGCCGTGACGGCCAGGTCGATGTCCTCCGCGCCGCCCTCGGCCACCGTGGCCAGTCTCTCGCCGGTCGCGGGGTTGGGCGTGTCGAACGTCCGGCCGGACAGCGCCCCGCGGCGCTCACCGCCGATGAACAGCGTTCCGGTCGTGGCCAGGAAGTCGGCCACCCTGTTGTTCTGACTTGCCTCGGACATGTGATCTTCTTCCTATGATCTGTGAACAGCGGCTCGCCGGTTGACGGGCCGCCGGGCTGGCGGCGACGAGACCGGCCGGCGTGGTGCAGCGGTCACGAGATCCGCCGCTCGGGAACCGACCAGCCGCTGAGGAGCTCGCCGACGGGTTCGCTGCAGCAGAACCAGGGCTCAAGGAACTGGGGGATTGGCCTGGCCTCGACGTGTGACCGCGGACGTCGTGTGCCGCCGGCGAGCTCGTGGAGGCGGTCGAAGGTTTCGTATCTGTCCAAGCCTTTGCGGGTGGCCTCGGCGACCGCAGATTCAAAGGACCCATGCAGCCCGTCCACAGCCGGGTCAGGGTGCACCCACGGGTAGACCAGGCGCTCGGCGTCGAATGCCCCGAAGGCCCCGGCGAGCTCGGGCAGGTCGAGCAGGAGAGAGCCTTCCGGCACGAGCAACCGCGTCGTCAGCTGGATCGGGGCGACGGCTCCGGTCAGTTCGAGGTCCTCCAGCGCTTGGAAGATGTCGAGGATGCTCGCCTGCGTCGTCCAGGGGTGAAATGCGACGAACGTGGGATTCAGGGCGACGCCGGCCTCCCTGCAGCGGTGCACTGCCTGGAAGAAGTCCGCCCGGGTGTGGCCCTTTTGGAGGTAGCCCAGTACCCGGTCATCGAAGGACTCCACCGCGGTGGTGATGAACAGGCACCCGGTCGAGGCGAGCACTGGCAGCAGCCGGCTGTGCCGCAACAGATGCTCGACCTTGATCGTCACGTCGTATGTGAGGGCGGGGTGGCGTTCGTGCAGGGCCTCCACCACGCGGATGGCGTGGGCTGAGGCATTGAAGAAGTCCGGGTCGCCGAAGGTGATGTGCTCAGCCCCGGCCGCGACCTGGTGTTCGATGTCGGCGGCCACGACGTCGGCCTGCACGACCCGCACCCGCCCCTGGTAGACGGGCGCTACCGGGCAGTGCCGGCACATGTGCCGGCAGCCGCGGGTGGCTTCGGTGTAACCGACAACGCGATGGGTATCGCCGATCGCCAGCTGTGCGTAATCGGCCAGGGGTGGCAGGCCGGACCGGTCTGGCACCCGGAATGTCAGCTTCTCCAGCGAGGAGATGACGACCGGGCTCCCGGCGTGAGTGCCCGGCCCTTGCCCGGGCGCCGAGCCCGCCGGACCTGGGTTTGAGCTGGGGGCTTCGTCGGCTCCGGGCCCGGCGGCCGCAACGCCCTCGACAAAGCGCACCAGTTCGGCCTCGAACTCCCCGCTGATCACGGCATCGGCGCCCATGGCGCGGAGATGCGTGGCGTTCGCCTGCCCGTACAGGCCGTAAAAGCAGATCCGGGCAGCGGGATTGATCTGCCGGACGCCTGTCAGAACGTCCAGCGCCAGCCGCGTCGCGGTGTGCATCGGGACGTAGAAGCCGATGACGTGTGCCCGGCTTACGACCCCGGCGTCCAGCTGGCTGCGGGACAGATCGAGGCAGTCGACAGCGAACCCTGCGCCGGCCAGCCACGCCGCGGCGGATGCCAGGCCGAAGGGCTGGCGGCCCAGGTCGTAGGTGCCGATCAGGAGTACCCGCCGCACCGCCGGGCCTCTGGTGCTCTTCGTGGAGATCATCGCCGGGCCGGGCCGATCCGCTCGGCGTCTTCAGACGTCACGCTCCGGCTGGGCTGGATGAGGGTGCCGCTGGCCACCAGAGCCTCGATCTGCTCATCGTCGTAGCCGAGCTCGGTGAGGATCTCGGTGTTGTGCTCACCTTGCCGGGCTGGAACTTGCGGGCTGTCACCACCGTCGTCTTGGATCGCGCTGAAGTGCCATGGTGCGCCGGGGATCGTGAGAGTGCCGCCGTTGCGGTCGGGAACCTGCCGGGTGGCCTCCCAGCTACGGGCGAACTCGCTCTGGGCGAAGCCGCGGATGTCCCGCAGCCGGCCGGTGGCGATCTTGGCCTCGTCGAGTTGCGCGTCGAGGGAAGCCATGTCGTCGAAGGTCCAGATCCAGGTCTGGACGATCTGGTGGAGGGCGGCGAGGTTGGCCAGGCGCAGCGCGGGGGTGCGGAAGCGGGGATCGTCCGCCAGGTCCGGGCGACGCATGGCGGCGAGGTAGAACGGGAACGTGAGGGAACCGACCAGGCTCATGGGCGAGACGAACGTGTCCCCGTCGGGCGAGACGAAGAACGGGCAGTCGACCGCGCCGAGGATGGGTCGCTCGGCGCCGAGGTCCTCGCCTGACAAGTCGACGTGCACGCGCTCGTTGACGTACATCATCACCGCGGCCATGGCGATGTCGACGTGCTGGCCCCGGCCGGTGCGCGCCCGTTCGGCGAGGGCTGCGAGAACGGCGATCGCGCCTTGCATGCCGGAGTACACGTCGGCGTGCGACAGCGCATCGGAGCGCAGCCGGCCCTCGCCGGTGGTGCCCTGGCCGCCGAACTGCGCGGCCGTGTTCCTGGTGAAACCGGTCTCGGCCTGCACGGTCGGGGCGTAGGCCATGCGTGAGGACCACGCGCCGGTCTGGCCGTAGCCCGAGATCGACGCGTACACGACGCGCGGATTGCGGGCGGCCACGGCGGGGTAGTCCAGCCCGAATGTGGCCAGGGTGCCGGGGCGGAAGTTCTCCACGATGACGTCGGCCATATCGCACAACCGCAGCACGATCTCATTCGCGCCCGGAATCTTGAGATCGATGCTCAGGTTGCGCTTGCCCGCGTTCTGCTGGGCGTAATAGCCGGAGATCTCCCCGTGCCGCGGGTATGCCGATCGTGACATGTCTCCGCGCGGAGGCTCTACCTTGATGACTTCGGCGCCCAGGTCGAGCAGGGTCTTCGCGCAATGCGGTCCGGCGAGCACCCGGGAAAAGTCGATGACGCGGTACCCGGCGAGCGGCCCGGCCATCGCTCAGCGCCCCTGGAACCGGGCGTGGCCCGGCCCGTTCTCGGTCAGGGAGGCTATGCCGGCCTTGAGGTCCTGCGATCGCCATATCCCGGCCTGGACCGCCTTCATCTTCTGATCGGCGACGGCAACCCCGCCGGATTCGGCGATCGAGGTGAGTTCCTTGATCGACGCCAAGGCCACGGCCGGCCCGTTGGCCAGCTCCTGTGCCAGCGTCATCGTCGCCGCCACGAGGTCGTCGTCGGGCACGACCCGGTTGATGACGTTCCAGCGCTCCAGGGTAAGCGCGTCGAATCGGCGACCCAGCATCGCCATCTCCTTGGCGCGCGCCGCCCCGGCCCGCTGCGTCACCCGCTGCACGGCGCCCATCAACGGCGCCAAGCCTATGGTGACCTCCACCGAGCCCAGCTTGGCCGAGGCAGCCGCGATCACCAGATCGCTGGCCAGGGCCAGCTCCAGCCCGCCGCCCACGCATACCCCGTTCACGCTCGCCACGATGGGCACGGGCAGCGAATCAAAGGCCTGCAACAGGTCGAGCAGCGGCAGCTCCGTGGCCTCCCCGCGCTCCGCCGTCGCGAAGGCCTCCATCTCTGCTCCGGCGGAGAAATGCCGGAGCCCGCTGCGCAGCACCACGGCCCGGGCACCCACCTCCCGGACCCAGTCCACGGCGGCGAGCAGCTCCCTGATCAAGCGCTCGCCCAGCAGGTTGTGCGGCGCCGACTGCATGGTCAGCACGGCCACCTGCCCATCCAGGTCGCGTGCGACGAGGGCGTGTTCAGTCGTTGAGGGCTGATGTGCCGCGCGGGATCCGTCGGTGGTGGGCGGCGCCGACGACGGAAGGTCTTCTGTCATGGTTGCGATTCCCTGTCCCTCTTCAGCTGAATCTGATCGGCTGTCGGCTGATCCAGCGGCCCGGGCTAACCGGCCAAGTGATCGATTAGCTGATGGTGAAGTACTCCGGACCCACCTGGGTGCTGATCTCGATCTCAGTTGAATTGACCTCCGTGTAGCCGCTGAACTCCTGGCCACGAAGGGTGACCGCTCGAGGCTGCCCGGGACCGAGCCGGGTGACCCGGAACCGGGTTGGCTGCCCCTCGGCGCCGGGGGTGCCGACGTCGGTGGCGACGTGCAGCGTGCCGGCGTCGTCGACGTATGCCTGCCGGATGGTCAGGTTAGGGAAGTCCACCTGCTCGACGGTGGGCTGGCCAAACTTCGCGGTGTTGGGCTCGAGGTACATCCTCTTGTAATCGCCCGGCTGGCCGGCCCAGGTCATCTGCAGGATGTGGTTCGGGATCCCCCGCGGCCACGGCTCGTCGAGGTTGAGCGTGTAGTAGGCCTCGCCGTCTTTCCGGGTGAGGCCGTAGCTCTTGTCGATGTGCAGCTTCAGCGCGTCGAAGCGGTCCCGGTCGCCGAACTCGAACGCGCATGCCAGGGCCGCCACCTGGCCCCAGACATCGTCGAGGAGGGCGGTACCCACGAATTCCGGGCCCAGGACGATCCGCATCGCGCCGTCGGGCTCGACGTGAGCCTTCTTGATCGCCCCCTCGTAAATGCGCTCGGCGAACCTGCGGTCGTGCACGCTGATCTGCAGGGCCGTCTGCGTCCAGAACAGCGGAATCGACTGCTCGGGCAGCTTCATGTTGTAGTTCAGGTCGCGGTCGTAATACGGAACGCACCATTCGACCGGGCCGTCGGGGTCCGGGCCGCCGGCGATCCAGTGCTTGGCGCCGTAGTCCAGCCAGTCCAGATACGCGGGGGTGAAGTCGGTGCCGTAGAGCTTGTCGAACAGCTGCATGCCCAGGCCGCCGACCGACACGCAGATCGGGAACACCTTCCCGACCTCGCAGTCCACGCCCATCCGTAGGCTGGAGCCGTTCTCGTCGACGTCGCCGGACAGCTGCTCGGCCAGGATGCGCGCCACGTCGCGGCCGCTGTACTCGAAGGTGAGTTCCTCGTCGTAGACCAGCTTCTGCGGGCCGTCGTAGCGCATCGTTCCGGTAATGGCCTTGACCTGGGCGAACTGCTCAAGGGCGTAGCCCTTGTACATCATGTTGGAGGAGCCGTTGGCATACACCGGATCGGGGTTGTACCGGCGGCCCACGCCGGGGGAGTGCTGGTAGACGTAGGGCGGCTTGCCCTCCAGGTTGTCGACAGGCGCCCAGCCGAACGACTGCGGCAGCCCGGCCATGGCCGTAGCCAGGCCGTTGCCGCAGTAGCCCGGCGCGTTGTAGACCCCGGCGTACCCGCGCGGGATCGTGTGCTTGTAGTACAGGTAAGGGTAGCGGCCGCAGTTCGGGTCCAGGCCGGCCTGCTCGACCCAGTCGTGCAGGGCCCCGTACTGGAACATCCGGTGGAGGCATAGCTCGGCGACCGATCCGGTCAGCTCCCGCCATGCGGGGATCTCCCGGGAGTACTTGCCCATCAGCCGGACCAGGTACGTGAGGTCGTAGGTCAGCTTGGCCATGTACGGCCAGCCGGTCCACCGGTCCCAGTTCTCCGCGACGCGGCCGTTCCTCGTCCAGTCATCCTCGACGTTCGCCCACCGCCAGCCCAGGCGCAGTGCGCCGAGCGCGTCGTCCGACAGGGACGGGAACTGCGGGTTCGCGGCACCGTGGGGTGAATTTGCTTGCGTGTTCGTCACGGCAGTTACTCCTAGCTCCTGGCTGTACAGGTTCGTTTGCCACCTGGCCGGATGATGACGAGTTCTTGCAGGCGCTCGTCCCGGCCTAATCCGCCGCGCCGCCGGGCCCGCCTTGGCTGCGGTCTCCATCGCACGGGCGAACTCGTCTGGTCAAGTCCTCCTCGCGACTCCGGCCGGTTGGCTGCGGACTCGGACGCGCTCGCGCAGCTGCCCCCCGGACCTCGCCGGGGCCCCGTCGGGGGCTCGGCTGAACAGTCTCGCCTTGGGGTCGTCATCAGCCAACTCCTCAATCTGGGCGGAGCCTCCAGCTCAGTCCGGGCGGAGCCTTCAGCGTCAGGGACCATGATGGTGACAGTGGACCGATCTGTCAAGACTAGGAGACCAGTCAGTAAAAATATGTCGTTAGACATGTCGGTCAAGTATGAGCTAGCCTCGTGTCATGCCGAAGTCTGCAACCGCGCTTGATGATGCCGAATCTGTGCCTGCCGGCCGGGCGCCCCGGTCGACGAGGGAGCGCATGGTCCGCACGGCCGCGCGCCTGTTCCTGGCGCGCAGCTACCAGAGTGTCGGCGTCAATGAGATCTGCGCAGTGGCGCAGGTCCAGAAGGGCAGCTTCTACCACTTCTTCCCGTCCAAGAGCGACCTCGCGATCGCCGTCATTGACCACCACGCCGCGGTGATGTGGGAAGCGCTGGACAAGCATGAGCGCGCCGCGCGCGGGCCGGTCAACAAGATCCGGGCGATTGCCGGGGTCGTGGATGAGGCTCAGCGCAGCCTGGTGAAGTCGTTCGGCCGGGCCGTAGGGTGCCCGCTGGGCAATCTGGCCGTGGAGCTGGCGACAACAGAGGACGCCGCCGGCAAGCATGTCGCGGGGGTCTTTGCCCGCTTGGAAGAGCGGGTGGCCGGGCACTGCTGGGACGCGGCCGAGGTGGGGCAGCTGGCTGAGGGCGTGGATCCGGACGAGCTTGCTCACCTGGTCATCGGCACTATGGAAGGGATGATCCTGCTCGCGAAAGTATCCGACTCCGACGTCGGCGCGGTGCCCGTGGCAATCCTCCGCGCCATCGACTCCTGCCTGGCTAAGGCCCCTGGCGCGTGATCGAAGCCGAGCACCGGATCAACCGGCCGCCAGCAAGTCCGGATCGCGGCGAATCGGGCCATCGGCGGCGAATAGTCCAGTTGCCGGTCGCCACCCACCCGGATTTGAGTCACTCGTCCGGCGCCCTCAGCGCGACGCCAGGATCCGTGTCGGGCGCGAACGCAAATCGCTTAGAACATGCGTCGAGTGACCACTGCCCGGACCAGCAGCCGCCGCGGCCTGGCGGCCGGCGTGCCGGGCACAGAGGAGATCCCCGGGCAGGAGGATGAGGCATTGACGACAAGCGGCACGGGACGCGAGCTGCTGTGGGCGCCATCCGAAGACCGGATGCGTGCCTCCCGGATGAGGACGTATCTGCGTTGGCTCGAGCGCGAGCGCGGCCTGCGGTTCGCCGACTACGAGGATCTGTGGCGCTGGTCGGTCGATGACCTGGACGGATTCTGGGGTTCGATCTGGGCTCACTTCGCCGTCGCGGCCTCCGTACAGCCCACCGCGGTGCTCGCCGGGCGGGACATGCCCGGCGCCCGCTGGTTTCCCGGCGCCCGGCTGAACTGGGCCGAGAACCTGCTCCGCCAAGGCGCAGACGACCGTGCCGCGATCATTGGCCTCACCGAGGGTCGCGAGCCCGCCGAGACGACGTGGGCCGAGCTGACCAAGCAGGTCGCGTCACTAGCCGCCGAGCTGCGCGCCCTCGGGGTGCGGCCCGGCGATCGCGTCGCCGCGTATCTGCCCAACATCCCGCAAGCGGTCGTGGCCCTGCTGGCCACCGCAAGCGTCGGCGCGATCTGGTCGTGCTGCGCCACGGACTTCGGCACCAAGGGCGTGATCGACCGTTTCCGGCAGATCGAGCCAACCGTGCTGATCGCGGTCGACGGCTATCGATTCGGGGGCAAGGAGGTCGACCGGCTCCCCGTCGTGGCCGAATTGCGCCAGCAGCTCCCGACCGTGGGGCACGCGGTCGTCGTCCGGCACCTTCACCCCGGCCGTGCCTTGCCCGCCGGGACGCTGGCGTTCGACGAGCTCGTCGCCCGCGACGCCGCGCCGGCGTACGAGCAGGTGCCGTTCGACCACCCGCTGTGGATCCTCTATAGCTCCGGCACCACCGGGCTGCCGAAGGGCATCGTCCACTCCCACGGTGGCATCCTGCTCGAACACCTCAAATTCCACGCGCTGCACTTCGACACCGGCCCGGCCGACCGCGTGTTCATCTACGCCAGCACGGCGTGGATGGTGTGGAACGTGCTCGTGGCCGCCCTGTCGGTGGGGGCGACCATCATCACCTACGACGGCAGCCCGGTCGTCCCCGAGCCCGATGCCCTGTTCCGCATCTGCGCCGAGCACCGCGTGACCCGGTTCGGGACCGGCGCCGCCTACCTCACCCTCTGCGAGCAGGCCCGGGCCCGTCCGGTCGACCGGTACGACCTCTCGGCACTGCGGGCCATCATGAGTACCGGGTCGCCGCTGCCGGAATCGGCGTGGCGCTGGGTCTACGCCGCGGTCAAGGAAGACCTGCTCCTCGGCTCCGACTGCGGTGGCACTGACGTGTGCACCGCGTTCATCGGCACCAACCCGCTGCTGCCCGTCTACGCGGGCGAGCTACAGGCGCCCTACCTCGGCGTCCGCATCGAAGCATGGTCTCCCGGGGGCCAGCCCGTCATCGGGGAGGTCGGCGAGATGGTCGTCACCGCGCCGATGCCGTCCATGCCGGTCCGGTTCTGGAACGACCCAGATGGCTCCCGCTACCGCGACGCCTACTTCGACGCCTTTCCCGGCGTCTGGCGCCACGGGGACTGGATGACGGTCACCAGGCACGGCACCTTCGTTGTGCACGGCCGGTCCGACTCCACCATCAATCGCGGTGGCATCCGCATGGGATCCGCTGACATCTACAACGCCGTCAACTCACTCCCCGAGATCGCCGACAGCCTGGTCATCGGCGCCGAGCTTCCCGACGGCAACTACTACATGCCGCTGTTCGTCGTCCTCACCCCCGGCACCGCCCTCGACGACGACCTGATCACGCGGATCCGCCGCAGCATCCGCGCCGAGGTCTCGCCGCGGCACGTCCCCGACGACATCGTCGCCGCCCCCGCAGTGCCCACCACGATCACCGGCAAGAAGCTCGAAATACCCGTCAAACGACTACTTCAAGGCGCGCCGGAGGCGACTGCCGTCAACCGCGGCACCGTCGCCAACCCCCAGGTCCTCGACTGGTACATCGACTACGCCGCCCACTTCAGGCAGCGCCTGACCGCCGACCCGCAGTAAGGCGACTGATCCGTGACCAACGAGGACGCTGGGGGCTCGTTATCCGGCGGGGAATCGAGAGCATCTGACACGGCTTCCCGTGCCGCTGGGACCAGTCTGGAACAGCATCTGCCTCGCAGCTTCTCCAGCTCTCCGATGAAATCGTGAGCGCAACCCAGGCGAGCTGCTGCGGGTCGCCCAGCAGCACCAGGTTCCGCGGCGCCCCGGCCACCGCCAGCCCATGTGGGAGTACCCCTGGAACCGCTACGCTGACGGGAGTGTCCTCCAAGAAGCGGAACTCCCGCAAGCCCAAGACTCACCGCCAGGGCCTCAGCGGCAACCCGCAGCGTCGCGCCCGGCAGCTGCAGGAGCAGCGGGTGGCCCAGGGCCAGTCGGCGTTCTGGCAGCCGCCGCGGGAGCCGCGGGCGGATCCGGATCGGGCGGCGCTCCGGGAGCTGGCCTATCGCCTGGCTGGCGGCGCGCCCGCCGCGGCGTGGTGGCGGGAATCCCACGACCGCATTCTCGCCTGCGCGCGAGCCCTCACCTGGCCGTCTCGCCTGGTCGATCTGGAGACGCAGGCCTGCCAGATCGTGGGTGATGAGTTCTACGATCGCTTGCAGTCGCTGGAGACCGGTTTTCATCCAGCCCAGTGGCTGCGTGCCCTCGCGGAGGAGGTCGGGGCGGCGCTGCGCGCGGAGATAGCCCAGGGGGCTGATGACTGGCAGAAGCTCTGGGCGCTGCTGTGCGGGCTGGCTCTGACGGCACCCAGGATGCTCGCTGAGGCGGTGAGCGAGACCGCCGTGAGCGCCCGCGAGATGTTCCCCGACATCAAGGATCCTTATGAGACCACGATGGCCGAAGTAGGCCAGGTCGCCAAGCTGCTGGCGGACCGCGGGCTCGAACCCGGTGCCGGCCGTCTGGCCGATGGTTCCCGGCCGGCGGGGGAACCCCTAGTTGCCCGCGACGCCTACGGCAGCCGTCTCCTGCTAACGGCCCCGTTCAGCTACGACGGGGGCGCACCGGATCACTGGTATGCCTGGGACATCGACTTGTGCTGGATCGCCGTCGTCGTCGGTGCCGGCGTGTTCGCCTCGGCCGAGGGCGCGCTGGGTGAATGGCGCGACGCCGTCGGCCCAGCAGCCTCCGGCGCGGCACTGTCGCCGTGCACGGCGGGGATGACCGCCCGCCTGCTGGCCCCCTGCCTGCAGACCGGAGTCCTGGCGGACGTGCTAGAGGGGCGGGAGCCTCGCGAACTCATCCGTGAGTACTACCGGCTCCGGCGCCGTGCCCGCGACCTCACCGGATCCGCGGACAACGGCGCAGTCTCATCCCCGTTCGATGCCGGCCATGTGGATGATGCGTTCCTGGACTGGTACGCCACACGGCACGATGACGTCCCCGAGGCGGTGACCGAGGCCACGGGCACCATCCTTGGCGAGTGGGGACCACATGAGAGTCCGGACGAGCGCTCGTTCTACGCTTGCTCGCCGCACCGTATCGAGATGGCGGCGCACCTGATCCGCGAAGGCTACTTCGCGGACTATGCCAACCCGGCGCTCCGGCTGCTGCCGGAGTGGACGCAGTGGTGCATCGAGCAAAGCGGACTCACCGCAGACGCCGCCGCCTGGTCCCGCAAAGCGGCCCGCTCCGCGGCTTCGGTGCTCGTTGACGACGAGGATGACGAGCCGGCCCCCGAGGATGACGAGGCACCGTTCCGCCGCCATGAGTGAACCGCACCGGCAAGCCGCTAGAGGAGCCCTCCGATGGCTACCACTCAGCACGACGCGGGACCTACCGGATCATCTACCGCATCAACGTGGACAAGCGCACCGTGGAAATCCACTCCATCCGGCATCGGCGGGACGCATACCGCACCTGACCAGGACGGCCCAGAACGGGTCGGGTTGCCCGCCCCGGTCGGCCTGTCGCACTCACGGACGGCCTTCGGCGTCTGAATCAGCCAGAATTATCCTCCGGCGCAGCGGGCAGTGCGGGTGTGATGTCGGTGTGGCTGAAGTCGTTTCCCTTGAACAGCAGTGCTTCTCCGGTGGACTTCGACAAGGCGTACGCGAAGCAATCCCCGAAGTTCAGGCCGGCCTTGTGGCCGCTGCCCTTCCCGAAATCGCGGTATGCGTCCCGGGCAATACGAGCCTGGTCGTGCGTCGCCGGTTCGACGCGTAGTTCGGCGGTGTCGACCAGTTCGTCGAAGCGGCGGCTGGCGATCGGGTCGCGGCTCGCGTCGATGACGACAGCGGTCTCCAGATAGCTGGCGGCGGAGATCCTCCGGGCCTGTGCCCTCTCGATGGCAAGAGCCATTTCGCTGGCGTCATCTTCGGCACGAAGAATCGCGATGAGGGCGGACGTATCGATGATCACGCGGGAAGCCCTCGCTCGTCGTAGAGCAGGTCACCGTGATCTGCGGTACGAAACGGTTCGCGAAGCCGAGGTGCGGTATCCCTGCCGATGGCCAGAAGCCGGTCAGCCAGCCCGGCCTCGCGCAGATGCCGCACCCTCTCGAGGCGCTCACGAACTGCGATGGTCACCGCCATTGTTTGCGTCTCACCAGTCAGCTCGGCGAGTTCCTGGACTAGCTGGTGGGTCTCGGCGTTCTTGATGTTAAGGCTCATAATCTACCCTTCTACCAGAAAATGCTACCAGGGTACCATCGCCATCGAGTGGATGACCACCGGAGCCTCCTGGCCCTGGAACTTGTCCACGGTCTCGACCCGCAGCCCCGTCTGGCCGCTGGCGGTTAGGGCTGTTTCGATGGCTCTGATCTGCGCGTTGTAAGGCATGTACCGGCACAGGTCCGGGTGCATCCGCCAGGTCTGGTCGAGCAACAGCCCGGCGGCCGTCGGCATCGTCGCCCGGTCGCCCAGGATGTGCTCGAGCGCGGAGGCGCCCGCTCCGGGCGGGTGCATGGCGTGACTCGGCTGGGCGAGCCCGCCCGCGTATCGTCGGGATATGAGGCACGGTGTGGTTTTCGTGCCGCTGGCGGTGGCAGCCTTGCTCGTGGCGGCGTGTACCGGTAACGGTCAGCCTTCGGCGCGCCCTCAGCCATCGACGGCGCGGGCGGGCGCTGCCCAGGCGAGCACGGCTCAAGCAGGTGTAGTCACCTCGAACGGGTGTGCCGGTCCGCCACCCGTCAGCCCGCTGCCCGTCTGGGCACGGTCTGGGTTCCACCCGGCGGATCTGGCCATGCCGCATGTGATGGGCGAGGCAGGCAACATCGTGGCGATCCTGTGGGCGACCCGCGACGCACTGCACTCGCCGTCGCTCCAAGACAGGAGCAACAAGATCCTCTGGGTGTCCAGGATTCCGCTCGTCGCGCCCGACCCGCTGGTCATCAAGGCCGTGCTCGCGGGCAGCACGCGCACGGCAACCGTGTCCGTGCCAGGCGGGCCGGGACCGTCGATCATCGACCTGCCGGCGCCCGGCTGCTGGACACTCCATCTCAGCTGGTCAGGCCACACCGACGAACTCAGGCTGCGCTACGTGGCCTGACCGGGGTCGTCCTCTCCACCCCGGCCCGCGGGCCCTGCGGGCCCTGCCGCACGACTCGGTACAGAGAGGAAGCCGGTGACCAGCTGGCGCGCGGTTACACGCTAGACGAACCAGGTCCGCCCGATGCCGGATCGGGTAGGAGATCAGCCGGCTGGCCAGGTTCATGAGCATCAGCGGGATGGTGCCGAGCATTCCGAGTGTCGATGGCCCGGCGGACCTCCCACACGTCATAAACCCGATCTATCGAGGGCGGCAGGGTGATCAGGGCCGGATCGGCCGGATCGGCGTCGTCGAGAGAACCATGGCTTCTTCGGGCCTCGCGGCGGTGAACGTCGATGGCGGCCCGGCGGGCGATGGTCGCCAGCCACGATCCCATCTCCCGGGCCGGGTCATAACTGCCCGACGCCCGCCACGCCTGCACGAACGCCTGCTGGGTAGCCTCCTCGGCCAATCCCCGATCCCCGAGGAGTTTGTAGGCCACCGCGTACATAAGCCGGCCGTACGCCCCGTATACGGCCCGCACCGCGTCCGGATCCCCGGCTGCGAACCCGGCCAGCGCTTCAGGGTCCACCACGCCCCCCGACCCTACGCCCTGGCCAGTTCACTGCGCCAGGCGTCTCCGCGGAGACGCCCGCCACCAGCGCCGACCTGATTCGGGCGGTCTCGGGATCCTTCGAGCGGATGTCGGCGAGCTCGGTGAAGTACTCCTCATGGGGCGGGCCGGGCGCGAACAGGATGAGCATCCGGGCGGCCGGACCGCTGAGTTTCCCTCTGCCGCAGCTGCTCATGTCACCAGCGAGAAAGCACATTCTGGTCGAGGATCGTCGTGGCTGCCTCGCGGGCTCGGGTGGCGACGGCGATGGCATCGTCGATGTCGTCGCCGGCAGGGCCGGGGCTGTTGCTGCTGGGGGTACTCAAAGCTGTTCCGTGCCCGGCGGATTCTCCCGAACGAGCGGAAGACGCGTACTGTCGCGCCGAACTGGGCGGTGACGACCTCCTGTACCGCGAGATGCCCGCCCCGGCTGGTTGCCCGCAGCCCCTGTGCCTCGAGCAGGCTCGCGGCGCTCTTGCGCAGGGCGTCATAGGCCAGCTGGTATGCACCGGACAAGTCTCCGGCTACCTTGGCCGCAGACGCGGTGGCAAGGTGACGGCCTGCGTCCTCTAGCATGCGGCGCGCGATCGTGAGGTCTGGGGTGACTCGGTCTACTTCCCCCGCGTCGACCAGCTCGCGTACCCGCTCACGCCCAGGTTCCCAGCTCATGAGCTTCCCTCCGGGACAGGAACGGGGACGAGCGGGCGCTGTGTTACCTCGGCATGGAATCCGTCGTCGCCGGAGTGCCACCAGTCGGCTGAGCGTATGGTCACATTGACCTCACGGGCCAGGCGAGCTCCCGCACGCTGAGCCGCATCATCCAGCGCGTCACGATCAGGCGTGCCGATGACAAGGACATCCAGGTCAGCAGGTGGATGACCCTCCTGTCCGGCATACCGGGCAGCCCAGGATCCGAATAGGTACGCGTTCTCGATACCGGGCACGCTGGCGAGCTCGTCGGCGAGAACCTGACGAGGGCCGAAGGAACGCAGCAGCAGCTCTGTCAGCGGCCCCGTCAGCGGCGACCGCGCAGCCTTGACGAGCCGGGTCTTCCCGACTCGCCTGGAGCCGCTCGTCCTGGTGCACGTCTGACAGCCAGCGGCCAGCCTGACCGATGCGGCCGGTATGGTCATCGCCATGCCGGAACAGCTGGCAGCCCGCTTGAGCGTCGCGTCCCTCAACACACGGGGCATTCCCATCCGTGGCTCGCGCCTGGCCGGTCGCTACGCGATGATCGGGACTGAGTTTGAGGCCGGAAGAGCTAATGTCGTGTGTTTCCAGGAGGTGCTCACCTACTGGCATCTGTGGCTGCTGGCCCGGCGGATGCCCTCGTTCCGGCACGTGAGCTACCGGCCTTCGGCGCTCGGGCCGGCCGGTGGCCTGGTGACGTTCTCGCGGCGGCCGGTGTCCGGCCCGGATTACCAGGGCTTCGGCGCCTCGCCGAACGTTCCCGGCGTCTCGCGGCTCATCCGGTTCAGCGCCCGGCGGAAAGGCGCCCTTATGACCCGGCTGGCGCACCCCGGGCTCTGCATCATCAACACGCATCCTGTTGCCAACTGGGACGGCGACTGGTCGCGGGCGAGCCGGTTCTACCCGCTGCACCGCGCCCAGCTGGTCACCCTGACGCGAATTGTACGCAGCATCCGGGGCCCGGCGGTGGTGTGCGGGGACTTCAACGTGGACCGTGATAGTTCCCTATTCGGCGATTTCATGAAAGAGACCGGGCTGGCCGACGCGTTCGAGGGCAAGTGCCCGCCGACGTTCCGCGCCGAGTACCTCCCGGCGGGCAAGATGCCGCACTGCATCGATTTCATCTTGACCGCGGCCGGGGTCAAAGCAGAATCCGCCGGGCTGCTGCTCACCGGCAAGGTCGCGCTGCCCGGCGGCCCGGGGTACGCCTCAGATCACATCGGACTGTACGCCAACCTGCTCGTGGCGTCACCGGTGAACTGATTTCATCCAGCCGGTGGCTGCCGTAGGCGGACCGCGCCCGCGCGCGTACCGTCGGGATATGAGGCACGGTGTGGTTTTCGTGCCGCTGGCAGTGGCAGCCTTGCTCGTGGCGGGTGACACACCCGGCGGATCTGGCCATGCCGCATGTGATGGGCGAGGCAGGCAACATCGTGGCGATCCTGTGGGCGACCCGCGACGCACTGCACTCGCCGTCGCTCCAAGACAGGAGCAACAAGATCCTCTGGGTGTCCAGGATTCCGCTCGTCGCGCCCGACCCGCTGGTCATCAAGCGGCGCTTCGCCGCGCAGCTTTCGGTCGGCGATGCCGCCGTGCTGCTGGGCGTCTCGAAGGGCCGGATCAGCCAACTGCGAGGCGGGTCGGCAGGACAGTCCACCGCGGCCGCGCGCCGAACCGGCACGAATGGATAGGAATGCCTCGCCAGAGGCGCTGAAAGAAACAGAGCCCGAGGCCATCCTGGCGGCGCACGACGAATGGGTTGCCGCGGGTCGTCCCGGCGGGCGCCTTAGCGGTGCGCTGTTATGTAGCCGATGACGGCGTCGGCGCTTTCGGCGTAGAGGTCGGAGTCGGGGTCGTCTTCGGCGACGCGCCACACGCCGTGCTTCTTGTCCCAGGAGACGGACCAGCCTGGGTAGTCCTGAAGGACGCGCGTAATCCGGGAGGCTTCTCCGGGCGGAGGAAGTATGGTCACGGGCGTCTCACCGGCCGAGCCTGGCCCAGGCGATACGCCCGCGGGCGTCCCCGTCCGCTCCCCAGTTCCCCGCCCCGGCGATCGCCGCCACGACGTCGAACCCGGCCGACGCCGGCCGTGCCGGGACGCCTGCGGGCGTGTTCGGCGCGGAGCTGCGCTTCTACCGGACCCGGGCGGGCCTGTCCCAGCAGGACCTGGCCGCCAGGGCCACCGTCTCGCATGACGTGATCAGCAAGATCGAGACGGGGGAGCGGCCCCCGGCTGAGGACTTCCCGCCCCGCCTGGACGCGGTACCCGAGCTGGACACCCGCGGCGCGCTGTGCCGCTTGTGGGATCACCTGACGAAGGGCCAGAAGCAGCGTGTGTACGGCTGGTTCCAGCAGTGGGCCGGCATCGAAGCCCAGGCCACGGTGCTGCGCTGGTACGAGCCGCTCGTCGTCCCCGGCCTGCTGCAGACCGAGGACTATGCCCGCGCGATCCTGTCCGCCCGCCCCGACGGCAACCTGGACGACCTCGACGAGCAGGTAGCCGCCCGCCTGGCCCGCCAGGCAATTTTGGGCCGAACGGGTGCGCCCCAGCTCTGGTGCATCCTCGACGAGGGCGTCCTGCGCCGCGCCATCGGCGGCAGCAAGGTGATGCGAAGCCAGCTCTACCGCCTGGCCGAGGTAGCCGAGCACCCCAGGACCACCATCCAGGTCATCCGCTCCGGCGGCGCCCACGCAGGCCTGCTCGGCGGGCGGAGCCTGCGTCGAGGTCGGCACCACCGGCCCCGCCATAGCCGTCCGCGACAGCAAGCACCCGAACGGCCCTCAGTTAGCCTTCCCCGCCGCCACCGGGAAAACCTTCACCGACCAGCTGAAGGCAACCGCCTGACGCGCTGTAGGTTCCCGCTGAACTCTTCCGATTCCCGGGTGAGTTTTCCATCCGGCTTCCAGTTGGAAGGTTCGCAGGGGGCCGATAGCCACTTGCGCTCATCGGCTCCTCGTAGGACGTTCGGCCCTACACAACCGGGCACCGTCGATGAGGCTCGATGGTAGCAGCCCGTCACGCTGGCCGTTGAGGTGGCAAGGCCTGTGACGGGGGACAGCATGGCCGGATTTCGCTCTCGTCACGTCGTTTATCTAGGCGGTGATGGAATCCGCGGCCTCCTTACCGGAAGGGAGGACGGCGATGGCTCGCATCAGTCCCGGTAACCCCCCAAGCGGTCGCACCAGGCGCAGGCGCCGGAATGTGATCGCTGCCGCGGCCGCGCTGGCCGTCGTACTCGCCGTCGTGATGGCTGGCTGCGGCAGCCGGGGCTCCCCGGGTACCCAGGCGTCGCCGGCACCCGTCTCGACGTCGCCGGCGCCCTCGCCGACAGGCACGGCCACCAGGCCGCACAAGATCACCGACCAGGAGCTGGGAGCCTGGGCGGCAGCCCTGCCCAAGGGGCCGATGCCTGACGTCCCGACCCTGTCCGGGCGGCCGGGCCACTTCCTGCTCGTCGACCGCGGGCACCGGGTCCCGCTGCCCGCCGGCGTCGGCCAGTTGGTCTACTGGTCGCGCACTCCATATGGCCTGGTGGCGTGGTTGCTGGGCGGTGACGTGGCCGGCGGCGGCTACAGCGACCAGTACGTTCCCTCGTATATCGGGCTGCTCAGGCCGGACGGCCGCCTGGTGCAGATCGCGCACGCCTTGATGGGCGGCGCCGCCGCCGACCCCACGGGACGGCATGTCGCATGGCTGCAGGCCGGCCTCAAGGAAAGCCAGCCGAACACGGTCCATGTCGTGGACCTGGCGGCCATGCGCGAGCTGACCCGTTTCGACGAGCCCGCCTGGTCCGGCCTGCTCGGGTGGGCCCGGGCCGGGATCCTGATCGAGAAGGGGAGCGGATTCGCGGTCAGGTCGCTGGACGGCCGGGAGGTCCAGCACCAACGGCAAACGCTCGTTGGCGGAGCTCAAGGAGCGGCGGCCGACCGGCTGCTGATCCGCGAGAACGACTGCCTGCATGTGATCGACCTCGGGTCGTCCTTCCGGACCGCGGCCTTCGGCTGCGCCACGACGTGGACGTACCACGATCCCAGCGGCGGACACGGCGACTTTGTCTTCCGGCCGGAGGCAGTGCTGTCGCCGGACGGGACCTGGATGATGGTGGACGGCGTCGCCGTTGACGTCGCCACCTTGACCCGGCACGCCACCCTCATGCCGGCAGGCACCCACGACCCGAACCCCGCCATGTTCCCCCTCGGCCCGAGGCAGCTGCTGGTGAAGGTGTACGACAGCAAGTACCGCACGATCGCCGCCGTAGTGTGTGACCTGCCCGCCGGGCGCTGCCAGAAGGTCCCGGTACCGTTCTTCGGCCCCCTGTGGTGACGCGCCCGGGCCCTGCACCCGTCACGGACGCCCAGCGGCTGCACCCAGCGGGCGAGCGCGTTTTCTGCCAGCTCCGCCAGTACCGCGCCGTCGCCACCAGGTACGACAAACGCGACTACGTCTGGCGTGGAACCGTTGATGTGGCCACGATCGGGATCTGGCTCCGCCACCCCGTTTCATGATCTACGGGACAGGTTCTAGCCCTCCGGGCTCTTTCATGATCGTGGCCAGTTTCGGGCGGCGCTATTTGACCCGACCTGGCCATGATCATGGTCCGCGGCGGTGCCGGGGGCCGCGCTCGGGACGTTCGGCGGCGTTCCCGGGCCATTGGCATCTAGCGCGGCACTCTTGGGCGGCGGCACGCTACGGGTGAGGGCAGAGCAGCCAGTTCTGCATCCGTCTGGGAGGCTCCGATGAGGCCAGTACGCGTCATCACGGCCGGCGTCACGTCGGCATCCGTGCTCATGCTGGCATTTCTTGTTGGCTGCGGCAGTCAGCCCGCCAATCCGGGTGCCGCCCCTCCGGCGTCCAGCAGTCCCGCAGCGACGGCCACGCCCGTCCCGACAGCCACGCCCACACCGACGACGAGTCCGAGCACCCCTGCGCCCGTGCATGTCGTCTCGTCCCGGGTCGCCTACCCGTGGCACTGGCCAAACGACGTGAACCGGCCAGGCCTCGTCACGCACAGCAACGCCGTACCGCCGGTGCCCGAATTGGTCAGCATCAGCGTAGGCAATCACCCGGCTTCCGCTGGCCAGCGCCCGTTCACCCGGATGTCGTTCACCTTCACCACCGCGTTCCCCAGCTACCGGTTCGAATGGGCCGACCTCGTCAGCGACGGCAGCGGCAAGGTCATCCCGCTCCGGGGCACAGATACCCTGAAGATCGTATTCACCAAGGCCCAGGCGCACACCGCCGATGGAACGCGGTCGACGATCATCTCCCAGCCCGCCCGGCCCATCGGCTACCAGTCCATGACCGACTACGCCCAGGCCGGTGACTTCGAGGGGGTGCTCACCTATGGCATCGGCAGCACCCGGGTCGTGTACATGTCAAACCCGCAGACCCCGATCCGCGCCTATGAGGCAGAAACCGTCATCGCCAACGGCCAGCACCGCTACGTTATCGCGATTGACATCGACGCCAACGGCCTAGGCAAGTGAGTGCCGGGTGCTGACCGTCACCGGTTTGCGCCACGGGGCACGCCTCGCTCGTGGCCCCGCTGCTGGAACAGCTTCTTGGCAGCATCGGGCGGCGCCAGGCCCGTTGACGGACGCCGGCGCGCTTGGCCGGCCTGCCTCCGCCGCCTCCGCCCAGCACCCGCCCGCGACGGCTGATCACCCCGCCAGCCGGGTGGTCTTGGCTCCCGGTCGCGTGACCGTCAGACCGCCAGGCGCCTGGCGGCCAGCTCGATGGGAGGGCAGTAACTGCGGGCGCTGTTGATGTTGCGCCGCAGCGACCGGTTGAGTTCGGCCAGATCGGTGCGTGCGAGGCCCCCCGCGAGGCCCCCCGCGTGGGCGATGGCGTGCTCGCACCTGAACGCCATGTCGTTCATGCCGCCCAGGACGCTGCGGTCCGCCGTCTTGGCGGGCAGGACCTCCTGCTCCAGATCGCCGAACGTCCCCGCCGGCAGCCCCTCGCGGCGGAGTTCCCGCCCGATGAGGCCGGTGACCAGCTGGCGCGTAGCACGCAAACCGGATGCCGTAGCGGGCCGGGGCCGGCTGGCGATGGGAGACCGCGGACTGTGCCGCTCGCCTCGCCTCAGACCGTGGGCTGTGACCAGATCATTCAGCAGGTAGGCCAGCCGGGCGGCAGGCTCGTGCTCGGTGCTCGCGGCGCCACCGGCCCACCTGGAGCTCGCCGCCCCGACCGCCGCCCAGCCATGGGCCTACTTCGCGAATACGGGATCGCCATCCGCGCCCGCAGCCCGGCCGTCCTGATCACCGTTCCGGAGACGTGGCGGCACCGCGCCGGTATCGGCTGGGGAAACAATCTCGGCGTGGTCAGCTCGCTCCGTCTCCTCAGCTGCCCGCGGCAGCTAGGCGCATGGAATGTCTATGCGGGAGGCTTCTACCTGCGGTCACCCTCTGGCTGCGTGCCGCTGATCTTTCACATCGGACGACAGACCGCGACCCTGACTTTCGCCATCGGCAATGACAACTGCGGCTCAGCCACCCGGTGAGCCGCGCCGCCGCCCCGGATCGGGTGGCGGCCGGGGAGCTGGGAAGCCTCCGGGCATCCGGCTGTGAGGCCGCAGGACCACTGTCCGTCCGGGATATATGGAAGTTCTTTATTACCGAACGAACCAACGTGCTTGCCCCGGCCAGCCCCATTGCCATGCAGGGAGGGACATGGATATCCCGGTGTCAGGCCGGGTACTGGTCGTGGCGGGCCCACACCTCGATCCATTCCTCTTCCGTCAGCTTGCGTCCGGCCGGACCGCTGATTTTCCCTCGGCTGCGCGGTCTGAAGGGGAAGACCAGACTGAAGGAGGCTCGCATGGCCCGGCTGATCTACTCGGCCATCATGTCGCTGGACGGCTACATCGCCGACGCGGACGGACGCTTCGAGTGGGCGGCGCCGGATGAGGAGGTGCACGCGTTCGTCAACGAACTCGAGCGGCCGGTCGGCACCTATCTTTACGGCCGGCGGATGTATGAGACGATGCGCTCCTGGGAAACCGCGCATACGCTCGCGGGCCAGTCGCCCGTCGGGCTCGACTTCGCGCGGATCTGGCAGGCGGCCGACAAGATCGTCTATTCCACCACCCTCCAGACGCCGGACACCGCCAGGACCCGCATCGAGCGGGACTTCGACCCGGTCCAGGTCCGCAAGCTGAAGGAAGCGGCCGGCCGTGACCTCACCGTCGGCGGTGCGCGGCTTGCCGCCCAGGCCATCGCGGCCGGGCTGGTGGATGAATATCAGCTGTTCGTCGTCCCGGCCGTCGTGGGCGGCGGCACCCGGGCCCTGCCGGACCAGGTCCGCCTGAACCTGGCCCTGGCCGAGGAGCACAGGTTCGGCAGCGGCACCGTCTACCTGTGTTACCACCCGGCCTAGGGAGGGGCCGACGTCAGCTCATGCGGATAGCCGCGCTGTGCATCTCCTTGAACCCCCGTCAGAGGCTGGTACTGGCTCGACCCCGTAGTGTGGAACAGCCTCCGCCTAGGGCGCTTTTCGGTCTCACCGGGCTTAAACTTCGGTTATGACTGACCGGGCACCGGCGGAAGACGCAGCGGATCGAGAAGGTGCTTCCCAGCTACCGCGACATCTGTCTGCACTGATCGGTTCGCTGCAGGGTCCGCCAGATCTGGGCCGGAATCACGACAAGTACCTGGCGTATCCCGATCGCGATGAGTCTGGCGGGGCAGAATCCGCGTGATCCTGTGCGACACGGGACCGCTCGTCGCCGCGTTCAACGAGGTCGACAACGATCATGCCCGGTGCGTGAGGTTCCTCCGGGAAAACTGGTCTCGACTGGTGGTCCCATCCCTGGCAGTCACGGAAATATGTCACCTGCTAGCAGATCCCGCACGACGCGGCCGCCCCCGGCCTCGCTGCCGAATTCTGTGCCGCTATCGCCGATGACGAACTGCGGGTCATAGAAGTCACCCCGTACGACTACCGGCGGATGTCCGAACTGCTAACGACTTATTCTTCCTTGCGGCTGCAGGCTGTTGATGCCTGCGTAGTAGCGCTTGCCGAGCGGCTTGACCTGCACGAGATCGCAACTCTCGACCGGCGCGACTTCCAGGTGGTAGCACCGCGTCACCTGCGCAAAGGGGATCGGTTGAGGCTGCTACCAGACAACTGACGCAACTCTTCCGCTGTCGGCCGCGTCCTGGCCTGGGCGGCGCTGAAAGCGCTCGGACGCCGCGCCTTCCGGGCCGCCTCAGCCGCCCGTCTCCTAGGCTCGGTGTAGGGCGTACCCTGGTGGAGGCCTGCCCGGAGCGCCGCGACCTGGTCCACGGTGATCTCCTGCACGGCAACGTGCTGGTGAGTCTGGACGCCCGCCGGGTCGAGGCGGTGCTCTCCTGGAAGTGCTCGGTGCGCGGCGACTTCCTCTTCGATGCCGCCTGGTGCAGTTTCTGGGCACCATTCCACCCGGGGATCGCCGCCGCCGACCCCCTGTCCGCGCTGCTCCGGGCGCCGGGCGTGCGGGCCGAGCCCGGCGCCCTCCTCGACGCCGCGGCCCGTCACCACTGCTACGAGCTGCACATCGGCTTCACCCATCTGGGCTGGAACATATGGACCGGGAACCAGGCTGATCTCGCCGCTACGGCCAGGCGTCTCGCCGAGGTCCTCGAGCGCGGGCCGCTGCCTTTGACATCTGTCTCACGTGGTGCCTTCAGCGGATGAAGCCGCTCTCGTAGGCAGTGATGACGGCCTGGACGCGGTCCCGGGCGCCGAGCTTGGCCAGCACGTTGCGTACGTGGGTCTTGACGGTCTCCACGCCGAGGAACAGCTCGGCGGCGATCTCCGAGTTGGACCGACCCTGTGCGATAAGCCGCAGGACCTCGGCTTCGCGGTCGGTGAGGTTCGCCTCGGCGAGCCTGCGGCCTGGCCCGCCGCGGCGGGTCGCGAGCCGGCGGACGGCGGCCGGGAAGAGCAGGGATTCCCCGTTGTGTACCTGCAGGATCGCGTTGGTGAGATCGTACGGCGTGGAGCCGCTTGAGCAGGAATCCCCGCGCGCCCGCCTGCAGCGCGTCGTAGACATAGTTGTCGTTCTCGAACGTGGTCACCACGATGACCGCGGGGCCGCCGCCCTCGAACTGGCCAAGTTGCCTGGTGGCCGCGATCCCGTCGACACGCGGCATCCGGACGTCGATCAGCACGATGTCGGGACGCGTCCGCCGTGCCTGGGCGATGACCGCCGCCCCGTCGTCCGCCTCGCCCACCACGGTCATGTCGGGTTCGGACTCCAGGATCGCCCGCAGGCCGCTTCGGACGAGCGGTTCGTCGTCGGCCAGCAGCACCCGGATCGGGGTCACGGCCGGGCCTCCCGGACGGGCAGCGTAACGGAGAGCACCCACCGGCCGTCGTGCAGGCCCGCCATGGCGGTGCCGCCGAGGACGGCGGCGCGTTCCTCGATGCCGCGCAGCCCCCGCCCGGCGCGCGCCGGGCGGGGGACACCGGCTGGATTGCTGAGCTGGATGCCGAAGGTTTCACGGTCGAGGGACAGGCCGAACGTCGCCGTGTGGTCCGCCGAGTACTTCAGGGCGTTGGTCAGGCCCTCCTGCACGATCCGGTAGGCCTCCTCGCTGACCAGCGAGGGCAGCCGGGACAGGTCACCCGACATGGCCAGGTCCACGGTCAGCCCGGCTGACCGGGCCGCGGTCAGGAGTTCGTCCAGGGAGCCCAGGTCGGGCGCGGGCGCCGCCTGGCTCCGGGTCTCGTACCGCAGCAAGCTCAGCATGTCGTCGAGTTCCGCGGCCGCCCGTCGCGAGGCCGTCTCGATCGTCGCGAGCGCGTCGGCGGCGAAGCCGGGATCACGTTCGATGAGCTTGCGGGCGGCCGAAGCCTGGATGGTCACCACCGACAGGGCGTGCCCGACGCTGTCGTGGATCTCACGGGCGATCCGGTTGCGTTCGGTGGCGCGGGCGGCGTCGGCCTCCAGGCGCTGCAGTCGCTCGGCGTAGGACGGCCCGAGCAGCGCCGGCCCGAGCCACGCCAGGAACCACCCGGCGAGCAGCGTACCGAGCACCGTCGCCACCGCCGCCGGGGCCGTCCACCAGCTGCCGTCCAGCGCGATCAGCCCCAGCACGGCGGCCACGACGAGAGCGCCGGTGAACACGTGCAGCAGGAACCAGCCCAGGGTCCGGCGGCGCTGCGGCCAGCCGGTCGCGACGTCTGGCGGCCCGTCCGGGAACTCGACTCCGAGCAGGCTCTGCGCCGCCACGCCCTCGATCTGGCGCGCCGCCGGCACCAGGCCCGCCAGCAACGGCCCGCCGACGAGGACGACCCCGGTCAGAGCTGTCGCCCAGGCAGGGGTGCCGGCCGTCGCCACCAGGGACAGGATGGTGAAGTCCGCGATACCGAGCGCCAGGGCCAGCGCCGCGCCGGTCAGCACGAACACCGTCCGCAGCCAGCTCTCCGGCGCCAGCAGCAAGGCCGGCGCCGAACGAAGCACGTTCACGATCCTCCCTGCCATCAGCTACGACGGCGGCGTCTCCAATAGCTTATTGTCACCGCGCCCAGCAGCGGCCCCCACAGCAGCAGCGGAGCGTACGCGGCGACCGCGACGAGACCCTTCCAGTCGCCGAAACTCACCGGGGCGGTCGCGGCCTGCGGCCGGCCGTCGAGGCGCAGGCCGAGCGACATGCTCACCGCCATCCACGTCCAGAGCAGCGTCAGTACGGCCGCCCCCAGCGCGGCGGGGACGACCGCGCCCAGCGCCGGCACCCGCCGCCCGCGCAGCCCCGGAACCCATCGCGGGAACACCTCACCCCAGGTGGAAACCAATCCCACCGCGGTGAACGCAAGCAATTCCGAGACGATGGACAGCAGGATCACGTACAGCCAGAGCGGTACGCCCGGCACCCCTGACGAGGTGACGTCGGAGACGACATCGCCGCGCACGATCGGCGCGCGGAAGGTGCACGCGGCGATCCGCCACGCGCTGGAAGGAAGCACGGTGAACGGGACGGCGCAGGCGGCGACCCGGGCCCACCGGGGAACCCCCGCCGCGGGGGCGTGCGCGGCCGCCCAGGCCGCCGGTATCTTCGTCGCTGTAGTCATACCCTCACGATGCCGGGCAACTGCTGCCCGTTCATCACTGCCCGGAGTGAACCCGCTCCCTCCGGCGAGGGAGGCCGGCACGTTCGGGTCGCTGTCCAGGACAAGCAGGTGGCGCGTGGTCCACGCCGTCAACCGGTCCAGGAACATGCACCGTTCTGATACCATAATGGTATGGCTATGACACTTCGCTTGCCGCCCGAGGTCGAAGACCAGCTCAAGCAGGTCGCCGAGGTTGAGCACCGCAGCGTGCAGCAGACGGTCCTGGTCTGTTCGGCCAGTTCGCGGCCACCGGCAGCAGCGCAGCCAGCTACCAGCAGGCCGAAGAGCCCGTCAGCCAGCTGATCAACGACTTCGGCCCGCCTGTGGCCAGCTCCGCCGCCGCTCGCCAGCGGGCCGCCATGCCTTTCGTCCACCTGGAACGCGACCTGTGGGACCTGCGCAATGCCACTGGTCAGGAGATTGGCCGCAGCGACCGATTGAGTTCGGGGAGGTCGGTGCGCGCGAGGCCCCCCGCGTCGGCCATGGCGTGCTCGCACCTGAACGCCATGTCGTTCATGCAGCCCAGGACGCTGCGGTCAGCCGTCCTGGCGAGCAGGACCTCCTGCTGCCCCAGATCGCCGAACGTCCCCGCCGGCAGCTCCTCGCGGCGGAACTCCCGCCCGATGAGACCGGTGACCAGCTGGCGCGTGGCACGCAAACCGGATGCCGTCACGCCGGCCTCGGAGATCGTGAACAGCGTGGCCGAGTGGGTCAGCAGCAGGCACGTGCGCCGATCGAACCGCAACAGGTTCGCGTACCAGTCTTCGGGCCCGGTTCTACCGGCCGGGACGAATCCGGCACGTGTCCTACCTGCTGTGCTACCATAATGTTATGGCTCAGCGTGAGAAGCGTTCGGTATCGCTGCCCCCTGACCTGGCCCGGGCCGTCGAGCAGGCCGCCAAGGCGGAGGGGACCACGTTCAGCGCGTGGCTGGCGGAGACGGCGGCTCACCGGCTCAAGCTCGAGGCGGGACGGCAGGCGATCGCCGAGTGGGAGCGGGAGAACGGGCCGCTGACCGAAGCCGAGCTGGCTGACGGGCTCGCGCGAGCGCGTTCCTCACTCGGCCGCGCTCCCGCCCCGGCAGCCGAGCGCAAGTCCGCGTAACCGGACCATTGCCATGGGCGGTGTCACCTACGATGCGGGCTTGCTGGTCGCCGCGGAACGCAACAACCGGCGGATGTGGGCCTTGCACGCGGGCTACCTCGCCGAAGAGGTGATTCCCGCGGTGCCTGCCCCGGTGCTGGCTGAGGCGTGGCGGGGAGGTTCCCGGCAGGCGAGCCTGGTCCGTTTCCTGCGCATGTGTGACATCGAGCCGATGAGCGAGGACCTTGCCAGGCACGTCGGGGCACTGGCCGGAAAGTCGGGCCACGATGACATCGTCGATATCGCCGTGGTGGAAGGCGCCATCCGTCGCGGGGACGCCATCGTGACCTCGAATGTCACGCACATCCGGAAGGTGGCGGAAGCAGCCCGTGCGGAGTTGCGAATCGAGAGCGTCTGAGCAGGGGCATGCCCGAGGTCCTGCTGCACCCCGGCCGTCTTCGCCTAGGTGACATGACCGTAAAAGAGCGAGGCGCCTGGCGGTCAGCTCGATGGGAGCGAGCCTCGGCGGCATTGACGCCCACGGGCGCTCAGGTTTCAAAGGGCACTGTGCCAGATAGCACCAGCGGTGCGGTCAGGATCTACGATCGCCGCATGGCCTTCTGGGATGCCATTCAGCCTCACCACGTGAGGCAGGCTGTCGCCGAGTATAACGATTTGGGTCAAGACGAGTTTCTGGCGAGGTCTCGTGCTCACCTGCCACCTCGTGGTTCACATGGTCAAGATCCGCTCGAACACGCAGCTGGCATACCGCCGTAGGTCTCCGCCCGCCCGGGATAATTGAGGTTCTTTATTACCGAACGAATCAGCCGCTTGCCCCGGTCAGGCCGGTTGTCATGCTCAGGAGGGGACGTGGATATCCGCTCAGCACAGAAACGGGCGTGGCAGAATAAAGTTGCCAAAGGGTTCAATACGACCGATGTCCCGCTGGAGTTCTGCCTGTTCCAGGGAGAGATGGCCGAAGCGTTCGACGCCTGGCGCAAGGGCTGCGAAGACCTCGGGGAAGAACTGGCGGATGTGGCGATCTACCTGCTGAGCCTGGCCGAGATGACAGGCATTGATCTGCAGGACGAGATCGAGGCCAAGATGGCCAAGAACGCGGCGCGCGTCTACCAGCCCCTGCCGAACGGCGTTCTCGCGAAGAGCAACGGCGATGCCGACTAACGATCTTCAATAGCGGGGGTTACTGAGCCTGGCCACCCGGCGGGCGGTGCGCTATGCCAGAGACATGAGGTATCACTTCTAGATGGTGGCGGGCTGACCGCTGCAGAGCGGGCCCGTCGGGAGCGGGTGCGGCTGGCCGCCGCCGAGATGATCGAGGCCGGGGCCAGTGACCGGGAAGTGCGCGGCGGTTCCGGGTGTCGCGGATGTCGGCGAACCGGTGGCGGCGGGCGCTCGCGGCCGGCGGCCGGGAGGCGCTGGCCTCCAAGGGCGCGGGCGGGGCGAAGTGCAAGCTGTCCCCGGCGCAGCTGGCCGAGCTGGAGGCGGTGCTGGAGGCCGGCCCGGCGGCATGCGGTTATGCGGATCAGTGCTGGACGCTGGCCCGGATCGTCGAGCTGGTGTCACCCCTCTGTAACCTCAAGAATTGAAGATCGTTAGTGCTGTTTTCCGAGCCGTCGGTCGAGAAGATCGACATCATCGCCGACGAGCTGCCATAATCCGCTGCCCGGAACTAGGGGATCGGGGGATGTGGCTGATCCCTTAGCCGGGGCAGCCTTGTGTAATGGCTTCTTCCACAGGACCTGACGGAGCTGCCCCAGGTGGTGAGGCCGGCTCGCGCCCGCGAGTGGCGGTGCTGGGCGCCGGGACAATGGGCAGCGCGATGGCACGCAACCTGCTGCGGGCGGGGCTGCCGGTCGATGTGTGGGACCGGACGCCGGAAGCCGCGGCGCGGCTGGCCGACCATGGCGCGACCGCCCACTCCAGCCCCAGCGAGGCCGTCGTGCACGCCGACGTCGCGATTACAATGCTGCCGGACGCCGACGCGGTGACGTCGGTGGCCATGGGTCAGGGCATGCTCAAGGCGCTGACCCATGGCGCGATCTGGGCTCAGATGGGCACCATCGGCGTGCGGGCCACGGAGCAGATGGCGGCCAGCGTCGCGGACCAGCGTCCTGACGTGCGGTTCGTGCCGTCACCACGATGAAGCCCAGACCGCCGAGGCCGTCATCATCGAACTCGATGAAGCCGGGCTGGACCAGATCGACGGCCTCCTGATCCCAGTTGTCCATGTCGGTGATACGCCACCGGCCTACGATGCTCCTACTCTCGGACATGAGACGAGAATAGGAGCCACCGGCGCGACCCTAGCCGACGTTGATCGCAACGGCGTCGCCCTGGCCGACCGGATCCAGAGCCAGGCGCTGCGCAAGGTGCGTCGGCCGCCGAGGCGATCGCGGCGAACTAGGCCAGCCCGCCAGCCTGCAACGCCAGCCCGGTGACCAGCAGCGGCCTGGTGCCGATCCGGTCGGCGAGCGCCCCGGCCAGCGACGCGACGATCATGGGCGTCGCGGTCCAGGGCAGCAGCCGCAGCCCGGTGGCCAGCGGCCCGTAGCCCAGCCCGAGCTGGAAGTACTCGGTGGTGAGGAACGCGGCGGAGAAGATCGCGCCGGAGTGCAGGAACGCGGCGGCGTTGGCCGCGCTGAACGTCCGGCTGCGGAACAGGCGAAGCGGCACCATCGGCTCGGCCGCGGTCCGCTCGCGCAGCACGAACCCGGCCAGCAGCGCCACCACGCCGCCCGCCAGCAGGGCGGCGGTGGACCCGTCACCCCAGCCGGACCCGCCGGCCCGCACCAGGCCCCAGGTGACCGCCAGCGATGCGCCGGCGATCAGCGCCAGCGCGGGCAGGTCGAGCCGCCGCGCCGGGCCGTGGCTTTCGGGCAGCAGTCGCGCGGACGCGACCGCCGCGGCGAACCCGATCGGCACGTTGACTCAGAAGGTCCAGTGCCAGGACAGCCCCGGCCAGCCATGCCGCTAGGCCAAGGCGCCGCCGGTTCTGTGCGGCGAGCGCAACAGCGAGCGCGCCGCTGTATCAAAGGGCAGAGGAGTCACTCTGTCCTGGTGAGAGGCGATTGCAGCGCCGGCGTGCGCTCGTGGTATCACAGCCGCGCGCCGCAAGATGCAAGGAAGTGATCATGCGCGCGCACAGCGGCGGCACGCCAAATCTGATCGTGCTGGCGCCGGAAGCTGACCATGGTCGGCGAATCCCGCTGGACAAGGACTATATGGTCGTGGGACGTGAGCCGACCTGTGACGTGTGGTTCGACGACCCGTGCGTGAGCCGCACCCATGCTGCGCTGCAGCGGCACGGGAACGTGGTCTACGTTGAAGACCTCGGCTCCACCGCGGGCACGTTGGTGAATGGGGCGACCGCGGCTCCCGCCCGCGAGCTCCACGCAGGCGACCTGCTGACCTTCGCTACCGTAAAAGCGCGGCTGGAATACAGCGGTAGCGACGAGACAATGATCGCGCCGACTGGAGCCGGCGCGATCCATTACGTCAACGAGCAGCATGCCGGAGTCATCCACTACGACGAACGCCGGTACAACTCGCATGTTCAGTACGTCAACCAGCAACGCGAGAACTTCCTCCGTGAGGTCGCCGCGACCAGGACGAAGGCGCGATGGCTAATCTGGACGGGCTTTGCGGCGTTCGTGGTGGGCTTCGGCATCTTCGCCGCCGTCGACTTGAACCTTCTCAAGCAAATCAGCAACGGCATCCAGAACCCCGACTCGGGACCCCCGACAGACCCGTTCGGGCGACCAGTCGGAGGCATTCCGCTCGGGCTGATCGGCTGGGCGCTAGCCGCAGTGGGCATGTTGCTGCTGATCGTCGGGATCGTGCTGCACGTAGTCGCAACCTCGCGGCGCAAGCAAGCTTACCGGGAATTCCCGCCACTCCCGCCCTGGCAGGGTCCTGGCTCATGAGAAGAGAGTGACATGGAGATCCACGTAAAGAACCAGACTGCTGGCGTTATCAACTACGTCGAGGGCAACCAGGTAGTCAACGGTGGGCTGTACGGCAGCGTCGTCACCGACTACGAGGCAAGGCAGGCGGTGCACGAGCTCCGGCGGGCCCTGTCGAGCACAGCCCTGGACGGACCTCGGACGGCCGAGGCGCGGGCTCAGGTCGCGGAGCTCGACGCGGCAGTGCGCGCACCGCAGCCAGATAAGCGCCGGGCTGCTGACACGCTCAGACGGCTCACCAAGCTGCTGGTCGACGCGGGATCGCTCGCAACGGCGGGCGCCGCCCTGGTAGCCCCACTGCAAACCCTCGCTACCTGGCTGGGAACTCACGGAGCAGCCATCATGAGCATGCTTGTCCCGTAAAGGCGTCTTCAGTGCTGCAGCCGCAGCCCGTGGAGCTGCTCGTCGTCCAGCGCGCCCATCAGGTCGGTCCCAAACCCGATTCGGACCCCCGCCTCCCGGGCCAGCCTGATCGCCGTCCTGCCCGCCTCGAGAACCTCGCAGTTCTTGGCCTGGGCCACCATCTGGCTTCACCGGCACCGGGTTCAGGGCACTGCCTCGAATCGCTACGCTGACTGGATGCCAACGAAGAAGCGGCGTTCCGGGAGGGGCAAAGGGTCCCGCCAGGGCATCAGCGGCAACCCGCAGCGGCGTGCGGAGCAACTGGCTCAGCGGCGGCCGGCCATCGCGGAGGAGCCGGATCTCCCGTCGCTGGTGCTGGACTTCCGGTCGGGGAAACAGGATTCCCCGCTGCGGGATCTGGCCCATGCCCTGGCCGGCGGGGCGGAGCCCAGGCCCTGGTGGGGCGAGTCCCATCAGCGGATTCTCGCCGCCGCCCGCGCCCTTACCTGGCCGTCCCGCCTCGTCGACCTGGAGACGCAAGCCTGCCGGATCGTGGGCGACGAGTTCTACGAGCGGCTCAACTCGCGGCTGACCGGGCTGCACCCGCCCCAGTGGCTGCGCGCGCTGGCGGAGGAGACCGGGGCGGCGCTGCGGGCGTCGGTGGCCGATGGCACCGGCGACTGGCGGCAGCTGTGGGCACTGCTATGCGGGCTGGCGCTGACCGCACCGCCCGGCGACACCGAGAGCGAGACCGCGAAGCTGGCCCGCGAGCGCTTCCCCGACATCAAGGATCCCTACGTGACCGCCCTGGCCGAAGCGGACAAGGCCGCCAGGCTGCTGGCAGACCGCGGGCTGGCTCCCGGCACCGGGAACCCGGCTGACAGCTGCCGGGCCGCCGGTGACCCCCTGGTCGCGCGCGACGCGTACGGCAGCCGGTTCCTGCTCGTGGCCCCGTTCGGCTACCACGGGGAGGCGCCGGACCACTGGTACGCATGGGATATCGACTCATGCTGGATCCTCACCGTCGCGGGAGCCGGGGTGTTCGGGTCGGCGCAGGACGCGCTGGCTGAATGGCAGCACGCCGTCGGACCAGCCGCCGGGACGGCGCTGTCGCCGGGCGCGCCCGAGACGACCGCCCAGCTGCTGGCACCCTGCCTGGAGACCGGGCCGCTGTCGGACATGCTGCAGGGAAGCGAGCCCCGGGAGCTCATCCGGGAGTACTACCGGCTCCGGCGGCGCGCCCGCGGCCTCACCGGCTCCGCCGGCGCCACGGCCGCCAGCGCCACCGCGGCCTCGTCCGGCGGCGACGACCCTGGCCCGGTGCGCGAGGCGTTCCTGGGCTGGTACGCAGCACGGCACGACGATGTCCCGCAGGACGCGGCCGACGCTGTGGACACGATCCTCCACGAGTGGGGACCGCGGGCGCATCCCGGGGAGCGCTCGCGCTACGCCTGCTCACCGCACCGGATCGAGATGGCGGCGCACCTGATCCGTGAGGGCTACTTCCCTGACTACGCCAACGCGGCACTCCGCCTGCTGCCGGAGTGGACGCAGTGGTGCATCGGGCAGAGGGGGCTCAACGGCGACTTCGCGGCCCGCTCCCGCGCCGCCGCGCTCACCGAGGCCGCAGCACTCGTCGACGAGCAGACACACGATCCGGCCGCGGAGCGGAACGAGGCGCCGTTCCGCCGGCAAGAGTTAAGGGGCGGGTCATCCTGAAAGCGGTAGGTATCGCGTAGTAATAGGACGAAGCCGGGAGGCGGGGAACGCCGATCCGGGGACCGTGCCCGCCCCGGCATCCGGGTGGCGTCAGGGAAGCTCACATTCGATGGGGCGGTTCGGGCCGTGATGTTACCGGGCCTGGTCGACGTATTCGAGGAAGATCCGGTTGCCGAAGCCCCCGCGCTCGGCGCGCTTGCGGTTCCGCTTCCGACATGACGTCTTCCCAGCTCATGGCGTAGGCCGCGGCGAGGGCCTTGAGCACTTCCAGGACGTCAGCCAGTTCCGATGCCAGCTGCCCGTCCGGTGCCGCCTGCGCCTCGCGGGCACGGCCCGCTCGTGCACCTCACCGCGCCGGACCAGATCCTGGAACCCGACGTCGAACTCGCGTTACGGTCGCAGCTCTCCCCGAGCCCTGAGCAGGTCCAGTTGCGTCAGCCGCCGGCAGGCCAGGAAGTCGGCCACATCGCTGGCCGCCAGCCGCACCCGCCCCTCGATGATCATCATCTGGATCCCCAACGATCTCCGGTCCCAGCAGCAGGACTCCCTCCCGCCCAACCGCCATTTTCGTCCCCGCCAGTTCGTCTGTACCCCCGAAGGGACGAAGTCCTACCCGTTCCCCGGCGACCACTAGGTCCGCCGCAGAGCGGATGGTGGCAATGGTAGACAGTAGCTTGTGTCGTCACAGCCGCCCAGGTTGCCCACACCATCCGATCTGGCTCGCGCCGGGCCACGTCTCGTGTCACCATCGCGAAACCGGCGGCAGGCCGACATCGAGTCCGAACGCGCGCGGCGGGCATTGCGGGCTCTGCTGGCCGACCCGGCTGCGAACTTCGCGGCGCTGCTTGCTGACGAGTTCTTCGCGGCGTTGAAGTCCGCGTGCCAGGACGGGGTGACTCACCCGGCGCTGATCGCGGACGCAGAACGCAGGATCACGTCCGCGGAAGCGGGGTCACGGGAGCTGCATCAGGTGCTCTTCGCCGCCCGCGATCAACAGGCGTGGGCCGGGGCCCGTGCGGCGGCGATGGAGGCGGTCGTCCGGGGTCCCGCGATGGCGGTCGCCGTCCTGGCTCTCGAGACCCAGCGGCTGGGTGTCGCCGCCATGCAGGTCACCGAGTCGGCGGCGCGCGACGGGTTCTCCGCCAGGGCCTCGGTGGAACGGGACGGCGTGCGCGTCGAGGGCGACGCGGGATACGGCAGCAGCAAGAAGGCCGCGCGGCAGGCCGCGGCGCTGTCGCTGCTGGCCGCGCTGACAGGCCTGGCCATCCCGGAGGGAGACCGGCTCGGTGCCCGGTCGGTCAAGTCGGCCGCGCCGGAGGTGACCGCGGCCGAGCTCGAGTCCTGGCTCGATTACGAGGTGGGCAAGCCGGCGCCTGACCCGGAGTTCGCGGGTGCCGTCCGGTCCGGCAGGCTGTCGGCCCGTTCGGTATGTCTCCTGCTGTTCGACGCCGACCCGAACGGGTGGGCCGAGGCCCGTGCCGCTGCCTGGGAGGCGCTGGTCAGCACACCCTCGATGGCAGGGGGAGTGCTGTCCATGTACAGCCAGGCCCGGTCGTTGCCCACGGCAGGCTACATCGAGACGGGAGAGTACTCGGCGGTCGCCTTCCTGCCGGCGGCGGACGGACTGGTCGTCGGCGCACCCTGCCTCGCGGCCGGGTCCAAGGCCGCGAGGGCAGCCGCGGCCCTGGCGTTGCTCAGGGATCTCGCGCCGCCAGCCGCCCCGGCCGGGGCGGGAGAGCTGGCCGGGGCGGGAGCTGAGCGCAACCCCGGTGACTGTACTGAACGAGCGGGCGCAGACCGGCGTCATCACCGCCCTGTCCTACGCCCAGGACGCCAGCGGCCCGCCGCACGAGCCGGTGTTCACCTGCACCGCTGGCTGCACGCATGCGACCGGGCGCTATACCTGGGTCGCGGAAGGGCGGAGCAAGAACGAGGCCAAGGTGGCGGCCGCCGCCGGGCTGCTCGACCAGGTCACGGCACAGGAGCGGTCCGCCGTGGCGCAGCTGGCCAAGGCGGCGGAGGCGGAGGCGCGAAGCCTCCAGGGCATCTCCGGGCGGCTGCTGCGGGTCGGCTGCGCGCTGGACTTCCACCGCGATCGGTGGTTCCGGATCAGCCATCCCGCGGGCGCCGAGCTTCCCGGGCCGCTGGCGGGCTGGGCGGTGCCGTTGCTGGCGGCACTGCCCGTGCTGGCCGCCCTGGACCCGAACGCCGTGCCGTTGCACGCATCGGCACGGACCTGGGCCTCGGCCTCCCGGTCTGCCCTCGAGGCGGTCGCCGCGCAGCGCGTGTATCCGGCGCTGGACGACGAGGGCCGTGACTGCTGGCGGCTGGCTGCGGACACCGGAGTGACGTCCCCCGGCCTGCCGGGGTTCCTGGACGCGGTCGCCGACGCGTTGCTGCGGCCGCCAGGCGCGCGGCTGGTGATCGGCGACGTGCCGTACGCGGGCCGCGCCCGCGTACTGGGAGACGACGCCGCGGAGTGGGCGGATCGCTGCGCCGAGGCGGCCGACCCGGCACCCTCGGCGCCCATGTCCGTGCGGATCCAGCCGCCCGCGGACGACGGATCGCCGCTGCGAGCCGAGCTGCACGCCCCGCGCCTGGGGCACGCCGAACACCGGGCGCTGCGCCGCGCGACGCGTAGCTGGCCGCCGCTCGAGCAAATCCGCCGTGACGGCACGCTGGGCGGCGCGGATGCCGTGGACCTGCTCGGCCCGGCGGGGGAGCTGCTCGCGGCGCACGGCATCACGGTCGAATGGCCGGGCGAACTGGCCGTCGGGTTCGGCACGGGCACGGTCGCGCGGTCGCGAAGCGTGGCCGGCGCGTTCTCGCTCGGCAACGTCGTCGACCTGAACTGGCGGCTGACCCTGGACGGCGACCCGCTCTCGGAGGCGGAGGGGGGACTGTCGCCGCCGCGAAGGGTGTTGTGCGGCTTCGCGGCCGGTGGGTGCTGGTCGACCGGGACGTCGCGCGCCGAGCCCGCGAGCGCCGGGTCGGCGAGCTCACCGGCGCCCAGGCGCTGAGCGCCGCCCTGACCGGGCAGATCGCCGTCGACGGGCGGGACGTCGCCTGCGCCGCCGGCGGACGGCTCGCCAACGTCGTCGCCGCGCTGCGCGACGCCAGCGGCCAGCGGCCGGTGGGCATGCCCGACGGGCTCCACGCGACCTTGCGCGGCTATCAGCGCAGGGCGGTCCAGTGGCTCGTGCAGACCACGGAGTTCGGCTTCGGGGCGCTGCTCGCGGACGACATGGGCCTGGGCAAGACGCTGATGGTCATTACGTTCCACCTGCACCGGGCGGCCGGGCCGACGCTGGTGGTGTGCCCGGCGTCGCTGCTCGCCAACTGGGAGCGGGAGTTCGCGCGTTTCGCGCCCACTGTCCCGGTGCGCCGCTATCACGGGGCCGTCCGCTTGCTCGGCGGGCTCGCCCCCGGGCAGGTCGTCGTCACCACGTACGGGACCATGCTCCGCGACGCCGACCGGCTGGCCGAAGTCCGCTGGGACGTCGTGGTGGCCGACGAGGCGCAGCAGGTGAAGAACCATCGCTCGCAGGCGGCCCGGGCGCTCCGGTCGCTGTCAGGCACAGCGCGGATCGCGGTGACCGGCACGCCGGTCGAGAACTCGCTGTCGGAGCTCTGGGCCATCCTGGACTGGACGAATCCTGGGCTGTTCGGGACCCTCCCCGCGTTCCGCGAACGTTATGGCCGGGCGGCCGAGCGGGAGGCCGACGGCGACGCCGCGCGGCGGCTGGGCCGTCTCATCTCCCCGTTCCTCATGCGCCGCCGCAAGGGCGACCCCGACGTCGCGCCCGAGCTGCCGGAGAAGGTGGTCGGCGACCGCTACGTGGAGCTGAGCCGGGAGCAGGCCGTGCTGTACCAGGCCGCGACCGCCGACACGCTGGCGCGCATAGCGGCCAGCGCCGGCATCGCCCGCCGGGGCCTGGTGCTCCGCCTGCTCCAGTCGCTCCGGCAGATCTGCAACTCGCCCGCGCATTTCCTCAGGGAGCCCGCGGACGGCTGGGACGCCGACGTCCAGGCCGCCCGGTCCGGCAAGCTCCAGGCGCTGGAGGAGCTGATGGATTCGGTGGCCGCCGCCGGAGAGGCGGCCCTGGTCTTCACCGGATACGTGTCGATGGGGCACCTGATCCAGGCCCACCTGCTCGCGCGAGGCATGCCCGCCGCATTCCTGCACGGCGGCACCCCGGCCGCGAAGCGGCAGGAGCTCGTCGACCGGTTCCAGTCCGGCCACGGCGTCGCCCTGATCTGTTCGGTCCGCGCGGCTGGAACCGGGCTGAACCTGACCCGGGCGGGCCACGTGATCCACTTCGATCGGCCATGGAACCCCGCCGTCGAGGACCAGGCCACCGACCGTGCGCACCGGATCGGCCAGCATGCCACGGTGAACGTGCACCACCTGATCGCCGAGGGAACCGTGGAGGACCGGATCGCCGAGCTGCTCGCACGCAAACGCGGGCTCACCGAGGCCGTGCTGGCAAGCGGGGAAAGCGCGCTGACCGAACTCGACGACGGTGAGCTGCGGGCTCTGGTCAGCCTCGGCCAGGATCTGGGTGCAGGCGGTGCCGCGTGAGTGTAGGCGAGTGGCAGCGCGACGAGCCGCCCGCCCCCGTTCCGGATCTCACCCAGCTGCGGCTGCTGGCCGCCGACGCGGTCGGCCGGGCGGCAGCGATGCTGGCGGGCGCCGGCCCGGCGGCGGAAGCCGACGACCCGCTCATCGACGCGGTGCGGATCCTCGCCACCCCGCAGGGGGCGCCGCATGCCGCCCGAGCGGCCCGCCTGACCGGCCTTCCCGAGGAGGAAATGCGGCAGCTGGTGCTCGCGTACCGGCACGGCGGGGCCGGCGGGGTCTCCGCCGCCGTCGGGGCATCCGCAGGCGAACCCGATCAGATGGCGGACGCCGTGCGCGACGTGCGCAAGCAGCGCGCCCTCGCCATCGGTGAGCTGGCGGTCAGCCCCGGAACGATCGCCGATCCCGGGGTCGGCGTGCGGATCCGGCTGGGCCCGGACGGCCGCTGGTACCCGTTCACCTGCGCCCAGGATCGCTGGTGGCCCGCGCCCGGCCCGGCCGACTCGCCCGGCGCGGCCTGGCAGGCCGCGCTACGGGCCAGATCCCTCAGAGGGGCGGGAGGGTGACGGTCGCCGGCGTGGCCACCCACCGCCTCGGCGTACCTCCTCAGCTAGCGCACCTGCCACGCCCGTTCGATCTGGCGCAGCAGGGCCGGGTAGACCACCCAGTGCCGGAACGGCGCGATGAACGCCATGTACTGTTTCCCGAGCCGGCCGCGCGGCTTGACGTAGACGGCCATCTGCCCCTGGTAGCGGCCCTCGCCGCGATCGACCCAGGCCAGGTGCATCACGCCGTGCACCGTCTGGTTCGAGATTTCCGCGGCGAACTCGGTGCCGGTGCGATACAGCGGCGCGAACCGGGAGCCGAGCTTGAGGCCTGCCGCCGTGCCGCGCAGGTCGTCCGGCAGTCGTTCGGCCAGCGTGGTTTCGATCATGGCGCGCGTGCAGAGCCAGCCGGGTGACGCGCGAGCCAAGTTGCAGAAGCTCTTCGAAGTGACATCCTGGCCCGAGGGACTTGCCGTCGAACTGGCCGTCCGGGACTGGTCCCGCCGCGACAGCGATGTCGCGGGGCGGCTGCGCCGGGCCGACAACCGGCGCCTGGAGTTCGTGCGCTCGCTGTTCCGGCAGTTCTGCGCGGACGAGGACGATGTCGAGGTGCGCAGCATGCTGGCCTACTCGGCGGTGATCGGCAGCTACTTCATCGCCGCCGAGCACGGTGAAAAGACCCGGTCCCAGGTCCTGCAACTTGCGCTTAACCGACTGCTCCTGTGAGGACCGGGGATGAAGATGTCGTTCGTCCTTTCGGGCTCGGGTAGGCACTCCGAGTCGAAGACGCCACGGATCTCCACTAGGGCGCACAGCGCGCTTGCCATCATGCGTGCGCCATGATGTAGCCGATCACGGTGTCCGCGTCGCTGCTCTCGGCGTAGAGATCGGAGTCGGGGTCGTCTTCCGCGACGCGCCACAGGCCATACTTCTTGTCCCAGTAAGCGGACCACCCCAGATGGTCCGCCAGGAAGCAGGAGACCCGCGCGGCGTCCGCGGGCGAAGGCAGGACGGCCACGCGCCTCACCCGCCGAGCCTGGCCCAGGCAACGCGCCCGCGGGCGCCGCCGTCCACGCCCCAGTTCCCCGCCCCGGCGATCGCCGCCACGACATCGAACCCGTGCGGCCGCCCGTCGTCGCGCAGCCCGTCACGCCACGGCCCTCCGGCGTCCTCCACCTCAACCCGGAGCCGGTCCCGGCCGACTTCGGCGCGCAGGGTGAACGCGCCGCCGTGCCGGGAGGCGCTGTGCAGGACGGAGTTGGTGGCGAACCGAGGCGATCAGGATTGCCTCGCCGGCCTGCGGGCAGCCGGCCAGCGCGGCCCGCGCGAGCCCGACCTGCCGGGGCTCGGCGGGGTAGGTTCCGGTGTGACGGCGGATGCCCGCCGCCGCGGCCGTCGTGGTCACTGTCCCTCTCCCTCTGCCCGGATTTATGTTTCACAGCCTGTCGCGCGAGGGCTACCGCTGGAAACGGGATCGGCCCGGATGCCCACTGATCGCCGGCCCGGGCCCGCCCTCCCCGAGAGGATGCCGAACGACATGCCTGCTCTCGCCCTGGACACCTCCGCTGGCGGTGACGCGGAGTCTCCATTCGAAGAGTCCGTCATCAGCGTCATCCGTTCCTGGGGATATGAACTCGTCCCGCAGGTCGGAACCGCCGGGTACCGCATCGACATCGGAGTCTGCCACCCCGCTCACCCGGGTGTCTACGCCCTCGGGGTCGAGTGTGAGGGGTACCAGTACCACTCCTCCAAAGTCGCGCGGGACCGTGACCGGCTCCGTGAGAAGGTTCTCCGCGGCCTCGGCTGGAATCTCCACCGCATCTGGGGCACTGCCTGGTACCGGGACCGCAACGGCGAAGAACGTAAGCTCCGCGCAACGATCGAGGAGGCCATTGCGGCTCCCGTACACGGGCTGCTGAGCAGCGCCGGTGCGGCTGACGCGGACGTCCGTCTCGTTGTCGAGACGGAGGCTGCCGCCTTCGATCAGGTCCCAGCGTGGGCCACCCCTTACGTGACCGCCGGCGTCCCCCGCCTGCCCCACTGGATCGATCCCAGCCAACCGGGCAGTGCATTCGACATGGCCCCCGGGATCCAGGTCGTCGTATTGACTGAACAACCCGTCCACATCGCCGTGCTGCATCAGCGACTCCGCGACGCATGGAACATCAGGCGCATCGGCTCGCGCATCCGCGAGAATATCGACGCCGCCATCACGGTGGCGCGCGTACTCCGTGACGGCGACTTCCTCACCCTCACCCGCCCGCCGCTCGTGACCGTCCGGACGCCAACCGAATCCTGCCGTCGTGACGTCGAACAAGTCCACGACCGCGAACTCGCGCTGGCGCTCGTCAACCTGGTTCGCGACGCGGGCGGGATCACCCGCGACGAGCTCAGTACCAGGATCGCCCGCCTCTACGGCTGGACCCGCCGCGGCCCCGACATCACCACACGCATGGACACTGTCATCAGCGCGCTGCTGGCTGCCGGCACCCTGACCGGCAACGCAGACAACCTCAAGGCAAGCTGAGCTGACTGCCAAAGCGCCGCCAGCGAGCCCAGGCGGCCCCCGTGAGAGGCAGGCCCTCCTTGTGGGGTCTGTCCCCGTCTGGGAGCCAGCAGGAGGCGGAAGGACTGTGTGGCGTATTCTGTGGACGTGGCCTACGAGCGGATTACCGTCAACCCGAACCGGATGAGCGGCCTGCCCTGCATCCGGGACACCCGGGTGACGGTGAGCGCTGTCCTAGGCCAGCTCGCAGCCGGGCGCAGCATTGAGGAAATTCTCGTCGATTATCCGTACCTGGACCGGGATGACATCCTCGCCGCCTTGGAGTTCGCGGCCGCAGCCGTGCAAGAACGTGAACTGCCGTTGGCCCAGCCGGCCTAGCTTCCATGCGGTTCCTGGTCGACGCGAACCTCTCGCCCAGAGTTGCGGCCGGACTGATCAGTGCGGGCTTCGACTCTGTCCACGTCACCGAAGTTGGCTTGCTCACCGCTTCTGACCAGGCCATCTTGGATTATGCGGCAGAGAACGGACTCGTGATTGTGTCGGCCGACACCGATTTTGGCGAACTGCTCGCTCTCTCGCGCGGGGCGATCCGTCCATCGGCAGTGCTGCTTCGCTCGGCGGATCGCCTCACCCCAGATCAGCAGGCTGCCCTGCTGGCAGCGAATCTACCGGCAGCGACCGACGAGCTCAAGGCAGGCGCGCTGGTGACAATCGCACGGGGCCGGGTACGGATACGTTCACTACCCATCCTTGGCAACTGAATGGCCTGCCTGCGGCCGTGCTGGTACCCCGCGCCTTCCCGGTCCGCCCCGGCTCAGGCCGCGACACTCTGCCCGTCCAGGACACCTGAAATTCTCTTTTTACCGAACGGCCGTGGTGCTCGCCCACATGACCAGCTACCGCACCGCGGGGGATATGCCGGCCTGGTGCACAACCGTGTCATGCCAGGCGGTGGAACCGCCGGTTCACCGCCCGCTGCAGGCGACGGCGCGGCAGGTTGAACAGCAACGCCGCCGTCAGCGTGGAGGCGGCCACGGCCACCGGCGTGTGGAAACTGAACATCTGGGTGGCCAGCAGGACCAGTCCCGCATACGCCACCATCACCAGTCCGGTCATCAGCGCGTACCTCATATTGCGCAGACTACGGCGGGGCCGTTCCGGGAACGTTACGGCTCAGCACCAAGCCCCTCCACGCGGCCGCCCGTTTCCCACGCTCGGCACAGGGCGTTGACCAGGGTCATCTGATCCCGGTGTCCGGCCGGACACCCGGATCAGTGGAGTCCTTGCACTTTAGTGGACAGATTCCCATTATGCCGCATTTACATCAGGAATGTCAATAGACTCCTCAAAACGCAGAGGACTCAGTTTCCCCAGGCGGCGCTGTTTCCGGACGCGGTTGTAATACCGCTCGATGTAGTCGAATACCGCGGACCGGGCCTCTTCAGCGTCCAGCCACAGATGCTGGTGTATGAGCTCTTTCTTGATCGTGGCGTTAAATGATTCCGCTGCCGCATTGTCATAGCAGGTCCCGGTGCGGCCGACCGAGGGAATCACCCCGTTCGCCAGGCACCGGTCCCGGAAATCATGCGAGGTGTACTGGGCCCCGCGGTCGGTGTGCATCACGGCTTCCCCGATCCCGGGCCGCCGCGCGGCCAGCGCCATATCCAGGGCATCCAGGACCAGGCCCGTGCGCATGTGATCGGCGACCATCCAGCCGATGACCTTGTTGGAGAACAAATCGATGACCGTCGCCAGATAGGCAAAACCGCTGAATGTGTGAATATAGGTGATATCGCCGACCCACAGCTGGTCCGCGGCCGGCGGCCGGAAATCGCGATCAACCAGATCAACCAGCCCCTCCCGGGCCTGCGCATCCGGCAGCGTCGTGCGTACGTACGGACGCGGGTGCACGCACTCCACGCCCGCCGCACGCGCCAGCCGCCGCACCCGGCGCTCCGAGGTCCGCCGGCCATCCTCCTGCAGGTACTGCAAGATCCGCTCGATGCCGCACCGGTGCTTGTGCTCCTGGTCGACCTCCCTGATCTTCTCCGTCAGCTCCGCGTCGAAGACCGCATGCGCCGACGGCCCGCGGTTCCTCCACGCGTAATATCCGGCCCGGCTCACACCGAGCATCCGGCACATGAAATCCACCGGGAAGCGCACCCCGCGAGGCAAGCCCTCATTCTCCGTCTCCATATCGCGGATGAAGGAGAACCTCAGAGATTCTGGCTCGCGAAATACGCACTCGCTTTTTTTAGGAAGGCGTTTTCCATATTGACCCGGCGCAGCTCCGCCTCAAGATCGCGGATCCGCTTCTTCTCCGCCTGGGTCAGCGGCGTCTCCCCGGCCGCCACATCCCCCTCGTCCTTGACATTCTTCACCCAGCTCTGCAGGGTCGACTCGCCGATCCCCAGCTGCTGGGCGACCTGCCCCATGGTCAGGCCTGAGTCCTGGTAGAGCTGAACCGCATCCGCCTTGTACTGCTTCGTGAACTTCCGTCGCGCTGTACCCATCGGGTTCCTCCTGGGACAAGTGATACCAGCGGGGTCACTGTCCACGGAAGTGCAGGGGGTTCACAGGTCGGGGCTGGCCACAATGATCCCCATCGCCCTGGCCCGCGAGGTCGCCACGTTCAACAAGCTGGTCGGGAACGTCAGGCGGGATCCGTTCACCGGCATCGGCAAGCCCGAACCACTCAAGTACCACTTGCCTGGAGCCTGGTCACGCCGGATCGACGACGAGCACCGCCTCGTCTATGTCGTCACCGAAGCAGAGATCATCATCCTCGCAGCTCGCTACCACTACTGACCTCACCGCGCGATCCGGCGCGCGCGAACCACACCCCGCAGGCCGATTAAGCCACCGGAGGCCGACGTCGGCCGGATCGGCAAGACCGTGTAGAACGTTGCCTGACGTTTCACACTGGCCAACCGTTCTACCGGGATCCCTCATGTTCGTCCGAAGGCGTCATCGGCCGCGGGCAACGCTGGCTAAAGTCACCGCTCCGGCTCACGGCCCGCCGCAGCCGGCCGCGCAGCCGTCGGCGCCGAAACTGATCAGCTGGACCGCGCTGGCCCTGCTGACCGTGGGTTCGGTCGGAAACCTCGGGTCGGCGTCGGCCCTGGCGGTCGTCGGGCTCGCCTCGGTGTTCTTGTACGTGTTGCCCGCGCTCGTATTCTTGGTGCCGGTGTCGCTGGTCGCCGCGGAGCTGGCCGGCGCCTGGCCGGGCGGCGTCTACAACTGGGTGAGCCAGGGCATCTCCGCCCCGATGGGGCTGCTCGCGGTGTGGTGCGAGTTCGCCCAGACGATCTTCTTTTACCCGGCGTTGCTCGCCTATGTCGCCGATACGCTCGCCTACCCCTTCGACCCCGGCCTGGCCGCTAACGGTGTCTACACCGCCGTCGTCATCGTGGTCCTGTTCTGGGGCAGCGTCCTGCTGTGCTCACTCGGGCCGGCGCTCGTGGCCCGGCTCGGGTCGCGCGGGACCGGGATCGGGACGCTGATTCCGGCCGCGATCCTCCTTGCGCTCGGCGTTGCCTACCTGGTCCAGGGGCACCACCCGGACGCGCCGATGACGCCTCGCCACCTCCTGCCGGCGTGGAATGGGCTGGCCAGCATCGTCCTGGTCGTCAACAGCTTCTTCACCTACGCCGGCGTCGAAGTCAACGCCGTGCACGTCAACGAACTCCGGAATCCGGCCCGCGAGTATCCGAGGTCAATCTTCCTGGCCATGGCGCTGGTCCTGGCCGTCTTCATCGGCCCGACGCTGGCCATCTCCTGGGTGATCCCCTCGGCTCGGATCAGCTTCACCGTCGGCGTGATGCAGGCCTTCAACAGCCTGTTCACCCACTTCGGCCTCGGGTTCGCCGTGCCGCTGATCGCGATCGCCCTGGCCGTGGGAGCGCTCGCCGGGATGATTTCCTGGCTGGACGGCCCGTCCGAGGGGCTGCTGCTGATCGGGCGTAGGCACGGGTACCTCCCGCCTTACTTCCAGAAAGTCAACCGCTATGGCATCGAGGTGCGAATCATCGCCACGGAGGGCGTCGTGATCACCCTCATCGCTGTGCTGTACGCGTTCATCCCGAACGTCTCGCACGCCTTCTGGATCTTCACCGTGCTCGCCACGCAGGTGTACCTGATCATGTACGTGCTGATGTTCATCGCCGCGATCAGGCTGCGCCGTTCGCAGCCGGAACGCCCGGACGGCTACCGAGCCCCGGCATTGGGCCTGCTGTGCCTGCTCGGCACCGTCTCGTCCGTCGCCGCGCTGGTGATCGGCTTCGTCCCTCCGGCGCAGTTCAGCCACTTGAACCCGCTCAAGTACACCCTAGAGATACTGGCCGGAATCCTCCTCATCGGCATCGTTCCGCCCCTGCTGATGGACCGCCTCCGCAAACCCAGCTGGAAGGCAGCGAGCGACGGATAGCCGGAGCCCCTGACGTTTCGCTCCAGATCAGGAGTGGCTGAGGATCATGGGCTCGCCGGTGGTGTCGTCGGTGCCGAACAGCCAGACGGGGCTGGGGCTGCTGGCCGCCGAGCCGATCAAGACCGAACTATCTGCTGGAATCGGGCTCGGCGAGGTTGTCCACGACGAGCCGTTCCAGTTGGCTAGCAGCACTGCCTGGGTCAGGGGTTGTGCACGCTGAAGATCCAGACGTCGGAGTCCGTGCTCGTGCTGCCCGGCATCATGGTGATGACGGTGGTGTTCGCGAGCATGGGCACCGGCATCGGCCTGAATACCGACGTCACCAAGGGCATCTTCGACCGGTTCCGGAGCCTGCCGATCTCCCGCTCGGCCCCGCTGACCGGAACGATCATGGGAGATTTCGTCCGCTACCTCGTCTCGATCGCGATGGTCTTCGGGTACGGGTCGCTGCTGGGATTCCGGATCGCCACCAATCCGATGTCCGCGCTCGGCGCGGCCGGGCTGATGTTCGTCTTCGGTTTCGCCGTCGGCTGGATCTGGGTGCTCCTCGGCCTGTACGTGAAGTCCCCGCAGAGCCTGCAGGGATTCGGGTTCATCGTGATGTTCCCGCTTGCGTTCGGGAGCAACGTGTTCATCCAGACCAGCACCCTGCCCGGCTGGCTGCAAGCCTGGGTCAGGGTCAACCCGGTGACCGCGCTCGCCGACGCCAGCCGCGGCCTGTTGCTGGGCGGACCGGTCGCGACCCCGGCGTGGCACTCCATCGCCTGGAGCATCGCGATCACCGTCGTCTTCGCACCGCTGGCGGTACGCCGGTACCGCCACATCGGCTAGCGCGCTCCGCAGAAGCGGTGAAACGCCTCCCTGGTCCTGCCAGGTGCCCGAGCGCGAATGCGTCAGGCGGTCGCGGGCGGGCGGGTGACCGACAGCTCCGGCGGAGTCTCGCGGTACGCCTCAATCTCGACCAGGGCCAACTGCCCCGTACACCCTTGGCTGAGAGTCGAGGAGGGCAGGTCGGCGGTAAGCACGTTGGGATTCCCGTGCCGGCAGAACCCCGGGTCAGCCGGGTCCGGGTCGTACCACGCCCCGGTGGACAACTGCGCCACCCCCGGCCGGACGGCCTCGTCGACCGCCAGCCCAGCCAGGCAAGCCCCCCGGTCGTTAAAGATCCGGACGAGATCCCCGTCGCCTAGCCCGCGGGCCGAAGCGTCGCCCGGGTTCATCCGCACCGGCTCCCGCCCGGCGATCTTGACCGACTGACTGTGCGCGCCGATGTCGAGCTGGCTGTGCAGCCGCGCCTTCGGCTGGTTAGCGACCAGCTGCAGGCCGAAGCGCCGCGCCGCGGCCGAGCCGAGCCACTCGTCCGGCTCTAGCCAGACCGGGTGCCCCGGGCAGTCCGGGTAGTTGTAGCTGTCGATGGTCGAGGAGAAGATCTCGATCTTCCCGGTCGGCGTGGTGAGCGGGTGCTTCTCTGGGTCGGCGCGGAAGTCGGCGAACGCCACCTGCGGCTCGCTGGCTACCGGCAGCTCAAATCCGTCGCCCGCCCAGAACTCGTCGAAACCAGGAACCGGCCAGCCCCGGTCCCGGTCCGCGAGCGAATCCCTCCATTCGTCATACAGGTGCCGCAGCCACTGCATCGCGGTGCGCCCCTCGGTGAAGTCCTTGCCCACGCCGAGCCGGTCGGCTAGCTCGGCGAAGATGACGTAGTCGTCCCGGGCCTGGCCATGCGGGCGGGTGAGCGCCGGCATCGGGAAGAACATCCGGTCGTTCAGCCCGGAACCGTAGTCGTCCCGTTCGATGCTCATGGTGACCGGCAGCACCACGTCGGCGTGCCGGGCGGTCGCCGTCCAGAACGGATCGTGCACCACGACCGTCTCCGGGCGGGTGAACGCCTCGCGCAGCCGGGCGAGATCCTGGTGGTGATGGAACGGGTTGCCGCCGCACCAGTACACGAGCCGGATGTCCGGATAGGTCAGCCGCGCCCCGTTGTAGTCATAGGACGCACCGGGATTCAGCAGCATGTCGGCGATCCGGGCCACGGGGATGTACGTGGAAACCGCGTTCTGCCCCTGCCGCAGCCGCGGCACCCCGACCTGGGGCGCCGGCTCGCCGACCGTGGCCGTGGAGCCGTACCCGTGGCCGAAGCCGCCGCCCGGCAGCCCGATCTGGCCGAGCATGGCCGCGAGCACCACGCCGAGCCACAGCGGCTGCTCCCCGTGCCGGGCCCGCTGCAGCGACCAGCTGACCGTCACCATGGTGCGCGCCGCGGCCATCTCGCGCGCGAGCTCCCTGATCCGCGTCGCCGGCACGCCGGTGATCGCCGCAGCCCACGCGGGATCCTTGACCACCCCGTCGGCCTCGCCGCGCAGGTACCGGGCGAACCGCGGGAAGCCGACGGTGTAGCGGTCCAGGAAGCCGACCTCGGCCAGGCCGTCGGCGTCGAGGACCTGGGCCAGCGCGAGCATGAGCGCGGCGTCGGTCCCGGGTCGCGGCGCGATCCACTCGGCCTGCGCCGCTTCGGGCGTGTCGTCGCGCAGCGGGCTCACCGACACGAACCGGCAGCCCCGGGCCCGCGCGGCGCTCATCCAGCCGCGGGCATGATGCCGCGACACCCCGCCCGGCGACACCGCCGCGTTCTTCGGTGACAGCCCGCCGAAGGCGACCACCAGGCCGGCGTGCTCCGCGATCACGGACTTGGCCGTGGCGTGGGTCTGCAGCACGTTGACGTCGGCGATCACGTAGGGCAGCAGGACGGTGGAGGTGCCAAGACTGTAGCTGTTGACGTGCCGGACATAGCCGCCCAGGCAGTTCAGGAACCGGTGCACCTGGCTCTGCGCGTGGTGGAACCGGCCCGCGCTGGCCCACCCGTACGAGCCGCCGTACACCGCTTCGCCCCCGTGCTCGCGGTAGACCCGGCGCAGTTCCCCAGACAGGAGGTCCAGCGCGGTCTCCCACGACACCGGCACGAACGGCTCGTCGCCGCGCCCCGGCGCACCCGGCCCGCGCTCCAGCCAGCCCTTGCGCACGTGCGGCTGCGCGATGCGGGCCAGGTGATGCTGCGCGGAGGCCACGTTGCCGATCAGCGGCATCGGCTCCGGATCCCCGCGCCACGGCCGCACGCCGGTCAGCCGCTCACCATCGCTGACAGCCTCGAACGTCCCCCAGTGCGTCAGATGCACGGTCATACGATCGATCGTAACTATTCAAGAGCTTTTTCCGCCGAACGGACCGTGGTTCTCGCCGCGGCGAGCGGATCGCGGTCTGGAGGCCCTGATCCCAGACCAGCGGCCAGCCCAGCGCCTCGCTCCAGAAGTACCCGACCTCCCGCGAACCCTCGCATGTAAGCTCTGCGAGGAATCCGCAGCCGGCGAGGTACTTGTTGCCCGGCTCGATGACGCAGAACTCGTTGCCTTCGGGGTCTGCGAGCACGACATGACCCTCCTCGGGGCGCTGGCCGATGTCGATGTGCCGGGCGCCGAGGTCGAGCGACCTTGCCACCGTCTGCTGCTGGTCCTCCAGGGACGTACTCGTCAGATGGACGTGCAGTAGTTCTGGCCGGCCTTCTGCTGCTGAGCGAGAAGAAATCGGAGCGCGGCCAGCCAGATGATTAGGCGAAGCCACCCGGGCTCACCGATACCCGGCGCCCGGAGCTGCCAGGACAACGGCGCACACGCGTACCAGCCGGTCCTCACGCCCAGGCCGGTGAGATAACTGGCCACGATCCCGAGCGCGAGACCGAGAGTGATAACGACCACGACCCGCTGGCGAGCGAACGGACCGTGGTTCTCGCCCATCCTCGAGGCCGTGCCCCTACCGCGGCCGGAAGGCGAGCAGCGACCGTACGCCTGGGTCGTCCATGAGAAGGGCAGCGTCAGCAGGACCCCGCCCGGGTCCGTCATCCCGCCGGTCATGGCCAGCCTCACGAGGTCGCCTAGGGCCGCCTCGCCCACGGTGACGAACTCGCCTGGATCGAACTGCTGCTCCTGCCGCCGCTCGCAGCCCGGCGTTTCCGCGGAAACGCTGCGGAGTCCCGGGATCGATCTTCGTCAGGGCACAGACGGTTCCGATATCTACAATCCGCTATAATTGGTTCGTGGATCGCTCAGACGAAACGGCCGGGAGCCTGCTGCAGCGGGCCCGGCGCGGTGCCGGGATATCGCAGGCGGAACTGGCTTTCAGGGCCGGTGTCGCGCAGAGCGTGATCAGCGCCTATGAAGCCGGACGGCGTCAGCCGTCGCTCCCGACCCTGGCCAAGCTGATCGACGCGGCCGGAGCCGACCTGGTGGTGGATATTCAGCAACAGCCGCCGCAGTTGAGCAGGCTGTCCGGTCCTATGGGTCGGCAGGTCAGGCAGAAGCGACGGGACCTGGTCGCGGCCGCCGCTGCCCACGACGTGACCAACCTGCGGGTCTTCGGCAGCGTGGCTCGCGGCGAGGACCGTCCCGACAGCGACGTGGACCTGCTCGTGGACCTGCCGCCGCACATGGGCCTGCTTGGCCTAGGCCGGTTGCAAGCCGAGCTGGAGGCCATCCTCGACACCAAGGTCGACCTCGTGCCCGCCAGCGATCTCAAGCCCGCCGTGCGCGCGCGGGCCGAGCATGACCTCGTGCCCCTGTGACGTACCAGGAACAGCAGCGGCTGGCCGACATCCAGGCAGCGATCGACGCCATCCGCTCCCATCTGCAACGAGGCGACCTGTCCGACGGCCTGGTATTCGACGCTGTGCGCATCCGGCTGCTGGAGATCGGCGAGGCTGTAAAGGCCCTGCCTGCAGGGATGCTCAGCTCCCAGCCCAATATCCCCTGGAGCCAGATCGCGCGCATGCGCGACCACCTGGCACACCGATATTTCGACACAAACCATGCGATCCTGCGGGGCCACCGTCGACAACGACCTGCCCGAACTCGAACGCGCCGTCCAGGCGCTGGCCGCGACCTTGCGAGCCAAGGACCAGCAAGAAGAAGATCAGGCGCCGCCGTCAGCGTGGAGGCGGCCACGGCCACCGGCGTGTGGAAACTGAACATCTGGGTGGCCAGCAGGACCAGTCCCGCATACGCCACCGTCACCAGTCCGGTCATCAGCGCGTACCTCATATTGCGCAGACTACGGCGGGACCGTTCCGGGAACGTTACGGCTCAGCACCAAGCTGACCTCACCGTGCGTTCGGGACAATTGAAAGTCTTTTCACCGAACGGCCGTTGGTTCCTGCCGCCGGTCCCGGACCAGCCTCAACCTCGGGAAGCCAGGCCTGCGGCTGGGTGCTCAGATCGAGCTGATCGCACCGCCATCGACGGGGATCATCGCGCCGGTGATATAGGACGCGGCGGGGGAGAGCACGAACGCGGCCGCCCGCCCGAACTTCTCGGGCTCGCCGTACCTGCGCAGCGGGATGTGCTCAGACAGCCGGGCGCGCACCTCGTCCGGATCTCCCTGCAGGGCGTCAAGTTCCCGGACCCGGTCGGTGGCTATCCTGACCGGCAGCAGCGCGTTGACCCGGATCCCGGCCGGGCCGAGTTCCCCGGCCAGCGTCTTCACCACCCCGGCCAGACCCGGGAACAGCCCGTTGGAGATGGCCAGTTCCGCGAGCGGCACCCGCACCGACGAGGCCAGCACAAAGACGATCGAGCCGCCCGCCCCCGTGACGGAGCCGGCCGCCGCACCGCCGTCGCCTGCGCCGGCCAGGTCCGCCGCCAGAATCCGGGCCAGCCGCACGGCGCCGAGGAAAACGCTCTCGAACGGGACCGCCACGCCTCGTCCGTCGCTTCCGCGACGGTCCCCGGCGGCGATTATCCGCGACGACCCACGCGGCAGGGTCAGCCGCGGCGGCGTTCTGCGCCAGGCGTACCACCGCGGACGAGGCCGTACCCTCGTGCGGAGCGCTGAGCACCACGCGGGCCCCGTCCGCGACGAGTGCCTGCGCCGCAGCGAACCCAAGACCGCGGCTGCCTCCGGTGACGAGGTAAACCCTGCCGTCCAGTCCAAGATCCATCCGGCCATTCTGCCCGTGCGGGGCGGCTGGCGTCCCCCATGCGTCAGCAGATCTTGAAGGCGTGAACCTCCCCCGGGTCGGAGTAGGAGCACGTGGATGTCGCGATGCCGCGGGCGTTCTTGAGCGTCGCGCCGTCCCCGTTGTTGTTCCAGATGTACCAGCGGTGACCCCAATAGAGGTTGGCCTGGGTGTTGGTGCCCCGGCCGGTGTGGATCTTCACATACCCGCCGGGGTTTATCCGGTAAGTCCCGAAGGTGTAGACGTGCCCGGCCCTGTCTCGCAGAGTCCAGTGGGTCAGGGTGACCGTACCTCTGGTTCGGTTGTGCAGCTGGACCCACTCGGCGTTCAGGCTCGTGTTCGTGCCGGTGTCTTTGCCAGGCGAGTTGTAGTAGATCTCGTTAATCACGACCGGGGAGGACGCCGCCTGAGCCGTCGGCATCAGGATCGCGGTAACCCCCAGCATCGTGGAAATCCCGAGAATTATGGTCCCCAATACGGTGGCGGCTTTTCTCATTATTCTCCCTTGGCGGTTCCAGCTTGCTCCCGCTATGACGACCGGCGATATGTCTTGGGCCATAGGCCGGGTCACTACCCAAGCCCGCGGGACTAGATCTCGGCATGCTGGTGGTGGACGAGGCGCACTACGCCAAGAACATGGCGGCTGAGCGCACCAAGGCGGTCCGGGAGTGGGCGAGGACGACCAGCAGGGTTTTGTTTCTGACCGGTACTCCTATGGAGAACCGGGTCGAGGAGTTCCGGGTCCTGGTCAGCCACCTTCAGCCCGGTCTCGTCCCGCGCATCAGCACCGTGGACGGCATGATCGGCGCCGGTCACTTCAGGGCCGCCGTCGCGCCCGTTTACCTCCGCCGAAACCAGGACGACGTGCTCCAGGAGCTGCCTCCCCGCGTCGACACCCAGGAGTGGGTGGAGCTGACGGCCCGCGACCTCGAGGCATACCGGGATGCCGTCGCCGCGGGCAACTTCATGGCCATGCGCCGGGCCGCCTACGCGCCCGGCAGCCCGGCCAGCTCCGCCAAGTTGGAGCGGCTCGTGGAGATCGTCGAGGAGGCATCGGCAAACGGCCGTAAGGTCGTGGTGTTCTCGTACTTCCGCGATGTCCTCGACACCGTCGCCGCCGTCCTCGGCGGCGTGGCGATCGGCCCGCTGACCGGAAGCACCCCGCCGGTCCACCGGCAGACCATGGTCGACGAGTTCGGGGCCCGCCGCAGTCCTGCTGTCCTGGTGAGCCAGATCCAGGCCGGGGGAGTGGGGCTGAACATCCAGGCCGCCTCCGTGGTAATCCTCACCGAGCCACAGTGGAAGCCCACCATCGAGGACCAGGCCATCGCCCGCTGCCACCGCATGGGTCAGGTGCGCTCAGTCGACGTGCACCGCCTCCTCGCCGAGGACACCGTAGACCAGCGCATGCTCGAGATCCTCGCGACCAAGGCGGTCCTCTTCGACGAGTACGTCCGCCGCAGCGAACTGAAGGACCAGAGCCCGGATGCAGTCGATGTCTCCGACCTGAATGCGGCCAAGGAGGTCGGAACGCAGGTAGAGGCCGAGCGGCGAATAATCGAAATGGAACGAAAGCGCCTTCGTATGGAGACCGCACCGTCAGCTGAACCCAGCGCAACACATCCGGAAACTGGGCAGGAAGTCTGCGACTCCAGCTGATACTGCGGAGTGCCGCCACGTAGCCCTGCGCCGACGATTCGTAGGGTATGGACGCGGTTGGAGCGGACGATCCTACGCCAGCCGACGCAGGCTGCCGGACGGCGCCTGTTGTCATGACGGTGGTGTGAAGGGTTAGAGGCGACCGCCATAATCGATGTATGCGCGCAACCAAGCGGCGGCATCCGCTGCGACGGCGGATCGTGGCGCCGCCAGCAGGAGTCGACCTGACTCTGCTGGCCGGGCGGGCATCGTACGTGGGCAGCAGCGAGCACAAGACCTCTCCCTCCTTTGCCGGGCCGTTCAATCCGCGCGCCGACGCATCCAAGTGCGATCCCAAGCTGGCAGACCAAGAGGAGCTGACGCGATGGCTCAGGGAGGCGATCACAGCTGGCCAGTGTGGCCAGCTATGGGAGGGTGATTTCCCGCGGTACGCCTGGTGCCAGCACGGCGGCGTGACGTACGAGGCACGCTTGTCTAACCCCGAGCTCGGGCAGTACAAGGGATACCCCCTTGAGGCAGATGAGCGTGTCGAGGGGCTGACGTGACAGCTGAACAGGAACTCAAGATCACGTGGGAGTGGGAACCGGCAGAATCGGTCCGCACCCCCGAACACCGCGCTACCTGGGCACGCATCGAGATCAAGGTTGGTTCCCACCTCGTCACCCTTGTCGAGGACCGGGGATCGGGAAGCTCACGCCGTTCGATTTACTGCCCGCTCTATCCCTTGGCCGAGTGGGCCGCGTACAACTGGTGGTTCTTGCAGGCGGACACAAGGCCATCCACCTTCCTTGCACAAGACGGTGCCGTGGCGGCACCGGTTTGGCGGCTGCTGCCCGCAGCTCTCAGGGAACACCACTCGATCCGGGCCAGCGGTGACGGCTTCGCCTGGCCGGACCTCCTGATCGTCCCGGACGACAGCGAGACGCGCCTGGTGTGGGGAGACGACGGTGTTCATTCATCGCGCTGGCCGATCAGGTTCCTCACCCGCGGGGACCACAGGGTACGAAGCGAGCAGGTCCAGCGGGAACTCGAGATCGTGATAACCGGGACGCTGACCCGTCTGGCCGAACAGGGTGTCGCCGGGACGGTACTCGAAAAGGAATGGTCGGCGATCCAGCAGACCGATCCCGACGAGGCTGAATACTGCCGTGCTGCCGCCCGCCTCGGCCTGGACCCGTATTCGGATGCTGAGCCGTACGAGCAGGACATCCTCCAAGCAGCGCAAACCCTCAACGGGCAAATCCTGACCGATTTCCTCAACGCGGTCAGCCCTGAACACATCGGAAGAGCCCTGGCATGGATCTCCTCGGTTCGGCCCGCCATCGATGGGCGGCAGGCACTATCGGGCGATCTAAAGGAAATGCCCTCGCCTGACGGAGACATAATCCAAGAGCTGCGTGCGGCCGCCCGCGGCCACACCGCGAGCGCATCTACCTTCCCCTGGGTAGTTGGTTACGAACAGGCGCGCGCCATCCGCGGGCAGATAGCCCCCGACAGCAAGACCCGGCTGGCTATCGATCACTACTTCGCGACCATCGTCCGGAAAGCGCCGGACATTAGCCTTCAGGCGCTGGGCGCGGGTGCCAGCCATCCACACCCTCTCGTCGTCATCGGCCAGAACCGGCCAGCCGCGTCTAAGAGATTCACCTTGTCCAGAGCCCTCTGGCACTACCTCTGGGACGACTCACCGCTTTTTATGGTCACTGCTGCCCATACCTATCGCCAGCGTGTGGAACGCGCATTCGCGGCTGAACTGCTCGCTCCTGCGGAGGGCATCACCCAGCTCCTCGAGAGCCCGCCGGAGGCCGCATCGCAAGAGGAGCTCGAGCAGATAGCTCAGCGCTATGGCGTGTCCTCAATGGTCATCGAGCACCAGCTGCGCAACCACCTGATAGCTCCAGCAGCCTGACATTTGAAGCCGACGCTGTGCTGCAGAGCCACCGGGAGTTGGTGGCTGCGGGCTGCCCCCCGGGTGCGCTCTCGCACGAGGAGGCGATGGCCGAGCTGCTCGGCGCTGGCCGGTGAGGATCGAGTGGTCCCCCCGCGGCGAGGGCTTCCGCACGCCGGTACCTGGACGACCAAGATGGAATGCGCGCGATCGGCGTCGCAGTCAGTGCTTTGGCCGTGGACCCGAATCCGCCCAACGTCTTTATCAGGGGTGGCCATCGGCGGTTAAGGGTCGGCGCCTATCGCGTCGTGTACGTGGTTGAGGACGACATCATCACGATCGAGCGCGTAGACCTCGTCGTCTGACCTCAGTCTTCACAGTGAGCCCGTAGGACCACTGCCCGTCCGAGATAACCGAAGTTCTTTTTACGAACGAACCGAGGTGCTTGCCCCGTTCAGGCCCATTGTCATGCTTAGGGGAGGGACATGGATATCCGGTCAGAACAGAAACAGGCCTGGCAGAATAAAGTCGCTAAAGGGTTCAACACGACCGATGTCCCGCTGGAGTTGTGCCTGCTCTCGGGGGAGATCACCGCAGCATTCGACGCATGACGCAAGGGTAGCGAAGATGTTGGGGACGAACTGGCAGATGTAGCGATCTACCTGCTGGGCCTAGCCGAGATGGCAAGCAGCGATCTGCAGGCGACTATCGCAGTGCACGGCGGCAAACTCTAGCGCGACACCGGTCCGGCCCTTAGCATCTTCACCCGATCCCGGTGCGCAGTCGATTGGCGGGCAGCCGGTGGGCTACGGTTTCTGAAGTAGGTTGACGCTGTGGCAGTTGCTGAGCGAGAAGAGACAGCCGATCTTATGACGCAAACCGGAGTAAATTAGCGCGAGCCGGTATGGGCCAAGTCCGGGTTCCGCTGCGAGCGGTGATCATCTGTCTCCGATTGCAGGCAACTGCTGGCAAGATGGACTTTTGGGACCCGTCGTCCGGCGGGTAGCCTGCGGCACTTGGAGGAGACGGGACCGTGGCGCGGCCGGTTCAGCGCTGGAGTGAGGTGACCCCCTCACAGTTCACCCACGAGGTCGAGGGGCTCAACCTCATCCGGTCCCTGCTTCCGGCCAACGCGCCGTTCCGGGCATGGTCGAACTTCGAGTTCCGCGACGGTCATGGCAAATGGCACGAGGTGGACCTGCTGGTGCTGGGCCGGCGTCGGCTGCACCTGGTGGAGCTGAAGTACTACTCCGGCACCTTGCGCGGTGACGACCTGACCTGGCGGCGCGACGGTCACCGCGCCGAGGATTCCCCGCTCAAGCTCACCCGGCGCAAGGCGCAGCGGCTGGCGAGCAAGCTGCAGGATGAGCTGATCCGCTGGGCGCAGGAAACCGGCGCCACCATCCCCGAGGCCCGCACGGTCGTACCGTTCGTCCAGGAGTCCGTCTTCCTGCACCACCCCGGCATCCGGTGCCTACTGGCGCCCGCTTCCCGGATAGACCTGTTCGGCCTGGACGGCAGCGAGAGCAGTACCGGCCTGCCCGGCATCTCGCAGCGACTGCTGGAGCCGGCCACCCCCCAGCAGTCCGTCGGCGCGAACCGCGACGAGATCATCGCCGCGCTGATGAAGCGGATCGGAATCGTCCAGCGCCGCCAGCGTGAGGCCGGCTCCTGGGTGATCGACGAGGATCCGCTCGGGGAAGGCGACGGCTGGCAGGACTGGCCGGCGTTTCACCGGGTGGCCACCACCGACCGGGGTCGGATTCGCTTCCTGGTCACCCCGCCGGGTGCGACGGCCACGACGCGGGCCAAGATCCGGCAGGTCGCCGAGCATGAATACCGGATCATGTCGCGGCTGGCGAACGAGCGGCTGCTGCGCCCGCGGGACATGGTGGACAGCGAACTCGGCGTCGGCCTGGTGTACCCGCTCGATGACCGGTTCCAGCGGCTCGACCTGTGGCTGGCCGACCATGCGGGCAGCTTGTCAGCTGTCGAGCAGCTTTCACTTCTCCGCCAGGTCGCCGAGGCGGTCGCGTACGCGCACGGGAACCGGGTTGTGCACCGTGGGCTGACGCCGCATGCCGTCTCGGTCCGGCCGCTGCCGGAGGGCGGGGTGCGGGTCCTGGTCGGGGACTGGCAGAGCGCGGGCACGGTGGGCGGACCTGCGCTGACTGGGTTGTCCGGCAGCGGGGTCACCGGTCTGATGGGTGCCGCTGATGGCGCCAGCCCGGCGGCTGATCAGCCGAGCGCGGTGATGCGCCCGGGTGCCGTGGACGTGGACCGGCGGCTGGCCGAGGCTTTCCAGGCACCCGAAGGCGTGTGGAACCGCGACGCGGACCGGGTTCGGCTGGACGTGTTCGCCCTGGGCGCCCTGGCCTACTACGTGCTGGCCGGTCACCCGGCTGCTTCGGATCGTGCGGCTCTTCGCGAGCGGCTGCACCGGGACGGCGGCCTGGATCTGGCGGCTGACCTGCCGCAGGTTCCTTCCTCAGTCCGGGCGCTGGTGCTTGAGGCGACCCGGCCTGCGGTGAGCGAGCGCCTGCCGGACGTTCGGTCCTTCCTGGAACGTCTGGCCGACGCGGAGCGGTCGGTGGCAGGCCCAGCCGAGGAGGTTGTCGACCCGCTGGAGGCAGCCCCCGGCTCGGTCATCGACGGCCGGTTCCGGCTGGAACGCCGCCTCGGCGCCGGGTCTACCGCCGTCGGCTTGCTGGTGACTGACTTGACTATCGCCGACTCGGGCCCCGACGCCACCCGTGTGCTCAAGGTGGCGGTCGACGACGCCGCGGCCGCGCGGATCGCCGACGAGGCCGGGGTGCTCGCCGGACTGACCGGCCCTCGGCTGGTGCGCCTGGTCGAAGGCCCGCTCGATGTCGGCGGCCGACAGGCCTTGGTGCTGGAGAGCGCCGGTGAGGAGACGCTGGGCGAGGTGCTGCGCGGCCGCGAGCGGCTGTCCCTGGATCTGCTGGAACGATGGGGCACCGACCTGCTGGAGGCGCTGGTTGCCCTGGACCGGGCCGGAGTCGACCACCGCGACATCAAGCCCGCCAACCTCGGCGTCCGGGAGGGCCGCGGCGACCGGGCAAAACACCTCGTGCTCTTCGACTTCTCCCTGTCCCGCGCTGGAGCGACCGCTGTGACGGCGGGCACGCATCCCTACCTCGACCCGTTCCTTGACGCACCAGAACGCGGGCGGCACGACTCGGCCGCGGAGAGATATTCGGCCGCGGTCGTGCTTTTCGAGATGGCGACCGGAGCGGCCCCGCAGTTCGGTGACGGCTATTCCGATCCCGCGTCGGTCCGCGACGAAGCGACCGTCGAGGCCCGCATGTTCGACCCGGCGGTTGCCGGAACGCTCGTCGCGTTCTTCCGCACGGCGCTGGCCCGCAACGCCAAGGAACGGCACGACACGGCCGTGGACATGCTGGCCGCCTGGCGGTCGGTGTTCGCCCCGGTCCCCAAGACCATCCCCGACGACGCCGGCGAACGTGCCGCCGCTGCGGAGCCGTCGACCCCGCTGGCCGATGCCGGGCTATCCGCCCGTGCGCTGTCCGCGCTGGAACCCTACGGCGTGGTCACCGTCGGCGATCTGGTCGCTGTCGACCCGGTGCGGCTGAACCGCCTGTCCGGGGTGGCGGAGGCGACCCGCCGGGAGGTCAAGGCCCGGGCCAGGCAGTGGCGGGACAAGTTCGGCCTCGCCGTCACCGGCCGCGGACAAGATCACCAAACGGCCATGGCGCCAGCTAGTGCGGCGCTGCCCGATCCCGTTGCGGCGGCGAATCTTCTCCTGGCACACGCCGGGACGGCCCGCGCGGCGTCGCGTCGCGCCACCGCCCGCCTGCTGCTCGGGCTGGACCCTGGGCTCGACCCCTTCGCCAGCCAGAACGAACTAGCCGGGCTGCTCACCGTGACCAGGGCGCGAGTGGCCCAGCAGGTGGGCGCCCTGCAGGACGGGTGGGCTACCCACGCAGGGTGCCGCGACGTGCTCGACGCCATCGCGGAGACAGCCCGGCAGGCACTTGCCGACGTGGGCGGCGTCGCCACCGTTGACGAGCTAGCCGGGGCGGTCCTTGCCGCGCTGCCCCCGTCGGCTGGCTCCCCGGACCCGGTGCCGCCGGCCCGGATCGCCGCGGGATTGCTGCGCCTGGCCCTGGACCGGGCCCAGGCACTGAACCGGGCCGACGCAGGCGAGGAGCAGATCGCCGCTCGCCGCCGGGACGGCAGGATCGCCTTGCTTGCCACCGATCCCGCCCTCCTGGACCCGGCAGAAGCGCTCGGCCGCACGGCCGACCAGCTTGTGGCGCAGGCCCGGACTGCCGGTGAGCCGCTGGTGCCCGCCGCCCGCGCAGCGCAGCGGCTGCAGGATGGCTGGGTTCGGGCCGCTGCAGGCCAGGTACCGTCACCGGTCGCGCTCGGCGACGGACGGCTGCTGCGACTGGCGGCCGCGCTGGCACAGGAAGCTGTCCTGTCCGGGTCGAATGAGCTATACCACCGTGACCTTCCGGTCACCGACGCGCTCGCCCTCGCGCTCAAGGGGGTCGGCGGGTCCCAGCCGGTGACGGCGCACGAGGTTCGGGACCGAGTGCGGGCCAGATTCCCCGCACTGCCACCACTGCCCGAACGTCCCCGGCTCGACCAACTCCTCAATGATGCCGGGCTCGGCCTGCTCTATGACGACGCGGAACATGGCTATCGTTCACCGACCCGCGCCGCTGACACCAAGGGCCTAGCCTCACGGCAGGCCACCGTCACCGCGGCCGCAGGCCCGCAACTGATAACCGGCGGACGATCCGGGCACCGCCTGGCCGAGAGCGCCGCCACCCGCTCATTCCTCGCCCTCGGCGTGGACGCCGACCGCACCGACCGCGCCGTCGACGCGCTGACCGGCCGGTGCGGTGCCGCGGTGGTCGACGTGACCCAGGTGCTCATCGAGGCCATGCGGACCCAGGCCGCGGCGGTCGGCCTGCCGTGGGACATGGTTCAGGCCGCGGACGCCGCAGCACCTGGCAGCCGGGACGCGGCCGGGCTCACGGCGCTTGTCCAGCGCAGCCTCCCCGCCGTCGAGGCAGCGATCGACGCGGCGGCCTCGGACGCGCCCGAAGGAACGCGGCCCGTCCTGCTCACCGAGATCGCGCCGCTCGCCCGGTACAGCCACCTGGCCTTGCTGAGCCGCTGGACAGATCTCGCGGCGAGGCGGCCACAGGCGATCTGGGTGCTCGTCCCGCAACTGTCCGGCAGCCGGGGCGCCATCATCGACAAACGGCCCCTGCCGCTCGCCGCTCCCGGGCAGTTCTTCCGCCTCGATGCCGAGTGGATCGATTCCCGCCCCACCGTCTCCGCCGCCGAAGGAACCTCATGACCGCGACACCCGCCCTCACCACGGACCTCCAGCGGCAGGTCCTGCTCCTGGAGGACGACCTGCGCGCCAGGGTCGCAGCCGACGCTGACCTGGAAGGCCGCTGGAAGCAGGAACACCAGCGCGCCCGCGACAAGGAACGCACCGCGGCGTCCTGGGTCGCCTGGCGCGACGACCGGGTTACCCAGGCTGCGGTCGCGTGGGTGCTCACCAGCGTGTTCATCCGGTTCTGCGAGGACAACGCCCTCGTGGCGCCGGTGTGGATCGCCGGGCCGGAAAGCCGCCGACAGGAAGCGCTCGACGCCCAGCTCGCGTTCTTCCGCGCGAACCCGGAAGACACCGACCGTGAATGGCTGCAGGCCGCGATTGACCACCTCGCGGGTCTTCCTGCGACGAAGGCGCTGGTCGATTCGCATTCCGCGCTGCACCTGGTGCCGCCGTCCGGTAACGCGGTCACGGCGCTGCTCGACTTCTGGCGGCGCCGGAGCGAGGACGGCGCGCTCATCCACGATTTGGCGGATAGCTCGCTGTCCACTCGGTTCCTCGGCGACCTGTATCAGGACCTGTCCCAGCACGCCAAGGACACCTACGCGCTGCTGCAAACTCCGGTCTTCGTCGAGGAGTTCATCCTCGACCGCACCCTGGAACCAGCCCTGAAAGAGCGCCCCCTCGAAGGCTTTAGGCTCATCGACCCGACCTGCGGGTCCGGCCACTTCCTGCTCGGCGCCTTCGACCGCCTCCTCGACCGCTGGAACCGGCACGCCCCCGGCCTAGAAACCCAGGCCCGCGTGCAGGCGGCCCTCGATGCCATCCACGGAGTCGACCTCAACCCCTTCGCCGTCGCCATCGCCCGCTTCCGGCTCACCGTAGCCGCCCTCATGGCATCGGGCCTCACGTCACTGGAAGCCGCCCCAGCATTCACCTTCCACCTGGCCGTCGGCGACTCCCTCATCCACGGCCCCGACCGTGACGTGCTGCCCGGTATGAGCGACCGAAGCGCCTACATGTCCTTCACCTATGCAACCGAGGACGGTCCGCTGCTCCTGAGCATGCTGGAAGAGGGCCGCTACGATGTCGTCGTCGGCAACCCGCCCTACATCACCCCTAAGGACAAGGCCCTCAACCAGATCTACCGCTCCAAGTACGCGAACGTCTGCAAAGGCGCTTATGCGCTCACCGTGCCGTTCATGGCCCAGTTCTTCGCCCTAGCCAAAGGCGGCGAGCAGGCCGGCTGGGTTGGGCAGATCACCAGCAACTCGTTCATGAAACGAGAATTCGGCACCAAGCTCGTAGAAGACTTCCTCGCCCACCAGGATCTGCGCCTCATCGCGGACACCTCGGGCGCCTTCATACCCGGTCACGGCACACCAACGGCCATCATCGTCGGCCGGAACCAGAGCCCAGTCGGTCCGACCGTCCGCGCAGTCCTAGGCGTTCGCGGCGAGCCGGGTCGTCCAGAAAACCCGGCGAAGGGAATCGTCTGGACCTCAATCGTCGAGCACATCGATGATCCCGGCTGGGATGATGGATGGGTAACGATCGCGGATCTTAACCGCCGACTCTTGGAAAAGCACCCGTGGAGCCTTACCGGCGGCGGGGCCATCCGACTGAAGGAGCGCATAGAAGCATCGGGCGGCGGGCTCCTAGGAACGTGGGCTTCCGATATCGGATTCGGTGCGGTTACACGCGAAGATGAGGCTTATATGCTCGGCTCACGCACACTTACGCGCCGAGGTATCCCGTCACTGTATCGACGACCGCTGGTTGAGGGCAAAGCCATCCGAGAATGGGCGATAGACAGTTATGATGAGTCCCTGTGGCCCTATAACCCAGAAACCCTTAAAGCGGAAGAAAGCTTCGAAATACAGCGTGTCCTGTGGCCGTTCCGGACCATCCTTGCCTCTCGGGTTGCATACGGAGCTTCGCAGATAGAAAGAGGATTGCAGTGGTTTGAGTATTCTATGTTCTTCCGGAACAGATACCGAGGAGAATTTACTATTGCCGTCCCGACTGTTGCTACACATGTCCACGCGGCCATGGACCGCAGACATCGAGTATTCAAAGACGCAGCAGTACTTATTAAGTTGCCATCGGGGGCGCCGGAGAAGGATTATCTGGCGCTGCTCGGGGTGCTGAACTCGTCGGCCGTTTGCTTCTGGCTCAAGCAAGTCTGCCACGACAGAGGCATACGCGGTGAGGGCGGGGGCTTTACGCCGTCCGACTGGGAACGGTTCTATCAGTACAACGGCTCGAACGTGCAGGATGTGCCGCTTCCGGCAGAGCTGCCTCTGGCGCGTGGCCGCGAACTTGACATGCTGGGGCGAGAAGCGGAAACGCGCGATCCGGTAGTCGTTTTGTCGTCGCGCAGGCCAACTGCGGAGGAGCTTGATCTCGCGCGCGTCGAAAGCGAGAGGCTACGAGCGCGGATGATCTTTGCGCAGGAGGAGCTGGACTGGGAGTGTTACCGACTGTATGGGCTCATCGAGGAGGATCTGACTTACGGCGGGGAGGATCTGCCGGGGCTGGCGCTCGGGGAGCGGGCGTTTGAGATTGTGCTGGCTCGTGCTGTGCAGGCGGGTGAGGAGGAAACGGCATGGTTCACTCGGCATGGATCCACGCCGATCACAGAGATTCCGGCGCACTGGCCGACTGCTTATCGGGAACTCGTTCGGCGCCGGATTGATCTCATTGCCGCCAATCCGTCGATCCGGTTGCTGGAGAAGCCGGAGTACAAGCGGCGGTGGTCGCTGGAGCCGTGGGAGAAGCGGCAGGAGCGGGCGCTGCGGGAATGGCTGCTGGATCGGGTAGAGGCCAAACAGTTCTGGTTTGACGGGCAGGGGCGGCCGTTGCCGCGGAGTGTGGCGCAGCTGGCCGATGATGTGGCTCGGGATGCTGATCTGGTGTCGGTGCTGGCGTTGTGGGAGGGGCGGCCGGACGTGCCCGTGACGCAGTCGCTGGTGCGGTTGCTATCTGACGAGGCGGTGCCGTTCCTGGCCGCGTACCGGTATAAGGATTCCGGGCTGCGGAAGCGGGAGGCGTGGGAGGAGACGTGGCGGCTTCAGCGCCGCGAGGACGCTGGGGAGAGGGTCGGGGCGATCGTGGTGCCGCCGAAGTACACGTCGGCGGATTTCCGGAAGGCCTCGTACTGGCAGGCGCGGGGGAAGCTGGATGTGCCGAAGGAGCGGTTCATCCTCTACCCGGACGCGGGGCGGGAGACCGACCCGACCCCGCTGCTGGGCTGGGCTGGGTGGGATCATGCTCAGCAGTCGCTGGCGCTGTCGCTGATCATCGGGGATCGGGAGAAGGATGGCTGGGACGACGACCGGCTCGTCCCGCTTGTGGCGGGCCTGGTTGAGTTGCAGCCGTGGGTAGAGCAGTGGCACGGCGAGGTTGATCCTGACTACGGAGTGAGCCTGGCTGCGTTCTGCCGGGAACAGCTCACCGCCCGCGCCGCTCAGGTCGGCAGGACGCTGGACGAACTGGCCGCCTGGCGTCCTGCCCCGGCCACGCGCGGCCGCCGGGCACGGAGCTCCGAATGAGTTACCGATGTAGTTGTGCGAGGTTTGACGCCATGAAAGCAGGACGACAGTGAGCGCGCTGTTGCGTGAGGTCCTCGACATCCCGGAACAATGGGGTGCCGAGGATTATGTGCTGCGGTTGACCGACAGCATCGAACCGGCCGCGGTCGCCCGCACGGTCGACGAGTACGTGGTGACGCCCGCGCTTGCCGAGGCGTTCGACGCGGCGCTCGGGCTGGTTTCGGAGTCGCTCACGTCGGGGGTGAGCCGGGGCGCGTTCTTGGCCGGGTCGTTCGGGTCAGGTAAGAGCCATTTCATGGCCATCCTGCACGCCCTGCTGCGACACAACCCGGTCGCCCGGGCCAAGGCTGAACTGCAGCCAGTCGTCGCCCGGCACGATGATGTGCTGCTGGACAAGAACGTGCTGCCGCTGGCCTTTCACTTGATTGGCGCGGAGTCACTGGAGCAGGCATTGTTCCGCGGGTACATCCGGCAGATCAGCCGGCTGCATCCAGGGGCAGTCCTGCCCGCGCTGCACGAGTCTGACGGCATCCTTGCCGATGCTGAGCGGCAGCGGGCCCGCGATGGGGATGAGCGTTTCTTCGCCGGGCTAAATGGCGGCGCGGGCGCAGGTGGCGGCGGTGACCCGTGGTCGAATCTGCTCGGCGAGGGAACTTGGACGCCTGAGTCTTACGCGGCCGCCCGCGCGGCGGAACCAGGGTCGGAGTCGCGCCAGCTTCTGGTGACCGCGCTTGTCCAGAACTACTTCAGTGCTTATACCCAGCAGGCTTCCTACGTGGACCTTGCCACCGGGCTAGCCGCGATCGCGTCGCATGCGAAGGGCCTGGGCTATGACGCTGTCGTGCTCTTCCTGGACGAGTTGGTGCTGTGGCTGGCGTTCTCGATGCAGGACCGCGAGTTCTTCCGCCGGGAGTCCCCGAAGCTGAGCATTTTCGTGGAATCTTCCGCCGGGGCGCGCGCGATCCCGCTGATCTCCTTCGTGGCCCGGCAGATGGACCTGCGGCGGTGGTTCGCTGACGCGGGCGCCAGCGGCGCCGAGCAAGAGGCACTGGACCAGGCATTTCGATTCCAGGAGGGGCGCTTCAGCACCATCAAGCTCGGCGACGACAACTTGCCGTATGTGGCGAACAGGCGGCTGCTGCGACGGCGGGCGGATAACCCGCAGGCCGAACAGGTGCTTGCCGATGCATTCTCGCGGCTGGACCGGCGTTCGGATATCTGGGACGTGCTGCTCGACGGGGTCAACACCGACGACCGGCACCGCGGCGCCGATGAGGTGGCGTTCCGGTTGACGTACCCGTTCTCCCCGGCCCTGGTGTCCACACTTCGAGAGCTGGCCAGCGCCATGCAGCGGGAGCGGACGGCGCTGAAGGTCATGCAGCAGATGCTCGTCAACCGGCGGGACACGCTGACCGTGGATGACATTGTCCCGGTGGGCGACTCCTTCGACTACATCGTGCAGGGCCGGGACGCCCTGGACCCGCAGGTTGCCGCGCTGTTCCGGTCGGCCACGGCCCTGTATCGGGAGAAACTGCGGCCGATCCTGCTGGCCGCGCACAACCTCACTGAGAGTGACGCCACCAAAGATCCTGGCGGGCTGCCACCCGGATTCCGGGCTGATGACCGGCTGGCCAAAACACTGCTGCTGTCCGCGGTCGCCCCCAAGGTCCCGGCGCTCAAGGAACTGACCGCGTCCCGGCTGGCATCGCTCAACCACGGCTCGATCAAGTCCCCGCTGCCCGGCAGCGAGGCAGGCATCGTGCTGGCCAAGGTGAAGGAATGGTCCCGGCGGGTGCCGGAGATTCACGTCGGCGGCGACCCGCGCAATCCGGTGATCCGGGTGCAGCTCTCCGACGTCGACTATGAGTCCGTCGTGGAGAACGCCAAGGGCGAGGACAACGACGGCCGGCGCCGCGAGCTCATCAAGGATCTGGTGCGGGATGCTCTCGGGATCACCGCGCGGGACGCCGATGTCTTCGGTGCCTACGCGCACCCGGTGGTCTGGCGGGGCTCGCGTCGTGCGGTGGACGCGGTGTTCGGCAACGTGCGGGACGCCGGCTGGCTGAACGAGGACCACTTCCGGGCCCGCCCGGGAACCTGGCGGTTCGTGATCGACTACCCCTTCGACGAACCGGGACACTCCGCGACGGAGGATCTCGCCCGGCTGGACCGGCTGATCGAGGGCGGCCTGAAGTCCAGGACCATCGTGTGGCTGCCCAGGTTCCTGTCCGAGGAGCGGATGGGGGAGGTCCGGCGCCTGGTCATCTTGGAGTGGCTGCTCAGCGGCACGGGCGAGCGCTGGACCAGGCACGCCGACCACCTGTCCGAGGTGGACCGGGCCCAGGCCCGGGCGATCCTGGAAAGCCAGCGGACTGGCCTGCGGGAGGCGCTGCGCCGCGCGATGCAGGAGTGCTACGGCGCCGCCGTGCCATCGCCGGGGACACTGGCTGACGATGCCGGCCACGACCGGGTGCTGGTCAGCCTGGACCGCGGCTTCTCCCCGGTCGCCCCGGTCGGGGCGGACCTGGCGGCGGCGTTCGGCAACCTTGTCGACCAGGCGTTCACCGCGACCTATCCGGGGCATCCGCGGTTCGAGCCGGCCGACGTCGAGGTCATCGTGCGGAATCTGGCCGCGGTGTACGAGCATGTCGAGCGGGCGGTCGCCGACTCCGATGGGCGGGTGAAGCTGGAGGGGGACATCGCCGCGGTTCGCCGGGTCGCTAACGCCCTGCAGGTCGGCATGGCGGGCGAGACGCATTTCCTGTTCGGCGACGACCGGTTCGGCCCGTGGGGCGCGGAGTTCGAGCGGGCGGCGTCCCGCGACGGCCTGCAGCCCCAGGACCCGGTCACCGTGGGCCGGATCCGGGGCTGGATCGACGCGATGCGTCCCGAACTTGGCTTGCGTGAGGAGGTCGCCGACCTGGTCATGCTGGCCTGGGCCGCGCTGCGGCAGCGGGCCTGG
>CAVYNE010000051.1:0-59237 GCA_963769715.1 uncultured Actinomycetes bacterium
CCCTGCGGTACCCCCACGAGGGGTTCTCCCGCGCCAGTCGCAGCACCAGATCGCGGATGTCCTCGCTCGTCCGAGGACGGCCCGGCTGGCTCGGATACGTCCACTTGCGCGTGATCAGCCGGCGGTGCCAGGCCAGCAGCGTACCCGGCGTGACCAGCCGGCGGGCACGCAGCACAGTCGGCAGCTGCCGGGCCAGCGCCGCCAGAACCGCCCGGTCGGCCCAGTCCGGCTTGGGCCGGGAGACCTGGCGGCGCAGCACTCCGGCCTCATGGCGGAGGACGATGATCTCCGCATTCTTGGACGCCTGGCTGCGGCCCAGCAGCATCAGCCAGCCAAAGACCCGGACCATGATCAAGTAGAGCAGGCGAAAGGACACAACCCGCGATCTTGCCGCAACCAGCCCATCCGACCAAACCGCACCTCACAGCACCTATGGCGAGTTCTGAAGCGGTACAGGGTGGCCTATGAGACCCGTGAAGACATCCCGCTCTCCGGAAAAGCGGCCGCCTACTTCGGCCCGAGCACCCATCCCCACCAAGGCCGGTTACTCAACAATCTGAGTCGATACAACACTGAACCTTTTCCATCCTGGTTATGCCTCGCGGATCTGCAATGCATGGATTGCCTTGGCGAGCTGGCCGGTGCGCCAGGGGCAGCAGCGGAGCTTGCGCAGGATGCGCCAGGACTTGAGCAGGACTTGAGCTGGGCGTTCGCGCGCTCGCCGGGTGAGCGCAGTTTCGCGTGTGCCCGGTTGGCGGCTTTCTGGGATTCTGGCTTGTTCTTCCCCCGGTACGGAATCTTCGCATAGCTGCTTCCCAGATAGCCCTTATCGGTCAGGACGACCAGGCCGGCGGCCTCCAGCTCGGCCAGCACGCCCCAGATCCACTCGGCCTTCTTGTCGTGCACCGAGCCCGGCGGCGCCCCGGACACCCACAAGATGTCCCCGTCAGCGCTGGCTATGACCTGCAGGTTCATCCCGTGCTTGCGATGCTTGCCAGAGTAAAACGGCCGGTCTACGGCGATCCGGTCGATGGGAATCAGCGTCCCGTCCAGGACCACGTAAGCGTGCCCGGTCTTCTTCGCGTCCCGGACCGCCTTGCGCAGCTTGGGCGCCCGGGCGGCCAGCAGCGCCACGGTCTCGTTCACGTATCTCCAGGCCATGGTCACACCGACCCCGAGCCTGGCCGCGAGCTCGGCGAACGTCTCGCCCTTGCGCAGGTGGGCCAGCACCAGCAGGGCCTGCTTCCCGGGGTTCAGTTTGCGCCACCGCAACCTGGTCGCGGACCGGTGACGGCGGATGATCCCGGACACGAAGGTCAGGGTCCGGGAGGACAACGGCAGCGCGGCACGGTAGAAAAGCATGGAAGCCCCTGGTGGTGGTGAAGCTTTCTTGGTCGATTGCCTCACTTACCAGGGGCTTCTCTCTGGTCTCAGCAGCGACACGCTGCGCGGTGATCAAGCTGTGACAAGTAGGTCATGCCAGGATGGAAACGCTCACTGGCGTGGTCACTCGACGCGATTCTAGCCGGTGCCCCCGTACTGCAGCCGAAAGAAAGCCGCTACTCACTGACGAACGCGATCGCTAAGAAAACAATAGCCGCACGTCGTCGGTTCATTAATCGCTTCAACCGATTCTCAACGCAAGTGATTGGATGCCCGCGGCGGATTGATTCCTTGTACCTGGCCCAGGTTGTCGGCTGGGCGGTCTCCCGGAACGAGGTTAAGAACCGCCATAATCTCGTGCGGGGAACTGGCGAGCTGCGGGTGATGGTCCAGCCGTATCTGTTGCGCAGCAGAAAGCTGGAAGATGTTGACAGTCCAGTCCACCTTTACGATCAGTAGGGCGCCGACTCTAATGACAGCGTCTTTCGTTGGCTGCAGCGCTCCGAGAACCGGTCCTAGATTCTGCAGCAACCTCGCTGTCACCTCGGCATCCTGGGCGAGTATCAGCCTTGAGTCGAGGGCATGCCCCACGGCCAGCATGGCTTCATGACCCGCGGGTGATTGCATGGCCTCCTTCGCGCCGGCCGCCATCCGCCGGAACCATGATCCCGCGACTGGGTCATCCCAACCCTTGATGTACAGCCCGGCGGTCGCTAGAAGGACCGCCACGGCTTTCTCGACCTGGGCATGAATTTGTTCGTCGGCCAGGTAGATCGTGACAGGCACAGTATCGGTGTCGCTCGCGGGGCGCGAGACGGGCTCCGGACGTCGATCCAGATTGAGGTCCAAGGCAGCGGCGCCCGTGCCTTCCTGCCTGCGGTACATGACGCCAGCCCTCAGCAGGCGGATGACCGGATGACCTGGCGGGAGGAGGTCGAGCAGTTCGTCGGCGAGGGCGGCGCGCGCTTCGGCACGGTCGGGTTGGATCGTGCCGTTGATAAGGCCGAGCAGCCGTTCGCGCTGCTGCTGGTCGGCGAGTCTTTGAATTTCGTCCCAGTTGTCGGCGACCGTTCGCAGCAGCGGATCGCCTCTGTCGCCACTGGGCCTTTGGGCATCGGTCACGCCGTCCTCCTTTGCTCCCGCAGGGTTTCGCTGTTCTCGTCGGCCGTGGAGATTAGACCCCATGGTGGACATGGCCCGCCCAGGTCGCGGGATGGCTGAGCCGGGCATCGGTGAGCGCACCGAGATGCGGACCTAGGGTGGCCCGCATGCCGGCCGTAGGCCTGAGCAGGTCGAGTTGCGCACGTCGGAGTGCTTCTGCTGGCTGGTAGCCCACCTGCAGGTGATAGTGCAGCCGCAGAGATAGGGCGGCTACGGTGTCGTCGTCTACCGGCCAGCGGGTTCCGATCACAGCTGTAGCGCCTGCGGCCAGGAACGCGGTAGCCAGCGTCAGCGACTCGTCGTAGTGGGTCCGGGTGCTGTCGGTCAGGCAGGCATTGGTCACCACCAGGCCTCCGGGTGCATCCGGCGGCCGGTCCCGGGCCTGGTCCAGGATCCGGCTCAGCGCCAGCCAGCCGTCCCTAGTCTGCAGCGCCGGGGTCGGGCTGGTCGTGCCGTGCGTGGACAACTGCAGCAGGGAGGCCCCGGGCCGATCCCGCCCGGGAAGCGCCCCCAGCAGCACCTCGCTCGTGGCCGGCCCGTTGAGCTCAGACCGCAGACCGTAGACCTCGGATCCGGGATACACCCGGCTGGCCAGTACCCGCGTGGCCCGGCGAGTCATCGGCAGGTCTCCGTGGGGATCTGATACCAGCACCACGCGCTCTGACAGCGGCTGCGGGGGACGGCGCGCAGCCTCGCCCAGCAGTCGCGCCGACGCCGCGTAGGACAGCACCACGTCGTCGATGGCATAACGCCGTTCTCCATCCGGCGAACCATCGGTCCACGCCGCTGCGTAGGGGATCGCCGCCAGTTCGCCGAGCGGAATAAGCGCCAGGTGCGGCCTATGGTCGAGTGGCCAGCTGCGGACGTGGTCCAGCAGCGGTCCCATGATGTGTTCGTAGGTCCACCGGCCGACCTTTTCCAGCGTGTCCGCCCAGGCCTGCCCCTCTGGCCCGCCCCGGAATCCCTCACCGTCGCCCGCCAGCGAGTCACGCTCGCCGAGCGCGCGGTCCAGCGCGGCCACGTACGCGTCGAGCGGTGTCTCCATGCCCGCTCCGGCCAGCCCTGGCAGTCGCACCACCTCGACCTGGCCGAGCACCGGCCGCACCAGCAGGGCGTGCCCGGCCGGTTCCGCCGGGGGCCCGCCCTCGACGGCGACGCCCAGGCCGACCGAGTCCGGCGCGGCGGGCGGCACCAAGTACACCACTGCGTCGAACCGCGTGGCCACCATGGTGACGGAGATCTCCTTACCGATGGGAGTGGACATCAGGCTGCCGCCGGAGGTGGTCTCCCAAAGGGCGTTCAGGGCGGTCGCGCGGCCCGCATGGCTTCCCGCACGCCAGGCATCCGCGGCCTCGTGCTGACCCGCCCCTCGCAGCACTTCTTCGACCCGGCCCGACAGCACCACCGACGCCAGGACCAGGCCGCGGCCGGCCTCGGCGATGTCGACGGCGGCCTCGGGCCGACCGTCCGCCAGGCACCAGCCGATCGCCCGGGCCACGATCTCGTTGGCCCCGGCCGCCACCTCGAGCGCCTGATCGGTGCCTTCGGCGATCATCACGCAGCGGGTCAGCTCACGCAGCGCGGCGCGTACGGTTCGTTCTGCCGTGCCCGGCGGGCCGGCGTCGCCCTGCTGCTTGGGAACCTCGCGCAGACACCGGGCCAACAGGTCAAGCAGGTCGGCCCACTCGACGGTGGGCGTCGCGTGCTCGTCGGCCATCAACGCGGTGTTCAGGTGCGCGACCGCTTCCCGTAGCACCCCCTCGGTGCGCTCGGCCGGGTCGGCCCAGTACAGCTCGGCGTGGCATACCCCGAGCATCCGGTTGACCTGCTGATGCAGCCGCGTGTCGCTGACGGCGGAGGGCTGGGCGGCGTGCAGGTCCGCGGCCACCGAGCGCAGCGAATCGGGGTCCGGCCGGCTGCCCTCAACCAGCGGCCGCCGCGGGGCCTGGCCCGAACGGTCCAGGCGCAGCGTCGCCGCCGCCCGGTCCAACGCGCGGCGGGCGATCTGCTGTACTTCCTCGGCGGGCGGCTCGGGCGGCTGTGCTTCCTGCGCGGGCCGGTCTCCTGCCGCCAGCAACTGCTGCCGAAGCTGCTGCAGGCCTGCCACTTCACCAGGCCGGGTGGGGTCATCCGGCCCGGGAGTCGGCTCGGTCACCTGCTGGGCCACCTCGGGATGGGCGGTTAGGACGGCTTCGAGCATGTCGACCAGCCGGAGCGCCAGGCGTACCGATTCGGCGTCATTCAGGCAGAGTCCTTGCGTGGTGGCCCACGTGCACAGGACCCTGGCCGCGGCGTACCAGTGGCCGGTCGGCGCCGGTTCGGGCAGGAGCCGTTCGGCATCCGCGATGGCCTGCCGGGAGGTGACGCGCAGAACCTCGTCGTCAGCGGCGGCCGCGCGCATCGCGGCCGCGGCGCCGATCGCGGTCAGTATGGCCGACCGCAGCGCCCGGTCGCCCGCGTCGGCGTTCGCCAGGGCCGCATGCAGCGCCTCCTCCGCTTCCTGGAACGGCCCCGCGCGCTGCCCGCTGGCCAGCATCACAGAGAACGTGGTGACCAGCAGTTGCGCCGCGGCGTGTACCTCGCCTGGCAAGGTGGCGCCGCGAACCGCTCCGATCGCGGTGGCGGCCGCATCGGCGCCCAGCCGCTGGCCGGTCTGCGCGGCCAGGATGCTCTGCATCGCGGCCATCGAGATGAGCACCTGGGCGCGCATCGGACTGCCCGCGGGCAGCCCGATCCAGACTGTCTGCAGGTCCCTGAGCGCGATGCCGATGTCCTCGGGCCGCCGGCTCTGCCGCGCCCTGGTGGCGGCCAGTATGGCCCGCCGCAGGTCGCCCCCGCTCTCGTCCCATACGCTCGGGTTGCGTTCGATCATGGACCTGACGGCCTCGTCGTCTGGCGGCACGACTCCCTCGATTAGCTGCTCGAGCACGGACATGTCCCGGAGCAGGGGCATCTGGTCCAGCAGCTCCGCGGGCAGCTGACCGTAGTGGGCCCGGGCCCGGGCCAGCAGCTCGGCCCGGCGCGGGACGTCGAGCCGGGAGAGGTCGACCAGCAGCATGGCGGCCTCCGCGCGCAGAATCGCCGCCAGCCCGCCCGCCATCAGGTTCGTCCCGATCGGGCCTGACTGCGTGAGGAGATCGAGGGCCGACTCGGTCTCCGCGATCAATGCTGCGTAGTCCCCAGCGGACGGGTGTTCCGCCGGATGCGGGCTCACGGATCTCTGATGGGCCCGGACCGCGTGCACCAGGGCCAGCGTCGCGATGACCGTCGCGCGGCTGGCCGGCGACTCGTCGGCGGAGGCCGGCTGATCTGCTCCCCGCTCCAGCTCGGCCAGCCTGGCCTCGAACTCCGGGGTCCACTTCCTGGCGTTGACCGCGTTCATCGCGAGCATCATCCCGGCCAGCCCGTTCGGGCCTAGGCTGTCGGTCTGGGCGACGAGGATCTCCAGGCCCTGCAGGATCCGCTGGGAATGCTGGCCCATGAGCTGCTCGAAGCCCGGAGCGGCGGCCGGGGAGGGCGAGGCCGCGCCAGGCGACCGGGCCGCGGAACGCGGCGGGGTTGACGAGGACTGCGGCGGAGGCGAAGCGGACTGCGGCGGGGCCGGAGCCCGGGTAGCGGAGGACGGTGCCCCGGGCGGCATCGGTGCCTGGCTCAGCGCGGCGAACATCCCGGCCAGCTTGCCCCGCATCACCTGAACCTGGCCGGCCCACGCTGGCGGCATCTGCCGCAGATGGTCATCGGCCCGGTCGAGCAGCCCGATGAGGCCGTCCCGAAAGGCCCGGTCACGCGGCGCGCCGGCGCGCCGGACGCCGACCATCAGCCGCATCATGATCACGGCCGTGATGAACAGGTGATGTATGCCGTCCATGGCCTGGAACGGCGCGCCGAGGCTGCCGCCCAGGTCCTCCGCCGACTCCATGTCGGCGATGAGCGTGTCCAGTTCGGCCACCGTCGGCCAGTTCGGCTGGCCTCCCGCCCGCTCGGCCTCCTGGCCGCGCCGCACCCTGACCATCATCGCGATCGTCCGCAGCATCACCGCCAGCCCGGCGCCCAGGCCACCCGCTTCCACCTGCTCGATCGCTGTAGCCAGCGCCGCGTTGCGCTCCGGCGACCACTGGCCCTGATCGAAAGCGTTTATCACCTCGACGATGCTCGTGAGAGCCCGCCCCATCGGCTCGCCGGGCGGGAACATCGACGCCAGGAACGGCAGCATGTCGGTCATGTTCCTGGCCGCTTCCGCCGGGCCGCGCAGCGCGTCCCAGTCCACGTCCCAGTTCAGATCCCCGCCGGCCAGCGGAAACGCCTCCGGCTCCCGGACGGGTTCGTCGGCTGCGGCCGCCGGAAGGCAGCCGCCCAACAGGTCGCGGGCGGCCGAAGCGGCGGCCGAGTCATCGGCCGATTCGGCCAGCCGCGCCAGGCCCTCGGCGGCGAGTTCGCCGCGTCGGCCCGTAACGTCCGGAAGCCGGGCGGCTAGGTCCGCGATGGCCAGGCCGAGCAGCAGCGCGGCCCGCGGCCGGTCCTCGTCGTCGGCGACATCGTGCAACTCGCGTAGCCGCCCGACGACCTCATCCTGCCGGGCCAGATCGCTGGAAACACTCACCGGTAACTCCCTCCTGGAAGCCGGTCATGAGCGGTGGCGGTAACGCGCTACGCGCTGCCCGGGCCGTTGGCGCCGTTGCCGTTGAGGCCATTGCCGTTCGGCCAGCCCGGTAGCGTCACCTCCGGGTCGAACGGGACGCTGACCTGCGTAATCTCGTACGGCAGCTCGGGATTCGCCTCAGAGCCGTTTCCTCGCCGCGGCGGCTGGGTCGGCGGCGCTTCGGGGCGGGTCCCTGGCCGTGGCGGCCGGGTCGCCATCGGTTCGGGGCGCGGCGCCTGCCGACTGCGGCGGCCCAGGGCCAGCCCTCCGCCGACCAGCCCTCTGACGCCGCCGAACAGTGCGCCGAGCCATCCCCACAGCGGCCCTTCGCCAGTCGGCCGACGCCGCGCCTCCTGCCGTGGTGGTTGTGGGCCTGGCTGCGGCGGTTGGCCTGGCCGCCGCGGCGGACGGGTCCGCCCGCTCTGGGCGGCGTGGTCTCTCGTGGGCGGCCAGGCGCGGTAGCCGTCTGACCGGTAACGAGGCCAGCTGTCGGGCGGCGGCATGGGGCCGACCCCCGTGTCTGCGGGCGTGATCCCCTGCCCGTTCGCGACGCGGAGCATCTGGTCTGCTTCCCAGCGCCTCAGCCACTCGCGTTCAACCCGGTCCCGCGCCGCCATGATCTGGTCGCGCATCCCCGGCACCTCGGCGGACAGCGCCGCGAGCCGGTCGCGCGCGCCGGAGATCTCGGCCAGCGCGGCCTTGCGCTCGGCGGCTTGCCGGACGGCCCGGGTGTGCTCCGCGATCCGCTTCTGCTGGCGCTCCTCCTCGGCCAGGATCGAGTCATACGTGCTCTCTGGCGCCAGGTTGAGCAGGAGCTTGATGAAGACCGGCATGGTGTCGATGATCAGAAACACTAGGAACAGCAACAAGCGTGCCCAGGCCAGCGTGGAGTCTCCCGCGGTGGCGTTGCCCAGCGCCTTGAGCTGCGTGAGGATCCCGGTATCGGTATAGATGCCGTTGGTGACGTTGCTGGTCTGCAGGTTCAGCTGCTGCTGCGCGCTGGCCAAGGCCTGATTCGCCGCCGAGAGCTGGGCCACGGCCTGGCCCTGGTTGGCCTTCTGCTGGGCCGCGCTCTGGCCCTGCAGCGTGGCGGTGCGCTGCTGGATCTCCCCCTGGAGCGTGCTCACCTGGCCTTTCCAGTATTCGTACTCCTGCTGGTCGTCTTTGGCCAGCGGGCCGTTGCCCTGAATGCACTTCCGGCCGCCGGGCAGCGCCGTTCCGTACAGTTGGCACTGCAGGTTCGAGAACCAGGTCTGCTCGTGGGCCTGCGCCGTTGCGAGTTGTTTCTGCCAGCCGATGATCGTGGGATCGGTGGACGGGTTGATCGCGGCGCCCCCGGTTGCTTTCTCGTCCGTCAGCTTGGCCACCGTGGCCTTATCCTGCTGGACGGTGATGTACACCGGATTTTGCGGCAGGTCCTTGAAGTAAGCGCTCCGCTCCGCGGCCTGCATGAGCTTTATCTGGTGGTTGATCTCCGGCTTGAAGATCTGCAGCACGAACGGCGTAGAGATCACGAAGCCCAGCACGACCGCCATCGCGAAGCGCGGCAGGGCCATGACCAGGTAAGGGAGCGGATTCCGGTACCGGTGCATGGACACCACGAAAAGACGATCGAGGCTCATGATCGCCACGCCCCACAGCAGCGCGAAGATCAGCGCCGCCCACAGTGGCGCCTTTAGCGCATTGATCAGGGCAAACGATAGCGAGACGGCCGCCATTCCGGCGGTGACGAGTATCGCGGCGCCGAGGCCGATGAATTTAGCTCGTTCGGTCTGGCATTGAGCAAGAACCTCCCTACTCGCGCCAGAAAACCAGATAAGAAAATCCCCCACCGCTGCCCACTCCCCTTGACTTCGATCGATCAGCCTTCCTCGACTGGTGTCTCCGGTCGCTGGCCGCAGCGAAAATGATCTTGACGCAGCACGCATCAAGATCGAAAAGTGCAAACCTGTGCAGGTTTCCCGCCCCGGACCAGCGGACTCGATAGCTGTGCGAGCTATCTCAGTTTCCGCATTACCATGATAGGGTAACCAGACTTGCGCGAGACACCGCAAGATTCGCACCAAAAAGCTAACAGTCTGTCCGGAGCTGCTGTGCCATTTTCCGGACATTTAGTACTTAGTGACACAACTAGGGGCGGGATTTCGGTTGGCGCGGCTGCGTGGCGTTCAGTCATGTCCGGTTAATCTGCGGGTGGCGGAGACCTGTGTGGGCACCAGGGCGCTCGGCCCCGGCTTGCGGTCGGTCGTCTGGGTCCAGGGCTGCCCGTTTCGCTGCCAGGGCTGCATCGCCCCGGAGTGGATCCCGGAGCGGCCCGGACGCGAGGTACGGCCGGCCGACCTCGCGACGGAACTGCTTGCCGATCCCGGCGTCACGGGGCTCACCTTCTCCGGCGGCGAGCCGATGGCGCAGGCCGCGGGCCTCGCCGCAGTGATCGAGATCGCCCGGGGGCAGCGGGACCTGACCCTGATCTGCTTCACCGGCTACCGCCTCGCTGAGCTGAGGGACCGGCCTCCGGGACCCGGCGTGGCCGAGCTGCTGGCCCAGATCGATGTGCTCATCGACGGCCGCTATGTCGCCGCGAGCAACGACGGCCGCGGCCTGCGCGGCAGCTCCAATCAGCAAGTCCATATGCTGACCGATCGGCTCGCGGATGCGGCCGCCGGGCTCGCGGGCGGGCCGCGTCGCGCGGAGATCAGGCTCCGTGACCGCTCGGCGCTGCTCGTGGGGGTGCCGGACCAGGCGGTGGCGGAGGCGTTCGCGCGCGTTCCGGCGCACACCCCCCAGAGATAATCACGAAATGAGCTGCTAGCAGAGGGGACATGGTGCAGTGAGCGGGAAAAAGCGGATCACGGTGGATGAGGACGCCTGGCGGGAAACCATGCGCAAGGCGAATCGGCTGCGCGACGTGGAGCGCGAGTTGCCCGCGATGATCGCGGCCGTGCAGCAGGCGCAAGAGCAGCAAGCCGCGCGGGACCGCGCCGCCCTGCAGGCCCGGCAGGATGAGCTGACCAAGCGCCTGGCCGGCCTCAGCGAACAGGCGCGCAAGCTCGAGAAGGCCACCACCAGGCGGATTGACGTGGCGACCGCGACGATCATGAACGAGGCCCGCAAGGCCAACGAGCAGCTCAGGTCCGAAACGCGCCAGCAGTTCGAGCAGCAGGAGAAGCGGTTCGACGCCGCGCTGAGCGCCGAGCGTACTGAGCGTCAGCGCGAGGTCAACGTCCTGCGCACCGAAATAGAGCAGGACCGCGCGGCCAGGGCCAGCGTGCTCGAGGCGGCGCGGACGTCAGCAGACGACGCGCGCGTCCTGCACGACGCGATCGCGGCCAGCCTGCCGCACGAGCGCTTCGCACCGGGCCGGCTCGGACGGCTCACCGACCGGCTCGCCCTCGCCGAGTCCAGCGTGGCGGCCGGCACCGGCGAGGCTGCGCTGGCGCAGGCCCAGGAGCTGTACCTGAGCCTCGGCGAGCTGCGAGCGGAGATCGAGTTGAAGGACGCGGAGTGGCGGGCCGCTCACCAGACCGCGGTCGCCGCGGTCACGGCGCTGGCCGAGCAGATCAGCTACAACTCGATGATCCCGGTCACCGACGAAGAGTCGGGGGTGTCCGCCGAACTTGACGTCGACTACTGGTCTGACGGCGAGCTGTCCGCGATCAGGAAGGAAGCGGATCAGCTCACGGCCCGGGTTAATCAGGAGGCTGACCCGCCGACCCTGGCCGAGCTCCGCGATATTTCCGAACGGTCGGTGGTTGCACTGGACGATAGCTTGTCTGTCACGGTCGCCGCGGCGCGAGCCCGGCAGTGGGCTTCCCAGGTTCGGGTAAACATGGCTGAGACCGTGGTCGACGTGCTGGAGTCGATCAGCGGGTACATCTGGGAAGGCGACGCGACCTTCGCTGGTGACGATCAGCGGGAGGCCTTCTACAGCAAGCTGACGCACCCGGACCAAAGCGAGATCGTCGTCGAGGTGGCCCCCGACGAGGACGGCAAGTCCTGCGTGGTCCGGGTCATGTCCTACGAGACCGGCAACCCGGACGAGTCCCAGCGGGTCGCCCGGGTACATGCGGTCGCAGACTCGCTGCGCGAGCAGGGCCTGAGCGGGTCCTCGGCCCCCGAGGCGGACGAGCCGGATCCCGGTCTCAGGGACTTTGCGCGGATCCGGCAGCGTCAGGCCAGGCGCGCCGTTCCGGAGCGGGCTTGACTGGGAGCCGCCTGTCCAGCGCCGCCCCGTCGGCCGGGCCCGGGATCGAGCGGCTCGCGGCGATCAGGACCGCGGCAGCCGACGGCGACCCGCTGATCTTCGTCTACGGCCCGGGCACCAACGACGCCTTCGTCGATGCGTCGTACCGGATCTGTGAGATCGAGGAATGCCTGTGGGAGGTGCTTCGCGGGGCGGGCTTCCAGCGGATCGCGTTCTTCTCGCTCCACCAGAAGCTGTACTTCCGGGATGACGCGTCGCGGGACTCGCTGCGCCCGCGCCGGAACGGCGCGGCTCCGCCGCCGGGCGGCTCGGGGCAGGGGGCGACGGACGGGCAGGCCGCGAGCGGCGGACGGCGCCGGATGCGGCCGGGTTTCGCCGGACCGTTCGGCGACCGGATCGTGGTCCAGCGCGCCGCAGCCGGGCTGGGCCAGGCCCCGGATCAGCCGCCGCCCGGGGATTCTGCGCTCGCCGCACCCAAGGGCCGGATCACCGACGCCTTCATCCTGCAGATGCTCGACGTGCTCATGCAGCGGGGCGCACCGCGCACCGCGCTGGTGTTCACCCACGCGGAGGAGACGCTCCGGCATTTCGAGGTCAACCGCGGCTTGGCCCAGTTTTTCGCGGACAAGGTCGTCGCGTACCGGCGGAACGCCGAGCACTCGTGCGTGCTGCTCTTCCACGGCGGCACCCTCAACCAGGTGCACGAGGCGATCGACCGGCTGGGCGATATTCCGGCGCTCACCGCCGCGGCCCGCGGGCTGCTCGACCGGCCGACGGGCCGTGGCCAGTCCGGGCTGATCGGCCTGCCGGACGACGCGGAACTGACCCGCCTGGTGCACGTGACCCGGATCAGCCACCGGCTGCGGATCGCCGACTGGCCCGCGCTGCCCTTTCTGGCCCGCGCCATGGCCGCGGAGTTGCGACAAGCGCGGCAGTGGCGGTCGTGGCTGCGGAGCATGGCCGAGGAGAGCCAGCCGCTCGATCTCGAAACGCTGCGCAAGAACGGCTGGCTCACCAAATCCGGCGGGAGCTCGAAGCGCGCCGTGGACCAGCTCGCCGACATGGAAGGCCTGGAAGAGGTGAAGGCGCGGCTAGAGCAGCTGCGCTGGAAGGTCGAGGCCGAGCAGGAACTGCGCAGGCGGAAGCTGGCCGACGACAACGTGGAGCCGGGGTCCAATCACCTGGTCTTCACCGGCAATCCGGGCACCGGGAAGACCACTGTGGCCCGGTTGGTGGGCGAGATGTACCGGGACCTGGGAGTGCTGCGCCGCGGGCACGTGGTCGAGGTCGGGGCGAGCGACCTGATCGGCGAGTTCGTCGGGCAGACAGCGCCGAAGACAAGCGAGGTCATCGACCGGGCGCTCGACGGCGTGCTGTTCATCGACGAGGCCTACCAGATCAGCGAGCAGCGCGAGGGGTTCGGCAACGAGGCGATCACCACGCTGCTGGCCCGGATGGAGAACGACCGGGCCCGGCTGGTCGTGATCGTGGCCGGCTATCCGGACCGGATGAAGGAGTTCCTCGACGCCAACGAGGGGCTGCGCGGCCGGTTCCCGGAGCCGAACATCATCGAGTTCGAGGACTACCCGCCTGGCCTGCTGCTCAAGATCCTGCTGAGCCGCCTCAAACGGATGGGCGTAAGCTGCACCGCCGAGTTCACGGCGCAGCTCCAGACTGTGATCGAAGGCATGTCCCGGACCCGCAGGCAGGGGTTCGGCAACGCCCGGGAGATGCGTACGCTCGCCGACGAGATCAGCGGGCGGTGGGCGCAGCGGGTCAAGGGGCAGGTGGAACAGCCCGCCGACGTCGCCGACCTGCCTGCCCGGCTGGGCGTCTACCTTCAGCCGAAGCTGGCCGGATCGGCCGACCTGTTCCGCGGCCTCGACGCGATGACCGGCCTGCAGCCGGTCAAGGACCAGGTCAAGGCGCTGGTGGCCCAGATCCGGCTGGCCCAGCGCCGTGGCCGGCCAAGCTCGGAGACGATCGCGCCGCACATGCTCTTCCTCGGCCCGCCCGGCACCGGCAAGACCACGGTGGCGCGGCTGGTGGGGGAGATCTTCTCCTCGCTCGGGCTGCTCACCCGAGGGCACGTCGTCGAGGTCAACCGGGCCAAGCTCGTCGGCGGATACATCGGGCAGACCGCGCTGAAAACCATGGAGCGGATCGAGGAGGCCATGGACGGTGTGCTGTTCATCGACGAGGCCTACAGCCTGTCCCGCTCCGACAGCGGTAACGACTTCGGGGCGGAGGCCATCGACACGCTCGTCCCGGAGATGGAGAACCGGCGCGGCCGCCTGTGCGTCATCGCGGCCGGCTACCCGCGCGACATGGAACGCTTCCTGACTGCCAATCCGGGCCTGGCCTCCCGGTTCACCGAGCACGTGGACTTCCCCGACTACACCGGCTCCGAACTGGTCACGATCTTGGCCGGCATGGCGGCCAAGGAGGGGTTCACGCTGGCCCCGGAAGCCGCGGCCCAGGCGCGGACCTGGTTCGAGGCCCGCCGCGCGCGCGAGGGCGCGGACTTCGGCAACGCCAGGACGGCCCGCGGGCTGCTCGGCGAGATGCGGCGCCGGCTGGCCGACCGCACTATGGACCTCGAGGACGGCAGCCCGGAACTCGACATCTTCACCGCCCAGGACGTGCCCGGTGTCCCGTAACGGGAGATGCCCGGTTTGCGGCCGCCCGGCCGGGACCGCCGCGAGCTGCGCGGAGTGTGGCTGGCTGCTGTACCTGCCGCTGCGGGCCGGACCGGTCACCGCCGGCCTGAGGCAGGACTTCGACTCCCGGCTGCAGGCGGCCCGCCGGAACCAGGCCGAACGTGACGGCCGGGCGCTCAGCACGGCGCTGTCCAACGTCATCGGCGACCTGCACCCGGGGCGCACGTGGACGGTCATCGACATCGGTGCCGACCAGGTGGCTCTGACCACGGCCGGCCTGGACAACGCGGGTTCCCCGCAGGTGCGCGAGAGCGGCGGCGTGGCCTGGACCAATGTGCTGGACACGCTGCCCGCCGCTGAGCGGGTCCGGCACGCCCAGCTCGCGGACGGGGTCGACGGACTGGATGACGCCCGGATCGGCAGGTTGCTGCGCGACCGTCTGCCGCCGGTTCCCGGCGGCCGGGTGCTGGTCATCTGCAGGCCGGCGGGCTGGCGGGTGCTGGAGGCGGCGGCGACAGAATTGTCCACGCGTCCGCGCGCCCAGTTGCTGCGCCTGTCCGGCCGTAATGGCGTCTCCGTGCGCCAGGAACTCGCCGATCTAGCGGCCAAGGCCCCGCTGCGCTACCCGTACCAACTGATGACCGTCACGGTCGACAGCCAGACCGGCGCGGTCGCCCTGCGGCCCCGCCAGCTGTTCGCGGCCGGCGCCGGGCCGGACACCAACGAGAGCCTTTCCCTGCGGCGGATGCCCGGGGACGTGTCCGACACCACGCTGGCCGTCTTCGCCGACACCGGCGGCAGTTCCGCAGGCGCTGCCGAACCGCTCGCGCTATACTCGGTGCCGTGGCCCGCCGGGACCACGACCCGGCTGCGGGTGATCCTCGACGGTCCCGGCCGGGTACGGATCACCGAGCCGGCGGGCGCGGTTCCGCACCCGGACACGTGGGCCCAGGTACGCGACCGGATACCCCGCCAGGTGAGCACGGCGGCCGCGCCAGTCAACCTGGTCTGCGCGATCGACCTGGCCGGGTCGCTGGAGATGGTGCGGCAGCGCACGGACTTGGTCCGCGACCTCGTACGGCTCCTCGGCGCCGACTACCCCGCCGGGCAGCAGCTCCGGGTCGCCGTGGTCACCTGCACCGATCATGTCTTCGGCCGCCGTCGCGGCGCGGAGTTCGACCCGGTGACCCGCACTTCGGAGCTAGGCCCGCCGGACGAGGCGCTGGCCTGGCTGCACGAGCAGGACAGCGCCGCCATCAGCTACCCGCCCTGTGCGCCCGTGGAGGATCTGCTGGACGCCTCACTCCGGCTGCTGGCCGGCAGCAGGCGGCAGCGGCGGGTCCCGCGGCTGCTCACCATGGCTGGCCGGCGTCCCCATCCCTACCCGCAGCCCGGGGACAGCCGGCTGCCCTGCCCGCGCCAGCTCAAGTGGGAGATCCTCATGAGCCGGCTCACCCGCGAGGAGGGGGTGCGCTGCGCGGCGGTGGCTGACACGCCTCCTAGCGGCGCCGAGCGGGGCGAGTGGCGTCAGCTCGGCCCGGCCGGGCTGCGGGTGCTCTCCGGCGTGACCGTGCGGCAGGTAGCCGAGGATCTCGGCCTGCTCGTCCCGCACGACCAGCGCATCCCGCTCCCGCTTATCGACGAACCCAAAGGAGCCGTCCGATGACCACGCCCACTGAGGTGCCCGTCGCCGTCCCGCCGGGACTGCGACGCGTCGGCCTGTGGGGAGCGACCGCCAGCGGCAAATCCACGTTCCTTTCCGCCCTGTTCATCGCGGCTATGCGCTCGCCCGCGGAACTGCGCGTCAGGGGCGCCAACGACGAGTCCACCGACTTCCTGATCCGGAACACCCACATCCTCAACGCGCAGCACCGTTTCCCCCCGGCGACCAGCGCGCAGCAGCCGCTGAGCTGGACCTTGCATATGTCGGTGCCCAACCGAGCCCGCAGCCGGTGGCGCAGGGGGCCCGCGATGGTGCCGTTCGACTTCCGCATCGACCTGCAGGACGCCCCGGGCCGGGCCTACGCGGCGGTCCCGGAGTCGGAGTCGGAGCCCGATCGCCTCGACCTCGACCTCGACCCCGACGACGGTGGTGACATTCCAGATGTGGCCAGCTACCTGGCGAGCTGCCAGGGCCTGCTGCTGCTCATCGACCCGATCAGGGAACGCGACACCGGTGACGCCCACGAGTACTTCCACGGCACGTTGCTCCGGATCGCGCAGCGGGTGGAGGTAGCCCTGGGGCAGCGGTTGCCGCACTACGTCGCGGTGTGCATCACCAAGTTCGACGACCCGGGCGTTTTCCGGTTCGCCCGGGACAACGAGTTCCTCTCCTACAGCGAGTACGACCCGATGCTGTTCCCCCGGGTGCACGACGACGAGGCCGAGCGGTTCACGCGCGAGATGCTCGCGGGCTCCCGGGTCAGCGACGTCGAACTCGTGCTCGGCGCGCTCCGCCAATACTTCTATCCCGAGCGCATCCGGTACTTCGTCACCTCTGCGGTCGGGTTCTTCGTGGGGTCATCCGGAGAGTTCCGCGAGGATGACTTTCAGAACGTGGCCCCGGTCGAGGAGGGCCGGTACGGCATCCGCGGCCAGCTCCACCCGATCAACGTCGCCGAGCCGCTGCTCTGGCTGGGCGAGCGCATCGCGGCGGAGGACTGAACCATGGCTGACGCGGTACGCGTTTCCGCCGGGTGGGCGATCTGGAGTAAGCACGCCGGAACCCGGGACGACTACGGGGTGCTGACGTCAAGCACCGGACCGCTCAGCACGGCGGAGTTCAGCCGTGTGCTCGCGCACTTCGCGCCAGGTAACCCGTCGGCCGAGGCCGGCACGCCGGCCTCGCTGCCCTGGGTGATGCTCAGCCGGGTCGGCCTCGCCGGCCAGACGTACCTGGGCGCCTCGCTCCAGGTTCCCACCGAAAACGTCGACGCAACCGGCCGGCCGATCAGCCGGACCTCCTACATCTGCGTCCCCTACGACGAGGTCGCCCCCACCCCGGTTTCCTACCGCGCCCTGTCGCAGGCGCTGACCACCGCGCAACTGCCGTACCCGGACGGCGCGCCGGTCCCGCTGACCATCCCCGGCCTCGACCCGGGCGAACTGGCGTACGCGGTGCAGGAGTTCGGCCCGAACGTGGTCGCGACCACGGCGGCCCTGGTCCTGTCCGGGCCGGTCACGATCACCGGCCCGGAGTTCCCGGACACCGAAACCAGGCTGCGGTTCCTCGATGCGGTCGCGGCGTTGCTGCCGTACGGGTATCGCGCCAGCTACACCGCCACCACCTGGTCCGACACCGCCGCGTCGGAGCAGCGGTTCCGTATCGTGTTCGCCCACCGGGCCCGCGACGACGCATCCCGGGTGCCGTGGCGGACCGCAGCCCGCGTCCCCGACGACGGGCCAGTGCGCACCTACCTTGAGTACCTGCGGCGGGTGGCGGGTGGCCCGGACGCCGATGTTGCGGAGCTGACCAGGCTGATCGGCTACCTGTCCCGCGATGCCGCCCCGCGCAAGTTCGAGCAGCCCGAGCAGGCGGTCGCCTGCCTCGAGGAGTTCTTCCGCGCCGATGTCGTCGGAGAAAGCATCGAGGCCGGCACCGCCACGGCGGCCGCCATCCGGCTGCTATTCTCCCAGGGGCAGGACGTCGAGATGTCCGCCAGCCGCCTGCGCGCCGCACTTGAGCTCCTCATCTCGGCCGGAGATGCCCGGGACTGGAAGCTGATCGAGCAGCGGTTCGCCGCGATCGCCGGAGACGACGCGCCGAGCCTGCTGGCCGCCATTGCCCCGGCCTGCCGGCGCTTGCTGTGGTCCACCGCGTCCAAGGACCTGGTCCACCGCTACCTGGACCTGGTGGCGCCCTATGGCCTCACCGACGACTTGCTGGCCCGGCTCCTGGTCTCGCCCCAGTCAGGGGCCGAGCTGGGCCAGGGCCTCGACGCAGCGGCGGCGCTGCTGGCCAACTACGTCATGGCCAGTCCCGCATCGTATCCGAGGACGCAGCGGGCGCTGGCCCAAAACGTGGCCGCGGGCCCGGCACTGCTCGCGCACCTGTGTGCCGCGCACAAGACGGAGGTCGTGAGCGCGGCCGTGGACTGGCTCGAGCCGGTCCTCGACCGCATCCTGCCGCCGTTTAACGCGGTGCTGGGTCAGACCGTCGCCGGCGGAGCGGGCCTCGCCCCCGAGCCGGTCGGCGCCGACGCCCTAGCCGAGCTGGACCGAGACGGAGGCCAGCACTCCGTCCGGTACCTGCTGCGGGCGGCTTCCTGCCTGCGGCGGCTGAGCCTGGTCCTGCCCGGGCTCACGCCCGTGCTTACCTGGCGAGCCCTGGCCTCCGGCTCGCTGGACCCCCGGTTCTGGGCCGAGGTCGCGATGGAGCTTACTCCCGCCGACGCCGCGGACGGCGCGTGGCTGGACCTGGTCCTGCTGGCCACGGGCAACGACCCGAGGTCGCTGTTCGCAGGTACCTTCCGCCAGCGCGACTTCAACCGGGATCTCGTCGCGGCCTGGCGGGAGGTGGTCTCTCAGCTGCAATACAGGTCCGATCTGGGCCAAGCCGCCGACGTCCTGCTCACCGACGCCCTGATCGGCTTTCTCGGCCGTTATCACTGGCGGGACGACCAGGCGCGGGCCGCAGCCGTGGCCGACCTGGTCGGCCTGCTCACCGCCGACGAGGCGCGCCCTCGGCTGAAGTCGGCCGTGCTGGACCCGCTCGAGGCACTGCGCCAGTTGCCGCGGCAGGCTACAGTAGCGCAGATCGCGCAGACGTGCGTGCGGGCCTACGTCGGCGGGCTGGCGGCCGATGAGGCTGGCGCGGCGCTCGCCAAGTCCGGCGCCGTCACCTCCGGCCAGCGGGCCGGGGGGGTTCTCGACCAGCTACACCAGGAGCTGTCCGCCGACCGGAGCGAGCGCTGCTATGCCTGGCAGTGGCAGCTGGCCAGGGGGTTCACGAACGGCGCACTCGGCCCGGAGGTCGCGGCGGGCCTGCCGCACTGCCTGGTGCGGAACGCGAAGGCCGAAATCTGTCACCACATCAATCTGCTTGCCATCGCCGCGAGGGGCAACGTCGAGGGCGCGCCGCCCGCCCTGCGCGATGCGGACGTCGAGTACCTCGGTTCGCTCCACGATGCCCTGCAGGACATCCTCAACGCCCGTAAACGTCAGGGTAAGCGCATCATCGGCCTGAACCTGTCGGGCCGGAAGGACACCAAGGGGGCTGACGAATGACGTCCGTGGCGTTGGACCTCGGGGCCCTGACGGTCAAGATCGCGACGCAGGACGGGGTCGTCACCGTACCCGCGGCTTCCGGCGGGCCGCGAGCGGGGATCCGGGCCGCGCTGGCCGCCACGGGGGCCCGGAGCGGGTGCTGCGTGGCGGTGCCCGAGGCGTGGCTGACGGGGACGACGGACGGCGCCAGCCGGCAGGAGGACGTCCGGCACGTGTGCGAGGAGGTGGCCGGGGCCGGGCCGGTCACCTGGACCGGCCAGCTCGCTGCGGTGGCCGCGCTGAGCGCGCGGCAACCCGGCCGGTACCTGGTCTGTGACGTGGGCGGATCCGGCGTCCGAGCCGGCCGGTTCGGGGTAGCGGACAGCACCGTCGCGATCGAGGCCACCCACGCCGAGAACGGCGGCGGGTGGCGGGACTTCGACACCGCGATCCGTTCGGGACTGCCCGCCGGGCTGCCGGGTACCTGGTACGAGCAGGCCATCGCGCAAGCAGGCCGGGCGGGCATGGTGCTGGCGGACGCGGCCGCGTCGCCCGAAGAGTTCGGGGATACCCGCGTCTACCGGATCAGCGGACCCCGCGGTGACATCGGTCTGACCGCCAGCCGGGTGATCGATAGCTTCGCGCCGACGCGGCAACGGCTCCAGACCTCGATCCAGGCCGTGACCGGTGCCGGGCGGCCCGACGGCGTCGTGCTGACCGGCGGGCTGAGCTGGCTTCCGCTCGCGGTGCAGGCGATGGCCGTCGCGGTCGGGACCGCGCCCGAGGTGGCTGGCTGCGACGCGGCCGCCCGCGGCGCCTTGTTGTTCGCCCGGGGTGAGGCTCGCCTGGCGCCGCCCGACGACACCCAGACGGTGACGCTTCCGGCGCACTATATCCGTGATGGTCTTCTCGAGGAGTTTAGCGTGACACTGCCCTGGACCGTGTCGTTCGCCGCCCTGCCCGACGGCGCGCTCACCATCGACCGGGACAAACTGGAGCTGATGGTCGCCGGCCAGCCCCGCATTGCGCGGCTGCGTGACCTCGTGCCCGGACCGCACCGGGTCGGCGTGCGGCCCGCCTGGCCGGGTCCTGGCGTCTTGGTCGTGCGTCCCGTCACCGGGGATAGCGCGCACGTCGTCCCGCTCGCCAGCCTGACCGAGCGATGAGCGAGTACAGCGGCACCCCGGGCAGCGAGGACGCCGACGCGGCCCTCGCGCAACTCGGGCGCGCCATCACCCGGGCGGCCAGCGCCCTGACCGCGATACCGAGCGATGACGAGGCCACTGCGTACCGCTGCGCGCGGGCGCTCGACGCGGCCCTCGGCGACCTAGCCGAGTTGCTGCGGACCGTCCCCAGGATCTCCGGGCTCGGCGACCCCGGTCCCAGGGTCAGCGAGCGCCTCGAGCAACGCCGGGCGGAACTCGTCGCCCGGCGCGGCGAGGTCACCGGCTACCGGGAGAAGCTGGACGATCTGGCAGAAATTGCACGAAATCTCGCGGAAGTGACCGCGGAAAGCGCCCGCCTGCGCGACCGGGTCGGCGAGCTGGAGCGTGCGGAGCGGCTGGCGGGGGAGATCCCTGGCCTGCGGGCGCAGATGAAGGTCTTGGAAGAAGCGGTCGCGGCGGCCGGGGCGGCCGACGCCCCGGAGATTGGCGCGCGGATCGCGGTGGCGGCCGAGCAGTTCACCGCGCTGACCGGGCGACAGCGGGAAGCGATCGGCGCGGAGGCGGACACCCTGGTTGCTGCCGCGGACCGGGCCGCGACCGAGCTGGACGAGCAGCGAATCCGTCGCGATACCGCTGCGGCGGATCTGGAGCGGCGAGAAAGCGAGGCGGCACAACTGGCCGCCAACTATCGCGAGATGCTGCCCGTCTTGACTGCCTGGGGCCAGGCAGATGCCGACCTGGCGAACGGGCTTAGCGCGGCGGGCTTTGGGACTGTCGGCAGCGCCCTGGAGACCGTAGTCAATGAGCTGAACGGCATCTGCCAGCGGCTTGCTGAACTGGACAAGAGCCTGCAGCCACTGCTCGCGAAGCATGCCAAGGCCTACGAAGACACCCGACAGGTCAGATCGCAGTGACTAGGTCTCCTCATCACCCCCGGGTCCGCGTTCCCTGAGCGCGCAGGTGCCTATCCTCGCGGCCGTGGAGATCGGGAACACACCCCGTGGGTACGGGTCTCGAGCCGGTTACAGCGGCGCCGTCGACGGAGAGCGATTGGGTAGCTGTCCGGCCGTACCCTGAACGGTGGTGTAACCGAAAACAGCGCTCATTGGTGGCGCACTACCCCGCCGCGATTTAAGGTGTGTTCTCGCGATCCGGCCTAAGCAGCGCTGCTCCATCTGACGGATAGGCGGACATCATGAAGCTAGTGACAAATCAAGTGACAACGGCTTCAGGCAACGGCGGACGGAGCGCGACGCGGTCAGACACCGATGTCTCGCCGACCTGCACCAATCCGACCCAACCCGACGGCATCAGACGAAGTCGGCATGCATGGTAAGGAGAAGGTCTACGGTTCGATTCCGTAACGAGGCTCCAGCTCAGAGACGCTTTTCGAACATCGGGTTTCAAGATCAAGTGACTAACCAAGTGATGCGGCTCTAGCTGGCGGCAGGCGCAGCGCGGCGTCCCCAGACACCGGTGCCCCTCTGGCTTGCGGCAATCAGACTCAATGCGACGGCGTCAGACAGAACCGCCAGGCATTGTCAGGAGAGGGTCCGGAGTCGGCCGCTGCCCGTCTCCGTTGCCGGGAGAATGGCTTTGGTTCCCTGGCTGCTCAGCTAGCCGGGTTCAGGAGTTCGCGCGCCTAATGGCAGTCAGGGCAGCTAGTGGCCGCCACTGAGAGCGTGACCCAGGCGGACCAGCCTTAGTAGCGAGGCAGGCCGTCCAGGCGCCTGGCAGTGGGCTATGCCCGCCCAGGTTGACCCTGTGGCCGGTAGACTGGCGGGCGTGAGCCAGCCGCTTGCCGAGCCAGCGCATCTGCCGCCCGCGACCGAGCGGCAGGTCCGCTCGCACGCCGCCGAGCTAGTCGAGCTGGCTGCCCGGCATGGGATCACCGTCTTGGCCTTCGCCTCGCCTGGCCGCCTGCGAGGGCACCTCGCGGATGACCGGGACCTGTTCGATATGTTCGAGTTTCAGCGGGCGGCCGCGGACCTGCTCGGCGCCGAGGTCACGGTCTACTCTGACGGGGCGCTGCGCAACCAGCACGTCAGCCCCGACCTGGTCGCCGCCACGCCGCTGTGAGTGACGTCCGCCCGGACCGTTACGCGCTGCTGGAACTCGACGCCCTGCTCGGCGAACTCGCGGCGTTGCGTGATGACGGCGACGCTGCGCGGTTCGACCAGGATTCCCGCTACCGCTGGGTTCTGCACCGGCTGTGGATCGCCGTCGGCAACGAGGCGCTCGTGTACACAGCCGCCACCGGGCAGCCCGTACGTGCTGACCGGACCTGGTCGAACCTTTACGACCTGCGCAACCACCTCGCCCACTCCAGGCTCCCGGACATCGACGAGGGACTCGTCAGGCGGTTCACCTGGTCCCGCCTCGGCTCGCTACGAGAAACGGTCCGGCACCATCTCAGCTCTGGTAGGTAGCCTCGCAGCAGCCGGCGACCTACGCGGTCGAGGCCGCGACTGCCCATGCCCGGTGGACCTCATAACGCCAAGGGTCGCTAGAGGTGCTGGTGCGCGTCGTCGATCATGACCGGTCCGCCGCCATCGGTATCAGGTGCTCGGCGGCAAGTTCGTCGAACAACTCCGCTGGCACGGCCGTGGTCAGGTAGGTCACATCCTCGATGACCTCCGCCGCGTCGCGCGCCCCGACAACGACAGCGGTGACGGCTGGGTGGCGGAGCACGAACCGGATGGCAGCAGCGCCAATCGGCACGTCATAACGTGCGCACACGATGCGGATGCGCTGCGCTCGATCCAGCAGGCCGAGGGGCGCGGGTGCGTAGTCATAGGTCGCGCCAGGGCTGGGGTCGGCCAGTATCCCGCTGTTGAAGACACCCGCGGCGAGCACCGCGACGTCACGCCGCTGGCAGGCGGGGAACAGGCCGTGCGCAGCGCCGGTATCGAGCAGCGAGTAGCGGCCGGCCACCAGTACGCAGTCCAGGTCGGCGCGCTCGACGAACCATTCCAGCAGCGGCGCCTGGTTCATGCCGACGCCGACCGCCCGGATCGTTCCCTCGGAGCGGAGCTGGTCGAGGGCCGCGTAAGCGCCGTCTAGAGCCTTTTCCGCGTAGTCGTCCGGGTCGTGGATGAGCGCGATGTCAATGCGGTCGGTACCTAGCCGCCGCAGGCTGCCTTCCAGCGTGGCGAGCGTGCCATCCCGGCTGTAGTCGCGCACGCGGGCCAGCTTGGGCGTGCCGTGGAAGCCCTCAGCGCCCTCGATGTCGCCAGCCGCGGGCACCAGCCGACGACCTACCTTGGTAGACAAGACGAATTCCGCGCGCGGCCGCCCGGCCAGGAACCGTCCGATACGTTGCTCGGATAGGCCGACGCCATAGTGCGGTGCGGTGTCGAAGGCGCGGATGCCTTCCGTCCACGCCGCCTCCAGGGCCGCGGCCGCCTGATCGTCGCTGACCGGCGCGAATAGCCCGCCGATCGGGGCGCCGCCAAAGACTATCTCGGAGACCCTCAGCCCTGTCCTTCCGAGCGGGATCTGACGCATGGTCATGCTGGCCGGCCAGTAGCCCGCCAAGGGCCCGGGTTCATGGCGCCGGATTCAGCGAGCCGCTGCGACGTGGCCGCGCGGACGTCGTAAGTAGCAGATCCCGCATTCGCGCTCATCGGAGGTGCGATGTCCTTCTGTGCGGGGTTGGTCTTGTAGTTCCGGCGGGGCCTTCAGCCGAAGACGCGGCGCTGGATCTCACGGCGGTAGTCCTCGAGGGTGCTGTCCAGGTGCACGGAGGTGGCCTGGGCGGCTGCTTCGGGCTCCCCGTCCCGGATCGCCCGGTAGATCGCGTCATGTTCCTCGACGGCGGCGTCGGCGCGGCCGCCTATCCCGCGCAGGCCGATAACGCTGGCCTGGCGCTGCAGCATGCGCGCTTCGCGGACCGCGGAGACGAGGAAGAAGTTGTGCGAGGCGGCGGCGACGCCGAGGTGGAAGGCGTCGTCGCCCTGGTCGAACTCCGCGTTGTTCCCGCTGGTGTAGCCGTGACGGCAGGTCTGGACCGCGGCCTCGATCACCCGTAGCTCGGACGGGCTGGCGCGCCTGGCGGCGAGCCTGCTGGCCTGCATCTCCTGGATGCGCCGGAACTCGAAGAGCATGAAGATGTGGTCCAGGTTGGTGGGCACGAAGAACCCGCCCCATTGCCTGGCCCCGAGCATGCTCTCGCTGTCCGCGACGTACAGGCCGCGGCCTTTCTGGGCGCTGACCCGGCCGGTCGCCGAGAGGATCTTGACCGCTTCGCGTACTACGGTGCGGCTGGTGCCCAGGCGGGCGGCCAGGTCCTTCTCGGTGGGCATCCGGTCGCCGGGATGCAGGGCGAGCTCGCTGATCAGCTGCAGGATCTGCTCGGCCACAAGCTCGTAGCCGGGCCGGTAGGCGCCGGATGCCCCGCGCCCGGCGTTGCCGGCTGCGGGCGCCTCCGCGTGGCCGCTCGTCAGCGGGACACCGTTCACGGCTTCCGCCTTCCGTCGTCATCGGCATGCACAGACACGATCCGTCCTCCTGAGAACGCTGATCATATCTATGTAAGGCACCAGATGCAATATGAGTACTACTTATTTTAGTCTTCAAACCGGTATAAACAGGTACTTATACTGTAAATGATCTCGATCGATTGGTAACGATCCGGAAATGAGGGTTCCTGCGGTCTTGACGGGACCCTCCCCCCTGGCTCTAAATTGGGCATTAAACATGCAGGTTGCAGCTCGTTTGTCGAGACGGATCTCGGCGCGCGAGGCGGCTTCGTACATATTCAGAGCAAAATACCGAATAAGTACTACACATTTGGCGATCCCTGTTGTCCACCCGTCGTGGCGGCGGACAGGGCGACTACACGACGTAGTGGAGGCAGCAATGGCCCTGGTCAACCGCGCGGTCAGCGCGCGAAATCGTCCGAGACCGGTACGAATGCGGGCCGTGCTCGCCGTCGGCGTGGCCGCGCTGGTGGCAGCCGCCGTGGCCGCGTGCACCAGCGGGAGTTCCTCCGGTAGCGCGAGTTCCGCCAGCGCCACGAAGGACGGCTTCACGCAGGCGCCCCAGTCTTCCGGCCCGCTGACGGTGTGGGTGGACTCCACCCGCGTGCCTGCCGCGCAGGCGTACCAGAAGGCTCATCCGGACGTGAAGCTGAACATCGTCACCTACGACGGCGACGCCAACGGCTCCAACACGCTGCAGACCAAGGTGGAGCTGTACGACCGCACTGGCAGCGGCTGGCCGGACGTGGTGTTCAGCGCCGAGAACAACGAGGCGAGCTGGGCAGTGCCCGCCGGGTTCACCGCCCCGCTGAACCAGGGCCTGATCCCGAGCTCGACCCTGAGCAACTTCGCCACCGGCGCGCTGGACCCCTGCACCGCGGACGGCAAGGTCTACTGCCTGCGCAACGACCTGGCCATGGTCGTGCTGTGGTACAACGCGAAGCTCATGAAGCAGTGGGGCTACCAGGTCCCGACGACGTGGCCGCAGTACGAGCAGCTCGGGCAGGAGGTCGCCAAGCAGCACCCGGGCTACCTCGTGGGCAATGCGGGCGACACCTTCACTCCGGAGATCTACATGTGGGCCAGTCAGTGCCAGGCCAACAACATCACCAGCATCCGCGCGGTCACGGTGAACGTGACCAGCCCCGAGTGCACCCGGATGGCCTCGCTGATCGACACGCTGACCAAGGCCGGCTCGATGTCGAAGCTGAGCGTGTTCAGCACGGCGTTCGACAAGAACGAGAAGGGAAAGGTCTTGATGCTGCCGGGTCCGGCGTGGTTCGGCGGGGCGGTGTTCGACTCCAGTTCCGGCCTGAACACGCCCAAGGGCCAGATCGCCGTCGCGCCGGTCCCGCAGTGGCCCGGATCGGCCGCGCCTAGCACGGGGAACGTCGGCGGCGGCCTGTGGCTGGTGTCGGCGCACTCAAGGCATCTGACCGAGGCGGTGGACTTCGTCACCTGGGTGACGGGGAACAACGCCTACCAGGCTGACCTGGCTCCGGGTTACCCGGCGTACGCCCCGGCGGCCTCGGCGTGGCTGACCAACCAGGCCAAGTCCGGCTACTACACCGACAACATTGCGCCGGTGCTGCAGCAGGCCGCCGGCCAGGTGTGGTCGGGCTGGGGTTACGGCACGTTCAGCCAGGAGGCGATCTGGGCCTCCACCATCGACCCGGGCCTGACCGGGGGCAAGACGATCGTCTCGATGCTGCCGACCTGGCAGACCGCGATCACCGACCACGCCCAGGCCGACGGCTACCAGGTCAGCAGCCATTGAGCTCGGCACCCATCACCGGAGCGGCCGGGACGCGCCCCAGGCGCGCGCCCCGGCCGCTCCGGGCCGGTCATGTCTTCGTGGCGGGATATGTGATCCTGCTGGTCGCGTTCGGGATAATTCCCACGGCTTACGGGATCTACTTCGCGTTCACCAAAGCGGGGAACTACTTCGCCGGGCTGTCCAACTTCACGGCCGTCGCGCGGGACTTCCGGTACCTGCCCGCCGTCGAGCACATCGGGCTCTACCTGGTGATCTGGCTGGTCGCCCTCGTCGTGTTCGTGACCGGGCTGGCGCTAGTGATGCATCAACTGCCCGCACGCCGCCTCGGCCGGACAGTGCGCTTCCTGTATTACATTCCGGGAGCCCTGGCGGGCGCGGCCAGCGTCATGGTGTGGCTGTTCATGCTCGACCCCACGGTCAGCCCGGCCGCCTCGTTCCTGCGCCTGCTCGGCTACGGCACCTTCGGCCAGGTCATCGAGCCGGGCCACCTGGCAATCCTGTTCGCGATGATCGCGTTCTGGACCGGGGCGGGCGGCTGGATCGTGGTGATGTACGGGGCGCTGAACAACATCCCGCTCGACGTCATCGAGGCCGCGCGCATCGATGGTGCCGGGGGGTGGCAGATCGCCCGGCGCATCCAGATCCCGATGCTTCGCAAGTGGATCGTGTACATGGTGATCCTGGCGTTCGCCGTCGGCACCCAGCTGTTCGTCGAACCCCAGCTGATCTCGGAGGCGAGCCTCGGGGTGGCGGGCCGCGACTACTCGCTGAACCAGCTCTCCTACGACTTCGCGTTCCAGAACAACAACGTCAACTACGCCGCGGCGATCTCCGTCGAGCTCCTCGTGATCTGCCTGGTGGTGGCCGCCGTGTTCGTGACCCGGTCGAGATTCTTCGATGCCGACTGACACCACCGTGCCCGCCGCGATCCGCGTCCCCGCTCATGGCGCCAGGCGCCCCCGGCCGCGCCGCCCCCGGCGCCCGGCGCGCGCCGCCGGCCAGATACTCCCCGGGCTGCTGCTGACCGCCTTCGGAGTCTTCTTCGTCCTGCCGCTCATCTGGCTGCTACTGGCCGCCACGAAGACCGACGCCCAGCTCGTCCAGGACAACCCGCTCTCCTTCGGGTCATGGCACTCGCTGCGGCAGAACTGGGACGCGCTGACCAGCTTCCAGGGCGACGCGATCCTGCTGTGGCTGCGCAACTCGGCGCTGTACGCGTTCCTCGCCCTGGCGATCACCCTGGTCACGGGCATACCGGCCGGCTACGCCCTGGCCATGACCGAGTTCCGCGGGCGGCGCGCCCTGCTGGTCACCACGCTGGTGGTCATGCTCATGCCGGCCACGACCCTGGTCGTGCCGCTGTTCCTCGAGATAAACGCGGTGCACCTGGTCGGGTCACTGTGGTCGGTGGTGCTGCCGTTCTCGTTCTACCCGTTCGGCGTCTTCCTGACCTACATCTACTTCAGCACCGCGCTGCCCCGCGATTTGCTCGCCGCGGCCCGCATCGACGGCTGCACGGAGTTCGGGGCCTTCCGCCGGATCGCGCTGCCGCTGGCCGCCCCGATCATCGCGCTGGTGGGGTTCTTCAGCTTCGTGGCGAACTGGACCAACTACTTCCTGCCCTACGTGATGCTGCCGGAAAGCAACCAGTACCCGGTCCAGGTGGGCCTGGGGCTGCTGCTGACGGACGTCCCGCAGTTCAACCCGACCGCGGGCACCGCCGCCGTGCTGCGGCCCGAACTCGCCCTGGCCACCCTCGTGGCGATCAGCCCGGTGCTGATCGTGTTCCTGTTCGCCCAGCGCTACCTGGTCTCCGGGCTGCTGGCCGGGGCCACCAAGGAGTGACATGACGCGTGCCGACATCGAAGCCTCGGTGCCGCTGCTCGAGCCGCCCGGCTGGGCCCTGGCCGAGCGGGAGCTGTTCGACCTGCTCGACCACGCGTGGCGCCGCTTCGCGCGGGACTTCACCGGCCCGGACGGCCGGCTGAACTACCGGCACGCGCTCACCTCCCGCGACGGCGTGGACGACTTCTACGAAGTGTTCTTCAACTGGCCGCAGCTGTACCTGCTCGGCGGGTCGGACGATCTGCTGGCCCAGGCCGAAGGGCACTGGGAGGGAGTGACCGCGCAGCTGACCGAGCTCGACATGCTGAAGGACGAATACGAGCGCGGATACGACTGGTTCCACCAGGGCGAGAGCCTGCTCCTGCTGTACTTCCTGACCATGGCCAACCCGGCCCGGTGGGCCGAGCGGGCGGTGCGGTTCGCCGAGCTGTACGTCGATCCCGCGCACGGTAACTACGATCCCGCCCGCCGCATCATCCGCCGCCCCCACAACGGCTCGGACCCCGGACGCACCAGCCTGTTCGACGGGACGCACTACCCCTGGCTGGACCAGGAGGCACGCTGTTACGGCTTCCCGCTCGACTGGCTGGAGCCCGACGGCGCGCCCGAGCCCGAGCGCGCGCAGGACCGGCGGCTGGCCGGTGAGATGACCGCCCGCATGGGCGCGGGCGACACCGCGGTCAACCTCGCGGCCGCCGGGCTCGTCCTGAACGCCTGGATCCTGACCGGCGACCCGCGCTACCGGGACTGGATCGAGCAGTACGTCGGCGCGTGGCGGGAGCGCGCCGCCGCGAACGACGGGATCATGCCGGACAACACCGGCCCGGACGGGGTAGTCGGCAGCCTGCTCGGCGGGCGCTGGTACGGCGGACACTACGGCTGGTCCTGGCCGCACGGCTGGTACAGCGTCGGTAGCGCCGCCGCGGTCGCCGCGCTGGCCGCTGCCACCGCCACCGGCGACGACGGCTATCTGGATCTGCTGCGCCCGGCCCTGGACGCGCTGATCGCCCGCGGCAAGGTGATGGCGTTCACGGAATCTGACTCCTCCCTTTCCTCTAAGTGGTACCCGCAGCTGGCCGAGGCCGTAACCATCCCGACGATGCTGGTCCCGTTCCGGCACAGCGACCGCGGCTGGTTCGACTACAACCCGATGCTGGCGTCCGTCCCGGTGGCCCTGTGGCACCACGGCGGCAACCCGGCCGACCGGCGCCGGCTGGAGGAACTGCGCGAGGCAGCCGGATACGACTGGCGGATCGTCCGCTCCTTCCGCAGCAAGGAGGAAGCCGGCCACGAAGAGCCCTGGTTCGCCTTCCTGGGCGGCGACAACCCGGACTACCCCGAGAAGATCCTCGCCGCCGCCCAGGCCCAGGTACGCCACCGCCTCGCCCGCATGCAGGCCCACCACCACATCGACGTAACCGAGGCCGACATCCACCTGTGGCAGCAGTGCAACCCGGTCGTCACCGAGGCCCTGGTCCAGCTGACGTGGGGCGGCCCGCAGGTGATCTACAACGGGGGACTGCAGCAGGCCAGGGTCCGCTACTACGACGCCAGCCGGCGCCGCCCCGGCCTGCCCACCTCGGTAGCCGCCCTGGTCTGGAGCATCGACCCGCTGGCCACCGTCGTCGACCTGGTTAACCTGCACCCGGAACAAGACCGCACCGTGATCGTGCAGGCCGGCGCGTTCGCCGAGCACACCATCGAGGCGGTGCGCTACACCGCCTGCCCGGACCAATCCTGGCTCGGCAGCCTCTACGACTACGGGCACAGCCAGCCGGCTGTCACCGAGCACCAAGCTGACATCCACGGGCCGTGGCTGTCCGTACACCTGCCCGCCTCCACCCGCATCCGGCTGACCCTGACGCTCGCCCTGCGCACCAGGACCCCGTCCTACGCCACGCCCTTCGACGGACCCAGCCCGGCCGGGTAAGGCCAGATTGATGCCGAACGAGCAGGCGGACCCGCCCCGCCCATCCCGGCCGCCTGGCCCGGCACGGCGCGGCGTGCTTCCCGCCACTGAGGGCGAACTCGACACGCTGGAGCTGCCATGATCCAGACTGACGCGCACCACCACATCTGGGAGCTCGCCAGGCGGCCACATGCGTGGCTCGACGACTCCGGGATGGACGCGATCCGCCGGGACTTCACCCTGACCGACCTCGCGCTGCAGACGAAGGCCGCCGATATTGACCGCGCGGTCCTCGTCCAGGTGCTTCCTAGTCTCGCCGAGACGACCGAGTTCCTGGCCCTGGCGGGTGAGTCGGATCTGGTGGCCGGGGTAGTCGGCTGGGCCGACCTTACCTCTGCCGCCATTCCGGAGACACTTGCTACGCTGCGCTCGGGTCCTGGCGGCGCACGCCTGGTGGGCATCCGCCATCTGGTGCAGGGTGAGCCAGACCCGCGCTGGCTGGCCCGTCCGGACGTGCGACGGGGCCTGCGCGCGGTGGCAGAGGCCGGGCTCGTGTATGACCTGCTGACGCTGCCGCACCAACTGCCCGCCGCCGTGGACACCGTACGAGCGCTGCCCGGGCTGACATTCGTCCTGGACCACCTCGCCAAGCCGCACATCGCCTCCGGCGAGTTGCAGCCGTGGGCCGCGCTGGTCCGGGAACTCGCGGTCCTGCCCAACGCGTACTGCAAGCTGTCCGGGATGGTCACCGAGGCCGGGCGGCCGGGCTGGACGGTGGCCGCCCTGCGCCCGTACGCGGAGACGGTGCTCGACGCCTTCGGCCCTTCCCGGGTGATGTTCGGCTCCGACTGGCCGGTCTGCCTGCTCGCCGCCTCGTACGCCGGCGTCGTATCCGCCGCCCGGGAGCTGACCGCGGAGCTGAATCCGGACGCGCAGGCCCAGGTCTTCGGCGGAACCGCCGCACGTGCCTACGGCCTGCCGGAGACCGGGCGATGAGAGTCCGCCTGGCCTACGGGGAACGCGGACTGGACATCGACGTCCCGGCTACGGCCACGATCATCGAGCCGGTCCACCAGGAGGCGGCACCTGACCAGATTGCCGTCCTTCGCGCCGCGCTACGCCGCCCGATAGCCGGCCCGCCGCTGCGCGAACGGGTGCGCCCTGGCCAGACCGTGGCTATCTCCGCCTGCGACGGCACCCGCCCGCAGCCGCGGCACCTGATGATCCCCGCCATCCTCGCCGAACTCGACGGCGTCGTCCGCCCCGGGGACGTGGTGATCCTCGTCGCCACGGGCACCCACCGCGGCAATACTGACGCCGAGCTGCGGCAGATGTTCGGCGACCAGACCGCGGCCACCCTACCGATCGTCAACCACGACGCCCGCAACCGCGCGCAGCTCACCTGGATGGGCACCCACGGCAGGGACGTGCCGGTGTGGCTCAACCGCGTGTGGGCAGCGGCCGACGTGCGGATCACCACCGGCTTCGTCGAGCCGCACTTCTTCGCCGGCTTCTCCGGCGGGCCCAAGCTCGTCGCCCCGGGCCTGGCCGCGCTGGAGACGATCCTGGTCCTCCACGACGCCGCCCGGATCGGCCATCAGCGTGCGACCTGGGGCATCACCCACGGCAACCCGGTCCATGACGACGTCCGCGCCATCGCCGACGCCACCGGCGTCACCTTCGCCCTGGATGTCGTCCTCAACCGGGACCAGGCGATCGTGGCCGCATTCGGCGGCGACCTGCTGCCCATGCACGCCGCCGCGACGGCCGTGGCCAGGCGCATGGCGATGCGGCCTGTGCAAGCGCCGTTCGACGTGGTGGTCACCACCAACTCCGGCTTCCCGCTGGACCAGAACCTCTACCAGTCGGTCAAGGGCATGTCGGCCGCCTATCAGGTCGTACGCCCGGGCGGGACGATCATCTGCGCGGCCGAGTGCCGCGACGGCTTCCCGGACCACGGCTCGTACCGCGAGATCCTCGCCTCTGCACCGTACCCGCGGGAGCTCTTCGATGCCATCAGCGCCCGCGCCCGGACCCTGCCCGACCAGTGGCAGGTGCAGATCCAGGCCCGGATCCAGTCAGGTAGCCGGGTCATCATGCACACCTCGCACCTCAGCGACGCCGAACTCGCCGCGGCCCACCTGGAACAGACCCACGACGTCACGGCCGCCGTCGCGGCGGCCATGGCCGCCGCCGGACCCAGGGGCCGGCTATGCGTCCTGCCCGAGGGGCCGCAGACTATCCCGTACGTCCGGGAGGAGACCGTATGAGCCGCTCGGATCCTGTGCTCGACCTCTCGACCAGCGTCAGCCCGAGATTACGGCTTCGCCCGCGTCGACCTCGACCGTGAGCGGCAGCAGGGCCTGCCGGAAGTCGTCTAAGCCCCGGCAAGAGCCTGGAGCAGATCGCCGCCATCGTCACCGGCCTGCTGCGCCACAACACCGGTCCCGTCCTCGCCATCCGGGTCACGGCTTAGGTCGCCGCCGGGTGCGCCGCCTTCGCAGCCATGTGGTCACCCGCGTGATGAGGAGGAAGGCGAACTGGAGACGCATGACCCGTGATCATCACGGTCGGGGCGCCGGGTGAGCAACTCTGCTGATCAGAGCCGCGGATGCGATTCTCGGCGCGCACAGGTGCAGGGCACCTGTGCCCCCCGACGTTCAGACGCTTGGAGCGCTGGTGGCTAGTCGAGCGGGATTGGTGTCATCGCGGTGCGTGACACCCGCCAGATGAATAGGCCTCGCCCGGCAGCCAATGCCTCGATATGTCGCCACTGCGTCATGAACACTTCGAGCTGGCCCCACTTGGTCTGGGCGTCCCGCTGGTTGAGGGCCACCATCTTTGGCATCGTTCTCACCGATGGCGGCGATCTCGTTCCGGTTCTGGAGGATCATGCTGTCGCGCGTCACGATCAGCCAGTCCCTGGCGGCCACCTCGGGTATCCAGTCCGTGTCGAGCACATCAGGGCTGGCGATCGGGCAAGGTGCCCTGTGCCGCTTATGGAGGACGGCTCCAGGGCCGCCGGGATACGTGACGTCGTTACGGAGGGCGCCGAGGATCTTGCCGAGCCCGAGTATGTCAGCGTCGACGTAGAAGCGGACTTGTGCCGCCCGTAGGCTCATGCGGCAGCGTGCTGCGACAACTCATAGCTCTGTGCCCACCGCACCGCATCGAGACCGAAGTCCTCGGCAACCTCCTCCAGCGAGGCTCCGCCGTCAAGCTCACCGGCGATGGCCTCGGTGGAGATGAACCTGCTCGCAGATCCTGGTTACGGCACCGGATTCACCGGTCATGGCAGTATGGTCATGCCGAACTCGGGTTCGCCGGGACCCAGCGATCGTTCATTTGAAGGGAGGTGGTCCTGGAGCCAGTGACAAAGTAAGTGACAACGACTCCAGGCTACGGCCGACATAACGCGACGTACCCAGACATCACAATCCCTCCGACCTGCGGCAATCCGACCCAACTCGATGAAGGCAGACGAAACCGGCATGCAAGGTAAGGAGAAGGTCTACGGTTCGATTCCGTAACGGGGCTCCAGCTCAGCGAAATAATTCGAACTAGTCGAACAGGCCTCGGGGGCCATTCCGGGGGCCAAACTGGCCCCGTCCGTGGGTCCTGGCCCCCGAAGTAGATGTGGCTATCCTGTCCCATCCAACATGAATCAGGCGTCGTGGATCTGAGCCCTTTGATCGTTGGTCCCCGTTGAGCTGAGTCATCGGGGCGTCTTGAGTTGGAGCTGCTCTCGCCTGGCCCTGCCTGGAACCTGGCTGGAACCGTCCAGCCGGGAGCCGCGGCCGCGATCGCCGCGGAGCACACGGAAGCATCGCGTGACTCAGATCGGCGGGACGATCCGGTCCAGCAGACCGTCCCATCAACATGAACCACGCCGCAATATCAGGTGCCGATGGCAGACTGAGATTGCCTGGGACAGGACGTCAGGCCATCTTCTCGGCAAGCCAGGAAAGCAGCTGTCTCATCCAGGGCGGAGCACCGGGTACTTCGGCCGCCGGCGCGGCGCCGGAGCGTGCTGCGGATGCTGCGCGCCACCGCAGCGGAGCGTACTGATCGTCCGTGGCGGCCTGGGCCAGTTGCTGGAGCGCTGATATCTCCAGCTGCCGTACGCGGCCGCGGCTGACGCCGAGCTCGGCGGCGAGGCTGTCATAGGTCCGCCGTTGCGGGGCGAAGGTGCGGGAGGTGAGGATCAGCGTGCGCCGGTCATCGGCCACCTCGCCGAGCAGGTGCCCGGCCAGCTCGGGAAGGCCGGCGCCGGTCGGCGCTGTGCCGGTGAGCGACTGCAGGTCCAGCTGGCCGATACGGTCCCAGCTGCGGGCGACGTCGGGCGGCAGTTCGGTGATGCCGGGCGCGAGGGTGAGCAGGTCCGCGACGGTGCTGGCCCCTTGTTCGGCCGCCGCCCACCGGGCGAGCAGTTGCAGCGACCTGGCCGCCTTCGCGGGCAGGGCGGGCGGCCGCGGCGCGGGGCCCGGATCCTGGCGCTCTCCGGCCAGCTCTGGATGTCCGGAGGCGCCATCGAGTCCGAGGTCGCTGAGGGCCCGCCGTACGGCGGCGATGAGTTTCGGGCCGCTGTTGCGTAGCTCGAGCAGGCAGGCGTCCGGGGTGGCGGTGACCTCCTCAGCCCACGCGAATCCTTCCCGGTCCAGCAGGTTGTAGAACCGCTGCTGGCCGGACAGCCGGAACAGGGGTGCGGCGAGCACGTGCAGGGCGGTGCGGCCGCCCGGGACCGGGTGCAGCTCCCAGCCTGGCGCTGCCTCGGCCGCGATCAGCTCCCGGAGCGCCTCGGCCATCGGCGTGCCGCCCACCACATGCAGCGACCGGTCCGGCCAGGCCCGGAAGATCAGCGCCTTCCCGAGCGGGGAATTCCATCCGACATGACAGGACAGATGCCGGGAAAGGTCGCTGACCGCGGCAGTAAGGATGCGCTCGGGTGGCTCGCCGGCGCCATGGCCTTCCCGCTCGCCAGGCCGCCCGGTGAACCCGTGCGGCGGCGCGACCTCACCAGCGCCTGCGTGGGCTGGGTCCCGGCCAGGCAGGGAAGCCCGGTCTCTGTCCTGCACCGACGTCACAATCTCCCGCATCACGGACCCGGACACATCCCCAGTCGGTCCTGGCTATCGTGTATTGCCGCACCGAGCGGCCGGTACGCACATCCGACCGTAACGCCGTAAGACACCCTTTGTAGCCCGCTAGGCGCAAGTCCTGCTGCCGCGGTTTCGTTCAGGCCCGAAGACGGATGTCCCAGGTCCCGGGCGGCCGGGGCGCGAGGATCGCGACCTGGACGTAACAGTGCCCGTTCCATACGGCGATCGGGGTGTATTCGTCCATGAGCTTCGCCATGGCCACGCTGGACTCGGCTTGATGGTCTACACACCGGCTCCGCCTGATGCCCGATGCTCCTATGTCCTTAAGACGCGCGAATAGGAGGATGACAGACTGATGCTGAGCTTCCGTTTTTCAGGCGTTCTATCATCCTGAGAGCATTCATCTGGAAAAGCTCAAACGACGCAGCTCACGCGCATAAACGCTGGTTAGCGAGGGTTTCCGTGCTTTTAACACGCATAACAAGTGTACCGTATAGTGCCGTTTCGTCCGTGGGATTCATGTGGGGATCGCCGTTGGGACGCGGACTTGCAGGATTTCTGTGGGGCTCGCGGAGGGCCCTGACTGCCTGGAAGATGAGACACCAGGTTGCCCTACGGGCGGAAGGTCTCCGGCAAGGTTCGCGTCCACGGGAGTGGTGTATGGGGTAATCGGTAGTCCTGTCCTGTGAACCCTGATGCTGCACATCTGGTGCCTGGTCGGCCCGCGCCCCCGCCATGGTGGTCATCGAGCGCCGCACGTGCCCATGCTGTGGTGGTGAGCGTCCTGACCCCGGCTGAGGTACTGATTGCCGCGCGGCGGCTCGCGGGAGGGCGACCGCACCTGGCTGCCGTCGCTGGCATCGTGCAGCAGGAGGACCTGTGGCAGCTGTGCCGCGATGAGCTCACCGGAGTCGACGTCCGTATCGACGGCTGGGATATCCGCGGTCGCTGGTTCGGCGTGGTCGTCGGGGCCACGCCGCGGACCGGGGAGCTGCGCCGCGGCGAGACGATTCCGTGGCGCGTGATCGCCGCCCAGATCGCGCCGAGCGAACGCCGCGGCCCGCGATGACCCGATGGAGCCCGCCTAGGCCGGCGGGGGCACCAGTCCGCTGCTCTTCGCCACGATTGTGAGCTCCGGGGGCCCAGCCGTGCCCAGTCGATGGTCAGTGGCACTACCGTGATCCAGACGGGGATCATCGCCCGCAGCCTCGGCGCGAGCAGGCCACGGGGGGAGTCAGGTGGTGCTGGTGCCTGCGGCTTGGCGCCAGGCGCCGGTTTCAGCATGGCTTCTGAAGTCGCTGCTCAGGGCTGTAGCAGCGGCAAGGGCGAGCGTGGCGTGCACCTGGGCGGTGGTGATGTTCCCGGGATCTGGGTGTGTCGTGCTGAGGCCGCTGAGAAGTTCCCCGGCACGCAGGTAGTGCTCGGGGCCAGTCAAAGGTTCCCGAGCCGAGGCAGTGGGGCCGTGGGATCACGGGACTCGGTCCGCGGCACGTGCAGTCACAGATGGATCTGGCCTGCATTGTCGCCCACAGGCTCGCCGCAGCGGGGAAGCCGGTATCACGACGAGCGTTGCGTAGCGGCGGAGTGACGGGCTCCAACGAGGCTCTGAACGCCCTGGCGCGCATCATTAATGCCGAACGAGCAGGTGCGATGCCGCCGGAGACAAATTGTTCGCGTCACAAGGTACTGGCGACGGGGTGCACTGCCGTCCTCAGATCAGCCATTCCAGTGCGCGCCCGTGCCCCACCCCGAGGGACGTACGACTAAACAGCATTGAGCAGCGGCCGACCAGCAGGTAATCGGTCACTACTACTTCCCCTGGGATGCCAGGTACGCCTGGATGACCTTCACAGCGATGGGCGCGGCCGCCGAGGCGCCGTAACCGCCGCCTTGAATTATGACGCCGACGGCGATATCGGGGTTGGCGTAGGGGGCGAAGGCGGTGAAGACCGCGTCGTCCAACCCGGTGACCGTGCCGGTCTCGGCCGTACCGGTCTTGCCGGCGATCACCACGCCGCCCTCGGCGTTGGCATTGAAGGCGAACGCGGTGCCGTTGGAGTCCTGCACCACGGCGCGCATCATCTGTCCCACGCTGCTGGCCACGGACGGGGTGACCGGCTGGCTCAACACGGTCTGCGGTGTCGCCTGGACCGTGCTCAGGTCGCTGGCGGTGACCTGCTGCACCAGGTAGGGCTTCATCAGCGTGCCGCCGTTGGCGATGGCCGCGGCGAACATGGCTTCCTGCAGCGGGGTGACAGTGTCGCTGAACTGCCCGATCGCCGAGTAGGCGGTCAGCGCCTCGCTCGGCGGGATGACGTAGTTGCTCTGCGCCACGCCGAGCGGAATGGTCAGGTTCGGGTTGTTCATGCCGAACTTCTCGGCCATGGCGTTGAGCGCCGGCGCGCCGAGGTTCATGCCGATCTTGGCGAAGGTGGTGTCGCAGGACTGGGCGAACGCCGTGATCAGCGGCGCCTGGCCGCTCCCGTCGCCGCATGGCTCGCCGAGGTCGTTGGTCAGCACGTGGTTGGTCTGCGGCAGTGTGAGCTGGGTCGGCGAGTCAAGGTTGGTGTTGATCGTGGTGCTGGGGCTCTGCGTCAGCAGCGCCGAGCTCGTCACGATCTTGAACGTCGAGCCGGGCGGGTAGGTCGCCTGCAGGGCCCGGTTGAGAAGCGGCCGGGTCTGATCCGCGAGCAGCTGATTGTCGTTCTTGATGAGCTGGGCGCCGTCGTGAACGGCTAGGAGGGCCGGGTTATAGCTCGGGTAGCTGGCCATGGCCAGGATCGCCCCGGTCTTCGGGTTGAGCGCCACCACCCCGCCCGGCTTGCCGCCGGCCGCGAGCGCGTTATAGGCCGCGGCCTGGGCCTTGGAGTTAATGGTCAGGGTGACATCGCTGCCTTTCAGCACCGAGTTCTCGTAGTACTCAATGCCGGTCTCGCTGTGCAGGGTGTCGTAGCCGGTCACCGGGGCGTACTCGGCGCCGTGCGGGTACTTGCGCTGGTACTTGTAGCTGTCGTTACTCGGCGTGGACTCGGCGATCGTCACGCGGTCGGAGGTGACGATGCTGCCCCGCTGATCAATGGTGCTGCTGGGCTGGTGAACGGGGGAACCGGCTAGGAAAGGAACAACTCCCGCCGCGGCAAGGACCGCGCCTGCCAGCGCTATCACCAGGGGGCGATGGCCCCGGATCCAGGCGGTCCGGGTGCTGGGCCGGCCGACGCTGCGGTGTCGCGGTGGCTGGGCCGACTGTACCCCGCCGCCAGAGCCCGGATCGGACCACGCGCGCTGGCCCGCGGTGGCCGGCCCGCCGCCGGGCGCAGAGTCTATGGTTGCGGCTGCGGCCGGGGCAGCCGGGACGACTGCCTTCCCGGTCCCGGCCAGGTCCGGTCGGGGGAACTGTGGTTGCGGCCAGGCGACCTCGGTTCGTGGGTGATAGGCCGCGGGGGCGGAGTCGAGTGAGATGTAGGGCGCCAGGCGGAGCGCCTCCCGGAGCGCGTCCGCGAAATCCCGGCAGGACCTGTACCGGTTCTGTGGGGTCTTGGACAGCGCCCGGGTCAGGACTTGATCCGCGGCAGGGGGCAGGTCCGGCCGCCGCGCGCTCAGGGATGGCGGCGGGGCGGACAGGTGCGCAAACAGAACGGCCATGCCCTGCTCGCGCTCAAACGGCGTCGACCCCGTCAGCAACTGGTAGGCCACGCACGCCAGCGCGTACTGATCGGCCCGCCCATCCACCGCCAGGCCCTGGATCTGCTCCGGCGCCGAATAATCCGGGGTACCGACGAAGTGCCCGGCACCGGTCAGGCTCACCGAGGAGATCGCTCCCTTGCTCACCCCGAAATCCGACAAGTACACGTGACTGGGCCGGTCCGCCCGCGCATCCACCAGGATGTTCGCCGGCTTGACATCGCGGTGCACCAGGCCTGCGCGGTGCGCGGCATCCAGCGCCGAGGCCACCGGGGAGATGAACGTGGCGGCCCGGCCCGACGCCAGCGCCCCCTCGCGCTCCAGCACCCCCCTCAGGTCACCGCCTACGACGAACCGCATCGCGATGAATAGCACCCCGCCGGCCTCGCCGGCCTCGTAGACCGGGATGATGTGCGGGTCATCCACCGCCGCGGCCGCCCGCGACTCCGCGATGAACCGCCGCCGGAACGCCCCGTCCGCGGCCATCGCCGGTGCCAGGATCTTCAGCGCCACCAGCCGGCCCAGCCGCTCATCGCGGGCCCGGAACACCACCGCCATCCCGCCCGCCCCGACCTGCGCCTCCAGCCGGTACCCCGCCAGCAGCGAGCCCGCCCGGAACCCGGCCAGATGCGCCGGGAAATCCTCGCTCAACGACCCTCCCCGCCTTCTCCGCTGCGCCGCCGTACAGCTCCTGTCTGGAGCGCTTCGTGGTGGTCAGCGGCGATGCGCTTATCAGGCGTTTAACGTATCCGGCTCGCGCGGGTTTCCGCACTGGTTCTTGGGCTCTTGGATCAGGTGACTCCAAAGCCCAGCTGGCGTCCGGCCCAGCAACGCCCGGGCCAGCAATGGGCCGATGCGGCGGTCACCCCGGATCTGTGATCAGAAGTTCCTTCGTGAGCACGCGGTCGACCCGAACAGCAAGATGACATACGCCCAGCTCCTCAGCTCGCACGTCTTCCCGTTTATCGGCAAGCGGCGGGTTGCGGAGGTCGGCAGGGAAACGATTCACTGGCTTCTCACCGGTGCGCTGCCCGAGGAGGGTGCCAGCCATAACACGATCGTGAACGTCCGGACCTGCCTATCGGCCACGCTGCATGCTGTCGCGCTTAGTTAGCGCTCCGGCGACACCACCGAGATCCAGAAGGAGATCATCGCCCGCAGCCTCCGCCTGTAGCCCTGACCAGGCACTCTACGGAATCCGTGCTCCCTATTTCTAACGCGGTATTAGCCGAGATGTTAGAACCGGCCGCCTACGGCCTATCTGTGGTGGGAAGTGGAGGTTCGTGGCGCCTGCTCGGCCGGAAGCCGAGCTGAGCCGCGCGCGGCATTTGAGACGGGATACCGCCCCGCGGACAGCGGTCTCGTAGTCGCGGTGGTCATCGAGCGCCACACGTGCTTATCCTGTCGTCGTGAGCGTCCTCACCCCGGCCGAGACATTGATTGCCGCGCGACGGCTCGCGGGAGCACGGCCGCACCTCGCGGCCGTCGCTGGCATCGCGCATCCCGAGGACCTGTGGCAGCTGCGCCGCGATGAGCTCGAGTCGACGTCCGAACCGGCGGCTGGGATATCCGCGGCCGCTGGTTCGGCGTAGTCGTCGAGGCCACGCCGCGGCTCGGGAGCTGCGCCGCGGCGAGACGATCGGCGGGAGCGCAGCTCCGCTGCTCTCCGATACGATTGTGAGCTTTGGCGGCTCAGCCGCGTCCAATCGATCTTCTGCGGCACCACCGAGACCATGAAAGAAATCATAGGCCGCAGCCTCGGCCTGTAGACCTGACCAGGCTTTCTACGTAACCCCTGCTACCAGGTTCTAACGCAATGTGAGACAAGAAGTTGGAACCGGCAGCCTGCGCCAAATCCGTGTCGGTAGTGGAGGATCTTGGTGGCCACTCCGCGAAATCGTGCTGTCACGCCCCCAACACAGTTGGCAATTTCTGTTTCGAGGTGACGCTGGGTTACCGGCGGCTGGAGCGTGGCCGGTGAGCGCGGGATGGCCGGAGGTACCGGCCGGGCCGGTGGAGGCGCCGCCTGCGGGGTTCGTGCCGAGGGCTGTGCAGGCGGAGATCCTGGCCGGCGTGCTGGCCGGGATCGAGCTGGGCGTCTGGGACCGGCGGATCCTGGACTGGATGGCGGGCTGGGATGCGTCCACGGTGCTGACAGTCGCGTCGTGGATCGCGCGGTCGCGGGTGGCGGGGACTTCGCGGTGATCTGCGGGGATGTCATGCGATGCAGAGATCCTGACATGTCCGGTAGTACGATTGCGGCATGGCTGGTGGCCGGGTTCGCGCTCGTGAGCATGCTGCGCGGGTCAACGCCGCCGCGGACCTGGTGGAGGCGGGGGTGCCGGTCGCCGAGGCGGCCCGGGTGCTGGCGGGCAGTTTCGGCTGCTCGGTGCGGCAGGCCCGCCGCTATGCCGAGCAGGCGGCCCGGGCGGGGCGGCCCGAGGTACCGCCGGACATGGTGGTGTTCACGGTCAAGCTGCCCGCGGGGCTGGCCGTGCGGGTGCGCGCGCATGCGCGGCAGGCCGGCCTGGCCATCTCCGCGGTGGTGGCCCAGGCGCTGGAAGAATATCTCGCCCGGGGTCAGAAGAATCATCCCCGCAGGTGAACGGCCGGAAGGTCGAGGCGCAGTTCGTCTTCGACCGGCACGCGGCCACCGATTTGTCGGTGGCCTACGCCATATTGGTGCCGCAGCGGCGGGCTCGCACCGGGCGGCCTGGCCAGGAAGGACACGCGGATGACAAGCGCGGCGCTGTATGCACGGGTCTCCAGCGCCCGGCAGAAGAAGGATCAGACCATCGGGTCGCAGACCCAGGCGCTGCGCGAGCACGCCCGGCATCGGGGGCATGAGGTCCCGGAGGACTGGATCTTCGAAGACGAGGGACATTCCGGGGCGACGCTGGTCCGCCCGGCGCTGGAGGCGCTGCGGGACCTGGCCGCCCAGGGCTGCGTCGACGTGGTGCTGGTTTACTCCCCGGACCGGCTGGCCCGCAAGTTCGCCTGCCAGGCGCTGCTGGTCGAGGAGTTCAACCGGGCCGGGGTCCGGGTGGAGTTCGTTAACGGCCCCCGCGGCGACAGCCCCGAAGACCAGCTGCTGATCCAGTTCCAGGGCATGTTCGCCGAGTACGAGAAAGCCCAGCTGATGGAGCGCTACCGGCGCGGCAAGGCCTACCGGGCCAGGTCCGGGTCGGTCAACGTGCTGGGCGGTGCCCCGTTCGGCTACCGCTACATCCGCAAGACCCCCGAAGCCGGGGCCCGCTACGAGATCATCGGGCATGAGGCGGTGCTGGTGGCCGAGATGTTCCGCCGCTACGCCGACGACGGCGCCACCATCGCCGACCTGGCCCGCTGGCTGGGCAGCCAGGGCGTGCCGACCCGCACCGGCAAGCACCGCTGGGACCGGTCGGTGATCTGGGGGATGCTGCGCAACCCCGCCTACGCGGGCCGCGCCGTGTTCGGCAAGACCCAGATCATCCATGAGCCGCCGGGCCTGAACCGGGTCGCACGCCTGCAAGGACGGACCACGCCGCGGGCGGTCAAGACGGTGGACCGGCCACGGGAGGAATGGACCCAGATCGCAGTCCCGGCGATCGTGGATGAGGACACCTTCGCCCGGGTGCAGCAGCGGCTGGCCGACAACAAGAAGTTCGCCACCCGCGGCAGCAAGGTCCCCTCGCTGCTGCAGGGCCTGGCCGCCTGCGCGGCCTGCGGATACGGCTACTACCGCACCTCCACGACCACCGCCCGTAAGAAGATCTACTACTACCGCTGCCTGGGCTCCGACGACTACCGGTACGAAGGCGGCCGGGTCTGCGGCAACAAGCCGGTCCGCGCCGACTACCTGGACCAGGTCGTGTGGGACCACCTCACCGGCCTGCTCGCCGACCCCGCCCTGATCCGCGCCGAGATCGCCAAGCGCCTGGAGCAGGCCCGCACCTCCGACCCGGTCACCCGCCAGCGCACCCAGATCGAACAGGCCCTGGCCAAGGCCGGCGCCTCGATCACCGCGATGGTCGAGGCGTTCTCCGAGCAGCTGATCACGATCGACGAGCTGCGCGCCAAGATGCCGCACCTGCGCGCCCGCGAGGCCAGCCTGCGCGGCCAGCTCGACGCCCTCGACGCCCAGGCCGCCGACCGGGACGCCTACCTCAAGCTCGCCGACGACCTGGAGGGCTTCCTCGCCCGGCTGCGGGGCAACGCCGCCACCGCCACCGTAGAAGAACGCCGGCGGGTGCTGCGCCTGCTGGTCAAAGACGTTCTCATCGGCCCGGAGAAGATCACCATCCGCCACCGCATCCCCGCCCGGGAACCAGCAGCCCGCGGCGGCGGCCACCACAACACAACCGACACGGAGGGTGACATGCGCGAAAGTTATCAACTGTGTTGGGGGCGTGAGCGCTCCCCATTGCGGGTCGCCGAGCTTGCATTGCGCCATGACCGGGCTGCCAGGCCGCCAAGGCGGAGTGTCGCTAGCCTTCGGTGACGACGCGCGCCATGTTGCCCGGAACGGTTCCCGACGAACGGGTTAGGCGCTGGCTAGTTGGCTTTCCCGCCCGTGGCCGGGAGTTTGACACCCAAGGGTGGTGCGTCTGTCCAGGGGAATCGGGGAGGGGACGACCAGTCGCGAGCACCGCTGAAGTCGACGGTACCGCCGGAGAACTGGGCATCATCGAAATCGACCGCGTTACCGGAGAACTGGGCGCCGCCGAAGTCGACCGTGCCGCCGGAGAACAGAGCGCGGTTGAACCCGACCGTGCCGCTGGACAAGCGGGCGGAGGTGAACTTGACCTCGCCTCCGGAGAACAGGGCCTGAAGGAAGTCGACCTCTCCGCCGACGAACCCGCCGCGGTTGAAGCTGACTTTGCCTCCGGAGAACCGGGCGAGGCTGAAATCGACTATGCCGCCGGAGAACCGGGCGCTGCCGAAGTCGACCGTGCCGCCGGAAAACTGGGTCTGAATGAAGTTGACCTCGCTGCCGGAGAACGTGGCGAGGCTGAAGTCAACCTCGCCGCCAGAGAACTGTGCGCGGCGGAAGTCGACCGTGCCGCCGGAGAACCGAGCTTGGGAGAAGTCGCCGCCGTCGAAGACCACGCCGGTGAAGTCGAAGTTCAGCCCCTCCCAAGATGTCGCAACGTCTTCCTTCAGATGCGCGGTGATAACACGGATCACAGTGTGACGGACTTCGCGGCCTGCCTGGAAGGCAAGCCGTTCCGCGGCGAGGGCGTCCTCTCCGGGATCAGGCTCATAAGGCATCCGCAGGTACGCGCACAGTACATCGACGCAGGTCTGCCGGTTTTCCTCCCAGTCGTCGGCCAGGCCCGCCATAGCGTACACCCCAGCCAGTCTCACGGCCGCCGGCTTATCGTCGCCCAGCTGCTCCGCGGCTGTGGCGAACCGCTCGTTCAACGTCCTGGTCCGCTGCTCCGCAAGCGTCCGGTCAAGCTGCTGGTTCTGCGCATCGAGTGTCCGGTCCAGGTGCTCGCGCTGCTCCGCGAGGGTGCGGTCCAGTTGGCTGCTCTGCGCCCCAATGGCGCGGTCCAGTTGCTCGCTCTGCGCCTTCAACGTCTCGTTCAGCTGCCCGCGCTGCTCGGCGAACGCCGCTTCGGTGTCCTCCTTGGTTCCGCGGCGCCCAAGGTATTGCGCAACCATGGTGCCCGCCAGGGTCAGCACGCTAACCCTGTCTTTTCGTGCGCCCAGCAGAACAGGAGGTGACACCGTGACGTAAGCCATGGTGGATCTTGCTGTTCGTAAGCTCGTCGCCGCTTGCCGGTGGAAGTCCGGTCCGGGTAGCTGCCAGGAGGCCCGGTAGCAGGCTGGCGGCTTGGTCTGGAAACGGGCCGGGTCGGAGCCCAGCGTCAAAAGCCCCTCAGGGGGGAGCGACGATGCGGTCCGTAGCATGACGCGAAGCCTGCGGCGTCGTTAGAGGTCCTGCTCGTGAGGGCGGGAACAGGGAGTGCCGAGCCCCCGAAATCAGGGTGAAGGCCATGGAAGCGGTGCAGAGCCTGGAGCGCAGCCGTGAGGGACTCCCCGGCGTATGGGGCGCGGAACGTATCGAGGGTGGCGGCGGGAACTGGGGAGGCCCTCCCCGGCCCGGTGACCTGCGGATCATGTCGCCGGAGCGTGGCGTCCTATAACCGGTGCACGCCGGGAAGTGGATGGCTGGCCGGGTGGGCGTCGGAGGCGGCCGTAGTACCGGTTGAGCCGGGCGGACAACATAACCGCCGGTGATGGGAAGGGCCGCTGCTTCGTCGGTGCGCAGTGTTGTCAGGAGGGGCCCGGTGAGTGCCGTCAGTGCTAGTCCCGCCGCGAAGGGGTCTCCGGTTGCCGGGGATCCGGTCCGTGCCTTGCAGCATGCGCTGTACCGGGCGGCCAAGGCCGATCCCGGACGTCGGTTCCACGCGCTGTATGACAAGATCAGCCGCAGTGATGTTCTGTGGCGCGCGTGGGTCAAGGTGCGCATGAATAACGGCGCGCCGGGCATCGACAAGATCACCCTGGCCGCTGTCGAGGAGTACGGGGTGACCCGGCTGCTGGAGGAGCTGGCCAGCGAGCTGCGGGAGGGCCGGTACCGGCCGCTGCCTGCCCGGCGGGTGTATATCCCTAAGCCGGGGACGACGGAGCAGCGTCCGCTGTCGATTCCTCCGGTTCGCGACCGGATCGTGCAGGCGGCGGTGAAGATCGTGCTCGAGCCGGTCTTCGAGGCGGATTTCCTGCCGTGCAGTTTCGGGTTCCGCCCGGGGCGGTCGCCGCACGATGCCCTGCAAGTGCTCATCGATGAGTCCTGGCGGGGCCGCCGGTGGGTGGTCGAGACGGACATCGCCTCGTGCTTTTCCGCGATTCCGCACGAGAAGCTCATGGAGGCGGTGGAGGAACGCGTCTGCGACCAGTCTGTGCTGAAGCTGCTGCGCGCGATGTTGCGCGCGGGGGTGATGGAGGACGGGCAGGTGCGGCGAACTGCGGCCGGGACTCCTCAGGGCGGGGTTTTCAGCCCCGTCATGTGTAACGTCTACCTGCACCGGCTGGACCGGGCGTGGGACGACGGTGATGGGGTGCTGGTCCGGTTCGCTGATGACCTGGTCGTGATGTGCTGGTCCCGCAGCCAGGCCGAGCAGGCGCTGGCGCGCCTGACGGACCTGCTGGCCGGTCTCGGCCTGGAGCCGAAGGCGGCCAAGACCCGCATCGTGCACCTGGAGGTAGGAGGCGAGGGGCTGGACTTCCTCGGCTTTCACCACCGGCTGGTGCGCTCGCGGGGGCTGACCGGGACCAAGCCGGTGACGTTCCTGGCCCGCTGGCCCGCGGACAAGGCCATGCAGCACGCCCGCGACCGGATCAGGGAACTGACCCGCCGGTCCCGGCTGCTGCTGGCGCCGGAGTGGATCGTGGAGGACCTGAACCGGTTCCTGGGCGGCTGGGCCGCCTACTTCCGGTACGGCAACTCCGCAGTCCGCTTTTGCAAGATCAGGAGCTACGCGCGGATGCGGCTGGCGCTGTTCCTCGCCAAGCGCAACCGCCGGTCCCGGAAGTTCGGCTGGTCGGTGGTCGCCTTCCAGTCCCCGGACCAGCTCGGCCTGGTCACCTTGTCGGGAATCGTCGTCGACCCCAGGCCCTTCCGGGACTGGCGGGCAAGGCCGAATGCCGGCGGTGAACGGCGTCGGTGAGCCGTGTGCGGGAGAACCGCACGCACGGTTCGATGCGGCGGGGGCTGGAAACGGAGCACCCGGCCATGGTCACCGCAGTGAAGCGGCCCGCAGGGGAAACCCGGGGAAAAGTGGCTGCGGGACCTCACGCCGGGCAACGCCACCGCGCCAGCCCCCGACCCTACATTGGGGTCTGAGAGCCGGGCGGTGTGCCTGACGTAAAAAGTGCTCCTGAGCTGGGACAGTGGGGGTGTTCGAAGTCCTTGCCGGCCCGAGTTCGAGGAGCACTTTCTGCATGCACACTACCGGTTGGTCCAGGGGCCTGGAGGTATCTGGCGGCGGTCAGGGTGTCGTGTCGCATGCCGGGCTGGTGCTGCTGCGGCACCTGGCTGATAAGACGGGCCTGACCGGCGGGCTGTCGCGGGCGCTGGCCGCGCCGCGGTTCCTGGTGCATGACCGGGGCCGGGTGATGGCTGATCTGGCGTGCGCGGTCGCGGACGGCGCCCGGGTGATCTCTGATTTCCGGGTGATGCGCGATCAGCGGGAGCTGTTCGGGCTGGTGGCGTCGGTGCCGACGGCGTGGCGGACGCTGGCCGAGATCGCCCGCGGCGGGGCCCGGGCGGACCGGCGGATCACGGCGGCGGTGAACACGGCCCGGCGGCACGCGTGGGCGCAGGTCGCGGCCCGGCACGGCGCGCTGCCCGGGGTGCGGCTGGCGGACCGGACCATGGACGGGGTGACCTGCATCCGGCTCGATGCCACCGTGACGTTCGCGCACTCGGACAAGGAACTCGCGGAAGCGAATTTCAAAGGCTACGGCCATCACCCGCTGCTGGCGGTGTGCGATAACACCGGCGGGGAGCCGCTGGCCTGGATGCTGCGCCGCGGGTCGGCGGGCAGCAACACCGCCGCGGATCACCTGCAGCTGCTGGACGCGGCGATCGCCGCGATCCCGCCGCGGTTCCGGCGCAAGCTGATGGTCACCTGCGACGGGGCCGGGGCCAGCCACGCCCTGGTCAAGCGCCTGGACACGCTGGCTGCCCGCCGCGGCTACGAGCTGACCTACTCGGTCGGGTGGGCGCTGGCCGAGCGGGAGAAGACGGCGCTGCGGCTGGTCCCGGAGCAGGCCTGGCAGGCCGCGATCGACGGCCGCGGACAGGTCCGCGAACGCCGCGCCGATGAGGCCTGCGCGAACCTGTCCTGCGCGCACCGGGCGTGCTGGATCGAAGAAGCGCACGTCACCGAGCTGACCGGGCTGCTGCGCCACAGCGCGGGCGGGGACCAGCTGCGGGCCTGGCCCGCGGCGATGCGGGTCTTCGCGCGCCGCGAGCGGCCCCATCCCGGCGCCCAGCTGACCCTGTTCGAGGCCGGGGACGGCTGGCGGTACTCCCTGTGGGCCACGAACCGGCCCGCGGACACCAGAGGCTGGCTCGGGCAGGCCGCCTACATCGACGTCGCGCACCGGGTCCAGGCCCGGGTCGAGGACGCGATCCGCACCGGGAAGGATGCGGCCTGGGCCATTTCCCGTCCTTTGACTTCGGGATCAACGCCGCGTGGCTGACCGCGGCGATGACCGGGCAGATCCTGCTCGCCTGGCTCAAGCTCCTGGCCCTGGACGGCGACCTGGCCAAAGCCGAGCCCAAGACGCTGCGCTACCGCGTGCTGCACTCCGCCGGCCGGCTGGTCCGAGGCGGACGGAAACGGCGCCTGAAAATCCAGGCGACCTGGCCATGGGCTGAAGCGATCACGGCCGCGTGGCAACGCATCGACGCGCTCCCGCAAGCACCCTGACCAGCGCAGAACCGTCCCTGCGATCCAGGAAGGAGAACCCCCGGGGCCTGTGGAACCCCTGGCTACCCGGCCCGGCAGCCGGGCCATTGTCATATCCCGACGCTAAAATCGCGGCTACAAACGGGGCCAGCCGACCGCTCGGCGCCAGCCATCAACCCGGATGAAAGATCAGGGTTAAAACCGCAGTAGTTGTCCACGGTGCAGTTCGAACCGACATTTGAAGGGCTGAAATTGAAGACGTTGTTGGAGACAATGACGTTCTGGGGTCTTCCAGCGGCAGAGGTCAAAGTAATCTGGCGTGTCACCCGACTGGTTCGCACCTGATTTAGCTAGCGCTGCCTGGCAACTGGTAACTGTGGCGACTGACGGGTCGACCAGGGTACAGGCCACTGCCCTTAACTTCCGTGGGCAATGTTCGGTGATGGCCGGTTTTTAGCGACGGGCGACGACTTGGTCACAAGATGATCTCGCTGCGGGGTGCGGGTGCCGCAGGGCGAAAATAGCAACGAAGCCCCTGATAGGACGTAAGGTGCTGAATCTCGTTACCGTCCCGGACAGGAGCTTCGTTGTCCCGCCATTTTGCTATGCGTGTGTCGTCTCCGCAGGCCACACCGCCGCCGTCGCTGATTCCCGGGAGGAGGAGGAAGCGGGCCGCCTGCGGGCGGGCCTGGCGGCCCGGGTGGCGTCCGGCCCGGGCCTGTGGCTGCAGGAACTGGAGGGCCTGGACCGCGAGGGCCTGCTGGAGCAGCTCCTGGCGGAAGGGGCCATCGGCGAGGCGGCGGCGACGGCGCCGCACAGCCACAGGCTGGACCGGGTGCTGACCGCGAAGAACACCCTGCTGAGCCTGATCACCGGGTGCCTGTTCGCCGGGCAGGGCTATGACTAGGTGCTGCGCACCGCGTTCGCCATGCCGGGCCTGGATCCCGTCGCGCCGGGCACCCCGGTGCCGACCGGGCCGGCGCTGCCGGAGGCCCGGGCGCGGTCCGGCGAGCACGTCGCGCGCAGGGCGTTCGAGCTGGACGCGGCCCGGGCCGGCGCGGAGCTGGGCACCGGGCAGCTGTGGCACGGGATGGAGGTCACCGCGTTCGACGGCACTACCGCCGCGCTGGACGCCAATGACGAGCTGGACGCCGCGTTCGGGGTGCCCGCCGGCGGCAGGAACCCCATGCTCCGCCTCGTCGCCCTGGTCCGCACCGCCACGCACCGGTGGGCCGCCGCCATCGGCGGCTACCACGACGGGGAGAACGCCCTCGCAGACCAGCTGGAATCCGCGCTGGCAGCCGGCACGCTCAACCTCGCCGACCGCGGCTTCTTCTCCATGGACCGGTTCCTGCGGTTCTCCGCCACCGGGCCGCAGCTGTGCTGGCGGGTCAAGAACGGCACGAAGTCCGTCCCGGTCAAGACGCTGGAGACCCTGCCCGACGGCTCGGAGCTGGTCATGCTGCACGAATCGGACGGCATGCGCGCCCGGCGCCGCCGCGATACGGGCGACAAGGCCGCGGCCCGGCTCCCGGACACGATCGCCCGGCTGGTCCAGTTCACCATCGTGACCCGCACCCGCAGCGGCCGCGCCAGGACCAGCACCATCCGGCTGCTGACCACCCTGCTGGACCACGAGAAGCACCCGGCACGCGAGATCGCCGTCCTCTATGCTGAAAGATGGCAAATCGAAATCGCGTTCCTCCACCTGAAGAAAACCCTCCGCGGCCCGCGCCGCGTCCTGCGCGGCAAGTCCGAGGCCCTCGCCCGGCAGGAAGCCTGGGCATTCCTCCTGGCCCGCAACATGATCGCCGCCGTCGCTGCCCGCGCGGGCGCCCTCGCCGGCATCGACCCGGACCTGATCCCGTTCACCGCCGTGCTCGGCTTGGTCCGCGCCGGCCTCCACGCTGACACCCGCTGCGGGCACTGCGGCCGTCTCCCCGCCGATCCCCTCGGCCAGCTCATCGACGACGTCACCGCCCACCCCCGCCACCGCCCTGGGCGAATGCGCACGTCAGGCAGGACAGCAGCCGAACGACGCTCCAGGCCCACCGAAGAAGCGACTTACACCATCACCATCACGCCGTCAAATCTCCCACAATGGCAGCAAACACCCTGAAGTTAGGGCAGTGAGGTACAGGCTCCGTCGTAGCCGTCACCGCAGGCGCGGTTCGAGTTCTCCCACAGGACAACGCCTCCCCAGTTGTCAGTGAAGGTATTACCCTCGACAGCTAGGGTACTGTAGCCGAAGCTATTGGCAACCCGGCTGTCCTCTCCGGATTCGGATACATAGACGGCGCTGTCCGGGAAGCCGCCGATAGTTGGCCCAGACCCCCAGGCGTTATCTATAAAAGTATTACCCTGGATAAGGGCATTGTAGCTGATCTCGTAAATCAGCGCCTCGCCGTAGTTGGCCGAGAAGTAATTCCCTTGAATGTCAAAGCCGTCGTTATCCGTGTCGACCCAGAGGGCGGCACTGTAGTTATTATGAACGTAATTGTCCTTGACGGTCACGCTCTGGTCATGCCAGAACTTACCTCCGCCGCTGCAGCCGCAGCCGTTGTACTCGCCCTGCTTGGCGCAGCCTGCCGGCGATGTAATGGGAAACTTGGCGGAGGTCTCCCAGTTGCAGGTGTTGTTGTAGGAGATCTCGTTGTTGTTGAGAGTGATGTTCTGCGGCCCGCCGGTGACCGGAGAGGACTCCGGATCGCTGGAATCCTGATAGCCGTTGAAGGCGTACTCCCCGTTCTCCGTCAGGCAGTTGTACTCGATCGTGTTGCTTGAGCCGATCATCATGGCGGCGCCAGGAATATTATCCTTGATGGTGTCGTACTCGACGGCCCAGTTATCGTTTGAGTTAGTGTTGACCACGCCCTGGTTGCCGGGAGGAGCAAAGTTCTCGACGGTAAGGTATTCGATGGTGGCGCCGGTTACGCCAGTACCGACGCCGACAAAGGCAAAGTCGTTCTGAACATAACCGAGGGAACCCGGGTCGTCGCCAGAGATAATCGCCCCAGGCGCACCAATAAAGGTGTCATTGTTGCCGGGCTGAATCGATCATTAATGTGTCGGTTTATCCAGAAAAGCGTAATTTTAGGCTGGCGCTAGCTGCATTTAGCGTGTGGCATTACCGCCCGCAGTCATTACGTCGTCACGCTCGTGCACCCGGCTGCGCCCGGCTGCGAGGTGACCGCAGCTATCACGCCGGAGATCCGCCAGGGCGGCGGCCACCATCCGGTCGTGGAACGGCTCAACGCGATCCCTGAGGTGCTTCGAGGTACGTACCATCACTGGCGGCGAGGACAGGCCCTGCCAGGTGGCGGTCCGCACCAACGCCGCGCGCTTCGGGCCACTACTGGCCGCGCCACGAGCGGGACCGTCCGTCGGTGCTGGACGCCATCGGCGCCCGGAACGGGCAACTTGCGGGTTATACCTATCCGGGAGTCGCGCGTCTTGGTTGCGTGCCGTATCGCTGCCTATCCCGAATTCTGCCGGACCGCCAGTGACCGCGGTTTGACCGGCAAGGGATCTCAGGAGCTGGATGTGCAGACCAGCGCGGTAGGGGCCTGGCGGGGCCCCCGACCTCAGATCTGGCGCAGCGGTCCGCCGCGGGCATCCCCTGCGGTACCGCCCAGGTCTTAAGATGCTGCCGGAGCACCAGGTGTGGGCCGCGATCGCACCGCGGTGACGGGGCAGGGCGCGGATCTGACGGGAAATGAAGCCCGGTCCGGGAACGGGGCGGAACTGGGCCGACGCGAGCTGAAGGGCGCGGTACTCGTCGTCGGCGAGGTCGATGTCGGCGGCGGCGACGTTGCTTTCCAGTTGCTCCACGCTGGAGGCACCCGGGATCGCGGCCACGGCCGGGTGGCGGATGACCCAGGCCAGCGCCACCTGTGCCGGCGTGACGGAGTGCGCGTCCGCAACCTCTCGGAGCGTGGCTATCAGACCGCGGACGCGCTCTAGGTTCTGCGGCAGGAACAGTGGGGATGTGACCCGCACCCGGTTCGCCGGCCGGTTCGCGTGATGGTACTTTCCGGACAGCAACCCCAGTTCCAGCGGGCGGTAGGCGATGACCATACGGCCGTGTGACTCGGCGAACGGCAGCAGGTCACGCTCGGCCGAGCGGGTGATCAGGCTGTAGCCGACCTGGTTGCTCAGGACCCGGCTCCCTAGTGTCTGCTCGGCGGCACGCCAACGGTCCAAGGAGGCGTTGCTGACGCCTACCTCGCTGACCATGCCCGCTTTCTGGAGCGCGCCTATGCCTCGCAAGATCGTTCGGCTGGGGGTGATATGACGGGGCTGATGGACTTGGTACAAGTCCAGGTAGCTGGTCCGCAGCCGGTTCGCGCTGGCCACCGCCCGCTGTTCCGGGACCACGACGGTTGGCCCGGCCGGGTAAATCTTGGTGGCCACGAATGCCGCGTCCCGTTGCTCGCCCAGGGCCTGGCCCAGGATCTGCTCGCTGCGCCCGAAACCGGGGATCCTGGCCACGTCGGACAGGGCGACTCCCTCGACCAGGGCGCGGCGGACAATGCGGTGCGCCTGGAAGCCGTAGATCTCCGCGGTGTCGAAGAGGGTGACGCCCAGGTCGAGCGCCCGGCGCACGATAGCGTGTGCTTCCTGCCCGGCGTACCGCTCGCCATACCCCCACTCCGCCGACCCGAACTGGTGCGTACCCAGCCCGACCTTGGAAACCTGCTTCCCGACCCTCACGTCCAGGTAACGCATAAGCGGTCCCCTGATCTCCCCTATTTCCCTTATATCCCTTTCTTTCTGAACGTATCCCTTTCTGAACGGGCAAGGCGAGCGTCCGGTTCAAAGCCTCGGTCGGATGGGCGACGTGACGCTCGGGCCCGCGAGCGCGCTCCGTTCACCCGCAGCTAGCGGGATCGAGCAGTCAGGCGCGGGCAATCGATGACGTATTCGTCGCGCAGGCTAACCGAGAATGGCCAGAACAGGGGTATTCGGTTTGGTCGCCCAGGCCAGGAGATCGAGCCATGGAGGTCCCGGTTCCGGCCGACTCGTCGCCAGCGCCCGGTCGTTGTAGGTTCCCAGCGGACTTTTCCAGTTGATCTTGGTTGACCTGCGGTTACCTGGGAGTTTTCCAGCGGGCCGGGATGGTGCTCACCTGGTTTGGCTTCCACTCCGGCGACCGGGGCGCGGACAGCCCGCAGCGGAGCACGCCGCAGAAGCCCGATGACCTGGTCACCTTCCCTGGGTGTGACTGCCAGCGTTAAATGGCTTGTGATCTTGCTGCGTTGTGGAGCTTCGCGGGTCTTCCCAGCTTTAGTTGGCGTGATCTCCAAGCTTTAGTTGGCGTGCTGGTCCAGTTTCCCATTTCTTGGTGGCGTTCCCCGCGGTGGCGGTGGCGGTGGCGGAGCCGCTCGTTGACCTGGGCGTGCGGTGCCGCAGGAGCGGCCTGGTGCGGAGCGGGCGTGCCCAGTCAGTAGGGGCGGGCGTACGGGACCGGGGGGAAGGCGCTGAACAGTTCGGTCATCTCGACGCCGAGGACGTTGGCGAGGGCGAACGCTCGGTCGACGGAGATCGTCTGGCGGGCTTGCTCCACTTGCGTGTAGAAGGACCGGCTCAGCCCGGCCTGCCTGGCCACGGCCGTCAGGGTCATGCCCCTGCTCTCCCGGATCTCCCGTAGCCGGCTGCCTAGCGCTACCCGGGCGAGCCGGATGGTGGCCTCGCGGCTGGCCTCGTTCACGTCCTGCATCCCGAAACGGTAGCGTGCCGCGCAGTATGTCCGATATTTTGCACGTTTATGACTCATATAATAGTCAGCGGGTTCCCGGGGTGCCGCTCCCGGCCCGGCCTGCGGGTATCCGGCGGGCTGGTGGCGCGGACGGGCCCGCCGTGAAACTGCCGGTGAGAGCGTCCGCGGTGCTGGCATCAGATTCTTGCGGCCTGGCAGACCTGGCCCAGATGTGCGCGGTGACCGATGAGGATCGCCGGGTCCTGGTCCTGACCGCCGGGTGGGGCCGCCGCTGGATGGCCACGTGGAAGGTCGCCGGGGAGAAGGTGACCTGCCCGGTGGCGGACATGGGTGCCTTCCCGGTGCCTGGCTGCGAGCCGGTGCGCCATTTCACCTGGGCCACCGGTCAGGGGCACCGGCCCGGCTTGCAGAGCCTGGCCGGCACCGGGCGGCTGCACGGGTTCGAGAGTCATGCCGAGCAGCGCCTGCTGCTGGCCCTGGATTTCCTGGGCGTGCGGGAGGTGGTGTCGCAGCCGCACCGGATGCGGTTTGAGTCGGCGTCGGGGCCGCGGGAGCACACTCCTGATTTCCTGGCCGTCGCTGATGAGGGCACGTGGCTGCTGGATGTGCGGCCCGCGGGCCGGATCGGGGCGGCCGACCGGGTCAAGTTCGCGGCCTCGTCGGAGGCGGCGCTGGCTTGCGGGTGGCGGTATGGCGTGGTGGGCGGCTGGCGGCCGCACGTGATGACCACGCTGGACACGCTGTCGGCGCAGCGGCGGCCGCTGAGCGACCCGCTCGGCCTGGCCGGGGCGCTGCTCGTCCGCGGTCGCCGGCGGCCCGGTGCGGTTCGCTGGCCTGGTGGCGGCTGCCTGCTACCCGGCGGTTGCCCGCGCGTTCGCGATCCACCTGATCTGGCATCGCGTTCTGGCCATCGACCTGGCCGTGCCGTTCGGGGACGGTTCCGTGGTCTGGCGGGGCGAGCGGTGAGCGGCACGGGCCGCGGGCCGGTCGAGCTGTCGGCGGGCTGCCGGCTGGTGCTGGCGGGGACCCAGTGGCAGGTGGACCAGTTCGAGGCGCACACGGGCCGGGTGCTGCTGCGCCGTGACGACGGGCAGGAGCTGGCTACCACTGTCCGGGCGCTGGTCAACGACCGCGACTGCCGGCCCGTCCCGGCTACCGCCGCGGGCTTGTCGCTTAGCCTGGGCCGTCAGCCGGCCGGGCTGGAGGATCTCACCGCCCGGCAGCGGGAGCTGGTCGCGATGCGCTACGCGCACCTGATGGAGGCAGAGACCGGCTACCGCAGCGGCAGCCTGCTGCATGCCGTGCCCGGCGAGCCGCGGCCGGGCTATGATCCGGCGGTCACCACGCTGCACGAGCGGCGGCTGGCCAAGGTCGCCGAGATGGCCGCGCTGGGCGCTGATTCCGCCGCGATGCTGGGCCTGGCCCGGATCAGCGAGCGGACCCTGGTCCGGTGGGCCGGCCGGTGCCGCCGGTTCGGGATTATCGGGTGCATCGACGGGCACTGGCTGCGGCGAAGCGGCGGCCGCTACTCGATGACCGGACAGCTCCGCGAGGCCATCTACGCCGTCCACGACGAATGCCTGCACCGGTCGCGGGTCTCGATGAAAACCAGGGAACGGATGATCTGCCAGTACATCCGGGACCGCTTCGGCCCGGATATGGCGGTTCCGTGCTATGAGACCCTGCGGACGGTGTGGATCGAATGGTTCGGCCCTGGCGGCGCCCGGCAGCGTTACGCCCGGTCGGCGGCGAAGCTGCCGGTCACCGGGGAGCATGTGGTGATCCACCGGCCCGGGCAGGTCGTCGCGCTGGACACCAGCCCGCTGGGGGTCAAGGTCCGCGAGCACGTGTTCGGCGAGCCGGTGACCGCCTCGCTCACCCTCGCGCTGGATCTTTACACGCATTCGCTGGTCGCCTTCCGGCTCACCCTGGTCTCCGACACCTCCGTCGACGTGGCGATGCTGCTGCGCGATGTGATGATGCCGCTGCCGCTGCGCGAGGACTGGGGCCAGGACATGGAATGGCCCTACCCGGGCATCCCGGCGTCCCTGGTCGCCTCCTTCGCCGGGCACAAGGTCGCGGCGCTGCCGTTCTTCGCCCCCGAGACGGTCACCACCGACCACGGATCGGTCTATAAGAACCATCATCTGATCGAGGTGCAGCGCGTCATCGGCGCTAACATCTTGCCGGCCCGGGTGCTGCGCCCGACCGATAAGCAGGCGGTCGAGCGGGCATTTTCCGGGATCCAGTCGCTGCTGCTGGAGATGCTGCCCGGCTGGCGCGGGATCGATACCGCTGACCGGGGCGCCGATCCCGAGGCCGACGCGGTGCTCACCCTGGCGCAGGCCGAGCACCTGATCGCGACCTGGATCGTGAAGGTGTGGCAGAACCGCGAGCTCGGCGAGTACGCCCCGGCGTGGGATCCGGGCACCCGGCACAGCCCGAACACGCTGTTCGCCGCCGCGATGGCGCCAGGGCGGGTTCGCGCTGCAGATCCCCGCCCCGGACCTGTATTACGAGCTGCTCCCGGTGCACCTGGTCAAGATCCACGGCCGCCGCGGGGTGAAGATCCGCGGGCTGTGGTATGACGGCCCGGCGCTGGACCCCTACCGGTCCGGCCCCTCAGCCCCAGGGCGGCGCCGCCAGGGGCAAGTGGAAGATCCGCCGCGAGCCCCGCGACCGGCGCTGCGTATTCTTCTGCGACCCGCTCACCCACGACTGGCACACGCTGCGCTGGACCGGGCTGCCGCCCGAGGGCGAGGTGCCGTCCTTCAGCGACATCCGCGCCGATGACCTGCTGCGCGCCGCCCGCGCGGCCGGCCTGCGGCCCAGGTCGGATGCCGAGCTGCTGCCGCTGCTGCTGGACCTGATCGGCGGCCTGATACCCGTCGACGCGTGGCCGACCCAGATGAGCAGGCAGCAGCGCACCGCGCACGCCCGCGAGAGCGCCCAGGCCGGTCAGGCCGCCGCCGACCGTCCCGCTCCCGCGGCACCGGCCGCTGCGCAGGCACACCAGGACGACGGGGACGCCGCGGTAGCGCCGGTGCGGTGGCGGGATCAGGCCCGCGATGCCGCCTCCGCGGTGGACGCCGAGCGGCGCCGCCGCCGTGAGCAGGCGGCCGGTTCCAGGCCCGAGCCGGCCCCGCTGATGCGCGATGCCCTGCGCCGCGGCAGCATGCTCCGCCTCCCGGACGAGGATCCCGGCGGACCGCAGGGCATAGCGGGCAGCGCCGGGCAGGAGCGGCCGTGAGTCCCGCGCATGGCGGAAGCGCCGATCCTGCTCCTTTCGTTCTTCCCGGGCCGCCGCCGGCGCGCGAGACGCTGGCCGGCTGGCAGCAGTGGCGGGCCGCCCGGGGCTCGTTCACGCCCGCGCCGCGGCTGGACCGGGCCGCCTGGCGGGCGCTGCCGCCGCGGCGGCGGATGCTCTATGACCTGCACCGGGCCGCCACGCACGCCAACCTTCCGTTGCAGCAGACCCCGATGAGCCAGGCCGTGACCAGGGTGCTGCGCGGCCGGATCGAGTCCAACGCCCTGAAGCACAAGCCGTCCACCCGCGCCGGGGTGATGATCACCGGCGGCGGCTACCAGGGCAAGACCGAAACCGCCTGCGAGGTCGCCGGCGGCTTCGAGGACGCCTGGCTGGAGCTGCACCACCACCTCAACCCCGATGCGCTGGCCGGGACCCGTGACCTGCACGCCCCGGTCGCCTACGTGCAGACCCCGGTGACCGCCAAGCCCAAGTCCGCCTGCAAGGCCATCTTGGGGTTCTACGGCGCCGACACCAAGAACATGGACCTGCCGGACCTGGTCCGCCAGGTCGCCGCCTCGATCCGCGACCACGGCACCAAGGCGCTGCTGCTGGATGACATCACCCGGCTGCGCATGCACCGCGCCGATGACCAGGACGTGCTGGACCTGATCCGCGCGTTCATGAGCATGCACGTCACCCTCGTGCTCATCGGCGTGGACATCCCCGGCTCCGGGCTGCTGCGCGAGGGCCGCCCCGGCCCTGGCACCGGCCAGTGGCTCTTCCCGCCGTCCCGGCATGCCGGCGTCCACGCAGCTGGAGGCCACCCAGACCGAGCGGCGCTTCGACCTGGTCGAGCTGGACCGGTTCCGCTACGACACCCCGGCCCAGATCACCGCCTGGACCCGGCACCTGGCCGGGGTCGAGCAGCAACTGCGGCTGATGGACGCCGCCCCCGGCATGCTCACCGGCGGCACCATGCCCGAATACCTCTACCGCCGCACCAACGGCGTCGTCGGCCTGCTGGAGCGGCTGATCGAAGACGGCTGCCGCGAGGCGATCGACACCGGGACCGAACGCCTCGACCAGGCCCTCCTGGACAACGTCGCGCTCAGCCTCGCCGACGCCTGCGGTCGCGACGCCGGGGCTGGCGAGATTCCCGCCATCCCGCCCGGACCCGTCCCGCCCGGCGGCAGCGGAGCCAGGAAACGCAAGCGCGGCCGCAGCACCGTCTTCGATGACCGCGGCCCGGCGACCGGGACCAGGGCCGGAACATGACCCGGGAGGACAGCCGGTGGACAAGCTGAGCCCGCTTCCGCGCAGCCTGGACCCGCTGCCGGATGAGTCCCTGCCCGGCTACCTGCTCCGGCTCGCGCACCGGCTCGGGCTGGCCCCGGCCCGCATCATGCAGCTCACCGGCCTACCGCCGGCCGCGACAGCCGCCAGCCGGCCCGCCGGAGCCTGATGCTGCACCTGGACGAGGCGCCGGCCGGGACCTTCGCCCGCATCACCAGGCTCACCGCGGCCGAAACCGCGGAACTGTGCATGAGCAGCATGTCCGGCCGGTATCCGTGGGCGGCACCGCGGGTCACCGCCGACCAGTGGGGTCCCCGGTCGCTCGCCAGCCCGTGGGTGTTCACCTCCGCGACCCGGTACT